>NZ_CP119804.1:1200000-2400000 GCF_029338375.1 Halorussus lipolyticus | reverse complement strand
AGCGCGGCCATCGGCTCCTCGTCGGCCTCGGCGAGTTTCCGAACCGTGTCGAGGACATCCTCGTCGAGTTCGCGCTCGCCAGCCATCGACTCGGAGAAGTCGGCGAGTTCGTCTTCTGTGGGCAGTTCGCCGTGCCAGAGCAGGTACAGCACTTCTTCGTAGCTCGCTTTCTGTGCGAGGTCCTCGATTTCGTAGCCGCGGTAGATGAGGCGACCCTCGTCGCCATTGATGAAGCTGAGTGCTGATTCTGCGACGACGACGCCCTCCAACCCTTTCTTGACCTCTTCTGACATACCCTGATACTTCTCGGCAAGACCGGAAAAGGATTATCTTTCCTTTCCGTTCCGGACAGTTCCCATCCAACCCTACGAATGCTTTTGTCGGACGCCACACAAGGTTTCGGTATGGACCTGTCCGGCGGTGAGGTCGAGTACGAACCCGTCAGCGTCAAGGCGGTGCTGGCGGAGATGAAAGACACCGCCGAACTCCTCATCGACTTATCCTTTTCGGCGGTCCTCAACGGGAGCGACGACATCGCCCGCGAGGTGCTGGACCTCGAAGCCCGGATGGACGTGCTACAGATGCAGGCTCGGATGAGCCTCCTGATGGCCGCCAGAAGCCCCGAGGACGCCGAACAGCTGGCTCCCGTGCTGGGCGTGGTCGGCGCGGCGGAGAAAATCAGCGACGCCGCGGGCGACATCGCCAAGGTCGTCTTGGAGGACATCGGCCTGCCCGACGCGATGCGGACGGCACTCCCCGAGGCCGCCGAGACGCTGGTTCGCGCAGAAGTCACAGACGGCTCTGGCCTCGGAAACCGAACCCTCGGCGGCCTGAACGTCGAGACCGAGACCGGCGTGCGCGTCATCGCCATCCGACGCGACGACGACTGGATTACCAACCCCGACCGCGACACCGAACTTCGAGTAGAGGACACGCTTCTCCTCCGGGGTCCCGACGAGGGCATCGCGGACCTCTACCGGCGCGCGACCGGCGAAACCTACGACCCGCCGGACCCACCGGAACCCGGAATCGAGGACTTGGAGCGCGCCGTGGACTCCATCGTGCTGATGAAAAACATCAGCGAACTCGCGGTGGACTTGGCCTACGGGAGCGTCCTGTTCGACAGCAAGGACGTGGCCGAGGAGGTGGTCGAACTCGAAGCTGAGGTCGACGCTCTCCAATCCAGATTCGAGGCGTGGACGCTCCGCGCCGCGGCCCGCGTCGAGGACCCGGTGTCGCTCCGGGGGCTAGTCCACCTCGCCAACGCCACCGAGGTCATCAGCGACGCCGCGGTCGAAATCAGCGAGGGCGTCCTGCGGGGCCTCGGAACCCACCCGGTCGTCGAGCAGGCGGTCAAGGAGAGCGACGAGGTTATCGTCCGTCTGACGGTCGCGCCGGACAGCGAGTTCGACCGCGTGACGCTTGGCGACCGGGCGGTCAAGACCGAGACCGGGATGCGCGTCATCGCGGTCCGGCGCTCGGCCGACGGCGAGCGAGATTGGGTGATTCAACCCGGCCCCGAGACGGAACTCCGCGCTGGCGACGTGTTCATCGCCAAGGGAACCCGGTCGGGCGCGGAGCGGTTGGCCGAGTTGACTGGGGCGGAGTCCTCGGTTGAGTAGGGCGGTCGGTTCGCGGTTCCGTCCCGCTAGTGCGCCGGTGAGTACGACTCCGAGAGAAGGTTCAGAACGAGGACGCCGCCGATGATGAGCGCCATGCCGACGACTCCGGCGAGGTCGATGGTCTCCTCGAAGAACGCGACGCCGACGAGCGCGGCGGCCACGATACCGACCGCGGACCACGTCGCGTACACGAGGCCTATCGGTAGCTCTTGGAGGGTGAGACTCAGGAGGTAGAACGACCCGACGTAGCCGACTACGACCACGAGTGTCGGGAGGACGTTCTCGAATCCGTCCGAAAATTTGAGCGCGGTCGTGCCGGTGACCTCGGCGGCGATAGCCGCGCCCAGATACAGGTACTCTCGCATAGGCGACACGACTTCTAGCATCGATTTAATGTTTACTTTCTGAATATGGGGGAGAACGTATCCGCGTCGGAGTTTTATGCTGACGAATCTCACGCTGAGGCGGTCTCTACTGCTACTCATCCAGCCGCGGTCCGTCACGTAACCCTTCCTCTTTCGCCAACCGGTACGCCGACACGAGCGTCAGCACCGTCGTCGCCAGCGCGCCCAGCGTCGTGAGCAAGACGAACCCCAGACCCAGATAGTAGGGCGTCGGCTGGCGCGTCCCCGGCAGGAAGACGAACAGCGAGAGGACCCCCGCGGTAACGAGGAGAGCGAACGCGAACCCGCGAATCGCGTTCTGGCGGACGTTCAGCGCCGCCGCGAAGTTGGCTCGCGGTCGGTCGGGGACGCTCTCGGACACGTCCGAGGGTTAGGAGCGCCGGATGAAAGGCGCGTCGGTTCTTCGCACTTAGAATTGTTTTGTTGTGCTTAAGAATCAATCGTATTGCTCTAAACGCGCTAGCTCAATCTATAGCCGAGAGAGCTAGCTTCAGGCTCGAACGTCGCCGTCTTCCGCACCGCCTCGAACCTCGTCCTCCCCATCCTCCTCGCTTCGCTCGTCCCTCGCGCGCGTTGCTCGCGCGCGCCGAGAGCAAAATATAACCTGCCAAACTTTCAACCGCCGATTTCGCCACGACTGTTTACCGACAGAGGAGTCTGCCGTTCAAGCACCAGCACGCCGACCTCCAGCAGGAACGGTACGCCGGAACGATGGCGATGACTCGCGGGCGGGAATGGTCACTCACCGTGCCGAGCGTAGCTGAATCCCTCGTCGTAGTCCACGGTCGCCACGCCCTGATAGCCCAGATTCAGGAGGTGGACGGTCTCTCCCTCCTCCTGAAGCGTCTCGTAGACCGGATTGTGCGAGTGCCCCGAGAGGCCGACCGCGGGCCGGTGGACCCGGAGCGCGAGTTTGAGCGCGAGCGACCCGACGTGGAGGTCGTCCAAGTCGGCCTCGCGCTCGCCGAGCGAGTGGTGCCGGTCGAGTTCAGTCCCGTAGGGCGGCACGTGGCTCAGGACCACCGTCGGCGACGAGGCCTCCTCGAACAGGGCGTCGAGTCGGTCGTAGGTCTCGCGCAGTTCCGCCAGTTGCTCCGCGAGCGTCGGGCGCTCGTCTCTCGTAATCCCCAGTTTGTCGGCCACGTCGCGCTCGGTCGCGTCGGTCGTGACGAACTCGTAGGTCGCGGTTTCGAGGCGTCGTGCGTTTCGGTCGGCGGCGTGACGCCGGTCGCCCGAGGAGGTCCGCGGGTCGAGCGCAGAATAGTCCCGGCAGGTGACTTCCGGTCCGGCGTCGAACTCCTCGCATCCCCACCCGAGGAGGTCCACATCGCCAACCGAAACCACCTCGTCGTGGAGGACGCTCGCTCCCGAGACGCCCTCGACCATCGCTCCGTGTTCGCCGGCCGGGTCGTGGTTGCCGGGGACCGTGTAGACCGGGACGCCGAGGTCGGCGAGTTCGCCGAGGAGGTCCCGGCCCGCCCTGAGGTCCTCTCGGCCGGTGCGATGGACGACATCGCCGACCGTCACCACGGCATCGGTCCCGGCCGGTAAGCCGAGTCGGTCGTAGTCCGGCGACTCGCCCGTGGGCTTGACGTGGGTGTCACCGAACGCTAACAGGCGCATCGTAATCGTCTCGACAGAGCGAGGGCATAACTCTTTGCCGGGTTTGTGACACGTCCCCACTGGTTCCTACCGATACGCCGGCAACTCCTTTCCGAAGACGAGGAAGTAGCCCGTTCCGACCAGTCCGATTACGGTCGCCAGTCCGAACGCCAACTGCGGGCCGGCGGGCGAGAGGCCGTAGAGCCACCCGCCGATGGCCGCACTCGGGATGACTACCGCGTTCCGCGCGAGGTAGTACGACCCGACGACGCGGCCCCCGGCGTTCTCCTCGGCGGGGCCGACGATGAGCGCCTTGTGGGCCGGAAGGCCGGCGAACCGGAGACCCGAAATCCCGAACAGAAGCGTGACGAGCGCGGTCTCCGACACCGAGATACCGGCCACGGTCAGGCCGCCTTCGGGCGCGTTGACCAACAGCGCCGGGAAGACGGCGTAGACGACGAACCCGAGCGCGACGACCGGTTTGAGACCGAACCGCCGGGCCGCCTTCGAGACGGGAATCATCACGACCAGCGCGACGGCCATCTCGACCGCCAGCAGGACGCCGAAGAAGGCCTCCGGGCCGAGATAGCCGACCACCGGCAGGGTCGCGCTGACCGCCAGCACGTTCGCCACCACGAGGACGACGAAGACGTAAATCATCCCGTTCGCAAACCTGACCAGCGTGTCGCCGACCAGCAGGGGTCGCAGGACCTCGGGCATCTCCCGGAGGTCGGAAACCACCTGCTCGACGCCCTCGAAGGACGTGCCGAAGGAGTCCTCGCTGGCGTCGTACAGCGTGTGCTGAGCCACGGTCGCCAGCAGGCCGAACCCGGCCGCGACCGCCAGCACGTACCGGAAGCCGACGCCGAACTCGTACATCGCCAGCAGGCCCGCCGCGACGAGCGGACCGAGGAGAAACGCGGTCCGGCGAAAGGTCTCGGTACTGGCGAAGCCAGTGGCTAGCTCCTCGGGCGGGACGCTCTGCTTGACGATGGCGAACGTCGCGCCGAGACCGAACGATTTCCACGCCTGAGCCAGCAGGAGACCGACGAAAATCCACGCCCACGCCGGAACCGGGAGCGCGCCGAAATTCGGCGCGAGGAACCACAGCAGAAACCCGACCGTCGAGGCCAGACCGAACGCGGTCAGCGCAGTCCGGGACCCCACTCGGTCAGAGATGGCTCCGCCGGGGTAGGGGTAGACCGCGCCGATGAGATTGCCCAGACTCCCGTAGAGACCGATGACGAGGCTCCCCGCGCCCAGAAATTCGAGGTACCGACCCATGTACCGACCGGTCATCTGAAACCCGAGGCTGAACGCGAACATCGCCAGCGAGAGGACCAGCACGTCGCGCTCCAAGGCGAGAAACTGCCGGAAGGCTGAGAGAGGGTCCGCTTGCTCTCGGTCGGTGGCCATGTGCGAGTGATTGGCTGGAGATGGCAAAACTCCTCGGGGATGTGGTGTCGAAATCGTGATGAGAGAGCTGTCATGCTTATCGCAAATGAACGGCACTCGACAACCTGTGTATGTACTATAAAATTGAAAATATTTCTTTAGGACTTTTTTGTACGTCTTCAAGGCCATTCGGTGAGTAGTCGTCTTGGTACGACTCAGTATGCGCTCGACTCTCCTCGAAACTCCGGGTCGTTCGCAAATCCGTCAAGCGCGAACGTCTGGGTGGTGTATAAGTATTTTCAATTAATAGTCGTCTGTCAATGAAACCCGAATTCACGACGCTTGTTGACCCAGACGGGATTCGGCTTACGGACCCCATTGAGCGCACGCAGTTCGACCTCCACACATCTTTGGCCGTGTCTCTCGAAACGTCCGATACGGACTCGTTCTATTTCCCAGTTGATACAGCAGTTGCGATTCGGACGGACTCACTGTGGACGACCAAAGGTCTCGACGTGTACGTCCGCGATGCCGACGGTAACATGGTCGGTCAGTCCAGCGGTGGGTCCGAACTTGACCTTTCGACCGACGTGTACAATCTGGAACTCGCCAACACGCAGATGAAGGTCTATCTGGCCGTCGAGAGCGAGGTCAGTATTTCGGGGAGTACCGAATCCGTCGAGATTTCGTTTGGCGGTGAGACGCGCGTCGAGGTCGGTGCGCGCTCGCTTCACGAGACGCCAGCGGGGACAATTACGGTACCTGACGATACTGGTGCGATGATGGACGCGGTGTCCCTGCTCGGCTCTGCGCTCAAGACCACGACGTGCGAACGGTCGTTCCCGACGCTACGTGGTCATCCACCGCTTCTCGAACCCGGCGAGGAGTTCGCCGTCGAGGGGGACATCGTTCGACCGGAGACGGGGGTGACAATCGAGGTTCCGGAGGAGCGCGAGTCGATTTACGCCGTCGCGCCGTTGGCGTTCTACCTCGGGGCCGACGTGGTACCGGGCGAGGACCCCCGACTCGTCACCGACAGTTTCGCTCACTCGCTGGATACGCCCGATGGTCTCGAATCGGGGGTCAAGCGCGTCCTCCAGCAGGTGTTCTTCCTCGACTGCGTGACTCGTACCGAGGGCTACTACGAGGTGGACCTCCACGAGCGCCAGCAAATCGAACCCGACGTTGACCTCGATTTCGAATCGCTCTACGACGCGTCGCTGGCCGAACAGGTCGAGCGCTACCTCGAAATCCCCTTCGAGGTGGTCGAACCCCACCTGCCGAAGTGGAAAGTGACGATGGACGTGTCGCCGACCCACGAGAACGTCGCGGTCCTCTCGTTCGCCGCGGACGAACTCGCGTTCGTCAGATGCCCCGACGAGCCGGACCCCTCGGAAATCGACCCGGAACCGGCAGAAGTAGAGGCCTTCTACCGCTCGGTCGGCGAGGACGCCCCGTCCGTCAACGACGTGGTTCAGCCAGAACCGACCGATACCATCGAACACGTCTGGGTCGGCGACGAGATGCCACTCGGCGCGAGCAAGGTCACGCCGGAGGTGCTGAAGCGCAGACTCGACGTGACGCCGGAACACCACATCTCGGTGGACGTGGTGTGTAACGACGACCGGATGCGCGAGGAGGACGTGGTTGGCGACATCTACGGGACGCGGGACCTCTACGATTTCCGGGTGTCGCTCCACAACGACTTGACGACCGCAGAATTACGCGAACTGCTGGAGTCGGGGACGGACTTTCTGCACTACATCGGACACGTTGACGACTCCGGGATTCGGTGTATCGACGGAATGCTCGATGTCGAGACCATCGAGGAATCCGGTGTTCGCGGGTTCTTCCTCAACGGTTGTCGCTCGTACGAGCAGGGCGAGAAGTTGGTCGAGAAAGGAAGTCAGGTGGGTGTGGTGACGGTGACGAAAGTTGGGAACGAACCAGCTACCGAAGTCGGACGTGGTTTAGCACGCCTACTTAATTATGGGTTCCCAATGCAGAATGCCCTGTCAGTTGTTACAGATGTTCACTTTCCAGATAGACAATATGTCGTAATCGGAGATGGTGGTCAGGAGCTAGTCAAACCGAAGTGTGGAATGCCAACAATTATTAAAACAGAACGAAATGACGAAAAAATCACAACAACAATCGAAATGTCTCCTACGGTCAAGTCCTCGTTAGGCATGCTCACATCCACAAGAATTGATGGAGACGTGATTGAGTTGCTTGGTTCTGCAGTCTTTCAGATTAATCTCGATGAAGAGTCTTTAGATGAGTTTTTCAAACTCGAAACATTCCCGGTAAAATTTGGAGGCGATATTTATTGGGCGGATGAAATCAGCATTGACGATATTTAAGGTCCAGGATTAGCACACGTGGCACAACCTGACTCAACTAGCTCCATCGTGTACAAGCCAAGAGAAAATATAACCCCTATTATCTTCGGATGGAATTTCAATGACCTAAGAATTCGGTTCTTGACCATATTTCAGGGTGTACTGCTGGCCACAAAATATTTTCCTTAAAACACATAGTGAAAGAACCATCTTTGTGGTTTTTGATGAGTGGTACAACTAACTGCGCGAGGAGGACGTAGTTGGCGACATCTACGGGACGCGGAACCTCTACGATTTCCGGGTGTCGCTCCACAACGACCTGACGACCGACGAACTGCGGGACCTGCTGGAGTCGGGGACGGACTTTCTGCACTACATCGGGCACGTTGACGACTCCGGGATTCGGTGTATCGACGGAATGCTCGATGTCGAGACCATCGAGGAATCCGGTGTTCGCGGGTTCTTCCTCAACGGTTGTCGCTCGTACGAACAGGGCGAGAAGTTGGTCGAGAAAGGCAGTCAGGTCGGCGTAGTGACGCTGACGAAAATTGGCAACGAACCGGCGACTGAGGTGGGGAAGAAGTTAGCGAGGTTGTTGAATCACGGCTTCCCAATGCAAAGTGCCCTGTCGGTGGTTACTGATGTGAATGCCCCAAACCGGAAGTACGTTGTTGTTGGCGATGGTAGTCAGGAACTAATTGAATCGCAATGTGGGGCACCCGCGATTATAAGCCCAGAAAAGATTGGAGACGAAATTTCGCTGAAAATTCAGCCGTATCCGACGATTAATGCGACGATAGGGGCACTTCAGACGACACAGATAAATGACTTAAGAATACACTCTATTAACTCTACTATTCTTGAAGAACAACTTAGCCGCGAATCCCTCAATGAGTATTTCGAGAATGTTAAGCATCCAGTACAGTCTGGTGCGGGTGTTCTCTGGCCTGAGGAAGTTTCTGTGGACGAGGATTTCTAGGGGCCGGGATTAGTACACGTCGTACAACTCAACTCAATTAGTTCCATCATGTACAAGCTAAGAGAAAATACACCACCCGTTATTCTCGGATGGCATTTTAACGACCTGAGAATCCGATTCTTAACCATATTTCAGGGTCTATTGCCGACCACAAAATATTTTCCTTAAAACACCTTCGCAGATGAGTCATATATGCGGATTATCGGCCCTACGAGTAGGCCTAACCGTCACGAATCAAATAGGGGGTCTCAGAAAGGCAAAAATCGCTGACGAAGAGATTCATTCTGTCAATTCTACTGTTCTTGAGGAAGAATTCGACAAGGAGTCGTTTACCGAACTTCTTGATGCTTGAGACACCCCCGTATACTTTTATGAAACGATTTTCCGGCCTAATGAGATTTCAGCCGAGAAAATCTACGGTCCCGGAGTTTCGCAATAAAAACAACCTAGTGGCTCAGTCAACTGAAATACGTAAAAATTGAGAGAGAAAACCACTCCAAGGACTCCCGGATGTCGTTCTAACCACTTTCTCGCCCATTTTTTGGCCATATCTCAGAGTGTAGAGCATGGTAAAAAACACTTTCTCTACATATTAGTTTAAGAACCTTTGTAGCTCTGTCCTCCCTTGCCGTGCCGATTTCCTATACTAGACAAATTTAAACCTAGGCTGAAAGTAACAAATTTTAAATTATACTAATTCATCTATAAACGCAAATGAACATGAACGACGCAGATTCCCCCGGCGAGGCCTTCCGCAGGCATCTCTCCGGATTGAAAAACTGCGGTTGCAATCTCTTGGTCACTGGCGATGTCCGCGAGGAGGTCTCCCATCGAATGACCCAAAAACTACTGGGCGCGCCTGAACTACCCCGAACGCGAATTATCGGTCTCACCGACCAAGACCGGGCAGACCTGCCCAACCTTCTACCCGACGACATTGCACCGACAGACGAGGACGTCCTCGTGGTGGACCACGGGTGCGGAACGCGGGCCGCGGACGTGGCGGAGTCGCCGGGCACAGTTGCCGGGAACTGGAACCGCCGGGGAATCGACGACCTCCAACTGACGATTTGCAATACGTTCACGACGGCGAAAAACACCAACTCCGGGTTCGACTCTGCGGAACTTCGCTTCTCGCTGTTCACGCTCTCGTACCTCGTCAGCCAGCACGATATTTCGACGGTCGAGCAATTCGTCAGCGCGGTCGGCGACCACGTGCGGAGCGTCTCGGGCATGGGTCACTACCACCTGCCGCTCGCCGACGACTCCGAGACCGTCCAGCGTCTCGCTCCGCAGTTCGACGCCCGAATCGAACTCCGAGAAAAGCGAGGACTCCCGGAACAACGCTGGCACTTCCCCGAGTTAGACGCGCCGACCGCGTGGACGGGACTGTAGGCAATCGGTCGTTCGGGGTGAATCCTCGCTGTTCACTTTGTGGCTCGTTTCTGTTCTCGCACTCCGGTATCGCTGATTCACGCTTCGCCGAGACCGAACCGCTAAAGGGCGTGTAGGCGTCGGTTATGGGTAATGAAGACGCTCGGAACGGCGAGTTCTGCGCCCGGAGAGATGGACACCGGGCGGTTGCAGGTCGGCGAAACGCGCGACGGCGGCGACTTCGGTCTGCCGGTCGCGGTCATCAACGGCGCGGACGACGGCCCGACGCTGTACGTACAGGCGGTCAGCGACGGCGACGAACTGAACGGTCTCGGGGTCCTCCAGCGTGCCATTCCCCAAATCGACCCCCACCGGCTCTCGGGCACGATTCTCGTGGTCGGCATCGTCAACTACCACGCCTTTCAGGTGGCCGAACACCGCAACCCCATCGACGACACCAAGATGAATCGCACCTACCCCGGCGACGAGTCGGGGACCTCAAGCGAGCGCATCGCGGCGGCCACCTTCGAGGCGGCCTCGCGGGCCGACCTGATTTTGGACCTGCATCAAGGCTCGACCAGCCAGATGCTCAACGAGGTCCGGGTCAGGTGCGGCCAGCGCCACCGACTCCACGACGAGTGCATGGAACTCGCCAAGGTGTTCGGATGCGGCCACATCTTGGACCAGAAGGGACCGGACGGCCAACTCGCCCGCGCCGGACCCGACGAGGGCATCCCGACCATCGACCCCGAACTCGGCGGATGCGTCGGGTGGGACGAGGAGAGCATCCAATACGGCGTCTCGGGCCTGTTCAACGTCCTGCGCTACTACGGCTTCCTCGACGGCGAGGTCACGCTCGACGCCCAAGTCCGGGCCACCGGGTTCGACCGCTACGGGTCGCCCTCGGGCGGCCTCGTCCGGTTCCGCAAGGACCTCGGCGACGTGGTGGAGGCCGGCGACGTGATATTCGAGGTCACCGACCCCTTCGGGAAGTTGAAGGCCGAAGTCACGGCCGACGACCACGGCGTCTTCTGGCGCTCGCGGCGACTGCCCCAAGTTGCGACCGGCGAGTACGTCTGCTCGGTCGGAACCAACGTGGACGAGTTCTGAGCGATGTCTGCGGACGCTCCTCCCTCCGACCTGACCTGCCCGGATTGCGACCGGACCTACGACGCCGGACCGGACGAACCGTGGCGATGCGACTGCGGCCATCCGCTCGAATTCGCCGACCGACCGATTCCCGACCACCCCGCGCCGGAGTTCGCGGCACTCGACACTCGCGCTGGCCTGTGGGCCTTCGAGGACTTCCTCCCTATCTCCCCCGAGGTCACGCTCGGCGAGGGGTTCACGCCCCTGCAAGAACCTGACCCCGATACCCTTGACGCCGACTGGACCGGAACCGTCGAGTTCAAACTCGAATACGTCTTCCCCTCGGGGAGTTTCAAGGACCGCGGCGCGACGGCGACCCTCTCCCGCGCAGACGAGTTGGGCGTCGAGAAGGTTGTCGAGGACTCGTCGGGCAACGCTGGCGCGGCCATCGCCCAGTACGCCGCTCGCGCCGGAATCGACGCCGACATCTACGTCCCGGCAGACGCCAAAGCGTCCAAACTCGCGGCAATCGAGCGCGTCGGCGCGAATCCGATTCGCGTCGAGGGCACTCGGCAGGACGTGACCGACGCCTGCATCGAGGCCGTCGAGTCCGACGACGAGGCCGGGTGGTACGCCAGTCACGCGTGGAACCCCGCGTTCTTCGCTGGCACTTCGACCTTCGCCTTCGAAGTCGCGGCCCAGCGCGACTGGGAAGTCCCCGACGCCGTGGTGACGCCGCTCGGTCACGGTACGCTTTTCCTCGGGGCCTACCGCGGATTCCGCGCGCTGAAGGAGGCCGGGTGGACCGACGAGATGCCGAGGCTCCTCGGGGCGCAGGCCGCCGGGTACGCGCCTATCGCCGACGAACTGCACGGCAACGAGGCCGCCGCGGGCGACAATTCGGTCGCAGACGGCATCCAGATTCTCGACCCCGCTCGGAAGGACCAGATTCTCGACGCCATCGAGGAGACCGGCGGCGACGCTATCGCGCTCGATTCGGAACCGGTCGAGGAGGCCCTCGACCGCCTCCACCGCGGCGGATTCTATACGGAACCGACCTGCGCCGTCGCCCCTGCCGCGCTCGCGGAGTTCCGCGAGCGCGGGGTGCTGGACGACGAGGACGACGTGGTGGTTCCGCTGACCGGAAGCGGACTGAAGTCCTGAGTCCTGCTGGAAGGCAATTTATCTGCTGAAAGGCAACTTATTCGTTCCCAAAGAAACTAGAACAGTTTCTAAAGAAATCTATATATTTCTCTGTCGAGTTCTGCCGCTCCGCACTCCCGTTTACTTCTCCGGGTGAATCGGCGCGTCGAACCCGCCACGAATCAGCGGTTTGGCGATGTGCCTGCGGGCCTCCGGCGGGACCTCGTACCACCCGATTTCTACCTCGCGCTCGACTGTCCGCTCGACTTTCCCCGGCGCGCTCGTCTTGCAGTCCCGGCACCGATACCCCTGATTTGCTCCGGCGCTCTCCATCGACCGGCCGCAGTCGGGACAGTCGGGCGTGACGAGTTCGGTCCTGTTCAGGTCACGCACTGCGAACTTTTCGAGTTTCAGGGTCCCATCCGACACCTCGCCGCAGGCCGTGATGCGGTCGCCGACCCGGAGGTCCCGCACCCGGTCGCGGAACCGCTTGGTTGGTTCGAAGGCGGCGCACTGTAACCGCTCGCCTGCGTCTTCCAGCGAGAAGAAGACGTGTCCGCCGCGTCGATTTTCTGGCTCCTCGGCGACTGTTCCGGTGACGCGGTAGGCCCGGCCGTCCTCGACCTCGGCGAGGAGTCCATCTCGGAGGTGGGCGTCGGTGCCCTGATTCGTCACGAAGACGACCCGGCGCTCGACCGGTTCGCTCTCGATGGCCTCGGCGACCCGTCTGACCACTTCGGGGTCGTCGCCCCGGACGCCGTGGAGAATCGGACCGGGGGTGTGCGGGACGCAGACCAGTTCCCCCGTTTCGCGGTCCACGGTGTCCCACGCCTCGGGATAGGCGGCGTTCGCGGCCTCGAAGACCGATTCGGCGTCTACCTCGCGGGGCGTGCCGACGCGCTCGGGTTCCCGGTAGGAGATGCACTCGTAGGTCCAGTCGGCAGGGACGACCCCGCAGGAGTCGTCCCCGGCGACCGCTTCGCTCTTGCCGACCGCCGCTTGCCCGCCAAATGCGCTCCACGCGCCGACCGCCGCCAGCGCGCCGATTTTTCCCCTGCCCATCTTCCACCCTGCGCTCCGATAGCCGGCGTCCTCGATGATTGCCTCGGCGTCCTCGACCGAGTGGAGGTCTCTGACGGCCTCGCGGGCGAACTCGGCGACCGATTCGGGCACGTCCTCGGGGTCGCCCGGCGCGACGACCAGTCCGGGGTTGGTCCGGGGGTCGTCGGTCTCGGCGACCGCGGAAATCTCCTCGCGGGCGATTTCGAAGGTCCTCTCGGGGTCGGCGTCGGTGTGGACCGCGAGCGCGGCGTTGCCTCGGGTCTTGTGTTCGACCGCCGGGTTGAGTCGCACGAGGAGCAGTCGCTCGACGGTGGCCTCCTCGGCCATCCGGTCGGCGATTCTGGCTGTGAGGTAGGTCGTACACATCCCTCGCTCCCGCGAGTCGGTGTCGTCCACGCCGAGTACCGTCACGCCTCCGAGTTGGTGCGTGTCGGATTAACGACTTTCGGAGCGCACCCGTCTATCATTATCAAGCTACCGCTCGCGTTCCGGCGAATCGCAAGCAGACGCCGGGATACGGCCAGCACAATGCATATATAGGGGAATCACTTACATGCGGATATGTCCCGGTCTGCACTGGTCGGGAACGTGACCGCAATGCTTGAGGATGCGGGATTCGCCGTTAGCGACCGGTGCGCAATTCGACCCAAGAGCTTCGACGTGGCCGCCCGGCGCGGACGCGACCTGCTCTTGCTGAAGGTTTTGGCGAACGTAGACGCATTCGACGACGCGACGGGTCTGGAGATGCGCCGACTCGGCGAGTACCTCAGCGCGACGCCCATCGTCGTCGGCCTCCGGACCCGCGACGAGGAGCTGGAGCCGGGGGTCGTCTACTTCCGGCACGGTGTCCCCGTCCTGAGTCCCGATACCGCGATGGAACTGTTCGTGGAAGGCATGGCCCCGCTGGTCTACGCCGCGCCCGGCGGCCTCTACGTCAACATCGACGGCGACGTTCTGCGCGACGAGCGCGAGGACCGCGACTGGAGTCTCGGCAGACTCGCCAACGAGTTGGGCGTCTCGCGGCGCACCGTCTCGAAGTACGAGGACGGCATGAACGCCAGCGTCGATGTCGCGCTCGAACTCCAAGACCTGTTCGAGGGCGACCTCACTAGCCCCGTGGATGTCCTCGACGGTGCCGACGAGGTTCGAGAGGGCGAACCCACGCCCGAGGACCCCGAACCCGAGGACGACGACGACGAGCGCATCGTCACCGTCCTCACCCGTGCCGGTTTCGAGGTCCACCCGACGGTTCGGGCACCGTTCAAGACGGTCAGCGAGGACAGCGGGAGCGAGCAGAACGTCCTGACGGGCCACTCGGCGTTCACCAAGGCCGCCGAGAAGCGCGCTCGGATTATGTCCTCTATCGGGCAGGTCGCCCGGACGCGCTCGGTCTACTTCGTTGACGAGGCCAAGCGCGAGAGCGTCGATGGGACGGGTATCGTGGAACGCGAGGAGCTAGAGGACATCGACGACCCCGACGAACTGCGGGACCTGATTCGAGAGCGCGGCGAGAAACCGGCCTGAATCGTCCCCTCAATTTTGTGTGCTACGCCATCCGAACAGATGCGACTCCGTGATGACTCGGATACCGCCTAAAAAAGCGCGTCTCGCCGTGCGGTTCGCGCCGGTGGTGCGATGACGATTACGCCGCGCCGTCGCCGTAGGTTTCTTCGAGATACTCCACGATGTCGTCGCTCTCGGGCATCCCTTCGACGCCGTTGTCCGTATCTACCAGCACGGGCACGCCGGTCTGACCGCTGACCTCCTCGACTTCGGTGCGCTGGGAGTGCGAGGAGGGCACCTCGTGACGTTCGTAGTCGAGACCCAACTCGTCGAGTTTGTCTCTGACTTTCGCGCAGAACGGACACCCCGGCAGGTCGTACAATTCAAGGTTCGCCATGTCCGTCCGTAGGGGCTTTGCCGGGAAGAACGTGGTGGTCTCGGAAGCGCGTGACGGGACCTAAGACGGAGCCGAGAGACGTAAATACGTTTGCTAAAGACATAATAATATATATTAAAAGAATATTTTGTTGTTTCTTCGTAATCTCGTTCCACTCGGACTGCTCGCGTCCCGCAACCGGGGACCTCACGCCTCCCCAGCCTCCTCGTTCACGCCCTCACTTCGTTCGGCCGGTCACTCGTCCCTCGCGCGTTGCTCGCGCGCCGAGGAGAACGAACAACGGGAGCGCCCTCGTTTCGATACCCACCGTCGGCCGCTTGCACTGGCGTTCATTCCACCGGTCGCCGTACCCGTCGCACGAGTTCCGAGACGGTCGCTCGAATCCGGTGACGCTGGTAGATTACCTCGCCGAGACCCCACGCCGCTACCACGCCGCCCGCCAGAACCGCGCCGAGGAACTCCCAACTCGTCATCCAGATGGGGCGAATCCACGGCGTGACGTGCGCCCAGAGGCGGGCGAGGTGGTCGGCCTGCGCGGAAATCGGCGTTCCCTCGAAGGTCTCGGCCACCCAGAACGAGACCGTCTTGGTGTCTCTGCCCTGCACCTGCAGACCGCTCCCGCTGAGGTTGTAGCTTCCTGTTTTGCCGAGGTCCTGCATGGTCGGCCCGTCGGGTTCGTCGCCGTAGGTGATGCGCTCCACGTCGTAGGGTGCCCACGGCGCGTGGAACTCCCAGACGACCTCTCCCTCAGGTGTGACCTCGAAGACGCGGTGGTGCATCGTGTCCACGACCATCGTGTTACCGTTCGGGAGTCTGTCGGCGTCTCGCGGCCAGTTGAGGCCCTGCGTGCCGATGGTCCACGTCCGGGTCCACCCGTTTTCGGTGCCGGTCCCCGTCTTGGCGTACTCCACGAGGCGGTCGTTCTCGCTGTCGGCGACCAGCACCGTCGGCGTCCCGTTCTCGCTTTCGAGGTAGGTCGGATTGTGCTGTTCGTACAGCACCGAGTGGTCGTCGTCGCTCCCCAACTGCATCGTGACGTTTCCGGTCGAGCGATTGACCACGATTACTTGGTCGAAGTTCCGAGGAGAGACCAGATACTCGCCCGCGCCGATTTTGTCGATGTCGTTGACGTGGGTCCAGTCCTTGGCCCTCCCGCCGCCCTCCTCGGGGTAGCCGTGGTCACGAAACTCCCACTCCCAGACCGTCTCGTCGGTGGTCATGTTGTAGACGAAGATGCGGTCCTCGTGGTTCGGTTCGCGCATGTTGGCCACCAGCAGTTGGTCGCCGTTGATGCGGTCCACGTCGTGAGTGTCGTGGATGGGCAGGCGCTCGGTCCAGACCCGTTCCTGCGTCTCGGGGTTCAACTCGTAGACAAGCGTGGCGTTGGGCGTCGTCGCGGTTACGAGCAGGTTCCGGTTCTCCAGTGGGTCCACGTCGTAGAACCACCGGGCGTCGAACCCTGACCCGTTGTGGACCCACTTCACGTTCCCCCGAGGACCGACCGCGACCAGTCTCGCGGGCTTGTTGGCGTTGGCCATCCCCTGAAAGTGAAAGCCCTGAATCGAGATTATCGTCGTGCCGTTCGCGGGGTCGTCCACCGAGGCCCGGAGGTTGGTGGGGTCCTCGGCGGTGGCGAAGTACGTCGCTCCGGAGATGCTGGCGGGCGCGACCAGTCCGAGGACGACCAACGCGGTCACAGCGCGGGCCAACCACCGGCGGGGAAGCGGGCGACTGGGGAGATTCATGTCACTGCCCACGAATCCGAGCCGATTAAAATTGGGGGGCTACACCGGAAGTCGGTCGGCGAAGGCCTCGACGCCCTCCTCGCCCACGCCGTAGGCGGTCACTCGCCGCCCGTTCCGCGAGAACGAATCGTACTCCGGGGACTTCACGCCGATTACTTTGTCGGTCGGAATGGAGACGTAATCGTACTCGTCGGTCGCCACTTGGTCGAATCCGACCACCCAGTCCCAGTCCTCGATGATGAACGCCGCATCGACCTGCGTGGCCTCCTCGTCGGCGTAGTAGATTTTCGCTATCGTCTCGTCGCTCGCCTCGGGTTCGTCGTATTCGCTCATTGTCGAAAGGTAAAATCGACAGCCAACGATATAACTGTTTCCCGAAGCGAGAGAACGACTCACAGCCGAAACGAAGTCCCAGCGCAGGCGGGAGCGATTAGACGCTTCCCTGCAACATCCCGCTGGTCCGGACGAAGAAGTAGACCACGAACGCGGCCGCCAGCGCCCAGTGGCCGGGCCGGGTGTCCTCGACTTCGCCCGCGGCGAGTTTGACGATGGGGTACGAGACGATGCCCGCCGCGATGCCGTAGGCGATGGAGAACGCGAAGGGCATCAGTAGGATAGTCATCCCGGCGGGGACGACGTTGGTGATGTCGCTCCAGTCGATGTCCACGACGTTCTGGAACATCACGACGCCGATGACGACCAGCGCGATGTGGGAGGCGTACATCGGAATCGCCGCGGCGAGGGGGATGAACGCCAGCGCCGCCACGAACAGGAAGGCGACGGTTAGCGCGGTCATGCCGGTTCGGCCGCCCTCCTCGACGCCCGAGGCCGACTCGATGTAGGTCGTGACCGTCGAGGTTCCGAGCATCCCGCCGACGGTCGTTCCGATGGCGTCGGCCATCAGTGGCTTGTCGATGTCGGGCAGGTCGCCGTTCTCGTCAAGGAAGCCCGCGATTTGCGAGACGCCCGTCAGGGTGCCCGCGGTGTCGAAGAAGTCCACGAAGAAGAAGGTGAACACGATGAGGGCGAACGAGATGGCCTCGACGTTTCCGAGGCCGGTGACGAAGGCTCCCGCGAGAGGAGCGATGTTGTACGTCGCCTGCGTCGAACTCGGGGTCAGCGTCCCGGCGGGGACGAGGCCGAACCACTCTGCGCCGTAGCCAAGCCCGGAGGTGAACAGGATACCCACAATGATGGACCCCGGAATCCCCCGAGCGTAGAGCGCGAAGGTGACGAACAGACCGACGATGGAGACGATTGCGACCGGACTCTGGCCGATTTGGGCCAGCGCCACGATAGTTCCGGCGTCGCCCGTGATGATGCCCATCGCTTCGAGACCGATGATTGCCAGAAAGAGACCGATACCGGTTCCGACCGCGAGTTTCACCGGTTCGGGGAAGATTCGGATGACGTACTCACGCGCTCCGACTGCGGTGAGCGCGATGAAGATGACGCCTTCGACCACGACGGCCGCCAGCGCGGTCTGCCACGCGACGCCCATCCCGAGGACGACGGTGAACGCGAAGAAGGCGTTCAGGCCGAGACCCGGCGCTTGCGCGAAGGGTCTGTTGGCGTAGAACGCCATCACCAGCGTTGCTACCGCCGCCGAGATGAGCGTCACGACGGCGAGCATCGACTGGGTTTGGCTCGTGGTGTAGCCCTGTAGGTTGATAGCCTGTGCGAGAATCTGGGGGTTGACCACCACGATGTAACTCATCGTCAGGAAGGTGGTCAGGCCCGCCACTATTTCGGTCCGGAGGTCCGTGCCGTGTTCGTCGAAGCCGAAATACGACGAGAGCGCGCCGGCCGAACCGGACTCGGAACGGGAGTCGCTCGTGTCTTCGATCCCCATGTTGGACGAGTAAGCATACTCTCGGAGGCGTACTTAAGAATTCCCATCGAATCTGAGCATGTATGCACAAACATGAATCGAATCGTCGGGAGAAACCGTGAGAAAATCGAAAACTCATCACGGATATGCCTACTCGATTCGACCGTCGAACTCCGCAACGGTCGGGAGACTCCGGCGGGTTACTCCTCGAACGTCGTCAGCGCGCCGACCGGCGCGTCGGTCCGACCCTTCGCGCGGTCCAGTCCCTCGTCGCCGGCCGCGATGAGGGCGAAGACGCCGCCGACGTGGGCGTCGGCGCGGTCCACGATGTCCAACAGGAGTTCTTGGGTCTCGCCCGAGCGAATCAGGTCGTCCACGACCAGCACCGATTCCCCGGCGTCGATGGCCGACGAGGGCAGGTAGTAGGTGAGTTCGATGCCCGACTGGAGGCGCTGGCGAGATTCGATGAACTCCTCGACTGCGGTCTCCTTGGATTTCTTGGCGTAGGCGACCCGAGCGTCGAAGTTCCGTGCCATCGCGGACCCGAGGGTGATGCCGTCGGTCGCGGCGGTCAGCACCACGTCGGGGCGGTCGAACCCGAGGGATTCGGCGGCGACTGGTGCCACGAGGTCGAGGAACGACTGGTCGAAGACGACGCTGGAGTTGTCCACGTAGCCCTCGTCGTCCACCCGAATCCGGGATTCGAGTTCGGTGGCGAGTTCGTCGCGGCCGACGCCGCCGACGATGTTCTCGGCACGGTCCACGCTCGGCAGGACGTGGCCGTTGACGTAGCGATTCAGGTCGCCCGCCGGGAGGTCGGTGACCTCGGCCAACTCGTCGTAGGTTCGCGTCTCCTTCAGCATGCGAAGGACGGCGACCGCCTGTAACTGCAGGGTCGCCTTCTCTGCGCGGTTCATATCCGCGTTCGATGTACCCCACGAACTTGAATACCTCGATAGCAGGGAGCCAGAATTTCAGCAGAAATACGTAACCGTGGTTATACGGAGTTGTGCAAATGTGTCTATCCGGTCCCGCTATTTCCGGAGTCTACTCGGCATCGAGGAGTTCGGTCGCGGTAAGCAGGGAGTCGAGTTCCACGTCGTAGTCGGCCAGATTCTCGGCCGCACCCTCCTCGCGGTCCACCACGACGAGGACCCGGTTCACGGTCGCGCCCGCTTCCCGAAGGGCCTCCACCGCGTCGGCGGCGCTCTGGCCGGTCGTGGCGATGTCTTCGAGGACGACGACCTCCTCGCCCTCCTCCAGTCGGCCCTCCACGAGGTTGGCCGTGCCGTAGTCTTTCTGCTGTTTCCGGGCGATGACGTAGGGGTTGCCCGTCTCGACGCTCGTGACCGCGACGAGTGGGACGCCGCCGAGGGCGACGCCCGCGAGTTTGGTGTCGCCGACCTTCTCGGCGAAGGCCTCGGCGATGCGTTCGAGGCAGTCGGGGTTCGTCTCGAACAGGTACTTGTCCACGTAGTAGTCGCTGGTGCCGCCGTGAGAGAGTTCGAACTCGCCGTACTTGACCGCGTTTGCGTCCCGGAGCGCCGCGATGAGGTCGTCGGTCGCCATTATCCAACCTTCGGGGCGGCGGGAGTGATAAGCAGTTTCGTTTGGCGCGGCGGGTCTCGCCGGGTTCGAGACCGACCTCAGTCGTCGCCCGCCGCGGCCTCGACCCACTCGTCGGCCCACGATTCGAGTTCGCCGAACACCGAGCAGAGGTCTCTGCTCTTTTCGGTCAGACTGTAGTAGGTGGCGATTGGCTTGTCCTCGACGCGACGGTTGACGAGGCCGGTCTCCTCCAAGTCGTCCAGCACGCGCGAGAGGGTCCGGGAACTCGCGCCGGTCGAGCGTTCGAGTTCGTTGAACCGCTTCTCGCTCCCGTGGAGGTCGTGGAGGACGACGAGTCGCCAGCGAGAGCCGATTTGCTCGATGGCTTCCACGACGGGGCAGGCTTCGGGGTTTTTCTCCTCGGGCGCGTCGGTTCGGGACTGAGTAGAGGCCATGGTCGTTACTCCTGCTTCGGCGACTACTGACAAGTAGGTTCTGTTCCGAAGTAGGTAACAAAGTGAAAGCTACTGTCGGAGTGTCAGCACTGAGCCACGTCGGCGTCGAAAGTCGCCCCGGCCCACGCTGGTCACCTGCGTGCAGGCGACCGACGAGCAATTAGAAGCAATACTAGAGACAACTATTAATTTTCTAAAGCAGTATAAATATTCCTAATAAAATCGAGAATGTATTTGCCAGCTACGGAGCATTTTGACAACTGTCGCGGTGCGGTTGCGGAGCGGTGGCGGTTGCGGTTTGCACCAGACACTCACCGGGAGCGAGGAGCGCCAGCGACGAGCGAGCGCCGTGTTGTCGGGAGCAAAGCGACCGACTGCTCGGAAGACGCGGTTTGTCTTCCGGTGTTTTTGGTCGAGCTTTTTATCGAGCGCAGTCGCCAGCGGCGACTGCTCTCGCAATAAAAAGGTCGTTGGAAAAGGTCGTCTCAGTAGGGTTCGTCCTTCAACCCGAGCGCGAAGGCGATGCCGTTGGTCGAGAGGTGCAAGAGCGGCGTGACGACGACCACGACGACCAGCACCGGGAGGGTGAACACGTCCACGAACCAGTCGGGAGCGGCGAGGAACGCAAGCAGGAGGGCGAACACCACGAAGTCCAACTGGTCCACGCCGGGGAAGGCCGCGCCGCGCTGGCGGCCGGTCCGGCGCTTGAGGAACGACGCCGCGATGTCGCCGAGCATCGCTCCGGCGGGGAGCGCGAACACGACCGCCAGCGGAAACGCCGGCAGGGCGACGCCCGCGAGGTTCGACACGCTTCCCCGAACGGCGTTGAGGACCAGCGCGAGCGCCGCGCCGGCCAGAATCCCCATCGCGGTCCCGCGCCACGTCTTGCCGTCGCCCAGAAGGCGGTCGCCGTTCCACGTCCGGCCGCCGTCGATAGGCTGTCCACCGCCGGCCAGCACCGCGGCGTTGTTCGGGACGTAGGCGGGCAACATCGCCCACAGCGCGATTACGACAGTCTCGAAGACACCCATACGATTCACTAACCGGACGCGGGGTTTTAACCCGGATGGTTTCGGGAAGGCGGGTTTTGTCCGGTTTCGGGGATTGGCTCGGTATCGACACCAACCTCGGTGGTGAACGCTTCTCGAAGCCTTGCCGCCGGCCACGGTCGAGCGGTTCGCGGCCGTCGGGAACTGTCAGGCGCAAATCGCCCACGTTAAAGACCCATCGGTGGCAAGCCCTGACCAATGATACCGCCCATCGCCAGCAAGTTCGTCGCCGGAGAGTCACCGGCTGAGGCCCTCGAACACACCCGGAACCTCAACGACCGGAACGTGAAGGCCATCCTGAACCTCCTCGGCGAACACTACCACGAGCGCGCTCCCGCCGACGAGGACGCCGAGGCCTACATCCGCCTGCTGGAGGACATCGAGACCAGCGACGCCGACGCCTGCATCTCGGTCAAGCCCTCGCAGGTCGGTCTCGACGTGGGCGAGGAGGTCTTCCGCGAGAACGTCGAGCGAATCGCGGACGCCGCCGCCGAGCGCGACGTGTTCGTCTGGATAGACATGGAGGACCACGACACCACCGACGCGACCCTCGACATCTTCGAAAAACTCACCCAAAAGCACGAGGGCGGCGTCGGCATCTGCGTGCAGGCCAACCTCAAGCGCACCGAGGACGACCTGAAGCGCCTCGCGGACCTCCCCGGCAAGGTCCGACTCGTCAAGGGTGCCTACGACCCGCCGGCCGAAATCGCGCTCAAGGAGAAGTCGGCGGTCAACGCCGCGTACAAGGAGTACCTCCAGTTCATGTTCGAGGAGTTCGAGGGCGGTATCGCGGTCGGGAGTCACGACCCCGAGATGATAGCCTACGCCGAGGAACTTCACGACGAGTACGGGACCGACTTCGAGGTTCAGATGCTGATGGGGGTCCGCGAGGACGCCCAGACCGACCTCGCCGACGAGTACGAGGTCTGGCAGTACGTCCCCTACGGTGACAAGTGGCTCTCGTACTTCTACCGGCGCGTGATGGAGCGCAAGGAGAACCTGCTGTTCGCGGTCCGGGCGGTCCTCGGGCGCTGACACAAAGAATTTGTACTCATTCTCGGTTCGTCTCCCTCGATAGTAGTGGCCATCCGGGGAGTAATTTTAATTATATAGCTTGGAAAG
This sequence comes from Halorussus lipolyticus, assembly GCF_029338375.1. Classification (NCBI taxonomy): domain Archaea; kingdom Methanobacteriati; phylum Methanobacteriota; class Halobacteria; order Halobacteriales; family Haladaptataceae; genus Halorussus; species Halorussus lipolyticus. The sequence goes on along the minus strand of NZ_CP119804.1, from coordinate 2,377,338 downwards.
ATATATGTGTGGTGGGTGTTACCAATCTACTGGAGGTGAACACATGCTAGAATTCTTCGCTTGGGGTTGCGGTTACTACGCCGGTACTGGTGAGGTCATTTGCGCCGGGTAACACTGTGGCCACCGAATCGCTATCCAAACAGTCGCGGGTGTCGTCCGCGACCGGACTTCTCGCAGTCTCGGCCTCGCTCGACCAGCGAACGTTCTCACCGCCAGTCGAACCGATAGCATCTAGTTTATGGACCTGCGCTCGGATACTCCCGACAAATGTCCTCGTGGAAACGCGACATCGCAAGCGGACTCATCGTCATCCTGCCCATCCTCGTCTCGGCGTACATCATCGCGTGGCTCTATATGGCCATCGCCGGGGTCCCAATCCTCCAAGAGATTACACCCACCTACTTCCGCGTGCTGACGGTCCTCGTGGTCTTCTCGATGCTCGTCCTGAGCGTCGGCTACATGATGCGGACCGCGGTCGGGTCGCTCGTGGAAGGTGCGATAGACGGCGCGATGAACCAAGTCCCCGGCCTCCGGGTCGTCTACAACGCCTCGAAGATGGCGGCCGAGACGGCGCTCTCGGACACTACCGACCTGCAGGCCCCCGTCAAAGTCGAGGTCTGGGACGGCATGCGGATGACCGCGTTCAAAACCGGCAAGACGACCGAGGACGGCCGCGAACTCTTGTTCCTCCCCACCGCGCCGAACATCACCACCGGGTTCGTCGTTGAAGTTGACCCTGCAGACTTCGAGGAGATAGACGAGAGCGTCGAGGACGCGCTGACTCGCATCCTCAGCGCCGGATTCGGCGAGACCAACGAGTCGGGCATCCCTATCGACGTGGAGGACGAAAAAGAAACGCAGTCGCCGCCGCCCCAGTAAGGCGGTTGCCAGAGGCCACCGCCCAAATAAGGCGGTCGGCAGAAGCCACCGCCCAAATAAGGCGGTTGCCGGTTGTCGGTTGCTACTTCGGGCTACTTATTTCTCGACGTACTCGAACCACTCGTCGTAGTCGTCGGTGCGCCGGTTCACGATGTCGAAGAAGCGACTCTGAATCTCCTCGGTGACGGGACCGCGGCCACCGTTTCCGATTTCGACGTTGTCCACCTTCCGGATGGGCGTGACCTCCGCGGCCGACCCGGTGAAGAACAGTTCGTCGGCGGTGTTGAGTTCGCCGCGGGAGATGGTGGCCTCGTCGTGGACCTCGTAGCCCATCTCCTCGGCGATGGTGATGACCGCGTCGCGGGTGATGCCGTCGAGGATGCTCTCGGCCAGTCCGGGCGTGAAGATTTCGCCGTCCTTGACCATGAATAGGTTCTCGCCGGGACCCTCGGCGACGTTGCCCTCCTTGTTGAGGACCAGCGCCTCGGCGAAGCCGTTCCGGCGGGCCTCCTCGCCAGCGAGCATGCTGTTGACGTAGAGGCCGGTGGTCTTGGCGTTGGTCGGAATCTGGCTGGAGGCGTGCTTGCGCCACGACGAGACCATGACTTCGACGCCGTTTTCGAGCGCCTCGTCGCCGAGGTACGCGCCCCACGGCCACGCCGCGATGGCGGTGCGAGTCGGGCAGTCGCCCGGACTCACGCCGAGGCTCTCGTAGCCGTAGAACGCGATGGGTCGGACGTAACACGAGGCCAAGTCCTGCTCGCGGATGAGCGTCTTGGTGGCCTCGGTAATCTCGTCGGGTTCGTGGTCGATTTCGAGGTCGTAGGGCTTGCAGGAGTCGTAGAACCGCTCTACGTGTTCGTCCCACCGAAAGAGGGCGGGGCCGTTCTCGGTGTCGTAACAGCGGACGCCCTCGAAGACGCCGCTCCCGTAGTGCAGGCCGTGAGTGAGGACGTGGATTTGCGCCTCGTCCCAATCGACGAACTCGCCGTCCATCCAAATCGTGTCCACGTCCATCTCGTCGAAGCTCATACACCAAAACGAACGGAGGCCTCCGTTAAGAGTGTTCCCGGTTCGTCACGGACGATTACCGGGGTAGCCGTCCGATTTCCGGAACGCTTTGCCGCGAAAACGATTATGCTCCTCGGACTCGTGGGTGTGGGAAAACCTCACAGGGTCCGACGAACATGACTAATCCACAACCCGACGACGAGGCCCCGAGAACTGACTCGTCCGACACCGAGGTCGTCTCCCGCGCCAGAGCAGTCGTCCCCGGTGGCGCGCAGACCGGCCTTCGGGCGCAGGCCTACGATTGTGGCGACGTGGCTTTCGAGTCCGCCGACGGCGCGACCCTCACGACGGTCGAAGGCGAGGAGCTAACCGACTACCATCTGGCGTTCGGGCCGATACTCCTCGGTCACGGCCACCCCGAGGTCGATTCCGCGGTGCGAGAGACCATCGACAGGGGCGTCCTCTACGGGGCCGGAACCACCGAACTCGAAGCCGAGGTGGCCGAGCGACTGGCCGACCTCCTCCCCAGCGTCGAGATGGTCAACTTCTGCAACAGCGGGAGCGAGGCCACCTACCACGCGATTCGCCTCGCCAGAGCGCACACCGGCAACGAGAAGCTACTGAAGTTCGAGGGGTGTTACCACGGCTGGCACGACTACGTGGACGTGAGCGTCTACCCGCCGGCGGAAGCACTCGGCGACGTAGACGGCGGTCCGGAGCGCAAGCCCTTCGCCGAGTCCGACGGAATGCTCTCGTCTGCGGTCGAGAACACCGTCGTCGTCCCGTTCAATAATCCCGAGGCCCTCCGCGAGGCGATGGAAATTCACGGCGACGAGTTGGCGGGTGTGATTCTCGAACCTGTCCTCCACTCGGTCGGGTGTCTGCGCCCGACAGACGAGTTCGTGGCGGTCCTCGACGCCGAAACCAGCGAGCGCGACGTGCCCCTCATCTTCGATGAAGTCATCACGGCCTTCCGGCACGCGGCGGGCGGGATGCAGTCGGAGTTAGGGGTGAGTCCGGACCTGACCTGCGTGGCGAAGGCGATGGGTAACGGCTACCCCGTCGCGGCGGTGGGCGGGCGGCGCGAGTTACTCGCACAGGCCGGAGGAGACAACGAGTCGGGCGTCGTCATCAGCGGGACCTACTCGGGCCACCCGGTCGGTCTCTCTGCGGCGAAAGCAACGCTGGACATCGTGGCGTCTGAGGAGGTCCCCGAACTCCTCGCGGACCTCGGCGACAGGTATCGGGCGGGCCTCCGGGACCTGTTGGACGACCACGGTATCGAGGGCCGAGTCGTCGGGTTCCGGAGCATCTTCTCGCTCCAGTTCGGCGTGACCGGCGAACCGCGCGACTACGAGGACGTGGCGGGACTGGACGAGGAGCGGTTTCGGGAGTTCGCGCAGGGGATGCGCGACCGGGGTCACTTCTTCACGCCGAATCCGTACAAGCGCCACCACCTCTCGTTGGCTCACGGGGACGAGGATTTAGCGGCGTATCTGGACGACGCCGACGAAGCCCTAATGGAGATGTAAAATCTAAATTATGTTAGCGTAACTCCGAGGAAGACCCAAGTGTTCTCAAATATATGTCGGAACAACAGGATAGTTGGATTGACGAACACTTTTAACCTTCAAGACGGAATTTAGTGTTAGCGTTTATGAGAAGAAGCCTTGGCACGTCTCTTCGACGAGAAAGACGTTTGACGAAGTTATCGGTACGCGAGTCCTCTAACAACGAGGGCGCATGGAGGGTAGTTCCCTCTATGTCTACTCGAGAAGACGATGGTTTCCAACGTTACTCTCGGCCCCCTTGGTATGGGGGTTCTGGCTGGCGCAGAGATGATAAGAACGGGCCTTCTCAGTGGTAACCTTCTGGTTGCTACTGCAGGCGTGATTATCTGCGGGTTGAGCCTGGTACTCGGCTACGCAGTAGCGCGGCCCCAGCAAAATAAGCCGAACCCTGACAAAGGTGAGAACCGGATTAGGTAAACGGCACCGCCTTTATAGGCGGCTAATCTCATTCCACCACTTGCAACTCTTTTGAGTATTCCCAGATTACTACCTCTATTAGCTGTAGAAATCGGAAGATGATGGTTTCCAACGTCATCGCGGCCGTTGGTAAGGCGACCGCCACTGGCTGGTCAGCCGGTAGTGAAGCGGCTGAGATCAATTATCCCAGTGGATTGACGTTGATCATGGACTCGGTGGTGGCGACATACCTAGTCCATTTTACTCTATTCTCTTTTAGACCCTAAAGGTTACGATGGTTAGAAAAAGAGGTTTTTGAACACCTACAAGGTCTCTATAGCTGATTTCTTCTTTCTTCATGGGTGTGAACCAAAGATCACACCCCTTGATATTAGGGAATTCACGGATGACTCATCGATTAAAAATGTTTTCTACACTCGATAGGTGAATTAATAGTGGGATATGATCTATCCTTCATAAGCACCCTTGATTTGTTGGTCCGTGGGATACTGAAATTTAAGTGGAGGGTGGAAATTTAAACTATAGGGTAGTCCAACTCTATCCTAGTCGCTCAATAACCGCCGACCCTTCCAGATACGGGAACCCGTGGCGCTCGGCGTAGGCCTTGGCGTCCTCGGGCGAGAGCGCACCCCCGGTCTTGTCGTCCAGCATCTCGCAGACCACGACTGCTGGCTCTCGCTCGGCGGCCTCGGCCAGCGCGATGCCCAACTCGGTGTGGCCCTCGCGGTCCCCGAGGAGACCCGGTGCGGCCCGAAGAACGTTCACGTGGCCCGGCGCGCGGAACTCGTCGGCGAAGTCGGTCTCGTCCGGGTTCTGAGCGGCCTCGGCCAACTTCGTAATCGTCGTCGCGCGGTCCTCGTCGGTGATACCGGTGTAGGTATCGCGGTGGTTGACCGGGAGCGAGAACGACGAGCGCTCGTCGTAGCCCAAGTCGTGGGCGGCACTCGCCTCGTGGTCGAGGGCCTCCTCCAAGAACGGGAGGCCGAACTCGTCGGCCACCTCGTCGGCGAGCGCCACGCAGACCAGTCCTCCGGCGTCGTTGCGCATCCGAGACACGTCCTCCGGCGTGACTGCACCTGCCGGGTAAATCAGGTCGGTCTCGCCCTCTCGGTCGGCGGCGTCGTGGACGAGGACCGGCGACCCCTCGCGGAAGGCCTCGATTGCGGCCTCGACGCCCGCGGCAGTCTGACTCATGCGTTCTCCTCGACGTGGACCGTCACGTGGTCGCCGTCTTCGAGCGCCAACTTCTCGCGGAGTTTCTCGGGCGCGATGACCTCCAACTGGTCCTCGTCGTGGTGGGTGCGCTCCGGCGCGATGGTGTGGGCCTCCTCGTAGACTTCGCCGTCCTGCGTTTCCACGACCGCCGGGTAGCACACCGCCGGGCCGTAGGTCCGGTCGTCGTCCTCCCACCCGTCGATTGGCACGGGGTCCAGCGCCTCCATCGCCGACCGCGCCCGCAGGCTCTCGTCGGTCAACTCGACGTTCAGCGTGCCGAGGAATGGCTCGTAGCCCAGTCGCTCCTCGAACTGCTCCATGTACCCCGGCAGGGAGATGTAGTGGCGTCCCTCGCCCATCCCGCTGGTGACGGTGCCCGTCAAATCGACCCCGGCGGGCGTCTCGAAGATGCGCCGGTAGTCCTCGTACTCCCGTTTCAGGGACCACTCGCCGTCCTCGGTAATCGAGACCCACTGGCCGTCGCTGACCATCTCGCGCTCCACGAGGCCGGCGTCGTCCAATCGCTGAAGTCGCCGGGAGGCGGTCTGGTTGGAGGCGTCGAGGCGCTCGGCGAGACCCGAACAAGAGACCTTGACCTCGCCTTCCAATCCGCCGTCGAGCGCGAGGAGTTTGAGCGCGGCGAGTTCGTCGTAGCCGACCGCGCGCGGCCGTGTCGCTGACATGGTTGACATTCGGGTCGCTCGCGGTTTAAGCATAACGGATGCGGTACGGTTCTCAGAATTGGAATGGCTTGGGGGCGAGCCACATGGCGAACCGCTCGGGTATCGAAATCCGGGTCGCCGCCACCTATTCCTTTCGTTCGACGCGTGGCCACAAACCTATCCCGGTCGCCGACGACTGAACGCCCATGGAGAAAGTGGACCTCGATGCGGGCTTCGAATCGTTCGACGAGCAGTGGTCGCCCCGCCTCGCCGCGGAACTCAACGGGCAGGCCGTCAAACTCGCCAAACTCGAAGGCGAGTTCGTCTGGCACCACCACGACGACGCCGACGAACTGTTTCTGGTCCGGAAGGGGCGACTCCGAATCGAATTTCGGGACAGGGAAGACACCGTATTGAACGAGGACGAGATGCTGGTCGTCCCGGCGGGCGTCGAACACCGACCGGTCGCCGACGAAGGTGAGGCCGAGGTCCTGCTGTTCGAACCGACCGAGACGACGAATACGGGGAACGTCGAGAGCGAGGAGACCGAGAAGTTGGAGAAATTGTAAAAATGGGTACGGAATGTAGTCGAAATATGCTACTATCTACAGGCTTAAATCGAACTCGTGACTGACGACTGGTCGAAAAAACAATTACCGGAGGAACAGCGTCGTATTTTCGGACTCCTCTCACAAGAAACACGACACCTCATCGTACAGTTCGTACTCGGTCACCCGGAGCATCTGATGTCGTTAGCGGAACTCGATTACGTGAGTCCGAAATTTCGGGGCGAAATTCGTAATCAACTCGACACGCTCATTGATGCTGGAATCCTTGACCTGTATCGCCACGAACCGAGCGAAAACAAGCGGGATTTACCCTCGAAATTCTACGGGTTGACGGAGTACGGCGTGGACGTTCTCTACGAGTACAACTATCTCCGAGGAGTCCCTGCGGCACAGGCACTCTACAAAAATACCCGAAAGTCAGAGAAAATCCAGCGGCATCAAGAAGCACCGCGCCCTGACCTCCCCCAGTCGGTTCGAGAAGCCCTGACTACTGACGAGTAGTTCCCAGTAGGCCGGTCGTTAGTCCCCGGTCACGGGGTCTCGCTCCCAGAACTCGCTTCCCTTGTTCAACTTCGGAACCCAAGTGTCGTCGGTTTTCGACAGGAGCGCGACCCGCGAGACGGGCACGTCCTTCAGGTAGTTGTGGTCCGGCATGTGCTGTCGAATCTCCTCGGCGAAGTCCACGACGTCCTCGTGGTCGAGCATCGAGTCGCGGGCCACCCGGTCTCTCGACTCGCCGACGTGCATGTAGGATTTGAGTTCCACGAAATCGGGGTCGGCGCGCTGGTAGAATCCCGCGTACCACTCGGGATGGTGGACGTTCTCCCCGCCGACGAGGGTGGTCCGGAGGACCGTCCGTGTCTCGTCTTTCTCGGCCAACACGTCCATCGTCTCGACCAGATTCTCCCACGCGTCGTCCTCCATCGCCTTCACCACCTCGTCGAAGGTGTGGCGCTCGGGGGCGTCCACGCTGACGTAGAGTTGGGTCGGGTCGCACTCCCGGAGGACCTCGGGCCGGGTGCCGTTGCTCACGAGGAAGGTGGTGATGTCCCGGTCGTGGAAGGCGTCGATGAGTTCGGGCAGATACGGATAGAGAGTTGGCTCGCCGTCGAGACTGATGGCGACGTGGCGGGGTTCCATCGACTCCTCGAACACCTCGCGGGGCACCTCGTCGTTGCCGCCGAATCCCGAGAGGAGTTTCTTCTGCAACTCGATACTCGCGTCCACGACGGCCTCGGGGTCGTCCCACTCCACGTCGCCGAGTTCGTAGGCGTGGCCGGCGTGGTCGCGCCAGCAGAAGACGCACCGCTCGTTGCACTTGACGACCGGGGTCATCTGGATGCACCGGTGGGACTCGATGCCGTAGAAGGCGTACTTGTAGCACCGGCCTTCTCCTCTGAGAGCGTTCGCCGTCCACCCGCAGGTCTGGGCCGCCGTGTGGTTCTCGCTGTGGTAGTCCGGACTGTCTACCTGTTTCGGTCCGTCCGAGTCGCTCATTAGCGGACGAATGTCGTCCAAGGGTAAAACGTTCTTTCTTCCGTCGGTCGGGGAGTCGCCCTGTTCCGGTCTGACTCGACATTGTTCAAAAATATGCCCCGTGTCTACGAAATCGTCTCAATTAGTCGGCGGAACTGCGATTCTGTTGGGGTAATTGGGCAGGATTTAAAATCGTGGGTGAGTATGGTGACCACGCAATGGCTTCTGAAACGTATGGTATCATCAGTCTGTTACCGGCGCTCTTTGCCATCGTGCTGACGCTGGTGAGCAGGCAGGTGCTACTCTCGCTGTTCGCGGGGATTTGGATCGGTGCGACCATCTTGATGGGCTGGAATCCGATTACCGGAGCGGCCCACTCCCTTCAGTTGGTCATTGACAATATCACGGCGTCGTTCAACAGCAAACTCCTGTTGTTCACCTTCCTCTCGGGGGCGATGCTGGGGATGATTTTCCTCTCGGGAGGGATGAACGCGCTCGCCAAGCGCATCATCTCACGGGTTCGGACGCGCCGGCAGGCGGAACTCGGGACGAGCATCCTCGGCATGCTCATCTTCGTGGATTCGTACGCCAGTACGATGATTACCGGGTCTGTGATGCGCCCCATCACCGACCAGTTCGACATCAGTCGGGAGAAACTCGCGTACCTGCTGGACTCCACCACGTCGCCGGTCGTCAGCGTGGCGGTGGTCTCGACGTGGGTCGGGTTTGAGGTCGGACTCATCAAAGAGCAGTTCAACGCGCTCGGTATCGACCAGAGCGCGTTCGTGGTGTTTCTCGAAAGCATTCCATTCCGGTTCTACAGCCTTCTGGCGGTGGTGCTGGTCTTCATCGTCGTCGCTACGGGGTGGAACTTCGGCCCGATGAAGCGCGCCGAGAAGCGCGCCAAGGAGACCGGCAAGGTCCTTCGAGACGACGCCGACCCCTTGCTCGAAACCCGCGAGGAGGACATCGAAACGCCCGAACACGTCGATTCGCGCTGGTGGTACTTCGCCGCGCCAATCGTGGTCCTCGTGGCGGTCACGGGCCTCGGACTGCTGACCTCCGGCGGGTGGCCCGGCAAGGCACCGGTCGAGGCGCTGAAGGAGGCCGCGACTGCCGACGCGATTCTCTGGGGCGTCTTCTCGGCGTGCGGCCTGCTGTTGGCGATTCTGGTCGGCCACGCGCGGGTCGAGTTAGAGGACATCAGCGACTCCATCTTCGAGGGGTTCAAGATGGTGATATTCCCCGTCGCGGTCCTCTCGCTGGCGTGGACCATCGGGTCGGTCAGCGAGGCCCTCGGGGTCGGTCCCTACGTCGTCTCGGTCGCCGAGGGCGTCATCACGCCTGAACTCCTGCCAGCGGTCGTCTTCCTCGCGGCCGCTATCATCTCGTTCAGCATCGGGACCTCGTGGGGGACGATGGGCATCATGTTCCCCGTCGCGGTGCCGCTGGCGTTCAACCTCGGGGCACCGCTTCCCGGCGCGATTGGTGCCATCCTCACCGGGTCGCTGTTCGGCGACCACTGCTCGCCCATCAGCGACACCACGGTCCTGTCGTCGATGTTCGCCGGCGCGGACCACGTTGACCACGTGAACACCCAGATTCCCTACGCGGTCCTCTGCGGGACCGTCGCCACGGGACTGTTCCTCGCCAGCGGATACGGCGTCTCGCCGCTCGCGCTCCTCGGGGTGGGCGTGCCCGTCCTCGGCGCGGCCGCTTACGGTCTCTCGGAACACACCACGGTCACGATGCCGCGGGTGTTCGGTTCGGACGCCGACTGACGACCCGCTCGAACCGCCCGAAAATCCGCCGCGTCGGCGCGACGGATTCCCGCTATTGGAATCGTAATTATTTCTTTAGCACGTGTTTGGATATACTAGACAAATACAAATATTTCTCGCCGCTAAAATACGATACCGGGAGACAGGCAAACAATTATCCCAGAGTAATCTATCTACAAATATATGAATGAGAACGGAAACGAATCGGGCGGGAGCGGAATCGACTCGGCGCGGCGTCGGTTCCTGAAGTACGCCGGAGCGGGCGCGATTACCGGGGCGGCCGCGGTCGGCGAGGCCGCCGCCAAAGATTCTGGCAAGACGCTCCCCTCGGGGTCCGGCGCGGACGAGGGCTTCTCAGTCGCCAACGTCGGCATCGACAACGGCACCTACCGCATCGAACTCGGCGAGACCGAAACCGGGACGAAGAACTGGTTCGTCGGCGAGAATCGGACTCTCTACCACGAGTTCTTCGCGCTTCAGGACGGGACCGGGAGCGTCACGCCCTCGTACAACCCGCAGACCGTCGTAGACTCCTTCCCCTCCGGAGGAGACCCCGGTACGACCTACTCGGCCACGATACGGTACGCCGTCGGCGCGACCACGCTCGAAGTCGTCCGGAAAGTGAACCTCGACCCCGAGGAGACCCGCTTCACCGTCACCTACGAGGCCACGAACGTCGGGTCCGCCTCTGTCTCCGACCTCCGACTCTACCAGTACTGCGACTACGACGTCGGGCGCTCGCTGACCGACCAAGCCCGCTACCACGCCGACGCCGGGATGCCCTACGTCCGGGACACCGGCGACGGCCTCGAACTCTACACCGGATTCGCGGGCGAGAAGGCACCCGACGGCCACCACCTGAGCGCCTACTACAACCCGCTCACCCGGCCGATTTTCGGCTACGACGCGGTGCTGAACGGTTCGCTCAACGGCAAGCGCGTCTCCCCCGACAGCGGCGGCGACGACGTGGTGACGGCGGCCCGGTGGTCGCTCGGGTCGCTCCCAGTCGGCGAGACCACCAGTTTCTCGGTCCAGTTCGGTGCCGCCGACTCCCGGACGGCGCTCGCGGACCTCCTCGGAAACACCGGCACCACGCAGGGCGTCGAACTCGGCGACCCGACCGCGGACCAGCCTCAAATCCGTCCACTCGACGACCTCACGCTGGAGTTCCCGGTTTCCATCTCCGGCATTTCGGACGACGTGACTCTCGAATTCCAGAACCCGGACGCTTACGCCAGTCTCCTCCACGAGTCCAAAATCGTCAGCCCTGACGCCGAAACCGTCACCAACCGCCTCGACATCTGGGGACCGGACCACGACCGGATTCGCGCCGACATCATCGACCCCGAGGGCGCGGGTCGGCTTCCGACCGATGGGCCTCTCACCGTCACCGTCACTGCCTACGACAGTTCCGGCGACGAACTCGACACCTTCGACCTCTCGGTCAACAACCTCGGCGGCCCGAACTACGTCGAGTACCCCGATTTCAGCCGCCAGACCGGGATTCCGACCGGCGGCAGAGACCGGTTCTACTTGGACGGCGACGACTACTACCACAACGACCAATCGGTCCTCGTCCGGGAGTGGGCGCTCCGGTCAGCGGCCAACGGCGAGGACACCAGCAGAGCCAGCGACCTCCCGCTCCCTCAGGACCCCCGAGAGGCCGCCAACCGGGCGTGGCGCTTCGTCAAAATCTCGCTGTCGCCCGACGGCGAACCCGACGAGTTCACCCGCGACATCAACCTCGCGCGGTGGATAGACAAGAAGCTCCTCGGCCCGGACCGGTCGTACCTCCCCCTGTCGGTCTACTCCCGACAGAACGGCCACATCTGCATCGAACACACCTACCTGTTCTCGTCGCTCGCCCGGACCATCGGCCTGCCGACCCGCGAGATGACGGTGGGCCTCGCCGCGCCGGGCGGTGGCTACGGCTACGACAGTTACACCTCGTGGTATCAGGAATCCGCCGCGCAGGTGTTCTACGAGGGCGAGTGGCACTTCTACGACAGCTACATCTTCGGCGAGGGGGCGCGAGACCCCGACCGCTACCTCGACGGCTACACCGGCTACAAGCTCTGGGAGACCAACTATCGGGTCAACGAAACGACGATGCCAGACGGCACGACTCGCTGGGGCCACGACTTCGGCATCGACGCCGAGGGCGACCCCCGGACCCCGAGCCAGTGGGAGTTCAACCGGTCGGTGCGCCAGTCGGGCCTGCTGGTCACGAACTACTCGCCGGTCCGGACCGACGTGACCGACGAACAGGGCCGCGGTATCGACACCACGCTCGCCGACGGACCGGGAAGCGAAGTCACCGAAACAGACCCCGACAGCGACATTCCGGGGTCGGTTCACGTCCCGAAGGGCGCGACCGGGTTCACCGACGCCGCAAATCCCGACAGCACCTACGACCTCCGGGAAGGCATCTTCGTGCCCGACGAGGCCGACTCCGAAACCCTGTCGCTCGACTACGAGGGCACCGACGACGGGCAGTACACCACTGTCCTCGCGCAGGTCCAGCGCGACGACGACGGCGAGGTCCGCGTCGAGTCCGAGACCGAACTCACGCTGGAGGTCGCCGAGGGCGAGACCCAGAAGCTAGAACTAGAGCGGTCCTCGGGCGATAGTGGCGGCGACGGGAGCGGAGACGACGGGACCGACTCGGGGTCCGGCGGCTTCCAAATCCGGAAGATTCCGGCCTCCATCGACCTCGACCCCGACGCCATCAACCCGCGAGCGAACGGCGAGTGGGTGACTGCCTACGTCGAACTCGGCGACAACAGCCTCGGGGCCGAGATTGCGGACATCGCGCTCGACACCGTGAGGATGAACGGGGTGCCTGCGGTCACGGACGAGAAGTACGGCTTCGTCAAAAATCCGCCAATCGAGGACCGCGACGGCGACGGGTTCCCCGAACTCGCCGTCAAGTTCCCGCGCGAGGAGGTCGCCGGGACGCTCTCCTCGGGCGAGAGGTCGGCGGAACTCGTCGTCTCCGGCGAGGTCGGCGACCTGATTTTCGAGGGGAGCGATTCGGTCCGGGTCGTCTGAGGGTGGTAAAATCGGCAGTCTCTTTCTTCGTTTTATTCGATAACGAAATTTCGCGCGCTAACGGCCGCGTCGGCCGGAGTTCTCTCCTCGCTATCCAACCGAGTGCAGTAGAGATTCATCAATAAATAATACAATTAGAAAAATTTAAGTATAATAACTAATGAGTATCAGGGGGTGAAAAATACATGAGAAAAAAGACCGTTTTAAACGCCGTTAGCAGTACAATCGATGGTAAGCCAAAACGACGGGGCTTCCTACGCGGAACCCTCGCGGCTATCGGTGGCGGCGTTCCAGTCCTTCGTGGACTGTCCGAGAAGTCCGTCGCCATCGACCGAAAGAATGCCGATGTCGCGCGAAAGGCGGCAAAAGAGTACACCTCTTCTGAGGCGGTCCGAACCGCGGTTCAGACTCACGCCACCGAGTTGCTACAGCGTCTGATCCGTGACAGTCAAGTTAAACAGGAGGTCGTCGGTAACCTTCCGACCGACCAGATTCATCGTTCAGTCGAGTCTCACGTCGATTCGGCGGCGGGCACCTTCGTCTACGCGACTGCCTCGGACGAGGAGGCCACGGTAAAGATTCAAATCAAACGGCCGCTCCCGGACGGACGAGAGCTAATTCTTGTCATCGCTCCCCAGTACGGAAAGAGCCAAGCGTTCTTTGAGGGCGAGGACGAGGAGAACGGCAGTACGTACTACACGTCTACGACCGACGATGGCGGCAACGTCACCGTCCAAAACTGCGACGAGGCCTGTGGGACGCCCACCTACGAGTGCGGATACTCCTGTAACCCGTACAATAACTGCGGGTGTACGAAGTACAAAATACACGACTCGTGCACGGACTTCGACTGTATTGGCTGTTACGCCTACGACTATTCCTGTTGCGGCGACTACGAGTGTAGCTAAAGACCTATCCTCAAAACGCTACGCTACGACCCTTTTTATTCGATGTATGAGAAAATAAATATCCGATATATCCGACGATAGAATCATGGCTGAATGGTCCTCCACTAGACGCGAGTTCCTCGCCTCCAGCGGGGTCGGGAGTCTCACTCGGGCGAACACGACCGATACGGGAGAGGACCTTCCGTCAGCCCCGACAGCGCAGGTAAAGTGGTCCCTCGACACAGGCGAGGAGGCGACGTTTCTTCGGAGGTCCGGGGCCGACGAGATGCTCTACGTCGGGACGCCAACTGGCGTCCACGGCCTCTCTACGGACGGTACCGAGCGATGGCGACGGGCGATAGCAAGTAGAGACTCCGATTTTCCAGTCGAGGTGTACCCTGAACGGGGCGTAGTGTATGCTGAAGCGCAAAGTGGAGTGTACGCGCTCGACTCCTCAGACGGCAGTACACGATGGCGATACACCGGCGAACAGCGTGCCGACATCACGCTTCTAACGGGAGATAGTGTCCTCTTACAGCAACAGGGTCTCGTCGCTGTATCGGCCTCGAACGGGGACGAACAGTGGCGGTTCGAACCAGATGATCCGGTCTGGATACGGCCACACGCTGTGGACGGCTCCATCTACGCTGGGACTATTCATGGTCATCTGTACGCGCTCTCTACTGCGACAGGTCACGTAGATTGGCACGTAGACTATTCCGGAAGTGAGGACCCACCACGATTTTGGATAGCCGGTTCGACCGAGACGACCCTTCTCGCGTGGGATTCCAAAGGTGCAGAACTGTACAGCTTCGACCTCAGCGATGGATCACTCGGATGGCGATTCCCCGCGAACGAATCTTCCGTGGCGTTCAGCGGTGCGGTCCGGAACGATATCGTCTATCTTGCTGATGGGCCACTCCTGCGTGCGATTTCGACTGCTAACGGAACGGAACGCTGGCAGTATAACGTCGGGCACCGTATCGCCCACTCGCCGAAGTTTGCCGGAGGAACAGGCTACCTCGGTACCGCCGGAGGCGTTCACGCTATTTCGATGGCCGACGCCAGTCCCCTGTGGCAGTTCTCTACCGGCGTAGATACGTCGGTGTACGTCGCTAACGCGGACGACGGTACCGTTCTGGTGGACAGTATCGGAGACGCAGTCTATGCCTTAGACGCCGAAAGCGGCTCCCCCAAGTGGCAGTTTAAATACGACGCTCGTTCCAGATGGTTTCCACAGACCGACGACGACGCTGTGTATCTCGCCACTGGTTCCGGTACCGTCTACGCCCTCTCGGCTCCCGATTTGCTGTTCCTTTACGACGCCTATCAGACCCTGAAGTCCCCGGCAGGAATCGCCTTCGGTAGTCTGTTCGGTAGCGCGCTTGCGGCCGAAGCATATCGGCGCTACGTATCCGACGACTCCGACCAGACTAAACCGACGACCTTCGCCGGACTCAAAGTTCGAGACACCATCGGAAAGACCGAGTATTCTTCCGTGTTTGAAGCCCAAACAGCGAGCGGTGAGGAGGTTGCGCTCAAGCGGGTCTGCGAGGACAACATCTCGTCCGAGGAGTTCTCGAAAGCCGTCGAGACGTGGGCGACTCTCGATATTTCCGGTGCCGCCGCCGTTCGGGCGTGGGCGACTGAACCGACGCCGTGGGTCGCTATGAATCTCGCCGATGGTAGTCTCGCTGACCGGGCCGACACTCTCAGTTTCGAGGAACTAGTCCACTCCATCGCCGACGCGACCGAGACTGTTCATCGTGCGCACCGCGAGGGAATCGTCCACGGTCGAGTCACTCCGGAGAATATCTTGTTCGTGGACGGGGAGGTCCGCGTCAGCGACTGGCGACTTGCGGCCGAACTTCACGGCTCGCCAGAAGTCTCAGATACTCGCCAGATAGCGCGGATGGTTGATGGCTTACTCGCTGACGAACAGCAGACCGAAAAACTCGCCGACGTTCTCTCGCATGCGCTCGAACCCAACTCGGGGGATGGTTACGACTCGCTCCTCAAGTTCGCCGACGCACTCCGATGGACCGTGCGTAAGTAGGCCGCTAGCGAGAGACCGGTCGCAACGAGTAACACGGTTCAGAAACCCATTTACCCGCCGGTCGAAAACCAACGGGTAACATGTATCTTCAGTTCCGGGACGACGTGGAGGACGCTTTAATCTCCGCACTCGAAGCGCTCGACCTCCCGACAGACGACCTCGGCGTCGAGGACCCGCCCGAGGGCGTAGACGCCGTGCTGGCCTCCAGCGCGGCCTTCCGACTTGCGGGCGAGGTCGGCGCACCCCCACCACAGGTCGCCGGGAAAATCGCCGACGAAATCGACGCTGGCGAGTACGAACTCATCGAGGACGCCGCGGCCCAAGGCCCCTACGTCAACTTCGTGCCGAGCGATGCCTACTACGAACAGACCGCCGAGGAGGCCCAGCGCGCCGACTTCGGGCACCTCGAACCGACCGGCCAGCAGGTCGTGGTCGAACACACCTCTGCCAATCCGACCGGCCCGGTCCACGTCGGCCGTGCCCGGAACCCCATCGTCGGCGACGCCGTGGCGCGAGTCCTCTCGTTCGCGGGCCACGACGTGGATAAGCACTACTACGTCAACGACGCGGGCAGACAGATGGCGGTGTTCACGTGGGCCTACGAGACCTACGACGAGGAGGACCTCGATTCGGACCCAGAGCGCGACAAGGCTGACTACGACCTTGTGCGCTACTACCGCAAGGGCAACAACTTCCTCGAAAACGGCGACCCCGACGAGGTAGAGGCCGCCGAGGACGAGATTCAGGCCATCATGCAAGGTCTGGAGGAGGGCGACGAGGCGACCTACGAGCGAGTGCAGGAAGTGGTCGATACCGTCCTCGGCGGGATGCGCGAGAGTCTCGACCGCCTGCCCGCCGAGTTCGACGAGTTCGTCAAGGAGACGCGCTTCCTCCGTGACGGGTCGGCAGACGACGTGGTGAGCAGGTTGAAAGAACTGGACGAAGCGGTTTACGAGGAGGACGCGTGGCAACTCGACTTGGACGAGTTCGACATCGAGAAGAACTTCGTCTTCCTGCGGTCTGACGGCACTACCCTCTACGCCACCCGCGACTTGGCCCACCACGAGTGGAAATTCGACAACTACGACCGCGCCGTGACTGTCCTCGGCGAGGACCACAAGCTACAGGCCCGCCAGATGAACGCCACGCTCGACCTGCTGGGCAACGACACCGACCAACTCCGGCAGGTCATCTACTCCTACGTCAACCTCCCGGAGGGCAAGATGTCCACCCGCGCCGGCACCGGAATCGACTTGGACGACCTGCTGGACGAGGCCATCGACCGTGCCCGCGAGGAGGTCGAGACCCGACTGGACGACCGCATCCGCGACGACGACCTGACCGACGAGGACGTAGAGCGCATCGCCGAGCA
The DNA here is from genome assembly GCF_029338375.1 of Halorussus lipolyticus. Lineage (NCBI taxonomy): Archaea > Methanobacteriati > Methanobacteriota > Halobacteria > Halobacteriales > Haladaptataceae > Halorussus > Halorussus lipolyticus. Next base: position 2,360,391 of record NZ_CP119804.1, on the reverse strand, counting down.
GGTCGGCATCGGCGCGGTCCGGTACGACATCGTGTCGAAGCAACCCACCAAGGCAATCACCTTCGAGTGGGACCGCGCGCTCGACTTCGAGGCCCAGAGCGCGCCCTACGTCCAGTACGTCCACGCCCGGTGTTGCGGGATTCTGGACGAGGCCGGACTGGAGACCGCTCCCGATTCGTTCGACGCCTCCCTGCTGGAGACCGACGCCGAGCGCGAACTGCTGGAGGTCGTCGCGCGCTTCCCCGCCGTCATCGAGGAGTCCGCCGAGGACCTCGAACCCCACGTTGTCGCCACCTACACCCGCGAAATCGCCGAGACGTTCAACACGTTCTATCGGGAGTGCCCGGTCCTGTCCGACGATGTGGACGACGACCTGCGGGACGCCCGCCTCGCGCTGGTCTCGGCGTCGAAGCACGCGGTCGGGAACGCGCTTCAGGTCCTCGGCGTGGCCGCGCCGCGGTCGATGTAACCGGGTTCCGAAAGTTCACGTTCTTCTCCCGCCTTAACAACCTAAACAATTCTAAAGCAAACAATATCCTGTCTTAAAGATAGCTTTGTGTTTTCGACATCCGACGACTAGTAGCGATGCCGCTCGTCGGGAGGAGTCTCGACGGTCGAAAATCGCCGCGCTACGGTCGGATACTCAGACCGGAAGCACGAACGCGGACGACGCGATGAGGTCCCCGCCGACGAAGAGGACCGCGCCCGCGGCGACAGCGAGCGTGAGCAACACGAACAACAGTACCCACCAGACCGAAACCGAACTATCGTCTGCCATGGTGATAGGTGCGACGGCGAAGGGACTTAGAGGTTGTCGGTTTCACTTGAATATCGACCCGAGACGCCCGAGGACGCCGCCGTTCTCGCTCGATTTCTCGTCGTCGGAACTGTCCGATTCGAGACTGCTGGCGGGCGATTCGTCCTCGTCGCCGCGCTCGCTGGACTCGTCCTCTGCGAGGCCGTCGCTCGGTGCGGCGTCGTTTCCACCGGTCGAATCGCGGTCGGCCTCTGAACCGGCGATTTCGCCGCGATGGGCCTCGCTATCGGTGGATTCGGAACTGGGGGAGTCGCCACCGCCGGCCTCGGAACCGACGGTTTCGCCACCGGCAGACAGCGGGTCGTCCGAGGAGCCACCGGTCTGCAACTCGCCGGTGGTTTGCTGTTCGCCGGGCGTGGCCGGGGCGCTCGCCTGCGAACTGCGGTCGCGGTTCTCGAAGGGGATGCCGCTGTCGCCCGCGTCGGACTGGTCGTCTCCGGTCCACTCGTCGGTCTCGTCGGCCTCGGCGTCGTCGCCCTCGCTCTCGTCGGCGAAGGGGTCCTCGGTGCTGAGGGGGTCGCCCTCGTCGTCGGCGTCGGCGCTCCCGCCGGAGAGACCGGCGTCCATCTCGGCTAAGGGGTCGTCGCCGTCGCCGTCGGTGTCGTCGCGGAGGCGTTCGTCGCTGATGTGTTCGTTGATGAGGTCGTCCACGCTTCGGGCGCTCCCGCCGCCCAGTCCGCCCGAGTCGCCCGTTTCGTCCGCGCCGTCGGTCTCCTCGGATTCGCTCTCGTCGGGGGTCTCGGAGTCAGCTTCGTCGTCCTTGCTCGCAAACAGCGAATCCACGTCGCCGCCGGACTCACTGCCGATGGCGTCCCGGACGTTCTGGGCCGCGTCGGCGCTAAGCGGGTCCTCCGACCCGCCGCCGCTCACGGGTTCGGCGTCGGGTTCGTCGCCTCCGAAGGATTCGGTCGCCGAAGGCTCGGAACGGGGCGATTCCGTCTCGGGCGTCTCGCTGTCGGACGTACTCCGGTCGGCCGTGTCTTCGCCGGCCCCAGTCCCGCCGGAGGACTCCTCGTCGGACATATCGAAGGGAGACTCATCGACGCTCGCGTCGGCCGGCGCTGGTTCGAGTTCGGGGTCCGGGTCGGCGTCGGCGACCGATTCGAGTTCGGGGTCCGGGTCGGCTTCGCCGGTCAGCACCGCAGAGAGGTCGCGGTAGGCCTTCCCGGCGGGCGCGTTCGGTGCGAACGAGGCCAGCGGCCGCCCGGCGTCGATGCCCATCGGGACGGCCTCGTCCTCGGGAATCACCGCCAGTACGTCGGTGCCGAGGGTCTCCTCTACGTCGTCGGCGTTGAGGATGTCGCTACTGCGCTGGGTCAGGACCGCACCCCGGACCTCGGTTTCGACGCGCTCGGCGAGTTCGCCGGTCTTGGCGGTGTCCCGGACCGACGCCACGTCCGGCGTCGCCACCAGTAGCACGCCGTCGGCCAGCGCCAGCGGGACGAGCGTGTCGTAACTGACGCCTGCGCCCGTGTCCAGCAGGACGTAATCGTACTCCTCGCGGAGGTCAGCCACCACGTCTTGCAGGTTCGCCGGGTCGGACTTGACGAACGCCTCGATGTCGGTCGCACTCGGCAGAACGTCGATGTCGCCCGGCGCTCGGTAGATGCCCGCCTCCGGGTCGGCGTCGCCCGCCAGCACCTCGTGGAGCGTCGGCGTCTCGATTTCGAAATCGAGGAAGTCCGCGAGGTTGGCCATCCCGAGGTCGGTGTCCACGACGACCACCGAGTGTCCTCGGTCGGCCAGCATCGCGCCGAGGTTGATGGCAGTCGTCGTCTTCCCGACACCTCCTTTGCCGCTCGCTATCGCATATACCGTGTCGGACATGATACTCGTTGTCCCAACGGAACCATGACACGCATATAAAGTTAGTCCGTCCGAGTCGACATATTCGGGGCACTCGCGGAACGACCGCGGAAATCGTCTGCCCACATATGACGCGGCGGTTCCGTCGTCGTCTGACGCTGTGGCTGTAAGGTCAAAGGTTACTTACCCTCTGGACGGGCTAGAACGTAGTAATGAGCGAGCAGGAAGGCGAGCAGTCCGACAGGAAGAAGTACGAGTTCCAGAAGGTCATCGAGGACCTCAGAGACTACGAGGGCTCCGGGACTCAGCTCGTTACCATCTACATTCCGCCGGACAAGCAAATCAGCGACGTGGTAGCTCACGTCACCCAAGAGCATAGCGAAGCCAGCAACATCAAATCCAAGCAGACCCGGACGAACGTGCAGGACGCGCTCACGTCCATCAAGGACCGCCTGCGCTACTACGACGTCTACCCGCCGGACAACGGCATCGTCATCTTCAGCGGCGCAATCGACAGCGGCGGCGGCCGAACCGACATGGTGACGAAGGTACTGGAGAACCCGCCCGAACCCATCCAGTCCTTCCGCTACCACTGCGACTCGGCGTTCCTGACCGAACCGCTGGAACACATGCTGGCCGACAAGGGCCTCTACGGTCTCGTCGTCCTCGACCGGCGCGAGGCCAACGTCGGATGGCTCAAAGGCAAGCGCGTCGAACCAGTGAAGTCGGCCTCCTCGCTGGTGCCGGGCAAACAGCGCAAAGGTGGTCAGTCCGCCCAGCGTTTCGCCCGCCTGCGCCTCGAAGCCATCGACAACTTCTATCAGGAAGTCGCCGAGATGGCCAACGACCTGTTCGTCCCCGAGCGCGGGGAGTTGGACGGCGTCCTCGTCGGCGGTCCCTCGCCGACCAAAGACGAGTTCTTGGACGGCGACTACCTCCACCACGAGATTCAGGACAAGGTGCTTGGCAAGTTCGACGTGGCCTACACCGACGAGTCGGGCCTCTACGACCTCGTGGACAGCGCCGAGGACGCGCTGGCCGACGCCGAGGTCATGAAGGACAAAAACGAGATGGAGGAGTTCTTCAAGCAACTCCACGACGGCGACAAGGCCACCTACGGGTTCGAGCCGACTCGCAAGAACCTCGTGATGGGGTCGGTTGACCGTCTCCTGCTGTCCGAGGACCTCCGCAAGGACGTGGTGGTCTACGACTGCGGCGACAAGGAGGAGTACGAATTCATCGACCAGCGCCAAGACACGCCGACCCACACCTGCGAGGACGGCACCGAGGTTGAGGCCGACGAGCGCGAGGACGCCATCGAGTTCCTGATGAACATCGCCGACCAGCGCGGCACCGAGACCAAATTCATCTCGACCGACTTCGAGAAGGGCGAGCAGTTGCAGTCGGCGTTCGGCGGCGTCGCCGGGATTCTCCGGTACTCGACCGGCGTGTAAAGTCGCTTATTTCTGTCCCACACCATCTTAATTCTTTTCCGGATAGAATTAAAGTAACGTGCGAGGATTGCGTAAATGAGTTGCGGTGATTCGTCACATTATTATGCACTCCAACGACATCGATTACTATGACTCAGGACGATTTCACCGTCACTCCGTACGCTGTTCGCGGCGACGTCGATTACGACCGCGTACTGGAGCAGTTCGGTGCCGACGAACTGTCCGAACAACAGCGAGACCAGTTCCCGGACCCCGGCCACCCGCTCGTGGACCGCGGCATCTTCTACGGCGGGCGTGACGTAGAGGAGTTCCTCGACGCGATGAACTCGGACGAGCAGGTTTCTATCGTCACCGGTCGCGGTCCGTCCGGTCCGATGCACGTCGGTCACGTCTTCCCGTTCTATCTCGCCAAGTACCTCCAAGAGCAGACCGGCGCGTACGTCTATATCCCGATGTCCGACGACGAGAAGTACTTCGCCAAGGACCAAGACTTCGAGGACATCCAGCACTGGACGCGACAGAACATCCGGGAAATTATGGCGGTCGGGTTCGACCCCGAGCGAACTCGCATCGTGGTCGATACCGCCGACAGCGACGTTATCTACCCGTGGGCCGCGAAGTTCGCAAAGCGTTACACCCAATCGACCGTCGATGCGACCTACGGCGACCCCGAGAACATCGGCCTGTCGTTCTACCCGGCGGTGCAGGCGACTCACCTCCTGCTCCCGCAACTGATTCACGGTCGCCATCGAACGATGGTGCCGATTGCGGTGGACCAAGACCCCCACATCCGACTCTGCAGGGACGTGGCGGCCAAAGAGGACTACGACGTTTACAAGCCCTCCGCGATGCTCAGTCGCTTCTTCCCGCAACTCAAGGGCGACGGCGGGAAGATGAGCAGTTCCGATGACGCGCCGACGCTCTTTCTCTCCGACGACAGAGAGACTGTCCGCGACAAGATTCAGAAGTACGCCTTCTCGGGCGGCCAGACCTCCTTGGACGAACACCGCGAACTCGGCGGCGACCCGGACGTGGACGTGGCCTACCAACTGCTGTACTACTTCTTCGAGGAGGACGACGAGAAGGTCGCGGAACTCGCCGACGACTACCGAAGCGGCGACCTGTTGACCGGCGACCTGAAGAATTACGCCGCCGACAAGGTGGCCGACTTCCTCGAGGCCCACCAAGAGCGCAAGGCGAACCTCGATTCGTTCGAGACCGAGATGGAACGCTACTCGCTGACCGACGAGGAGCGCGAGAAGTTGACCGGCGACCTGCTGTACTGAACGCTTCGAGGAACTCTAGACCGGCGAACTCCGACCCTTCGTTCTCACTCTCGGTAACACGACCCAGCGCGAGAACCACGCCGAGGCCAAAACTGGATACTGTATCTGGAGAAAATAAGCTCGCTGTCGGCGGTTTCAGGCAGTCAGGCCAGCGGCGTCCGCTCGACCACTTGCCCGTCCACGGTCGGGTACTGCTCCACGATTTCTCCCTTCTCCACGTCGCCCTCTTGGACCATCTCCTCCAACAGCCACCACGCGAGTTCGATGTGGTCGGACTTGACGGTGTAGAACTCGTCGGGCACGCCGAGTTCTTCGAGTCGGCGCTCGGGTTCCCACGTCTTGCCGTAGACCAGCGTGCCGTCGTCGGTCACGTCGTCGAACTCCCGGCGGATGTTCTCTGCCATCCGCTTCATCCGATTGCGGTGCTGGGCGGCGTCCTTGAAGACCGAGGTGCAGAAGTAGACTCGCTCGTGGTCGCCCATCGTATCGAGAATCTCTTTCGAGCCTTCGACGGCGCTCATGTGACCGTCTTGGAGTTCGTACCCCTCCTCCTGCATCCGGCGGAAGTTCCCGTCGCTCATCTCGAACTCGTTGACGTTACAGAACTCCGCGGCACCCTCGTCCAAGAATTCGAGGAACTCCTCTTCGGCCCGGATGCCCGGAATCTCGAACGCGGGGGTCAAGCCCTCCTCGCGGGCGATGTAGAGGATGTCCTCCCACTCGGTGCCGTGCATGTCGCCCCACAGGTCGAGGGGCGGATGGAATCGAATCTCGTCCAAGCCCGCTTCCGAGAGTCTGCGCATGTTCTCGCGCCCGCCGGTGATACCGGTGTAGAGGTGCGTGTGGTGGTCCTCGCCGAACTCGTCTTTGAGCAAGGAGAGATACCGACACGTCTTCTCCATCGCCTCTTGGGGTTCGCCGCCCGTGATGGAGGTCCCGAGGGCGTCCATGCGCTTGGCCTCGGCAATTACGTCCTCGTCGGACTCGACTTTCCGCTCGTTGGCGTACACGTCGGTTACGTTCTTGCGGTTTTCGCCGAGGGGGCAGTAGAAGCAGTCCCGCTGGTCGCAGTAGCCGTAGACGAAGAGGACCATCTTGCCTCCCTTGGCGCACTGTTCGCAACCCTTCGAAATCATTCGTTAGTGGTTGTTTATTCGTCCGACGCTGAAAAAGCGTGCGAATCGGGGTTCGGGTATCCTTTCCGACTGTGGGTGTGTTTCCCGAAAGAAGTTAAGCCCCGGACGCATAGCCCCGAGTAATGCTGTTGGTCCTGTGCGTGGACCTCGACGACGACCTCGGCAGAAAGACCGACTTCGACACGCCCGTCATCGGGCGCGACAACGTCGAGGCCGCCGCGGTCTCGCTAGCCACCGCCGACCCCGAGGACAGCGACGTGAACGTCATGTTCGAGGGCGTCCACCTCGCGGACCGAATCGACGACGAGACCGTCGAGGTCGCGGTCGTCACGGGTCTCGAAGGCGGGGACATCGCGGCGAACCGAGCAGTCGGCGACGAGGTTGACGAGGTGCTGGCCAGTCTCTCGACCAGCGAGGAGGTCCAAGCGGTCATCGTCACCGACGGGGCACAGGACGAGAGCGTCATCCCGGTCATCCGCTCCAGAGTCCCAATCGACGGCGTTCGCCGGGTGGTCGTCCGGCAGGCCCAAGACCTCGAATCGATGTACTACACCATCAAGCAGGTCTTGGACGACCCGGAAACTCGCGGGACGATTCTCGTCCCCCTCGGCATCCTCCTGCTCATCTACCCGCTCGCTATCATCTCGGATTCGCTGGGGCTTCCCGGCGCGGCGGTGTTCGGCGTGACCTCGGGCCTGCTGGGTCTCTACGTCCTCGGGAGAGGTCTCGGCGTCGAGCGCCTGCTGGACCGCGCCGCGGACAAGGCCAGAAACAGCCTCTATGCTGGCCGCGTGACGCTCATCACCTACGTCGTCGCGGCGGCCCTGCTGGTCATCGGCGGAGTCCGCGGCGCGGAGACGCTGAACGCGGTCAAGAGCGGTGCGAACAGTCCCGTGGGTCCGGTCCGGGTGCTGGCCGCGCTGGTCTACGGGGCCGTGACGTGGTTCACCGCCGCGGGCATCACGACAAGCCTCGGCCAAATCACCGACGAGTATCTGGCCGACCGCTTCCGGTGGCGCTACCTCAACGCGCCGTTCTACGTCCTCTCCATCGCGGTGGTCCTCCACGCGGTCAGCGCCTACTTCCTCGACAGGGTGCCCCTGACCTACCTCGCCATCTGGCTGACCGCGGGGACTCTGCTGGGACTCACCAGCACGTTGGCGTTCGCTATCGCCGAATCCCGGCGGTCAAGACGTGCAGAACAGGTCAGCTAGCGCGTTTGGCTCCCGACGTTCCCTTTCCGAAAATCAGTGTTCCCGAGTTACCACGAACGCCGCCAAGTCCCGCAGATAGTCGGTTGCGGTCAGGTCGGGCGTCTCGGCTCTGTCGAGGGCGGCCAGCGCGGCGTCGGACTGCTCGTGGGCCAACTCGTCTGCCTCCTCGGCGGTCAGGTCGGTCACGCGGACGATGGAGGGTCGGCCCATCTCGGCGTCGTGGCCGGTTGGCTTGCCAAGGGCGTCGGCGTCGGCGGTGGCGTCTAACACGTCGTCTCGAATCTGGAAGGCGACACCGACCTTCTCGGCGTACTCGCCGAACGCCTCGACCGTGGCGGGATTTGCGTCGGCCGCAATCGCGCCCAACTCGGCCGCCGACCGGAACAGCGCCCCGGTCTTTCTGCGGGCGAGTTCCATGTACTCCTCGCGGTTGGTCGGCCGGGCGACGAGTTCGGTGGCCTCACCCTCGCCGAGTTCGACCATCGCGTCGGCGACCGCTTCCATCGCTCGCGGGTCCGGCGAGAAGAGTTCGAAGGCCTCGCCGATGAGACCGTCACTGGCGACGATGGCCGGCGCGTACCCGTACTCGGCCCACGCGCTGGCGCTCCCTCTGCGGGTGTCCGAATCGTCGATGATGTCGTCCACGACCAGCGAGGCGTCGTGGACGAGTTCGACGCCGACCGCGAAGTCCACGGCGTCGTCGGCGTCACCCCCTGCGGCCTCGCAGGACAGCACGGTGACGGTCGGCCGGACGCGCTTGCCCCCCGACAGCGCGACGTGGCGAACCTCGTCGGCGAGTTCCGACGGTTCGACGCGGTCGAGGACCGTTTCGAGGCGCTCCTCGACCAGCGCCCTCCGGGACTCGGGATAATCCATCGGCCCGTACTCAGGACCGACCGAAAAAGTAGGTGACGATACGCGGCGTCTCGTCGTCGCTGTTCGCTCCGGGATTCGCCGTCGCGTCGATTGCGACACCGGACGCCCGCTCCGGACCCGGCCAGACGGCGACCTCAGTCTCGCTTCGGTCGTCCTCGGGGCGCGAGTCGATAGCTTAAATCGCTCGTTAAGGTAACGTGACACCTTTTTGGGTCGTCGCCGTCGGTCGATGTGTATGTCCCCGACTACTCGGACCTGCGACGTATCGCTCCCCTCCCCGACCAGCGGACGACGGTTGACGGAGGTGGGTAGATGACGGTGCCGCGCTCGACGTTCCTCACCGCCGCCTTCGCGGTACTCCTCGTGAGTGCAGGCGTCCTCGGTTCGGCGGCGCACGCGGTCGAAGCCAGTGCGGACACGACGACCACGACCGACGCCGCTGGCGACGCGACGATTCTGTCCGACGGCGAGACGCTGGTCCTGCAACCCGAGGAGAACCAGACGATTCGAGGCGAGACGACGCTCGAACCCGGAACCAATCTCAGCGTCATGGTCCGCGGTGACGACCCGAAGCTTCTCAAAACGAACGTCGTGACCGTCACCAAGCAGGGCACCTTCTCAGCAAACTTCGACTTCAGTGCCGCAGACGGCGCGCAAATCGAGGTCCGAGTCTACCGAGGAGACGCCCAACTGGCGACGGCCTCCGGAGAGGTGGCCTGTGGCGGTGGGTGTGCGGACGCGACGACGACCGACTCGGCGTCGATGCCGACGACCGAGACCACCGCTGAGAGCGATGGTCTCCTCGACCGGTTCACCAGCGGCGTCGGGATGATAGCACTCGGGAGTGTTCTCGCTATCGCCGGTATCGGCGTCGTCCTCGGCCTGTTCCGGACCTGACGGTCCCCTCCTCGCTTCTATCCCTCGCTTCTATCGGTCCATCACGAACGCGGCGAGCGCGACGACGACCAGACACCCGCAGAAGAAGACGACGCCCGGTTCTGCGAGGTCGAACACGAACCACGCGAGGGCCTTTCCGGGCGTGGTTGGGTCGGCGGTCGGACTCGCCGGACCGACCACGTTCCCCCGACCGACCGCCGGGCTTGCGAGTCGTTCCACGCCCAACTGGACGAGGACGCTCGCCGCCGTGAGGATGCCGAGGCCGCCAACGACGTCCGCCAGCGAGCGCCGGACCTGCGGTCGGATGTCCCGGTCGCCGACCAGCACGAGTGGGTCGGTGGCGGGCGCGTACACCGTCATCTCGTTGCCCTTCTCGGAGTAGCGCGTATCGACTGGCGCGATTAGCCCGGCGTCCTCCAACGTCGAGAGGTGATAATTGAGGTTCTGGACCGAGGTATCGAGGCGCTCGGCGATTTCCGAGGGCGTTCCGGGCGACTCGAACAGCGTCCGGTACACGTCCCGGCGCATCTCGGGTCCGAGCGCGTCGAGTACGTCGTCGGTTTCGTCGCCCGCCACGTTGAGGACGCGCAACTCCTCGTCGCCGCTCGCAGTCCCGTCCTGCAACCGTTCGATGAGTCCCGACATGGAAGTCCTATCGAAGTATCGGCGAACCGACCACTAAGTCCTGTCTATAGCTGAAATCCACGTTTAAGTCGTCGCGTTGCGTTCGACGCCGACCGCTCGGAGGGGACGGAGCAGGCCGTGCCCCGCGACCGAATCGGGACCGGGGTCGCCCGCCTCGACTGCGGTCGTCTCCAGTCGCCGCTCCACTCCTCGCGGTGAGAGTTCCGGTCGTCGGTCCCGGACGAGCGCGGCCACGCCACCGACGTATGCGGTTGACGCCGACGTGCCACCGAAGTGACCGGCGTCTACCACGGCCGGATTGCTCGGTGCGAGGAGGTCGATGCCGTCCCGACCGTCCGGGGTCGGTCCGCGGGAACTGAACGGCGCGACCTGCTCGGCGTCCGAATCGTACGCGCCGACCGCGAGGACCGCCGGGTCGCTCGCCGGGGCGACGATGCTCCCGGCCGGTTCGACGTGCTGGAAGTCGTGGGTCGGCGAGGAGAGTCGCAGGCGGGCACCCGTCGCGTTCGCAGGGCCTTCGACGGTGACGTAGTAGGTCCCCGACTGGACGCGAGCAACGATGCGCTCGTTCGGCACGCCGTCGCCGGAATAGGGGTGTGACCGCGCGACCAGTCTGCTCTCGCTCCCGTCGGTCCAGTAGAGGCGGGCGGTGTAGTCCTCGCTGTGGTGGGCGTCGTCCCACGATAGCCAGACCGTCACGTCCCGCCCACCGTTCCGGAGGTAGTTCCGCGTCCCCTCCTCGAACGCGAGGGTCCCGTTCTCGACGCGGCGATACCGACCGGTCCAGTGGCTCTGCCCGAGGTTTCCGGCCGGCGAGACGAAGACGACTCCCTTCCGGGTGGCGCGCTCGGCGACATCCGCGACGGCCGACGTGCCGTCTCCGGTCATCCCGTAGAACGACACCGGCGCGACAATCACGTCCGCGTCCTCGGCGACCAGCCATTCGACCGCGCGTCGGTACCCCTCGAGCGAGTCGAAGGTCGCCAAATGGAGGCCGGCGCTCGGGGCGACGCGGGCGACGGTCTCGGCAGTTTCGGTCCCGTGGGCGTTGTTGCCGTCGTTGGGGACTGACTCTCCCGGAGCGAACGCTCTGGCGTCGGCGACCCGCCCGTCGAGTATCGCGGACGACGTGTCGAACCCGGTCACGTCGAGAACGCCGACAGTCACGTTCTCGCCGGTCGCGCCCGCGTCGTGGAGCGTCGAGACTGTCGGCCCGACCGACGACACGTCCGCCGCTGTCGCCGGTCTGTCCGTGTCGGCCGACAGAGACGTGGCGAGGAGGCCGAGTCCTCCGGCAAGCGTGACGACGCCGAGGACGGCAATCGCCAGCGCGCGCCGGAATTCGAGAGACGCCATCGACGACTACTCGAAACCGACGGGAAAAGTAGATGTCGGTCGGCGAACATCACCCGTGGGTCGTGGTGCCCCATCCGTCGCCGGCGGTCGGACTGTCCTCGCGTCGAAGAAATCACTCTATATCTTTCTCGAAAAGGATATGCTGTCTATAAGCAACATCTGGATTGCTGTAGCGCCGAACTACGTCACTGATGCCGTCTCGCTCGCGCAAAAATCCGGACCGAAAAACCGGGGACGCTACTCGAACTGCTCGATGAGTTCCGGAACGACCTCGAACAGGTCGCCGACGATACCGTAGTCGGCGATGTCGAAGATGGGGGCGTTCGGGTCGGTGTTGACGGCGATGATGTTGTCAGCGCCCTTCATGCCAGCGACGTGCTGGACCGCGCCGGAGATGCCGATGGCGAGGTAGACCGTCGGCGTGACGACCTTGCCGGACTGGCCGACCTGCCGGTTCTTCGGAAGCCACCCGTTGTCCACGATGGGACGGGACGAGGCCAGCGTCGCGTCGGTCGCTTCCACGAGGTCACGGATGAGGTCTAGGTTCTCCTCCTCCTCGATACCGCGGCCGATGGAGACGATGAAGTCGGCCTCGCTGATGTCCACGTCGCCGCCGCCAACTTCTTCGAAGCCGGTGACGGTCGAACCCGCGTCGGTGTCGATGTCGGCCTCGAACTCCGCGATTTCGGCGTCACCGACGCCCTCCGCGGCGGGCCACTCTGCTCCTCGGATGGTGACGGCCTGCTGGTCGCCGCCAACCTCGATGGTCGTCTCGACCTTGGAACCGTACATCTCGCGGGTGACGGTCAGACCGTCGTCGTAGTCGAGGTCAACCGCGTCGGTCGCCAGCGGCAGGTCGAGGCTGTTTGCCACGGCGGGCGCGTAGTCGAGACCGTTGACGCTGTTGGGCGTCAGCAGGACCTCGGGGTCCACTTCCGCGTGGAGGGCCTCGACGGCTTGGGCGTACACGTCGTGGTTGAACTCCTCTCCCACCGAGACGGTGTGGATGGCGTCCACGCCCTCGCGGTTGAGGCTGTCGGCGAACGCCTCGGTGTCGCCGCCGACGACGGCGAGGTGCAGGTCGCCGCCGGTCGCGTCGGCGAGTTGGCGACCCGCGGTGATGACCTCGAAGCTCACGTCGCGGAGTTCTCCTCGGCGGTGTTCGGTGACGGCCAGCACGTCACTCATTCTGCCACCCCCTTCTCGCGGAGGACTTCGGCAAGTTGCCCGGCCGTCTCGCTCGCGTCACCTTCGAAGATTTCGGCGTCGCTCTCGCTCTCTGGTTCGTACATCGAAGTCACGTCGAGGTCGCTCTCGATGACTCCGGCGTCGAGACCGAGGTCGTCGAGGCTCTTGGGTGCGATTTCCTTGCTCTGGGCCTGCCGGATGCCGCGCAGACTCGCGTACCGGGGTTCGTTGATACCGGTCTGGATGGTGAGGACCGCGGGCAGGTCGATGTCGGTGAGTTCCTCGACGCCGCCCTCCAGTTCGCGGTGGACGTGCGCGACGTTCTCGTCGGCGTCGTAGTCCAGCGCGTTGACGACCGCGCCCCACTGGAAGCCGAGTTCGTCGGCCAGCGAGACGCCAGTCGCACCGAAGGCGTCGTCGCCCGCCTGCACGCCGCTCAGCACGAGGTCGGGGTCCTCCTCCTCGACCACCGACTTCAGCAGGTTCGTCTTGGTCTCGACGTCGAGGAGACCGGCGTCCTCCAGCGCGTCGTCCCAGACGCGGACCGCGCGGTCCGCGCCCTTCGCCAGCGCCATCCGGATGGTTTCTTCGGACCGCTCGGGACCGATGGTGACGGTCACGACCTCGTCGGCCGGGCCGTCCTCTTTCAACTGGACGGCCTCCTCGACGGCGTAGTCGTCCCACTCGTTCAGGTCGTACTCGAGGTAGCGCTCGTCTACCTCGGTCCCCTCTATCTCGAAGTCGTCGGCGACTTCGGCGACCTCTTTTACAGTCACCAGAACCTTCATGCGCGAAGAATTGCCGCCTTGGGGGTAAACGTTTACGAAACGCCGCCTCCGATGTCGGCGGTTGTCACCGACTGCTGGCAAAACGATGGTCGAGGCGGTCAGTTCACGTCCGCAACGTCCTCGTCGGGGAGCGTGATGAGGTTCTCGCGCCCGATTCGGAGTTTGTCCACGTCGTCGTTCTCGTCCATCTTCGACAGGAGTTGAGAGACCTTGGCGTTCGACCAGTTGGTCTCCGTGACGATTTGGCCCTGCTTCATCCGACCGTCGTTCTCCCGGAGGAGGCGCAGGACGCGCTCCTCGTCGCTCAGCAGTTCCACGTCGGCCTCGTCGTCATCGTCCTCGTCGCCGTCGTCCTCGGCGTCGCTTTCCTGCCCCGCCGTGACGGACGCGGTTGCCGAGGGTCCTCGGGGGTCGTCGGACTCCTCGACTGCGCCGGTGCCAGCGGGGTCCGCGCCGCGTCGCTGGGACCACGCATAGACGCCCGAGGCCCCCAGACCGAAGACCAGCAACACGAGGAGGAGTCCGGGCAGACTCGACAGGTCCGGGAAATCGGACTGGTTCGTCGGACCGGTGTTCTTCGGCGAGAAGGTGACAGAGAAGTCGCCGCGCTCGAACTTCCGCGGACCGTGGTAGCTGATTCGGGTTCCGTTGTGGGGGACGTTCGACCGAGTGACGTAGTGGGACGACGGCCCCACGATGGTCAGCGTCTGGTCGTCGGTCAGCGCGGGAAGCCACGTGTTCGACCCCGTCCAGAACGCGTCGTCCAGCAGAATTCGGTCGTCCTCGATGCGCGTGAAGTTTCGCCACGTGAACGAAAGCGAGAGGCGTCCGACAGTTCCGTTCTCACCGAGTCGGGCGGTCCGAGAGACGTTTCGGAGCGCCATCGAACGCTCGCTGTCGGACCGAGCGCGCTCGACTGCCCGCTGGAAGGTCTTCCGGGTGAACCCGACGTCGGCGTTGCCGTTTCGGTACTGTCGGGCGAGTTTCCGGAAGGCCTCGGTTTCGTTCGCGTCGCGCAGGACGAATCTGGCGGTGACGTTCCAGCGAGCGTTTCCGTGCTCGCCGATGGAGACGTACATGTCGGTACCGTCGCGGACCGTGGCATTCGATACCGTACCGTTTACCGCGGTTGCGGCCGTCGCCGGGACTGGGCCTGTGTCCGCCGAGGAGTCCGAGACGGCGTGGGGGGCGCGCGTCTGGTCCTCCGGCGAGAGGCCCGCCGCGACTCCGGCCACGGAGCTAACGACGAGGAGGACGACGAGGAGGGCGGCAGATGACCGCATACCATCGCGTGAATGCGCCGACAAGAAAATACTTTCCATCCGCAGATAAAACGTCACAACGCTCCGTAAAACGTCTCGGCCGTTCTCGGTTGTTCATCGGTCGTTTCACATTTCCATGGATATTTTAATGATGGGTGCCCGAATATCGGAACGTAATGCGACTCACCCCCGTTATGCTGGCATTACTGCTCGCCCTCTCTCCCGGAGCAGTTGCGATGCAGGCGTCGGCCCCGTCTGCGCCAGTGCCCGCCCAAACCCCCGATACCGTCGGGACCGAATCCGACGGCAACGCGACCGACAGGAACACGACCGACGTGATGACGCTCGGGACCGACTCGGACCGGACGGCCTTCCACTCGCCGTCGCTCGCGCTCGGCAGTTCGCTTGCGATGGGCCACGACGGCCTCCGGACCCAACTCAGCGTCAACGCCCTCAACGCCCAGTTGGAGGCCAGCAACACCGCCGAGAAGAAGAAACAGACGCTGAACCGGTACCGCTACCACATCGAGAACCGCATCATCTCGCTGAAGGCAACCGAGCGACAGGCCACGCAGGCGTTCTCGAACGGCACCATCTCCGAGAGTGAGTACCTCCGGACGCTCGGCCGTATCGACGCCGAGGCCGACCAGATTCGGAAAATCATCGAGACGATGCGCGTCCGGGCAGACGACATCTCCCGCTTCAATCTCGGAACCGAGGCCGACACGCTACGGGGGAAACTCACCACCATCGAGGGTCCGGTCAGGGACCGAATCAGCGCGGCGGTACGCGGCGAAACCGCCCCGCGGAAGGTCTACGTCTCGACTGCGGACACGGGCATCGTCCTCTCGACTATCGACGGTGACACCTACATCCGAGAACTCGTCCGCAAGGACAACCGCGACCCCAGCGCCCCACCGAATCTCTCGCCAATTCAGGCCCAGAACGCGGTTCTGGACCGTTACTCGTGGGCCAGCGAACACCTGCGTGGGACGAACACCTTCCGCTACGGTTCGACCAGCATCCTCTCGGTGTCGGTGACTCACCAGCAGGGCGAACTCGTCGCCTACGTCGATGGCGGCACCGAGAAGGTCTTCAAAGAGGTCCAGTACAAGCAACTCACCGGGAACCATGCGCTCCCGCCGGGTCCCGCTGACGTCAACTCGTCGGAGAACGTCACGCTCGCGGTCAACCGCACCTATCCCGGCGGTCCGCTCCGGGTGAAACTCACCAACGCCACGGGCGCACCCCTGCAGGGCCGGATTACGGTCGCTGGCGATTCGGTCGGCCGGACCGACCCGAACGGCGTCCTCTGGACGCTCGGCCCGTCCGAGGAGTTCCGCGTGAGCGCCATCCACGAGGACACGACGGTCAACGTGACCACGACGCCGGTCGAGGCGTCGTAGCTCACGCAATTGTTTATACGTCTTTCCCAAACAAGGACGTTGATCAAATAACTAATATTCTGCTTCTCGCTTCGTCGGCTACCCACCCGAAGGTTCAAATCCGAGGCCGGGACGAACCCTCGGCGTGTCCACTCGCGCTACCTCTCCTGTCCTCGGTATCGTCCTCCTGCTCGCCATCACCGCGGCGCTCGCGGGGACCGTCGGCACCGTCGCGCTGGGAACGCCGGTCCCGTCGGACTCGCCGCGCGCCGCCATCGACGTGCGAATCGACGCCGATGCGAACCGACTGACGTTCGTCCACCGCGGGGGTGATACCCTCGACACGAGCGCGCTCTCGGTCCGGGTGCGCATCGACGGGACGCTCCTTGACGCCCAGCCACCGGTTCCGTTCTTTTCGGCCTCGGGGTTCAGTCCCGGCCCGACCGGGCCGTTCAACACCGCCGACGACGGCCACTGGACCGCGGGCGAGACGGCGAGTTTCGAGATTGCGAGGACGAACGACCCACTGATTTCGGCCGGTTCGACGGTTTCCGTGACGGTTTCGGTCGATGGAGCGGTGGTCACGGAGGTGGAGCAGACGGCCTGAGGAGCAGTCGTCCGGCGGGGTTCGGTCGAGTGAGGTGGTCGGGGAGTCGGGACGAAGCTAGCTTCAGGTTCGAACACCGGCGGACAAACCGGGGCCGCCGAGCAGTCGGTCACGTTGCGATGACTCCGTGCGTCGCGCGGCGCACGCGAGCGACGCGTCTCGCGCGCCGGAAGTAACTAGATAATCCTCGCAGGGCCGCGAAAATCGTCTGCCGGTGTTCGGCACCGACCTACTCGTCTTCGGGGTCTCGCGCGATGGTCACGAGCGCCACGTCGGGGTTGTAGCTCGGTCCCGTCTCGTAGTGGTGGATGTCCGTGTATCCGGCCTCGCGGAACATCCGGTCGGCCTCCTCGGCGTCGTAGAACAGCATGATGGCGTCGGCCACGCTCCGCATCACCGGCGTCTTGGGGTTGTTCGGGCCGACCACCAACACCTGCCCGCCGGGTTTGACCACTCTGCGCATGTCCCGGAGTGCGGCCACCGGGTTGGGCCAGTACTCGATGGACCCTGACGACCACACCACGTCGAAACTGTCGTCCTCGAAGGGCAGACGCTCGGCGTCGCCCCGGTAGAAGCTCACGGGGTCGTGCTTGCCGAGCTTGTCCCACGCCTTCTCCAGTTGGTGGACGCTCTGGTCCAGTCCGTGGACGTTCTGGGTGTGTTCGAGGAGACCCTCGGTGGCGAACCCGGTGCCACACCCAACGTCCAGCACTCGGTCGCCCTCCTCGATGTCGAGCATCGAGAGGGCTTGGTCGCGCATCTCCTCGTTCCAGATGAACGGGTTGATGGTGTCGTACACCTTCGAGAGATACTTGTAAAAGAGCCGAGCGCGGCTCTTGTCTTCGAGGATACCCATTAGGTGACCGTTAGTACCGCCAGCCAAATAATCCTGCTATTCGGACCGGTCGCCCCAACGACCGCCAATTCTCGGTACCTGTTACCAAGCGAGCGCCGTATCGCCCGTGAGCGCACCGGGAGGTTCCGCAAGTAGTTTATAGGCGCTCCCGCAACTTTCGCGTGATTAGTATGCCGAGGCCAGAGGTTCTCGAACGAATCAAGGAGGCCGAGCAAGAGGCCGACGATATTGTCGCCGAGGCCGAGGAGACGCGCGACCAGCGCATCTCCGACGCTCGGAAAGAGGCGGAAGAAATCCGCCGCGAAGCCGAGGACGAGGCGTCCGAACTGCACGACCAACGCCTCGCCGAGGCCCGCGAGGAAATCGAGGCCGAGCGCGAAGAGGTCCTCGCCGAGGGCGAGGACGAGCGTGAGGAACTCGAATCGCGGGCGCGAGAGAACGAAGACGAGGTTACCGACTACGTGGTAGACCTGTTCGAGGAGGCGGTGCATGCTCAGACCTGAGCGAATGAGCAAGGTGTCCGTGACTGGCTCGCGCGCCGTCATGGACGACGTCATCGAGACCGTCCACGAACTGAATCTGGTCCACCTCTCGGACTACGACGGTTCGTGGGAGGGCTTCGAGCAGGGCGACCCCATCGAGGGTGCCGACAAGGCGTCCGAGAAACTCGTCACCGTCCGCTCACTCGAAAGCATCCTCGACATCGACGGCGAGGACGCCGGACCGAGCCGAATCGTCACCGACGAGGCCCTCGAAGAAGAACTCGAATCCGTCCGGACCGAGGTCAACGAACTCGACGACCGCCGGAGCGAGTTGGAGAACGAACTCCGGAACGTCGAGGAGCGCCTCGATTCGGTCAAGCCCTTCGCGGACCTCGGTATCGACCTCGACCTGCTGTCGGGGTACGAGACCCTACAGGTCGCGGTCGGCGAGGCCGACGAGGACGAGGTTCGACAGGCCCTCAAACGCGCCGACGACATCCGCGAGTTCGGCACGTTCTCCGGCGACGATACTGTCGCTGTCTTCGCGTACCCCGCGGACGCGGCCGACGAGGACGCGCTGGACGAGGTGCTGGTCGGCGTGGACTTCGCCACGCTCGACGTGCCGGACGCCGAGGGAAGTCCCGAGGAGTACGTCGAGGAACTCCAGCACGAGCGCCAGAAGCTCGAATCCAAGCTCGAAAGCGTCGAGAACGAGCTTGAGAACGTCAAACTCGACACCGCCGGCTTCCTGCTGGCGGCCGAGGAGAAGCTCACCATCGACGTGCAGAAGTCCGAAGCCCCGCTCAACTTTGCGACGACCGAGAACGCCTTCGTCGCCGAGGGTTGGATTCCGACCGAGCGATACACCGAGCTGACGACCGCGCTCGGTAACGCGGTCGGCGACCGAGTGGAAATCGACGAACTCGAACGCGCGTCCTACGAGGCCAGCCACACGCCCGGTCACGAGGAGCCTGCCGGTCAGGAAGGTCAGTCCGGAGAGGTCGCCGCCGACGGCGGCACCACGATGGACGACGACCAGCCGCCGGTCGTGCAGGACAACCCCGGCGTGTTCAAGCCCTTCGAACTACTGGTCCAGACCATCAACCGGCCCAAGTACTTCGAGTTCGACCCGACGGTCATCCTGTTCCTGACTTTCCCGGCGTTCTTCGGGTTCATGATCGGTGACCTCGGCTACGGGCTCCTGTACATGGGTATCGGCTACTGGCTGTACAGTTCCTTCGACAACGCGGCGTTCAAGAGTCTCGGCGGTATCGCGCTGTGGGCGGGCGGATTCACGGCGCTGTTCGGCGTGCTGTACGGCGAAGTGTTCGGCTTGCACCTCGTCGCAACCCACTTCTGGGAAGGTGCGCTCGGACTCAAGAGCGCGCCCATGAAGAAGGGTCTCCAGCCCGTCAACGCCGACTACGCGCTGTCGTGGATGGTCGTCTCGATACTCGCGGGACTCCTCCACATGACGGTCGGCTACCTGTTCGGCTTCGTGGAGGAGCTGAGCCACGACCCCGTCGACGCAGTCCTCGAGAGCGGTTCGTGGGTCCTGCTGTTCGGCGGTATCTGGACGTGGATTCTCAGCGCGCAGGCGAGTACCGTGAAGCCCGACTTCCTGTACACCATCTTCGCCGGCGAGCCGTTCTCGTTCGGATTCAGCGGCTTCTCGGCCGAAGTCGGTACGCTCGGTCTCGCCATCGGCGTCGTGGGACTCGTACTCTACATCGCCGGTGAGGTCAAGCACCTCGGTGGTGCCGGACTCCTCATCGGCCTGCTGGAGAGCCTGAGCGTCCTGTCCGACGCGCTGTCGTACACCCGGATTGCCGCGGTCCTGCTCGCCAAGGCAGGGATGGCCTTCGTGGTCAATCTCCTGTTCTTCGGCGTCTACGTGACGGGCGAGGGTAGCCACGCCGCGTGGCACTTCGGACTCGGCCACATGCCCGAAGTCGGAACGATGTACCACGGACACGAGGTGACGAGCATCATGTTCGGCGGACTCGCCCACTCGGGCATCGCCGGAATCGTCGGCGGTCTGCTCATCCTCGTCATCGGCCACCTGCTCGTGCTGGCGCTCGGTGTGACCAGTGCCGGTCTGCAGGCGGTCCGTCTCGAGTACGTCGAGTTCTTCGGCAAGTTCTACGAGGGCGGCGGCAAGGAGTACGAACCGTTCGGTCACGACCGGTCGTACACCACGCAGGACTGACGCCCCGCTCTTTTTCTGCCGAACCGATTCGAAGCGCAACTAACCACCTCTGGCCGCGCCGCAATATCCATTTTCGCTTGTCATTTGGTAGCACAAGTTCCCATTTACGGGGTGTGAGGCGGCGTTATATCCAACTCTTTTGGGAAGCTTTATGACCACAGTAGCGGGAAATACGACTGTCCGGTTACGAGAGCTACGGAGATACTAAACAATGATTCCCGAAATGCTGCTTGCGTTCGCGAACACTGTTGGACCGCTCGCTCAAGAAGGTGCCGCCGCCGCCGAACCGGCTATCCCGCCGACGGCCGCCGCCGCACTCGCAGTCGGCCTCGCGGCCCTCGGTGCGGGATACGCCGAGCGCGGTATCGGTAGCGCGGCCATCGGTGCTATCGCCGAGGACGAGTCGCTCTTCGGTACGGGCCTCATCATGACGGTCCTTCCCGAGACGCTCGTCATTCTGGCGCTGGTCGTCGTGTTCCTCGTCTAAACACCCCCTTTCCCTCTTCATCAATGAGTCTGGACACGGTAGTTGAGGATATTCGAAACGAAGCCCGCGAGCGCGCGAAGGAAATTCGTTCGGAGGGCGATGAGCGCGCAGACGAAATCGTCTCCGAGGCCGAGAGCGACGCCGACGAGATTCTCGCGGAGCAAGAACGGGAAACCGAGCAGACAATCGCCCAAGAGCGCGAGCAGAAGCTCTCCAGCGCCAAGCTGGAAGCCAAGCAGAAGCGCCTCGAAGCCCGACGCGACGTCCTACAGGACGTTCGGGCCTCGGTCGAGGAGCAAATCGCCGGTCTGGAAGGCGACGACCGCGAGGAGCTGACCCGCGAACTGCTCGACGCCGCCAGCGAGGAGTTCGACGACGGCGACACCGTCCGCGTTTACGGCAAGCCCGAAGACGACGAACTGCTCACCGACATCGTGGCGGACTACGACGGCTACGAGTACGCCGGCGAGTACGACTGTCTCGGCGGCGTCGTCGTCGAGAGCGAGCAGTCCCGCCTGCGGGTGAACAACACGTTCGACTCCGTGCTGGAGGACGTCTGGGAGGACAACCTTCAGGACATCAGTAAACGCCTCTTCGAGCAATGAGCGTGAAAGAGACGGACGGAACCTCGAACTACGAGTACGTCACCGCGCGGGTCCAAGCCCGGCGGGCGGCGCTGTTCGACGACGAGGACTACCGGAAACTGGTCCGGATGGGTCCCAGCGAGATTGCCCGCTACATGGAGGAGACCGAGTACGAGGAGGAAATCAACGCGCTCGGCTCCCGGTACGACGGCGTGGACCTCATCGAACACGCCCTGAACCGCAATCTCGCCAAGCACTTCAACGACCTCCTCCGGTGGGCCGACGGTCGGCTCTACGAGTTCATCGCTCGGTACCTCCGGAAGTTCGACGCGTGGAACATCAAGACCGTCATCCGCGGCGTCTACTCGGATTCCGAGAGCGAGGCCGTCGAGGAGGACCTCATCTACGCCGGTGAGTTCGACCGGCAGTTCCTCGACCGGTTGGTCGAAGCCGGTTCCATCGAGGAGGTCGTCGAGATGCTCGACCGCACGCGCTACGGCGAAGCGCTCGCCGAGGCCTACGGTACCTACGACGAGACCGGTGTGCTGATTCCGCTCGAAAACGCGGTTGACCGCACGTACTACGAGGGTCTCATCGGCGGCGTCACCGAGACGGACAACCGAGCGACCCAGCTGTACGTCGAGTTCCTGCAGGCGGAAATCGACTTCCGGAATGCGCGCAACGCGCTCCGAATCGCTCGGTCCGGTGCGGACATCGACCCGACCGATTACTTCATCGAGGGCGGCGAGTTGTTCCGCGCGTCGGAACTGTCCCAGATTTCGAACAGCGTGGACGAACTCGTCACGTTCATCCGCGACAGCACCTACGGCGAGGACCTCTCGGAGGCCCTCGACGAGTTGGAGCGTGCCGACAGCCTCATCGGTTTCGAGCATGCACTCGACGCCGCACTCCTCGAGTACTCCGACCACCTCTCGCACGTCTTCCCGCTGTCGATTTGCCCGGTGTTGGCCTACGTGCTGGCGAAGGAGCGCGAAGTTGACAACATCCGCGCAATCGCTCGCGGCCGCGAGGCCGGTCTGAGCGAGGAGGAAATCGAGAACGAACTGGTGATGCTATGAGTCAGGAAATCGCTGTCGTCGGCAGTCCGGAGTTCACCACCGGGTTCCGCCTCGCGGGCGTTCGGAAGTTCGAGAACGTCCCCGACGACGAGAAGGAGACGGAACTCGACGACGCGGTGTCTCGCGTTCTCGAAGACGACAACGTCGGCATCGTCGTGATGCACGACGAGGACCTCGACTACCTGTCCCGGCAGGTCCGACAGGAGGTCGAGACGAGCGTCGAACCGACGATGGTCTCCATCGGCGGCGGCGCGGGAAGCGGCGGACTGCGCGAGAAAATCAAGCGTGCAATCGGTATCGACCTTATGGACGAAGACGAACAAGGTGACAACGTATGAGCCAAGCAACTGATTCCGAAGCCGTTCGAGAGGACGGCGAAATTGAGAGCGTAAGTGGACCGGTCGTGACCGCCACTGACCTCGACGCCCGGATGAACGACGTGGTGTACGTCGGCGAGGAAGGGCTGATGGGCGAGGTCATCGAGATCGAAGGCAACCTGACGACGATTCAGGTCTACGAGGAGACGTCGAACGTCGCACCCGGCGAACCGGTCGAGAACACCGGCGAACCGCTGTCCGTGGACCTCGGTCCGGGCATGCTGGACTCCATCTATGACGGTGTTCAGCGTCCCCTGACGGTTCTCGAAGACAAGATGGGCGCGTTCCTCGACCGTGGTGTTGACGCACCCGGTATCGACCTCGAAAAGACGTGGGAGTTCAACCCCGAAGTCAGCGAGGGCGACGAGGTTGAACCCGGCGACATCCTCGGCATCGTGCCCGAGACCGAGAGCATCGACCACAAAGTGATGGTCCCGCCCGACTCCGAGGGCGGCGAAGTCGTCACTGTCGAGAGCGGCAACTACAGCGTCGAGGAGACGGTTGTCGAACTCGACACTGGCGAAGAAATCTCGATGCGCCAAGAGTGGCCGGTCCGCGAGGCCCGACCTGCGTCGGACAAGAAGACGCCCCGGACGCCCCTCGTCACTGGTCAGCGCGTGCAGGACGGCCTGTTCCCGCTGGCGAAGGGCGGTACCGCGGCGATTCCCGGCCCGTTCGGGTCCGGTAAGACCGTCACTCAGCAACAGCTTGCGAAGTGGGCCGACGCCGACATCGTTGTCTACATCGGTTGCGGCGAGCGTGGCAACGAGATGACCGAGGTCATTGACGACTTCCCGGAACTCGAAGACCCGGTTACCGGCAAGCCCCTGATGTCCCGCACCTGCCTCATCGCAAACACGTCGAACATGCCGGTCGCGGCGCGTGAATCCTGCGTGTACACCGGTATCACCATCGCGGAGTTCTACCGCGACATGGGGTACGACGTGGCGCTGATGGCCGACTCCACCTCGCGGTGGGCAGAGGCCATGCGCGAAATCTCGTCGCGTCTTGAGGAGATGCCCGGCGAGGAGGGCTACCCCGCGTACCTCGCCGCGCGCCTCTCGGAGTTCTACGAGCGCGCCGGATACTTCGACAACATCAACGACACCGAGGGGTCGGTGACTGTGGTCGGCGCAGTCTCGCCGCCCGGCGGTGACTTCTCGGAACCCGTCACCCAGAACACCCTGCGTATCGTCAAGACCTTCTGGGCGCTGGACGCGGACCTCGCCGAGCGTCGCCACTTCCCCTCGATTAACTGGAACGAGTCGTACTCGCTGTACAAGGAACAGCTCGACCCGTGGTTCGAGGACAACGTGGCCGAGGACTGGCCCGAACAGCGCCAGTGGGCGGTTGACGTGCTGGACGAGGAGGACGAACTCCAAGAGATTGTCCAACTCGTCGGTAAGGACGCCCTGCCCGAGGACCAGCAGTTGACGCTGGAAGTCGCGCGCTACATCCGCGAGGCCTTCCTCCAGCAGAACGCGCTTCACGACGTGGACACCAACTGTCCGCCCGAGAAGTCGTATCTCATCATGGGCGCGATTCGGACGTTCAACGACGAGGCCTTCAAGGCGCTCGACGCTGGCGTTCCGGTCGAGGAAATCACCGACATCGACGCCGCGCCTCGCCTGAACCGTATTGCGACGACTCCCGACGACGAAGCCGACGAGTTCGTCGCCGACCTCGAAGACGAGATGAAAGAACAGCTCCGAGACCTCTACTAGAACGATGAAAGAATATCAAACCATCACGGAAATCAGCGGTCCGCTGGTGTTCGCAGAGGTAGACGAACCCATCGGCTACGACGAAATCGTCGAAATCGAGACGCCGAACGGCGACACCAAGCGCGGACAGGTCCTCGAATCGAGCGACGGTCTCGTCTCGATTCAGGTGTTCGAGGGAACCGAGGGTATCGACCGAAAGAGTTCGGTCCGATTCCTCGGCGAGACGATGAAGATGCCCGTTACCGAGGACCTCCTCGGTCGGGTGCTGGACGGTTCCGGCAACCCCATCGACGGCGGTCCGGAAATCGTCCCGGACCGGCGTGACGACATCGTCGGTGCGGCAATCAACCCGACTGCCCGCGAGTACCCCGAGGAGTTCATCCAGACCGGCGTGTCCGCCATCGACGGCATGAACACGCTGGTCCGCGGACAGAAGCTCCCCATCTTCTCCGGTTCCGGGCTTCCGCACAACGAACTCGCGCTTCAGATTGCGCGACAGGCGACGGTGCCGGAAGAGGAGGAAGCGGGCGACGACGACGAAGGCTCCGAGTTCGCAGTGGTCTTCGGTGCGATGGGGATTACGGCCGAGGAGGCCAACGAGTTCATGGAGGACTTCGAGCGCACGGGCGCACTCGAACGCTCCGTGGTCTTCATGAACCTCGCGGACGACCCCGCAGTCGAGCGGACGGTCACGCCGCGCCTCGCCCTGACCACCGCAGAGTACCTCGCGTTCGACAAGGGCTACCACGTGCTGGTCATCCTCACGGACATGACCAACTACTGTGAGGCCCTGCGCGAAATCGGTGCCGCGCGTGAGGAGGTTCCGGGCCGACGTGGCTACCCCGGTTACATGTACACCGACCTCGCGCAACTCTACGAGCGTGCCGGACGTATCGAGGGCAGAGAGGGGTCTGTCACGCAGATTCCCATCCTCACGATGCCCGGCGACGACGACACCCACCCGATTCCGGACCTGACCGGTTACATTACCGAGGGTCAGATTTACATCGACCGGGACCTGAACTCGCAGGGCATCGTCCCGCCCATCAACGTCCTGCCGAGTCTCTCCCGACTCATGGACGACGGGATTGGCGAGGGCCTGACCCGCGAGGACCACGGCGACGTGTCCGACCAGATGTACGCCGCGTACGCGGAGGGTGAGGACCTGCGTGACCTCGTGAACATCGTCGGCCGAGAGGCCCTCTCCGAGCGTGACAACAAGTACCTCGACTTCGCCGACCGGTTCGAAGAGGAGTTCGTGGACCAAGGCTTCGACACGAACCGCGACATCGACGAGACACTCGACATCGGTTGGGACCTCCTGAGCATGCTCCCCAAGGAGGAACTCAACCGCGTGGACGAGGAACTCATCGAACAGCACTACGTCGAGGACGAAGCCGAAGAAGTCGCCGCGGACTGATTTCCGCAACAACGTCTTCGCATTCTTTTTAGCGGTGAACGACTTCGATGCCCTGCATAGCGCAGGCTTTCTCGACTTGTGGGTCGGTTCCAGTACAGACGAGAACGAGAGATTCGACCTCGATATTCCAGTCGTTGCGTAGTAGTTCGCGGTATCCGACGAGTTGTCCCAGTCCCTTCAGGGTTGGGTCGCCGCTCTTGGCTTCGATTATCCTCGCAGTTTCGCTGTTGAACTCGCCGCTCTCCCACAGTCCTCTGTAATGGCGAGGTTGTACGAGTCGGTCACTATTGACGAGTTCAACGCCGGACTCCTCGAAGGCGTACTGCTTCGGCGGGTCTTGTGACCGAGACGTGAGACACAGCGCATCGATTTCCTTTGTCGCCCCATCGTGATTTCCGCATCGGCCTCAAGCGAGAAGCCGACAGGTACGTTGAGGTGCCAGTCGCCGTTCGGAGACGTTGCCGACTGTACGTATTCTTTCAGAACGTCGTCGTGAGCCATACGTTCAGTTCTGATTTCTGATAACATAAATCGTGGCTTAACGCCGACTTCCCGAGGTTCGGCCTTCATCTCGTCGCCGCCGACTGTAAAAGGTTAACCCCCTTGAGCCACAAACTCCCCCTAAGATGGCCAAGGACGTCAAGCCCACTCGGAAGAACTTGATGCAGATTGAGGACCGCATCGAGCTTTCCGAGAGGGGCCACGACACGCTGGAGAAGAAGCGTGACGGTCTCATCATGGAGTTCATGGATATCCTCGACCAAGCCCAAGACGTGCGTTCGGGCCTCGAGGACGACTACGAACTCGCCCAGCAGAAAATCAACATGGCTCGCGCGATGGAGGGCGACGTGGCGGTCCGCGGTGCCGCGGCCGCGCTGAAAGAACACCCCGAAATCACCACCGAGTCCAAGAACATCATGGGCGTCGTCGTGCCCCAAATCGAGTCCAGCAAGGTCCGGAAGGGCTTGGACGAGCGCGGGTACGGCGTCCTCGGGACCAGCGGTCGCATCGACGAGGCCGCCGAGGCCTACGAGGAGCTTCTCGAAAGCATCATCCTCGCCGCAGAGGTTGAGACGGCGATGAAGAAGATGCTGACCGAAATCGAGACGACCAAGCGCCGCGTCAACGCGCTGGAGTTCAAGCTTCTGCCCGAACTCAAGGAGAATCAGGAGTACATCGAGCAGAAACTCGAAGAACAGGAGCGCGAGGAGATTTTCCGCCTCAAGAAAATCAAGGCCAAGAAGGAGGCCGAGGAGAAAGAGGAGCGCGCCGCCGCGGAAGCCGAGGCCGACGAGGCCGCCGAGACGGTTACTGCGGACGACTGAGCGACCGGAATCTGTTCTCCCTTCGACTTCACCTACGCTTTTCGTCGTGCCCGACCAACCGCCGGTATGCCCTGTCCAGAGTGTACAAGTGAACAGGTAGCGTTTCGCGTCCCCGCCGAGTTGCAGGAGTATCTGCCAGAGGAGACCGAAACGGCCGCGATTTGTACCGTCTGTCTGGCGCTCGTCCTCGGCGACGCTTCGGTTGCGGAGTCGCCCCCGGAATCGCCCGACTTCGACCGTATCTCGGACGCATTTCCGGGCGGTGACGCGGGGGTAGCGATGGCGCTCGCGGTCGGTCTGCTGGACTCGCTGGCGCTCTACCGGTCGGAGTTGGCGGGCCTGCTGGAGCGCGTCGAGCGCGCCGGGACCGACCCGCTCCTCGTCTTGGACCGACTGGATGCCGACCCCGAACTGGAACCACACTTCGACGTGGACCGCCGGCGGACGCAGGCCGAGCAGTTGCTCTACGGCTGAGGCGTCGCTCGTCCTCGGGTCAAGCGACCGTTTCGTCGGCGGTAATCCGGCGCTAGCCGGTGACGTTATGCCTATTCGTCCCGTTTCGAATTTCGTCATGGCCAACTCAGTCTTCGACAGGGAAACGATGCTGGACATCACGGTCAACATCGTTCCGCTCGTCATCTTGGGGTTCTTTATCGTCTACACTCTGATTTGGTCGCCGTACCCGACCAACTGGTTCATCGAGGGCATCGCGCTCGGCCTGCACATCATCCCGTTCGTCCTCCTCGCGCTGTTGACCTACATCTCTGCGCGAGCAATCGAGGGCTAAAGTCACGGGAGAGGCGCGACGACCGAGCGGCGGTTTTTCATCAACGCTTTGCGAGCGAGGAAGTTCGCCGCAGGCGAAGTTCCGAGCGCAGTAAAAGGTTGGGTCGGTACGTAAAGATTTAGGCGCACCGGCAAGTAGCCACAGGCATGCCGGACTGTCCACTCGCCGACGATTGCCCGAGTTTTCAGGAGCGTATCGAGGGAATGGGATGCCAACACTACGGTGACCGCGGCGGGGCCGAGTGGTGCGACCACTACAGTCAGCCGATTCGGGACCTCAAGACCGCGCCCGTCAAACCGGGCGAGGAGGTCGTCGTCACGGTCGAAGACATCCACGAGAGCGGTGCGGGCGTGGGTCGAACCGAGGACGGCTTCATCGTCATGGTCGATGGCGTTCTGCCCGACGCTCGCGCGAAGGTCAAAATTACTAACGTCAAGTCCAACCACGCCCGCGCCGAGGAGCTAGAGCGCCTGCCGATGGAGGGCGAAGACGACGACTCCGACGGCGAGGCTGACGCCGAGGCCGACTCCGAGGATGCAGACGCCCCCGAGGACGACGCCGAAGACGACGGCCCCTCGCGGCCCCAACTCGGAAGCCGCGACAACTTCTGGGGGAGCTAACTCGTCGGACGGGGCGTCAGCCGCGTCGTAGGGTGGACAGTCCCAACAGCGTTCAGTTCCGGCGGTCCGGACGGTCCGTAATCGTTTGCAGTCGCGCGGGTTTTTTGCTCACGAGCGCGTAGCCACGACCATGAGCGACGAGTACGACGCCGACGAACTCCTCGACCGGGCGGGGTTCGACGCTGAACAGAGCGTGCTGACCCGCCGACAGGCCGAGGTGCTGGCTCTGCGCGAGCGAGGAGTCGCGCAGGCGGACATCGCCGAGACGCTGGGCACCTCGCGGGCCAACGTCTCCAGCGTCGAGGCCAGCGCCCGCGAGAACGTCCGGAAGGCACGCGAGACGGTGGCGTTCGCCGAGGCCCTGCGCGCGCCGGTCCGGGTCGTGGTCGAGGAGGACACCGACCTCTACGACGTACCCTCGCGGGTCTACGACGCCTGCGACGAGGCGGGCGTGAAGGTCAACCACGCCGCCCCGGAGTTGATGAAGCGCGTGAGCGACGAGGCCGGGGACGCGGTGGAAGGTCGGGAAGTCCACGAGGACCTCCTCATCGGCGTCACGACCGACGGCGAGGTGACGGTGCGGAAATCGCGGGAAGTCCGGCGATAAAGATACCACGGCTCTTTCGCGTGACCCATCCGCGTTTTTCAGAACGAACGCTTTCTGACCAGAACGCAAAGAACCTATAAACCTAAAAATGTATAGCTGTGCGCGAGCGTCGAGACGTGGCGTAATGAGCCTGTTCGACCATGCCCGAGTGGGCGTGGGGACAGGAACTACGTCCTCTGTCTACGGAGTGTACTATTCCATCTAGAACACAATATGATGTCTTGAAATATATATGTATTTCTTAAACAATTGTATTTATTTCTGTTTGGCACTCTATCTCGTATCTTCTGAGCGATTACCGGCACCCCGACACCTTTTATCTCGGCCGTCGAATCCCCGCGCATGGACCTCGGATTAGACGGCAATTCGGCACTCGTAACGGCGAGTTCGAGCGGACTCGGCCGGGCCTCCGCGAAGGCCCTCGCCGAGGAGGGCGCGAACGTCGCCCTCTGCGCTCGCGGCGAGGAGCAACTCCAAGACGCCAAGGCGGAAATCGAGTCGGCGGGCGACGGCGACGTGGTGGCGGTCCAGACCGACATCACCGACCCCGACGAAATCGAGGCGCTGGTTGACGCCACCGTTGACGAGTTCGGCGGACTCGACCATCTCGTGACCTCGGCCGGTGGTCCCCCCAGCGGCACCTTCCTCGACACCACCGAGCGCGACTGGTACGAGGCCTACGACCTGCTGGTGATGAGCGCGGTCTGGTTGAGTAAGGCCGCCCACCCGCACCTCGTGGAGAGCGACGCCGGCACCGTGGTCAACGTGACCTCGACCAGCGTCCGCGAGGCCATCGACGGGTTGGTCCTCTCGAACGCGGTCCGGCGCGGCGTCATCGGCCTGATGAAGACCCAAGCCCGCGAGTGGGCACCCGACGTGCGGGTCAACGCCGTCCTGCCCGGTGCCCACGAGACGCCCCGGATTCAGGAACTCGTGGAGGCCGCCGTCGAGCGCGGCGAGTACGACACCTACGCCGAGGGACTGGCGTCGTGGGCCGACGACATCCCGCTGAATCGAGTGGGCCAACCGAAAGAACTCGGCGACGCGGTGGCCTTCCTCTCCAGCGAACGCGCGAGTTTCGTCAACGGCGTCTCCCTGCCGGTGGACGGCGGCCGCCTCCGAAGCTAATCCCGACGCGACTCCCGCGGTTCGGTTTTCACGATTCGACTCTCACGACTCGATTCTCACGATTCGGTTTTCTCGACTATCTCCTCGGCCTGCCTCTCGGCGGTCTCGTCGTCGGGGTCGCGGAACCGGACGTGGACGTAGTCGTCGGTCTCCTCCACGATTTCGCCGTCGAGTGTCTCGGACATGACGGTCGAATCACGACGTTCAGAATCAAAATTCGGCTGGTCGTCCCGGTCGGTCGATTCGGCCCGAATCGCCGTCCTCGTGTCACGTGAATCGTGCATATAAACTGTGGTTATTTCTGCCTTATTTACAACCTCAAGCTATATATTATACCACTTCGGCCAGATTATTAATATACACGAACAGATAGGATAGTATATATACTATCTCTCGAACCGTTAATTGCGATGAAAAATAAGAAAATCTCGCGGCGGTCGGCCCTCCGTTCGATTGCCGGTGCTGGACTCGCGGTCGGTTCTATCGGAACTGTGAACGCTCGACGACGCTCGGACTCCGAGCAGACCTACATGCAAGCCGTCCGACTCCGGAGTCGCCTCAAGAAGCTTCAGCAACTCCCCGCGGGAAGTCCGGAAGCGAAACGACTCGAAGCCGAAACCCGTCCCGGTTTCCAACAGTATCTCTCACAGGACCCCCGAGAGGCCTTCCGAAACTACCTCACGAACGCTGGCTTCAGCTGGAGCTTCGCCCACGGAGAGCGAGTCTCTGAGGAGGACGAGGAGGTTGGAACGCAGGCCTACGACATCTCGAAACTGAGCATCGACATCACCCTCACCATCGACTGCTACAACGAGAACGAGGTGTTCGTGGACTGCTTCTGGGACTTCGACCCGAAATGTACGACGTATGCGTGGGAGAAGAACGGCGGAAATTCCCCCAACGACGTTATCGGGATGTATTGGCCCTCGACGGACTACAGCCGAATCGACAACTCCGAGTACACGACGAACAAGTACGTGCTGGTCGGCGGAGAGTACGGCGACCTCGACAGTAACGGAATCGCCGCCGAGTTCAACGACGCGGACGCTTGGTACTTCCAGTCCGACGCTACCGAACCAGACTGCTCCGGACTCTCGGCCGGGGTCGGTATCTACGGCGGATACGGCTGTAAGGCAATCCAGAACAACCCCGAGGACCGCCCGGCGACGCGACTCGTCTCCGGCGATTACCGCCACACGCAAGGGAGTTGCGGCATCAACTCGGTCGGTATCGGAACCGGCGGTCTGAGTGTCGGTTACTCCTGTGGCGACCCGCTGGTCTGGGACTACACCCTCGACGAAGGCGAGGACGGGTCTAGCTCGAACTGCGCGCCGTAGGAACCGGTTGCAAGGCTTAATACCCCTCGATTTCAACACAAGCTAATGAATCGCCGTAAATTTTTGTCCGGTATATTCGCGTCTGGCGTGGGGTCGGGAGTCGTTCTCAAGTCGCTGTTCGATGCGAGCGACGGCGCTCTGTCCGACGACCCGTCGGTCGTACACAGATACACGACGGCGGAACCCTCTCGTTCGGTGGTCGATGGCGGACCGAGCGCCAACGGCCGGGGCTACTACGCGACGCTCGTCCGGTCTGCGGACGAGGCCGGTCGTATCTTCTCGCCGTCGCGTCTCCCGACGAACCCGGACGACTGGGCAGACATCGACTACTCGAAGTACTTCGTCGCCTGTTTCGTCTCCCGGTATCGAGTGACCGAAGACGGGCGGGCGGTGGGGGACCGACCGTTGACGCGATTCGCCGACGGGAAACTCCGTTTCGAACTCACCGTCCCCGCTGGTGGATTCGCTCCCGCCGATGGTGTCTACACCGTCGTCGAAAAGTGGGAAAAGAACGGCGTCACGCCGGACGCGGCAGTCGTCACCCTGCGTTTCGAGTAACCTGCCCGCCCGAAAACGCTATTTTCCGAGCTAAAACTCGCCTCGCTCGCGCAGTTTCGCCACAACCTCTCGAACTCGCTGAGCATCCGCTTTCGGCGCGACCAGCACCCGGTCGCCATAGGCCGCGACGACCAGTCCCTCGACGCCGACCGCGCTGATGTGGGTCTCGTCGTCCCCTGCAATCACGTTGTCCGCGGCGTCGATGGCGAGGCCCTCGCCCAGAATCGCGTTCCCGTCCTCGTCGGTTTCGACCACGCGCTCGATTGCGTCCCACGCGCCCACGTCGTCCCACTCGAAGTCGGCGGGCACGACGTAAGCGTCGTCGGTCCGCTCCATCACCGCGTAGTCGATGCTGACCGGTTCGATTTCGCGGAATCCGCGCTCGGGTTCCCCCTCCTCTAAGGTCGTTACGAGCGGACCGAGCGGCGAGTCGCGGGCCTCCCGGAGGAGGGCCTCGGGCGTCCACGCGAACAGTCCCGCGTTCCAGTAGAAACCGTCGTCTACGAACTGGCTGGCGGTCTCGTCGTCGGGCTTCTCGTGGAACTGCTCGATTTCGGCCCATTCACTGCCCGAAGCGCCCGGTTGGATGTACCCGTATCCCGTGGCAGGTCGGGTCGGTTCCACGCCGAACGCGACCAACCCCCGCGTTTCGACTGCACTGCGGACTGCCCGGCGGGCTGTTGACTCGAAGTCGCCCCGAATCAGGTGGTCGCTCGGGACGCACAGCAGGACGCACTCGCCGACCTGCTGGCGGATGCGGTGGGCCGCGTAGACCAGCGCCGGGCCGGTGTCCTTGGCCTCGGGTTCGGCGAGGACGCCCGCCTCGGGGGCCTCCTCGCGCACCCTGTCGGCGTGAGAGTCGGCGGTCGAGACGTAGATTTCGTCGGCGAAGCGCAGGCGCGAGACGGTCTGGGACAAGAGCGACTCGTCGCCGTTCGCCCCGAGCGAGAGGAACTGCTTGGGCCGGTCGGACCTGCTCGCGGGGTAGAGGCGAGTTCCGGTGCCTCCGGCCATCACCAGCGCGACGACGGGCCTGTCGAGCGAATCGCTCGGGTCCTCGGAATCGGACGCCGACATCGCTACCACGTCTCGATTCGGCCGTCGCGCACGTCTCGGACGCATCCCTCGCAGTCGGGGTGGTCGGGGTCGAAGCAGACCGGGCGGGCCTCGGTGTCCAACTCGACGGCCCGGCGCTCGGCGTACCGCCGACAGACGATTCTGGCCCTGCCCTCGTCGTCTTGGGGCAGGTCCGCCAGCGCGGCCTTCCGGGCGTTAGCGTAGGCCCGCTTGGCGTCGGCGTACTGACGCCCCGCGGACCGAATCTTCGAGCGGAGGAAACTTTCGAGGCGGTCGTCCATTTGACAGGGTGTTGGAGGCCGGGAAAGATAGGTTTGTTCGTCAAGTCACGGTCCGACGCTGGAACTGCCGGTAGACCGCTCCCGCGACGCCGAGTCCGAGGAGTCCGGCGAGTATCAGCGAACCACCGACCAGTCGCTGGCCGCGGAACGCGACGAGCATGGTCCCGAGCGCGACTCCGAGGACGGCGGCCTGAAGCAGGACCGCCAGCAGAGCGAACGCTTTGAGCGTCTCCGCCGACCCCTCCCCGAGCGCCCGCCGGATATTTCGGTCGGCCTCCTCGTCCTCTCGGGAGGGCGGTCCGAAGAACATGGTTCCAGTTGGAGGCCGAGGGTGATAGTCGTGTGGTGGATTTTCGGTCGGTGTGGCCGGTTTCGGCGTGGCGCTCGCGTCGGAGACAAGCGAAGAAAACCGGACGGAGCGGCTCTGAGGGTTTCAGTTTCACTTTCACTCCGGAGACACCGAGGTTTTTATACCATAGCGCACAAACCAGTCGCATGTCTCCCGAAGAAAACGACGCGGAGACGGATACACCATGAGCGATGTGCGCCAGCACGCCGAAGAAATACGCGAACAGTTCTCCGAGCATCTCGACCTGACAGCCGACGACATCGAGGAGCGCCTCGACAACCTCGTCAACGAGTACCGGGTGCCTCTCGAGGAGGCCCGCCGGAGCGTCGTCAGCCACTACCTCGACGAAGCCGGATTGGAGCGCGACGACATCCGGAGCGGCGGTGGCGGCGGCACCGAGGAGGTCAACGTCGAGGACGTGACCGAGGACGAGCAGTGGCTCGGCCTCACAGCCAAAGTCGTGGACCTCTGGGAACCCCGGAGCGATGCGGTCGGGCAGGTCGGACTGCTCGGCGACGAAACGGGCACCATCAAGTTCACCAAGTGGGCCGACTCCGACCTCCCCGAACTGGAGGACGGTGCGGTCTACCGCTTCGGAAACCTCGTCTCCGACGAGTATCAGGGCGACTACTCGGTGAAACTCAACCGGACGACCACCATCGAGGAGGTCGATGAAGACATCGAAGTCGGCGACGACTCGGCCGAGGTCGAAGGCGCGCTGGTGGACATCCAGAGTGGGTCCGGACTCATCAAACGCTGTCCGAACGAGGACTGCACCCGCGTCCTCCAGAACGGGCGGTGTTCCGAACACGGCGAAGTCGAAGGCGAGTTCGACCTCCGCATCAAGGGTGTCATCGACGACGGCACCGAGGTCCACAAGGTTATCTTCGACAAGGACGCCACCGAGGAGTTGACCGACATCGGTCTCGAAGAAGCACAGGACATGGCGATGGACGCCCTCGACACCACCGTCGTCGCCGAGGAGATGCGCGAGAAGACCCTCGGTCTCTACTACCGCGTATCCGGGCCGACGATGGGCCGGTATCTGTTGGTCAACGAGATGGAGGAACTCGCCGGGCCGACGGATGCCGAGGAAGTGCTGATTAAAGCGAGGTCGATGTGAAATGTCTGGAACACCCACCCGAGAGGTCGCCCGCCGCGTGTTCGCCGGCGAGTTCAACGACGCGACCCACACGTTCAAGGAATCGGACGAGGAGCGCGCGCCGCTGTACGCCCTACTGCCGACGGGCGAGCGAGCGAATCGAATCTTCATCGTCGGCACGCTGACCGAAACCGAGGACGTCGGCGAGGACAGCGAGTACTGGCAGGGCCGCGTCGTGGACCCGAACGGCGACCCGTTCTTCGTCTACGCCGGCCAGTACCAACCCGAGGCCGCGAGCATGCTCCGAGAACTCGAACCGCCCGCCTACGTGGCGATTACGGGCAAGCCCCGGACCTACGAAACCGACGACGGCAACGTCAATGTCTCCGTGCGGCCCGAGTCCATCACGCAGGTTGACGCCGACACTCGGGACCGCTGGGTAGTCGAGACGGCAGAGCAGACCCTCGACCGCATCGAGTCGTTCGACCCCGAGGTCAACGAGTACGACGGGATGGTCGAGTCGGAGTACGACCGGCCGCTCGAAACCTACCGCCAACTCGTCATCTCGGCGCTCGAAAGCCTCGAAGACATGCCCAGTGGCGACGACGGGTCGGCAGACGACCCCGAATCCGCCGATGCGGCCGAAAACGCTGACGCGGCCGAGGACGCCGCCGACGCCGAACCCGGCCCGCAGGCCTGACCTGCGCGCTCGGACCGAACTGAACCGACCTGCAACCGACTTTCGAGGGGGAACGCGCGAGACTTACCGGGGGTGGCAGAGAGACAGGGGACCAGCGAGATACCGCGAGAATCGTACTCCGAACAGCCCAGCGACCGCGCTTCGAAATGCGCCGGGTGGGACCAGCACCCGAACGCTGGGCGTGCCTAGCGAGCAAGCCCAATGTCCACGAATACGTCACGGTCACAAGAAAGTACCGGGAGCGCCACCGGACCGCACGACGGCCGGGACAGCGACGGCGACGTAGACCACCGCTACTGGCGGTGTGAGCGATGCGGCCTCGAATCGACCGACCCGCGACTCAGCAAGGGGTGTTTTTGGTGCGGGTCGCGGCGCTCGTCCGCCGACGACGGTTCCGCCGAGACGCCCGCCCGCCTCGCCGAGGAGTCCGATGGTTGACGAGCGCGAGTCGCCCAGTGCGGGGTGGCGCGAGGTCTACCATGAGATGGACGCCGACACCCGAATCGAGGACCCGACCGTCCCCTGTCCGGACTGCGGTCGGGCCTGCCAGCACATCGCCCGAGACGTGTACGACTGCGCCGAACACGGTCTGTTCCGCGCGTCCGCCGAGAGCGCCGGACCGAACAGAGACGAGCGCGAGTCGCGGGATTCCGACGAGTCCGAGTCGCCCGAGGCCGGCGACGAGACGACCCGCCGAGCGCGGTGGTCGTCCGGGCCGGTTTGAGCGCCCGGAGTGCCGCGACACCGCTCCGTGCGCGACCGAGTAGAGCAATCAGAGTACTACTCTCGAAAACAATTTCATTTCTTTAAGAATTGTATATGTGTATATTCCTGCGGGCGGTCGCCGGCTACTCGCCCGCGCCGTCTGCGCCGACCACCAGCACCGGCCGGTCGGCCTCCAAAATCACCTGCTGGGTGACGCTCCCGAAGATGGCCTTGCCGGTCGGCGACCGCTTTCGGGGGGCCAGACACAACAGGTCGGCCCCGATGTCGTCGGCGGTTTCGAGGACCGCCCGGACAGCGTCACCGCTCGACTCGGCGTAGTCTACCTCGATGTCCTCGTCTTCGAGGAGTTCCGCGGCCCGGCGCACCGCCGCGACCTGCTGGACCGACGCGCCCTCGGGATTGTCGTCGGCGAAGTCGTGGAACAGCGTCACCGCCACGTCGCCGTTCCGGGGCAGGTCGGCGATGGCTCTGGCTTGCTCTACCGCGCGCTCCTCGTCGGTGCCGATGGCGGCCAAGATTCGGTACATGTCCCACGCTTCGCTGTCGCCGTCGATAAGCCGAGGCCCCGATTTTCAGCTTCTGGGACTCGCGGCCCCGGTTTAAGGGTTTCCCCGAACAAGTACCGCATGTGAGGTGACCACCGATGTCCACTCGTGAACTCGAAGCCGAACTGTTCGGGCGGCGCACCAATTTCACGTACTCCGAGACGTGGGTCGGGTACGCCCTGCTGGCCCTGCGTCTGGTGATGGGGTGGACGCTGTTCTACGCCGGCATCACGAAGGTCCTCGACCCCTCGTGGTCCGCCAAGGGCTTCCTGCTCAACGCGATTCCGGCGGGCAACCCCTTCGGCGGTCTCTGGACCACGCTGGCCAACGACTGGTTGTGGCTCATCGACCCGCTCAACCAGTGGGGCCTGACGCTGGTCGGACTCGCGCTCCTGCTCGGCGCGTTCGTCCGCTGGAGCGCGTTCTGGGGCGCGGTGATGATGGTGTTCTACTGGGCGGCGAGCCTGCCGCTGGCGAACGGCCTCGTCATCGACTCACACATCGTCTACGCGATGCTCCTGTTCGGTCTCGGGGCGTTCGGCGCGGGCCGCATCCTCGGCCTCGACGAGTTCCTCGAAGACGCGGAGTTCGCAAAACGGAACCGTTGGCTCCGGTACCTGATGGGTTGATGGCGCGGCCCTCCCCATCGCCGGAGCAGTTCGACCACGAAACTCGCCGCCGATTCGACTAATTGTCAGGCCAGCGATTCGTCGAGTGCGTCTTCGACTCGCTCCTCGAGCAGTCCCGACCAGACCAGCGCGTCGGCGCTCTCGATGTCGTCGTGAATCGGCCTGTCCTCGACCAGCGGCGGCACTACGTCCCGGACCGCCTGATACGCCGCGCCGGTGCCGACGCCGTGGGCGAGGTCCTCGTCTATGAAGTCCGCGGCCTGCGCGCCGCAGAGCAGTTCGATGCCGACCACCGTACTCGCGTTCTCGACCGCAGACCGAGCGTCGAACGCCGACTGGGCGCTCATGCTCACGTGGTCCTCCTGATTCCCGCTGACCGGCGTGTTGTCCATCGAGGGCCGCCCTGTCGCTCGATTCTCGTTGACCAGCGCCGCCGCGGTGTACTGGGCAATCATGTACCCCGAGCGCAGGCCGCTTCCCTCGGTCAGGAATGGCGGCAAGTGGGGTTCCTGCACGTTCGGGTTCAGCATCCTATCGACCCGGCGCTCGCAGATGGCCGCCAACTCGGTAATCGCGTTCGTGAGGTAGTCCAGCGGGAGCGCGAGCGGGTCGCCGTGGAAGTTCCCGCCCGATAGGACCGCGGCGTTCTCGGTCCCCGAAGCGCGCTCGTCGGCGTCCGCCGCGTCGAAGATGAGCGGGTTGTCGGTCGCGCTGTTCAGTTCGACTTCGACGGCCTCCCGGAGGTGGGCAATCGCGTCCCGGACCGCGCCGTGGACCTGCGGCAGGCACCGAATCGAGTAGGCGTCCTGCACCCGGTCGCAGTTGCGGTGGGACTCCACGATTTCGGACTCGGCGGTCAGTCGCTTGACGTTCCGGGCGCTCTCGGCGTGCCCTTCGTGAGGCCTGACTGCCGCAATCGACTGGTCGCAGGAGGCGGTGGTCCCCATCGTGACCTCGGTGGTGAGCGCCCCGGCCACGTCGCCGGCCCGGACCGCTCGCTCGGCGTCCACGACCGCCAGCGCCGCCAGTCCGACCGACAACTGGGTCCCGTTGATGAGCGCGATGCCCTCCTTCGCCCGGAGCGTGAGGGGTTCGAGACCGACCGCAGAGAGGGCCTCTGCGCCGGCCATGCGCTCGGTTCCCTCGGCCGTCTCGACTTCGGCCTCGCCCTCGCCGACCAGCACCAGCGCGAGGTGAGCGAGGGGTGCGAGGTCCCCGCTTGCGCCCAGACTCCCCCGAGATTTGACCACGGGGTGAACCCCCTCGTTGAGCATCCCGACGAGGAGGTCCACGACGCTCTCCCGAACCCCCGAGTAACCCTTGACTAAGGCGTTGAGTCGCCCCAAAAGCAACGCCCGGACCTCCTCGCGGTCCAACTCCCGGCCCGCCCCGGCGGCGTGGCTTCGGACCAAGTTCAACTGCAACTGCTCTACGTCCTCGCGGGGGATGCGCTGGTCCACGAGTTCGCCGAACCCGGTGTTCACGCCGTACACGGGGTCGCCGCTCTCGACGACCTCCTCGACGCGCTCGCGGGCGGTCCGGACCTCCTCGCGGGCCGACTCGGGCACGACGACTCGGGCGTCCTCTCGGGCGACCAGCGCCACGTCCTCCGGCACTAGACTCTCCCCGTCGGCGCGGACCGGTTCCGGGTCGGCGTTCGGTCCCGAGTCGGGGTCAGCGTCGGAATTCGAATCAGTCACGGTGAACCACCTCCCCGTCCTTCAGGACTGTCTCGACCGCGTTCACGCCGAAGTTGTAGGGCACGTGGACGTGGGTCGGCGCGTCGAGAATCGCCATGTCACCGGGCGACCCCTCCCGCAAGGTCCCGACCGATTCGGGCCGGTCGAGCGCGGCGGCCGCGTTAGTGGTCGAAGCCACGAGGGCCTCGGCGGGGGTCATCCCCATCTCGACGCAGGCCAGCGAGGACGCGAAGCCCATGCTCTGACTGTAGCAGTTGGGGTTGAAGTCGGTCGCTATCGCCACGTCCGCCCCGGCCTCGATGAACTGCCGGGCGTCGGCGTACTCCGCGCCGAGGCCGAAGGCGGTGCCGGGGAGCAGGACCGGCACCACGTCGGATTCGACTAGCGCAGAGATGTCCTCGTCGGTCGAGTGGAGGAGGTGGTCGGCGCTCGTCGCTCCGACTTCGGCCGCCAACTGGGTCCCGCCGATGTGGGCCAACTCCTCGGCGTGGACCTTCGGGGTCAGTCCGGCCTCCTTCCCGGCTTCCAGCACTCTGCGGGACTGGTCCACGTCGAAGACGCCCTCCTCGCAGAACACGTCGCAGAACTGGGCGATGCCCTGCGATTCGACTTCGGGAATCTGGTCGTTCACGACCTCCTCGACGTACTCGTCTGTCTCCCTGTCCTCCGGCACCGCGTGGGCACCCATGAAGGTCGGAACCACGTCCACCGGATGCGAATCGTCCGCTCGGTCGATGATGTCGAGCATCCGGAGTTCGGTCTCGGTGTCGAGACCGTAGCCGGATTTGACTTCGACTGTGGTAGTCCCGTGGGCCAGCATCGTGTCGAGGTGCCCGAGCAGGTTGTCGAGCAGTTGCTCGTCTCCCGCCTCGCGGGTCGCCCTGACGGTCCGGAGGATGCCGCCGCCGTCTTCGAGAATCTCCTGATAGGTCTTGCCCCGCAGTTTGGCCTCGAACTCGTCGGACCGGTCGCCAGCAAAGAGGGCGTGAGTGTGCGGGTCCACGAACCCCGGAATCACCGATTTGCCGGTGGCGTCCACGTCGTGGACCGCGTTCTCCGGCGGGAACTCGCGGGTGACGGGACCGGTCGGGCCGACCCGAGCGACCTTCCCGTCTTCGATTGCGATGGCGGCGTCCTCGTAGATGCCGAGGTCGTAACCGCCCTCCTCACCTTCGGCCTCGGTTTCTTCGAGCGTGACGATTTCGGCGGCGTCGTGGACGACTGCCGTGAGCGTCATCGCTGACCCTCCGAGCGGTGGGACCGACTGGATTCCTTCGGCCGGGCACTCAGCAGGTGGGCGATTGCTCTCGCTCCGGCGGTCGCGGTCAGGTTCGCGGTGCCCGATTCGAGGCCCGGCGCGCACTCCACGACCTCGAACCCGGCGAGTCGGTCCTCGGCACCGAGCAGTCGGAGCATCCGGAACAGTTCGCGGGTCGTGATGCCGCCGGGAGTCGGCGCGCTCACACCGGGTGCGGCCGAGGCCTCCAACACGTCCAAATCCACGCTGACGTAAATCTGGTCCACGTCGCCGAGCGAATCGAGCGCCCGGTCGATTGCCGCCACTTCGTCGTCGCCGACCTCCTCGGCCGTGACCACCTCGCCGCCCTGTCCGCGGACGTACTCGGCGTAGTTGGTCGAGGTCTCGAAGTGCCGGGCACCGACGCAGGCGTAGGCATCGAGACCCTCCTCGTAGAGTTGGCGGTAGGGCGTCCCGCTGGTCGGGTCGTCGCCGACCTCTCGAACGTCGAGGTGGGCGTCGAAGTTGAGGACGCCGAGGGTGTCCTCCTCCAGCAGGGGGACAGCGTTCGGGTAGGTCATCGAGTTGTCGCCCCCGAGGAAGACCGGGAAGGCGTCGGCGTCGTGGACCTGTTCGGTGATGGTCCGGACGCGCTCCTGCAGGTCGGCGACAGAACCAGAGTCCTCCTCTCCGTCGCCGAGGGTCACGTCCCCGAGGTCCGCGATGGACCCCACCGGCCCGGCGTCGAAGTGGTGGGTCTTGGTCCCGGCGAGGTGCTGGCGGAGCGCCGCCGGTCCCTCGCTCGCGCCCTTTCGACCGATGACCGCCCGGTCGAACGGTTCCCCGACCAGCACGGCGTCGAAGCGGTCGGCCTCAGCGATACTCGCCAGTTCGACCACGTGGCCGAACTGCTCGTCGTTCGAATCGTTCGAGGGTCCCATCCAATTGAAGGTGTGTTCGCACTCAGTCATTCGTGGTCCCGCATCGGTACCGCGACGTTCGACTCGTCGGCCTCTGCGAGCGCCTCGTCGTAGCCAGCGTCGGCGTGGCGAATCACGCCCATTCCGGGGTCGGTGGTGAAGACGCGCCGGGCCTTCTCCTCGGCGAGGTCCGACCCGTCCAGCACGACGTGGTTGTTCGTGTGGAGCGCGTTGCCGATGCCGACTCCGCCGCCGTCGTGGACCGACACGATGTCGGCCCCGGCGGCGCAGTTCAGCAGGGCGTTCAGAATCGGCCAGTCCGCGATGGCGTCAGAGCCGTCTTTCATGGCCTCTGTCTCGCGGTTCGGACTCGCCACGCTCCCGGCGTCCAAGTGGTCGCGGGTCACCACGACTGGGGCCGAGATTTCTCCCTCGGCGACGAGTTCGTTGATTCGGAGCGCGAACCGGGCGCGCTCGGTCAGATTGTCCTCGTCGTCTCCGCCGTCTCCGTCATTCCCGTCTCCGCCGTCTGCCTGATAGCCCAACCAGCAGACGCGAGAGGGGAGTCCTTGGAACTCGACCTGCTCTTGGGCGAGGTCTATCCAGCGATGGAGGTGGTCCTTCTCGGGGAACAGTTCCTTGACGGCCTCGTCGGTTCGATGGATGTCCTCGGGGTCGCCCGACAGCGCGGCCCACCGGAAGGGTCCCTTCCCTCTGCAGAACAGCGGTCGGATGTAGGCCGGGACGAATCCGGGGTAGTCGAAGGCCTCCTCCAGATTCCGGTGTTCCTTCACCTGCCCGCGGATGTTGTTGCCGTACTCGAAGGCAATGGCTCCCTCGTCCTGCATGTCGAGGATTCCTTGGACGTGGCGCTCCATCGTGTCGAGGCTTTCTTCGACGTACTTTTCGGGATTTTCGTCTCGGAGTTGGTCGGCCTCGGCCACGGTGTAGCCCGAGGGGTAGTAGCCTTCCAACTCGTCGTGGGCGCTTGTCTGGTCGGTGATTACGTCGGGGACGAAGCCGCGTTCGAGCATCCCTTCCAGCATGTCCGCGGCGTTGATGTGGACGCCGACCGAGTAGGGTTCGCCTTTCTCGGCGGCCTGTTTGGCCTTCTCGATTGCCTCGTCCAAGTCGTCGGTCTTGTCCTGACAGTACCCGGTCTCGATTCTGCGGTCGATGCGCTCCTCGTCTACTTCGGCAGAGATGCAGACGCCGTGGTTCATCGTGACCGCGAGGGGTTGGGCACCGCCCATGCCGCCGAGGCCGCCGGTGACGACGATTTTGCCTTCGAGACCGTTCCGGTCGGGGTAGTGCTGTTCGCCGAGTTCGGCGAGGGTCTCGTAGGTCCCTTGGATGATTCCCTGTGTGCCGATGTAGGCCCACGACCCGGCGGTCATCTGGCCGTACATGATGAGGCCCTTCGCTTCGAGTTCGTGGAAGTGTTCCCAGTCGTCCCACTTGCCCACGAGGTTGGAGTTGGCGATGAGGACTCTGGGGGCTTTCTCGTGCGTCTCGAATCGACCGACCGGTTTGCCCGACTGGACGAGTAAGGTCTCGTCGTCGTCCAGTTCGCGGAGTTCGGCGAGGAGGGCGTCGTAGGCGTCCCACGACCGGGCGGCCCGACCGGTGCCGCCGTAGACCACGAGGTCCTCGGGTTTCTCGGCGACTTCGGGGTCGAGGTTGTTGTTCAGCATTCGGAGGGCGGCCTCCTGTCGCCACCCCTCGCACTCGATGTCGGTGCCGGTCGGCGCACCCTGATACTCGCGCCACTGGTCGCTGGGTTCGCCGACGCTCCACTCGGACTCGCCCGTGGCCTCGTCGGCCTCGCCGTCTTCTTCGGCTTGCTGTTCCGGTTGGCCTTCGCTCATACCATACTGTTCGGGCGCGAGAGGCAAATACCTGAATACCACCTTTTGGAGGGGGATTTAAATACTATCACCGCCGAGTGTGGGTCGATGCACGAAGCGGTCCTCGGAATCGAACACCCCGGCGCGTACTCGTCTGCCACCGCGGGCACCGACACCACGGTCGAACTCTGGTGCAACGACCACTGCGACCTGCTTCACGTCGGCGGGTCGGAGGCCGAATCGGTCGTCGCCCACGTCGAGGACGCGGTGGGCGTCCGGGAGCGAATCGCGGAGGGCGACGAGCGCCTGCTCATCACCGACGCCTGTCTGAAAGAACACGGCGACGACCCAATCGAGGCCACGCTGGCCGAACACGACTGTCTCCTCGTGCCGCCCCTGCGGTACGCCGAGGGCCGGAAGTGGTGCCGGGTGCTGGCGCTCGACGCCGGGAACCTGACCGCGTTCTACCGGGACGTGTCTGCGGAGTTCCCGGTGGTCGTGGACTCGAAGCGCGAGGTGGCGTCGGTCCGGGCCGACCGGCCCCTGCTGACCCTCGACTCGGCCCTGCCGGACCTCTCGCCCCGACAGCACGAGGCCCTGCTGACCGCGGTCGAGATGGGCTACTACCGGATTCCCCGCGACGCGA
Organism: Halorussus lipolyticus; assembly: GCF_029338375.1. NCBI lineage: Archaea > Methanobacteriati > Methanobacteriota > Halobacteria > Halobacteriales > Haladaptataceae > Halorussus > Halorussus lipolyticus. Next base: position 2,316,335 of record NZ_CP119804.1, on the reverse strand, counting down.
CTACCGCCGAAGTTGCCGGCAAGTTGGGCGTCGAGCGCCGGACCTTCGAGGAGCATCTTCGACGGGCGGAGAACAAAGTCGTCGCCGGGTTGGCACAGTACCTCTGACTACCCGCTTTCGGGCAGTTCGATGCCGTCCTCGTTCAATCGGCGGTTGACCCGCTGGAAGTACTCCGACCGGATGGTCACGAACGCCTCGCGCGAGGGCTTGTCTATCCAGTAGCGGGCCTGCACGCCGGCCAGACCGTTGTCGAGTTCGGTGACTCGGGCCGTCGGCGTCGGGCGGTCTAACACGTCGTCGTGAGCGCGGGCCTCCTCGACGAGGACCTCGGCGACGTGCCCGAGGTCGGCGTCGTCGCTGACGTGGAAGGTGTGCGAGACCCTCCTCGGGGACTTTGCGACCGCGTTGACCACCGCGTTCGTGGCGAGTTGGGAGTTCGGCACGGTCAACAGTTCGTTGTCGAAGGTCCGGACGCGAGTGACGCGGAAACTGATGTCCTCGATGATGCCCTCCTTGCCCTGCCAGCGAATCCAGTCGCCGATGTTGAACTTCGGGTCCGTGACGATGAACACCCCGCCCACGAGGTTGGCCGCGATGTCCCGACTGGCGAACCCGACAGCGACGGTCAGCGCCGCGATTACGGTCGGCGGGATGGACAGCAGGTAGCCGTAGCCCGTGGCGTCGAGCGCGAGGCGGAGCGCCGCCAGAACCACGGCGACGTGGATGGTCTTGACCGCCGCGCTGGCGATGGTCTCTTGGATTCGCTGGATGCCGAGCGCGCGCTCGACTATCGGCAGGACGACTCGCCGACCGATGGCGTACAGGACCCCGAAAAGGACGACGAACAGCGCGAAGTCCCAGAGCAGTTCGAGGTAGCCGCCGATGGGGAGGTCCGAAAACTCCACCTGAAGAACGCGCACAACGTCCGAGACGGTCACTTTGAGCCACGACGACGGGAATCGGCTTAAAATCGGTGACCACCGGTCGGTGTCCCGTTCGTCACGTCCGCGAAGTCGGCTCCCCGCTCGAAGACACAATCAGTCACTCTTAAAAATCTTATACGTTTCTAAAGCAATTGTATAAATTTCTTTACGCCGATTCAGTACGACTCCTCGACGTCGATTGGACCACTGAACGCCGAGTAGAGGACGGCGAAGTAGGTCAACACCAGCGGAATCAGGAGCGCGGCCCCGACGGTCAGCAACTCGACGGCGGGCGCGCCGATGATGGCCTCCTCGACGGTCAGGCCGGTCAGGGGTTCGACGGTGGGGTACAGCAGGACCGCCACGAGCGCGACGAACGCGCCCGTCATGCCGCCCGCGGTTCCGAGCGCGACGTAGGGTCGGTCGCGCCGCGCGGCGACGACGAACCCGACGCCCAATGCCACCGACCCGACGACCAGTGCGACCGGGCCGGGCGCGACCAGCGCGTCCCGAACCGCGGGGCGGAGCGCGAGCAGACCGAGGAGGACTACGACCAGCGCGAGGTAGGCCGCGGCGGCCCGGATTCCGTAGTCGGGCATCTCGTCGGCGAGCGGTCCCGTCGTCTTCAACCGGAGGAAGGCCGCGCCTGAGGCCACGTTGAGCGCGACGAGCGCGAGACCAGCGACCACCGAGGCGGCGGCGATTCCATCGACGCCCAACAGCCAGTTCGCTGTGAAGATGCCCAACAGGAAGGGCGCGCCGACGCTCCCGACGACGAACGCCCGGCCCCACCACGTCTGCCATCCCTCGGTCTCGCGCTGTTCGTAGAACTCCGGGGCCATCCCGCGCAGGATGAGCGCCGCGAGGACGCCGAACAGGAGCAAGTAGTGGCGACTGAACAGCGCGGCGTACACCGCCGGGAAGGCCGCGAACAGCGACCCGCCGAAGACGACCAGCCAGACCTCGTTCCCGTCCCAGAAGGGGCCGATTGCCGCCAGACACTGCTCGCGCTCGTGGTGGTCGTCTCGCAGGGCGAAGATAGCCCCCACGCCGAAATCCCACCCATCGAGGAACAGGAAGATAGCGAGGAAGGCAAACACCACGACGAACCAGAGGTCTCCGAGGGGAACGCCGAACCAGACTGTCTCCAGCGGGACTCCCGTTTCGAGCGAGGCGAGACCGGTCGCACTCGGCGCAATCGCCTCAGTCATCCTCACCCGCCCCGGCGGATGCCGGACTCGGCGCGTCTCGGTCGGCGGCCTCCTCGCGCGGGGCCGGGCCGCGCCGAATCAGTCGGCCGATGACGTAGGTGTACAGCGACAGCAGGACGAGGTAGCCCCCGACGAACCCCGCGAGCGTCAGGGTGGCCTCGGCGGCCGTCAGTCCCGGCGAGACGCCCTCGGTGGTCTTCATCACGCCCTGAATCACCCACGGCTGGCGACCGACCTCGGTGACTATCCACCCCAACTCGACGCCGACGATGCCCAGCACCGACGACGCCATCAGCGCCTTGTGGAGCAGGCGGTCCTCGTAGAGGTCGCCGGTCCACCACCGATAGCCCGCCCAGAACGCCAACAGCATGAACCAGAAGCCCATCGCCACCATCGCCCGGAAGGACCAGAAGACGATGGCGACCGGGGGCGACCCCTCGAACTCGTTCAGGCCGGTAATCTCGGCCTGCGGGTTCCCGCCCGAAGCTAACCACGAGGCTCCTCCGGGAATCCCGATGCCGAAGATGTCTTTCGCCCGCGGGTTCAGCAAGTCGTCCACGCTGGTCGGGAAGGCGATGATGTACTCCGGCACGTAGCTGTCGGTCTCCCAGACCGCCTCCATCGCGGCGAACTTCTGGGGTTGCGTCTCGGCGACGTGCCGACCGTAGGCGTCGCCGTGCAGGACTTGAAGCGGCGCGGTAACGATGAGGACGACCAGCGCGATTTTCAGCGTCGCGCGCCAGAACTCCCCGTCCAAATTGCCCTCGTCCACCACCCCGAGATGCCGCCGCCGGTAGACGTGGTAGGCCGCAATCCCGGCCATGAACAGCGCCACCGAGAGAACCGCGGCGTTCTGCATGTGGACGAACATCCACGGGAATCGGGGATTCGCATACGCCGCGATTGGGTCGGTCAGCAGGATAGTGAGTTGGCCGCTCTCGCGGGCGACCTCGAACCCTCGCGGGGTCTGCATCCACGAGTTCGCAACCAGAATCCACACCGCCGACAGCCACGTCCCCAACCCCACCATCACCGACGACACGAAGTAGAGCCTGTCCGAGACGCGCTCTCTGCCAAAGACGAACACGCCGAGGAAGGTGGCTTCGAGGAAGAACGCCATCATCCCCTCGACCGCCAAGGGACCGCCGAATAGCTCCCCCGCCGCGGCCGAGAACGCCGCGAAGTTGGTGCCGAATTCGAACTCCAGCACAAGCCCCGTCACCGTCCCGACCGCGAAGCTCACGGCGAAAATCTTGGTCCAGAACCGCCGGAGCCGTTCGTAAAGCTCCTCGCCGGTCCGAATCTCCTTCCACGTGAAGTAGACGAGGAAGGGGGCGAGACCCATGCTCATCACCGGGAAGATGATGTGGACGACGGTCGTCACCGCGAACTGGAGTCTGCTCGCGGTCGCCGGGTCTACCATCGTCTCATCACCCGTCTCGGTCGTTCACCGCCGAGGGCCAGTCGTTCAGAAACGTTCACAAGCGCCACTACGATTTCGACGCTCAAGAAGAGCAACCCCGTTCTCGGCCGAACAGAATCGGGACGCAACTCAAGTTCGTGAAGACCCATGGCCCGGCCGAAACGACTCCGGTAATCCGGACCGCCGATGCACCGATTCGCCGACGATTCAGCCCGCGTCTGACGAACCATTAAGTAGTATCGCGCGCGACGTGTCACAAAGATGGGCAACAAGAACAAGACGATTTCCTTCCGGGTCAGCGAGGAGTCCTTCGAGACGCTCCGGGAGATAGCCGAGGAGCGCGACCTCTCGCTCTCGGCGGTGTTCCGCGACTACGTGGACATGCTGGTCGCCCACGACGGCCGGGTCAAAGTCGTCCCCGAAAGCGAGTTCGGCGACGACGCCGAAACTGACGACTTCCCGCCCAAGGTCGAGGTGCCCAAGAGCTTCGTCCGGGAACACGAGCGCCTCGAACTGGAGGCCGACCACCTCCGCGAGCAGTTACAGGAGTACAAGCAGTACGTCAACCACCTCAAAGCCCAACTGGACGACGACGAGGACGTAGACGAAGTTGTCCAGCTAGAGGACTTAGACGAGGAACTGGAGTCCGACGAGACGTATCGACTCGGCTGAGGACCTATCCCGACAGGTTTCGCTTCTTCCGGCGAGCGTTCTCCGTCATCTCGCTGTCGCCCTCCACGTCGGCTAGCTCCTCGACTGCTTCCAGCGTCCGGACCGAGTTGTCGAGGAACGAGAGGATGTCGCCGGGGTAGGCGTAGACCATGTAGTCGTCGGTCATCACGTCCACGATGGTGTCGGGACCCATCCCCTGCTCGCGGAGTTCCAGCAGGTAGCGCATGAATTTCTCCTCGGGGCACCCGCAGTAGGGGTTCGACTGGCAGTCGCAGTCGAGGAAGTCCTCGGCGAAGTCCAGCACGCGCTCTTGGGTTGTGTCGTCCAGTTGGGCGAGGTTGTTCCCCTGAAACAGCATGTCGAGAGTCGCCCCTTTGAACGCTCCCTTGGGGATGTTGGTCTCCAACTGGGACCCGATTTGGCGGTGGTTCTTGACGTAGATTTTGTCGGTGACGGCCACGCTTGGGCGTCGATTGGGCGCTCGCGCTGAAAAGCATGTCGTCGGGGCGGCCCCGATTCGCTCCGACCGGCCCACCGCTTCTGGGCAACCCCTCCGTTTCCATTGGAGACTGTCACCCCGTCCCAGTATCGCGCAGAGTCGTAACGTATTTTAATTCGCGGGCCACTACGTCTACCTGCGTGTCCGGGTTGGGGTAGTGGACTATCCTTCAGCCTTGTGGAGGCTGAGACGCGGGTTCGATTCTCGCACCTGGACTCCCAAATTTTCCACGGTTTCGAGCCTGATTCCTTCTGACTCCGACGAACTGTCGGTTTAGGTTTCCCGTTTTCGCTCGAAGCCCTCGACAGCGACTGTTTCAACCGTTGCAAAACGAGTTCAGACCGCTTCTGACTCGCTCACAGTCGCCTCCTTCCGGCCGGAACACGGCCCATAACAAAGTCCGAACCCGCCAAAGAAGCAGACGCGCCCGACGGCTCGGGCGCAGAGCGTGCAAGCATACGGCCCTCCCCGGCGATGCCGGAGGCTCTGGTGGCGGGCTGGCCTCCCGCCGTCGTGTCACCAACCCTCCCGCGAAAGTTCTCGTCCCGGTGGCCGTCAACTCTCGCTATCTTCCTTTCGGCTTTGCGACACTGCGGTCCTCGATTGCCGTCTTCCGGTTCTTTCTTCCAACTTCCAATTTTTGCGACCGGGCTAAAATTCGTCCAGTCCCGTCTGTACGTCGTCCTCGGCCGGGACCTCCTCGATGACCTCCGGCGAGTCGTTTCCGGGGTCGTTGACCGCCGAGGAGACCGGGTAGGCGCGCATCTCGTCGGCAGGGTAGGGGTCCAGCAGGTCGCCGAGGACCTCCGGGTCGGATTCTCGAAGCCAGCGGTCTTCCTCGTCGCGGTCAAGCATCACCGGCATTCGGTGGTGGACCTCCTCGACCACCGCGTTCGGTTCGGTCGTGACGATGGTGAACGTCGCGTTTCGGGTATCGGTTTCGGGTTCCCAGAGACCGGCGAAGGCGAAGGGATTCCGGTCTTTGCGCTCGATTCGGTAGGGCTGTTTCCCGGTCGGGGTCGGCTTCCAGTCGTAGAAGCCGTCGGCGAGGACCAGACACCGACGCTCGGCGAAGGCCTCGCGGAAACTCGGCTTCTCGGCCAGCGTCTCGGACCGGGCGTTGATGTGGCCCGACGAGGGCGCGTCGTCCGACCACTGCGGAACCAACCCCCACGTCGGGAACTGAATGGCGTCGAGTGCGTCGTTCCGGACGACCGGGTGTTTCTGTCCCGGCGAGACGTTGTATCTGGGTTCGAGGGGTTCGGTCGGTTCGGCGTCGAAACGTTGTGCTACCGCCTCGGCCGGCGCGAACAGCGAGGTTCGCCCGCACATTATCGGGAGAACTGTTCGGTCTCTTTGACTGGCTGTTCGGTCGGCGTAATTCGGTCGGCGCGGCCGCTCTTCTGGATGATGTTGAACGCGGTCATCAGGTCGGTCCGGGAGACCAGACCCGCGAGTTCGCCGTCGGCGTCGATGACCAGCAGGCGGCCGATGCCGTGCTGTTGGAGTTTCTCGAATGCGCTCATGGCGTCGTCGGAGGCCGGAATCGTCTTCAACTCGTCGGACATCACGTCGCCCACCGTGTAGGCCTCGCGCTCGACCTCAGAGACCTGCCGGGCGTCGTCCAGCGTGACCATCCCGACCAACTGGCCGTTCTCCACGACCGGGTAGCCGGTGTGGCGCTGGCGGAACATCGTTTCCATCAGGTCGGCGACCGAGGTATCGGGCGTGACGGTCTTGAGGTCGTCCTCAGCGGTCATCACGTCCCGGACGCGAACGTCCCGGAACGCCGCGTTCATGACCGTCTGCTGGGCCTCGCTGGTCGCGCCGATGTAGATGAAGAAGGCGATGCCGATGAGGATGAAGTTCCCCCCGAACAGGCCGAACAGGCCCAACAGGATGGCGAATATCTTGCCGACCTCGGCCGCGGTCTGGGTGGCCTCGGAGAACGGCCGGTTTCGCGCCAGAAGTGCCCGGAGGACCCGCCCGCCGTCCATCGGGAACCCCGGCAGGAGGTTGAACACCGCGAGCGTGAGGTTCATCAGCGCGAGGTAGCCGAACAGGAACTTGACGGTCGGCAAGCCATCGGGGACCACGAACAGCGCGAGGAACGACCCGACACCGAGCGCGATGCTGACCGCGGGACCAGCGATGGCGATGAGCAACTCCTGCTTCCAGTCCTCGGGTTGCTCGGTGAGTTGGGCGATGCCGCCGAAAATCCAGAGCGTGATGGAGTCGATGGGGAAGCCAAAGCGCATGGCCACCAGCGAGTGGCCGAGTTCGTGGAGGACGACCCCGACGAACAGGCCGATGGCGGCGAGCGCGCCCAGTATCCACTCCAGATTCCCGGCGGTGAGCGCCGCGCGGTCCAAATCGGTGTTCCAGAGGAGATTGAGGTTATCGACCCAGAGACCGACCTGTGAGCCGATGAGCCACGCGAACACCGGCAAGATGAGCAGGAAGGTCAGGTCGAGTTTGATGGGAATTCCGAACGCTCGCCCGACCGTGAAGCTTCTCATACCTATGCGTAGCGGTGGCAGACTATTAACGGTAAGGTCGCCCCGGTTCCGGCCGGTAGTTTTGGCAGTTGGCCAACCCGATTGACTTAGCCCTTGCGGCCAAGCCAAAGTATTCAAGAGGCCCCCTGAGACACAGACGTACAACGTGGCAGACACCGAATATTGCAGACGAACGGCAGTCACCGGACTTTCCGTGTCTCCGACGGACGCCACACGGCTTCGTGAGTTGGTCGAGGAGTGGAAACGCGGTTGCCAACTCGCGGTCAACGAGGCGTGGGGTGTCTGTCACACGAGAAGCGAAGTCCAACAGTTAGCCTACGACCGCCTGCGAGACGAGACCGACCTCGGAAGCCAGCACGCGGTGTTGGCGACCCACCGCGCGGCCGAGGCCATCAAGCGCGCTCGGGACGGCGACGGTTCGAAGCCCCAGTTCACCAGTCCGACCGTCGCGTTCGACACCCGGACGATGACGGTGTTCGACGACCGGTCGGTCAGTCTCACCACGACCGGCGAGCGCGTCCGGTGTGACCTCGAACTCCCCGCCGACGGCGGCTATCAGTCCCGGTATCTGGACGACGACGACTGGGAACCCGCCAAGAGTACCCTCCACTACCGAGACGGCGAGTTCACCTTCCATCTGGGATTCCGGACGCCGAGTCCGGACATCGACCTCCCGACCGAGGGCGCGACGGTGCTTGGCGTCGATTTGGGCGTCGAAAATCTCGCGGTGACGAGTACGGCCGAGTTCTTCTCCGGCGGCGAGTTGACCCACCGCAGAGACGAGTTCGAGGAACTCCGCATGGACCTCGAAGCGACCGGCACCAGAAGCGCGGCCCGGACGCTCCGGCAGGCGGGCAATCGCCTCGACCGGTTCGTCCGCCAGCGCCTCCACGAAGTCGCCAACGACATCGTGGCCGAGGCCGACCAGTACGACTGCGAACTCGTCGCGTTCGGCGAACTGAGTGAGGTCTGCGAACTCACCCCCGAGACTACCGCCTACCACGAATGGCTGTTCGACCGACTGCTGTCGTTCGTGGAGTACCGCGCCGCGGAGCGAGACATCGCGGTCGTGGAAGTGAACCCCGAGTACACCAGCCAGCGGTGCATGGAGTGCGGGTTTACCCACCCGCAGAACCGGAATCTGGAGGACAACCAGTTCGAGTGCCTGAAGTGCGAGGCCTCGGCCCACGACGACTACAACGCCGCGAAGAACATCGCCTTCCGGTGTGTGCGGCGCGGGCCGCTGTCGTCGCGAGGACTGGGGGCGTCGGCGTGCGCGCTTCAGTCGGGGCTAGTGACGCCTGACGATGGCTTTACGCCGTATGCTGAGTTGTCGGAAGCTCCTCGGTCGGATTAGTAACGAGCGAGACGACTGAGGAACTCGAAGGACGTACTGACGTTTCAGCGGCCGAAACTGAGTTTTCCGGTCGTGTGGCTTCTTCCGGTCAACTCTGAGTGGAAATCGGTCTCGGGAGATACGTTCTGGTCTCGTCGGCAATCATCTCCACGAACCACCCAGTCAGCGTTCCGATATACGGGTCGTCGATGCTCTCGTACGTCGGCGGCGGGACGATGTGGGCGTGTGAGAGGGGATATACGCACCACGGAGAGACGTAGGAGTCCTTCGGGATACCTCCTCGTACCCAGTATCTCTCCTTCAGGGGGTGAGAGACGAGCCAATCAGTCGTCGTAATCCCGGCGACGAGATACTGTTTCGGATAAAACGGGTGTCCGCTGTTCGATAGAACCACACATGGGCGGGGCTTGACATCGTCTCCCTCAATTTCCACCGACCCGTTTTCGGCATCGACGGCCTCCTTCGCCCGTTTCGTCGGCCAAAACGGCTCGATACTCCAGACGACATCTCCTCGTTCGTATCGACGTATCGTCATGGTCCTCGTCACATACTAGACAATGTGACTATACGTAAATAGCACAAGTGAGTCGTACGATGAGTGGTCGTCCCCGGTATAGAATCGTCAATTCCACCCTTCGCTGGACCGATTTTGACCGCCATCCGAGTACTCCCGTGCCGAGTTTGCAGATTGGCCAGAACTTTCGCTCTCGGGATATTCTGCGGCGGCGTCAGCCCATTCCTCTGCTTCGTCCTCGTCCTCGATGAAAGGAGTCTCGTCGTCAAACCCTGCCTTTGTGGACTGTCGGATGCTACCCTTATCGGCCAACTCCTCCAATCGCTCCTCGTCTCCGGTGAGCGCCCAGTAGTTACCTCGGTGTTCGACAAAGCCTCGGTTTTTCAACCGTGAGAGGTTCGTGCTGACGGTATTCGGATTCCTGTCGATAGCGTCTGCAATCTCCTGACGAGTAAACGCGAGTTCGTCGTGGTCGGCGAGATGCCGGATTATCGCCTCTGCTGTCGAATATTCGGTGTCGGACGCTTCCGAAGCGTTGAACTCGTCACGAGTGATAGGCATGGCTCTGTCCCGTAAGTCTGTATGGTGTACTCTATGAAAAGTGTACTGGTGAAAACTACTTCGAGGACCAACTCGCATGACGTCCGCACCTCGTCTTCCCCACCCTCCTGTGCTTCTCCCTCGTCGCTTCGCTCCTCGGTGCGATGCTCGTCCACCGGCAGACAACCCACGTCTGCCGAGCAGTCGGTCACCGACGACCTCGCACGCGAGGCGCGACATGGGTTGCGCCCACGCGCGCCAACCGCAAAGCAATCTAGAAGTATGCTAAAGACAATAGAAGGATTCTTAAATAATCCTTTGAATTTCCTTACCTCGCTCGCTGACGCAACTTTTTACGACTCCCGCGCGTAGCCTCGGCCATGAGTCAGCAACCCAAGCCACTGATTCGCCGGAGCGACGACATCGAGTACGAGGAGGTCGGCGCGGCCGACGGCATGCGCAAGGGCGTCCTGATAGACGAGAGTCGCGGCGCGCCCAACTTCGCCATCCGGCGGTTCGAACTTGACCCCGGTGCGGAGGTGCCCGAACACACCAACGAGGTCGAACACGAGCAGTACGTCCTCTCGGGGGAGTACACTGTCGGCATCGATGGCGAGGAGTACACTGTCAGCGAAGGCGATTCGCTCCTCATCCCCGCGGGCGTGGTTCACTGGTACAAAAACGAGGGCGACGACCCCGGCGCGTTCCTCTGCGCCGTGCCGAACGGCGACGACGAGATAGAACTGGTCGAGTAGAACCGCCTACTCGTACTCCGGAAGCGAAACGAGGGCCTGAATGTCAGCGGAAATCCACGCGTCGGCGGCCGACTGGTCCTGCATTCGGACCGTCGGCTTGCCACCCGCGTCGTCCTCCTCGATTTCAAGCGTCACTTGTTCGTCAAACCGCTCGGGTAACCGCTTGTTGTGTCTCCCCCTCATACGTAGTCGTGCTGTGCGCACTCGGCGCTTGCCACGAGACGGCCTTTGTTATTTGCCGGTTGCCGAACCGGTATTACCGGAATAACGCGCCGACTCGGCGGTTATTGCGAGCTTAACCGCGGGTATCGGCGCGTTTCCTCGCGCTTTCCGACGAGTCCGGCGTCTCGAACCTGCGGTTCCGAACCGCTCAAATACCGCGAGCTATTACCCGAGGACGTGTCGAAGCAGGTCCCGCAGGTGGACGCGCTGTTCCTCCACGAGTCGGCCGGCGATTACGTCGCCGTCGTGAATCGGGACGGCGAGCGCGTCTTCCAAGCCAAATTAGATTTGAAGGAGACGAGCGCCGGGCCGCGACCCGGCAGGTTCCGCGTCAAGCGCGGCACGAGCGAGGAGCCTCGTAGCCCCGACCAGTTCGTGGAAATCGCGCGCCGAGCCAACCGCATCCGCATCTCCGAGCAGACCCGGAAACCCGCCCGCGAGGAGCTACAGGAGATGCTCGACGCCTACCAACTCGACTCGAAGGTGGTCCGCACCTGTCGGTTCTGCGCGTCGAGTGGCCACTACACGCCAATCACGAGCGAGACGGCGGTGGACGCGGGCGACGAGTATATCTGCCCCGACTGCGCCAAAGACGAGTTGGAGCGCCAACTCGCCTTCGAGGGCGACATCACCAGCGCGGCCAAGGGCCGACTGGAGGACTTGCTCTTGGAGGTCCAAGATTTAGAGCGCATCACCAACCTGCTCAAGGGGCAACTCGACCCCGACCTCACCAAGTTCGACGAGATAAGCGCCAACGTCGAGGACGTGGACAACATCGCCGTCGAGAGCCTCGACCTCCACCCCGGCATCCAGAACCTGCTGGAACCCCGGTTCGAGGAGTTGCTCCCGGTCCAGAGCCTCGCGGTCCAGAACGGACTGCTCGACGGCGACGACCAACTTGTCGTGAGCGCCACCGCGACCGGAAAGACGCTGGTCGGCGAGATGACCGGCATCGACCGCGTGCTGAACGGGCAGGGCAAGATGCTCTTTCTCGTGCCCCTCGTCGCGCTGGCCAACCAGAAGCACGAGGACTTCGAGGACGAGTACGGTGACCTCGTTGACGTGACCATCCGGGTCGGCGCGAGCAGGGTCCGGGACGACGGTCACGCCTTCGACCCGAGCGCCGACGTTATCGTCGGCACCTACGAGGGCATCGACCACGCGCTCCGGACCGGCAGGGATTTGGGCGACATCGGGACCGTCGTCATCGACGAGGTTCACACTCTCAAGGAACAGGACCGAGGCCACCGCCTCGACGGTCTCATCGCGCGACTCAAACACTACTGCGAACAGCGAGCGAGTCGGCGCGACGAGTACGGCGGTGCCCAGTGGGTCTACCTCTCGGCGACGGTCGGCAACCCCTCGGATTTGGCCCAGTCGCTCGAAGCCAACCTCGTGGAGTTCGAAGAGCGCCCGGTCCCCCTCGAACGCCACGTCACCTTCGCCGACGGCCAAGAGAAACCCGACATCGAGAACAAACTGGTCAAGCGCGAGTACGACACCAAGTCCTCGCAGGGCTACCGAGGCCAGACCATCATCTTCACCAACTCCCGCCGGCGGTGTCACGAGATTTCCCGCCAGTTGGAGTACAGTTCCGCGCCCTACCACGCCGGCCTCGACTACGGCCGCCGGAAGAAGGTCGAACGCATGTTCGCCGACCAAGACCTCGCGGCGGTCGTCACGACTGCGGCGCTCGCCGCGGGGGTTGACTTCCCGGCCTCGCAGGTCATCTTCGACACGCTCGCCATGGGCATCGAGTGGCTCTCCGTACAGGAGTTCCACCAGATGCTCGGGCGGGCGGGTCGCCCCGACTACCACGACCGAGGGAAGGTCTACGTCCTCGTGGAACCCGACGCCTCGTACCACAACAGCATGGAGATGAGCGAGGACGAAGTGGCGTTCAAACTCCTGAAAGACGAGATGGAGGACGTTCAGACCCTCTACGACGAGAGCGCCGCGGTCGAGGAGACCCTCGCCAACATCACGGTCGCTGGCAAGGGGGCCAAGCGCCTCGGCGACCGGATGATAGGCGAGATTCCGACCAAGCACGCGCTCGGCAAACTCCTCGAATACGGCTTCATCGAAGGGTTGGAACCCACCGACCTCGGCCGGGTCGTCACAAGTCACTTCCTCGCGCCCGACGAGGCGTTCAAGATTCTCGACGGGATTCGCAAGGAGAAACATCCCTACGAAATCGTCGCGGAACTCGAACGCCACGGCGAAGACGAGTGACCGACGCCGACGGCCTCTGAATCGGTGTTGCGAGCGTCTGACGCTCGTCTGCCGGGATTTGATATGGAAGTCTATCGAATAGTGTATCAATGTCAACGGTGGAAACCAAGCAATCGCGTGGGAGTTCGATTCCGGTTCACGAGGCCCATCACGACCCTGACGGGGAGGGGGTCGTCAGCGAGACGGTAATCGAGGCCGTCGCCACTGCCGAGGCGGTAGACCCGACCGACTGCGACCTCGGTCTCTACGGGGCGGTGGACCTCGAATCGCTCGACACGCTGTTCGCGCGTCGGTCCGGCGATGGACACTGGCGCTTCGAGTTCTCGGTCGAGAACTGGACGGTCGTCGTGGAAGGAGACGGTCGGGTCGCAGTCTTCGAGGCCTGAGGCGTGGTCGTCGGGTCGTCCCCGGCCTCTCAGACCGCAGTCGTACCCTTTTTGCCCTCCCCGCGGCTTGTAGTCGAAACGTGGCACTCTCGCTGACACCGGCAATCGGCGTCGTCTTCCTCGTCGTCCTCACAGCGCTAGTGCTGTTCGCCACCGAACCGGTCCCCATCGACATCACCGCCATCGGCATCATGGTGGCGCTGATGGTGCTGGAACCGTGGACCGACGTGCAACCGGCGGAGGGCGTCTCGGGGTTCGCCAGCACCGCGACCGTCACCGTGCTGGCGATGTTCATCCTGAGTTACGGGGTCCAGCGCACCGGCGCGGTCCAGATTCTGGGCCGGAAAATCGCGGCGTTCACCCGCGACGACGAGACCCGACAACTCGGCGCGACCATCGGCGTGGTCGGGTCGATTTCGGGGTTCATCAACAACACCGCGGCAGTCGCCATCCTCCTCCCGATGGTGACCGACCTCGCCCACGAGGGCAAGACCTCGCCGTCGAAACTGCTCCTCCCGCTGTCCTACGCTTCGATGTTCGGCGGGACGCTCACACTCATCGGGACCTCGACCAACATTCTGGCCAGCGACCTCTCGGCCCGCCTCGCCGGTGAGTACCCCGACTTACACGCCTTCTCGATGTTCGAGTTCACCTCGCTCGGCATCCTCGTCTCTATCGTCGGCGTGGCCTACCTGATGACGGTCGGCCGATGGCTCACTCCCGCCCGAATCCCGCCCAAAGAGGACATCACCGCGGAGTTCGAGTTAGAGGAGTACCTGACCGAGGTCTCCGTGGACGAGGATTCGCCGCTGGTCGGCCAGACCGTCGCCGATGCGCTCGCCGGCACCGACTTCGACGTGGACCTCGTGCAACTCATCCGCGGGGGTCAGACGTTCGTGGAACCGCTCGGGCCGAAAGAGATTCAGGCCGACGACATCTTCGCGGTCCGGACCGACCGCGACACGCTCTTGGACCTCATCGACACCGAAGGCTTGTCGCTGATTCCGAACGTGGACGTGACCGAGGAGGAACTGGAGAGCGCCGACGCCGACAGCAACCTCGTGGAGGTGGTCATCGCGCCGCGGTCGTCGCTGGTCGGCGAGACGCTGGCGACGGCGAGTTTCCGCGAACGCTACGACGCCACGGTGCTGGCCCTGCGGCGGGGTCCGGAGTACATCCGCAAGCGAATGGACCACGCCGAACTGCAGGTCGGCGACACCCTGCTGATTCAGGCGACCCCCGACAGCATCTCCCGACTCAACGTCAACCGCGACTTCATCGTCGCGCAGGAGGTCGAGCGCCCGGACTACCGCGAGTCGAAGATTCCCCTCGCCATCGGTATTGTCGCGGCGGTAGTCACGGTTGCCGCACTCGACATCTTGCCCATCATGGTCTCGGCGCTCGCCGGCGCGCTCGTGATGGTCCTGACGGGAGTCCTCAAACCGCCGGAAGTCTACGACGCCGTGGAGTGGGACGTGATTTTCCTGCTGGCCGGCGTCATCCCGCTCGGCATCGCCATGGAGCAGACCGGCGCGGCCAGTCTCATCGCGGACCTCGTGGTCCTGTCGGGCGACTTCTTGCCGCCCATCTTGGTTCTGGGCCTGTTCTACGTCGTGACCGCGGTGCTGACCAACATCGTCAGCAACAACGCCAGCGTCGTGCTGATGATTCCGGTCGCCGCGGAGGCCGCTCAGCAGTTGAACGCCAACGCCTTCGCGTTCGTGCTGGCGGTCACGTTCGCGGCCTCGACGGCCTTCATGACGCCCGTTGGCTACCAGACCAACCTGTTCGTCTACGGTCCCGGCGGCTACAAGTTCACCGACTACTTCCGTGTCGGCGCTCCGCTTCAGTTAGTGTTCGCAGTGGTGACGACGGTGGGGATTGCGATGATTTGGGGCGTGGCGTAGGTCCTCGGCGCCACAGAATCTTTTGATGTTGTTAAAGAATCATATAAGTTTGTTTAGCAACGAATATGGATTCTCCAACTTCTATCGTCCGGCACAAACGAAACTCTTTACATGGACTGGCGCGCTACTATCATGTGCGGGACCGTAGGGTAGCTTGGTATCCTTTCGGCCTTGGGTGCCGATAACCCCGGTTCAAATCCGGGCGGTCCCATCCAGTTTCTGCACGGTTCTTAGCCAACACATTTGGTGTTTTGAGCGGCTGTATCGCTTATTTTCTCAGATTCGGGGTTTGGAGCGTGTTTCGTTGAGTGCGCGGCCCATCCAACTGCTGGATGGGGGTCGCTTCTGTCGTGCCTTCTCTAATGGCCGACGGGGGAGAGGCTGAAAATCAATCGGCGGTTGAGCTAGGGGAGTGCTGTAACTTTCGACGTAGACTTAACGCTCAGAGAATGTGTGCTTATAGGCTATTCAGTCATGGTCCAGTCGAAGGAGTCGTCCTGGCCAATTAGGGTCGTATCGTCTGATTCGCTGTCGACTCGGAGGTGAAAGCAGGTAGGAGTTAACGTGGTGAATTCAGGCTACAGGATGAGCCGTGATGCGTTACGCTCTACTACCAAGATATTATAATGATTCAAATCATAAGAAATCATCGACCGAGACAGAATAGTATCTCGATGAATGGGTAATTTCCGACTACAGATTACATCATAGAGTTCCCTGCGGGGTAGTAGCTAAGTTCATCGGGTTGCTAAAATATTGTCTATCTTATAATAATGGTGAAGAGTTGCGCGACCGAGTGGTTAGATAATAGGAAAAGAGTTTACTGGCCCGAATTAATTATCGGCTACAATGGTTGGAAACAGGAATCTGGAATTGTCAACTGAACGGAGTTTTTATGAGTAGTCCGGTTGACGCTCCTCGAGACTGTGAGGAAGTTCTCTCACGGTTTATCACCAAATCTGGATTCAAAGCACTTCGAAATCTGTTCGATGTAGACGGTGGTGGGCAGAGGTGGATCACATTAGGTACAGATGAGCGGATTCTACGTTTCTTCGGTATTACTGATGAAATTGAGGACTTCTGTGATAGTGTAGATGGGAATTACAATGCAGCACTTGACGCAGAACTTGAGGGTTCGGACCAGGATTCTGTATCCTTTAGTGTCGAAATGGAACCCATTGATAGTATTGACCTTCCTAAGTCGGAAATTCAGCTCAAATATACTGTCGCAAGACCATGGCAAATCCCTGTGACATCGCCTCCTGAGTTGTGGGTGGATGATGACTATATGCCGACCGCAGATGATTTTGGAGGATTAGATTTTATAGAGGATGATTACTATACGAACGCTCAGCAAGATCCACCGTTGATTTACTTCATCAGAGACGCTGCTGGGAAGTTCCACACCCGGACTATCAGGAGTGTAACCGAGGATACGATCAAGGCTTATCCAAGCTTGCTTCAGGAGTGTTGGGCTCGTTACATTGACGCAAATGGGAGGGGTGACAATACCGCTTTGGTTAATTTCCGCCAGAACGATGTGAGAACTCTATGACGAGAAATGTCCCTACCTCCGAAGTCCTTCCAGAAGAACTCAAGGTTTTGCGCCGGCTAAACGAGTCACCGAATGTGCTCCTTCGTGGCCCTCCAGGCACAGGCAAGACGTTCACGATGCGTCGGCTCAAAGCGAGACTTGACGCTGGTACTCAATTATTCGATGCATCGAAAGCAGAGAATCCATTTGATCTTGGCATCCCGGACTTTCGGGGCGAGACGCGAACGGAGTGGCTCACGTTCCATCAGAGCACGGAATACGAGGACTTCGTCCTTGGGATGCGACCGCATCCGAGTGGTGGAGGTGGAGTTAAGTTAGAACCGCGGGCTGGAGTGTTACTGTCGTTGGTCAACCATGTTCGGGAAGGGAATAGTGGCGTCATCTTCATTGATGAACTTAACCGGGCGAATGTCTCGAAGGTCTTCGGGGAGTTCATATCAGTGATGGAAGCGGATAAGCGTCTTGACTGGGACGAAAACCCGACAGACAGCTCCATTTCGTTTACGTTACCGCAACTGAGTGAAGGTGACCCTATTGAGGACCCGATGGGTGACGACTCCATAGATGACTTTGAGCGCCCATTTTACCTTCCGCAGCAGCTTTACATCGTGGCCTCAATGAATTCGTTAGATCGGTCGACGGCACCCCTTGATTCGGCACTTGCTCGGCGTTTTAGCCAGATTCCGTTTAAACCGGATTATGACCTGCTCAGCGAATGGGTCGAAGTAAAAGCAGATGACTCCGCGGAGTGGCTCTCTGATTCACCGGATGAAACGAGTGTTGGTGAACTTGCGACAGCACTACTATACCGGGTCAATAGACTGCTTGCAGCAACACTGGGTCAGGACTTCCAACTCGGGCATGGATATCTAGACTCGTTAAAAGAAGATCGAGATGAGGAAGCCCAGCTGCGCAAACTTGCGGAGGAATGGGATGGTCGGATTTTCCCGAAGCTACAGGAACTGTTTCGTGGGCGGGAGAAACAGCTACAGCCGATTTTACGAGTGGAAATAAACGAAATCTTCCAGCCAGACACCCCTTTCGAGTCGGAATTAGATCAGCTCGGTAAGGACGCTGCCATTGCGACCCCGTCGTTGTCTTCTATCGATGACGACGAGCAACTTCGGCGAATCCTCTGGATTTTGGCTGGTGGAAGCCACTGACTCCGTATGGTACTTTTAGTTGAATACTCACCTAACGATATTGAGGAGTTAAGTAAGCAGGCGGTGGACGAACTCCAAGCGTTGAATCCGGAGTGGCAACAGGCGCTTGACCTACGGAAGGAGCCCTTTCGGATTGATCGAGAGGGCTCGTCAACGACCGTCGTTCCTCAGGGCGTCTGCGGACAGCTCGAAGTCGGTAACCAAACCGTTGAGGTCGTTCCGAAGTATCTCGCTAACAGGGATGATGTTCCAGCGGATTGGCGGGAGAATTTCCTCACTATCCTTGCATTTTCAGGAGTTAGTGAGTTTCACATAGAATTTGCAGAAACCATTCATGGAGGAGCATCAGCGTCCTCACTAATGGATATTATGGCAGCGGCATATGCAGACAGACTTTCAACGGCCCTCGCACAAGGGGTCCCAGCAGATTATACTGAACGTGAGGAGAGGCTCTCAAATGCTCGTGGGCGGCTGAGCACAAGGAAACTCTACCCACAACTGCTCAAAAAGCCATCCGAACTGTGGTATCGAACGACAGTCTATACGACTGATATTCCACTCAGCAGGATACTCAAATGGGCCTGTCACCGGTTTTCTGAGTTGGCCACAGCGACCCAAACAGTCAATAGATTGTACGAGTTAGAACAACGATTCCCAAATATTGAACCAGCCGATGTATCTGGGCTTCGGCCAAGCCAAGTTTCTCTATCGTCTCAGCACCGCCGATTCGACGAATCGTTAACGATTGCTAAGTGGCTTTTAGATAATCTTGAAGCCGCATATGCTGGAGAAGACGTTGCCTTACCCGGGATCTTATTCAAAACGGAAGAGATGTATGAAGGCTTCGTCGACGCTGTTCTAGATGCGGTTGATGTTCCGTGGGAGTATACGGGGAAGGACGCAGAAACCTACAAACGTTTGGCTTCTGGACAACCTCATCAAAACATTAATCCGGACCATCTCTTCAGGAGCGATGAGGCGTGTATCCTTGTACTTGATAGTAAGTATACAAAGATGGGCTCAGGAACAGACGTTCACGGCGATAAACCAGAAAGGAATTATTTCTACCAAGTCCTTGCATACGGGAGAGGGTATGAAGCTGATGCTGTTGGGCTTGTGTATCCGCGACTGAGAACCCAAAAACGATGTTGGGAGTTGGAGACGGCAGGCACCCCGTCAACGGTTCATGTTTTTGAAATAGACCCAATGAAGTTTCTAGCTGACCAAGATGCTTTTTTCCAGTCTGTTCAGAAACGTCTAGTCAGGGTCGTCGCCTGAACAGGCTGGAAATCCTAAATGACCCTTTCTCAGAGTATATTGAAATATCTGAAATGGTAGAATAATCATAGTCGGATACTATCTGACAAAACGAATAAAATCAACCTTGTTACTAGGGAAACATGTTTCGGGGGACGGCGGGCGATTTTGAAGACCGAGTCTTGATTCGACTCCTACAGGGAAAGTATGAAGGTACCGTAATCAGACATTCAGATAACGTGACTACAGTTGCCGACCTCCGAGATGTCCTCGTCAATTTTCTTGAGGAACTTGAAGATGAATTCGATGACCCACACGAGATTGAGCGAATACTGAATGGAGAACAGGGTATCACCCAGAGAGACATCGGTGCCGAACCAGAAACGTGGACGGAAGACATTCTTATCAACCCAGTCTTAAATGCAGTCGGTCTCAACAAAGCTCCTGGGCGACCAACCTCACAGCGTAAGACCCCAGATTTCAAACTCGAAGAAGAACACGGCAATCAGGTTCTCGAGATTGTTGGGGAGAACAAATCCCTGAACAAAATCGATGATGCAGAGGATGAACTCGTAGCAGACTACCTGTCGAATATTTCTTTCCCGAACGACGGAATAGCCACGGACGGACTCGACTGGGTTGTTTACCGGACTGAGCGCGGTGGTGACTTCTTTGAGCATGAAGCTGTTCGCCGTCACTCGTTCCGAGATGTTCTCCGGCAGTTGGCACGAGACGAGAACATCATCAGCCAGCAAGCACTCCCCGACTCAGACCTCAATGTCGATAATGAACTTGAAGCGTTTGCGCTGACATTTCAGCCCAATCATCTCGTCCCGTTACTTACGAAAACTGCACCGTCAGAGTTCCGAGACCAACGCCAGAAAGACGTTGACGACTTCTTCGAGGTTTACATTGAAGTGTTGTTTGGGGAGTCTGACGAGCACAATTACGACACCTGTCTTCGAAACGATATTATCGCCCCTGACGGTGCATCAAAGGAGGACAGGGACGTGTTCGCGGTCACGCTAGTGAACCGCTTGATGTTCATTCGGTTTCTTGAGGAACGTGGTGTTCTCTCAGAAGGTTTCCTTCACGATCGTGTTGAGGACTACAGCGACGGTATTCCGACGACGCTCTACGAAACAACCATCAAACCACTATTTTACGAACTCTTCAACAAACCAAAGAAACAGCGTGATTTGCATGGGGACTGGTACGATGAAGTTCCGTATCTGAATGGGGGACTGTTCCGGAAGAATCTCACTCAAGAGGACGACTACGATGTTCGGAACCCTTCAATGGTGCTCGTTATCGACAAGCTGATTGAGGGCAACCATGAGCTAGATCTCGAAATCGATCCCGCTATTCTCGGGAGCGTTTTCGAAATGACCATCAACCACATTAGTGAGTCTGAAGATCGACAAAAGGAGACAGGAGCATACTACACGCCTAACGACGTCACACACCTAATTAATTCGCAGGCTGTTGACGGTGAGGTCAAGGAGACGATTATCGAGGCGTTTGCGGGAACGCTGGATGAGGAAGTTGAAGCTACGTTCCGTAGGCAAGCTGAGACAGAGTCTCTGGAAGATGTTTTGGCTCATATTGAGGACGGTGAAGGGTGGTATGGAAGCACACAAGGACTTGAGAAAGCGCGTGAAGCGATTCTTGATCTTACTGTTCTCGACCCAGCATGCGGATCCGGACACTTCCTAACGGCCGCCATGGAGCAACTGCACCAAGTGCTCCAGTCTATTCATCGGGGACAACATGGAGGCGATGATCCGTCGCCTGAGGAAAAGTACAAGCAGAAACGCGATATCGCGCTGAACTCGATCTATGGGGTTGACGTTGGGCGTGTAGCGACCGAGATTGCAAAACTACGAACGTGGTTGAAAATTCTGGAAGGGAATGACTGGGAGGAGAGCTATGGACGACTCCCAAACATCGACGTGAACATCTTGGAGGGGAACTCATTGATTGGCCTTCCAACCGTCGGGTACGGTGCAACAACGTTGAGTGAGTACAGCGACCGAATGGAAGAGATTCTGACTCAGCGGAAAGAATACAAGCAGGAGAACGAGGGCTCGAAAACGGAAATTGATGAACTGCGAGACGATCTACGGGATGACCTTAACAGGGAGTACATCGGCCGACTAACACAGACGGTTGAGGATGAAATCCGGGATGCAGATATACTGCATGAACTTGCAGAGAAAATCTCGCCCTTTGAACTACGGCAGTACATCGATTCTGTCTCTATCAAGCGTACTGACAAGGAAAAATTCACAGACACTCAGATAGCCGAGCTCGAGGATGCTGGGTTCGATGTCCATTATCTGCACAAGAGCGGTAAGATGGACATTGCAGATTACATAGATGAACTTCGTAGCAGGAAGATTCATAACGGAATTTCCAGTCAAGCTGAAGCCGCTAAGCATATCTTGGAGTCGCTGATTGAATTCGCTGAGAAAGATGAGTTCTACTACAACAAAGTCGAGCGCCGTCCGGTGCATTCCGATTTGAGTCGTATCGAAGGTAGGCCGTTCCATTGGACAGCAGAGTTCCCCGAGGTCCGTGAGGTCGACGAGAACGGGAACTACGAGATGGCGTTCGACATCGTTGTTGGGAACCCACCGTACGGCGATATTCTCTCCGACAATGCCAAATTCCTCGTAGATTCGTATGAGACGGGGGGAATCAACGATATTGCTGCACAGTTTGTTGAGCGAGAACTACAGTTGCTGAAGCTTGGCGGGCACTTCGGTAACATCACGACGCTTCGAATCGCGTACGATCAGCGGGAAGAACCGGCACGGAAGCATCTCACACGACGGTTGGAGAAAACGCGGATGGCTTGTTTTGCACATCGCCCCTCTCGGATTTTCGAGGGCGCGCACGTGAAGCCGGCTATCATCACAGGGAAACTCACCGGCGAGCAGGAGCCGGATATCTATACGAGCCGGTACATCCGATTTACTAGTGAGAACCGGAACGAGACGCTATCGAACATCAGTTACGCGCAGGCGAACGGCCTTGCTCTCGGAGATAAGATCGGTGATGGACAGAACTTGTCTATCCCGAAACTCGGCCACGATACTGCGCACAGCGCACTTCAGAAATTGAAAGAAGCTAGTGACCGAACATTCTCGGACGCACTTCAGGATGACGAGACGGATCATCTTATGTGGCGTCGACGTGGAGCACTGTACTGGATTAACCCATTACTGGTGAATCTGTACGAAGAGCAGGGAAAGGATACGCCGACGAGTATGTACCGGATGTACTTCTCGTCTGATCTTGAGCGGCGGATGAGCTTCATCACGCTCCAGTCCTCGTTGTACTACTGGTATTGGATGGTGTATAAGAACGGACGCAACATTGACTGGTGGGAGATTGAGCCGTTCCCGTTCCCGGACGAGGAGACACTTGAAGCAAACCGAGAAGACATCATCAAGTTGAGCGAGGAGCTGTGGCAGGCGATGGAACAACGGTTCGTCGGCAAGGCCCGGACTGTAATCGAGAACGCAGTGGAACTCAAGCCAATTGTTGACCGTGTGGACGACTTGATCGGCCCGATGTACAAGCTGGATGAGGACGAGATAGAGTACATGAAGAACTTCGACGCTGAATACGGTCGTGAGCCGGAGGAAATTGATTCGGAGACATTGGAGACGTACGCAGACAACTGACCAAACGTTGATTCCAAGCTCTCCCCTATTCTGAAGTGATGGGTACGCCTGTTGGGACGCATGGAGAAGAGTTTTAGGACTTTAGATAGTGAATGTGAGAGTTGGCCCCATTGCTTGATTGTAGAATAATTGAGCGACTTCTGGGGTCGCGCTTAAAAATAGTTGTCACGATTCAACGCCCACGGTCGCGGCGCTAGAGGTAGTGGAGAGCGTGGATCGAGAAGTGCAACCCGACCAGTAGTAGAGTCCGTAGTCGTTGACGACTCGGAATCGTCACAGAGTCAAGTAGCACTCGCCGACGAGGTAATCCGAGCGACCGAGAGCGTCCTACCGCCAGTCCGGTGGCGAGAAAACAAGATTCGGGAGCATCTGGCCGATAGAGAGGATGCGAGCCTAGGGCGATATTGAGTGATGGGATTAGGACTCTCAATCCTCTTCTTCCTCAAGCTCTTCTGCTGGTATATATCCTGACAAGTATCTCCGCCCTTTCTCGGATATTCTGTAGTAGGACCCGTTTGTTTCCTCGATTAATCCTGCACGAACTAACTTGGATACTCGCCGTGATACCCAGTTCCGAGTATAATTCAAGTTGACTGCTATCACGGCTGGCGATAGAATGAGGTCTGATTCATCTAATAACTCGAGGATGCGGTTGTCGGTCTGGTTCATCCACGAGACTCGGGGACGCACACCACTCAGTTAGGCGTTCAAACAAAACCGCTACTGAAGCTATTCTTGTCGTACACGATAGCGTATTTGATACAACACGAATCCGTGTTTCTAAGTGACTTTAGAAAGAAGTCCTCACATACACTGTTCCAGTCGCTCCGGACACCGAGAAGACATGGACGAAAGCCAGACACCCTTCCCGTGGTCGTCATTAGCCGAGGACCCTGACCGAGACCGAACTCTGTCTCTTCTTTTTCACTCTCTCCGAGCCAGTCGAAGAAGACGTGTTATCCAACTCTTGGCTGATGAACATCCTCCACTTCCAACTCGTTGGCTGGCCCGGCAGATAGCAGCACTCGAGAATGGAATACCACCTGAACGAGCAACAGGTGAACCGTATCGGAACGTGTACAACGCTCTTTCTCAGACTCATCTACATACACTAGCCGAGGCAGATATCATCATCTACGACCCAAAGCGTCAGACGGTCACTCCAGGCCCGATTTTCTCTTTAGCGCGTTTACTGGTAGACATCAACGCGCCCACCGTCAGTACGTTCTATTCTCTTCTCGATAGTAGCGATACCACCGAATAGGAACTGCGACAATCGCCGATAGAGTAAGTCGCATCTCCGCTTCTGCGTAGAAAGTCAGGGCCTCGAAAACGGCAATGACGGACAGCAATATGACCGATGAGAATCCCGAGGAGCGACCGACCGCCACCGAACTGATTGAGATACTCTCCGGAGACCGTTTCGAGAAGTGGTATCGAGAGCGGCAGTACAGCGAGAACATCAAGAACGGAACGCCGTACTTCAACGGTAGCGGGTTCACTCCAGAGCCTCACCGCCACAGTCCGAGTAAACTCCTTCAGTGCCACCGAAGAATCGTTTACCAGCAAAACAACACTCCTGAAGAGCAATCCGATCCAGCCGGTATCTTTTGGATTGGGAGGCAGTTCGAGGCGGACATTGCATTTCCCTTTCTGGAGGACGTAGCTACCGAGGCTAGTGCGTACGTCCGAAATACAGTCTGGGTCGATTTTGAGGTCGAAACAGAAGCGGGTGCCCTGAGAATCAAAGGGGCGACAGACCCGCTCATCGTAGACGAGGACGCGATTCCGATTGTCCCGACTGAAATCAAGACCAAGTCTTCAGTCGAGCATCTCTCCTCGCCTAATCGGCATCACCGGGCTCAGTTGCACGCGTACATGGTGGGTCTTTCCCAGAAATACAATATTTCGCTGACCAATGGAGTCATCGTCTATGCCAGTCGGGAATCGCTCAACATGAAGATTTACCACGTCGAATTCGACGAAGCATTTTGGAAGGATGTCGTTCTCGAATGGGCGGACACGCACACACAGTATCGACTCAGAGATGAACTGCCGCCAGCAGACCCGGAAGCAGAATGGGAATGCAAGTTCTGTTCGTACAGGGAACGCTGTGGAAGGGGGGACCGGCACTACAGCGATGTTGCCGTAACCGGATTACTACCCCAATTCACCGGGTACCCTTCCCAGAAATTGTCCGACTATCTTACAGCGTATCCGAGCGCGAAGCTGACGCCCTCACTCGCGTTCCAGTATCCAGAGCTTGCTGACGAACACGGGGTCTACGACTGGGAATGCGCCCGCTGCGAAACCGCTCGTACTTGGAATACTATCGAATGGGATGGTGACGTTACAGCACCGCCGCGATGCCCGGACTGTTTTGCAGAAGGCTCGGTTTCATTCCTCAGTGGCCCTGCTCCAGCGGATCAAGTAGTTGCAGGTGGTGACAATGATGCGGCATAGCTGGCTTGACCTCGACGATCTCCGGGAAAGCTGGTTGTTCCTCATAATCGGGGAAAAGACATCTACTGAGGAGCATTCTGACTCTACAGTAACTGACGAAACTGACCTCGATTACTGGGAACTCGGCACCGGCAACGCTGACGCACTAATCAATACAGCCGCGGCGAGGGTAGGGATTGGCGAGACGGAATCTCAGCGTGACCTCCTCGTAGCCTTGCTTGATGAACTTCGACCGTATCGGTATCAGGGAGGGATGCTCGTCACGCCTGATGAAGAGACGGTCACTACGCTTCGTCGGGCTTTGGTGGAGTCGCAACTGGAAGCGCAGTCACTCCGAGGCTTGGCTCATGCGGATTTAGAAGAACTGCTGAACTCGTATCTCGGTCAAGAATTGAGTGATTATCAGCTCGCGTCAGATTCGCGGAGCCCTCCCCGTATCAACGAGCGAGACCGTGAGCAGGTAGTGAGTACGGGGACGGTCGAACAGTTTTGGGAGACATGGACTCGCGTGTTCCATCTGTTTCCTCCGAGTGAACTGACGGGGGTGCCGTTATGACGGCCGACAAGCCGGTTTTTATCCGGCGGAAGTTCACCATCACCGAATCGCTGGACCGGACATTGCAAGAGCTGGCTACCCGGCATTACCAAGGGAACGTCAGTCTGTGCCTGCGCGCGTCAATCGAGAGCCACCGCGAGATTCTCCAAGGAGATGGTCAGTTCGCAGTAAATCAGATTTCAAGACAGTTGGAGTCGCTTGACCAAGGACAGCATCGACTGGAATCCTTGGTCGATGAACTGACTGAATTGGAGGACGAGAGGTCGGCCACCAGTCAGCAATCGGTAATCGAAGGCGTTAGGGTTTCCTCCGAGACAGCGGCTATTTATAACGTTCTTTGCGAACAGGATACGCCGCTTCGAATCGAGGATATTGTCGAACGGACCGGTGGACACATGGAAGCCTTCCAAGAGGGCTTATCAACCCTTGTCGATCTTGGACTGGTCGGTAGGACGGACGATCCAAGTCCACGGTACCAACTCGTTGGTAAACTCGGCTCTGAAGCAAATCGGGATGATTCTGTATGAGTACGACGGACGAGTACGAATGGCTTCGAGTTCCGGATGAATATGCCCGTGAGTACCTACGACAGGCTGGTGAACTGCGACTCTCTGCAAGTTCGGTGAGAACGTACGATTCTCAACTCTCGGAGTACGTCGTCTTCCTGCATGATGAAGACTTGTCGGTCCTGGATGCGGAGTTTACCAACGTTTTCGGTTTCGTGGAGTCGTGCGTGCGTCGGCAGAATCGACAGTCGACGATTGAGGGAAAGGTATCGACGGTTCGGGAGCTCTATTACTATATTCGACTCCGGACAGAGGCAGGTAGCGACCTCCAATTCGACCCACTTCGATTCCGGGAAATAGACGTAAGCCGGTATAAGATGCCGGAACCAATCCAGCGGGAGGCGTTGTCCCGAGAAGAAATTCGACGCTTGTTCGATGCGTTCGAGAGCTATCGGAATCGGTTAATGGCGGTCGTCGCGGTCGAGACAGGACTTCGGAACTCCGACTTGCGTGAACTCCAAATTGAGTACCTTGATCTTGACGGGCTGGAGATTCACATACCGAAACCAAAGGGGTCGAAGCCGTACGATGTCCCGATTAGTGCTGATTTAGCGTTTGAATTGGACTTCTGGTTTCGCCATCATCGAGGAGGATACAGTAATGCAAGTGAGAGTGATTTCGTATTCCCGAGCCAGTCGGGAGAAAAGCTCGAATCGAATGGGAGTTTGAACCGAATCGTGCGAGAGGCTGCAGAAAGGGCTGAAATCCAGGAAGTTATTGGTGAGTCACGGATTCCAGAAGCGCAGAAGACCGCACTTGGTACCGATAGTGATGTTCGGAAGTGGTATCGAGTGACGCCACATACGCTACGGCATTCGTTCATTACACTCCTGAATCAAGCAGGAGTAGGACTTCCGTACAGGCAGTTGGTGGCAAACCACTCTACTGCTGAAACGACACAGAAGTATACTCACGATAAGGAGGATACGTTTGTTAAGATTCGGAATCGGTTTGACCCGCCAAGATAGGTTACCACTGACCTGATATCTAGAACGTTAACCAACGAAACCACGGACGAAGTTCAAAATATGATAGTCTCTTAGACGCTATCCGATACTCGAAAATTCGCTTTAGAAGTAGTCTGATTTTGGAATTCAGCTTCGCAGTTGGTGGAAATATTCTTTTCTTGAGAAACCGCTATTGTCTGCTGTTTCCAAGCCTAGAACAACCCTTTCATAACTCGGGACCAATCTAACGGGATAATTTAGATTTATGGATTTTAATTGGTTAAGAGTTAACCAACTAGGTAGTTAACGGAATATTATTTTATAATCGGCAGTATTAACTGATAGAGATCAGAATGTACATTTACCGCTCTGAAGATAATTTAGAGCGAAGATGCTCCACCAGTGCACTCCCTGCCAGTAGTTGATTGTCGTTCTACATGAAGGGAAGTGCCCAGGGCGTTGTCGCGCCCTGAGCGTGGAGCGGGCTAACCTTAATGACAAGCCTAAGCTCCAGCCGCAAGTACAAGCAGCATCGAGAAAAGTCCTCGGGAACAACACTCAGGACTTGGTTTAGTAAGAGATTCATCGGAGGTAGTTTCTACCGTGCGACCGCTGGTTCACCTTCGGCGATCTACCGACTGTTGAAATTCGTCATAGACCGGCCAAAGTTTGGCTCTCCGCAACAATGAGCGGGGATTCGTCCTTACCTGATGACTCTGCCGATGATGGAAATGAGTCGGTGAAGCCGAACTGTACGATTACCGAACGTCAGGACCAGATGCTTGACCAGCTAAAAGCTGAGCGGTACGCAAGTCGAAGTGAAGCACTGCGTATTGCAATAGAAGACCTCCATCAGAAGATGGAGAACGACAGCGAACAGCCAATACGGGAACTCCTCACCAAAGCCGAAAGGATTCTTGAGACACTCGAAGAGGTTGCAGAGCAAGTTGGTGAACTCCATCCGAATCGTGCACCATCGAGACAGCAGCCTACTCCTGACAGGAGGTCCGACGGGCAATCCGAGCCGTCAACTCCTGCTGTCTCAGATGCTGATGAAGATGACAGAACCGACGAGCGAGTTTACACGGTGGTTTCGAAGCTCGGCTTAGCATCTGAGTCAAGCATCTCCGAGGAGTGTGAAGTGAGTCAGCTTCGCATTCACGAAAGCCTTCTTCGACTCATCGAGCGAGGTCTGGTCACCACTGTCGAAAATGACCAGACTGTCCAGTATCGTCCAGCACCTGCAACCGAATAACATCTAGAGAAAATGACTACAAATCAGAAACTGAAGCTTAGTGATTTCACAGACAACGAATCAAATAACGAAAGCGACCATGAAGTAAGCAATAAAGCAACTTCTGAAGAAACGAGTAATCCGAGTAAGAGCTCAACACCCTCAGAGCAACCAAACCAGATCCCTGCTCCCGACAGTCAGGAACAGTGTAACGAACCAATCTGTCCGACCTACCACGAGGAGCGAATAGACGAGCGCTGGCAACACATTCTTGACGAGCATCTTAATGGGGAACCAAAGTGCGGCCACGCGATTGACTTCTTAAGAAGGAAAACGGGTACGACACTCACATCCAGCACAGCAAGCGCGTACTGTGACCCGATCCGATTCTACATTAGTTTTCTTCATGATCGCGGTGTCAACGCGTGTGAGGCCGATCTCCGTGATCTCCGAGAATACTTCAATCAAAGGGTTCGTGCCAACCGTTCTGAGAGCACGCTAGAAGGGGACCGAACTGCGTTAGCAAATCTCTACAAACACATCGAACTGTACCGTGACATAGAGCCGACGCTTAGTCGTGCGTTGATTCTAGAGGAGATCGACCCATCCAAATACCAGACAAAAGAGCGAATCGAACGAGAACCACTCACGAAGGAACTGGTCATTCAGTTGTTTGACGCGATGGACCGACTAATGGATCGTCTGATTGTTCAAATCGGAGTTGAGCTTGGACCGCGGAACATCGATATCTGCAAGCTCGAAACTGGTGACGTTGATCTTGACGAAAAGAAGATTACGTTGTCGAACACGAAGGCAGGCGGAAGCTACACGCTCCCTATTTCGGATGGGCTAGCACTCTCACTACGGCGATGGATTGAGGTGGAACGTCCAGCGACCGGCGTAGCTGAGGACAATCCCTACCTTTTCCCAAGTCGGGAAGGTGGCCGGTACAGAAGTGGTTCCCTGCGTAACATTGTGAGACAAGCCGCTGAGCGTGCTGGCATTCAAGAGGTGATTGGTGAAATTCCAATGACGGAGAACCAGAAGGAAATGCTGGGGACTGACAAGGATGTCCGAAATGCATACCGTGTTGATGTACACACTTTTCGGCATACATTTAACTACCTGATGGACGAAGCTGATGTTCCCAGAGACGCTCGCAGTGCTGCATTGGATCACTCGTCAACAGAGGTTACAGAAGAGTTCTATGATCACAACGAGAGCAACTATCAGGAACTCTTAGAGCGACTCTTCTCAGGTCTTTCTGGCTTTGGGTTTGACGACGACGTTAAATCAGATTAGTAAAACGAGGAAAACAAAGGATACTAACCACCAGATATCTTGAATGGGCACTGAATGACCACGCCAGACCTACTAACTCATGTTCTTAGGTCTGGCGTGGTCATTCAGTACCCACTCAGATAGTCATGGCGCTTCTCCTCTTGTTTTCCTCCTAGATAGGATTACAAATAGTGTGGGGTGGTCGGCGTGAAATGCACCCACGAGGAGGCGCACGATTTAGCCACCTCGGAGGGCTTCGAGGAGGCCACCGAAACCTATCTCGATGCACTCTCTACCAATGCTCCCGACAGTACGTTCTACGGTCACCAGACTGCCCTCAATATCTTCGTCCCATGGTGCCGAGACGAAGGTCTCAAAAAAGCAGAGTTGCGGACGACTCACGTCGGACATTTCGCCGATTACCTATTTGCAGAGGCCGGACACAGCACCGCCACCATCTCTGGCCATCTCTCCTCTCTTTCGAACTTCCTTGCTTTTCTCTACCAGTCCGACCCTGCCCTCGTGAAACACCGAATTGCTACTGCACTCCACGAGTACCCCTCAAAGAGATTCACTGAGGTCTGGAGCGAGCTTACCACAAACTGTGAATCCACAATCTTAGACGGAGTTGATTCGTTGCTCTCGTATCTTCGCACGCGCCAGTTCGGCACGCGAACTCACGTCTTCGCCGAACTGGTCTGGGATACGAAAAGCCGTCCGAAACAAATCCGTCAAATCGACATCTCGGCTCTCGATTTAGACGGGGGTATCGTCTTGGTCGGTATCCCCGAGACACATGTCGTATCGGATGTCGGTCTCGTCACGCACCGAACTGCCGACCTCTCCAGTTCAACTGTCGAGGCCATCGAGACCTACCTCAACTACGAACGTAACGAGGTCACACAAAACGACTGCAGGCCGCTTTTCACGACCTCAAACGGCCGAGCAAGTCCATCGACGCTCCGCCGGTCGGTCAAGCGCGCAAACGACTCAGCATCCAACTACGCTTCCTCTCAGAACGAAGTACAGGAGGTGCTGCAAACTCACTCAATCGCCCCGGCTGACATTCGGGACTACGCGATTTCAACAATTACGGATCAAGCATGAACAGTGAACTAGCAGAAGCCCTCGCTGAAATCGACGACCCAGAGACAGTGCAAAAGGTTGTACAGTCCGTAAAGAATCCTACTGCCCCGGATGGTGAGTCTCGCTCGCATGCGGACCTACCGTTGCTTGATGAGTTGTACGAGCGATTCCTGTCTCGAAGGCGGGACCGGGCTCCATCTACGCGTGTCCAGTACAAACGGACGATCCCCGATTTCATCGACTTTGCTGAAGACAACGCTATCGAAACGACGGGCGGTCTCTCTACGGACTTAGTGGACCGGTACGTCGATTCGCTACAGGAACAGTACGACTCGGACTCCACGATCATCACGTACACGAAGAACGTTCGCACTTGGCTACGGTGGCTTAACAAACGAGGACTATGTGGGGAACCTGTCTACCGCATCCTGGATAAGGATGAGCTCGGGCTTACGCCCGAAGCTCGCGATGAGGCTCTTCCAGCTCCAGAAGCTACAAAGATTCTCGACAATCTCCGCAAGCAACGTCGCGGCTCACTAATGCATGCGCTCCTCGAGCTTGCATGGAACTCGGGGATGCGCATCGGTGGCTTGAATTCTCTCGACCTCCGTGACTTCGACCCGAGCAATAACGAGATTCGGCTTCGGCATCGACCGAAAACCGGCACTCGCCTGAAGAATGGTAACGAGGAGAACGGCGTCGGGAACGGAGAACGAAACATTGAGCTTCGAGACTGTGTCATCACAGCACTTGAAGAATACATCAAGGGCGAGCGACCCAATGTTACTGACGACTACGGACGCGAACCACTCTTCGCAACGCAGCACGGTCGAGCGGCCAAATCCACTCTCCGGCGGAAAATCTACGCGGCGACCAGTTGTCGGTGGACAACCGCCGAGCTAGAAGATCAAGACTGCGCCGGTAACTGCCATCCGGATACGAATGTCTGCCCTTACTCGTACTATCCGCACGCGATTCGGCGTGGCGCAATTGTCCACCACCTCAGCGGTGGGCTGCGTCCCGACTTGGCGAGTGAACGATTCAACGTCTCTATTCAGACAATCAAGAAGCACTACGACCCGAGAACGAAACGGAAGCGGAAAGAAGACCGCTCAGATGCTGTTAGGAATGCTTGGTCCTCCTGAGCTATGGTCTGATGTCCCAGAATACCAAATGTTTCGCATAAACTAACGAGGGACCGCCGTTGCCGATCCCGGCGCGGAAGCTCAACGCGAAGCGGTTCGCCGAGGCGTCGGCGCCATCCGGCAGTCCGAGACGGTCAAGCTACAGGACGTTGAGTGCGTCAAGCCGTTCACCAAGCGGTCGCTCGCCGACATCGGGATTGCGCCAACGGCCAACTCTGCCATCGGATCGGCCAGCAGCGTCGTGGATGTCAGCGATGTGGGCGTCTAACCATCTTACCGACGAGAACCACCTCGTCTATCGAGGGCATTTTACCCGCGAAGGGGGACTCGTGGACAGGGATGACAACCTGTGGGTCTACCATGTGGATCGTCTGCCGAGGACGAAAACGAGCAGGGCTATCAAAAGTGCGCCGAGGAACGACTCGATAGTGGCGAGCGCTTGCGCCGCACCGCTGGCTGGCTGAAGGTCGCCGTAGCCCAATGTAGTGAACGTGACCACCGAGAAGTAGAGGCTTATTCCCCACTCGGTAAGCGGTGTAGGCAAGGAGAGCACAGGGAAGAAGTTCTGGCCGATAGTCTCGGAGTCCGGGAACCCCTCGGGGACGTAGATACTCCCGAGCAGGAGGTACAGGACCGACCAGATTCCAATGACGCCACCTGAGACACGAACTACCCGCCAAGGACTCGCCCCGTACCGCATCACTACACTAAGTCCTTTTGAGTAGCCCCAATTTCGGAAGCTGCCCCAGTCCCTATCGTTCCATAGTTTTTGCCATAGCTCGTCGCGGCGGATGTCTTTCCGGCGCTTGAAGGCCTCGCGGGCTTGTTCCGGGAGGGCGTTCCGTCGGGCCAGTTCTTCGAGTTGGCGATACGTCCACGCCGCCTTGTCCCACGGTGTTGCCTCCTCATCGTCAAGGTCCTCGCCATCTATTCCGTCAAGGTCGTCGGCGTAGTGCTCGCCGAACTCCGTTCCGCGATTAATTTTTGTGTCGTCGAACGTTGCTCCGTAGAATCGAGCGCCTATTAGATTGGCATCAAAAAAATCTGTTCGAGTCAACGTTGCTCGCTCGAATTCTGCGTATTTGGCATCTGCATTTGTGATTTTTGTTTCAGTAAGACGAGCTTCGGCGAGAGTGGTATGCCTGAGGTTAGCTTCTCTAAGATCAGCACCAGTAAGGTCGGCTCCGTCAAGGTTAGCGGAAATGAGGTTGGCCCTATGCAGGTAGGTATTGATTAGGTTGGCTTGACTAAGGTCGGCGTTTGTAAAGTAGGCTCCGGGGAGGGAGGCATTAGTGAAGTCAGCTTCTCTGGGAACGGCGCCAATGAGGTTGGCCTCTTGGAGCCGTGCATTAGTGAAGTCAGCTTTGGGGAGGATAGCATCGGCGAGATTAGCCCTATAAAGGTCGGCGTCAGTGAGGATAGCGTCGTCAAGAGAAGCATCGATGAGTTTGGTTTTGCGTAGAGAGGCTTTGGTAAAGTCAGCTTCAGGGAGGTAAGCGTTAGCGAGGTTAGCTCCCGAGAGGTCGGCTTCCGTGAAGTCAGCCCCAAAGAGATCGGCGTTACTGAGATCGGCGTCAGGGAAGTGAGCCTCAGTTAGGTCGGCACGTATCAGTCTGCATCCGGAAAGCCAATCGAATCCTTCAGCCTCTATACTGCGAAGTATCGCGCCATCGAGTTGCTCTATTTGATCTGAGCATGCTTTTCGTAACTCCGTGATGGGTTTATTTTCGACATCGGCATGCCAAATACACTGTTCGCTATCGTTCCAGACCGGCCGCCAACAGCTGACTGCATCGATGATCTCGGGAACATCATCGGTATCGAGGGTGTATCCGCAACGGTCTTTGGGGACACCATTTGGAATCGAACCTGCCTCAGCCCCGGTAGGTGTATCGCTCATATTCCAAGATTCTTATCTATTGTTGATTAACCCTTTCTTCGAGTTCAAAAACAAGATTTTAATCATAGATGATATTTGTTGACTCTGTTTCCTACCACGTCGTCCGGCGACCGAGAACGAACACCAGGAACGCCATCAACAACGCACCAAGGAACGACTCAATGATGGCAATGGTTTCCCCGAACCCAATGGGCTGGATATCTCCGTACCCCAATGTTGTGAAGGTGATGACGCTGAAGTACAGGCTCTTGCCGAGTCCGTATACGAGAGTATCGGGGAGCGAGCCAGACGATACGAGGGTGGAGAGAAGGCTTTCCGTATCGGGGAGATGACTGTAGGAAACGAACTTGCTCGGAAGTTCAACCCCCTCGGAAGCAATCTTCTTGCTGATTACGAAGCCCCAAAGAGGGTAGAGTAACGCAGATAAAACGATAACGAACAGGGAAGTACCAACGACGTGTGTGGGTTTTTCGCCGTAACCAAGCAGCCAGCGATAGACGGCGAGTTTGAACCAAGTCCAGTAATCATTTTCGGCGAGAGCTCGTTTGCGACGGGCGTGCTTCTCTCGGATGGTTAAATCCAGCAACTGACGGAAATCATTTTCTCGGAGCAGTCGTTGAGTTGCCCGATATTGGAGTTCGGCTTGTTCGAGATTGCTTGGATTGGTATAGAGACGTCCGAGAGAACGGAGCGGCCTAACTGACGAAGATAGATACGGGATAGACTGTACTGCCTCTGAATCGGCTTCGACTTCCCACTGTGACCGTCCACCGAAGGTCGTTCCCTCGTCGAATCTAAAGTCATTAATTCCTCTGTATGATATGGCTACGCCAGTAAGGTCTGCCTCAAATAAGCGAACTTCATTGAGTCTGGCATATCGGAGATCGGCATTCGTAAGGTCGGCCTTCACGAGAAAAGAATCGTTAGTGAATTTAGCCATTTTGAGGTCTGCGTTAGTGAGATTAGTTTTAGAGAAATTTGCGGAGGCAAGTGAAGTGCTGGTTAGGCGCGCATCGGTAAGGTTTGACCCCGTTAGATAGGCGTTTGTTAGGTCGGCGAAGCCAAGGTTTACATCAGAAAGATTGGCGTCTAGGAGCCTTACGCCGGAAAGGTCACTTCCCGAAAAATTGGCACTGGATAGATTGGCTCCTCTAAGCATAGTTTCAGACAACGGTAGAGCATCACCAGCACCAACACCGCGAAGAACAGCGCCGTCAAGCCGTTGATCCTGTTCGTAATATTCGGCGAGTAGTGCATCCAGAGGTTTTTCCTCGACATCAGCATGCCAAATACAGTAACCTGCATCCGATTCATCCCAGGACTTACGACAACAGCAGACCGCTTTCGTATCTATATGCCACTCTTCCGTACTGTTGACAGAAATAGAGGGGCGACCAGAAACGTCTTCTGGTCCCAAAGTGAAGCCACAGCATCCCTTGGGCACTTCCTCAAGCATATACCAATTTGTCCAGACTACAGGGAAATTATTTTCTGTTGAAGATAAGGAAACCTAATCTATCCTAGGGTACTTCCGACACCTGACAATTACAACTATGAACAGCGACAGTGACACCGAGAAGCCGACAACCGATACGAACAGCACGCGCCGAGTACGACGATTTACTGGGACAAATGGGCTACCATCCTTCAGGTCACGGTCTACGCCACGACGCTCATCAGCATACTCATCGGCGCGGGAATGTATCTCTGGGGCTAAGTAGCGAAGTGGAAGCGGAGGCTCCATATAAACAGGAGGGCGGCGCAATTTTCTTTACCTAACAGTTTATAGAAGACATTCGTGTCGGGAAAAGCCAAGAAATCTTCTCGTAAGGAGCTAAAAAGGGCTTTTGAAACGGCAGTAGATTTCATCGGGGAAGACTGGCTATCGGCGCAATTTCAGAAGCATTTCAAAAACCGGCAGGATTCCGACCTACGAACTGGTGGTGAAACGCCAGAACTACTGATGCAATATAATTTTGCGGCAACCTACTTAGGCTACAAAGAGAAGAGATTCCCCGAGTTCTTCCCTGAAGGCAAACCTCAGGAACAAGCTCTTCGGTTCATCAATTTCGGTACCTTCCTTCATGAAATAGACTCAGCAGGTATCGTCACAGCAAGTGGCAAGTGGCTTGACGAGTCCCTGGCTGACTTTTCTCGTCCTCGACTCCGAAATCCCGACGAATATCAACAAACCGTTTCCGAAATTCGCGCCGGAAGCATCTACGCCAATATGGATTACGATGTATACTTCATCGAGGAGGGCAACCAGAAGGCCCCTGATCTATGGATTCCCTTTCAAGATTCAGAAATCAAAATCGAGTGCAAACGATGTGGTACGCCAGGGAGCATCAAAGACCGAAAAGGAATTTACGAATCGCTAATTAACAGAATCACCTCAGCAACTCACAACCCCAGCATATTTCTCTTCGATCTCGACCGATTGCCTTCTCCAAAAGAAGCCCAAAATGTAGACCAGTATTTACCGTCAGAGTTGAACCGAAGAACAGAGAAAGACATTGAGGCTCCTTTTGGGGATATTCACATACTTTCCTACATGGAATATACCCGGACAAAGGGTATTCCTTCTTATGGATTGGACTCTGATGAGCAACTTGAATTCCTTTACGACTACTATATCAAACCAGCCATCTACGCCAAGACAGGTGAGGAACTGGACTTGTACGATAGTTTTGAAAGTGCAACGATTGAGCCAGACGGGAACAAAGTAGCCGTTTCTCCGAAGACAACGGAGTATTTCGACCCCATGTTCGTCGGCATCAGGTACGACGGTGATGACGACCTCATAACCCCCGTTGTTCGGCAATTTGATGCAGCAAGGGGAAAATTCGGTAAGGAGGACCCCAATATTCTCCACATCGAGGTTCCGTATCTTGATGAACTATCTCAGGAGCAATTTGAAGAACTTCACCAGAGGCTCCGTGGAAAGCTGAACGTTAACAGTCGAGTTTCTGTTGTCGTGGTTACTAAGGAGTACATGGAGTGGGATGACGAAGATTGTTTAAATTATGCAACTTTTGTAGGTTCCGAGGAGAATTTAGACCCCTACATCAATCTGCCCAGTAGTTTTCATATACCTGGCTATTCGCTGACGGAGATGCGAGAGAATCCTATGTTCGAGACATAGGTTAGTGTCGATAGCAGAATCCCAAACAGGAATCCAGCCGCGTGAGTGATGATACTCGTGAGATTCCCGCCTCCGCCGATGGCTAATGGGAACAGACTCTCAATCACGAACGACAATACCCCGAAGACGAACACGACACCAACCACGTTGAGGAGGATCCACCTATCAAAGAACTGTTCCACGTCGAAGCCTTGCTGCCAGAGGGAGAGGTTCCTATCCGTAGCCCAATCCCGAGGACCACTAATCCGACGACGAGCGGGCGGGACCCCGACCCGCTCGCCCAGCTCGTACTAAGAGTCCTGATATGCTTCTATAATCACAGCCACAAAGCGAAGCTCTACCGTGAGAAGTCTATCCTCAGCTCAAAATACGGACTCGATAGTCTTTCTATCAGGTGCCTTGATAGACACCGTTTGATTCACATTCTGGAGATATTCGTCCGACGAGAGTCCACCACTCAAAACCCCTCGGCACCATTCCGGCTCAATATAGAAATCGATAACGATGTCATCTGAAGTCTCCACGGTGAAATCTGCACGGCTAATAGGGTAGGGTGACCGGTCGATAATCGAACAGAACAAAATAGCGATTTGGTTAATATCTTCTTTCATCGTTTCTCCGTACTCATAGTCAACCTCACAAGCGATTTCGAACAGACCTCCTTCAGCTGGCTCGTAGCTTACACCAGTCGTAGTTATGCCCTCCGCATAGAGCATATACATGAACTTCTCCACAATATCCTGTAACTCGGGGTCTATCTCGGGGATATCTTCATCCATGTGGCTCGCATTTGGCCAGATGTTTTTCAACCCTCCATAGACCACCAGCGCGATAAGAGAGAAGAGTAATACTCCGCCAATGAAATCGATTTCAAACCGGTGTAAATAGAACTCATATACGGCAAATAGATACAGAATGGAAAGAGTACCTTGGAAAAGGGCAAGGATAATTACTAATACACCCCATAGTTTAGAATTGAGTCTGGCCTCCTCAATTATCTCGCTCCAAGACGTAGCAGAATAGCCGTATGGCTTCTTGTCCCTGAATAACAGTGTTCCTATCCGACGTATCTTCTCTTCACGGCTGAGTTCTGCTATTTCCTCTCCTCCGGGACCATAGATTGCCTCTCCTTCAACGTGTCTACTTGCTGCCCCAATCAAAGCAACCAACGAAAGTAACAAATAGGTCTGGTTTCCGAATTGGGAGAACATGTAGACGAAGGAAATGGGAACGAGGTAGTAGAGTTTGAAATTCGTTCCTGACTTTGGAAGTAACGAGATCGGGTTCACTCCTCAAGATTTGGAACAAGAATTATTAAAGGTGAAGAAGTTGGCTTAGAATCCTCTATACCTACCTTCGATATCTTCTTCCAAAGGAATGTATTCCCTTGGGAGAACTGCGAGTTTGGCATCGTTCTCATGGGCGATCTGACAGCGTTCAAGTAGCGATAACACGCGGCCAATTGACTGTGGTAACTCAAAGGGATCACTCTCTACCTCTGCTCGTTTTTCACAATACGAGAGATACAGTTCGAACCTGATATCAGCACCAATTGGCCACCAGACACTATCTGGATCAGACTCCATTTGATCTCGCCACCTCTCCATAATTCCGTCAATATCGGTTCGGTATTCCTCAACTGAGTCTCCCATTGGTATGTCGGATTCCTCTAGTACTTCTCTAATAAGTGGAGACTCAGTTCGTGGAGTATTCTTCTCGACTTCAAGAAGATCATTTACTGCAGAAATATCTTCATCGTAGACGGACACGGCGTACGCTACCCCATACTCGTCTTCAGGAAACCGCTCGTGTTCGGCCAAAGAAGGTTGATTTTCAGTACCGGTTTCATCTCCGAATAAATTATCAAATAGGCTCATACTCTCAAATTAGATGATAGAGTCATCAACTTTGTGTCTGATTCATATCCTAACTGGGTTACCCTCTCTTCGGTCTTAATCCATTTGCAAACATATCTACCGACGGTTCCGGGGGTTGTGGAACGTCAGCATCCTATTTTCAAGAATTCGGAGGATCTGAGTCACTACATCAAGCGTCTGCCCAGAATGGACTTTTCGTTCACCCCCAAAGATTGTTCTAAGAGCTGTTGTTCGTCCTTGTACGTTGGTATCGACGTGTTAATTCGAACTTCTATTCATCGGGCAGATACCGTCGGCGTTGCTGAAGTTTCTCCCACTTCGACCGTTGATCGTAATGCCGGTCAAGCACGTTCATTCCAACGTCCATCCGGTCGCTCACGACTTGCTCCGGCGTATCCTCTTGCAGATGGTATGTAATCGCGCCACGTCGTATCGGATGCGGACTCAGAGATGATGGACACGCGTAAGCCTGTTCCGTCGGCCGGGCTTCGCACGTCTCGATATCGCGGTCGTGCGGACACCTATCCTCGTAGATACACGGCCTCGTGTACTGGTACGCGATAGTCCGCCCTCGATTTCGACTAAGCCGACTGCCTCTCGTCGCAAAGAGCGGACTCCGCCCGTAGTCATCAACGATGCCGGAGTGATTGACCGAGAGCCAGTCATCGAGTACGCGACAAACGCGGTCACTCAACGCTACCAGTCGTTCGCTGGTCTGGCCGTTCTTCAACGACGTTCCCTCATCGGGACGGTGAACGAGGTTGAGATACTGCTTGTCCGCGTCGTAG
This sequence comes from Halorussus lipolyticus, assembly GCF_029338375.1. Taxonomy (NCBI): domain Archaea; kingdom Methanobacteriati; phylum Methanobacteriota; class Halobacteria; order Halobacteriales; family Haladaptataceae; genus Halorussus; species Halorussus lipolyticus. The sequence goes on along the minus strand of NZ_CP119804.1, from coordinate 2,276,520 downwards.
TCTTCAATGTCGAGTCCGATGGTTGCGCCGATCCGCAACCCGGTGTGCCAGAGAACTTCCAGTAACGCGTGCTCCAACGCTGCGTAGCGGTACTTTTCGAGAAACTCCAGCACCTTTCGCGCTCGTTCTGGTTCAATGAGTTCGTCGCGTGCGTCGTCGTCGGTGATCTTCGGAAGTATGATTTTCTCGTCAAGTCCCGGTCGTACTGCGTGAATGGTCGTGCAGAAGCGAAGGAAGACACGTAGCGTTGCCAACTGCCCTTTCATCGTAGGCGTCGCGAGCTCGTCCTCGTTCCGGCGTTTCACCCGGAAGCGATGCACGTCGCGGCCTGAGAGATCGTTCAGATTGTCGATGCCGTCTTGCTCGCACCATTGTACGAACTGTTTGAGTCGGTAGCCGTGTGACTGGACGGTTGCGTCCGACACTTCGTGGCGGCGTTCGTCGAGGTACATCTGTCTGGCCGTCGCTGGGTCGAGGGGTTCGAGGTCGTTGGACATGGTTCTGTTTGGCGAAGGCAGGAAGTAGCCGTCTCCCATATACTGATTTCAGTCATCAAGGCTACTCACCAACCGACTATTGGTTCGGGTTCTATGGCCAAACTCTGTGACTCTGCCTATGTCCCTACAGCTCTCAGCCAGCAGGACCATGGTTCATCGTGGTCCTAATAGCTGTTCTCTTCAGTTTGAGATTGGTAGACTTGTTTGTCATTGTGCGTGTCTCATCCAACGATTGGATGGGAGTCGCTACCGTCGTGCCTTCTCTCAGAGCCGACGATAGACGAACACGAAATCAATCGCTGATTGGCGTCAAAGGATGCAACCTGAATAGCTCTGTTGAGATTCTTATAGGATGATAAGATTGATGTTCTAAATATTAAGTTTATTTTAATTTTGGTTAACTGTTATTTGAGGGGTGGTTAGCTCCAAGCGGCGGTGAAAGTCATTAGTCAGTACCGACGGGTGCCCCGCGAGTCAACTCCTCGCTACTGCAGTTCTGGCAGTTGTGGTGGTACTCGTTACATTGCCTTTTCGTCCTAAACGACATGATCGATATCCTCACCCCATTTGGTATAGTCAAAAACGGATCCCAATCGCGTAAGGAGTTCATTGCGAAGCGGCCTGATTGTTTCCTTCTTCCTAGTGAGCCCTCGACTCCAGATTGTGTAGCCCTGGAACTACATCTCCAGCCACTTTCCGGCATCGAGAACGGGCCTTTACTTCCGGCCACACGGATCTTTGTGTTCGACGTATTATCGGCGTTGGCTGACAGACTCCCATAAATATGACCGAGGGGTCAGTTACGTAGAGGATTCGCGGAGAGATTCTGTGGTGGTGTGTCGCGCGGCTCTTTGCTACGTCAACATTCCCTAATCATTAAACGCACCACAGAATCGTTAATGCCCTGAAAATGTGCTACTGAAGCCCTAAGAGCTACGTTTCTCCAGATATGAGAATCAAACTTTATCTGAGAAACTAGTGATTGACAACTGTTCCAACGGCCCTTTATATTCTTTCTATAATATTAGAAATATAGATTCAGAGGGTATGAGTAGCTCGATAATAACCAATTAACCAGTCCTCAGTACTGGAACAACCGAAACGTTTTAAGCTTCGTTGACGATTATCGTGGTATCCAATGACGGTGCGCAATCCGCAACAGGCCGCCGACGCCGTGGACAGCTGGGTTCGAAAAGAATTCGGAATAAGACTCACGGATTACGGCGATATCGGCCACGACGAAGAGGAGGGGTTGTGCTTCACCCCAGACTCCGAACTGGACTTAGACGATTTTGCCGAGATAATAAATACGTTCGAGGATTACGAAGCAGAAAAGTCTTCAGGAAGAGTGGTTGTTCATAAGACTGATGAAATTAGTGGTGTCTCCTACAAACACAAGGTCGGGGTCACTTTCCGACGGAATAAGGTTCCTCTTGGAGGGGTTGATGATCCAATCCAGGATGATGGACCCATAGACGAAGCAACTGAGGAGACAATTCAACTTCTCTCCAAGTACTACTCAACTCAGAATAGCATTTAGCAACTTGAATGCGATAATATGTAGCTCCAGCCAGCAACAAGTGGGGCCGCCATAGCAACGAGTAAAATAAAGCCATGGACGAATTTGGCTACTCTTGGATTTTCAATAGGAAGTTCAATCGAAGAGGGAACGACAGTATTTGCCAGAAAGTAGGAAGGAGCTGCCAATGAGATGAGTATCTCACCAATCATATTTAATCAACTACAACAGACACCCAAAAACGTGGGCGTGAGCGAGCTCTATGTTCATCTTTAATCTCAACTTTCATCGACGAATAAAAGGGGAGATTTAGAGTCATCCCTCCATTTCCGTAGTCTTGAAATGAAGATACTAACTTATCTGTCACAATTACTCTGGAATCTAATGTAACCCTAATCCAGTGAGTATCACAGTGCCCTTGGGCAACTCCGATTCCCTGTAACCTTCCACTTGCTCTCTCTTCTTCTTTATCATCTCGAGGTAGTTCAAGTAGTGTTTCCCAACCAGTGCTATCTGCTGCGTTCGATTTCACTATCGGTGCTGTCATCCTATTCAAGCAATATCGAGAAAAGCAAGTAAATCATTTTTGGTTATCTTTTATATTCATGTGTCCAAGATGGTCGCGGAGATCGTAAGACATGTAGTCGGCATCTTTATCGAAGAACTACCAACTATAGAACTGATCCATACAACCCTGCTATTATTCATAATATTAATGTTGGAGTTTATCTGCTCAGTGGCTAAAATGACGATAAACAGCTAGCTGACAGGCCTGCACATTCTGGATACGCCCCGGGCGGTCCCACTACAAATTTTACCGCGCTACATCGCTGGTCTCTACATCTCAAACTGTCGCGTTTATAACTACGCTACCGATGGCTCCACTTTCGCCCCGCTTTACGAAGGTTCTTACCGAAGGAGGAATTACGCTTCTGGTGAATGGCTCGCGCGGAGAATACGGAGCTGATAGACAACTTCGAGCAGTTCTACCGGCGGTACTATAGCGACGAAATCGGGCAACTCGCCCAGAACTACCCCAACGAACAGCGGTCGCTCTACATCGACTGGACCGACCTCTATCGATACGATTCGGACCTCGCCGACGACTACCTCTCGCAACCCGAACAGCTACAGGAGTATGCCGAGGAGGCCCTCCGTCTCTACGACCTCCCGGTAGACGTGAGTCTCGGACAGGCCCACGTTCGCGTCCAGAACCTCGGGGAGACGACCGATATTCGGGAGATTCGGGCGCGACACGTCAACATGCTGGTCAGCGTGCAGGGCATCGTCCGGAAGGCGACCGACGTTCGGCCCAAGATTCAGGAGGCCGCCTTCGAATGCCAGCGGTGCGGCACGCTGACCTACATCCCCCAGAGCGGCGGCGACTTTCAGGAACCCCACGAGTGTCAGGGCTGTGAGCGACAGGGACCCTTCCAAATCAACTTCGACCAGTCCGAGTTCGTAGACTCCCAGAAACTCCGAGTACAGGAGAGTCCCGAGGGGCTTCGCGGCGGCGAGACGCCCCAGAGCATCGACGTTCACATCGAGGACGACATCACCGGCGAGGTCACGCCCGGCGACCACGTGAGAGTCACGGGCGTCCTCCACCTCGAACAGCAGGGGAGCGGACAGGACAAGTCCGCCGTCTTCGACGTGTACATGGACGGCATCTCGGTGACCATCGAGGACGAGCAGTTCGAGGACATGGACATCACCGACGAGGACAAGAAGGAAATCGTCGAACTCTCTCAGGACGAGAACATCTACGAGCAGATGGTCGGGTCGATGGCCCCCGCCATCTACGGCTACGACGAGGAGAAACTGGCGATGATTCTCCAGTTGTTCTCCGGCGTCACGAAGCACCTCCCGGACGAATCCCGGATTCGGGGCGACTTGCACATGCTCCTCATCGGTGACCCCGGTACGGGTAAGTGCGTCAGAGGAGATACGAAAGTCACGCTCGCCGACGGCACGGAAAAACCGATTCGGGAAATTGTCGAAGCCAATTTGGACGACCCGAAACCGGTAGACGACGGTGTGTACCAAGAGGTCGATATTCCGCTTCCGTCGATGCGCGGCGACGGGACACTCGTAGAGAAGCGCGCGACGAAAGTCTGGAAGCGCGAGACCCCGGACGAGATGTACCGGATTCGGACTGCGAGCGGTTCGGAACTCGAAGTTACGCCGTCACATCCGCTTTTCGTCCAGTCTAATGGCGAGTTCGATGCAGTTCGGGCTGAAAAGATCGGAAAAGGTGATTCTATCGCCACTCCCCGAATACTTCCGACTGAGGGAGACGATAGTCTTGATGTCGAGTACAGGGAATCACAATCTTACAACGCTGTCACTCTCGACTTGCCCGACGAATGGACGCCGAAACTCGCTCGATTGCTCGGATACATTATCGCTGAGGGATACGTCGAATCACGCCCGAACGAGACAGGTTACGTTACCGTCACGAACAACGACCGAGAGATTCTGGACGACGTTGCCGAGGCGCTTGCCGGTCTCGGTCTGAACTATACCGAGCGGTCATCACGCTCGGGGAAGGCGGCCAAGGAGATTTCCTGCTCGGCTGGGGAGTTCATAAGTTTCCTCAAGAACCTTGACCCCGCAATTGCTGAAGGCTCGGCCGAACAACGAGTTCCGGATGCTCTCATGCGTGCTAGTTCGGAGACGAAGGCCGAGTTTTTGCGTGCGTACGTCGATTCTGAAGGTCACGTCTCGGCCAAACAACGTGAGATATCCGTCGCATCGATGAGCGAGGAGTTGCTTGAACAAGTTCGGAGCCTGCTACTCTCTGTCGGTATCACGTCACAACTCGCTGAGCGACAAAATGGAAGTTATCGACTCAGGATTAGTGGCAAACAGTTCCAGCGATACGTCGAACGAATCGGCTTCGTCACCGACCGAAAATCGACGAGCGCCGCCGAGGTTGATGACGGAAATCTCAACACAAATCAGGATGTAATTCCTGCTCTCTCGGACGACCTTTATCCTATCAGGGATTCGCTCGGACTCCCACAGTCTAACTGTGGCCTTCCACGCTCAACGTATCAACACTACGAGCGCGGTGACCGTAATCCGAGCCGCGACAGCCTTCGAACGGTGGTAACGACCTTTGAGGACCGACTCAAGATACTCCGTGAACTACGCCAAAAGGTCGAAAACGGTGATTGGGAAGCCGTCGAAAGGGCTCGCCAAGAACTGAACGTTTCCCAGCAGAAGTTAGCCGACGGAATCGGCGTCTGTCAGCGGTCGGTCAGTCTGTACGAGCAGGGCGAAGTCATTCCGGACGGCGGTCGAGTTGCCGACGCAAAAGACGTTGTTCTTGACCAAATTGACGATGCTCTCGACGTGGCAGACGACGTGCAGGCACTTCGGTCACTGGTAGATAGCGATATTACGTGGGACCGGATCGAATCCATCGAAACCGTCGAACCGGACTACGACTGGGTGTACGACCTTGAAGTCGCGGGGACGCACAACTACCTGACGAACAACGTCGTCTCCCACAACTCCCAGATGATTTCCTACGTCGAGAACATCGCTCCGCGCTCCGTCTACACCTCCGGTAAGGGTAGTTCCAGCGCAGGTTTGACCGCGGCGGCTGTGAGGGACGACTTCGGCGACGGCCAGCAGTGGACCCTCGAAGCGGGCGCGCTCGTCCTCGCCGACCAAGGCATCGCGGCGGTGGACGAGTTGGACAAGATGGCTCCGGACGACCGCTCGGCGATGCACGAGGGCCTCGAACAGCAGAAGATTTCGGTCTCGAAGGCCGGCATCAACGCGACGCTCAAGTCCCGGTGTTCCCTGCTCGGTGCCGCGAACCCCAAGTACGGCCGGTTCGACCAGTACGAACCCATCGGCGAGCAAATCGACCTCGAACCCGCCCTGATTTCGCGGTTCGACCTCATCTTCACGGTCACCGACCAACCCGACGAGGAGCACGACAAGCGCCTCGCCGAGCACATCCTCCAGACCAACTACGCGGGGCAGTTGAACACCCAGCGGACGGAGATGAGCGCGCCGAACATCTCCGAGGAGGAGGTCAACAACCAGACCGAGGAGGTTGCTCCGGCAATCGACCCGGACCTCCTCAGAAAGTACATCGCTTACGCCAAGCGCAACTGCTACCCGACGATGACCGACGAGGCCATGGACACCATTCGGGACTTCTACGTGGACCTCCGGACCAAGGGGGCAGACGAGGACGCCCCGGTCCCGGTCACGGCCCGGAAGTTGGAGGCCCTCGTTCGCCTCTCGGAGGCCAGCGCCCGCGTTCGCCTCTCGGACGAGGTGGAGGTGCAGGACGCCGAGCGTGCGGTCGAAATCACGCGCTCGTGCTTGCAGGACATCGGCGTGGACCCCGAGACGGGGCAGTTCGACGCCGACGTGGTGGAGACCGGGACCTCCAAATCCCAGCGCGACCGTATCAAGAACCTCAAGCAACTCATCGCCGAAATCGAGGAGGACTACGAAGAAGGTGCGCCCGTGGACGAAGTGATGGCTCGCGCCGACGAAATCGGCATGGAGCAGTCGAAGGCCGAACACGAGATAGACAAGTTGAAACAGAAGGGCGAGGTCTACGAGCCTTCGACCGACCACCTGCGGACGACCTGACCGGGCCACGCTGGCTCATTCTTCCCGGCGTCCCGGCGGCGGAATCTACTCAGTAGTATTTTATACGGGGCGCGTTATTCCCGAACAACGAACGCATGGACCGCATCTCCGCGCTCCGGAACATCGAGGACGCCCTCGCGGAGTTCGAGTCGGGCGAGGCCGACCTCGGCGCGACCGAAAAGCGCGTCGTGAACGTCCTCCGGACCTACGCCACCGAGTTCGAGGACGAGGAGCTAACGCCCTACCGAGCGTCGGGACCGGACCGGGCGGAGGGCCTCGTCGTCGTCGCAGAGTCGGCGTCGGCGGCCGACGAGCGCGTTCGGGACATCCTCGACGCGCCGTCGCTGAACGTCGAGATAAGTGAGTTGGATGACAAGTAACGATTGAAGCATTTCAGAGGGGAAAATAAATAAGCACGGTTCTCTTAGTCGCAGTTGCTCGGACGTATCAGTACTCCAGAGACGAACTCGGATAGGTTCACACCACAATATCGATGGAAACCAAGGGTCACAGCGAAAGCAGGTCGCTCCACGACGAGGTCGAGTCCGAGGCTTGCATCCTGCTCCTCGCGCCGTCGCTCCACGCGGCGACCGAAGACGCCTGCCTCGACCTCCTCTCGTTCGACGCGCCCGCCGAGGAGAACGTCCTGTGGGTGACGTACACTCGCTCGCCCGACGACTGCGTAGAGGACTGGATGGCACACGTCGATTCCCCGCCTCGGAACGTGCAGTTCGTCAACGTCGGCGAGACGACGCGCGCGGCGGCCCAGTCCGGCGGTTCGACCGCCTCGAACGTGGCCGACCAAGCCGTCGAGTCGCTGTCGAGTCCCGGCGACCTGACCGGCCTCGGAATTACACTCAGCGAGGCCCTCAAGCAGTGGGACGGCAACGGCCACCGGACCGTCGCCTGTTTCGACTCGCTGACCGCCCTCCTCCAGTACGCGGACCTCCAGACCGTCTACAAGTTCCTCCACGTCCTGACGGGTCGATTCGACGCGGCCGACGTGACCGCCCACTTTCACCTAGACCCCGACGCCTGCGACCAGCAGACGGTCAGCACGCTCACGTCGCTGTTCGACACGGTGGTCGAACTCGACGACGGCGAATGGACCGTCCGGAGCAGATAGCGTAATTTTAAACCAGAGGAGACAGCAAATCTACCTCGTGTCTCCGCCGTGTTACTGGTCGTAACCTACTCGCAGGCCGCGCGCCAGACGCTCAGAAACGTCTGTAACGGCCACGACGAGGCCGTGGTTCAGCGGTTCGGCCGCGCTGTCCTGCTGGAGGCGACCGAACTCGGCGCGTTCCTCGCGCTCCGCCTCCGGGAGAAGCACGCGAGCGACGTGCAGATAGAACGGACCGAGGCGTTCAACGAGTTCGAGGACGCCCCCGAGGAGGTCCGGGACGCCGCCACCGCCTACGAGGACCGAGCGCATCCGAGTACGCCCTACACCAAGTTCGCGGTCGGGACCGACCACCCCGCGCCTGATACCATGCGCGATGCGGAGTTAGCAGGCGATACCGACCGATGAGGGTGGAACTCGCGGGGGAGGTCCGAACCGGTCGCGTCGTGGACCTGCGCGATACGTCCGTAGATTTTGATGCGTCGGCGGTCGTCGGCGCGATTCGCGGTGACGGCCCCAGAGCCGGTGATGGGCCTGCCCGTCCGCTCGCCATCGACTGTCCGGTTCCCGGTCCTGCACACGAACACGTCGGCGCGATTCGCACCGGAATGGGTCTCTCGCTCCGGCCAGCACTCGCTGACGCGGCGAGGACCCGCGGTCACACGCCGACGCAGGCCGACGAGCTTGCCGCGGTTCGGGACCGACTCTCTGCGCTCGACCCGCCCGAAATCGACCTCCGGTCTGCCCGCCGCCGGGTCGCCGAGACCAGCGACGACGCCGAGGAGCTACGCGAGCGAGTCGCCGCACTCCGCGGTCGGGTGCAAGCGCTCCGGGACGCCGGTGACGAGTCCGGTCCGGCCGAGGCCGAACTCGCTTCTGCGACCCGCGAACTCTCCGAGGTCGAAACCGAGCGCATCGCGGCCGAGCAGGCGCTCTCTCGCGCTCGAAACCGAGCGGCCGAGAACCGCGAGCGCCGGCGAGAACGCCTCCGACTGGCGGACCGCGCCGACAATCTGTGCCGAGACGCCCGCGAGGAGCTTGCCAGAGCGGTTCGCCCGACCTTCGAGGACGCCCGCCAAGCCGTCCCGACCGACTCCGAATCGCCGGTTTCGACCGCGCTCGCCGTCGCTCACGTCGCCGACCTCGACGCGCCGGTCGTGGTTGGGTCCGGCGTGGACGCCTTCGCGGACGGCGAACGGTTGTCGGAGTGGTTCGACGCGCCGGTAGTTCGGCTTTAGCAAATTTTGTAATTGCTTAAAATATATTTAGTTATGCTAGAGGTTGGAATGGATTTCTTTCGTTCGCAGACGCCGACGGTCCCGGCGACCGTCGGAATCGCCGAACGGTCAGACTCGGCCGTTGCGCGACACACAAAACATATCGCCGGGAAAGCCGAAGTCGGGGCCATGAGCGACGCCCCCACCGCCGAGGCCGACGCCGAGAGCGGTGCCGACGCGGACGACGACCCGGACGCCCGAGCGGACGCCGCCGTCGAACTCGACTTCGGCGAGACCGGTCGCATTCCCGCAATCGCACAGGACGCAGACTCCGGCGAGGTGCTGATGCTGGCCTACGTCACCCCCGAGGCCGTCGCACAGACCCGCGAGACGGGACTGGCCCACTACTACTCCCGTAGCCGCGAGGAGTTGTGGCAGAAGGGCGCGACCAGCGGCCACGTCCAGCACGTCCGGGAGGTCCGGGCCGACTGCGACGGTGACGCTCTGCTGTACCTCGTTGACCAAGAGGGCGGCGCGTGCCACACGGGTTACGAGTCGTGCTTCTACCGGACCCTCGACGGCGAGGAGGTCGGCGAGAAGGTCTTCGACCCCGAGGACGCCTACGAGTAGCGATGAGCGAGTCAACCACCGCGGCCCGGACCGACCTCCCCGCGAAACTCGCCGACGCCGACCAGCGCTACCGCGACGTCGAGGCCCGAATCGAGGAGTACGGCGAGGAGACTGTCGAACAGGTCGCCGACGCCTACCGGCGGGCGATGGACCTGCTGGACCGCTACGAGGGCCAAGCCACCGGGACCGGGCGCGAGAACTTCCAGAAGTTCATCCAGTTTCAGGAGAAGTTCGCCACGCTGGTCGAGAACCTGCCCGACGAGATGCCCGAGCGCGACGCCTTCGAGACTGCCAACGACCGGTTCGACAAGCGCCGACTCAACGAATCGGACTTCGAATACGCCCGCGAAACCCTCGACTCCGCGGGCGACATCGCGGGCCTGCTGGCCGACCGCGAGGCGGCCCTGAACGAATTCCGCGAGGTCCGCCGGGAAATCGGCCACGCCATCGCCGACCTCCGCGAGGAAATCGCCGAGCGCGAGCGACTGGTCGAACTCGGCGCGGCCGACTTGGACGCCCCAATCGAGGACATCCGCGACCCAATCGAGACCTACAACGCGGCGGTCGCCGACGCCTTCGCCGAGTTCAAGTCCGGGGGAAGCGCCCGCGAACTCCTCGATTTCGTCGCCGCGGTAGACGACTACCCCTTGGTCGAGTTCCGCGACGTGCCCGAGAACTTGCGGGAGTACGTCCAGACCCGCGAGGTGGGCACCGAACCCGTCTCGGACCTGCTGAAGTACGCCGACTACTCGAACTCCAAACTCGACCACTACGTCGAGGACCCCACCGAACTCAAGCGCGCCGTGGCGACCAACCAGACCTACCTCGAACGACTCGACGCCGACCCCCTCGAAATCGACTGGCCGCCGAAACCCGCCGCCGACCTCCGGTGGCGCGTCGAGGAGCTAGTCTCGGTCGTCGCCCGGTTCGCCGACGACGAGGTGGTCGCGGACCTCCGGAGCGTGCAGTCGGTCGTCAGAGACGAATCGAGATTCGAGCGCCTGCGGACCGCCGCCGAGGCCGAGACCGAACTCTCGGACGCCGAGCGCCAGAAGGTGGCGAGCGGCGAGGTGGAGTCGGAACTGTCGGATTTGCGGGACCGAAAAGACCGGTTAGAAGACGCACGAGACGAGTATCCCGACCGATAGGGTCGGACCGCAGATTCAGACTTCCGCCTTCGCGGCCCGCAGTTTCTCTTCGAACTCCTCGGCTAACTCCTCGGCTTGGTCCTCGTCGCGGGCCTCGGCGTAGATGCGGACCATCGGTTCGGTGCCGCTGGGTCGGGCCAGCACCCACGAGTCGCCGTAGTCGAGGCGGTAGCCGTCGAGGGTCGTCATGTCGGCGTCCGAATCTTGGGCCTCGCGCTCTGCGGCCGCCAGCAGGGCCTCGCGCTCGGCGTCGCCGTCGTACTCGATGTTGATGCGGACGTTGTGATAGCCGTCGTAGGGCGCGACGACTTCGCTGGCCGAGCGGTCGGCCAGCAGTTCGAGGAACTTGCCGGCGGTGTAGGCACCGTCGCGCGAGAGTCGGTAGTCAGGGAAGAAGATGCCGCCGTTGCCCTCGCCCGCGACCGGCACGTCCTTGCCCTGCTTTTCGAGTTCCCGGATGCGGGTGATGATGTTGGTCGAACCGATGGGGGTGAGTTCGAGGTAGGCGTCCTGCTCGTCGGCCACGTCAACCAGACGCTGGGAGACGTTGACGGCCGAGACCACCGAGTCGCCGGGTTCGAGTTCGGCCGCAGACAGCGCCGCGAGGGTGGCGTCGCCCTCGACGTACTCGCCGTTCTCGTCGTAGAAGATGGCGCGGTCGGCGTCCCCGTCGTGGGCGATTCCCACGTCGGCGTCTGTCGCGGAGACGAGTCGGCCCAAATCCCCGAGGTTCTCCGGGACCGGTTCGGGGTCGCGGCCGGGGAAGTGGCCGTCGGCCTGACTGTTGGCCGTGACGACCCGACACCCGAGTTTCCGGAAGAACTCGGGGCTGGTGAGTGACCCAGCGCCGTGGCCGGGGTCGAGTGCGACCGTGAGGTCGGCGTCGGCGATTTTCTCGCGGTCTATCTCGGCCAGCAGGGCCTCGACGTACTCCCGGCGCGCTCCCTCGACGTTTCGGCTCTCGCCGGTCTGGCTCCACGGAACCGAGTCGAACTTCTCGGCGAGGAACTTCTGTTCGATTCGCTCTAGCTCCTCGACGGCGAGTTCGACCCCATCGTCGCCGATTAGCTTGACGCCGTTGTACTCCGGCGGGTTGTGCGAGGCCGTAATCATCACGACCGGTGTCCCCTCGCGCTCGGCGAAGGCCTGCGCGCCCGGCGTGGGGATGATTCCTAGTCTATCGACGTTCGCGCCGACGCTGGCGAGTCCACTGGCGGCGGCGTCGGCGAGCATCTTCCCGGTGGCACGGGTGTCGCGGGCGACCGCTACTCGGTCGGCCCGCCACACCGTCCCCGCGGCCTTGGCGACTTTGAGTGCGAACTGGGGGGTCAACTCCTCGTTGGCGACCCCGCGAGTCCCGCTCGACCCGAAGACTTTCATATGCGAGGGTGGGAACCCGCGGGCAAAAGTTATTCCGGAGCGCGCCCGGTTGGTGGACCGTTCTCAGACAGCGATTTGACTTGTAAACCCCTCAGAAATAATATTTCAACTCCACCAAATAGCGGATAAAACGGCGGCTTCTCCGAGAGGTCCGAGCGCATCGGCCCTGCCGCGTTCGCGCAGTTCTACGCGGGCGCGGTCGGTCGCCCCTCGAAGGCCCACTCGGTCCTCGGCGGCGAGGCGAACGAGAACGTTTTCACCGTTCTACGACGAGTTTCGACCATGGGCATCAGTATCGACGAGAAGCGGGTGTACGACGCCAGCGAAGGACCGACGCCGGTCTACGTCGTCGGGGACCTCGGCGTGGCGCGGGTCGATACCTCCGACGACCTCGTGGGCGAGTTCGGTCTCGCCCACCGATGCACGGCCCGCGACGCCGCGGGCAGAGACGGCCGCCTCGCAGTCGCTACCGACGAGGACGTGCTGGTCGGCGTCTTCGGCGACAGCGACGAGGAGGCAGTCACCTTCCGACCCCTCGGCGTCGGCCCCACCGTCGCGGTCGGTCTTGGCGAGGGCGGGGTCCTCCTCGTCGCGCGCGAGGAGGGCACCGTCGTTCGCGGGAACGCGGCGGTCGGCGGAGAGAACGAGAGCGACTGGACCGAACTCGGCGAACTGGACGACGTGCGCGCCATCGACGGCGATTTCGTGGCGGCGGAGTCGGGCGTTTATCGGGCCACCGACGACGGCCTCCGACACGTCGGCCTCGACAGTGCGCGGGACGTGTCCACCGACGGGGTGCCACTGGCCGCGACCGACGGCGGCCTCTACAGACTCGGCAACGGGTGGCTTGACGAGCGAGACGGCACGTTCCGGGCCGTCGGCGCGGCGGCGTCTTCCGCCGGGGAACTCGGATGGGCGCACGCCGCAGGTGAGGGGGTCCTCCTCGGCCACGACGACGGCGAGTGGCGCGAAGTCGAACTGCCCGTCAAGGGAGAAATCGTCGCGCTCGACCACGGCGAGGAGGGCGCGTACGCGGTCACTGCGGACGGCACTTTCCTGCTGTCGGTCGGCGACGGGTGGAACCACCAGATTCTCGGGATTCGCGGGGTTCGGGCGGTTGCCGCGCCCCAGTAGCGGGAAGTGGCAGAACAATTCTCTTGAAACGATTAATATTGCTCTTAGCAATAAAAGTAATTCCTGTCCCCGATTCCGCGGTGTCCGACGCTGACGCCGCTGACCGGGACGCGCCAATTGAAAACCGATTTACCCGCCGACGTACACCCCTCGCGTATGATTATCAGCGGGTCCGCCTCGCAGGCCCTCTCTGCGGAACTGGCCGCCCAACTGGACGAACCCCTCGCAAGCGTCGAGTACGAGCGATTCCCCGACGGCGAACTACTGGCGGCCGCGCCCGGATTCGCCGAGGAGGACGCCGACAGAGCCATCGTCGTGGCCTCGACAGTCTCGTCGGACGCCCACGTCGAGTTGCTTCAACTGCAGGACGCCGCCCGCGAGTGGGGTGCCGACGAAATCGTGACCGTCCTGCCCTACATGGGCTACGCCCGCCAAGACGCCGCCTTCGAGGAGGGCCACCCAATTTCGGCCCGCGCCGTCGCTCGGGCGATTTCGTCTGGCACCGACCGCGTGCTGACGGTCAACCCCCACGAGAACGCGGTCTGTGACTTCTTCGACGTGCCCGCCGAACCAATCGACGCCGCGGGCCGACTTGCGGACCCCCTTCCCGAGGGCCTCGAAAATCCCGTCTTCCTCTCGCCCGACGAAGGCGCGCTGGACATCGCTGGGACGGTCCGGGACGCCTACGGCAGAGGCGACACCGACTACTTCGAGAAGGTCCGCCACTCGGGCACCGAGGTCGAACTCACCCCGAGCGACACCGACGTTGCGGGCAGAGATGTGGTCGTGACCGACGACATCATCGCCACCGGGTCCACCATGTCCGGCGCTGTCGAAATCCTGACCGACAAGGGTGCGAGCAGGGTGTTCGTGACCTGCGTCCACCCGATGCTGGCCGCCGACGCCTACACGAAGCTCTCGAAGGCGGGCGTCGAGTCGATTTGCGGGACCGACACCATCGAGCGACCGGTCAGCGACGTCTCCGTCGCGCCTGCAATCGCCGAAAAAATCTGACGACGAACCGCGCTCTCGTCCTACGCTTCTGCTTCCGCGAGGAGAGCGACTGCGATTTCCATCTCGACGCCCTCCACGTCCCACGTCTTGCGGTGGCCGTCTTCGACCGTGCCAACCTCGTCGGCGCGGACCTCCTCTTTCACGAGACCCATGCGCTCGTCCACGAGGCCGGCAACTCGGTCGTCGGCCACGTCGAGTTCGAGGACGATGCGCTCCTCGATGTCTAAGTCCATCTCCTTGCGCATCTCCTGCACTCGGCGGATGACCTCGCGGGCGTAGCCCTCGCTCTCGATGTCCTCGGTGAGTTCGGTATCGACGTAGACGACCCCGCGCTGGTCGCCGTCGATGTCGAAGCCGACGCCAGTGACGCCTTCGGGCGTCTGGGTGACGAACTCGACCATCTCGTCGGTCAGGTCAACGTCCATGCCGGTGTCGTCCTCGACTGCGTTTTCGAGGGCGTCGAGGGTCGGCTCTGCGATGTTGGCGTCGTTGAGCGCCTGCATGACTCGGCCGGCGTCGTCGCCGAACTCCGGACCGAGGAGGCTCATGTCGGCCTCGGCGGAGTAGTGGAGTTCGCCCCAGTCGTCGCCGGGCGCGACGAGTTGGATTTCGCGCGAATTGAGCCGGTCGGCCAGCAGGTCGCGGTGGCGCTCGACCGCTTCGACGGTGCGCTCGTCGTCGGCGTTGACCACGACGCGCGTCACCGGCCAGCGGAGTTTGCGCTCGGCCTGCTGGCGGGCGTTCGACCCGGCCTCCTCGATGGCGCGCAGGAGCGTCACGTCGGTCTCCAGTTGGGTGTCCTGCCAGTACTCGTCGACTTCGGGCCAGTCGAGCATGTGGACCGAATCGTAGCCCGAATCGCCCGTGAGGGTGCCGTAAATCTCCTCGGTGACGAAGGGCGCGTAGGGTGCCAGCAGGGCGACGACCGTCGAGAGGACCTCGTAGAAGGTGGCGTAGGCGGCCTGCTTGCTCGCGCTGTCTTCCTCCTCCCACATTCGCTCGCGGACGACCTGAATGTAGAACCGGGAGACGTCCTCGACCACGAAGTTCAGCAGGGCGTCGAGCGCGAGGTCTTGGCGGTAGTCGTCCCAGTGGTCGGACATCTCGGCGACGACCGACTGGAGGCGGGCCAGCACCCACTCGTCCACGAGTTCGAGGTCCTCGTCAACGTCTTCGAGGGTGGTCTCCTGCGGGTCGAAGTCGTCCAGACGCATGTAGGGCAGGGGGAACCGGAAGACGTTCCAGAGGATGTTGAGGTCTCTCTGCATCTCGCTGGTCTCGTCCCACGAGAAGCGCATGTCCTCGCCCTGCGGGTTCGCCGACAGGAGGAACATCCGCATCGGGTCGGTGCCGTGTTCCTCGATGACCTCGTGGGGGTCCACGAGGATGCCCTTGGACTTGGACATGCCGCGACCGTCCGGCATGTTGGCGTAGCCGTGCATCAGGACCTCCTCGTAGGGAATCTCGCCCATCGCGGCGGTCGCCATGCCGAGTTGCGACCAGAACCACCCGCGGGTCTGGTCGTGGGCCTCCATGATGAGGTCGGCGGGCCAGAGTTCCTCGAAGTCGTCCTCCTCGCTCGGGTAGTCTAGCGTGCCCCACGAGGCGACCGAGGAGTCCAGCCACACGTCGAACACGTCGGGGACGCGGGTGTAGGTGGTCCCGTCTCGGGTGATGGTGAGGTCGTCCACGGTGCCCTTGTGGAGGTCCACCTCGTCGGGGTCCACGTCTTGGTCCACGAGTTCCGCGAGTTCCTCCCGGTCGCCGACGACGATGGCGTTCTCCATACTTCCGTCCCAGTCTTCGGGGAGCCAGATGGGGATGGGGATGCCCCAGTATCGCTGGCGGGAGACGTTCCAGTCGGGGGCCTCCTCCACGAAGTCCCGGAAGCGGTTGTCCCGCGCCCAGTCGGGGTGCCACTCGCTGTCCTCGATGTTGTCCAGCAAGTCGTCTTTGATGTCCGTAATCGTGATGAACCACTGGTCCGTGACGATTTGGATGATGCCGGTGTCACACCGCCAACAGTGGCCGTAACTGTGGTGAGTCGTGCCCGACGAGAGCATCAGACCCTTCGATTCGAGGTCGGCGATGATGTCGTCGTCGGCGTCCTTGACGAACTCGCCGGCGTACTTACCGGCCGAGTCGTCGTACACGCCGTCGCCGCCGACCGGACAGAAGATGTCCAGTCCGAGTTCGGTGCCGCGCTCGAAGTCCTCCTCACCGTGGCCGGGCGCGGAGTGAACGAGGCCAGTCCGGTCCACTTCCACGTAGTCGGCGGTGTAGACCTGAAGCGCGTCCTCGCCCTCGGCGTGGTCGGGGACCTCCTCGTCGAGGGGATGGTCGTACTTCCACCCGACCATCTCGTCGCCGGTGAACTCGCCTTCGACCTCGTAGTCGTCGTAGCGGCCCTTCTTCAGAACGTCCTCGATGCATCCGTCGGCGAGATAGAGGACTTCCTCGTCGCCGTCTTTCTCGGCGCGGACCTGCTGGTAGGTCACGTCGCCGTCCACCGCGACGAAGGTGTTGGCGGGGATGGTCCACGGGGTCGTGGTCCAGATGACGAGGTGGCCCTCGCGGTCCTGCAAGGGGAACTTGACGTAGATGGAGGGGTCCGAAACGTCCTCGTACTCGACCTCGTTGTTGGCGATGGCGGTCTCACACCGAGGACACTGGGAGATGGAGCGCTGGCCCTGCTCCACGAGGCCCTTCTGGTGGGCCTGCTCGAAGCCCCACCACGCGGCCTCCATGTACTCGGGGTTGACCGTCTTGTAGGGGTCGTCCCAGTCCATCCAGACGCCGAAGGACTTGAAGTCGGACTGGAGTCCTTCGAGTTGGTCCTCGGCGAACTCCTTGCACTCTTGGATGAAGTTCTCCTCGCCGAACTCCTCGATGTCCTTCTTGTTCTCGAAGCCCAACTGCTCCTCGACTTTGGTCTCGATGGGCAGGCCGTGCATGTCGTAGCCCGGCCGGTCGGTCACGTCGTAGCCCTGCATCCGCAGATAGCGGATGTAAGCGTCCTTCAGCGTCTTGTTCCACGTCGTGCCCATGTGGGCTGACCCGGAGGTGTACGGTGGCCCGTCCACGAAGAAGAAGGTCTCCTCGTCGGCGCGATGTTCCTTCGTCTTCTCGTAGGCGTTCGTCTCGTCCCAGTAGTCGAACACCCGGTCTTCGACCTCGTGGGGTTCGTACTGGTCGTCTACCTCCTCGAACCTGCTCATACCTGTTCTGTTCTCCTACGGAGTTAAATTGGGTTCGGTTGTGCAGTTTGGTCTGTCCGTGGATGGTGTCTTTCTCAACCCGGCGCGCGCGAGCAACGTGCGCGAGGGACGAGTGAACGACTGCAGGGAGTGACCGAGGAGGCTGGGGAGGCGTGAGGCCCGCGGTAGCGATGCGGTTGCGGTGACGGCTTTGCTCAAGCCTGAAGCTAGCTCCTTTGATGCCCAGAATTATAAATGATTGTCTAAGAAATAAATATAGTGTTTAGGAAATTGTTTAGATGTGTCTTGTATACTCGCCACGACCACGACAGTCTCGCTCGCCTCTCGTCCCGTTCGTCTCCGCCCGGAAGCCTCAAACTTCATACGCCACGCCGTCGAACACACCAAGCACAATCATGAGTGACGACGACTGCATCTTCTGTCAGATAGTCGATGGCAACATCCCGAGTCGCAAAGTCTTCGAGGACGACACCGCGATGGCCTTCCTCGACGCGAACCCGCTCGCGCCGGGCCACACGCTCGTCATCCCGAAGGAACACCACGAGACGCTCGAAGAAACCCCCGAGGACGTGGCGGCCCACGTCTTCGGCGCGCTCCACCGTCTGAACACCGCGGTCGAACACGCGGTAGACGCCGACGGAACCAACGTCGCGTTCAACAACGGCGAGGCCGCCGGCCAAGAGGTCCCGCACGTTCACGGTCACATCATCCCGCGCTTCGACGGCGACGGCGGCAACCCGATTCACGCCGTCGCGGGCCAGCGGCCGGACCTCTCTGACGAGGAGTTAGACGAAATCGCCGAGAAGATTCACAATCAGCGATAAGCGCAGATGGAGTGAGTTTTAGCGTCGGATTCTGGGGAACCGATAAGAAGAACGACGAGACAACTGGAGGGAAGACGACTTCTGAAGCCCCCGCCCGCTCGCGGTCGCTCCGTGACATATCCTCGGCTCTCAGCACCGCCCGCCTCGGATAGGGGTCACGGAGCGACTAAACTGAACGCGACCGGGCGGCCCCTTCATCCCACCCGGAGGTTGCGTCACCGAGCGCATTCTGGTGGAGAGTTTCACCGAGCGTATCCTCCGAGAGCCAGTCGGACAAGCGTCGCACCCAAAACGACCGGAGACCAAGCGTACCCTTTTATATCAGGCCGGGGCAACCCCGAACCAATGGCTTACTCGACTGCCGCGCTCGTCGGCGCGACCGGCGGCGCGGGCACCACCCGACTCGCGGTCGAACTCGGGGCGACGCTCGCCCGCGACGGCCGCGAGGTCGCCGTCCTCGACGCCGCGTTCGCCACCGAAGGCCTCTCGCGCCACGTCTCGGGGCGCATCGACTCCGACCTGACCGCGCTCCTGACCGAGGAGGACCCCCGACCGACTCACCGACTCCTCTCGGCGGGTCTGCGCGAACACTCCGCGACCGCCGACCTCGCGGGGCGACTCGAACTCTGCCCGGCCCACGCGCCCTTCGAGCGGATGGCCCGCGCCAAGAGTATCGAGTCGGCGCGGCGGTTCGAGGACCTCCTCGCCGAGGCTGATGCGGAGTTCGACCACGTGCTGGTCGATACCCCGCCGGTCGCCGCGAACCAGTCTGTCGCCGCGGTCACGTCTGCCGAGCGAGTCGCGGTGGTCGCGCCCGCCGACGACCGCGGTGTGGACGCGGTTCAGCGCGCCAGCGGTCGAATCGCCGACGTCGGGGCGAGTGTGGACGCCCGCCTCGCAAACCGCGCCGACCCCGACCATCCCGTCGAGAACGCCGACGCCGCGATTCCCGAGAGCGAGGCCACCACCGCCGAGGAGGTCCCGGCCAGCGCGCCCGACCCCGAGGCGACCTTCGCGCCCGCCGTCTCACACGCCGCTGAGGTCGTCTTCGACGTGGACCTCGGTCTGGCGTTCGAGGACCCCGGTCTCCTCGATTTCGACGCGGACGAACTCCTGCCCGACGCGCTGTCCTGACCTCGATTTTTCAGTAGTGCTATTACAAATAAAATCAACTCCTAGCTGTATATAGGATTATTATAATATTTTAACAACTGTTCTTCGGAAAAACGAATTGCCGCATGACTCGAAACAGCGATTTCGACCGTGACAGCGACCGTTCGCTCAACCGACGAAACGCACTGAAGGCGCTCGGAACGGCGGGCGCGGCCATCACCGGTACCGGCGTCCTCGGGACCGTCTCGGCCGCCGACCCCCACCGGAAGTACTTCGCCGCTCAGGAGGCCGCCAACGAGATTCGAGAGAAGCAGGGCCGACAGGCCATGCTGAGGTTCCTCGACAAGCAGGGAATCAACTACGAGACTGTCCGCAAGCCGATGGTCGTCGAACGCGAGGGTGACGACGACGTTTCGACAAACGAGTTCGATAACGTCGATGGCTCCTTTAGCGACTGTGACATCTGCCTCGACTTCACGCTGTACACCAACTCCAGCAGTACCATCTACACCATCGACATGGAGTGGACGTATGACCTCGAAGTCGGCGACTACGGCCAGCAACCCAACGACGGTGCCGCGCTCTACTACACCGACTCCTGCTGGGACTACTACTTCCAATCCCTGAGCGACACGACGTACACCAGTAGCTACGTCACGCCGGAAGACGACAACAACAACGACGGCGTCGCCTTCTCCGTGGACGACGTTTCCGCGAGCGACGGCGACACCCTCTACTGTGGCCTGAACATCGAACCCATCGGCGACTGTAGCTACGGCCAGCGCGAGGTCTTCGGCCAGTACCTCCACAACTGGACTGACGTGGACGTTACCTCGTCGTTCGGCGTCTCCTTCCCGGCCGGCATCTCGGTGAGTTACTCGGTCGATACCGAGGTGAATCAGGAGAAGACGGGCACCGAGGGCGACGGCGACACCCTGATGACCCTCGACCAGTCCGAGGCCACGCTCGACTAACTCGACCGCCACTATTTTTCGATGCGGGCACAGTGACTCGACCGCCAAAATGTTATTAGCAAAACAATACCTATCCTAAACCATGAAACGCCGCCGTCTGCTCCAAACCGCGGTAGCCGCCAGTGTCGGGAGCGCAGGTTGCTTGGGCAGTCTCTCCGCCGACGAGCGCACCCCCGCCCACACCGTCACGGTGTATCACGTAGACGAGGAGGTCACCCGAGACGTGACCGTCGTCGTCCAGAACGACGCCGGTGAGACTCTCTTCGAGCAATCTTACACCATGTCGGAGTCCAACGAGGCCGACGAGGACGCCACCTTCCCCGAATCGACCGACCCCTCGACCCTCCTCGTGACCATCGACGGCACGGAGTTCGAGCGGGACTGGCCGAATCCCGACTGTTCGGGAGACAACTGGGCCGGTGCCGAAATCTGGATTCGCGGGAAATCCGACGCGGACCTCAGCGTCGAAATCAAGGACAACTGCCAGCACGTCTACGTGGAATCGTAGCGCGCCGACCCTCGGTATCCGGTCCCAGAACCAATATATCTCCCACCACCTCAGAAAAATTTTATACTTCTCCAGCTCGCATGTTTCTCCCGGAGGTCACGAAAATGTTCTTCGTCATTCCGTTCAGTTGTGGCGCTCACGAGTGCGAAATCAAAGCGTAGTCCACAGCGCTGAACTTCGACGGCCGAATCGCCTTCAGACCAAATCCGTCAGGGCACTCCTCGCTTCTTCGAGGGTGTCCTCGCCCGGACCACTGTACGCCGAGCGATAGCCTTCGACGACCGCTCGGCCACCCGGAAGCGGGTCGTGGGTCTCCACGAACGTCGCCAGCGCGAACTCGGTTTCGCTTGCCCCGGTCAACTCGCGGGCCTCGGTCCGCGAGAGGTCGGCAGAAAGCCAGTCGCGCAGAATCTTGTGCGCCCGAGGAGTCAGCGGCGAAATACCCTCACACCCCAGCAGGTGCAACGTCTTCGAGGCCGTCATCGGCGCGACCCCGGCCTCGTGGGCGGTGTCGCCGACCGACTGGCCCGAGGTGTGCCCGTCGAGTATCGCGGCCCCAGAGGCCGCGTCGCAGGGCAGGTCGTCGGCGAACTCGGCGAGGGTCTCCCGGAGGTCACCGTCACTCTCGGCCTCGGCAGTCGCGTCCACCGAGGCGACTCCTCGGTCGCGTTGCTCGGTGGTCACTTCGAGACCGTCGGCGATGTCCGAGAGCGTCACACTCGAAGGTTCCCGCCTCGCCTACTTAAACCTGCGCGACAGGTATCGAATCTGATACCCCTCGCGCCGCGAGAGCCTACCGGTTACCGGTACCTTCTCTCCCTCGATTTTGGGTATTTCACCCGCCACCGGCCTTCCTTTAAATAGGGTTTCGGGCGAAGATTCGAATGTAATGAGCAAAGCACACGCTCCCTCCCGGACCTGCCCGGAATGCGACGGCCGACTGACTCCCGACGGCGACGAGACCATCTGCGACGAGTGCGGCCTCGTGGTCTCGGAGGACCGCATCGACCGCGGCCCCGAGTGGCGGTCGTTCGCGGACGACGACGGTCGGAAGGAGCGCACCGGCGCGCCACTCACCCGGTCGCGCCACGACAGGGGCCTGACGACCGAAATCGGCCACGACACCGACCTGCGACTGACCGGCCGCAAGCGCCGACAGGTCGCCCGGATGCGAAAGCACCACGAACGCGCCCGAATCGGGTCGAAGACCGAGCGCAATCAGGTCTACGCCTTCACCGAGATTCGGCGACTGGTGAGTTCGCTCGACCTCTCGAAGAACGTCCGGGACCGGTCGTGCGTCCTGTTCGAGTCGGCCCAGTCCGAGGACCTGCTTCAGGGCCGGTCGCTGGAGGGATTCGCGTCCGCCGCGGTGTACGCCACCTGCCGGACCGCCTCGGTCTCGCGCACGCTGGACGAGATTCTGGCGGTCGCCCGAGCGAGCCGGAGCGAACTCAAGACGGCCTACGACGCCCTCAATCGGGAGTTGGGTCTCCCGACCGGTCCCATCGACCCCGCCGAGTACCTGCCGCGGTTCGCCAGCAGACTCGACCTCCCGACCGAAATCGAGCGCGAGGCCGCCCAACTGGTCGAAAAGGGCCACGACGAGAATCTGATTTCGGGGCGCAACCCCGGCGGGTTCGCGGCGGCGTGTCTCTACCTCGCCGCCAGAGAAACCCGCCACCGGATGACTCAGAAGGAGGCCGCCGAAGTCGCCGACGTGACCGCCGTGACTCTGCGGTCGTCGTATCAGGACCTGCGGAACTGACCGACGCGCCGACCGAGACACCGCGAGACTTCTTCTGCGAGTTCCCCGAACCGCCGAGCGGGGTGGCTCTCCGGCGCGATTCCGGCGACCGGAGAACCGTGGCGCTGTGCCCGCCGAACTCGCTCGTCGTCGGGAATCGCCACGACCGGGGCACCGAGGGCGCGGCGGACTCGCTCGGTCGGCGGACTCTCACCGGCGGTTCGATTGAGCGCGACCGCCGACAGTCCGGCGTCGAGTTCGCGGGCCAACTCGCGGGTCCGGAGGGCGTCGGCCAGCGCGAACTCCTCGGGGGCCGCGACCAGCACGACAGCGTCGGCCGCCAGCAGGGGCATCCCGGCGTCGGCGGCCATCCCGGCCGGGCAGTCGATGACCACGTGGTCGTAGGCGGATTCGACCTCCTCGACCGCTCCGACGAGACCTGCCACGTCGCCGGCCCGCGCTCCGGCGAGGGTCCGGCCGCAGGGGAGGAGGACGACCGGGCCGTCCTCACAGACCGCTTCGAGGGGGTCGGCCCGACCGGCCAGCACGTCGTGGAGGTCGGGACCGCGCCGCCCCGAGAGGTCGGCCATGGCGAGGTCGGCGTCCACGACCACGGCGTCGAGTTCCGCGCCGAGGTTGAGCGCGACGGTGGACTTGCCGACGCCGCCCTTCCCGCCCGCGACGGCCAGAATCACGGCGACCTCCGGAAATTCTCGGTCTGCTCCTGCCCAGTCCGAGGAGTCGGCGTCGGCACGGCGTCGGCGGGCGGCCGGTGGTCGCCGAGCGACCGGACGACGGCCTCCGGGGTCGCCTCGGCGGTGAGCGCGTCACTTTTGGCTTCCGACTCCCCGGCGCGCTCGGTCCAGACGAGTTCCGCGGGAGGTTCCGTGGCAGTCGCGTCGTCCGGGACAGGACTGGCGTATCCGAGGACGCGGCGGTCCTCGGGTGCGACGACGCCCTCGAAACCGCCGTCGTCCCAGCCTGCCTCGGGGACGCCTCTACTTCGGGGCGGCCAGAGCGGGCCGTCGAGTCGGTCCCCCACTCGGAACCGGCGGGCGGTGGCTGTCGGGTTCCGGACGACGAGTTCCACGAGGGCGACTCCGGCGCGGATTTCGGCCCGCGAGTCGAGTTCGAGCATGGCCACGGTTGGCCGCCTCCTCGGTGATAAACCTGCGCTCGGGACTGAGGTCGGGGCCGGGGATGCTCACTCGCCGGGGTCGTCGTCGATGTCGGCCCGACCGCTGGTCGCGCTCCGGATGCGGTCTCGGAGACCCTCGCCCTCGGCTTTCGGGACCCGGACCTCGAAGTCAGCGCGCTCGCCGTAGTCGGCCTCGAAGTCGGCGTCCTCGCTCTCCAAAATGCCGCGGACTGTCCCCGAGTCGTCGTACTCCACGGTGATGGCGAATCGCTCGTGGGGTCGCTCCTCGGTGATGCCGGCGTCCTCGATGGCGTCCTTGACGGCGCTGGAGTACGACCGGGCGAGGCCGCCGACCCCGAGGTTGGTCCCGCCGTAGTACCGGGTCACGACCGCGACGACGTTCTCGACCGCCTCCTGCTGGAGGACGTTGAGCGCGGGTTTGCCCGCCGACCCGGAGGGTTCGCCGTCGTCGTCGCCGTACTCGCGCAAAATGTCACCGCCGGTCCGGACCCGGTAGGCGGGCACGTTGTGGGTCGCGTCGTCGTACTCCGCCCGGATGTCGGCGACGAAAGCCTCGGCCTCGTCTCGGTCGGCGGCGGGCGCGGCGTGCCCGATGAACTCCGACCCTTGGACCTCGAAGGTTGCTCGCCCCCGACCCGCGACCGTCCGGTAAGTCTCGTCAGCCATTCGTTTCCGAGTCGTTCGACCTCCTCGGTCTTTCCTCCGTCGGTTGTCGCGCTGTTCACCCGCTCCCCGCGGAGTCGTCGGCGGTGGGGTCGTTGGCCGGGTCGTCCGCGTCGGGGTTCTCGACCGGGGTACCGTCGGTCGCCGGACTCTCAACTATCGAGGAGGGGTCGGACCCGAGCGACTCGGCGGCCACGACCCGCCCGGTGACGGGTTCGCCGTGGACCAGCGGCGGGAGGACGATGCGGGCGAGTTGGACCGCCACGACGACCAGCAGGGGGCCGAGAAAGAGACCGTACCACCCGAACAGCATCGTGCCGCCGATGTAGGCGAACACCATCAGGCCGCCGTGGACGCTCCGCCCGGCGATGTAGGGGCGGAGGACCGCCACCGGCAGGAGGTCCAGCAGGACGAAACAGACCGCGAAGAACACCGCCGGGAACCAAATCGGGCCGGGACCGGGGCCGGGCGCTGTCACGGACAGGTAGGTCAGGTAGAGACCGACCGGGACGTAGACGATTTTCCCGACAACGAGGGGGACGAGGGTGGCGAGACCGGTCAACAGCGCGAGGAGGGTCGGCACCGGGACGGCGATAGCCTCCGGCGAGAGCATATCGAGACCGTTGTAGACTGCGACGCCGAGGACGATGACCGCGAAGACGGTCAGGACGTTGCCGACGAAGACGGTGTGGAGGTCCGCGTCCACGGCCTCGAAGTAGGCGTTGGCGGCCGACCCCTCGGGACCGAACTGGTCGCGGAACCATCCCGCGATGCGGTCGTCCTCGCGCAGGAGGGTGAACGCAAGCAGGAAGGCGAGGACGAGGTGGGCCAGTCCGGCGGTCAGGGTCGTGAACGCCGACACCGCAACCCCGAGTATCTCCTGCATCTGGCCCTGAATCGGCCCGGACCCGACGAGGCCTCGCAGGTTCTCGACCAGCGCGGACGCCTGTTCGGGCGACCCCGGTACGAACCGAGCGTAGGATTCGAGGTCGGTCCCGGTCAGTTGGCTCAACTGGTCCAACCCGACGAAGACGGTGTAGCCCACCAGCGCGAACACCGGAACGAGGACGATGACGAGGGTCAAATCGGCGGCGTGGCCCGACGAGAACTCGGTCCGGAGTCGCCGGTAGAGCGGGCGGGTCCCGTAGTAGATGAACACCCCGAGGACGACGGTGCCGACGAACGCCCAGAGGACGAACGCGAAGGCACCGACGACTGCGAGGGTAAACGCCCACCACGCGAACCGCTCGCGGTCCTCGGGGAGTCCGACCATGCTCGTCTGTTGTCACGCTGGCGGTAAAATTCCGCGGGCCGATACTTCCCCCGACGAACAGATACGCACCGCCAGCCATCCACTTCGCTCGGTGACACAGGCACCCTCACCTCGGCGGACTGAAAGGGCGACCGCCGGAAGACAACCCACGTCTTCCGAAATCACGTTCGCTTCGCTCGCGGTTCCACCGCTCGCCAGTCACAGCGCGGAGCGCCGCCACCCCTCACGTGACCGCGAACCGCGCGAGGGCTTTCGAGGAGGTTGCTGTCCTGTTTGTGCCTGTCGTTTCGAGCATGAGTACTTTCGAGGCCTCTGTCGCCATTTCCACGACGGGTCTAACCAATATCCAAAAACCCAGACGACGACGCCGAGGAGTTCACATTTTTCTTCGCCCGCGACGCATCTCCGACCATGAGTTGGGCCGACCTGTTCGAGCGCGCCGAGGAGTACGAGACCGACGTGGCGACGATACGCCAGCGTCTGGACGCCCACCGACGAGATTCGGCGGAGGCCGACGATGCCTGAGACGCCCGAGACGAACCCGGCCCGCATCGTCGCCGACGCGGACGTGTTGGTGGCGGACCTCCTCGGCGGGGCGAGCGATGTGGGCGACGGAAACCCGGCCCGCGAGGCGATGGACCAGATTCGAAGCCACTCGTGGGTCGAACTGGTCGCCAGCGACCACCTCCTCGACGACGCCGAGGCCGTGATTCGGGAGGTGGCGGACGCGGGCCTCGCAGAGGAGTGGCGCGAGCGAATCGAGGACCTGCGCGTCCCGGTCGAACACCCCGCCGGCGACCACCCCGCGCTCGCCAGCGCCTACCAGTCGCAGGCCGCCCACGTTTTGAGCTACGACGACGACCTGCGGAGCGCCGAGGCCAGCGCGACGTTCGGGTCCCGGATGAACCTGAGCGTCAAGACGCCCGCCGGGTTCGTCGGCCTGTTTGACGCCGAATCGCTGTACGTGGCGGTCGAAGACGGCGAGTATCCCGGCCCGGACCGAAACCCGCGAGAGTGAGTTTGAAGAAACAGAAACAATTTCCTAAAATAAATATATAATTGCTTACGCACCATAGAGATGTCCCCATACCCAAAGGGCCGAAAAGATAGCCCAATTTACAGAACCCCATTCCAGTAACCCCGGCTACAAAAATATAATTCAGATTATGCTTTTGGTGGTGGCATCGCTATCTACTGGTGAGGACAGACCGATGAAATTCCACACCACGCTTCGGCGGGTCGCGCCCGCGACTCGGGCCGAACACGGCCGTATCGCCTCGGGTCTCACCCGCGTCACACTCCCTGTCGCCGCCCTGCTGGCGCTGGTGGTCTCGGCCCTGCTGACCGGCGCGACGTTCGCCACCGCGGCCCAACTCGTCCCGCTGACGGTTCCGACCCTCCTCGCGGGGTGGGTCCTCGCCATCGGCGCGACGTTCGCGCTCCCGCTGTTGGTCGTCCGGGCCGCGGTCACGGCGCTCGAACGACTCCAGTAACGACCGCTCCGCGCCTTTTTGTCCTCCCGACCTGTCGCAGTACGTCGAAAATTCGTACCCCGCCGCTGTCGCAGGCCCGTAGTGGGAGATAGCAGGTGCCACAGGCGCGGCGACTGGTCACGAACGTCCAGCAGAGCCAGCGAACCCGACGAGGACCCCATTCCCGCCGACGACTAGCGCCGATTCTCTCGCGGTCGCTCACTCCTCGTCGTGGTCGTCTCAGCGCGAGTGAGTCGTGATTTCGGGCGCGCAGAACTGTGCGCCTGAAATATCCCACCGAATCGCCGACCATCGGAGCGTTTCGTTTCGGGGTGACGTAGCGCCTCGCGCTGGAAAGCCGAGAGTCGCCGGTCCGCCTACGTGCTACCGAAGGCGCTCGTCTCGATGGTCTTGTCGTAACTCATCGAGTCGAGTTCGACCGTGAACTGCGACCCGCGGTACTCTATCACGGCGTAGTAGGAGACCGAGAGGTCGGACTCCTCGCCGTTGGTCAGATGGCTGGTCCACCAGTCGTCGATTCGCTGGTTGTCGAGCGCCGCCGTGGCGTCGATTTTCCGGGTGGACTTGCCCGGAATCGTGGTCCCGACCGTCGTCTCGTCGTCGGCCAGCACCACGTCGTTGGCCTCGATTCTGTAGCCGAGTTTCTTCACGGTCAGGTCCTGCTTGCGCTTGTTCGTCATCTTCCCGTCGATTGCTATCGGCGTCCGGCGCATCGTCGGGTCGCCCCACTCGGCGCGCACGCCGTGGAGTTTGGCGACTCGCTTCCCCCGGAGCGAAATCTCCTCGCTTCCCTTCCGCACGCCCGAGAGCATGTCGGTCTTGAACGTCTCGTGTTGCTCGGGAAGCGGCATCGGGACCTCGGCGAACCCGAGGTCAGCGAGTGCCCGGCCCTCCGTGACCAACTTCGTCCGCTCGCCGTTCCGGACGTGGCTCATCCACCACCGCTGGATGGCGGCGTCGCTGACGCCCCGCGAGACCGTCAACTCGTTTCGACCGGGCGTGAGCGTCGTCTGCTGGCTATCCTGAATCAGCGCCACGCCGTTGAGCGCCACCCGGTAGGTCCCGTCGAGCGAGACGTTTCCGAGGCGCGAGTCCGCCGAGTTGGGATTGTCCACGACGACCGTCGTCGAGAACTCGGTGCCCGAGTCGGTCGCGGTCCAGTCGCGGTCGATGGAGACGACTCGCGGCGGCGTGACCCCGAGGCCCTTCCCCTTGCCCGGACTGCCGACCGCCCGAGTCGTCGCCTGTCCACCGCCGAGGATGTCGGTCTCGAACGCGACGCGCTTGCTCAGGAAGGACAGGGGAATCCGCCGATTCTGGCCGTCTCGCTCGACCACGGCGAACACCGACACGTTCAGGTCGGTCTGCTCGCCCCGGTTCAGGTGGCTGACCCACCACTCGTCCAGTTTCCGGTTGTCCAGCGTCGAGTTGATTTCGATGGTGCCGGTCGCGTTCGCCGGAATCTCGACGCTCCCGTTCGTCGTTCCCTCGGCGACCGTCACGTCGTTCATCGAGACCTCGTAGCCGATTTTGGCGAACGTGAGGGGCGCGGTGTTGGGGTTGCGGACCGTCCCGGCGAACCGCAGGGGTGTCTCGCTCTCCGTCGCCGTGCCCCACGAGGCCTCGGTTCGCTCGACGGTCAGCAGGGTCTGGTTCCCGGCCTGCACCGACTGGCCGGATTCGCTGTCGAACGCCGAGAGCATGTCGGTCTCGAAGGTGCGGTCGTACGAGGGCAGGCCCTGCGAGACGAACGCCACTTTCGCCGAGGGTTCGACCGAGAGGGTGGTCTCCTCGCCGTTGTTGATGTGGGTGGCCCACCACGCCGGAATCTCGTCGTTGTCGATGTCGGTCCGAAGCGAAATCTCGTTCCGGCCGGGCGACAGCGAGAGGCCGCCGCTCGACCCTTCCGCCATCGTCACGTCGTTCATCGTCACGTCGTAGGTGACGCTGGCGGCCCCCGGAACGCCCACTTTGTTGGGGTTGTCAACCACGATTTGGGTCTGAATCTCGGTCCGGTCGTTCGTCACCTCGCCCCAGTCGTTCTCGACCGATTCGACCGCGGGCGGTTGGAGGCTGACCACGCCGGTCGAAACCGCCGCGCCGACCCCCGCGGCCGAGACGACGAACCCGGCCAGCAGGACCGCGCCGATTTTGCCGAGGGTGCCGCCGACCAGACTCATCGCGTCACCTCCGGCGGTCTCCTCGCTCGATTGGTGGTCCCCGCCGCAGTTCGCTGTTCGCGTGCCATGGCCAGTCATTCCCGAGCCTGCCGTAAGTAATTTTCTCGGTAGGTAGCTGGCACAACTATCCCACTCGAAGGCGGCTACCGGCAGACGAACCGGTCGTCCCGAAAATATATCTCTGTCTTATGAGTGTCTATTTGATTCTGAAAGAAACGATTAGGTATCCGAAAGCAGTGTCACGCGATTCCGAGGGAGCGCGACCGGAATCTCGACGCTCTCGCCGGACTGACTGCCCTCCGGCGGCGACGGCGCGTAGGCGTCGAGTCGCTGGCCCGCAACGTCGAGTGCGAGGAGACACCGGCCGTCCTCCCGAAGCACGCGCTCGACCGACGCCGAGAAGTCGGGCGTCTCGGGGTCCAGTTCGACGTGTTCGGGCCTGACGGCGAGGTGGGTGGCGTCCTCGGCGTCGAAGGCGAGTCGCCCCTCCGGGGTCGCCAGCGCGCTGTCGGCGAGTTCGAGGCAGTTCGCGCCGGTGAACCGGGCAACGAAGGGTGAATCGGGCCGTTCGAATAGCTCCTCTGGCGTGCCGACTTGGACCAGTTTCCCGTCTCGAATCACCGCCACGCGGTCGGCGATGGCCCGCGCCGTGGTCCGGTTGTGGGTGACGTACATCGCCGTCTCGTCGGCCAGCACGTCCGCGAGGACCTCCCGGAGCGTCTGGCGGGTCGGCACGTCGAGCGCCGAGAGCGGTTCGTCCAGCAGGAAGGCGTCGGGCCGGACCGCCAGTGCGCGGGCCAATGCCACGCGCTGGGACTCTCCTCCCGAGAGCGTCGGCGGGTAGCGAGTTGCGAGGTCCGCGACGCCGAACTCCGCCAACAGGTCGTCGGGATTGCGGATGTCGTGGTACTTCCCGCCGAAGGCGACGTTCTCCCGGACCGTCTTGTGGGGGAACAGCGCGTAATCTTGGAAGACGAACCCGAGGCCGCGGTCCTCGGGCGGTTCGTCGGTCAGGTCCCGGCCCGACAGCGCCACTCGGCCCTCGTGGTCGTGGAACCCCGCGACGGTTTCGAGCAGGAGGCTCTTGCCCGACCCGCTGGGTCCGAGGACGACCAGCGTTTCGCCGTCGGCGACCGAGAGGTCGGCCGTGACCTCGAACCGGTCTGCGCCCTCGGCGGTGAACGTCGCGGAGACGTTCACGTCGAGGGTCATGGCCACCCCCGTTTAGGTGGCCTATTCATGGCCACCCTCCGTTTAGGTGGCCTATTCATGGCCACCCTCCGTCGTCGTACGCCGCGGTCCGAACCAGCAGGAAGATGACTGCCGAGAGCGCCAGCAGGAGGGTGGCGACCGCGCCGGACTCCTCGAGACCCGCCGAGAGGTAGGTGTTGTAGATGAATACCGGGGCGTGTTGGGCCGACAGGCTCTCGCCCTCGGGCAGGTAGAAGAACTCGACGCTGTAGGCCACGATGGCGACCGCGCCGAACTCCGAGACCGCTCTCGCCCACGCCAGTACTCCTCCGGTCAGGACGCCGCGCCACGCGAGGGGGCCGGTCACTCGCTTGAACGTCTCCCACCGGTTCGCGCCGAGGGTCCGGGCCGCCCACTCCACGCGGGTCGGGACCGACTCGAAGGCCTCGCGTGCAGAGTTGACCGCGAAGGGGGCCGAGACGAACGTCATCGCCAGCACCATCCCGAGCATGGTCTGGAGGACCGTGAACTTGAACGTGAAGTCGATGACCGGGATGGTGAACTGCACGCCGCCGAACGCGCCGCCCTTGCCGAACCCGAACAGGATTGCGAGGCCGGCGACGCTGTGTGGCACCACGAGGGGCAGGTCAACGAGGCTCTCGACCAGTTCCTGACCGGGGAAGCCCCGAGCGAGGACCAGCGCCAGCGGGACCCCGAGCGCCACGCTGGCGAGGGCCGCGAGGAGCGGCGCGTACACCGACAGGTAGAGCGCCTGCTGGACCGCGGGGTCGGCGGCCATCTCGACCACCATGCCGAGGCGCTGGCGGGCGACCAGCATCAACAGGGGCAGGCCGAGCGCGACCAGCAGGACCGTGCCGAGCGCGGCCGAGAGAATCCCGAAGGCTCCTCGATTCCGCCACGCGGCAATCGCTCCAGCAGAGACGACCGCGAACCCGGCGTAGGCTCCGGGGTAGCCGACCGCGAACGCCACGGCGAACGCGACGAGTTGAACCGAGACCACGGCGAGGACCGCGGTTCCGATGCCGATTCGGCCGTCGAGACGCTCGCCGGGCGAACCGGTCGCTCGCTTGGGGGACGTCGGCTCGCTTTCTCTGCTGGTCTCGGTGTCGGTACTCACGATGTCAGAGTTCGAGCGGACCAACTGAAGTCTTTGCCTCTGCGTGCTTGGCGACTCGCTCGGGCACGTCGCCGTCCTTCGTCACCACGGCGGGCTTCTTGGGGATGAGGCCCTTGTCTTGCAGAATCTGCTGGCCGGGTTCGGTAATCATGTACTCGACCCACCGGGCACCGAGTTCGGGGGCCTCGGCCACGCTCGGGACCGTCATGCCGTAGGCGATGGGAGCGCCGACGTACTCGGTGCCGCCGGCCTCGACTTTCGCCTTGGCGTAGTGTTCGGCGTGCGTCTGGTCGAGTTTCGAGAGGTCTACGTGGGGTTGGAGGTCCACGTAGGGGAGTCCCGACTGCGAGGAGATAGACCGATAGTAGAGCGCGTAGTCGAGTTTACCCGACTTGAGTTGGCCTTCGAGTTTGGTCTCGGTGCCGGTCGGGATGGTCATGTTGTCCCGAATCTTCTGGAAGGTCTGCTCGTCGTAGAGGCGTTCGCCCTCGAACGTCTCCTTGCCCAACTGCATCGCCATCACGGCCCGGTAGCCGCCGGGGTCCACCGCGGGGTCGCTGTGGCCGATGGTCACGTCGTCTCGGCTCAGAATCTCCCACCAGTTGTCGGGGCCGATTTCGTCGGCACCGGGCGAGTCCTCGCGGTACTGGAGCGACATCGCGTTGGTGGCGAAGACGGCGTACCAACTGCCGTAGTCGGGCACTATCATGTCCCGGATAAGCCGGAAGTCAGAGACTCCCAGCACGTCGGCGCTCCGGCCCTGCACCGTGATTTTCTTGGTCGAACCGACCGACCCCTTGGCCTCTCGGCTCACGTCGACGCCGTACTTCTCCTCGAACTCGGGTTCGGCCGCGCTGAACGGCGGCGCGAGGCTTCCCGCGTGGAAGATAGTCGCCGAGTCGGCTGTCGGCGTCCCGGTCGCGTCTTCGGCCTGCTCCGTCGTCCCGCTCGCTGTCGTGGTCTCGTCGCTTTCGGTCGTCGTCGATTGGTCGGTCGTGTTACCACCGGTACAGCCAGCGAGACCGGTGAGTCCGGCGACTCCGAGCGCGCCAGTCGCCTTCAAAATCCCTCTCCGCGAGCGTTGTTCCCTCTCAGACATAACCGTCCGTTCAATCGGCCGAGACATAACGGTTTTGCTCACCTGTCCCGTCTGCCGGGGTATGGACGCCGGATTCGAGGCCCACCTCCGGGCCGACGGGGTGGAGTTCGACGCCGACGACGCCGACCTCCTCCGGGCGGTCGATAGGGAGGGGTCGCTCAATCGGGCCGCAGAGGCGCTCGGCCGGTCGTACTCCCGCGCTCACCAGCGACTCACGGCGCTCGAAGACGCGCTGGGACCGCTCGTGGCCCGCCAGCGCGGTGGTTCTGGCGGCGGCGGGTCGGAACTCACCGACGAGGCCCGCGACGTGCTGGCCCGGTTCGAGCGCCTCCGGACCGAGTTCACCGGCACCGCAGAGGTCGAGGAATCGGTCCTCTCGGGCAGGGTCGTCTCGCGGGAGGGGGAACTCGCCACCGTCGAGACATCTGCCGGGCAGGTCCGGGCGCTGGCCCCGGAGGCCGACACCGACGCGGTGCAGGTCGCGGTCCGGGCCGACGCCGTGACGCTCCACGCGCCCGCCGATGCCCCGGCCGAGGAGGCCACCAGCGCCCGAAACCGGTTCGCGGGCACCATCTCTGCCATCGATTCGGGCGAGCAGGTCGCTCGGGTGCTGGTGGACGTGGACGCCGACGCGCTCCTCGGGGCGCTGGTCACGATGTCGAGCGTCGAGAAACTGGACCTGCGCGAGGACAGCGACGTGGTGGCCTCGTTCAAGGCGACGGCGACGCGGGCGAGTCCTCGGGAGACGTAGGACGAAACGACGGGGTTCCTTCTCGCCGATTCCGTGCGCTTCAAAGAATCCTCTACTTGTGGATAATATAGGAAAACAATTGCTAAGGTAAAATATTTATTTCTTTTCTACGGCTTCATCTGTCCAACCAACGCTTCGATTTCCTCTCGAACCTCGTCGCCGACCTCGCGGTGCGGTTTCCGGGCGTATCCCGCCGAGACGCCCCGATAGCGCATCGCGGCCTTCGCGCCCGGCACGCCGTACTTCGACGTGACCGCGCGGTTGAGTTCGACCAGTTCGGCGTTGAGTTGGCGGGCCTCGCCGTCCTTGCCCATCCGGTGCAGGTCGAAAATCTCGCTGGCGCGGCCCGGCGCGACGTTCGCCAACCCGAGGATGCCGCCGTCGCCGCCCGAAGCAAGTGCGTGAGCGTAGACGCTCCCGCTCCCGACCAGTAGGTCGAAGTCCTCCTCGGCGGTCAGTCTGCGCTCGCGCTGGAAGGTCTCGATGTCGCCGCTGGAGTCTTTCATCCCCGCGATGTTGTCGTGTTCTGCGAGTCTGCCGACGACCTCGGGGTTCAGTTTCACGTCGGTGTAGGCCGGGACGCTGTAGAGGTAGACCGGCAGGTCGCTCTCGTCGGCGACTTCGCGGAAGTAGTCCTCCAGCGCCTCGTCGTCGTGGCCGTAGTAGAACGGGGTCACGACCAGCGCGCCGTCAGCCCCCGCCTCCTCTGCGAGTTCGGTCTGGCGGAGCGTCTCGCTGAGTCCGGGGTGGCCGGTGCCCGCGACGACCGGGACCTCGGCCGTCTCAGCGACGATTTCGACCACGCGAGCGCGCTCCTCGACGCTCATCAGTTCGGCCTCGCTGTTCGACCCGCACGGGACGATGAAGTCCACGCCGCCCTCCTCGACCCACTCGACCATCTCTCGAAGGCCCTCGGCGTCGAGGCCGCCGTCCTCGTCGAAGGGCGTGAGTAGCGGCACGCCTGTTCCGTTCATGCTTGCGCAGTCGATACGGGCGACCTTGAAGGTAGGCGACTCGGCAACCCCGAGGGTATCCCGTTGCGGCGCGTCTCTCGGAACCGCCTCCTCGATTCGACCGAGGAGGGGTTTTCGGCCCGTGATTTCCCGCCGAGCGTCTGACGTAGTTTTAAGTTAATGCCCTCCCCACCCCCGATTGGGCGCGCATTGACGGCCTCTCTTCCCCCATCCTCCCACACCGCGCGCCCGGCACACCACCACACCTCCCCACACCCTCTCCCCATTCCCCCTTCGGACCCGACGCCGATTCGAAACCCCAACTGTGTCCGCGAATCTCGATTAGAGGAGGGTAACCACCGCTTACGTCCGGCACAGGTGGTGGCTGACCGACTCGCTCCTCCGACGAGGCCCGTCCTACCGGCGGGTCAGACGCCACATAACAAAGTCCGAATCCGCCCATGAAAGAAATGCGCCCGACGGCTCGGGCGCGAAGCGTGCAGCAGTCTCCCGGTCGGCACCCCGACGACGCCGGAGGCTCTGGCGGCGGGCTGGCCTCCCGCCACAGTGTCACCAACCCTCCCACGAAAGTTCTCGTCTCGGGTGCCTTCCAAGACCCCGCGCTACCCACTGCCCTCCGCGTTCATTTTTCGGGAGCTTGTACCAAATCGTCGTTTGTCGAGGTCCTTCCTAGCTCTCTCGACTCAACCAGAATCTGTTCAAAAACAGTAGCGTACTGCCGTGATTCGATTAGTTTGGCTATCGTCCGTTAGCTGTTTCACTCGCCGTCGTCCTCGTCGAAGTCACCTTTGAAGACGGTCTGGCCCTCAAAGCTCGGCTTTTCACGGTCGCTCTCGTCGTTCTGCGTTCCGGACCCTGATTCGTCCCCCTCAGTTTTCGTCTCCTCGGCTTGGTCCCCTCGGTTCTCGGTTTCGGCACTTTCCTCCATACCGTCCCGACAACTCAGCCGGTCTCGCCACGCGCTCACCCAACTACGAAATCGGCTCTGGGGTTCTGTTACGCGATACCAGCGGTCTAGTTGGCCCCACAAACCACTGAACTTCGCTATGACGAGAAACAAGACGATGCTCCCGACGTTCGTGTACCACGGGAGTGCGTCCCGATAAAAAATCTATGGATTGGGGAATCGATTAGCCTTGTAATCGCTTCCGGACCTCCGAGAGGGCACCCCGGTCGGCGATGACGGCCAACTGGTCGCCGCCTTCTACCGTCGCGTTCGGCAGGGGAATCGTCATTCGCTCGCGTTTTCTCCCGTGAGCGTAGATTCTGGCGTCGTCCGGGAGTTGGACCGTGCTGACCTGCTGGCCGACAACCGGCGACTCGTCGGGCACGATTACGGTCGTCAACTGTAGCTCCTCGGTCAGGTCGGCGATGACGTTGAAGTTGCCCCCAAGTAGGGCCGTCTTCGCTCCGGCCGCGCCCAGTCGCTCGGGGTAGACCACTTCGTCCACGTCATCGGCGAACTTGTGGTAGATGTCCGCCCGGTAGTCCTCGTCGATTCGCAGGACCGTCCGACAGTCGTAGTGCTTGCCTATCATGCACGCCGCGAAGTTGACGTTCAGGTCGCCGGTCAACCCGGCGACGGCGTCGGTCGCGCCGAGGTCGGTCTGGGTCAGAATCTCCTCGCTCGCGCCGTCGCCTTCGATGACCATGAACCCCTCGCTACGGGCGTGTTCGGCCTTGCCGGCGTCGTCTTCGACCACCGTGACCTCGTGGCCCTCCTCGTGTAAGATGCGGGCGGTGCGCAGGCCGACCCGGCCTGCACCAACGATAACAAATCGCATGGGGCTACGTACTCCGAGGAGGACCAAAAGGATTCGCGTCGAATCGCGCTCAACAGGAGGCGTTCTCGCCGAGGAGGTTCGCCACGGTCTCGCGCACCGCCTCGACGCCCGAGAGGGGTTTGGTGACGTAGGTGTCGCAGTCGAGACTGCCCGAGGGCGGGGTTGCAGAAATGACTGCGACCCGGCAGTCGAACTCGGCGTCCCGTATCTCGCCGAGGAGTTCCTCGCCGGGCGCGTCGGGGAGGCGGCGGTCCAACAGCACCGCGTCGATTCCCTCGTGGAGCGACTCGCGGGCCTCCTCGGCGGTGTAGGCGGTCAGGGTCTCGTATCGCTCGGAGAGGACACTCGCGAACCCGTCGGCCAGTGCTCGATTGTCGTCTACGATGAGGACGGTCGGTGGTTCGGACATGACCGAATCGTTCGGTTCCTCCTTCGGCCCCGAGGCATAACCTTCGGGTGGTTCGTTGCGGACTGTTCCGTCTGTTCCAGTCGGATTAGAAGTCGAATTGCTTATATTGGTCACACGGCCACACCAAGTAGATGGTCCGCGACCCGCTCGGAACCGAGGACCCTGCGGAACTCCAGTCGGTCCTCGACGCGCTGAACGATTCCGATTGCCGGCGAATCGTCCGCCAACTCGACGAACCCATGACTGCCAGCGAAATCTCGACCGAATGTGACATCCCCACTTCGACTACGTATCGCAAACTGGAGCGTCTCACCGACGCCTCGATTCTGACCGAACAGACCGCCATTCGGACCGACGGCCACCACACCTCGGAGTACGCGCTGGCGTTCGAGGAGGTCACGGTGTTCTTGGACGACCATCGCCAGTTCGAGGTGTCGATTTCCCGGCCCACGCAGTCTGCCGAAGAACAACTCGCGGGCCTCTGGGCCGAGGTCCGCAAGGAGACTTGAGATGGTTCACGTCACCTCAACCGTCGTCGCGCTCAAGACGATAACGCTCGTGCTGGGCGGTCTCATCACCTACTTCGCGTTCAAAGCCTACCGCCGGACCGGCGCGCCGGCGCTCAGGGCGCTCGCACTCGGGTTCGGCACGGTCACGCTCGGGTCGCTGTTGGCCGGCGTCGTGGACCG
Source organism: Halorussus lipolyticus (assembly GCF_029338375.1). NCBI lineage: Archaea > Methanobacteriati > Methanobacteriota > Halobacteria > Halobacteriales > Haladaptataceae > Halorussus > Halorussus lipolyticus. The sequence goes on along the minus strand of NZ_CP119804.1, from coordinate 2,239,051 downwards.
CCTGCTCGACACCGCCGCCACCTCGGCGTTGGTCGTCGAGAGCGCACTGACCGCGGTCGGATTCGCCATCATCCTCTACTCGCTGTACGCCGACTGACGAATATACTTATTTCTCTCACGTAGAATTTCGTTTCTTTTCCGCCCCTATACATTGCTCAGATACGACGACTGGCCGAACGAGGACGGGCGGGTCCCGCGCCTCATCCGAGGAGGTACCGAAGTTTCGGGTAGCGTTCGACCAGTTTCTCGCCGCCGGTCTCGTACTTCTCGATGATGGCGTCGAGACCGACCAGTCGGCCCGCGCCGAACGCCGCGACGGCGAGGAACACCAGCATGTACGCGAGGTCGCCGTTGACCAGTCCGTGCTGGACCTCCCAGTTGCCGAAGTAGAACAGCAACATCATGAACGCGCCGAAGAACGCCGCGAGGCGGGTCACGACGCCCACGAGCAGGGCCATCCCGATGAGGAGTTCGCCCCACGGGACCGCGAGGTTGACGAACTCCACGAACCACCCGGTCTGGCCCATCCAGTGGAACAGGCCCGACAGCGGACTGGCCGCGGTGACGTTGGTCAGGTAGCCGCCGGCGTCGAAGGGTTCGGCGGCCGTAATCTTGGTCCACCCGGCGTGGAGGAAGGCGTAGCCCATCATGAGGCGTAACGCGACGACGAACCACGCGCTCAGGTCGTGGGCCTTACCGCGGACCGTGATGCCCGCGAGGTCGCTTTCGAAGACGTTCGCTTCGGTTCGGAAGTTGGACGTGTCGGTGGCCATAGCGAATCACTCCTACGGGAGAAAGTTGGACGACCAACAGGGTATAACGGGCCACCGATTCCCAGACCCTGAAAATCGAGGACTGGAGTTCCCTCCCGCCCGAATTACTTCACCACCCGGCGGTTTCTTCCGGGCGGTCCTCGGTCGGAATCGGGCGACGAACGATGAGGACGTCGAAGGCCTCGTCGGACGCGACCGTACTCCCGACGCTGTGTATCGACGTGACCATGTGCCCGGCGTTGTCGCTCCCGATGGCGACCAGCGAGGCCCCGGCGTCCTTCGCCGTCTCGCGCAACTGACCGGCGATGGTGCCCGCCGAGGCGTACCGACCGACCGTCTCGTGCTGAAAGTCGGCCTCGGGTGCGACCTCGGCGACTCGCTCGTGGAGTCGGCCGACGATAGTCTGGACGTCGAACTCCTCGTCGGGACCGACCCAGTTTCGCTCGCGGGCGTACTGGAGGTCCCCGTCCGGGACGATGGTGAGCGCCAGAACGCGCTCGCCGAAGGCGTCTCCGAGCGCAGTCGCCCGAACCAGCGCGGCCTCCGAGAGTTCGGAGCCGTCGAACGGAACCACGACTGTCATGTCTAACTTTTAGCGCCGGAGGGGCATATTGATGTATTCTTTTCTCAGAGGGTGGGAATGGTTAATTTTCTTAGATTAGAAAAGCGACGGGAATTCCGACTCGCGTCGGATTCGCACGACGTGACGGCGAACGTTTTCATCGAGTGGGAACGACTGTACGTTTATATAGCCCCTCAGTGCGAAGCACGAAATGTAATGTACGAGACGGTCCTGCTCCCCACGGACGGGAGCGAAGCCATGGAGACTGTGGTCGAACACGCCCGCGACGTCGCCGAACGGCGCAACGCCGACGTTCACGTCCTCTACGTCGTGGACGACCGCGCCTTCTTGACCCTCGACGACGAGCGCGTCCCCGAGGTCACCGACGAACTCCACGAGGAGGGCGAGCGTGCGACCGACGAAACCGCGGCCCAGTTCGAGGACGTTGACGTGACCACCGAGATTCGGCAGGGCAACCCGGCCGACGAGATTCTCTCGGCCGCCGACGACCGGGACGCCGACCTCGTGGTCATGGGCACTCACGGTGCCGACCCGACCCGGAACATGCTCGGAAGCGTCTCCCAGAAGGTCGTGACGCTCTCGTCGGTCCCGGTGTTGACCGTCAACATCGCCGAGAACTTCGACGAGGAGCCGTCAGCCCTCGACGCCGCAATCGAAGCGAACGACGACTGATTCGACCCCCGGCCCCCGCTATTCCAGCTATGACGAATACGACTCCCGCCAACGACGACGATACCGTGCCGCAAACCGACGACCCTCTCGCCGACCCGGCCCCCGCCGACCGGCCGAGTCCGCTCACCGCCGTCGTGGTCGAGCGCGACGACGATGCCGACGAGTGTACGCTCTACCCCGCAGACGCCGACGACGAGGACCTCGTAACCGAGTGGATTACCGCCGAAGAGGACTCCTACGTCGCGCTCGACTCGATGCGATGAACCGATTCGGTTCGCGCTACTCGTCTCTTTTCTCGCCGGTCCAAATCGTCGTGAGGACCGCCTCGCCGTCCTCGACAGTCTCGAACTCGTAGCCCCTGTCTTCGAGTTTCGGATAAAGATGCTGTGGTGCCCGGTCGTTGACCTGCACGACAACAGCGTCGTCCGACTCGTCCGCCAGCGTCTCCAGCGTCTCGGTCAGTGGCTTGGGCGGCCCCAACTCCCGAACGTCCAAGACCTCCCGCGGTCGGTCCGCCGGGGCGTCGGTGCGCTCGACCGCTCGCTCGGCGACATCGGTTTGTTGGGTATCGGTCCGCATGGGTAGACGTTCGTTAGGCGTCCCCACGGCGATTATCCCGAACCTGTTCGGTTCCGTCCTCCGACAGGTCGGGAATGATACCGAACATGTTCGGGAAGACTTATCCGTCCGTGGCGTTCGTCGGTTTACACAGAGATGCCGACAGCCAAACTACACATCACGCTCCCCGACGACGTGTGGATTGCACAGGTCTCGTCGGCCCATCCGGACGCCGAGTTCCGCGTGCTGGCGGCTTTCCCCGCCGACGAGACCGGGGTGGGTCTGCTGGAGATTACCTCCTCGGACCTGCCCTCGGTCGTCGCCGACATGGACGACCGTGAGGACATCGTGCGCCTCGACCTCCAGCAGGCGTCCGAGGAGTCCGCGCTGGTCGAGTTCGAGACTACCGCGCCCCTGCTGTTGTTCTCGGTGCAGGAGTCGGGTCTGCCGCTCGAACTCCCCTTCGTCATCGAGGACGCCACGGCCGAGGTCGAACTGACGGCCTCTCGGGACCGCCTTTCGGCGTTCACCGCCCAACTCGAAGCCTTCGGGATGGACTTCGACGTAGAGTACGTCCGCGAGATGGTCAACTCCGAGAGTCTGCTGACCCAGCGCCAGCAGGAGTTGCTGAACACGGCGGTCGATGAAGGGTACTACGACACCCCGCGCGAGTGTTCGCTGACCGAGTTGGCCGACGAGGCCGGTGTGGCGAAATCGACCGCGAGCGAGACCCTGCATCGGGTGGAGGAGAAAATCGTCAAAGAGTACGTAGGGAGTTGATGAAAGACTCGTTTTTATGGCTAAAACACGTCCGTAGATGTTTATCGGGTGCTTCTGAATTTCTTGGCGTCCGAAAAACAGAACGAAAAAATTTGACTCGCTGACTTTTGATACTGGCTGTCGATTTGGTTAGCTTTCGACTCTGTTCAATAGCTATCGAGACAAAATTGAATAGTTAAAGAAACTCTTATTTGAAAGGCTGACAGGATATTTCTAGTGCGCGCGACGCTGGGCACCGTCGCGTGCAACAACAGTACTGCCCGAAGAAATGAAACGCAAAGGAAACGAAATCCCGGCCACATTCATCCTCGGCGGCTTCACCCTGATTGGCAGTGGCATGCAGTTAGGGTGGGCCGCGGTGATGGCCGGGTTTGCGATGGTGTACGCTGGATAGACATCCAACCAACCTTTCACGATTTTTCGACCGAACTTCGGAACCGATAGCGCCTCCTTCGTCGGCCGTGGTCGGAGTCTACTCGTCGCGTACCGACGTTTCCGTCTACCCCACCCACACTCCTTAAACTTTCGGATAAACCGAATATAATCGAACGCTACTGCATTTTATCCCGATTCTGGAACCACTTCCTCTATTGGCGCTGACCCTCGCTCCCTCAACTCCTCGGCAACCGTCCTCGCCTCCCGAATCCGGCCCGGAATCCCGGCCCGCGCCGTGTAGTTCGTACAGAGTCGAACCCCCTCAGGGGTCGAAACCCGGTCCAGCGCAGACCAACTCCGGTCGTAGGCGGGCATCCCGCGCCGGAGGTGGTGGACCGACAGCGGGCGGGCCGACGCGCCCGTGACCTCCTCGAACTCCGAGACAGCAACCGACGCTAATTCTTCGTCGCTCCACTCGACCGCCTCGGGGTTCTTGGACCCGCCGAGGTAGCAGGTGTAGACGCCGTTCCTGCCGAGGAGACTCGCGTTCCACGTCACGCCGAGCGTTCGGAAGTCCTCGTCGTACTGGACCTGATACCCCGCGCCGGTCAGGTCCGCCTCAGCGTGGAGGTGGACCACCGCCTGCGGGTTGTAGTTCAGGTCCCGGAGTGCAGTCGTGGTCTCCGCGGACGCGACGCCCGAGAGCAGGTCGGCGGTTACGTCCGCCGGGGTGGTCACGACGAGTTCGTCCACGCGAGTCTCGCCGGCGTCGGTTTCGACGGTGAACCCGTCGCCGTCGCGTCGAATCGCCCGAACCGGCGTCCCGAGACGGACGCTCTCGCTGTGGGCCTCAGCGAGCGCCGCGGGCAACCGCTGTAGCCCCGCGTCGAACGAGACGATTGGCGGGGCCTCCCGGCCCGCCAGCACCTTCCGGACCACCGAGGCCAGCACGCTCCCCTCGATTCCGGCCCCGTCGAGGGCCTTCGACAGCGAGTGGGCCATCGGCATCTCGCCGGGGTGCGAGCCGTAAATCCCGGCGTAGAGCGGGCCGAAGTAGTAGCGCGCGACCTCTCGGCCGAACTTCCGGGTCAGGAACTCCTCGACCGTCTCGCCCTCCTTCGCGGGGTCGGTCAGGGGTTCGAGCAAGGCCCGCGCCTTCCCGCGCCACGACAGCAGGTCGGTCGTCACGGCCTCTTGCGGGGTCTGTGGCACTCGGCGGAGTTTCCCGTCGCGGTAGACGTACAGCGGCGGGTCGGCGGCCTCGCGCATCTCGCCCGCCAGTCCCAGCGATTCGACCAGCGCCCGGATGCTCGGCGTGAGCCGAGTTCGCTGAGGGCCGAAATCGAGGACCCGCCTCTCGACCTCCTCGCTCCGGATGACCCCGCCGGGTTCGTCGTCGGCCTCGAAGACGACGCTCTCGACGCCCGACTCCCGGAGGTAGTGGTGTATCGCCAATCCCGTAATCCCGCCACCGACGATGCCGACGCTCATGGTCGATACTCCGGACCCCACCGCGGAACCTCTCACCCCGAACGTGTTCGGCGCTCGGGAAGCCGACTCACCGCTTCTCTCGTCACTCGGAGACGAGCGCGAGCGCGGTTTCGGGGTCCACCTCGCTCTCGTCGGCCACGCTCGTCGCCCACTCCTCGACCAGCGCGTCGGCAAGTCGGACCGAGAGGACGGCCAGAATCCGGCGCTCGGCGGGCGTCACCTCGCCACTCTCCCGGAGTCGCCCGAGCGCGGTTTCGAGTTCCCGGCGGCGAACCTCCTCGGCCCGGTCCCTGATTCGGTCGGCGACCTCCTCGGCGCTGGGGTCGGATTTCGTGTCCGAGTCGGCTTTCTCCTTCCTGCTTGTGTCCAGCGTAGCGACTTGGCTCACGCCAGTCGGTTGGTCCCGGTCCGCCGAATCGACTGTGCCGAACGTGTTCGGCCCAACTCCTACCGCCGAGGCCCGAAAATCGCCCCCTAGAGCCATGACGCGGGATTTCGAGACCGAGGAGCGACGCACCGACGAGCTAACCGGCGTGGTCCTCGCGGGCGGGTACTCCCGGCGATTCGGCGACGAGGACAAGGCGCTGGCCGACCTCGGTGGCCGACCCCTCCTCGGGCGGGTCGTCGCCCGACTCGCCGAGGTCGCCGACAGAGTGGTGGTCAACTGCCGGGCCGACCAGCGCCGTCGATTCGAGCGCGCGCTCGCCCCGGAGTCCGCCGCCGTCTCGGCCTCGGTCGGGTTCGCCGAGGACCCGGTTCCGGACCGCGGGCCACTGTTCGGCTTCCGGACCGCGCTCGCCGAGGTCGAGACCGAGGCCTGCGCGCTCGCGGCGTGTGACGCGCCGTTTCTGGACCCGCGGCTGGTCGCGGACCTCGCCGGGCGACTCGTCGAGGACGAAACCGCCCAAGCAGTCGCGCTCCGGACCGGCGGTCGCCCGCACCCCACGCAGGCAGTCTATCGGACCGCCCCGGCGGAATCGGCCTGTGAGAGTCTCATCGACGCCGGGGAAAGTCGGCTCTCGGCCCTCCTCGACCGTCTCGCCACCCGACCGGTCTCGGCCGAGGAGGTCGCCGGGAACCCCGCCCGGAGCGTCTTCGACGTGGACACGTCCGCGGACCGCGAGCGGGCCGAAGCGATGCTCGACCCGAACTCTGCTATCGGTCTCGGAGAACTCGTCGCGCCGCGGTAGCGTCGGGCGCTCCTCGGTACGATACTCTGGGTCTCGGCGTCCGAAAAAAGTGGGGTGGATGACAGATACTCGGCAGGGATGGGATGGACGACAGGTACTCAGCCAACTCGCGGTTCTTCCCCGGCGTCGAGCGCGACCGCGGCGATTCGCTCGACGCGCTTGACCAGTCGCTCGCCCGCCACGTCCTCGGCGATGAGTCTGGGCAGGCCCTCCTCGTCGCCGTCGCGGCCCGCTCGGCGCTCGAACGCCAGAATCCCGTCGAGCGCCGACCGAATCGGGACCTCGGCTGTGAAGTCGTCGGCTTCGACCCGGAGGTGTGTCGTCTCGCCGGGGAAATCGGTCGCGGCGGCGAGCGCGTCGATGGGAACGCCAGTCCACTCGTCGGTCGCGCGCACGCCCGACGCGCACTCGACCGTGCAGGTCTGGGTCGCGCGTGGGAAACCATCTATTTGAGAGGCCGAGACGACGATTCGGTCTCGCCCCTCGACTGCGACCGCGGGAGAGGTCCCGCAGTCGTCGGGGCCGCGGTCGTTGGGGTCGGCGTCCGGTCTCGCCGCCGAGCGGTCGTCGCCGTCCGCTGATTCTGCGTTCGTCGGAGGCATGTCTGTGGGAACCTGTGTCTCACGGCTACGGTGCGTTCGTGGCGGGATTTTTGCTGGACCCCGCCGGGTCGGCGTCGTCCCACGGGAGCGGGCCGTCGTAGTCCTCGGGGACGAACGAGCAGAGGGGGTCGCTTTCGAGGGGATTCCCGGTCGTGGCGTAGGCTCTGGACCTGCTTCCGCCACAGACGTTCCGGTAGGGGCAGGCCCCGCACTTGCCGCGGAGGGCGTCCTTGTCCCGGAGCGACTCGAACAGGTCTGAGTGCCGGTAGATGTCGGTGATGGGTCGATTGCGGACGTTGCCCGCCGACTCGGGCAGGAACCCCGAGGGGTAGACCTCGCCGGTGTGGCTCACGAAGGCGAAGCCGTCGCCCGCGGTGATGCCCATCTGGCGGTCCGGGGAGGCGTCGGTCTGCTGGACCGCGACCCGGCGGTAGTGGGGCGCTTCGGTCGTCTTGAGACCGAACGGCCAGTCGTCGCTCTCCTCGACCAGCCACTCCATCACGCGCTCGGCGCGGTCCGGCGAGATGGGGTCGAGGGCCGCGCCCCGACCGACCGGGACGAGGAAGAAGACGCTCCAGAGGACCGCGCCGAGGTCGGCCACCAACTCGGCGATGTCGGGCAGGTCCGCGATGGTCTGGCGACAGACCGTGGTGTTGACCTGCAAGGGCAGTCCCTCGTTGGTCGCGGACTGGGCGGCCGACACCGTGTCCTCGAAACTGCCGGCCTCGCCCCGGAAAGCGTCGTGGCGCTCGGCGTTCGCGCCGTCGATGCTGACCGCCATCCGGCGCAGGCCCGCGTCGGCGAGGTCCGCCACCGCGTCGGGCGACAGCGAGGAGGTCCCACTGGGGGTCATCGTGACGCTCAGGCCGATGTCGGTGCCGTACTCCACGAGGTCCACCGCGTCGTCGCGCTTCAGGGGGTCGCCGCCCGAGAAAACCACGAGTTGGTCCTCGCCGAACTCGCGCGTTTGGTCGAGGAGTCGCTTGGCCTCCTCGGTCGTGAGTTCGTCGGGGTGGCGATTTGGTTGGGCGTCGGCCCGGCAGTGTTCGCAGGTCAGGTCGCAGGCTTGGGTCAACTCCCAGATGAGGACGAATGGCCGCTCGTCGGTGTCCACCCGGCGGGGCGGACCGCCCGAGCGACTCGGCTTTCCGGACGGCGGGGGACCGTCCGAGTCATCCGCGGGCGACCTGCCCGAGCGATTCGCGGGGTTCGTCATGGCGGGGTTACTCCACGACGATTGCGCCCTTCATGCCCATCGCCTTGTGGGGCGTGCAGGCGTACTTGTAGGTTCCCGCGCTGTCGAACGTCTGGGAGAAGGTGTGGCCTTCGTCGCCGACCATCTCGGACTCGAAGTCGCCGCTCTCGCTGGCGACGTTGTGCGACCCGCCCTTGCCGGTCCACTCCCAGACGACCTTGGTGCCCTTCGAGACTTTGACCGCAGGGGGCGAGAACGCGAACGCGCCGTTGTTGCCCTCCGTGCCCACCTTTACGGTCACTTCCGATTTTCCGGTCTTGTCCGTCACGCTGTCGTAGTTGGAGGTGTTGTCGAACCACCCGTCGAAGCTCATCGAGTTGCTTCCGTCGCCACTGCTCCCGCCATCGTCACCGCTTCCGCCGTCGTCGCTGGACCCGCCGTCGTCGCCGGAACCGCTTCCGTCGCCGCCGCCGCTGGAACAGCCAGCGATTGCCATCGTCGTCGCTCCCACAGCCATCGTCTTCAACATCGAACGTCGGTCGAGAGTATCTCGGGTCATCTTCACTCCCAGCTTTGGGGGCTACATAAATGGGGGTAGCCCTGATTCCCAGTCGATGAAAATGGCGTCCGAACGTGTTCGGGGCTACCCACTCCGGGCGCGGGAGCGTACTCACGGACATGCCCGGATTCCCGCGCCCCTTCAGCACCGACGACGCCGACGACGAGACGTTCGACGACTACGACGAGTTCCGCCCGGACCACCTGCCCGACCCCGGCCCCTTTCTGGCCGAGGCCGACGTGCTGACCGGCGACGACCACGCCGACTTCCACCAGCGCACGCGCGACATCTTCGAGGAGCGCGGGGTCTACGACGCCACCTTCGGCTACAACCTCGCGCGCCTCAACCTCGACTCCCGGCACCCCGACGCCGGGTGGCGATACGCCGTTGCGCCCGACGACGCCCCGGCCTCGGGAGAATCGGGGGACGGGAAAGGGGTCCTCCTCGCGGAGTTCACGCCGACCACCGAGTTCTGCCCCCAGAGCGACAGTCTCACGGTCGGTGCCTTCCGGGCGTGGAACGGCCTGAGTGACCGTCACGAGTACGTCCTCGTGCGCGTGGCAGTCTCGCCGATGCACCACCAGAGTACCGAAATCAACGAGAAACTGCGCGGGTTGGAGGGCAGTCTCGGTGATGGAGGGGACAATATAGAGATTGAGGAAAGAAGTACAGACGTTGCTGAAGAATTGAAGGACAGTTCCGACGATGACCCGCTTCCGTTCTGAATTGGCAGTTTCGCCCAGTCTGATAAGAAAAGTGTCTTAACAAGCAATAAGTAAAATTATATATAGATTCGGCTATCAATATGCCTGCATCAGAAGACCGGTCTACGGCCAGACGCCGGGTCGAGTCGGAACTCCTGAACGACACCCTCAACTTCGACCGGGAGGTCGAGCGACTGAAAGCAGTCGGCGAGGAGACCCGATTCACCGTCCTCTATCTGTTGAACGCCGAAGACGGACTCCACAGCGGGGAATTAGCCGACCTTCTCGACAGGAAGCAAAACGACCTCTACCACCACCTGAACAGGTTGGAGGACGCCGGACTGGTCGGTAAGCGCCGGGCCGACGACGGCGGCCGAATCTACGAACTGTCACCGCTGGCCGAAGCGATGGTCGAACCGCTGTTCGACTCCATTCAGTCCCGCGCAGAGGCAGTCTGACGAATCGGAATCCGCAGTCGAATCTCCTCAAACCACCTCGCGCTCGGCCTCGATTCGCTCGGCGAGTTCGTCAGTTATCTCGGTCCACGTCCGGTCGGCCAGTCGCACTGATTCGTCTGCTGTCACGTCTCCCGGTTCTGGAACGCCGACCGTAAGCCGACTCCTCGTGTGGAAGGGTATCGCTTCCCATCGAGCGCGAACTTTTTCTTCCCCGCGTCCGGAGGAGTCGTCGTGCGCGAGTACCCCTTCGAGTTGGCGCTGTGTGCCCACCTCGAAGCCAACCACGAGGCCGTCGTCGCCCGCCAACTCGGCGGCGGCGTCCGAAAGCCGGCCAACCGCGTCCTCGACGTGGTGTGCGTCGAACCCGGCCCGGAGATGGACGCCAGAGCCTCGCTGACGCCCGAGACGATTCCGGACGCCGCCATCGAGAGCGAGGTTTCCGTCGGAGAGAGTTGCAACCCCGTGGCGGCCATCGACGCTTCGCCGAAATATTCTCGAAAGGTGGCCGAGCGCGCGGTCGAAATCGGCTTCTTCGAGCGTGCAACTGGGTTTGGCGTCAGACAGACTGCCCGATACCCCGACGACTGGTTCGGGCGAATCGTCGCCATCGAGAACAAACCCGACTTGGGCGACCCCGGTGACCTCGAACTCCAACTTCGGAAGGACGCCGCGCTCGCGCTGGCCGACGAGGTTGTGCTGGCCACCGAGAGCTACGTCACCGGCGCGCATCTCAACCGAATCCCCGAATCGGTCGGCGTCTGGCGGTTCCACCCCGAGTCTGGCGAGCGAGAGGTTGTCCGCGAGGCCGACCCCCTGCCCGCCGACGAGGACGGAACCGAGATTCTTGCCGAACACCTCGTGCAGACCGACGTGGCGCTCGTCTCGGCCGACGAGAAGGCCCGACGGCGCAGGAAAGTGGCCGAACGGGCTTACGGCAAGGGGTGGCGGCCCGACGAGTTCCCGGCCTGCGCCGAAGTCGAAGCGGTCGAACGCGAGGACAGCGCCGGTCTGCCCTACTGTGCGTGGAAGGGTCGGGTCGTCAACCCCGCGACCTGCGGGCCGGACTGCCCCGGTCACGACCCGGCGGACCCGCCCGACGTGGACCGTGAGTCTGCGCGAGACGGTCGGACGCCGTGGGTCGCCGACCCCGAGGGGAAGGCCCGCAGGCAGTCGGGGTTGGACCGGTTCGGGTGAGCGCGGGCGGTAGAGAGAAACGACCTCAGACGGTCTCCTCGTAGACGACCGAGGTCATCCCCCACCCGGACGACTCGTAGACGACCCTGACGGTATCGCCCTCGGCGAGTTCGTCGTCGGCCATCGCGCAGTCGTCGGAGGCGTCGCGGTCGATGAACACGGTTCCACACCCGCCGGAGAATCTCACGTCGAGGTCGCCGTCGGCCACGGGGTAGCCGCCGTAGTTGTTCTCCCACAGCACGACCCGGAAGGACTTGCCGGCCTCGACAGTTCCCACGCCGGCGAGGGGGTCGAGGGTCTCTCCTCGCGTGCCGCCGAATCCGCCGATGTCCCACGCTCGCTGTCCGTTCACCGTGACTCGCAGGTTGTCGGCGTCGATGGTCTCGCCGCCCTCGTGGTGGACAACGACCGCCATCGCGGTGTGGATGCGGCCGCCGTCGAAGACCGTGACGGTCTCGATGGTCGTATCGAACGTCGCTGAGGGCGCTGGTTCGCCGATTTGGGCGGCCGTCCCGAAGACGTACACGCCGACGGTCGCCGCGAGGACGACGACGGCGGCAACCATCAGGACAACGCCGATGACGGAACTAACGCCCCGGTTCTGGTTCGATGCGAGGTCGTGGAGTGGCGATTTCGGTCTCATGAATCGTTCGGTGAGCGTGGGTTGTCGGCAAGCGGGTCGGTCGTGAGGCCGGTCGGGGACGAGCGGACGGGGAACCGGCGAACGTTCGGTTCGATTGATGTATCGAAGGCTGTCTTCGATATTTGGGGTTTATTCGTAGCCGAATAGCGTCTCGAAATACTGGAAATTGAACTGAGTTGGTCTCGTCTGTGATACTTCCTCTCTCCGGGGATAATAAATGTTGGACACTGCTGTCGGCGGTCGGAGTCGGTGGCGTCCGGGCCACGGCGCTCCGGGACCGCGAGTCGGCACCGACAACGGTGTTTTTCTGTCTCAACGTCGAATGGTGGGGTATGTACGACCGGATTCTGGTCCCGACCGACGGCACCGACCAAGCACCCGTAGTCGAACAGGCGCTGAACGTGGCCGAACTCGCCGACGCCACGGTTCACGTCCTCTACGTGGTAGACGAGAAGGCGCTGGACTACCAGCCATCCGAGTCCGGTCGGAAGGAGACCCGAAACGCCCGCAGGGAGGAGGGCCAGCAGGCAACCGATGAAATCGCCGACGAGGCCCGCGACCGAGGCCTCGAAGTGGTCACCACTATCGAGGAGGGAACCCCGGCCGAGACCATCGTCGGCTATGCCGAGGACGAGAAGATGGACATGGTGGTCATGGGGACCCACGGCCGGTCGGGCGTGGACCGTTACGTCCTCGGGAGCGTGACCGAACAGGTCGTCCGCAAGTCTGAGGTCCCGGTGCTGACGGTCAACCTCGCGCGCCAGCGCCGGGCGGTCCGCGACGACGAGACCGCAATCGAGCGCGCCAGACAGGTGCTGGCCGACGAGGGCCACGAAATCGCCGAGATACCGGAAGACCCCTATCGGGAGAGCAACACGTGGCTCGTCCGGACCGAGACCACCGACGGCGAGACGTTCAACGTCCACATCGACGCCGCCTCCGGCGAGGCCCGACTGGCACGCATCGGGAAGTGAGACACCGAAGCAACAATTACAATTCTTACACAAATAAGAAGTTGTGTCTCGGGTGGCGCGAACGGGGCCACCCACCCCGGCGTTCTTTGTCTTGGAAAACCAACACCAGCGCATGCCAGCGGGAGTCGTCCTCGCGGGCGGTCGCTCGACGCGGTTCGGCGAGGCGGACAAGGCCGTCGCCGACCTCGCGGGCGTGCCGATGCTTCGCCGGGTCGCCGACCGCCTCGCAGGGGTCGTGGACGTGTTGGTGGTCAACTGCCGGGCCGACCAGCGCGAGGAGGTCGCCGAGGTCCTCTCGAGCTACGACCGCCCGGTCCGGTTCGCGGTCGATACCGACCCCGACGAGGGACCGATGGCCGGTATCCGGACCGGCCTCCGCGAAGTCGAGGCCACCACCGAGGAGTACGCCTTCGTCACGGCCTGCGACATGCCGTTTCTCGACCCCGGCCTCGTGGACTACCTCCTCGGATGCGCCAAGAATCCAGACGACGAGGCTCCGCAGACCGGAACCGCGGACCGCTACGACGCCGCGGTCCCGCGGCCCACCGAGTGGTTCGAGACCACCCATGCCGTCTACCGGGCCGGGCCGATGGCCGACGCCTGCGACGAGGCCTTGCTGGCGGGCGAGCGCAAAATCATCGAACCCCTGTTCGAGTTGGATTTCGTGGCGGTCGGCGAGGAGGACCTCGCTGACTTCGACGCCGAGAGTTTCGAGAGCGTGGACACACCCGAGGAGTTCACGGCGGCCGAGGAGCGTCTCGGGGACTGATTTCGGGGTGTTTCGGAGTCGCTGGTATCGAGTGAATTCCTGAAGAGGCCAGAGTGGGACGAGTTCCTGAAAGAATTGGAGTTCGGTGAGTCGGTGGTAGAACTGAAGTTGGATGAGTGGCTACCAGAACTGGAGTCGCAGAGAAGCTGGCTTCAGGCTTGAGCAACGCCGTCTACCGCACAGCCCCGAACCGCAACCGCGGACCTCACACCTCCCCAACCTCCTGTGGTCCTCGGCCTTCGGCCTGCGGTCCTCGTCCCTCGCGCGGTTCGGCGCGGTCACAAGAGACCGCGCCAGCACGCGCCGGGTGGATTTCTCAGTAGAAGTGACGCCCGACTCACTCCACGACTGCGACCACGGGGTCGTCGGCGACCATCCGGGCCAGCACGACGCGGGGGACCGAATCGGGGGCGCAGGCCAGAACTTCTCCGGCGATTTCCCGGCCTACGGTCTCCAACTCCGGGGAATCGACCATGTTCACGACCGGAATCGCGGTCGCCGATTCGGGGACGTTTTTCAGTCCTCCTCGGTCGCTGGCGAGGACCGCGGCCACGTCGTCCGGGCCGATTCGCTCGCCGGGGTCGCACCCCGCGATGTCGGCCACTCGGTCCGGGCGATGGACGCGCTCCTCGGTGAGCGGTTCGCCGACCACGCGGGCGCTGGCGACGGGAACCACGGTGTCCGCCGCTTCCGGAATCTGGGGTTCGCGCTCGTTCGGGGCCTTGAGCCACCGGGAGCGCGCACCGTCGGCTTTCACGAGGAGCGCCCCGTCGTGGACCCCTGCGAGGCCACCGACCGTCTCGGGGTCGTAGCCCCGGTAGCGGTCGTCTCGCTCGCGCTCAGGGACCAGACCCACTGGAAAGCGGTCGGCCGCGGCGAGGGCAGTCTCGGGGTCGTCGGTGACGACCACATCTGCGACCTCGGCGTCGAAAATCGGGATGCGGACCGTCGCGGTCACGACCGGACGCCCGGACCCGACCGGCCCATCGAGCAGGTCGGCCAGCGCGTAGAGCGTCGTCTTCTTCCCGCCAGCGCCGACCACGCAGGTCAGGCCGGACTCGGCGTCGAGGACGCTGGCGAGGTCGGGAGGCGACATCCCGACCGAGTACGCCGAGGAGACACAAAGTATTCACGTCAGAACTGCAACCATCCGGGCGTGAATCGCGGTCCTCGTCGGTTCGGGGCCGCCTCGCTACCAGTAGCTAAAAACCGAACAACGTCGATACCCGAATCCATGCGAACGTCCTTCCGGCGGCCACTCGCCGCCACGGTAGCCCTGTTGTGTTGCCTCTCGATGATGACGCCCGTCGTCGCCACGCCCGGCGGAGTCGGGCCTGCAAGCGGTGCGAACGTCTCTGCCCAAGACGGCGCGCCGAACCCCTGCGCGGGAACCGTCACCCAACCCGCGAACGGAACGACCGTCATCAGCGTGCAAGGATTCAAGTTCGGCGATGGCGGCGGCAAGCGCCCCGCCAAACTCGTGGGCGTCGGCCCGACCGGTGAGATTCGGTGGGTCCACCAGAGCGCCGAGAAGTACGGCGTCGTCTGGGGCTACGACGTGGACCCGATGGACAACGGGAACATCTTCGTCACCGCGACGCTGAAGAACCACCGGACGCTGGTCTACGAGTTCAATCCCGAGACCCAAGAGCGCGTCTGGTCGAAGACCTTCGAACTCGGGGATACCCACGACGCCGACCTCATCAACAACGGCACCGAGATTCTGGTGGCGAACATGCGAAACTACAACGCCACCGCCGACCGCAACGACGACCGCATCTTCGTCTACAACCGCACGACCGAGGAAATCGAGTGGGAGTGGCGCTTCGACGACCACTACAATCCCGAGAATCTGGAGGAGAACTACACCGACGACTGGACCCACGTCAACGACGTGGACAAAATCGGCGAGGGTCTGTATCTGGCCTCGCCCCGGAACTTCGACCAAGCCATCGTCGTCAATCGCTCCACGAACGAAATCGTGATGAAACTCGGCGAGGACGGCGACAAGAGCATCCTCGCGGAACAGCACAACCCCGACTACCTCGAAAGCGACAACGGGACGCCGACGCTCATCGTCGGCGACAGCGAGAACAACCGCATCGTGGAGTACGCCAATCCCGACGGCGACCTGACTGACGGCGATGGCTGGCAGAGGACGTGGACGCTGAGAGGCGACCTGAACTGGCCTCGTGACGCCGACCGACTGCCGGGCGGGAACACCTTGGTCACCGACTCGGCCAACCACCGCGTCGCCGAGGTCACGCCCGAGGGCGAGGTCGTTTGGGAGTTCTACGCCCCGTGGCTGGTCTACGACGCGGCCCGCATCCCGGCGGGCGAACACGGCGGCCCGACCATGACCGACCTGAACGCCACCGGCACCTACCGGATTCAGGGCGGCGCGGGCCTCCACGAGAACCAGACGCGACTCAGCGCCTGCCACGACGTGCTGGAGAACGTCACCGGACTGGCCGACGGAAGTTCCGCCACCGACGACGAGGCCACGACCACCGAGGGCGCGATAGCCGACGAGACGACCGAGACCGGCGCTGAATCGACCGACGAGACTGGCGACCCCGCGGACTCGACCGGCGTCCCCGGATTCGGACCGGTCGCGGCGTTCACGGCGCTGGCCCTCGGACTCGGTATCGGAATCGCTCGGCGTCGATAAGTACTTCTCTTTTTTCAGAGGTCGTACTGCTCGCCGTCCACCGCCAGCGGCTCCTCGAAGGCCTCCTCGACGGGGTAGTAGTGAGCGACGTGGACGAGGCGAGTCTCGTCGGCGTTGAGTTCGTCGGCCAGCGCCAGCGCCCCTTCGCGGGTCATGTGCTTGGTGCCGAAGGTGCGGGGCACGCCGTCGGGACCGTGGTGGTCGCCGCCGAGCGGGTGGTGTTCGCAGAGGGCCGCCGGGACGATGCCGTCGGCAAGCAGGAGGTCGGCGTCCGAGAGGAGTTCCCGGCTTTCGTCGGGCACGTCGTAGTTGGTGTCGCCGGTTAGCGCGAGTCTCGCGCCGGTCTCGGGGTCCTCGACCACGACGCCGTAGCAGAGCATCGGCGGGTGTTCGACCGGCACGAGGGTGACTTCGAGGCCGCAGACCTCGAAGGGTTCGAGCGGCGTCTGGTCGTTGACCGTCACCCGGTCGAGGTAGTCGTACTTCGAGCGAATCGTGTCGGCCACGCTCTCGTCGGTCAGGGGGTCGGTCTCGTCGGCGGCGTGGACCGGTAGGTCGTCGAACAACCGGTAGGCGTTGCCGAGGCCGTCCAAGTGGTCGAAGTGGACGTGCGTGATGACGGCCTCGTCGGGGAGTCCGACCTCGTGGGTCAGAAACTGGTGGCGGAAGTCGGGGCTGGCGTCCACGAGGAGGGCCTCGCCGGTCCGGTCGTTGCGGACGTGGACCGAGAACCGCGAGCGCTCGACGCCGCGTCGGCGGGCCTCCTCGCAGGTCTCGCAGTCGCAGTCCGGCGTGGGCGTCCCGGTGGTGTCCCCGGTACCGAGCAACGTAATCTGCATTTACCGGGAGTAGTCGCTTGGGGTACAAAGTTGTCCGGGACATCGCGGAAAGTGAAGGATGCAAGCCTGTTCGTTACTCCTCGTCCGAACCCCGATGGGGTCGCTGGTGAACTCGAAGCGTTCGGGGGTCGAGTTCCGACGTGCAGTAGCGTAGTAGTATATTCTCAGCTCTCTCGCCCGAGTAGTATGATATAAAAAATTTAGAAAACCATTAGTATTCTAAGTATATTTTATATCAAATATATCGGATAAGAATACGGTTTCGCGGCGTGAGTCGTTAAAAGCAGTTGGGACCGGGCTGACACTCAACACTATCCCATTCACAAGTACGGTCTCAAACCAATTTGTTCGCATTACTACTGTTAAACGTGGGAATGAGATCATAGAACGTAAACGCGTTCCAGCAGACTGGTGGAATCAAGTTACCAAAGCTCGGAATATACGTGAGAAAATCGCCCAGAAATTCGCCGGGAGTAGTTTTGTCCAGGATGTTGCAATTGGGGTTGCACCAGAGACTAATTCTGGCCGACGGGAGTTCCAAGTAAATATATACGTAAATAAAGATAAGGGAGCTCCTCACAACCTACCAGAGGAAGTTGATGGGGTAAATGTCGTGACTCAAAAACACGAACCTTCAGAAGAATTGGGATGTCATCAACAGACATACGAGACTGTTCCGGGTGGGGTCATTTGTGGCCCTGAAAGTTCCAAATACGGTACCAGTACCCATCGTGTACTCGGTTCAAATGGAACTGGAAGTTATCTACTAACAGCCGCTCATATTTTTAGCGATATTACTTGTGGAACGGGGGCCAAAGTATATCAATACGGTCAGAAGGTCGGTGAGATTGTAGACTTTTACGGTGGACTTGACGCGGCGATCGTTGATCAAACAGCTGATACGGAGGTGAGTGGATTTAGTAACAAAATCGAAGGCGCAAACTGGGGGCCAGTAAACGGACATGTAACCCGAAATGGAGTTATTGACTTAGCTGGGAATGAAACAGAAATATACAAAATGGGCGTGATAACTTGCAAAACGAGTGGAAGAATAAAGGAAGACGAAAGAAGTCGAGCGGGATCGTGTGGTTCCGGTTCTGGTTACCTTCGATACACCTGCTACGCTGAACAAGGCGATTCTGGGGGTCCAGTATATGCGGAAAAAACGAGCCCTATCGATGGAGATAAATACATTGCAACGATCGGGCTCATAACTACTGCAACAATCTGCTCATCTGCATACTCAATAAATAACAATACTGGATATATTTTCTCGTAGAAGTATTCAACACTTTAGTAAACATAGTAGCTATTTACCTCCCTAATAACATAGATCAAGAAAACTAATGGTTTCAGTATGAGACGCACAGTAATTGCACTTGCTATAATACTTCTCGTGACTGGCTGTACCGCCTTCCAGAATACGCCCAATTTGACGACGGTTTCCCCGTCGGAAACTACGTCGGTCACGTCATCCCCGACTCTAACAGAGAGACCGACCTCAGCATCCACGTCTTCACCGACCCAGACGAATACCAATAAATCGATACCGGAAGTAACGCTTGCAGAGAAAAAGCCAGTCTCCGAGTTCAAGTGGCAACCCCCGCTGAACCGCTCGGTAGCGACGATTTCAGTCGGTGGCTCGACAGCGAAATATGGCGACTCAGCCCACAAATATATAATCTGGAATAATGCATCGACTAATCGGACTATCGCAGTCGTCGTTCGGACACCGGACACAACAGTAGTCAATCGAACTGTCCGGTTGCCTCCAAACACTGTCGTTCTCATCGACGTACGCGAACCGAATAGCTATCGAACGAATATCCGTCTCTACGAGGAGGCAACTACTATCTCAAACCTCACGATCATTGATGACCGCGACAACTTCGATTGCAACACGAAAAACGTTAAGGTCGCACTCCTCGGCGACAGTCGTGTCGGCGTCTCTGTGGATACAACGCTAGTCGCTTGCGGTACGACAACAGGTTAGTTACGGCTACACTCTGGTGAATGATTTCTTTATAGGGCTGACGGTGCTGGTCACGTTTCTCGTTCTCAGGAATATCGCTGTCTACATGCTCTCGAAGGCGTCGAGTTCCGACGTGCAGTAGCGCGGGTCTCGCGTCCCGAAGAAACAATTTCAATTCTTTTTCGGTTATATTTCTATGTCCGAGGGACTATATGCCAAAAGTGAAAGACGCAAGCCCGTTCGGCAGTCCTCGTCCGAACCAGGATGGGGTAGTTACAGTCAGCTGAAAGCTGTGGCCGTCACAAGAAGGCAGGAGAGAAGCGTCGGGGAAAGAGACTCCTTAGTGGTCGTGCGAATGCCCGCCGTCGGCACTCGCACCGCTCGACCCCGAAATGTCCCCGCCGGCCACCAGCGCGTCGTGGTCGCCCTCTATCATGTCCATGTCCTTGAGGTGGTCGCGCTCCTCGAAGTCCTTGATTGCTTCCACGAAGTCCTCCTGAGTGAGGGCGGTGCGCTCCTCGGTCAGGGCGTCGAGGACGGCCTCGCGGAGGACCATCCGGAGGTCGCTCCCGGTCAGGCCCTCGGTCTCCTCGGCCAACTCGTCGGGATTGAAGTCCACGATGTCCATCGGCCGGGTGATGAGTCGCAGGATGTCCGAGCGCATCTGTACGTCCGGCTTGGGGAAGTTGACGATTTCGTCGAATCGCCGCCACGCCGCGGCGTCGAGTTGGTCGGGGTGGTTCGTGGCCCCGATGAGGAGAACGTCGTCCTGAATCAGACTGATGTTGTCGATGGACTTCAGCAGGGTGTTGACCGCGCGCTTGATGGCGGCGTGTTCGTCGCTGGCGCGGGTCTTGGCCACGAAGTCGAACTCGTCCATGAACAGGATGCAGGGCGAGAGCCGTTTCGCCACCTCGAAGACCTTCTCGACGTTCTTGGCGGTCTCGCCGAGGTACTGGCTGGTAATCATCGAGAGTTTGACCTCCACGAACGGCAAATCGAGGTCGTAGGCCAGCGCCCGAGCGGTCGAAGTCTTGCCGGTCCCCGGCGGGCCGACGAACAGGAGTTTCCCGATTTCCCGCAGGCCGATTTGAGCCAGATACTCCCGGTGTTCGATGGCCTTGACGATTTTGTGAATCTCGGCCTCTTGGTCGTCGGTCAGCACGAGGTCGTCCAGCGTGGTCTCGATTTCCTCGGGCGCTCGGATGTCCACGAGGTCCAGCATCTCCTCTTCCTCCTCGTCGGCGAAGTACTCCGAGAGGAGGCCGTCTATCCACGCTCGGTCGGCCTGCACCGGCCGGTTGGCGTTTCTGGCTGACTCGTAGTCCGCGCCATCTACCTCGTCCTCGTAGGCGTAGGCCAGCACGGGATTGTGGATGACGCGCTGTTCACCGCGTTCGAGAAACCACTCCTCGGCCATGTCCGCTTGGGTGAGTTCCAGCGCGCCGGAGAACTCGTCGCGGTCGGAGAACATTAGCCCCGAGATGGCGCTCCACGGGTTCTCGACCCCGGTCGCTCGGCGCGTGGTCTCGATGGTCGGCCGAATCGGTCGTTCGATTCCCAGCGGCGACTCGTCGCTTCCGGGCCGGTCCGGGGCCGACGACTCGCCGGTTCCGTCGGGCCAGAACACCTGTCGGTAGCGCGGGGGAAGGTCGTTCTCGTCTAGTTCTCGGTTGTCGTTGTAGAGGCTCGCGGTGAGCAGAAACTCGACGACGTCCAGTGCCGCGTCGCTCATTCCCCGGAGTTTTGACGCCAAAGGTGCTTAAGCGCGTCGAAGGCGTCGTGACTCCCGACGTTCCGGGTTTCGGGGTTCGAGACGCCGAAATTCGAGGACCGCGGTCTACTCCGTCGTCGCGTTCTCGTCCACGTAGACGACCGCGCTACTGATGACGCACCCGCTGTCGTGGAGGTATCGCTGGACCTCGTGGCGCTCGTAACCGGCCATGTACTCGTCTATGTCCTCGGCGTTGTCGTAGTCCTTCGAACAGGAGTTGGCGTCGCCGAGCGCGATGACGACCGGCGGCTTGTCACCGCCCTGTAATTTTTCGGCCTGCTTCACGCTGTTCGTCTCAGCGCCGAAGGTCTCCATGTACCACGCGAACGGGAGTCTGGCGAACCAGCCATTCCCGGCCGGCGGTGCCGCGTGCGACGACGAGTCCGCGGCGTAGAGGTTGTCGCCGTCGAAGTTGGGGTCGTCACCGTAGTACAGTACGTCGGTGCCGTCGTTCGATTCGACCACCTCCCGGACCTCGCCCAGCAGGGGCTTCATCTCCGAGGACGACTGGGCGTACTGGACCAACTCGTTATCGTCGCTCTGGGAGTTGAGGTAGGAAGTTCCGACCGCGGTCGCACCGACCTGCCCGACCACGACCAGTAGGACCAGCATGGCGGCGGTGGCAGAGATGGCATCACCCTCCGAGATGCTTTCGAGGCCGAGGCGGGCCACCAGCGCGAGGCCGACCGCCGCCGGAACCACGAGCGGGACGATGACGTGGATGACCTCCCACGGGAAGGGGTTGTCCACGATGACGGGGTAGCCGAGGAAGCTGGCGAAGCCCCAGTAGGCCGCGAACGCCACGGCGTCGCGGGGTCGCTCGTCGGTGTAGCGGTCCACGACGAACCCGAGGACGGCGAACGCGAGCAGGACGATTGCGCCCGACTCGAACACCGGCCAGAGCGATTCCAGCGTCGAGAGGTACGAACTCTCGTTGCCGCTTCCCCACTGGCCGAGGAACTTGTCCCACGAACCGAAGGTGGCTTCGTGGGCGACTGCCGGGAGCAGGGTCGGGTCGCCCAGCGCCTCGTAGAGGCCGGGCGTGTCGTTGCCGGGCAGGCGGTCGGTGTTCCGGGGCGCGTAGAAGAACACCACGATGGCGAAAAAGAGGAACACCGACGCCGAGAGGTGTTCGGCCCATCGCCACGCGCCGACGGCAGTCGTCCGAACGCGCTCCCACGCGACGGCCAGCAGGCCCCGCTCGCCCGCTCGCTGGACGAACAGCCGGTGGTCCCACAGCAGGGCCGCGGCCCCGAGCCAACAGACCGGGTAGACCAGCGCGTTCTCCTTCGTAGTGAAGGCCAGCGCGAAAATTGCTGTCCCGGCGTAGAGGTAGGCCGGGCGCTCGCTGTCGTAGGCCCGGACGAACAGGCCGAACGCGACCAGCATCAGGCCCGCCAGCAGGATGTCGTTGCGGTAGAACCGCGAGTAGTAGAGCAGGACTGGGTTGAACGCCAGCAGGAGCGCCATCGTGACGACCTCCGAATCTCGCAGTCGCTGGCGGAACAGCAGGGCGGACAGGGGAAGCAGGCCGCCGATGAGCGCGACGACGAGGCGCATCGTGAAGTCCGAGGCCCCGAACAGGCCGAACAGGTGGCCATCCACGATAGTCAGGAAGGGACCGTGAACGATGGGTCGGTACTCGTAGACTCCGTTCTCCATGAAGCGGTACGCCCAGTAGGCGACGCGGGCCTCGTCTTGGTGGGCGACCCGGTGGCCGAGTTGGACGAACCGGGCCACCAGCGCGACCAGCGTGACCCCGAGGACGACCAACTGGGTCCGTGAGGCGTAACCGGTCAGGGTCTCGCGGGCGTCGGCGGTCGGCCGAGAGGTCTCGGTTTCAGTTTTCGATGCCATGAGTCGGCGAGCGATGGAGGTGAGTCGGTCTGCGGGCGACGCGGGCGGCGGAAATCATTATGGAACTATTGCTGTGGGTTCGGACAAATAGTTTCTGGACCAACGCGTCGATACGCGGTGCATCGGAGAGTCGAGGATGGGTGCGTTCATTTTCTCGGACGAGGGTTCGTCTTCGGGCGCTCGCCGTTTCAGTCCACCGTTGACGGGTGCGCTACTGTCGAAGCCGCTGTTCGGCGTGTGATGGCGCGACGCTCTCGTGCGTCGCGCCGCGCGAGGGAGTCGGCCGCCCTGCGCGGCCGACGAGGTTGGGGAGGTGTGAGGTTCGCGGTAGCGGTGCAGTTGCGGTAAACGCCTCGGCTTCGGCAGTAGCTAGCTTCCACTCGACACCCGCGTTCGTTCCCTGCCAGCAGACTCACCTCTCTCCTCTCTCGGTTCATCGACTTGTCCGTCTCGACCGGACCGCCAAGCCGATACACGACTCGTCTACCGACTGGCAGAGAGAAATAAAAACAAATACGAAGAAAATAACGAAACTGCTTAAAGAATTACGTAGATATTCTTCACGGAAACTCCCCGCCACGGGACGCGAGTTCTACCGTCATTTAAGAGCGTAGAGGCACGACAAGTGAGCATGGGAGACGACACCACTCCAGTCATCGCTAAGGCCATCCGAACGCCGCAGGGCAAGCAGGACGGCGCGTTCGCCGATACCCGAAGCGAGGACCTCTCGATTCCGCTCATCGACACCATCTTGGACGAGACGGGTCTCACCGGCAACCACGTGGACGACCTGATGTGGGGCGTCGCACAACAGCGCGACGAGCAGGACAACAACGTGGCGCGCGTCATCGCTCTGCTGTCGGACCTCGGCGAGGAGGTCCCCGCCGCTTCGATTAACCGGTGGTGTGCCTCCTCGATGCAGGCGGTCATCAGCGCGAGTGACGCCATCCGGGCGGGCCAGCGAGACGTCATCATCGCGGGCGGCGTCGAGAACATGTCCCGCGTGCCGATGGGCGGCGGCTATCAGGGCCGGTCCATCCACCCGCGGATGTCCGAGGAGTACAACCTCCCCGGCCTCCAGATGGGGATGACCGCCGAGAAGGTCGCCGAGGAGTACGAAGTCAGCAGGGAGGCCCAAGACGAGTACGCCGCGCGGAGTCACCACCGCGCCGCCGAGGCTACCGAGTCGGGGCGCTTCGACGACGAAATCGTCCCCATCGAGACCGACGAGGGCGTCGTGGAGACGGACGAGGGCATCCGGCCCGGTACCGACGTAGAGACCCTCGCGGGCCTCCCCTCGGTGTTCGTCGGCGACGGGACGGTCACAGCGGGTAACTCCAGCGGCATCGCAGACGGCGCGGCCGCCACGCTGGTCACGAGCAAGGCGTTCGCCGAGGACCACGGCCTCGACATCATGGCCGAAGTCGGCGACAACAACGTCGCCGGAGTGGACCCGAGCGTGATGGGTATCGGTCCGGTTCCGGCGACCGAGGGCCTGCTCGAACGCACCGGCGAGTCCATTGAGGAGTTCGACCTCGTGGAACTCAACGAGGCGTTCGCAAGCCAGACCGTCTACGCCAAGAACGAACTCGGCGTCCCGGACGAGAAGTTCAACGTCAACGGCGGTGCAATCGCCATCGGCCACCCGCTCGGGGCCTCCGGCGCTCGACTCCCCGTCACGCTGGTCAACGAGATGCAGAAGCGCGACGCCGAGAAGGGCCTCGCCACGCTCTGCGTCGGTTTCGGACAGGGTGCGGCGATTACCTTCGAGCGATAGAGCAAGACCGGTGCGGTTGCGGTTTTTGTTTCAATTCCGGTGTGGGTTTTCTGGGTTCTGCGACTCTCGTTCGGCCGGGGCGACACCGAGGACCCGGACAAGTTTCAATCCCGATGTGGGTTTTCTGGGTTCTGCGACACAGCAGGGCGACTGTCCGCCCGGCTACTCGTGGAGTCCCGGTCATTGGTTTCAATCCCGATGTGGGTTTTCTGGGTTCTGCGACCGCCGTCGGGCGTCATGTCTACCGCTTCGATTGTTTTCGTTTCAATCCCGATGTGGGTTTTCTGGGTTCTGCGACATACTTGTCGGCCCACTCCCGACGGTTATCTGGCCGGAGTTTCAATCCCGATGTGGGTTTTCTGGGTTCTGCGACAACGGTCAATCCGGGGATTGGGAGTTGATTAGGTCGTTTCAATCCCGATGTGGGTTTTCTGGGTTCTGCGACACCGCCTCGATGACGTGGAGCGTGCCGTCGAGGCCGGAGAGTTTCAATCCCGATGTGGGTTTTCTGGGTTCTGCGACAACCCGAAGGCCAACCTTCCGACCCACCGCGTCACACGTTTCAATCCCGATGTGGGTTTTCTGGGTTCTGTGACATGGGGGTTCGGTATCTGTCTCGGCCTCTCGCGTTTCAATCCCGATGTGGGTTTTCTGGGTTCTGTGACAGGGGGTGAAAATCCGCCCACAGACTCAATAAAGTTTTCTCCTGCGGTCGCTCGGCACCCGTGCTTCGTGGACCGGGGCTGTACACGGGCTTTAAAAAGGTCCACGAAGTGGTTTCGGTTCAACCGACCCGGCGGGTCCGAGGAGTCCCCGTCGTCAGGCCCGCGGGTGGCACCGACTGATGGCCTGCCGGACGGCCTCCTTCCGGCCGAGGAAGGTGATGTGGTCGCCGTGCTGGAGGGTGAAGTCCTCCTCGGGGACCTCGGTGTCGCCGTCCCGGCCGACCAGCGCGATGAGGACGCCGTTCGGGAGTTCGGTGTCTAACTCCTCGATGGTCTTGCCCACGAGGTCCTCGGCCGTGACCTCGATTTCCTGCACGTCGCCGGACCGGCCGAGTTCGGTCATCCAGTTCGAGAGCGCCGGGCGTTCGATAACGTTGTCGATGGCCCACGCCGTCGCCATCGACGAGGAGATAGTCCGAACGCCGAGGTCCTCGAAGGCGTCCACGTTGTCGGGGTTGTTGGCCCGTGCGATGATGGTCTCGGCGTCGAACTTCGAGTCGGCGAGTTGCGAGACAAGCAGGTTGGCGTCGTCGTCGCCGGTCGCGGCCACGACGATTTTGGCGTTGTCAGCGCCGGCTTTTCGCAGGACCTCGGTATCGGTCCCGTCGCCTTTGTGAACAGTGAAGCCCTCGTTGCGGGCTAGCTCTACCATCTCGGTGGTCTTCTCGATGATGACCACGTTCTCACCACGGTCTTCGAGGCGTTCGGCGAGCGCACGGCCCACCTTCCCGCCTCCGATTACGAGTACACGCATTGGTATCACGTCCAGATATTCGGCGATGTGTCGGGCGAATCCGCCCTCGAACACCACGGTTGCGAGGATGACGAGGAAGACGGTCCCGACCAGTACGTTCGCGGCGGCGTTCATTCCGGCGTTCTGCAGTTGGACCGCGAACAGGGTGGCGACCGACGCGGGGATGATACCCCGCGGACCGACCGCGCTCATGAAGAATCGCTCGCCGACGGTGTAGCGGTCGCCGGTCGTCGAGAGCAGGACGCCCACCGGTCGGATGAGGACCGCGACGGCGACCACGACTGCCAGACCGCCGAGGCCGAGCGCCAGCAGGTCCTCGAACTCCAACAGCGCCGCCAGCGCGATGAAGACGAACGACAGCACCAGCAGGGTGATGTCGCCCTTGAACGCCTCGATGTCGTCCTTGTAGGGCAGGTCCGCGTTTCCGAGAAGAATGCCCGAGGTCGCAACCGCCGCGATGCCGGCCTCGGTGGCCAGCGTGTTCGCACCGCCGAACGCAACGAGTGCCCCGGCGAGCGTGATGAGGCGGGCGTTCTGTGGCGCGTTGGCCGGCGAAAGGTCCACGTACCGCAACAGGTACCAGACGACCCCAGCGACCACGATGCCGACGAAGACGCCGATGCCGAGTCGCCGGGCGAAGTCGGTGATGACCTTGTTGACCGTCGGGTCTTCGAGGACGACGACCTCGAACGTCACGACCGCCAGAATCGCGGCGGTCACGTCGTTGACGACGCCCTCGGTTTCGAGCGCGATGGCCACCCGGTCTCGGACCGGGACGACCTCCAGAATCGGCGTGATGACCGTCGGACCGGTCGCAACCAGTAGCGACCCGACGAGCATCGACACGTCCCACGGCTGGTTCAGCGCGAACCGGACCACGACTGCGGTCCCGACCAGCGCGATGACGGCACCTAAGGTGATGAGCTTGATCGTCGCCGAGGGGGCCTCGCGCAACTTCTCGATGGTGAGGTGAAACGCGCCCTCGAAGACGATGATGGCGACCGAGAGGCCGACGATGGCCGACAGCGCGCCACCGAACGACTCCGCGGTGATGACCTGTAACCCCTCTGGACCGACGAGGATACCAGCGAAGATGAGAAACAGCACGCTGGGCACTTGAAAGCGGTCGGCTAAGACCTGCGCTCCGACACCGAGGCCAATGATTGCGGCGACTATCGGGACGAGACTTGCGCCACTTCCGGCTGCCACTCTGTGTAACCTCCTATCGGTGTAAAGTGGAGATGGGGGTTTAAACTGGTCGGTACCGTCCGGAGAACAGGGTTTGCGTGGATTTATGCTGAAGGACCGAACCGGCACTTAAATAACCCGACCGACCCACCGTTACAGCCAGCATGAGCGACCGCGGGAATTTCGGGCGTCAGCGCGACGAGCGCCGCGTCTTCGACGAGAACGACGCCTTCGAGGAGTTGGGCCGCGGGAGCGCGACCTACGAGGCCTACACAGAGACTGCGCGCGACCTGCTGGCGGCCGACGCGCGATTCGGGGCGGTCCGCGACGAGTGGGAGCGGTTCTTCGAGACAAGCCACGGCGAGGTTCTCGCCGACGTGGACGCCGAAAATCCGCGGAATCTGCTGTTCGTGGACGCGCTCTACTACGATTTCGTCGTGGACCGACTCGTCGCGTTCGCCGAACGCGAGTTCGATTTCGCGCTCGCCAACCGGGAGACCAACGCGAACACCGACGCCCTGCGGTTCGGCTTTCGGGAGTTGCACGCTCGGGTGGCCGATACAGCAGACCTCGCCGACCCGCTCCCCGACGAACTCACCGCGGCCGACCTCCGGACAGCAGGCACCGATTTCCTCCGGACTCTCTACGAGAGCGTCGTCTCGCGCGAACTCCGACTGGCCCTCGGCGAGTACTACACTCCTCGCGGCGTCGCCGAACTCGCGGTGGACGCCCTTGACGTTGCCCGCCCCGAGCGAGCCACCTTCCTCGACCCCGGATGCGGGTCGGGGGTGTTCCTCTCGGTCTGCATCGACCGAAAAATCGCCGCGATGCGGGGCGACCGCTCGGCCGCCCAAATCGTGGACGCAATCACCGATTCGGTGGTCGGCATCGACCTCAACCCGGTCGCGGTCAAGAGCGCGAAACTGAACTACCTGCTGTCGCTGGCTCCCGCCCTCGAAGCCGCCGACATCGACCGCGTGGAACTCCCGGTGTTTCTCACCGACGCGCTCGGACTGGCCCACGACGACCCCATCTCCTTCGCGGGCGGGACCTTCGACCCGACCGCCGACTACCTCGTCGGGAACCCGCCGTGGATTCCGTGGAGTCGCCTCTCGGAGACCGTCAAATCCCGGTGGCGCGAGACCTACGCCGAGGACGACGACATGAACCTCCTCCCCCACGAGGGATTGGACTCCCGACTCGGCCACGCCAACGACGACATCTCCCTGCCCTTCGTCTGGGTCTGCATCGACCGCTACCTGACCGAGGAGGGCAAAGCGAGTTTCGTCCTCAAGCGCGACGTGACCAAGGGTCCCGCAGGGAAACTCCTCCGGACGCTCGAAGTCGGCGACCGGTCGCTCGCCCTCGAGACGATTCACGACTTCAATCACCTCCGGCCCTTCGGCGAGCAGGTCGGCGCGAACGCCGCGATTTACGCGCTCCGGGCCGACGCCGAGAACTCCTTTCCGGTCGATGCAATGTCGTGGACCACCCGAGGAGACACCGCCGACTTCGCCACCGCCGAGGCCATGCGCGACACCCTCGCCACCGAGGCGGTCGGCGTGGTCCCGGTGGACAGCGACGATGGCTCCTCGGCGTGGATACGCGAGGACGCCGAACGCGCCGCTCTCGGGGAGTGCGCCCACGAGATTCGCCACGGCGTGAAAGACGACGCCCAAGACGTGTTCTCGATTGCCCGCGACGAGGTGGCCGACCTCGAAGACGACCTGATTTTTCCCTACCTCAAGTCGCGCCACATCGTCAAGTACGGCCTGTTCGGTCACGACCGCAGACTGGTGCCCCTCCGGAAGGCAAACGACGACAACGAACGGGAGTTGCAGAATCAGTACCCGAAAACCTACCAGTACCTCGAAAACCACCGCGAGGCCCTCGAAGACCGGTCGTCGTCGTGGCTCGACAAGGGACCGTTCTACAACGTCTTCGGTCTCGGCGAGTACACGTGGCGCGACTACAAGGTGGTGTGGTGCCGACTCGGGTTCAAGCCTCACTTCGCGGTCGTCTCGACCGTCGAGGACGACGATTTGGGCGAGAAACAGGTCGTCCCCGGCGACCACTGCATGTTCGTCGGCACCGACTCGGAGGCCGAGGCCCACTTCCTCTGCGCCCTGCTGAACTCGGCGGTCTACCAGCGGTCGCTCGACGGCGTGGCCTCCGAGGGGAAAGCCAGCCTCTCGAAGACGGTGGTCTCGCGCCTCGAACTCCCCGAATGGGAGGAGTCGGAACGCCAGCGCCGACTCGCCGACCTCTCGATGCAGGCCCACGAAATCGTCCCCGAACACACCGACACCTCGAAACGGGCCTACAACAAGCAGACGATTCCCGAGTTGGAAGCCGTGCAGGCCGAAATCGACAGTCTCGTGGAGAATCTAGTCGCCCGAAATTAGCGCCGGTGGCCGACCGACTACGCGGTCTCGTACTCCCGCTCGTAAATCTCGTCTATCTGGTCGGCGAATCGGTCGAGAATGTTCCGACGCTTCTTTTTCATCGTCGGAGTAAGCAAATTGTTGTCCTCGGTGAACTTCTCGCCGACAACCCGGAACTGCTTGATTTTCTCGTGGGACTCGAATCGCTGGTTGACTTCCGCGACTTCCTCGTCCATCCACTCCCGGACCGTCTCGTGGTTGGTGAGTTCCCGATTACCGTCGGGCAGGTCGATGCCCTCCCGGTCGGCGCGCTTGCGGACTTCCTCGAAGTTCGGGACCACGAGCGCCGAGACAAACTTGTGGCCATCGCCGACCACGACGACCTGCTCGACAAGGTTGCTGGCGGCGAAGGCGTCCTCGATGGGTCCGGGCGCGACGTTCTTCCCGGTCGAGAGGACCAACAACTCCTTGGCGCGCTCCTCGAACGCGATGTAGCCGTCGGGCCGGAGTTCCACGATGTCGCCGGTCCGGAACCACCGCTTGCCGTCCTCCTCGGTGAACGCCTGTTCGGTCTCGTCGGGCATCTCCCAGTAGCCGTCGGTCACTTGGGGTCCCCGCACGAGGAGTTCGCCGACTTCGCCCTCGGTGTCGTCGAAGATTTCCTGCGAGACGGTCGAGCTATCGACTCTGACCTCGGCGTCCGTGACCGGCGGGCCGATGGTGCCGACTTTCGGCTCCTCGGGCGGATTGACCGAGATGACGGGCGAGGTTTCGGTCAGGCCGTAGCCCTCCAGAATCGGCAGGCCCATCCCGTGATAGAGCGCACAGAGGTCGGCCGAGAGGCTCCCGCCGCCCGAGATGAAGAAGTCGATGTTGCCCCCGAGTCCGTCGCGGACCTTCCGGAAGACGAGTTTGTCGGCGACGGCGCGCTTGGCCCGGAGCGCCGCCCCCGGACTCTCGGCCTCGAAGTACTCCCGGCCGACCTCGGTGGCCCACTCGAACAGGCGTTCGGAGACCGGCGACGACTCGGCCTGCTCGCGGATGGCGTCGTACATCCGTTCGTAGACTCGCGGCACGCTGGTTCCCGTCGTCGGTTGGACCTGCTGGAAGTCCTCCTGAATCGTCTCGGGATTTTCGGCGTAGGCCACGGTCGCACCGGCCGCGAACATCAGGAAGTGGCCCGCGAGGCGCTCGAAGACGTGGGCGAGGGGGAGGAACGAGACGGTGCTGGACTCCTCGCTGATGGTCGGCAGGTCGCCCTTGTCGGGCCGAGGACCGAACCGCTTGTAGCACTGGTTGACGTTCGACCGGAAGTTCCAGTGTGTCAGTCTGACGCCCTTGGGTTGCCCGGTGGTGCCCGAGGTGTAGATGAGCGTCGCCAAGTCCTCCGGGTCGCGGGCGTCGAGCCACGACTCGTACGCCTCGCGGTCGAAGGCCTCGCTCCCGCGCTCGTAGAGTTCGCCGAGCGTCAGGACCTCGAAGTCGGCGTCGGCGGCAGTCGCCTCGCCTTCTCCGCCGAGTTCGTCCATCACGACCGCGAATTCGAGGTCGAGCGAGTCCTGTACCGACACCACCCTATCGAGCAGTTCGGCGCTCTCCACCACCACGCCGTCGGCGTCGGGGTCGCCCAGCAGATACTCGACCTGATTCGGCGACGACCCGCGGTAGACCGTCGTTACGACCGCGCCCGCTGACAGCAGGCCGAAGTCCGCCTGCGCCCACTCCATCCGGGTGTCGGCGAAGATACCCACGCGGTCGTCGGCCTCGACGCCCAACTCGCGGAACCCGGCCGAAAGCGACCGAACGATGTCGCGCATCTCGGTGTACGACAGCGCCCGAAACTGGCCGTCGGCCGCCGGGACGAACGCCGACCCCGCGAGCGACCGGTCGTAGACGCCGCCCTTGTACTGCTGGGCCGGCCGGTTCTCGTGGCGGGCCGCGCTCTCCTCGAACAGTCGCGGTATCGTGGACCGACCGACCACCTCGTCTTCGTACGCCCGTTCGGCGTCACGCCATTCCATACCGTCTTATCAGAACCCGACGACATTAAGCTACTGCCGAACTTGCGGGGCGTTCAACCTCGTTTATTCGGTCTCGTCCGAGGTTATCTCCTCGCGCGCGACCTCTCGGCCCAGTTCGGCCGAGCGATAGATTCCCTCGATGACTGCCATCGACTCCAGCGCGAGGTCGGCGGTCGGTAGGGGATTGGCGCGACCCAGCAGGCCCTCGACCCAGTGATAGAGCGGGTCGGCCCAGATGCCGGCTTTGAACGCCTGCCGGCCGCGCTCGCCGTCGAGGTACTGCTGGCGAAACAGGTACTCCTCCAAGTCGGCGCTGGCGCGCATCTCCACGTCGCCCGCCGTCGAGAAGAACTCGAAGGGGTCGAGGCGGACTCCTCCGGCGGTGCCGACCACGGCGCTCGACTCGTCGTCGAGGTAGCGCGACCAACTGGTCTTGACCGAGAGGACCGACCCGTCATCGAAGGTGACGAACGCCGTCGCCACGTCCTCTACGTCGTATCCGGACTCCTCGATTCGGTCGGCGTACTCCGGATTTTCGGCCTCGGCGGCGCGCTCGGGGGCGGTCTGGAAGGTCTGGCCCCGGACGCGCTCGACGGTCGGTGGGCCGGCGGACGAGTCGCCGTCGGCCGAGTCCATCAGGTAGAGGAGTTGCCCAATCGTGTAACTCCCCAAGTCGAGGACCACCCCGCCGCCCGCCGAGTCCTCGCGGACGAAGGCCGGAGCGCCGTACCCGTCGATGTAGGGGGTTCCCCGGCGGCGCGCGCCGAGTCGGACCTCCTCGGGATTTCCGTCGCCCGAGAAGGAGAATCCCGGCGACCGGGCCGCGATGCCGTGGTAGATTTGGCCGAGTTCGCCCGCGTCAGCGAGCGCCTTGGCCGCTCTGGTCTCGGTGGTGTAGAGCAGTTGGTTCTGGACCCCGAGTCGGTTGCCGGTCCGGTCGCCAGCGTCGACCATCCGGCGGGCGTCGGCGTAGCTTCCGGCCATCGGCTTCTCGCAGAAGACGTGCGCGCCGGCCTCCAATGCGTCCACCGCGATGTCGGCGTGGAGGGTCGCGTGGACGCAGACGTTCACCGCGTCGAGGTCGGCCGATTCGAGCATCTCGGCGTGGGTCGGGTAGCTTTCGGCACCGTACTCGTCGGCGAGCGCTCGGGCCTTCGGTTCGTCCACGTCGGCGACCGCTGAGATTTCCGCGCCCGGAATCCGGTCGTAGCGCGCCGCGTGGTTCCGACCGCGGTTGCCAGCGCCCACGAGGCCGATTCGGACTGGTTCGGTGACGTTCGCGTCGGTAGTAGATTCCGCTCCCATCAGAATCAGGGAATTCGACAACCTCCCGTGATAAACCGGTAACGGCTATCGGGAATGGAGGTCCAGCGGTAGTGGTGTGCTGTACGGACGGTTAGTTATCAGCAGGAGTACCCTCGTGACGGGTGGCTGAGTCCGTGGAGAGGAGGTATCCCATCGTGACCAGCGACATAGCGAGTAATTCGACGGTCGGAAGCCAGTCTGGGACTTCTCCGTTTTTCAGACTGACAGCGTATAGCAGTATCCACGTCCCCGAGAAAACAAGTAGCGGAATCCCGACGAAGCGGATGGAACCGTTTTTCCAGAAGAAAGCAAGTCCGAAACACCCAGTTCCCAGCATGTACGGTAGCGGACTGAGCCATAGGAGATACGGTAATTCGGGTAGCGGACGAATTAGAAGAGTGAGGAGACCGCTCACAAAGAAGGTCGGTGTGAGCGCCATCAGAGCGACACCCACAACTGCTAACCGGGGAGTTTCAGAAGTTAGGCGGTGATACAGACCGAACAAAGCGATGAACGGGATTGCCAATCCGATGAGGTCGGGGAGTGCCGCAGAGAAAATAAAGCCGGCCCATTCCGGGAGCCTCTCTGAAACCGCGAATCCGACGAAATCCGGCAGTGTCCTGACCATCGTCTGGAACAACAGGAATCCTCCCGCAATCAAAAGGAGGGCACCGGTCTTTTCTTCGAGGAGTTCTCGTAATTCCAAGCGAACCATCGACAGCAATATCCTACTGTCCGGCATTAAATGTTAATATTATTAATGGAATCGGCGTCTAGCAGTTTCGCCACGGATGGAAAACAGAAAATTACCTATTAAGGATAAGTGTACAGTTGCTAAAGACAGAATTACCTATTCTTCACGATTGTCGATATAGGTCACGACGCCGCGGACGTTTAGCCGGGCCTCCTCGCTGGCCTTGCGCTCGCCCCAGACCTCGACCATCTCGGCGTTCTCCGCGAAGTAGTCCTCGACTTCCTGCGCATCGCCCAGTTCCTCGTACTTCGCTTCGACCGTCTCGACCCACTCCCGGAGGACCTCTGCGTACTCGTCCATGACGCCCTCGTCGTACTCCCGCGGGCCGAAGTGCGGGTAGAGGAGGGCCTTCGGATGCAAGTCCCGAATCGTCTCCAAGTCGGCGATGCACTGCTCCAAGTCGAAGTTCGGCGGCGGCGAGGTCTGGCGAATCTCCTCGGCGGAGGGCACCCAGATGCCCGCCGCGTCGGCGGTGAAAACGGCATCGTCGTCCCGGTCGTGGTAGACCACCTGATGAGGAGCATGCCCCGGCGCGTGGTACACGTCGAGGCGGTGGTCGCCGAGGTTGATTTCGTCGCCCGCGTTGAGTTCGACCACGCGCTCCTCGGGGACTGGTTTGGGTTCGACGTAGAACTCCCACTGGTCGCCGACCGCTTGCTTCGTGCCCGCCACGAGGCGCGAGGGGTCCACGAGGTGCCGGGCACCGATTTCGTGAATCATGACCTCGGCGTTGGGGCAGGCCTCGGCGAGGAACCCAGCGCCGCCAGCGTGGTCGAGGTGGACGTGGGTCGGTGCGATTACTGCGACGTCCTCGCGAGCGATGTCCAACTCGTCCAGCGCGTCCAGAATTAACTCGTGGTGGGTCCCGATGCCGGTGTCGATGATAGCCGGTCGGGCGGTATCGTAGATGTAGACCGCGCCGTACTCCTCGGTGTCGTACATCCCGGTGTCGAGGTAGTAGAGGTCCGAACAGTCGCCGGTGGTGACTTCACGGAGGTCGCCTTGGGGCATGGTTGTTGGTGGGCCTCGGCGGGGTAAAAGGTGTTTGCTCCTCGGAAATTTGGGGATGGCGCTGGTGTTCGATTTGGCCGGCCAGATGGTTATTTGGCATCTATTCTCAGGTGACTCCTGCAGAAGCCGAGAGAAGTAGCGAAGCTAGCTTCAGGCTTGAGCCTCGGCGTGACCGCCCCGCACCGCGACTGCGGGCCTCACACCTCCCCAACCTCCTGCGTTGCTCGTCGCTTCGCTCCTGCGCTACTCGTCCCTCGCGCGGTTCGGCGCGGCGAACGAGACGCCGCGCCAGCACGCGCCGAAACTGAGGGTGACGATGAGAGATACCGGTTCACGCACTCCCGCCACACCCCTTGCCAACCCCTGCCCCACGAACGATACGGTTTTTTGCCGGGAGCGGAATGTGGAGAGTAGGAATGCTAGACCGGAACTACATCCGCGAGAATCCCGACGAGGTCCGCGCCGCGCTCGAACAGAAGGGCGTTACCGACGTGGACTTCGACCGGATTCTCGAACTCGACGAGGAGTGGCGCGACCTCAAAGCCCGCGGCGACGACCTGCGACACGAGCGAAACGAGGTCAGCGACAAAATCGGCGAACTCAAGCAGGCCGGAGAACACGACGAGGCCGACGAGGCCATCGAGCGTTCGCAGGAACTCAAGGCCGAAATCGAAGAAATCGAGGACCGCGCGGCCGAACTCGAAGAAACCCTCGAAAAAGAGATGCTTCGCCTCCCGCAGATTCCGAGCGAGGAGGTCCCGGTCGGCGACAGCGAGGACGAAAACGTCGAGCGCCGACGCGAGGGCTTCGAGGACCTGCGTGACCTGCCAGACGAGGTGACGCCCCACTACGAACTCGGCGAGGAGCTAGACATCATCGACGAGGCCCGTGCCGCCAAAACAAGCGGAAGCGGGTTCTACTTCCTCAAGGGCGAGGGGGCGCAGTTGGAGTACGCCCTCCTCCAGTTCATGCTCGAACTCCACCGCGAGCAGGGGTACATCGACCTGTTCCCGCCGGTCCCGGTCAACAGCAAGTCGATGGAGGGCACCGGCCAGTTCCCCAAGTTCGTGGACGACGCCTACCGACTCGGCGGGGCGAACGACGAACCCTACGACGACGACGACCTCTGGCTCTGTCCGACCGCCGAGGTCCCGGTCACGAACATGTACCGCGACGACATCCTCCTCAAGGACGACCTGCCGCTCAAACATCAGGCCTACACGCCGAACTTCCGGCGCGAGGCGGGCGAACACGGCACCGAGACGCGGGGCATCGTCCGGGTCCACCAGTTCAACAAGGTCGAGATGGTCAACTTCGTGGAACCCGACAATAGCGCCGAGGCCTTCGACCGACTCGTCGGCGAGGCCGAGGAGGTACTGGAGCGCCTTGACCTGCCCTACCGGATTCTGGAGATGTGTACCGCGGACCTCGGGTTCACGCAGGCCAAGAAGTACGACATCGAGGTCTGGGCACCCGGCGACGACATGGACGAGGGTCCCGAACAGGGCGGGCGATGGCTCGAAGTCTCGTCGGTGTCGAACTTCGAGGACTTCCAAGCCCGGCGCGCTGGCCTGCGCTACCGGCCCGAGCGCCACGAGTCGGCCGAGTACCTCCACACGCTCAACGGGTCGGGACTGGCCCTGCCCCGCGTGATGGTGGCCATCCTCGAATACTACCAGAACGACGACGGCACCGTCACCGTGCCCGAACCCCTCCGGCCCTACATGGGCGGCAAGGAGGTTATCGAGGGTCACGAACCGGTTGGCGAGAGCGCCCTCGGCGCGGGCGAGAAGGACTAACTCGTCGTCAGGTAGACCCCGACCGCGGCCAGCACGATGCCGACCGCCTTCTTCGCGGTCAGCGGGTCGTTCAGGAACACCACGCCCAGTAGCGAACTGCCGACGAGGAACATCCCGAAGACGGGGACCACGACGTTGACCGGCCCGGCCCCCAGCGCCTGATAGTACGCGAGGATGCCGACCGTGAGGAAGACCCCCGCGGCGTACATGTACACCGCGTTCTCGCCGGTGAGGTAGGGAACGACCGCTTCGTCTCGGTAGGCGATGACCCCGGCGGCCCCGAGCGCGAGCATGCTGTTTGCGACCAGCGCGACGACGGTACTCGGAATCTGGTCGGTCGCCAGACTCGCCAGCGGCGTGAAGACGGAGTAACCGACGAGCGCGACGACTGCCCACGCGAGGTAGTTCATGCCGATTCGTTGGAAACTGCCGCACCTATCGGTTGGGGTTCCAGCGAACTTCGTCGCCGAGTGTCGCGCATTGGCGAGTCAGTTCTCGTCTTGTGGAAATCGCGCAATTCTATTTTACGTCTCCGGCCCGTAGGTCCGACTATGGCTGATACGTTCGTAGTAATCGGCGGCGACGCGGCGGGGATGAGCGCGGCGAGCAAGGCCAAGCGCGAGGACCCGGACCTCGACGTAATCGTCTTCGAGAAGGGCGAGTGGGTCTCTTACGGTGCCTGCGGGATGCCATACTACGTCAAGGGCGACATCGACGAGTTGGAAGACCTCGTGGCAATCACGCCCGACGAGTTCCGCGAGGAGCGAGACATCGACCTCCGGACTCACAGCGAGGTCGTCAATATCGACCGCGAGGCCCGGACGGTTACAGTCGAAAACGAGGAAGGGACTTACGAGCAGAAGTACGACGACCTCCTCGTGGCGACCGGCGCGCGAGCGATTCGGCCCCCAATCGACGGCATGGACTTGGACGGCGTATTCACTTTTCACTCGATGGACAGCGCCCGAGCGGTCCGGGACGCGGTGGCCGGCGTGGCCGACGACGAGCGGGAAGGGTACGGGTCCGAGGTCGGCGAGTATCTCGACGGCGAGAAACCCGAGTCGGTCGCCATCGTCGGCGGGGGCTACATCGGACTGGAGATGGCCGAGGCCTTCGACGCCCGCGGCCTCGACGTGTCGGTGTTCGAGATGCTCCCGCACGTCCTCGCACCCTTCGGAGAGAGTATCGCCGAGGAGGTCGAGGACCACCTCCGCGAGCAGGGCGTCTCGCTCCACCTCGACACGATGGTCGAGCGAATCGCCGGCGAGGGAGGTGAGGACGGTGAAGACGGCCGGGTCGCCGCAATCGAGACCGGCGACGAGCGCCACCCGGTCGATTCGGTGCTGGTCGCTACCGGGGTCGCGCCCAACGCCGAACTCGCTGTGGAGGCCGGCATCGAGACGGGCGAGACGGGCGCGATTGCCACCGACGAGTTGGGTCGGACCAGCGCCGAGGAGGTCTTCGCCGCGGGCGACTGCGCCGAGGCCCATAACGTCGTGACCGACGCGCCCGATTACGTCCCCCTCGCGCTGACGGCGAACCGGGCCGGCCGGGCCATCGGTTCGACGGTGGCGGGCGACCCCACCGAGGTCGGGGGCATCGTCGGCACGGCGGTCGTGAAGGTCTTCGACCTCGAAGTCGCTCGGACCGGCGTCATCGACTCCGACGAGGCCCAACAGGCCGGCTTCGACCCGGTTTCGCAGGTCATCACCGCCGGGTCGCGCGCTCACTACTACCCCGGCGGCACGCCCATCACCATCGAGATGGTCGCCGACCGGGAAACGGGTCGCTTGCTCGGCGCGGCGATGGTCGGCGAGGAGGGCGTCGCCAAGCGCATCGACACCATTGCCACGGCGCTCCACGCCGAGATGACCGTCGAGGAGGTCCAGAACCTCGACCTCGCCTACGCCCCGCCGTTCAGTCCGGTCTGGGACCCGGTGCTGACCGCGGCGAAGGTGCTGTCCGGAAAGTTGGAGTAGGAATCTCAGCGCGTGTAGGTTCTGATTCTGGCGATTCTCGCCTCGCCGCTCTCGAACTCGAAGGCGTCCACGAACTCGAACATGGGGTTGCCCTCGGCGTCGCGCAGGCGTCCTCTAACTGCGACTTCGGGGGCGTCCTCGCCGGCCTGCTCCTCGGCGAAGACGGCCTCGATTTCGTGGGACGTGTCCTTGTTGGGCCGGTCGTCGCGCATGAACCCGACCAGCGCGTCTCTGTCCTCGATGGTCCGGTCGGGGCGCTCGTGGACCACGCCCGCACCGAGGAGGTCGGCGAACCGGTCGTAGTCGCCCGCGTCGATGGCGTCGTAGTAGGAGCGTGCGAGTTCGGTGGCGTCGGTGGTGTCGGAGGTTTCGGTCATGTCGAAACCGAGGGGTGTCGAACGTATCAACCCGTCCGATTCGCCGCGTTTATCCGGGCCGGTCGAAATTTGGGGAGTATGAATCCGGTTCACGCCCGATACCCCTTCCTCGCGTCTGCGCGCGAGAGCGTCCGAGAGGCCGACATCGGCCTCGCGGCCATCGTCACGGGCGAGGAGCGCCACGCCGCCGTCGAGCGCGGCGTCGAGCGAGTGCGCCGGGCGCTCATCGACGGGACCGTCAGGCCGGACCCCGACGACCAGCGCCGGTGGGACACCCGCGCCGAACTCCTCTCGTATCCCGTCGCGCGGGTGCTGGTCTCGCTGGTGGACGCCCCCGGTGCGGTCGAGAAGTACGCCAGCGCCGAGGCCGACACCGCCTACGAGCAGTTCACCGCTGACTTCGAGAACCCCGACGACGGCCTCAAGTCCACGACCGACGACTCCATCTCGCTGGCGGCGCTGTTGGCGGAGTTCGACCTCTCGGGCGCGGTCCGCGAGACAATCGAGGGCGACGGCTACCGAATCGCGGTCGGCGAGTACCTCCCGCTGTCGTCGAACTTAGACGACGACTCGTGGACGCTGGCGACCCGCCAACTCGCCGACGGGACGGTCAAGATTTCGGAGGACGAGTTGCACGACCTCCTCCGAGAGGCGGTCCGCCAGCGGGTCTCCGCGGGCCTGCCGACCGAGGTCCCCGACGCGATTCGGGAGGGCCTGACCGACGAGGTGGCCGAACTGGAGGACACCTTCTCGGAAATCGACATCTCGCGTAGCATCGACGTGATTGCACCGGAGGCTTTCCCGCCGTGCGTCGAGTCGCTGATGGAGCGCGCTCAGGACGGCGAGGACCTCTCCGCTCCCGCCGAGTTCGCGCTGGTCTCCTTCCTTGCCAGCGCCAACGCCGACACCGACGAACTGCTGGCCCTCTGCGGCGTGGACAGCGACACCCGCGCGAAGTCGGTGCGCTACCGGGCCAACCGCGTCGGCGACGAGTCCGGTGCCCAGTACGCGCCGCCCTCCTGCGAAACGATGGCGGCCTACGGCGAGTGCCCGGTCGCCGACGACGAGGACCCGACTGCCGACGCCCGATGCGAAACCATCTCGCACCCGCTGGCCTACTACGAGGACGCGCTGGCCGAAGCCGAGAAAAGCAATTAAAAGTTAGTTTTGGAAATCATATTTACTATCTAAACATCACATATCGTTTCCTAAGAATGTGTTTTGATTGTCGGCGCGCGCGAGAAACGCGCGCGAGGGAGTCGGCCGCCGGAGGCGGCCGACGAGGTTGGGGAGGCGTGAGGTGCTGTGCGGGTGCCGTGCGGTTGCGGTAGACGGCTTTGCTCACGCCTGAAGCTAGCTTACTGGTTCTTTCCACCCTCAAGATGTTGTGCAGTCGCAGTTCCCATTGCTTGACCACCAGCGACTCTACCGAATCCATCCACGATTATCCCTCACAAATCCGACTCAACTACCCTCCGAAAACCGCCACACCCTCCACTACACAACTCTCGACCTCAGAACCTCCGAAGTGATTTCAGTGCTGTTGTGCCATCCAGTAGCCGACGCCGGTCATCAACAGCACGAAGAAGACGATAACCGCTACGACTGCCAACGCGCCCGTCTGGGTCAGTCCGCCGTTCCCGTAGGTCGTGCCCACCCAGACTAGCAACGCGACGAACAGACCGACGGAACCCACGCCGACGAATATCTCGCGGCGCGTTTCCTTATCTACCATAGCGGTGGCTTCCGAGGGTATCGGCAAAAGGGCTTCGGAACGACCTTTTCCAGCGGGCGCGCCCCGAGAGGCGCGCCCTTGCAAAAGCTCGACCAAAAACACGGCGTCACCCCCTCACGAGCGCCTGCGGCGCTCGTTCGAGGGTTCCTTGGTCCGCTCGCTCGT
The DNA here is from genome assembly GCF_029338375.1 of Halorussus lipolyticus. Classification (NCBI taxonomy): domain Archaea; kingdom Methanobacteriati; phylum Methanobacteriota; class Halobacteria; order Halobacteriales; family Haladaptataceae; genus Halorussus; species Halorussus lipolyticus. The sequence continues at coordinate 2,198,444 of NZ_CP119804.1, read as the reverse complement.
CGCTTCGCTCCTCGCTCGCGGCGGAATCGCTGGTGCGCGAGCCTTCGGCTCGCTGAAACGTGGTCGGTCAGGCCGAGCGTTCGCTGACCCTGTTTTGTTCTCTCTGCCTGACCTCGGATTTAGCTGTTATTCGGACATTAACGCTCTGGCGCGTTCATCTAGCTGTTCTGGGAGGTGCAAGACTTAGGAGTGTTCGGCCCCTATCAATTCACACGCGGAACCGACCGACGGTCCGACGATGTGGGGGTGATGCTGATTCTGGCGCGTCGGTCGCCGCACGAGGAGGGAAGCCCATGGAAAACACAACAGCTTCCGAACGAACGCGAGCATCGCTCGCTCCCGCGCCGACCGTGACCGACGTCCGGTCCCAGCGGGCGCGCATGGAGCGAATGGCCGTCACACCGCTCGGTGGCGGCGTCTACGAGGTCGAAAGCCAGAGCGGCAACACCTACTCGGTGGACCTACCCGGCGGGCGGTGTACCTGCCCAGACCACAACTTCCGAGGAGTCCGGTGCAAGCACATCCGGCGCGTCGCCATGGAGGTCACGGAGGGACTCGTCCCGCCGCCCGGCCAGCGGACCGTCGCCTGCGCTAACTGTGGCGACGAAACCTTCGTGGACGAGACTAGCGAGGGGCCGCACTTCTGCGACGAATGTGGTCTCGCACCCGGCGAGGCCGTGGTGGACCGCGAGACTGGCGACCTGCTGGTCGTGGTCCGAACCACCGACCGCCGGGCCGACGAGGTAGAAATCGCCAATCACGATTGCACCGTCGCAGAGTACCACAACAATCGGGACTACCGCGCCGACGACGTGGTAGTCGAGGCGATGTACCCCGTCCCGGCGGGCCTCGGCACCGACGACCTGAAGCCCCATCATCTCCGGCGGTACTCCTTCCCGCGGGGCCGACTCGCCCGCCGCGGGGAGAGCAGGGGTGAATCGAGCGTCACTAATCGTTCCGTCGCCGAGCGCGAGGACCAATCTGAACTGGGTGAGTTCGAAGTCCGGGCGTAGCGACGCCGAATCGACTCACGACTCGACAGGGAAAAACGGCGGCGGTCCGGCCCTCCACGACGATGTCGCATCGGACCGCCGCCGGAGTGGAATTGCTCGGATTCTCCTCCAGAGTCGAAGCGCAGGACGCTTCGCGTCGGTGACGGTGCCCGCTGACACGTCGGCCGGTCTTCCTCACGCCACCGACATAGCCTAAATAGTCACAACTGGAAATATATCTTTCCATATACGTCGGCGGAAAAACCCGACGACGCGCAAAAAGTCGCGCTACTCCAGCATCGACGCGGCCTCGTCCGGCGAGAGGACGCCCTGTTCGACCGCAGTCAGCACGTCCCGGATGTCGTGGTCGTCCTCGTCGTCGGCGTCGTCGCTCCCGCGGAGCGCCCCGAGCGGTTCGCCGTCTTCGAGTGCAGTCTCCTTCTTGACCCGGTAGTTGCCCCCGTCGGTCTGATGCACGTCCGCGGGGTGGAAGAAGTACCAGTCCTCGCGGTCGAACCGCACGCCGATTTTGGGCTTCGCGCCGAAGTTCTGCGAGAAGTAGACCAGCGCCTCGACCTCCTCGCCAGTCAGGTAGATTGGGTCGCCCGAACTCGACTTGGCCTCGATAGCGTAGAAAACGTCGCCGTCGCCCGCGAGTACGTCGGGGAGTTCCCGCTCGGTCGCGCTTCCGCTGGCCGGTGCCCGCATGACCGCGAATCCGTCCTCGTCGAGTCGGTTGACGAGTTCGCGCTCCCGGCGGTCTCCCTTCGCGTTGGACATGGTTGGACAGTCTTCCCTTCTGGGTGTTAAGTCCCCCGCAAGCACGGCGGAAGTGAAACTCTCCGCGAGTGGGACAGTTCCCAACCGAAACGTCTCGCGGCCAGACACCTTTTGCCCGCTTGTTCCGACTATTTCTACCGTGGCGAAGGAAGAGCTAGACAAGCGAATCAGGACCGAACCGCCGGGCGAGGGCCAGAAGTCCAAACGGGAGATACTCGCCCAAGAGATTCAACAGGGCCTCGAAGAACTCGAACGCTCGGCGGACGGACTGTTCCTCTCGGGGTTGTCGGCCGGCCTCGACATCGGTTTCGGCCCGCTGTTCATGGCGGTACTGCTGACGCTGGTCGGCGGTTCGTGGGGCGACCCCCTGACCAGAATCGTCGTCGCCAACGCCTACGCCGTCGGGTTCATCTTCGTCATCGGCGGCCGGTCGGAACTGTTCACCGAACACACCGCGCGGGCCAGTCTCCCACTGCTCGACGGGCGAACGAGTCTCGGGCGACTGGCCAGACTCTGGGCGCTCGTCTACGGCGGGAACATCGTCGGCGGAAGCCTGTTCGCCATCGTGATGGTCGAGTTCGCTCCGGCCTACGGCATCGTAGAAGCGTCGGCGTTCACCGAAATTGCGAGGAATCTCGTGGGTCACGAGCCGTGGCTGATACTCTCTGGCGGTATCGTCGCCGGGTGGCTGATGGGCCTGCTCTCGTGGCTCCTCACCGCCGCCCAAGAGAGCATCTCGCGTATGGTCGTCGTGTGGCTGGTCACGACCGGTATCGGTCTGGCCCACCTGCCACACTCCATCGCGGGGAACGTCGAGGTACTGGCTGGCGCACTCGTCACCCCGTCCATCAGCCTCGTCCAGTACGCCAGTTTTCTCGCGCTCGCCACGGTCGGCAACGCCCTCGGTGGGTCGGTTTTCGTCGCCCTGCTGAAGTACGGCCACGTCGTTCGCGGCGACGAGGACGAGTAATCCGCTACACCGAGCGCCCGTCGGTGAGGAACGCCACGGCCGCGTCGGTGGCCTCGTCGCCGGGTTCGAGCCACGGCACGTGGCCGTAGTCGGCGAGCGTCACGAAGTCGGCGTTGGCCATCGCACTTGCCACCGGCCGCCCCACCGAGGGCGGCCAAAAGTAGTCCTCAGTGCCCCAGACGAATCTGGTCGGGACTTGGATTTCCCGGACCGCCTCGCGCAGGTCGAACTCGGGATTCATCCCCCGGACCGTTCCCAGCGTCTCCATCAGCGATAGGAGACTCTCGCGCTGGCCGGGTAGCTTCTCGCCGACGATTCCCGGTTCGAAGAACATGTCGGGAATCGCCGAGTCGTCCTCGACGTTGATGCGCCGGAACTCCGCGCGGGCCTCCTCGACCGTCTCGGCTTGGAAGTAGTCGAACAGCCACCGCCCGACGAGGGGCAGGTCGAACAGTCGAAAGAGGAGCGGAATGTCCCGCGAGAGGCCGGCGGGCGCACCGATGGCGCAGAGCCGAGTCACGCGCTCGGGGTGGTCCACCGTGAGCGCCAGCGACTGGAATCCCCCGAGGGAGTTGCCCATGACGGCGGTCTCCTCGATGCCGACCGAATCGAGGAGGTCGGCGACGTACTCGACGCCGAACTCCCGGAATCCGGTTTCGCGGTAGTCCACTGCGGTCGAGAGTCCTCGGCCGGGGGCGTCGGGAACGTAGACCGTGAAGTGGTCGGTCAGCGCGTCGAGCATCGGGACCCAGTAGGTCGCCGTCGCGCCGAGACCGTGGAGGAGGAGCAAGGGCGGTCCCTCGCCCGCGGTCAGGTAGTGGACCTTACTGGCGGGATTGGGGAGGTCGGCGTACCGTGATTCGGCGTCTACGCCGTAGTGGTCGCAGACTGCCGAGAGGGCTTCCACGTAGGGTTTGGCAGTGGCGCTCGGTTCGGCGGCGTGGTCGAGGGGCATGGGACAAAATTAGAAGGACGAGACGAAAGAGTTGGTGTCGAATCGACCCCCATTCGGCCGGTGGCGCTGGAAGTCTCATACCCCTTCACTGAGGGATCATCGTCTTCCTTGCCACGTGAGTCACAATAGACTCACCGTGTTAATAGAAGTTACGAATTAAAAACCTTCCTGCGGGTCCGGGAGGTTGGTTATTTTATGTCCCGTGTTGCCAGCTATCCATGTACTCTGCCTGCTCGTCGGTCAGGTCGTCGTACTCGACGCCCTCGGCCTCCAACTTGATTTCCGCGATTTCCACGTCGAGTTCGTCGGGCACGTCGTGGACGCCGGCGTCGTACTGGTCGCCGTTATCCACCAGTTCGCGGACGCAGGCGGCCTGCACGCCGAAGCTCTGGTCCATGACCTCGACGGGGTGGCCCAGCGCGATGGGACTTGCGAGGTTGACCAGTCGGCCCTCGGCGAGGACGTTCAGTCGTCGCCCGTCGTCCATCTCGTACTCCCGAACGCCGTCGCGGGCCTCGCGCTCGTTGACGGCGAGGTCCGAGAGTTGATCCAAGTTGATTTCGATGTCGAAGTGGCCGGCGTTGGCCAGCAGAACGCCGTCCTGCATCTTCTCGAAGTGGTCCTGCGTGATTACGTCGCGGTTGCCCGTCGTGGTGAGGAACACGTCGCCGACCTCGGCCGCCTCGGCCATCGGCATCACGTCGTAGCCCTCCATGTGGGCCTCCAGCGCGCGGCGCGGTTCGACCTCGGTCACGATGACGTTGGCGTTCTGGCCCGAGGCCTTCTTGGCGACGCCGCGGCCGCAGTCGCCGTAGCCCGCGACGACGACGTTCTTGCCCGCCCACGAGAGGTTCGTGGTCATGGCGATGTTGGCCAGCGAGGACTCGCCGGTGCCGTGAACGTTGTCGAACAGTCGCTTCATCGGCGTGTCGTTCACGGCGAAGACGGGGTACTTGAGTTCGCCGTCGTCGTCCATCGCGCGGAGTCGGTGGACGCCCGTGGTGGTCTCCTCGGCCCCGCCGACGATGGAGTCGATGAGTTCGGGGTAGTCCTCGTGGATGGCCGCCACGAGGTCCATGCCGTCGTCCACCGTAATCGTCGGTTCGTGGGCGATGACCGACTCGATGGCGGCGTAGTACTCGTCGTCGTCCACGCCGTGCTTGGCGTAGGAGGAGATATTGGGATGCTCGTCCAGCGCGGCGCTCACGTCGTCGTGGGTCGAGAGCGGGTTGCACCCGGTGACGGCGACCTCAGCGCCGCCTTCAGCGAGCGTTTCGACCAGCACGGCGGTCTTGGCCTCGACGTGCATCGCCATCCCGATTCGCTCGCCCTCGAAGGGTTGGTCGGCCTCGAACTCGTCCTGAATCGCCGAGAGAATCGGCATGTGTTCGCGCGCCCAGTCCATCTTGCGATGGCCTTCGGTGCGCGCAGACTCCACGTCGTCTACCTGTTCGGAGATTGTCGGATAGTCTGCCATGGCTGAAAAAAGGGAGACCACGCCCAAAACGCTACCGAAGGTCGGCGCGGCCGCTCGACGCGCTGAACTCGATTGCCGACTGTTCACTGACGCCGACGAGTTCAGTAGCGACTACGCAGTCCCAAAATAACTTTACATTGCTTTAGAAAACGAAATTGTTTGCTTACCGGTTCGGTACGAGTCTCCGCCGAAAGTCCGCGGACCGTCGATTACGTGCCAGCGGTCTCGGGCGTTACCGGCCTTTGCCCTTGCCGTTACCCTTGTTCTTGCCGTTTCCGTTGCCGTTAGAATTGCTGTCGGAGTCGTCGTCGGAGCTATCGGAATCGTCCGAGTCGTCGCCCTTGTCCTTGCCCGCGTTCTCGGGCGGACCCTGCGAGTCGCCGTCGTCGTCGGTCTTGTTCTGCCCGCCAGCGTGGTCAGGCTTCCCCTTGTCCTTGCCGTTCTTACCCGCGTCGTCGGGCTTCCCGGCGTGGTCAGGGCGCTTCTCCGAGGCGTTACCGGGGTTGTTCTCCGTCACGAACTCCGAGATGACCTGTCCGATGGGACCGCCGTCGTCGCCCGCGTTCATCATCTCCTCGACGAACGACGACACGAGGTCGCCGAACGTCTTCTTGTCGTCGCCGTCGTCGGAAGTGTCGCCGTCTTCAGCGGCGTAAATCGTCGCGGTCGTGGAACCGGTCACGTTGCCCTTCGCGGCCGTGACATCGACAGTCACGTTCTCGGCGGGTTCGGGGAGCGACACCCCGCCGGCGTCGCCGGTGGTGTACTCGCCGACGCCCGCGTAGGTCGTGTTGGCCTCGACCGTCACCGAGGCGTTAGCGACCGCGGTGTCGTTCTGCGTGACCGAAACCGTCGCGCCGTCGTTTCCTGCGTTCTCGACCGTCACGGTCAGCGAGTCGTTCGCCGCCGTGTTGCCTGCACTACTCACTGCGCTCGCGGCCGAGACGCTCGACAGGACGAGGAGTCCCGCGAGAGCGACCGCCAGCAGTCGTTTCTTCGAGGTCATTCCACTCGGTCCTATGGGCAACGAGTGATTAAACCCCGCCCGTCGTCCACTCTGTTTTCAGCGTTCAAACATGCAGTTAGAAAGAACGAGAGAGCGTTAGAAAGTTTAGAAACCAATCTAATCGTTCAACTGAATCTTCAATAGCTCGTTTCCGACAGGAACCTCGGGCGGAGGACCGACGCCGACCTACTCCGCGCGCTCGACTGCCTCGGCGGCGCACTTCTCGGCGCGTTCCCGGACCGCCTCGGCGTCGAGGGTCAGGACCTCGCCGTCGCGCATCAGCACCGCGCCGTCACAGACCGTGTGGCGCACGTCCGACCCGCGGACGGCGTAGGCGAGGTGGCTCACGAGGTCGTGGTGGGGCGTGAGGTGCGCAGAGTCGAAGTCCACGACCGCGATGTCGGCGTTCGCGCCTGCCTCGATGCGGCCGCTGTCGAAGCCCAGCGCGTCGGCGCTCCCTCGGGTCGCCATCCGGACGACCGACTCGGCCGGGACCGCGCTGGCGTCCTCCTCGGCGAGTTTGCCCACCATCGCGGCGTCGCGCATCTCGTCGAACATGTCGAGGTCGTTGTTCGAGGCCGCGCCGTCGGTTCCCAGTCCGACCGTCACGCCCGCGTCGAGCATCTTCTGGACCGGGGCCATCCCGCTGGCGAGTTTCATGTTCGAGGCCGGGCAGTGGATGACGCCCAGACCGGTCTCGGCCAGCAGGTCGATTTCCGATTCATCGACGTGGACGCCGTGGGCCACGAAATCCGAGTCGCCGGTCATGTCCAACTCGCGGGCGTATTCGAGGGGTCGCTCGCCCTGTTCGTCTACGATTGGGGCCACTTCGTCCTCGGTCTCGTTGGCGTGGTAGTGAATCGGGATTCCCTCCTCGCGGGCCTCTGAGACGTACTCCCGAAGGTACTCGTCGCCGACCGTGGTGAGGCTGTGGGGCATGAACGCGGTCGTGACTCGGCCGTCGGCCGCGCCGTCGAACTCGCGGGCGACTTCGATGCTGGTGTCGAGGTCCTCCCGCGCGCCCTCCTCGTCCTTGGCGACCGTGACGACGCCGTGGCCGACTCGCGCTCGCAGACCAGCGTCCTCGACCGCATCCACGATTTCGGGCACGTGGAAGTACATGTCGGCGAATCCGGTCGTGCCCGACCGAATCATCTCCAGCAGGCCGAGTTCGGTCCCGGCGCGCACGTCCTCTGCGGTGAGTTCGGCCTCGACCGGCCAGATGTCCTCCTGAAGCCACGCGTCCAACTGCTTGTCGTCGGCGTAGCCCCGCAGGAGCGTCATGGCGACGTGGGTGTGGGCGTTGACCAGCCCCGGCATCACCAGCGAGTCCTCGGCGTCTAAGGTCTCGTCGCCCTCGGGTACCTCGTCGGGGTCGCCCACCGCCACGATGTCTCCGGACTCGGAATCGACCAGTACGTCGGCCTCCTCGACGGTCTCGTCGGGACGGAGGACCTGCCCGCCCGCGATTCGGACTTTCGTCATGTGCCGTGATTCACACTCGGGGAGCGTGAAACCTCCGGCTTCGTGCTACGTCGAATCCACGTCGAACGGGACCGCCTCGCCGATTGCGTCCAGTTCGGGTTCGACGGTCGGCGACTCCCCGACCGCGCCCGCGGTCTTCTCGGGCCACGCGACCCCCGCGCCGGTTCCGACCGCGACCACGGTGTCGTCCGGGCCGAGGAGGCCCTCCTCGACTGCCTGCGAGACCACGGCGGACGCGAGCGCCGAGGCCGGTTCGAGGAACACACCGTCTCGACCCACCGCCCGGATGGCGTCCTCGACCGATTCGCGGGACGCGGCGTAGGCCGCGCCGCCGGAGGCCCGGACCGCGGCGAGGGCGTGGTCGCCTGAGGTCGCCCCCATCGTGGAGGTGCTGAGTGGTTCCGGGCCGTCGTCCCGGCCGACGGATTCGGCGTCGGCGTCGAACGCGGCGGCGAGGGGGTGGCGCTCGTCGCTCTCGGCGCTTATCATCCGGGGTTTGTCCGCGACGATGCCGTTGGCCGAGAGTTCCCGGAAGCCTTTCCAGATACCATATAAACCATCGCCTGCGCCCACGGGAACGACGACCGCATCCGGGACCTCACTGGCTCCCGGCACCTCGCGTAGCTTTTCGACGATTTCGTAGGCGATGGTCTTGTAGCCCTCGTAGACGTAGGGCTGGCCGGTGAAGCGGTCGGCGAGGTTGTAGGCGACGAACCACCCCGAGTCGGCGAGTTGGCGGAGGAGTCGCTTGCGCTCGCCGTAGTCGGTGAGTCGGATGGCTTCGGCCCCGTAGGCCCGAATCTGTCGGTGGTGGGGCGGTTCGCTGGACGGCGAGAGGAAGCCGAGGACGCGCTCGATTCCGGCCCGCGAGGCGTAGGCCGCGATTGCGCTGGCGTGGTTGCCGGTCGAGGAGGTCGCAATTCGGTCCGCACCACCAGCGACGGCGTGGGGGACGACCACCGACGCGAGGCGGTCCTTCCACGACCACGTGGGGTTGGTGGTCTCGTTCTTCAGATAGAGTTCGGGACCCTCGGCGTCGAATCCGGCGGCAGTGGTCTCCGAGAGATGCGGGGCCTTGACCAGCGGGGTCCCACCCTCACCCATCGAGGAGGGCGGCGCACCTTCTGTCCCGAGTTCGAGGCCCGCGGTCGGAAGCCAGTCGGCGTAGCGCCAGAGGTCGGTCCGGCCCGAGTCGGGGAGCGAATCGGGGAGGTCGTCGTGAGCGACTTCGAGCGTCCCGCCGCACTCGGGGCAGTCTGCCGGGCGCTGGTCGGGGTCGATGCTCGCGCCACACGACAGGCACTCGAAGACGTAGGGCATGGTCGAATGGTTAGCTGTCGGGGAGGAAAGTGGTTCGGGAATCGGCTAGGAATGTCCGGAGTTCGCCGAAGGAGAGCGCGTTGTGGAATCGAGACAGCAACAGGAGCGACCAGTTCACCGACGACAGCAGAGTCCTCGAAAGTCCTCGCGCGGTTCGCGGTCACGTGAGGGGTGGCGGCGCTCCGCGCTGTGACTGGCGAGCGGTGGAACCGCGAGCGAAGCGAACGTGATTTCGGAAGACGTGGGTTGTCTTCCGGCGGTCGCCCTTTCAGTCCGCCGAGGAGATGGACTGTTCGGCCCGCCGTTTTCGGTGGAAAAGTCCACCGAGTTCCCGGCGCGCGCTGGCCGCGCGCAGTTCTGCGCGCGGCCAACCGCGCGAGGGAGTCGGCCGCCAGCGGCGGCCGACGAGGCTGGGGCGGTGTGAGGCTGTCGCGGTGCGGAGACTCCTTTGCTCACGCCTGAAACTAGCTTCCTGTCGCCCCTCCGGTCGGCGGTCGGAGGACCATTCCATCAGAACCGAAAACCGAGAATCGGCGAATCTCGCAGGAGGACGAAAGCTAGTTCCCCGACGAACGCGAAACCCAATCCAATCATGAGAATCGCCGTCCCGAACAAGGGCCGACTCCACGACCCGGCGATGGAACTGCTCGAAAGCGCCGGTCTCCACGCCGTAGACGGCGCGGACCGCAAACTCTACGCCGACACCGTAGACCCCGAGGTGACCCTGCTGTTCGCTCGCGCCGCCGACATTCCCGAGTACGTCAGCGACGGCGCGGCCGACGTGGGCATCACCGGACTGGACCAAGTTCGGGAGGCAAATCCCGGCAACGTCGAGGAGATGCTGGACCTCGAATTCGGTCGGTGCAGACTCGTGCTGGCCGCCCCGGAGGACGGCGACATCCAGTCGGTCGCCGACGTGGCGGGCAAAACCGTGGCGACCGAGTTCCCCAACGTCGCCGAGCGGTACTTCGAGGACCAAGACGTGGAAGTGGACGTGGTGGAGGTCAGTGGGGCAACCGAGCTAACTCCTCACGTCGAGATGGCCGACGCCATCATCGACATCACCTCCACGGGAACGACGCTGAAGGTCAACCGCCTCGCCATCGTGGACGAAGTACTGCAAAGCTCCGTCTACCTGTTCGCCCGCGACGACGTGACCGACGACGAGAAGGTCCAGCAGATTTCGATGGCGCTCCAGTCGGTGCTGACCGCCGACGGCAAGCGATACCTGATGATGAACGCCCCGCAGGACCGACTGGACGAGGTTCGGGACGTGATTCCGGGCCTCGGCGGTCCGACCGTGATGAACGTCGAGAGCAACGAGAACGGCGACAAGGACGGGATGGTCGCGGTCCACGCCGTCGTGGACGAGCGCGACGTGTTCGAGACCATCAACGAGTTGAAGTCGGTCGGCGCGAGCGGGATTCTCGTGACCGAAATCGAGCGGTTGGTCGAATAATCCGGGTTCGCTCGTCGCGTAGATATTTAACCGATAGCGAACGAATCCGACGTATGGCCGCAGACGACGCCGAAGACGCCGAGACGACGCTTGACGAAAACTACGGGGTAACGCTTCCCCAGCGGTTCCGAGAGCGACTCGGCCTCGAACCGGGAGACCGCCTCCGGTGGGAACTCGCCGACGACGGCCTCCTCGTTGCGGAAGTCGTCGGCGAGCGATACGGTGCCGCCGAGGACCTCGAACCCATCGACGCTGGAACGGATACCGATGCCGTCGCGGACACTGACGAACTCGCCTACGAGGTCGATTGATGCCGGAGGCCCTCGTAGACGCGAACGTAGTGTACGGATTTCGGATGTCGCGCGACCAGTGGCACCACCGAGCAACCCAAATCGTCACGGGGATGGACGACGGGACGCTCCCCCGAGGCCGAGTGACGAACGTCGCTCTCTCGGAGATTCTGACGCCGATACAGAAACGCGCGGGCCACGACCCGGCAGTCGCTACGCTGGAATTTCTGGAACGAAGCGCAGGATTTCAGGTCCGTTCACTTGACGGGAGCGACTTCGCTCGGGGTCGGAAACTGTTCCGCCAGTCGGAAGGGGTCAAACTCCCGGACGCGACGATGGTAGCACACATGCGCCGAACCGGCGTCGAGTACGTCTATAGTTTCGACGACGACTTCGACCGTTTCGACGGCATCACGCGATTGACTGCGGCGGCGAATCCGTTCGACACGACTCGCTCGACTGACTGATGGTTGGAAATAGCATATTTTATTATTTCTTTAGCAATTATATATGAGTCCTTAACGTGTGAGTAGATTACTCTGACTGTCGCTACGTCGGTGCAGTCCCGAGGAGCCTCACCAAATTGAATATCGTAATCCCGAACAGTGCGCTAATCGTGTAGTGGGCCGCGGTCACGACGCCCGCCGTCTTGTACTTGAGGCGGTAGACCGCCCGAATCGTGAAGAAGTCCGCACCGGCGCTCATCAGGATGACGACCGCCGGGCCGTAGGCCTGAAGCGCGAACGTGATGATTGCGGGGACGACGCCGACCGCGAACGCCCGGACGATGGGTACGTCGCCGAGGACGTACCGCGCGGCGATGTGAGCGGTGATACTGTAGAACAGCACCGTCAGTAGGAACGTGCCGACCAGCGCGACGATGGGGACCGCCATGCGTGTCTCTCGGGAGGCACAGGTCAAGGAAGTAGCGGTTTGGGGAGTCGGAGCCTAGACTACTTTCCCACGATTCATATACGACCCTGAACAAATCCGAGTTGAGATGGCGTCCGCACTCGGCTACTATCACCACCCGGACGACGACCAGTTCTCGCTGGATTTCGTGAATCCTGACCGAGGAGTAATCGAGGACCGACTCGACTCGTACGACGGGGTAACCGAAACGCGAACCACGACCTACGACCTTGACGAGGAGGTCCACACGATTTACACGAGAACGAACGAGGTGGCAGACGCCGAGGAAATCGAGTACGGTTTCGACCGTGCGTTCGCCGAGATGGACCCGGATACGAGAGTACTTGTGCGTGAAATTCTCGAACTGTTCAGAAGAATTCAAGAGCGCAAACACGACGAGGAGGGGGTTCCGTTGGACGCATACAAGGAAATCGAGATTAGACGAATTCCGCGTGCGTTCGAGCAGGTGGACTGGTCAGGACCGGTTCCGAAGACGGGCGGTCAGATAGCTTCTAACTTAGTCCTCTGTCACGCACTCCCAAACGCGAACCATCGAACGGCGTTCGGGGTACTCGAAACGTATCTCAGAGCGGTCGATTCGTCGGTCAAACTTCCCTCGATGGTGACGGACGATTACGAGTGGCAACGATGGGTAGACGAGTATATCGTGGACTCGAAACGGTTGCTGACTATCCGACGAAACATCGACCTCTTTCGGTATCTCGAAAGGTACGGTTGTCGAACCGTTCGTCGGAAAGGCGGAATCGACGTTGTGCTTTCGGAATACGCCTTCGATTTCCGCCAGCACGAAGCACTGAGAGACTACGCGCACAAACACGAGCGAAGAACGACTGATTTCGTGAAAAAGTTGTTACGGAAGATGGACCGCATCGACCTAGTGGAAAACCCGGCCATCAGAAAACCGGCTTTCGCGGCGTTCCTTCGACAGTTGGACTAATCTCGAAGACTGGCGACCGAGTAGCCGATTTCCTTGGCTTGCTCGCTCCCGCTCAAATCGTACTTCGCGTCGATTTCTTCGAGGGCTTCTTCGAGAGTCACGGAGTAGTCACTCGAAGATTTGTTCGCCACGACGAATAAAGCTGTTGTCGGGCGTACTCCTCGCCCGAAAAACGAAAGAAAGGCCGCGTCCGCTCCGCGTTCGACCGCGCTATTCCAGCAGACCGAGTTCTTCGAGGCGCGAGACGATTTTGTCTACTGCCTGCTCTGCGTCCTCGGGTTTCTTGCCGCCCGTGATGACGAGTTTGCCCGAACCGAACAGGAGTGCGACGACCTCGGGTTCGTCGAGTCGGTAGACGAGACCGGGGAACTGCTCGGGTTCGTACTCGATGTTCTCCAGTCCGAGGCCGATGGCGATGGCGTTGAGGTTGAGATTTCGACCGAGGTCCGCGGACGTGACGATGTTCTGAACCACGATTTCGGGGTCCTCGTTCACGTCGATTTGGAGTTCGCGGAGTTTGTCGAAAACGATTTCGAGACTCTCGTGTACGTCAGCCGTGCTCTTGGCACCGGTACAGACAATCTTGCCAGACCGGAAGATGAGTGCGGCGGACTTGGGGTTCTGGGTCCGATAGACGAGACCGGGGAACTGCTCCGGGTCGTAGTCGGCCCCCTCGAGGTCCATCGCCACGCTCTGCAGGTCGAGTTCCTGCCCGATGCCGGTGGAGGCGACCACGTTTTCAATGTTGATGGTCTCCTTTGGGTCAGTCATGCGCGACTTAAATGTCGTATTTAAGGTTTATAAAGGTTGGTACTCCCTCTTGACACGTGCGCTGAGGGTTTTTATGCCCCTGTCGGACCCCAGAACCCCGACTGCGCTTATGAGAGGGGTGAAATCCGGCGCGCTCTCCCGCCGACTGCTCTGACCGCAGACGAAACCCCCAAGAGCCACGGCCGAGTTCGGTACACCGTGTACGCGCTGGAACTCGGCGGAGAGGACGACCGATTTGCGGCCGCAGAGGCGGCGAGCGCCGCGACCGGTGTGGAAGTCGTCGCGCCCGGCCTCGCCACCGCCAACGCGGTCACCGACCGCGTGCGAAACTTAGCTTACACTCGCCGCGCAAGCGAGTTGGTCGGCACAACCGACGCCAGCATCGAGTCGGCCCGCGTCCTGCTGGACGCCGCCGAGTTCGACCGCAGTGAAGGCGACTCGCCACTCGGCACCGTGGCGGTCCGCGCCAGAGATGTGCGAGAGACCGCCGGTATCGACACCCAGCGGGCCGAGCGCGAACTCGGCCAGATTCTCGTGGACCGGGGTTGTGAGGTCGATTTGGACGACCCCGACAGCGAACTTCGGGCGCTGTTCGCCGACGACACCTGTCTTCTGGGATGGCTCGAAACCGAGAGCGTCCGGGACTTCGGCACCCGGAAACCGACCGACCGGCCGTTCTTCCAACCCGGCGGGATGGACCCCCTGCTGGCCCGCGCGCTGGTCAATCTCGCGGGTGCCAAGCCCGGCGCGACCCTGCTCGACCCGATGTGTGGGACCGGCGGCGTCCTCATCGAGGCCGGACTGGTCGGCGCGAACGCACTCGGTGCGGACGCCCAGACGAAGATGGCCCGCGGCGCTGTCGAGAACCTGCGCCACTACTTCGAGGCCGACGACCGGGCGACCGGCGACTGGGCCACCGTGCAGGGCGACGCGACCCACCTGCCCTTCCCGGACGACTCCATCGACGCGGTGGTGTTCGACGCGCCCTACGGCAGACAGTCGAAGATAGCGAATCTGGACTTAGACGACCTCGTAACCGGCGCGCTCTCGGAGGCTCGCCGAGTGGCGAGTCGGGCCGTGGTCGTCGGCGACCAGTCGTGGGCCGAGGAGGCCCGCCAAACCGGCTGGACCGTCGAAGCCGAGTTCGAGCGCCGGGTCCACCGGTCGCTGGTGCGCCACATCACGGTCCTCGACGGCGGCGACTCGCTCGATTGCTCGTAGGTCACGACTCGGCGTTTCGAGCCTTCTCCTGTAGCTCTCGCTCCTCGTCGGTCTCGACCGTTAGCTCCGGGACCGCGACCGGTGCGCCCTCCTCGCCGAGCGCGACGAAGGTGAACGACGAACCGGTCGTGCGCTCGGTCTCGCCGGTCCGGGGGTCCTCGCGCCACGCCCGGAGTCGGACCGTGACGCTGGTCCGCCCGGCGTCGTAGACGTAGGCCTCGATGAGGGCGATTTCGCCGACCGGGACCGGCCGGTGGAAGGAGAAGTCATCGACGCCCGCGGTGACGCAGGTCTCGCCAGCGAAGCGCATGGCCGACATCGCGCCGAGTTCGTCCATCCACTTCATGAGTTCCCCGCCGTGGAGCGTCTCGTAGTTGTTGGCGTCGTTGGGTTGGACCCGATAGCGGTTCTCGATGTGCGTCTCTGCGAGGCTGGGCATGGACCGACTTCGCCGTCGAGCGCCAAGAGTTAGGCGGACGAGTCGCCGGTCGGCCAGAGGAGTTCCCGGAAGCGGACTCGGGCCACGACTGCGCCGAGGACGACCGCCACGAGCCACCACCCGACCGCGAGAGCCAGACGGACAGTCTGTAAGTCGAATACAGCGCCGCCGAGCGATGCGAGGAAGTAACTCGTCAGCGAAAACTTCCAGAGTTGGTGGTAACTGACCGCGAGACGGTCGGTCGCCGCGAGGACCCCGACGACGAGGCCCGGCAGAAGCCAGAGCGCTGGCGGGAATCCCGCTCCCGAACCGAAGCCGTAAACCAGCGACGAGAGCGTACTCGTCGGGAGCGAGAGCAGAAACGTGCTTCCGACGACGATACCGATTCGTTCGAGGGTGTCGGGGAGGGCCACGTCGGAGCGTCGAAGGCGCGTCAAAAATCGGTTGCGGTCGGGACGGACTCAGAGCGACACGTCGATGCTTCGGTCGTCGTCGCCGAGGCCCGAGACGTGCAGGGTCGCCTCGCCCGAACCGGTCGTCTCCACGTCGATGCGGGCGGTGAAGGAGGTTTCCATCCCGGCGATGACGCTACTGGTCTTGCTCCCGATGTCGGTGCTGGTGTCGAGGGCGCAGACGCCGATGGCCTCGTTTCGCCGGAGTTGGCCCAGCAGATTCGAGTTGAGAAACCGGAAGACAGACCGAGTGTCCTCGACTTCCCGGCAGATGCTCGAACAGAACAGGATGCCGGCCCGAACGCGGTCCGTGCTGGCTTGGGCCTGCGTGACGTGCGACGAGAACTGCATCCCGAGGCCGGTCAGGTCGGTCACGTCCTGAACCGTGGTGACGTTCGACTTCGCGTCGGGTCCCTCGCAGGTGAGGACTGTCGAGCGCTCGCTGGCGGTCGGAATCGCATCATCCAGCGCGCGGTTCACGTCGCGGCCGGTGGATTCGGTCGCCAGCACCAGCGAGCGTTCGCCGTCCTCGGCGGCGACGAGGCGGTAGAAGATGGTTTCGAGCGCGTCGCTGTCGTCGCCGGTCAGCAGGATGCTGGTGCCCTCCTCGATGGGGTCCAGCGAGAGGCTCGACACGTCGAACGCGGGATTCTCGGAGAGACTCATGCTTGGCCTCCCGAACTCACGGCGTCGAGAAGCGACTGGCGAAGTTCCAGAATCTCCATCGCTGTCTCGGCGAACTGCTGGAGTTCGGCCTGTTGCTGTTCGGAGTAGGTGCGGGGTTCGTGGTCGATGAGACAGACCTGTCCGATGGTCTGTCCCTCGGGAGTCGTCATGTTCGCGCCGGCGTAGGAGACGATGCCGAGGTCCCGGAGTTGCTGGTTCTCGGCGAATCGCTTGTCCTCGGTCACGTCTTCGACCACCATCACGTCCTCCTGAAGCATGCTGTGCGTGCAGATGGTGTCCTCGCGGGTGAGCGAGTCCCAGTCGGCCCCGGTGCAGGCCAGAAAGTTCTCCTCGTCTTTCTCGATGAGACCGATGAACGCGACTGCGGCGTCGAAGTGGCTTGCAATGAGGTCGGTCAGGCGGTCGAAACTCTCCTCGATGGGGAGTTCATCGACATCGTAGGCGTCGAGGGAGTCGAGTCGGGACTCCTCGTCGTCGGGGACGAGGAAGCCGACCTGCGCGCTGTGAGCGATGAGGTCGTCCACGACGAATCCGAGTCGGTCTTCGGCGTCGGGCAGGTCGCGGTTGAGGTACTCCACGATGACGTCCTCGAACGAGGAGGTGTCGATTTCGGTCGGCGTGACGTCGGTGTAGAGGACGCAGGGGGTCTGGGGTGCCTCCTCACGAATCGTGCCCACCACGTCGAGGCCCGTGCCGTCGGGGAGGTCGTACCCGGTCACGACGCAGGCCACGGATTCGGTTTCGAGGGCTTCGACGGCTTCCGCGACGGACGTGAGCGTCACCGGCGAGAGTTGGGGGTCGTCTTCGAGGGCGTCGGCGATGTCGCCGACCTCGCTCTCGTCGGCGATGCACAGAACGGTCTGTTGTACCATCTAACTATACGTTAGGTTGCTTTAACATAACTATTCGGTTACGTTATTGGGGTTTTCAACGGCAAAATCCGCGTCCGCTACGCTTCGCCCTTCGACCCGAGTTCCGCCAGCAGGTGGCCGAGGTGAACCCGGTCGCTCGACCCCTCGGCGAGGTCCATATCGATTTCGCCTGCGAGTTGGGTGAGTTCGGCGCGCGTCTGTTCTTTCCCAGTGTATCGGTCTTTGTCGTTGACAACGTCGAGGATTTCGTGCAGGACTTCCTCGCCGCTGTAGCCCTCGTCGACGAGTAAATCGTCTAGCGTCTTGCGGGCGTCCTGAAAGTCGCCTGCTTCCGCGTCGTCCAGCATCTCCTCGATACGCTCTCGAATCCCGATTTCCCGAACCAGCGGAATGGTGTCGGTCGTGACCTCGCCCTCCTTCTCGTGGAGCGTCTGGGCACTCAGAATCGCCTCACGGATGTTCATACCGGCGTCTCTAGCCAGAATCTGAAGCGCGAAATAATCGTATTCGGAGCCTTCTTGTTCTAAGATTTCTTTGAGGATTGACGCGACATCTCTCTCGCTCGGCGCGTGCATCGCCACCGGGAAGCACCGCGACTTGATGGGCGGGATGAGTTTGGTCGGTTGACGGGTGGTGATGATGAACTGGGTCGCCTCGTGGTGGCGCTCCATCACCCGGCGCAGGGCCTGCTGGAAGTCCTCGCGGATGGCCTCGGCGTTGTCCAGCACGACCGTCTTGTACGTCCCCGAGACCGGTGAATAGCTCGCAGACTCCTTGAGGACGTGGTTGATGAGGTCGGCCTTCGAGGAGTTCCGCTTGCGCTTGCTGTCGATGAACGACGAGAAGCGCGGGTCGTTGGCGATTTCCTTCTTGGTCATCCCGAAGAAGTCCGCGACGTTGATTTCCACGAGGTCGTTGTCGGGGTCCTCGTGGGCCTCGCGGGCGAGTGCCCTCACGGCGGCGGTCTTACCGGCCCCGGCGGGGCCGTGAATGACGAGGTTAATCGGGTCGTCTACGGCCTTCTGGAGGTACTCGCGGACCTCGGACTGCGGGAGGTCGGCGAGGTCGGGCGCGTACCGTTCGGTCCACAGCGGCGCGTCCATTACTGGCGCGTAGGTGACCGCCGGGTAAGAATCAGTCGGTTGGTCACCGCCGGTCCGCCAATAGGCCGACAGCACGACGACAGGACAACGATAGGCCGACGATAGACCGACAACACGCCCCGATGGGCCGCGGACGGGTCGCCGCTGTGGCACCGACTCACGACGGAAAAAAATAAAATCCGTTGCTTAGAATAACTACACCTGTCCTTTCAAAATACTTTGAATGCCGAAATCGGTCGGCGAGCGCGAGCGCCTACGCAGTCGTCGTCTGGTTCGCGGTCGTTGTCGTCTCGTCGGTGGTCGTTTCCCCATTCGTCGTCATCGTCGTTTCACCGTCGCCCGCGCCCGGCGACGTGGTTGTTCATCCTTGTCCGCCGACACATCCGCCGAGGACGAGCATCACTGCGAGACAGACAGTCGCGTATCGTCGCATCACGGTTCGTCCGGACTCACCAGCCCTTAATAAATCGGCGCTCCCGTTCGTATCCGTTTCTACCTCGGCGCTTGCATGCGATTTAACGGTTCTGAACCGCAAAAAGTAGTAATTCGGAGACGTTCTGTCGAGGCCGGTCCTCGACTGGTGTCCGTCTACGCTTCGGCGGTCGTGGTCGCGTTCGCGGCGGTTGTCGTCGTCTCAGCGCCCGGTTCTTCGATGACGATGACCGCGAGTTCACCGAAGTCGCGGGTGTAGACCCCGTGGATGTACTGTCCAGCGGGCACGCCCTCCGTGTCGATTTCGAACGTCACGGTGGTCTGCTCACCGGCGTCGAGCGTGACGGTCTGGCGGGCGATGACGGTGCCTTCGAGTCGGAAGGCAACCGTCTGGGTGGCCTGCTGGTCGTTGGGGTTACTGACCGACGCCGTCACCGTGACGGTGTCGCCGGCCGACGCGCTTTCGGGTGCGTCCAACTCCGAGACCTCGAAGGAGTTGAGGTCCTCCGCGCCGATGGTCTCCTCGGTCGTGGTAGTCTCCTCGACTGCTTCAGTCGTGGTGGTTTCTTCGACTGCTTCAGTCGTGGTGGTTTCTTCGACTGCTTCAGTCGTGGTGGTTTCTTCGACTGCTTCAGTCGTGGTGGTTTCTTCGACTGCTTCAGTCGTGGTGGTTTCTTCGACTGCTTCAGTCGTGGTGGTTTCTTCGACTGCTTCAGTCGTGGTGGTTTCTTCGACTGCTTCAGTCGTGGTGGTTTCTTCGACTGCTTCAGTCGTGGTGGTTTCTTCGACTGCTTCAGTCGTGGTGGTTTCTTCGACTTCCTCGGTGGTTGTCTCCTCGACCGCCTCAGTCGTGGTGGTTTCTTCGACTGCTTCGGTCGTGGTCGTTTCCTCGACCTCCTCGGTCGTAGTGGTTTCTTCGACTGCTTCAGTCGTGGTCGTTTCCTCGACTGCTTCAGTCGTAGTGGTTTCTTCGACTGCTTCAGTCGTGGTGGTTTCTTCGACTGCTTCGGTCGTGGTAGTCTCCTCGACCTCCTCGGTGGTGGTCGTTTCCTCAACGACTGCTTCAGTCGTGGTGGTCTCCTCGGGCGCTTCCGTCGTGGTCGTCATCGGCGGCTGGGGAAGTTCCATGTCCTCCGGAGCCGTGATGACGAACGTCACGTTCTCGACGTTGACGTTCCGGATGACGAACCGGACTGTCTGGATGTCCTGCGAGAGGTTCTCCTCGAGTTGCTCTTCTATCTGCTCGGGACTCTGCGTGGTGATTTCACCCATCTGGGCCTGACTGGCCGCGCTCTGCTGGAGGACTTCGGTCAGGTTGATGGTAACCCGGCGGTCCTGAATGTTGACGTTGCTGAGCGTCTCGGTCCGGTCGGGCGTTTCCTCATCACCGACGACGAAGGACCACTCGTCGATGCTCATCTGCTCTATCTTGAAGACGAACTGCTCCATCTCGGCCGGTGGCTCCTCGGCTTCTTCGGTCGTGGTTTCTTCCACCACTTCTTCGGTGGTCGTAGTCTCCTCGACTGCTTCAGTGGTCGTTTCTTCGACTGCTTCAGTCGTGGTGTCTTCGGCCTCCTCGGTGGTAGTCTCCACGACTTCTTCGGTCGTGGTTTCTTCGACTGCTTCAGTCGTGGTTTCTTCGGCCTTCTCGGTGGTGGTCTCCTCGACTGCTTCAGTCGTGGTGTCCTCGGTGGTGGTCTCCTCGGGCGCTTCCGTCGTCGTAGTCGTCTCCTGAGCGAGCGTCACGTTCGCTTGGTCGATGACGACGGAACCGTTCGCGGTGTACGGACCGTCGAGTTCCCCGGTCGAGAGGACGAAGTCGTACACCTGATTGTCGTTCGTGTCGAGGTGCGGCATGGCGACCAGCGTCTGGCTCTCGGTGATGGGCCGGGCCAGCGTGACGGTCACGTTCTCGTGGGTCCCGGCTTCGAGGTACACCGAGTTGCCGAGGACGCTCGCAATCGGGGCCTCGGCCACCGACGAGTCGTGGATGGCGATGAAGCCGCCCTCCGGCATCGTCACCGATTCGATGACGACCTGCGCACCCTCAGTCTCCTGCTCGTTTATCGTCACTGACGCCGACTCACCGTCGTCTGCCGCGGTGGTCGTCTCTTGGACCCCCACCGCGTTCGTCCCTCCGTCTGTTGTCGAACTACCTGTTACTGCCAGCGATACGGCTGTCCCGCTCGCTAAAACCAGTAGCACCGCCATGAAGACGGCGCTAATTGTTCTGCTTTCACGTGTCATTTGTAACCCCCAATCTGCAGAATATCAGACGGTGAGACCGCGAATAAACGGGCGCGACTGTTTATCCGCGTAACAGATAGATACGCTCCTTTAGGCCCGGACTATGCCGCAGTTCGTTGCAGGCGCTCGGACTCGTAACCTGCTGTTTCCTGTGGAGTAACTCGGCATATCGTGGTCGGGATTTCGAAGGCGCTTTCCCACGCGCTCCCCGAGTGTCTCTGAGGATGTCGATGCGCGTGACCTTTCTCGGAACCGGCGGGGCAGTGCCGACTACAGAGCGAAACCCGAGTTCGGTGCTGGTCAACCGGGAGGGAGACCGGTTGCTGTTCGACGCGGGCGAGGGGACCCAGCGCCAGATGATGCGCTTCGGGACGGGGTTCACCGTCTCGGACATCTTTATCACGCACCTCCACGGCGACCACGTGCTTGGCTTGCCGGGCCTGATTCAGACCCTCGACTTCAACGACCGCGAGGAGGCCCTGACCATCTACACCCCGACCGGAACCGAGGAGGACATCCACGATTTGATTCACGCCGCCGACAATCACCCCTCTTTCCCGGTCCACATCTACGGCGTCGGTCCCGACGAGGCCGCGGTCCGGCGCGACGACTACGAGGTCCGAACCTTCCGGACCGACCACGACACCAACTCGCTGGGCTACGCCCTCATCGAGGACGACCGGAAGGGCCGGTTCGACCGCGAGAAGGCCGAGGAGCTAGGCGTCCCGGTCGGCCCGAAGTTCTCGCAACTCCACGAGGGCGAACCGGTCGAACTGGACGATGGGACGACCGTCGAACCTGAGCAGGTCGTCGGCGACCCCCGGCCCGGCCGGACGTTCGTCTACACCGGCGACACCCGACCGAGTGCCACCGTCGCCGAAATCGCCGACGAGGCCGACCTCCTTATCCACGACGCCACCTTCGCCGACGACCGGGCCGAGCGCGCTGGCAACACCGCCCACTCGACCGCCCGGCAGGCCGCCGAAATCGCCAAGCGCGCCGACGCGAAGCGTCTCGCGCTGACCCACATCTCCTCGCGCTACGGGGGCAACGTCTCCGACCACCTCGAAGAAGCGCGGGAGGTCTTCGACGGCGAGGCGTTCGTGCCGGACGACGGCGAAATCCGCGAGATTCCGTACCCCGACGAATAGTCGCGTCAGGAGCCTGACTGACCCACTTACTTCGGCCTTCTAACAATTGTATTTTTCGGCATAAATTTTAACGTATTCAAGTAGTCCATCTACTGTGTGGATACAAACAATTCAGCATCTGAAACTACGCGGTCGAACGCCGTAACCAGAACGCCGTCCAGTTCGACTCGCCGGTCGGTCCTGAAGAAGTCCGGAGTCGGTGTCGCTGGTCTCTCGGGACTACTGAGCGAGTTCGGCGTCTCCACGTCCGACTCCTCGACTCGAATCGTCACTGCCCGCGGCGGCCTGAACTCGGAACCGCGGTCCACGAGGAAAGTTCCGCAGAAGTGGCTGGACCACCAGCGCGCGCTGAAAACGGTCACGTCGAAGCTCCGGAATGCTCTGGAGAGCGCGCCGTTCGTCGGGTCCGTCGCCTACGCACCGACCGAGCGGATGGACGGCGGCGTCTACTACTGCCAGCCCGAAATCTCCGTGCGGCCGGAGGCAACCGCGGCCCAGATTTCTTCGCTCCCCGATACGGCCGAGGAGGCGGGTATACGCACTCCCAGCGAACTCGTCGTCTCCGACGTCGCAGTTCGGCGGATGAACGGCGAGTTCACGCCGGCGGATGTCGATTGTTACGACGAAGTGACGGATAGTCCGTTCCCCGGCGGACTTTTCATCAAAGACTCCAGTTCGGGAGGCTACCACTACGGCACGTCCGGGTTCATGGTCTTCGACGACACGGCGGAGTACCTGTACACCGCCAACCACGTCCTCGACGGCGGTAGCGATAGCTGTAAAATCGCCTCGACGGACGTATACGACTATCAAGGCGACTACATCGGAAGCGCCGTGGACGGTCACAAGACTCACGACTGGTGTGTCATCGAACGGAGCGGCGGCGGATACGGTAACACCATCCAGTACGAGGAAAACGAAATCGAACTCAACGGTTGGGTGACCGAGAGCGGTATCGACTCCTTGCAGGGAGACACCGACGCTATTCGGCAACAAGGCGTGATGTCGGGCTATCAGACGGGAACGCTCAAGGGCGACTTAGCTTCGTTCTACGGTGCCAACAGTTGCATCCAGATGTACGGAAGCGCAGTTAAACTCGGGTTCCCCGACCAAGCCCGCGAGGGCGACTCGGGTGGACCGTACTGGTGGCCAAACTCGGACGGAAACTTCGCAATCACGGTCCACACCGGCTTCGAACCGAACGGTTCCTACAGCGGGTGTGGCTTCAGCGGCGAGAAGGGCAATCCGGCCTACGGCTACCCCGTCTGGCGCGTGTTCAACAACACGAACTACGCCATCAGTTAGTCCGACTATTTTTTCGGTTTAATCCAGCCGCCTCGGACTGTCGTCTCGCGTTAGCTTCGACGCCGAACACCGAGTCCGATGGCGATGCCGACGAGCGAGACGGCGAGACCGATAGCGGTCAGCGGGTAGTTCGGCCCGCACGCGCCGAGTCCGGTGCAAATCGGGTTCACGACGGAGTACCCGATTACGAACAGGCCGACGAGGACGAAGACGACACCAGTACCGACGAGGACTCGTAGCGGCTTCATAGCGTATCGGTAGTTTTCTCAAGACCCCAATAAACCTGTTCGAGACTCAAACGGCGACTTGCGTTTCCCCACGCGGAAAGCCGCCGGTCGTGGTAATCGTCCGTGTCGGCGAGCGCGTCGGCTATGGACGGTCGTGACCGCGGCTTGAAGAAATATTTATCTTGCTATTGGAATTAATATAATTACTTTAGGAATTATTTACGAGTGCAAAAATCGCTCTCGGCCGGGGACGCGCGACGGAGTGACGGCGTTCGGCCGATAGATTAATTTCCTGCCGTGCTATGTTTTCACGAATAGTTGGAAAATAGCTGGTTTTATCCAGAAGTTCTGCTATCAAACGGACGTATGCGTCAAGCCGCATCACTGCTATTGATTCTCTGCCTCGTCGTCGCGGGAGCGGTGCCGCCCGCCGCGGCGAGCGTCTCCGACACGCACAGCGCGACGGGAACATCTGCGCCCGCTCCGTCCTCGGCGCAGGCCCCGACGAACAACTCTACGACCCTGACCATCCTGTCGTACAACGACATCCAGACCGCGGCCGCCGAGAACGGCACCCTGCCGCGGATGGTCACGCTCATCGACCAGCGCCGGTCTGCCCACGACAACCCGACCGTCGTGGTCGGCGGCGGTGACGAAGTGAGTCCTCACTCGCTCTCGCCGCTCAGTCAGTGGCGGGTCCCGGTGAAGGCGCTGAACGTCATCGACCCCGCCGGCGAGGGCCTCGGGAACCACGACCTCGACTACGGGTTCGACGGCGTGGGCAACTTCAGCAACGCCTCCGAGTTCCCGTGGCTGATGGCCAACATCGTTGACGCCGAGACCGGCGAACCGATTCCCGGTGCCGAACCCTACACCGTCGTCGAGCGTGACGGCGTGAAGGTCGGCATCGTCGGCGTGGCCGACCAGAAAATCAAAGGGAAGACCGCGGTGGACTTCGACAAGCAAGGCTACGAACTCAAAAACTACTCCGACACCGCCAGCGAGTACGCCACGATGCTCAAAGACGAGGAGAACGTCGATGTGGTCGTCGTCTCGGCCCACCTCGGCGTCCCCGTGGCCAAGAACCTCGCTAACACGACCGAGAACGTCGATGCCATCGTGGTCGGCGACGACGAAGTTGAGTACCCGCCCAAAGAGACCGGCGGCGCGGTCATCATGGAGGCCGAGGCCCGCGCGGAACACGTCGCGGAGGTCAACCTGACCGTCGCCGACGGCGACGTGACGATGCAGGACGGCCGACTCCTCGACGTGACCGAGAACGTCTCGAAGAACGAGACCGTCTCGAAGCTTATCACCGACGCCCGCAAGGACGAACTCAACGAGGTCGCGGGTCGGACCGAGGTCGAACTCGACTCCCGGTTCGCCTCGAACTACCACGACGAGACTGCACTCGGCAACATGATTGGCGACTCCTTCCGCGCCCAGACCGGCGCTGAGGTCGCCATCACCAACGCGGGCGGCATCCGCTCGAACAGCATCTACGGACCGGGCAACCTCACCGTGGGCGACGTGTACAACATCCTGCCCTTCCAGAACACGCTGGTCACCGTCGAGTTGACCGGCGCGCAACTCGAACAACTGCTGGCCAGCCAAATCGTCACGCTCGAAAGCGAGGAGGGCCAGCAGTACGGTGCGGAAGCCAAGCTACAGGTCAGCGGCGTCGAGTACGAGTGGGTCGGCCACAACGACACCGACGACCAGATTCGTGACGTGTGGGTCAACGGCGAACCGCTCGCCGAGGACGAGACCTACAACGTCACCGTCAACTCCTACATGGCTGGCTGGGACGACTCGGTGCTCTCGAACGCCACCGTGACCAGCGAGTCCCACATGCTCTACGGCACGGCTCTGCTGAAGTACGTCCAGCAGAACAGTCCGGTCTCGCCGACCGACGAGAACCGCATCCGGCGAGTGGACGCCGAGGTCGAAACCCAGTCCGTGAGTGTGACTGAGGGCACCGCGACGATTGCACTCACCGCGCCCAACGGCACCCAGAACGTCAGCGACTTCTACGCGACCACCGGCAACGCGAGCGACCTCCTCGCCGCCGAGTCGTCCTCGCTGTCGAACGACACCGTGACAGTCGCGTTCGACCTCGCCGAACTCCGCAAACTCTCGGCGGGCGAGACCGTCCAGATTTACGGCGACTACAACACCTCGGCCTACGAGCGCGTCTACTTCCGGAACTCGATTCTGAACGCCGAACTCTCTGCCAGCGACTTCGGCGCAGAGCCGACGACGACCGAGGCCACCGAAACGACGACTGAGACGACCGAGACCACCCAGTCCACCGAGACGACCGAGAAGGCGGTCAGCGACGAGACCGAGACGACCACCGCCGAGACGACTGGTGACACCCCCGGCTTCACACCGGTTACCGCAGTCGTCGCCCTCGTCGCCGCCGCGCTCCTCGCGTACCGCCGCGACTAATCGCTGTCCCTTCGACCGAACACCAATTTTTCTCCGCGTTCGCGCCGACCAGACGCGTCCCGCGTCGGATTTATATCTGCCCGCCACCTACTCCGGACCGTGAACGCCCGCACGAGTGCCCTCGACACGCTCGTCTTCGGCGTGGACGTCCAGAGCGGGGACGTTCGCGGCGACGCACCCTCCTACGCGCTGGTCGCGTTCGATGGCGAGAACATCGACCGCGACGTGGTGTCACACCGCAAGCTCCGCCGACTCATCGAACGCGAGGAGCCGGCGCTCGTGGCGACCGACAACATGTACGAGTTGGCCGCCGACAAGGACGCCCTCGTCCACTTCCTGCGCGAACTCCCCGACGGAACTCGGCTGGTGCAGGTCACGGGGGCCGAGCGCCCAGAGCCGCTATCGCGGGTCTCCTCGCGCCACGGCGTGCCCTACGACAAGAAGCCGATGAAGGAGGCCGAGGCGTCAGCGCGACTCGCGGCTGGCAACGTCGGTTACGAGGTCTCTGCTTTCACCAACACCACGAAAATCAAGGTCTCCCGCGGTCGCTCGACCGGCAAGGGCGGGTGGAGCGAGGACCGATACACCCGCCGCATCCACGGGTCGGTCAAGACCCGGACCCGAGAGGTCGAGAGTGAACTCGACGGCGCGGGCCTCGACTACGAGCGCGACGCCACCGAGAAGTACGGCGGGTTCTCGAACGCCGTCTTCGAGGTCGAAGGCCGCCCCGAGGACATCCCGGTCTCGAACGAGCGGTCCGGCGACGTTCGGGTCGAAGTCGAGCGCGAACGCCGGGACGGCATCGAGTTCGAACCGCTGGCCAAGCGCCGGGACCACGTGCTGGTCGGTATCGACCCCGGCACGACAACCGCAGTCGCGGTGGCGGACTTGGACGGGGCGCTTCTGGACGTGTTCAGCACCCGGACCGCCGACACCGCCGAGGTCATCGAGTGGATAATCGAGCGCGGACGACCGGTTATCGTCGCCGCCGACGTGGAACCGATGCCCGAGACTGTCGAGAAGATACGCCGTAGCTTCGACGCCGAAGGGTGGATTCCCCAGTCTGACCTGCCGATAGACGAGAAACAGCACCGGACCCGCGACCACGACTACGAAAACGACCACGAGCGAGACGCGATGGCCGCCGCGCTCTACGCCTTCGACGACCACGAAGACCAGTTCGAGCGCATCGCCGACAAGGTGCCTCCGCGAATGGACCGCGGGGAGGTTACTGCCAGAGTGGTCGCTGGCGAGGACTCGGTTGAGACCGCACTCGCGGACCTCTCGGACGACGAGGAGACCGAAGACGACGAGACCGAACACACGCCCCGCGAGTTGACCGACGACGAGAAGCGCATCAAGGAGTTGGAGTCTCAAGTCGAGCGATTGGAGGACCACATCGAAGAACTGGAAGACACCATCGAGCGCAAGGAGGGCCGCATCGGGCAACTGAAGGGTGACCTCGAACAGGCCAGAAGCGAGGAGCGAAAGGAGGTCCGCGAGCGCCGGGAAGTCACCCGACTCGAACGCGAGAACCAGCGCCTCGAACGCGAGTTGGACGAGCGCGACGAGAAAATCGAGGACTTGGAGGGCAAACTCGCCCGCCTCAAGGAACTCTGGAAACTCGACCACTCGAACTTCAGTGACGTCTCCGAGAAGAAGGCCGGACTCACCCCGGTCAAACCGGTCGAGAAGTTCACCAAGGGAGCCATCGAGCGCGCTCACGACAGTTTCGGCCTCGCCACCGACGACGTAGTGTACCTCCGGGACGCCTCCGGCGCGGGTCGTTCGACCGCAGAGCGACTCGCCGAGGTTGACCCGAAGGTCGTGTTGACCGGCGACGGCGGCCTCTCGGACGCCGCCGACGAAGTGCTGTTCGACGAGGAGGTCCCGGTGGGTCCCGCCGCCGACGTGACGATTCAGGAGGTGGACGAGTTGGCCGTGACCCGCGAGAGCGAGGTCGAGGCCGTCATCGAGGACTGGGAGGCCCGCGCCGAGGAGCGCCGGAAAGAGCAGAAGGCAGAGCAACTCGATAGGCTCATCAGCGAACATCGGGCAGACCGGAAATACGACGGGCGCTCGTCAGAGGCAAGCGGGCAGAGTCCGTGAAAACCGAACTTTCGGCGGTATATTAAAACGTCCCGAAGTTTATACCTGAAGACGAACCACAGGGGGCTATGCCCATCACGAAGGACCGTTTCGACCGAATAAGCGAACGGGACGCGCACCTCGATAGCGACGCCGACCGGCTCCTCGACTTTCTGATTCGGCACGAAGACAAAGCGTACACGAAGTCCGAGATTGCCGAGGAAACGAGCGTGGCGAAGGAGAACGTCGGCCCGGTCCTCGACAGACTGCGAGAACGGGGTTCGGTCGAACACAAGTCGGAGTACTGGCGGGTGAGTGACCACGAGTTGGCGGCTCGGGCCGGAACTAGACTGACCGCGGCGACGGCACGTCAGTACGACGACGGCGACGAGTTCGACGTGGAGAAGTGGGCAGAGTACGCGGTCGGTGATGTCGAGTGGCCCGGTGAGACGGAGTGAGAAGCGAACGCGGAGACGTTATCTTCGCACCCGACCCGTTCAAATCGAGCGAGAACCCTCGACCGTGGGTTGTTCTCTCGGCAGAGTCGATGCCGTTTCCGGGGGATTCCCTCTGTGTAGCGGTAACTCACTCGGAGTACCCTATCAACTACGAGTTGAAGGACGAACACTGGACCGAAGGGAGACAGCCGTCGGACGAAGCCTCCTACTGTTCACCGTGACTGTTGAACACACTCAAATCGGGTGAGATTCGATTTCGGCAGGGAAGTCTCACCGAACAGTTCACCGAGGAGATGACCCGAGACGCCATCCGGTATCTCGACGGGACATCACTGGAATAGCCCCACCGGAGACGGCCTAACTCTTGGCCGCTAAATTCCCGGTTCTATCTCGCAGATATTTGGCGTGCGAGACGCCGACGCGCGTTCGACTCGTTGGCACAGTCCCGGAACGCTAAAGCCCCGTGCGGGACACAAACCGCGTATGGACGCCTACGAGTTGATTACGCGGAACGCCGAGGAGGTAGTGACCGACGAGGAGGTCGAAGCACTCGCCGAAAATCCCGAAGGAAAGCGAGTCTACGTCGGATACGAGCCATCGGGAGTCCTCCACATCGGCCACATGCTCACCGCCAACAAACTCATCGACCTGCAAGAGGCCGGGATGGATGTCGTCATCCTGCTGGCGGACGTTCACGCCTACCTCAACGACAAGGGCACCTTCGAGGAAATCGAGGCGACCGCCGAAAAGATGCGCAAGCAGTTCCTCGCCTACGGACTGGACGAGGACAAGACCGAGTTTGTCTACGGCTCTGATTACCAGTTGGACGACGACTACGCGCTGGACCTGCACAAACTCGAACTCGACACGACGCTGAACCGCGCCCAGCGAGCGATGGCCGAGATTCAGGGCGGCGAGACGGCGAAGGTCAGTCACGTCGTCTACCCCCTGATGCAGGCGCTCGACATCGAGTACCTCGACCTCGATTTGGCGGTCGGCGGGATGGACCAGCGCAAGGTCCACATGCTGATGCGCGAGGAGCTACCGGAAATCGGCTACGACGCCCGGCCGTGTCTCCACACCCCCATCCTCGCGGACCTCGGAACCGGCGAGGGCAAGATGTCCAGCAGTTCCGGCGTCACCATCTCGATGGAGGACTCCACCGAGGACATCGAGGAGAAGGTCAACTCGGCGTTCTGTCCGCCGACCCGCGACCCCGAGGACGACCTCGAAAACCCGGTGCTGGAAATCTTCCAGTACCACGTCTTCCCGCGCTTCGAGACGGTCGTGGTCGAACGCCCCGACGAGTACGGCGGCAATCTGGAGTACGACGACTACGAGGCGCTGGCCGACGACCTCGAAAGCGGCGAACTCCACCCCGCCGACGCCAAGGGCGCGCTGGCGGACTACCTCGACAAACTGGTCGCGCCGGGCCGCGAGAAACTGCAAGAGATAGAGCAGTAGTCCGCAACCCGCAAGGACATAACTATTTAATTCTTTGAGAATTGTTCTAAATATCGAGACAACGAGATAGATTGGTTTCGTCTCCTGACCGTCCGGCGAGTGCCGACGCCGGGGAGAGCGGCGCTACTCGAACCCGCCGCCCATCATGCCGCCGAGGCCGAAACTCGACATGAGGCCCGAGACGAGGCCCCACGCGGTCAGGACGAATCCGAGGACGACGAGGCCGATGCCGGCCGCGATGATGAGATTCTGGATGGCGATGACGGCGATACCAGCGAGTAGGAGAACCACTCCGAAGATGCCTTTCGCTCCGAGTTTGTCGAGCATACCTCGGGGTGTGTTCGGGCGTGACTTAAATACCCTTGCTCCCGAAACGGCGGTCCGCGACGGCGGATTTAAACCTCCCCGCATCCAAATCAAAAATATGAGTGACAACGACGGCGGACGGCGGAAGAACCTCCGCATGCCAGACGACGACGAGGTGTTCGCCACCGTCACCAACATGCTCGGCGCGAATCGCGTGAAAGTTCGATGCGCGGACGGCACGGAGCGCACTGCCCGGATTCCCGGCAAGATGCAAAAGCGCATCTGGATTCGAGAGGACGACGTGGTACTGGTCGAACCGTGGGACTGGCAGGACGAGAAGGCCGACATCAAGTGGCGCTACGACAAGCAGGAAGCCGACCAACTTCGGGACGAAGGCCACATCCAGTAGAACGACCTTTTTATTGCGAGCGAGGCCGCCGACGGCGGCCTCGCTCGATAAAAAGCTCGGCCAAAAACACAGTCAGAGACACACTCTGACCCGCCTGCGTTCACTTTGTTCACGCAGACACCGGCAGACAAACCGCGTCTTCCGAGCAGTCGGTCGCTACGCTCCCGACAACACGGCGTCATCCCCTCAGGCCGGGCCTCCGGCCCGGCCTTCGAGGGATTCCTTGGTCCGCTCGCTCACTTCGTTCGCTCGCGGTACAGTAGCTAGCCCATTTTATCTCTGACTGGCTATTGCTGACGACGCGCTCGGCGGTGACACCACTGTAACCTACTCACAGCCGCGCTATCGACAGCGACCCCCAATAGGCAAGAACGCGGGCTTGCGGTTTCGATTTATTCCCCTACCGTCTACACTCTGGCGTGACTCTCCAGCAAGCCGAACTCGAGGAGACCGACGTAGCGCACGACGAGGAGCTACCCGCGGCCATCCGGGCCATCCGGACCCGGCGGTCGGGCCACAACTTCGACCCCGACGCCGAACTGGACGACGAGACGCTCGAAGCCCTGATTCGGGACGCCGCGCTCGCGCCCTCGTCGTACAACCTCCAGCCGTGGGAGTTCGTCGCCGTGCAGGACGACGACCGAATCGACGAGATTGTGGACCTCGCCTACGGCCAAGAACACATCCGAGAGGCCGGCACCGCGATTCTGGTCGTCGGCCACACCGAGGCCGAGACCGCAGACCGCGTGTTTGACGAGTGGGAGGACGCCGGTCGGATGGACGAGGAGACCGCCGACCAGACCAAGGCCCAGACGGTCGAGATGTACGACGACGACCAGATGGGTCGGGACCTCGGCATCCGGAACGCCAGCCTCGCCGCGGAGAACCTCCTGCTCTCCGCGCACGCGAGAGGACTGAAGGCAACGCCGATGATTGGCTTCGACCAAGCGGGCATTAGCGAACTCGTCGGTCTTCCCGAGAACAAGATTCCCGTGATGCTGATTTCGGTCGGCCCGAGCGGCGGCGAGGAACCCGAGCGACTCCCGCGCCGGGACGTTGCGGAAATTCTGCACCGCGAAAGCTACTGAGGATTCGAAGCCCACCCTTTTATCGCTGGATACGTTAGGTCCGACCAGATGCCCGAGGAGTACGGCCTACTCGACCTCGAAAACGCCGAGGAACCCGGCGACGAGTGGGAGGAGATAGACGTATCCGACACCGAAGCCGACAAGGTCCAGCGCCAGCGCGACCGGGAGTTCAACAAGTTCCGCGAGCGCCTGAAGAACACCGAGCAGTTCAAAGTCGAGCAGTCGGTGTTCGACGACGCCACGCTGGCGGCCCTCTACAAACTGGTCCAAGACGGCTACGTGCAGGCGTTCGGTGGCCCTATCTCCTCGGGCAAAGAAGCTAACGTCTACTCGGCACTCGGAAGCGAGGAGCGCGGCGAAGTCGCGGTCAAGGTCTACCGAATCAACGCTTCTGACTTCCGGGACATGCGGGAGTATCTCGTCGGCGACCCCCGATTCGAGGAGTTATCTGGCAACAAGAAGCGGGTCGTCCTCGCGTGGACTCGCAAGGAGTTCGCCAACCTCAAGCGCGCCCGGAAGGCGGGCGTCCGGGTGCCAGAACCCATCGCTGTCCAGCGCAACGTCCTCGTGATGGAGTATCTGGGGACCGACGGAAGCCGCGCGCCGACCTTGGACGACGCCCACCTCGAAAATCCCGAGACGGCTTTCGAAGTAGTACGGGAGTACATGCGCCGACTCTACGACGTGGGACTCGTCCACGGCGACCTGAGCGAGTACAACATCATCGTCCACGACGGCGAACTCGTCATCATCGACCTCGGGCAGGCCGTGACGATTCACCACCCCAACAGCGACGACTTCCTCACTCGGGACTGCGCCAACGTGGCCTCGTTCTTCCAGCGACAGGGCATGGACGTTCGCGGTGACGAGTTGGAGGACTGGATTCGGGAGAACGCCGACCCCGACAAGTGAGTAACGTCCTCGTGCGCGGACGAAGCCTTAAAAGTCCCGGAGCGAGTAGATAATCCCATGCAACACGTGAAGATTCCGCAGGACCGAATCGGTGTTCTCATCGGCGAGGGAGGTGAGACGATGCGCGAAATCGAGAGTCGCGCGGAGGTGCGACTCGACATCGACTCCCAGAACGGCAAGGTCGAAGTCGAGAAGACCGGCGACCCCATTCGCGGCCTGAAGGGGCCGGAAATCGTGAAGGCCATCGGCAGAGGCTTCGCCCCCGACGAGGCCATGATGCTCCTCGAGGACGACATGATGATGTTCGACATCATCGACATCGACGCCGCCGCCCGGAACAAAAACGACCTCGAACGCCAGAAGGGGCGACTTATCGGCGAGAACGGTCGGACCCGCGAACTCATGGAGGAGCTAACCGGCGCGAGCGTCGTCATCTACGGGACCACGATGGGTATCATCGGCAATCCCAAGCAGGTCGATGCGGTCCGGAGCGCGGCCGAGATGATTCTCGACGGTGCGCCCCACGGCTCCGTCTACTCCTTCCTCGAACGCAAGCGTAACGAGATGAAGCGTCAAGGGATGGAGTTCCACCAGTTCCCCGGCTAGGCGTATTTTTCTTTCGTGGAGTCCGTTTATCTGGTGCTTGCAACTCGATTAGCCTCTCTTGGTTTCCGAAAGCCCCCGGTTCGCTCGCGGCAGTCGTTCGCTTCGCTCACGACGACCGCGAGCGAACCGGCCCCTTTCATTCCCGCCCTGTCGGTTGTGTCACTGGCGCGTTCTCGACGGTTGTCTCACCGTGCCGCTTCCGGTGGAAGGGCAATCGGGCAATTCCTGTCGGAAGAACACACCAAGGCTATCGCCGTGGAAAGTTCCGCCGAGCGCGGAAATCGGCGCGAGCGCCCCTTCGTCGTTCCTTATAAATATACTGTGGTAAGTGTTCCCACAACAGGTTTGCGCTCCTGTGCGCCGGGTTCTCATGCTCGCCGGGAAAAGATTTATATAGAATGGCAATCAATCTATCAGGTGAACATGGCTCAGCGAATGGGTAACCAGCCGATGATTGTACTTTCCGAGGACAGCCAGCGTACCTCCGGAAAGGACGCGCAGTCGATGAACATCACCGCCGGAACCGCCGTGGCCGAGGCCGTCCGGACCACGCTCGGTCCCAAGGGCATGGACAAGATGCTCGTGGACTCCACGGGCGAGGTCGTCGTCACGAACGACGGCGTGACCATCCTCAAGGAGATGGACATCGAGCACCCCGCGGCCAACATGGTCGTGGAAGTCTCCGAGACGCAGGAAGACGAGGTTGGCGACGGTACCACGTCCGCCGTCGTCGTCGCCGGTGAACTCCTCGAGAAGGCCGAGGACCTCCTCGAGCAGGACATCCACGCGACCACCCTCGCGCAGGGATACCGACAGGCCGCCGAGGAGGCCAAGAGCATCCTCGAGGAGAAGGCCATCGACGTGAGCGCCGACGACAGCGAGACCCTCCAGAAGATCGCGTCCACCGCGATGACCGGCAAGGGCGCGGAGAACTCCAAGGAGTACCTCGCGGAACTCGTCGTCAACGCGGTCCAGTCGGTCGCCGACGACGAGGGCGTTGACACGGACAACATCAAGGTCGAGACCGTCGTCGGCGGTTCCATCGACCAGTCCGAACTCGTCGAGGGCGTCATCGTGGACAAAGAGCGCGTCCACGAGAACATGCCCTACTTCGTGGAGGACGCCAACGTCGCCCTCCTCGACACGGCCCTCGAAATTCAGGAGACCGAAATCGACGCCGAAGTCAACGTCACCGACCCCGACCAGCTTCAGCAGTTCCTCGACCAAGAGGAGGAACAGCTCCGCGAGATGGTCGACAAGCTCGACGATGTCGGCGCTGATGTCGTCTTCGTGGACGGCGGCATCGACGACATGGCCCAGCACTTCCTCGCCGAGAAGGGCATCATCGCGGTCCGCAGAGCCAAGTCCGACGACCTGAGCAAGCTGGCCCGCTCGACCGGCGCGAACCTCGTCAGCTCCGTTGACGACATCGAGGCCGACGACCTCGGCTTCGCTGGCTCCGTCGCCCAGAAGGACGTCGGCGGCGACCAGCGCATCTTCGTGGAGGACGTCGAGGAGGCCAAGTCGGTCAGCCTCATCCTCCGCGGTGGCACCGAACACGTCGTGGACGAAGTTGAGCGAGCCATCGAGGACAGCCTCGGTGTCGTTCGCGTCACCCTCGAAGACGGCAAGGTCGTCCCCGGCGGCGGCGCACCCGAGACCGAGCTGGCACTCGAACTCCGCGACTACGCCGACTCCGTGGGTGGCCGCGAACAGCTGGCCGTCGAGGCGTTCGCCGACACCCTCGAAGTCATCCCGCGCACCCTCGCCGAGAACGCTGGTCTCGACCCCATCGACTCGCTGGTTGACCTCCGCGCGAAGCACGACGGCGGTAGCTTCGAGTCCGGTCTCGACGCCTACACCGGTGAAGTCGTGAACATGGAGGACGACGGCGTTGTCGAACCCCTCCGAGTCAAGACCCAAGCCATCGAGTCCGCCACCGAGGCGGCCGTCATGCTTCTGCGCATCGACGACGTTATCGCCGCAGGCGACCTGAAAGGCGGTCAGGTTGACGGCGACGACGGCGGCGACGGCGGCGCACCCGGCGGTGCCGGCGGTATGGGCGGCGGCATGGGTGGCATGGGCGGCATGGGCGGTATGGGCGGCGCAATGTGAAATAGGCCCGACGCCTACTTCACCGCCTCACCGCACACCGACCCGACCCACCTGCACCGCACCACCGACCATCCGGTCGAACGCCGTGCCGTCTCCCGACGGCGCGACGGAACTCGCTTCGATTTTTCTTCGCGCTCGATTGCCCGAGATGCCTCTGTCTCGGTCGCCGACCCCGCTTCGATAGCGATTGTCGAACCCACACAAAGCAACCAATATATTTGTTTTAACTATTGGAACAAGTCTAAGAGACAGGATAATATTGTCTCACCGTCGAACTGTAAGTGTTTTCCCCGACTCGACGGATAGCCGGGAAAAATCCGAAATCGCTATTTTCGGCGTTTGAAGTCGCTCAATAGCGTGTTCGAGACGAGTTCCGAGACGCCTCGCCGGATGCGCTCGGAGGCCGACTGGCCGCTGATGTCCAACTCCTCGCCCAACTCCGCGAGCGCCACCTCGCGGGGCACGTCGAAGTAGCCCACGCGCTCGGCGGTGACGAGGGCTTTTCGCTGTTCGGCGCTCAGGCCGAACTTGTCTTCGAGTTCCGAGTCGCCGGGCGTGTAGAGTCGATTGAGCCGAAAGTCAACGTCGTTGTCCGCGCAGAACTGGCGCATCTTGACTACCGAGTCCCGGTCGGGAAACCGAACTCGGCGTTGCCACCCGTCGGCTGACCCCGTGGCCGCCATCGGCGACGCGCCCAGTTTCTGGTAGATGGGATAGATGGCACAAATCTCCTCGCAGTCGAGGCGCGCGCGGTAGAGTTTCCGGTCGCCTAACTCCTCGATGACGGTGTACTCGCTGACTGTCTCGTCGCTGTCGAGTCCCGCCTCCAGTCGCTCGAAGTCGCCGCCGAAGGCCCAGAAGATGAACACCGGTGCGTCGAACTCGGTCGCCATCTGCTGTTCGAGTTCGACTGTTACGTCCGGGGCCGCGTCGAGCGCGGATGCCAACACGAGGTCCGGCGACCGGAGCGAGAACTCCGCGATGAGACTCATTGGGACTAACTACTCTCCGTCGCTTGAAAGCCTGTCGGAACCGGGTCAAATTTATTATCAGAGCCGAACGAAACTATTCGCCGTCAATTTCGAGGTCGAACTGCTCGTGTTCGCTAGCGGCGTTCAACACGACGCTGGTGTTGGACTCCTTGATATCGGGGTCGTTGAGCAGAGTCTTGATTTGGCGGTTCATCCCGTCGGTGTCCGAGAACTTGCCGACCGCGATGATGTCGTAGTCCCCGGTGACCTCGTAGACGCTTATCATCTGGTCGTGGTCCCGCAGTCGCCCGGTCACGTCGGGCAGGGCGTCACCCTCGACTTTGAGTTGGATGATGGCCGTCACGTCGTATCCGAGCGCGTCGTAGTCTACTTTCGGCGTGTAGCCGTCGATGACCCCCGAGTCTTCGAGGTCTTTGAGGTGGTTCGAGACGGTCGTGACCGACACGTCGAGGTCTTCGGCGAGACTCCGGAGACTGGCCCGTCCGTCGCCCAACAGTGCATTCACCAATTTCGCGTCGAGATTTTCGTACGTCATTACGTCCACCAACGTCCGCCGGCCTTTAGAATTTTACGAATATCCAATTCTAGGCCGAAAAGCCAGAATTGGGCGAACCGGTAACGTTTTACTAATGGATGTAGTGGTGTAGAATGCCAACAAAGATGACGGATGGACAAATCGCGGCTTCCAAGGAATCCGAGCTGACCGAGGCCGAACAGGACGTACTGGACCGTATCGACGAGGAGAACGTGGACTTCGTGCGCCTCCAGTTCACGGACATCACGGGGACGGTCAAGAACGTCAGCGTTCCGGCCTCGCAGGTCGAGAAGGCCTTCGAGGAGGGCATCTGGTTCGACGGCTCGTCCATCGAGGGCTTCGTCCGGATTCAGGAGAGCGACATGCGGCTCGAACCCGACCCCGAGACGTTCGCGGTTCTCCCGTGGCGCTCGGACGGCGACACCGCGAGCGCCCGACTTATCTGCGACGTGGTAAACACTGACGGGACGCCCTTCGAGGGTGGTCCCCGCCAAGTTCTCAAGAGCGTCCTCGCCGAGGCCGAGGAGATGGGCTACACGGTCAGCATCGGTCCCGAACCCGAGTTCTTCCTGTTCGAGAAGGACGAGGACGGCCGCGCTACCACCAAGCCCCACGACTCCGGCGGCTACTTCGACCTTGCGCCGAAGGACCTCGCCTCCGACGTGCGCCGCGAAATCATCTTCACGCTCGAACAGATGGGCTTCGAGGTCGAGGCCAGTCACCACGAAGTCGCCGACGGCCAGCACGAAATCAACTTCAAGTACGACGACGCCCTCTCGGCCGCCGACAACATCGCTACCTTCCGCGCCGTCGTCCGCGCCGTCGCCGAGCAGAACGACATCCACGCCACGTTCATGCCCAAGCCTATCAGCGCCATCAACGGGTCGGGCATGCACAGCCACATCAGCCTGTTCGACGACGAGGGCAACGCCTTCGCCGACGAGGACGACGAGTTCAACCTCTCGGAGACCGCCTACAAGTTCATGGGCGGGGTCCTCGACCACGCCGAGGCGTTCACCGCGGTCACGAACCCGACCGTCAACTCCTACAAGCGTCTGGTCCCCGGCTACGAGGCCCCGGTCTACGTCGCGTGGTCCGACGTGAACCGGTCGGCGCTCCTGCGCGTCCCCGACGCCGCCGGTGCGAGTTCCCGCTTCGAGATTCGGAGTCCCGACCCCTCGTGCAACCCCTACCTCGCGCTCGCCGTGGTCATCAAGGCGGGCCTCGACGGCATCGAGAACGACGCCGACCCCGGTGAACCCGTCCGCGAGGACATCTACGAGTTCGACGACGAGAAGCGCGAGGAGTACGGCATCACGACCCTGCCCGGCAACCTCGACACTGCAATCGACGCGCTCGAAGACGACGACGTCATCCGCGAGGCGCTGGGCGACCACGTGACCGAGAAGTTCGCGGAGGCCAAGCGCGCCGACTACGCCGACTACAAGACCCACGTCTCGTCGTGGGAGAAAGAGAAGTACCTCGAAAAGTTCTGAGGACGCCGCGCCATCTGAGGTCGGTAGCGCGACTGCGCCCGACCCGTTTTAGGTCGGGGACGCCGACCGCGCTTTTTTCGCCCGTTCGACCACCAGCGGTAGGGTCAGGATACCGACTGGCACCAGTAGGTTCAGGACGAACACGCCGGCCAGCGGGAGGTCGAATCGGTTGCCCACGTAGCCGAGTGCGCCGAGACCGGCCAATCCCACGACTGCCGCGGGCAGGTGAACCGACCCGCTCGGTCTGGTGTCGAGTAGCACCCACGTCCCCGCCGCGCCGGCGACGCCCGCGACCATCGCTACCGAATCGGGAGTGAGACCGTTCGTGGCGAGCGCGACGACGGTGATTCCGGCCGCGACGGCGAACCCCCGCGTCGGACTCCACTCGGTCACGTACAGCAGTACGGCGAGGTACGTCAGGGCGATGGCGATGCCGACCACCACGTCCACGATGTAGTGGACCCCGATGACCAGCCGTGAGGTCGCCACGACTGCGACGACGGCCCCGGCCCCGATTGCGCGCCAGCGGTGGGACCCGCGTTCGAGGACCAGCGCGAGGAGCGCCCAGAGCGTCGTCGCGCCGATAGCGTGGCCGCTCGGGAAGCCGTACCCCGAGGCGTGACCCACGTGGAGGTCTGCTGGCGGACGCGGGAGTTCGAAGAGTCCCTTCAGTGCGAGGGTCAGCGCCAGCGCGCCGAGTATCGCCGACAGCGCGAACGCGCCGCGCCGTCGGTTGACGAACCAGTAGACCAGCGCGACCGCAGTAAACAGAAACCACGCATCGCCCAACTGCGTGAGGAATGTGAACAGCTCTTGGATAACCGCCGGCAGGGCTTCGTCAAGGGCTTCCGTGATTCCGAGTCCGCGTCCGGGCATTTCCCGGACCTAGTTTCCGGGGAGAGTTATGCGCTACGACCGGAAGTTACCGATGCGGTCGCTGATGCGGGCCGGGAGGCTCAGCGCGCTGGCACCGAAGCCGAACATCACCATCAGGACGTACAGCCCCAGCGTCGAGAGCCAGACGACGCCCATGGCGAAGATGGCCCACGCTCCGCGAAGCCAGTAGAACGCCCCGAGGGTCATCGCGGTCCCGTACAGCAGGACGAGGTACGGACCCCAGCCTCTGGCGTGGCCTCTGCGCATCCGCCTTCGGACGTACTGTTTCAGCTCCGACTCGACTTCCGGCTTCTCGACCGTGCGCGATTCGATGTCCTCTTCGAACGATTCTACGTCTGCTCGCAACTCCCGGAGTTCGTCGCGGAGTTCCACGATGTCGGGAGCGGATTCGTCGTCACTCATGTATTGGGAGAGTAGTTTTCGTTTGCGTTCGATGCGGGTTTCTTCCGGTTGTTTGGTTCGCTTTGCGTAACTGCCGCGGTTGGCGAGAACGATGTTCACCACCGCGCCCAGCAGGACGAGGATGCTGGCGAAGTACAACCACGTCACCAGCAACAGCGCGGTGCCGAGAAACTGGGACGGACTGGTCGAGGAGACCCCGGCGTAGACGCGAAACAGCACCTGTAGTACCGTCCAGCCGAGCGTGACCAGCACGGCTCCGGGGAGCGCCTCCCGAATCGACACGTCCGCGTCGGGGAAGATGACGTACAGCGGGAGGAACACCGGGACGAGTGCTACCAACTGAATCAGCGTCGTGACGACGCCGACGAACGGGAACTGCGGGAAAAGCGCGGTTACCGCGCCCGCCAGTACGACGACGACGACGCCGGCCCCGATAGCGGTCAGCACGAGGAGGGCGTCCTTGACTTGGTCCACGAGTCCGGTTTTCGCGTCGGTCGCGTAGATGGCCGAGAAGGCCTCGTCGAAGCCTCGGAACACCTTGATTGCGCTCCACGCGAGTACGACCAGTCCGATTATCGTCGTCCCGCCGCGACCGCTCGGGTTCGTGATGAACTCCTGCAGTTCCGACTGGCCGGTCGCCGTCAGCAGGCCCGACGCCTGATTGACGACTTCCCGAGCGAACTGGTCGCCAGCGACGAAGGTCACGACGACGAACGCCAGCACTAACAGGGGGATGAGCGAGACGAACGAGTAGTAGGCGGTACTCGCCGCGAGGAAGGTTATCTCCTGCTCTCGGGCCTCCTCGATGACCGAGCGACCGACGTTCGCGGCGGTTCCGAGACTGGGCACGCGACTCATTTCGCCAACGAGATACAAATATTCATTGGCAATACGTCCGGTATCCGGTTTTGCCACCGAAGTTACGAGTCCCGTGTCGCTTCCCTGATGTCTTCGACCGTGGCCCGCGTCTTAAACGTGGTCCCCCCGTAGTGGGTGCGCGAGGCCTCGAATCCGGCGTCGCGCAGGTGGCCGAGGAACTCGTCCATACTCGACGCCGACCGGCCCCACTCCTTGCAGAGGCGGTGCTGGTCGTAGTGGGTCGGCAGGTGGAGTTCGCCTTCGAGAGTGTCGAGGAGGCGCTCGATTTTGGTCTCGGTGCCCATCGACTCGTCCACCTCGTCGCGGACCTCGGCCACGAAGTCGGCGTCGTGGGTCGGTCCGAGCCACAGCGGTCCGGCGGTCAGCATGCGCTCGCCGCCGCACTCCGGGCAGGCGTCGAGGGGGTCGGCAATCAGGCCCTCGTCGTGTTCGCGGTGCAGGCAGTCCTCGCAGTGGTAGACGTGGCCCAACTGGTCGATGGCGGCGTTGGCATCGCTCGCGCTGTGGTCGAGTTCGAGGTAGGTCCGGACGTAGTGGTTGGTCGCGTGGGTCAGGATTGGCGTGACGCCGGCGTCGTAGCGCGCGGCGGTGCGGGCCATCGCCGACAGCAGGATGCGCACGCCCATCTCGGCGTGGTAATCGGTGTTCTGCGGGACGGCGCTGTACTTGCGGACGCCGCTGTGGAAGTGCGCCCCGCAGAGCGGCGCGGTGTCGGTCGCGGTGACACAAACCAAATCCCGAGTGTTGGCGAACGCCGCGTCCGCGAAGGGAATCGGCGTCCCGAACGGGTCGATGTCCACCACGTCGAAGACCTCCTCGTGCATCAGCGCGTTGGCGTCGCGCTGGACGACCTCGCCGTCGAGACCGTTTCGCCGGAGATTTCGCTCACAGAGGTCGATGGCCTCCTCGTCGATGTCCGCGAGGGTGACGTTCCAGTCCTCGGCCGCCGCTCGGACGCCGCGGACGCCGCTGGCGGCCATCGCGTCGAGGTAGTACTCCGCGCGCGGCTCGCGGTCCCGGTAGGCCCGGAGCGTCGCCACGGTCAGGTCGCGGTTCAACTCTTGGACCGGGTTGAAAAACACCTCGTCGCCGATTCCCTCCTCGGGTTGTTCGGGGACCTCGACCTCGACCCCGCCTTCGCTGACGCGCATACCCGTAGGTGATGGCTCCCCGGCGAAAAGCCAACCGATGCGTTTCGACCGTCTGGCACAGCCGTTTCCGGTTAGTCGGACTGGCAGTCACGGGATGGGGTGGCTCCGACACCAGCGAGGCGGTGTTACCGCGCACCGGTCGCGTGACCGCGCGAAACGTCCGAGCAGGGTTGGTCCCGTTCTTGGATTTAAACCCTCGTAGCGCAGAGGACGATGTAGGAGTGACTAATTATGTGCCTTAGAAATATAATTAATGTCTAATAAGTCATGTTCATTTCTTCAACTTCGAAAAGACAGATTGGCTCACCGGCGAACGCTCGGTGGTACTTTCCACCGGAAACGCTCGCTGGCTTCGATTTCGGCGGGACGTGACGAAGCACGGAGGACCGACGAACCATCCCGAAAACGCGACACCGGAACCTGTTTAGGTCCACCGTCCGAACCCGTCTCGCGTGTTCCCGGCCGACGCCGCCGACCCCGAGGAGGCCCCTGCCGTTCGAAGGAGGCCAGCGCCATGAACGAAGTCGAGGAGTGGCAAGACGACCTCTCGGAGGCGGGCGAACTCACCCCGAGCGTCACCAATCGCATCCTGTCGGTCCACGACGACCGAGGAGCGAAGGCCATCGAGGCCGTCTCGGAAAGTCGGGT
Source organism: Halorussus lipolyticus (assembly GCF_029338375.1). Classification (NCBI taxonomy): domain Archaea; kingdom Methanobacteriati; phylum Methanobacteriota; class Halobacteria; order Halobacteriales; family Haladaptataceae; genus Halorussus; species Halorussus lipolyticus. The sequence continues at coordinate 2,156,036 of NZ_CP119804.1, read as the reverse complement.
CAAGGAGTATCGGGATTTCACCGTCGTCGTGGGCTACGACGACGAGTACGTCGTGGAGGGGCATGGCTGTGGCTGTCGGGACAGCGAGTACAACTTAGACCACGACGACCCGACGGACCTCTGCTGGCACGTCATCGCGGTGGCCATCGCGCGCCGCGTCGGCGAGGTGGACGACCACGACATGTGGTACTCGGACGTGCGCGACTTCCTGTAAGAGCGAAATTTTTTGGCTGGCGATGCTTCGCTCACAGCGATTCAGCACCAAATCGGACCGCCGCAACGGTACCGATTAATGACAGGGAGTAGCATGGTTCACCTCCGCAATGACAATCACGTCCCCTAAATAAAAAATTAACGACGCATTTATTAGAGATATTAACTGAATGTGGCCGACCGATTTTCGCCACCACACCTCGGGCGAAATACCGAACGGAGTCGCTACTGGCGCTCGAGGGACGAACTGGCCGAGTTCGCTGTGGTCGATAAAAAATTCGGGAAACGAGCGTCGTTAACTCGTGATGGGCGAGTAGGTAATCGGACCCGTAATCGGCGACTGGGTGATGGGTCGGTCCGCCGTAATCGGGGACTGGGTAATCGGACCGTCGGCCGTAATCGGCGATTGGGTGATGGGCCGGTCAGCAGTAATCGGGCCATCGGCCGTGATGGGCGCGTCGGCGGTACTCGGGCCGGTGATGGGACTCGCTGTCGCACCGCCGGTGAAAGCGATACCTAAGACGACGAATCCGACGAGGACTCCGAAGGTTCGAGTGTTCATAGCAATCACTAACTCCACTCTCTTTTTGAAATCCCCTATTCTAAAAGTTTTCTAAGTATGGTACGAATTTCTATAAATCGTTTGGCCATAAACTATTCATAATAAGAATAATCCATAAGAAAGATGGTAATACTGAGAGGGTGAAATTAGAGCACACTAACCCTCGAACGCTGTTCGAATGCGTCGTCCCCACTCACGTCAGTAACGAAACCCACGGATAGAAACTGAACTACCAGACGAGAGACGGAAGCAGTTCGCGCAACGAGTCGCTCAACGTTTTCTTCTAGTGCTAGTGATTTTACGGCGAGCAGATGTCCACGAAGTTCCGGAGGATTCGCAGTCCGGTCTCGCCGCTCTTTTCGGGGTGGAACTGCGTGCCGAAGATGGTGCCCTCGTCGTTGGCGACGATGGCGGGGAACTCGATTTCGTAGTCAGTCGTCGCTACCACCGCATTCTCGTCGTCCGGCACCGCGTAGTAGGAGTGGACGAAGTACGCGTATTCGCCGTCCACGCCCTCCACCAGCGGGTGGTCGCGCTGTACGTCGAGTTGGTTCCACCCCATGTGGGGGACTTTCTGGCCCTCGTCGAACCGGACGTTGGTGCCCGGAATCAGGTCGAGGCCCTGCACATCGTCTTCCCCCGCGCGCTCGGCCTCCTCGCTGGTCGTCAAGAGCATCTGCATCCCGAGACAGATGCCGAAGACGGGCGTCCCGCTCTCGGCGACGTCGAGGAGCGCCTCGCGGTACGGCCCGGCGTTTTCGACGCCTTCCCGAAACGCGCCCACGCCGGGCAGGACTACGCCGTCGGCGTCCTCGAACGTCTCGGGGTCGTCACTAATTTTGACCTCCGCGCCCGCGCGTTCGAGGCCGCGCGTGACACTTCGGAGATTGCCCAGTCCGTAATCGACCACGACGACCGATGCGCCGGTCGTTTCCGGTTCGTCGCTCTCGATGGTACTCATGCGAGGAGGTTTCGGTGGCACGGCAAAGTCGCTTTCCCTCGGGGCGAAAATCTGTCTCCAGTCGGTTCGGTCGGGTGTGTCCTCTCGGCCTCGGAGAGGTATGGCAGTCGCGCATAATTTCTATACAAATATTTTACAAATGAATCTTGTATGTAGTCGTTTGTTTCCCATGTAGTGGAACTGGTGCCAAATATTTAAATTTAATAACTGGGGGTGCAGGAACCAAATTGCAAATGGACCGACGCAAGTTCCTCGGAACGTTGACGACGGCCGCTGTAGGCGGTCTGTCGGCGACCCAGACGGCTGTAGCGGCTGACACCCAACTCGAACCGGGCACGTGGTACGACGCCACCGTCACCGACGTGACCGACGGCGACACCATCGACGTGACCCTCGACAGCGACGGTACGGAGTACGAGATTCGCGTCCTCGGTCTCGACACGCCCGAGACCCGGCGGAACGGTCGCTACGAGAGCGTCCCCGAGTGGGAAGGCATCGAGGACGACAAGTACCTCTCGAAGTGGGGCGAGAACGCCTCTGACTACGCCAAAAACGAGTTCCCGGACGGAACCTCGGTCAAAATCGCCGTGGACGAACAAGAGGCCGAGATGGACCCCTTCGGTCGCCTGCTGGCGTACATCAAGTACGACAAGAACGGCGACGGGTCGATGGACACCCTCTACAACCGCGATATCATCGAACAGGGCTACGCTCGCGTCTACGGTTCTAGCCTCACCAAGCACGACGACTTCTGGAGCGCCGAGGCCACCGCCCAGTCGAACGGCGTCGGCGTCTGGGGCCGGAGCGACCCCGCCAACACCTCCGAGGTTGACGACGACCCCGTTTCCGAGGTCTTCTTCCCGAACGTCTCCAGCGTCCGCACCGACACCGGCGGCCTCGCCGACTCGCGTGCGCCCGTCTCCGCGCCGAGCGGTTCGACCCAGAGCCTCGACGGCGGCTACAGCTACAGCGGCGACATCCCGCTGGTGGGCGTGGACGAATCGGTCAACACCGCGATGGTCGGCGGCCTGTTCATCAGCGAGGAGCACGACGCGTCCGGTCAGCACTTCGTCTTCCTGACCAACCTCATCGACTCGCTGTCGAGCAAGTCCGGGCAGGTCCTCATCGACGGCGGCCACCACCAGTTCAACGCCGACTACGCGCTGTCGAACGAGGACGCAGTGAACTACCAGCGCTACCTCGAAGGACAGGGCATCGCCTTCGAGCAGGTCAACACCTTCGACGGCGCGGGCGACAACGCGCTCTCGACGGCCCGAGCCATCGTCGTCACCAGCCCCTACGACGCGTTCACCACCGCCGAGAAGGACGCGCTCGGCACCTTCGTCTCCAACGGCGGCGCTGTCATCCTGATGGGGAGCGCAAAGTCCTCGGCCACCGCTCGGTCGAACTTGGACGACGTGGCGTCCTCGCTCGGCTCTGACCTCCGACTCAACGACGACCAAGTGTTCAACGGTTCCGGCGACAGCAACTTCCAGACCCAAAACATCGACACCGCGAACTTCTCGCTCTGGAGTTCCTACACCTAATCGGTGGGTTGTCGGTTTGGACACGTCCAAACCATCCCGAACCAATTCTACACAATTTCTAAACCATTCTTGAGCTGTCTTGAGACGCTTCTCCACCGATTCCGAACCGACCGGTCTCGAGTCTCGCTCTCTCGGCGATTGTCCTTTGGGAACTCCCTACACCATTGTCTACGATTCCCAAACTTTTTCTATTTATTCGTAAATCTTTAAATTTAATAATGGGGTGTGAGAATAGCAAATCGTAATGCAACGACGGAACTTCCTGAAACTCGTAGCGGCCGCCAGTGCGGGCACGGCGGCAGTCGAAGGCACGGGCACCGAGTTCGTCGGAACCGCACGGGCGGCGGTCGGCGCGAACTGTGGTGGCTCCAGCACTATCGCGGACGTCGAATTCGAGTCGGGAAGCAGTCTCCTCGACTCGAACTACGACGCGCTCACCGACGATTCGGTCGTCGCGGTTTGGGCCGAAAGCTCGGCCACGAACGGGGACGCCGACGGCAACAACGACGCCTACTACTACAGCGACTCCACGGACATCCCGGTCGCCGCGGTTGACGGCAACGTCGTCGGGTTCGGCGCGCTGTTGGTCAACGACGGCGACGCCAACTGGGGATACGGCAACGAGGAGTTCGTTCTCAACGTCTGGGACCAGCAACTCGGTGGCTCGGGTACCGTCCTCTACGACGAGGGTCACGGCCAGTACTACACCCTATCTGACTTCTCGGAGTTCGAGTCCTACGCGGAGAACAACGGCTACGACGTGCAGGCGACCTCCTCGCTGTTCTCGAACCTCTCGTCGGCCGACGCCGTGATGATTACCTCGCCCGGCAACTTCAACGAGGGCGAACTCGCGGACCTCTACGACTACGTTAACAACGGCGGAGTCATCTTCCTCCACGACCAGTCTGACTACAACAACTACGACGAGACCGAGAACCTCAACGACATCGCTGGCTACCTCCAGCGCGCCTTCCGGTTCAACGACGACGAGGTCACGGACTCGACCAACAACTCCGGAAGCAACTACGCCATCCTGACGGGCAACTTCAACACGGCCAACTTCGACTACTTCCAAGACCGCTCGGGCCTCGGAAGCGGCGGCGGCTTCGACGGTCCCAAGAACGGTACCGTCTCGACCGTCACCGACGGCGACACCTTCACCGTGGACTTCGACGATGGGACGAGCGAGGAGATTCGCGTCCTCGGCATCGACACGCCCGAGAAGAAGCAAAACCAGCAGTACGAGCTAACCAAAGAGTGGGAAGGCATCGAGAGTCTGAACCACCTCGCCGACTGGGGCAAGAAGGCCACCAACTTCGCCAAGAGCGAACTTGACGGCGTGAGAGTCACGGTCGATACCGACGACGAGGAGGGCGCGTACGACCCGTTCGGCCGCCTGCTGGGCTACGTCTACTACGACGCCGACGGCGACGGCTCGCGCGACGACCTCTACAACCTGAAGGCCATCCAAGACGGCTACGCTCGCATCTACGGCTCCAGCCTCACTAAGCACGAGACCTTCTGGGACGCCGAGGCCACCGCCCAGTCGAACAGCACGGGCGTCTGGAACCAGAGCGACCCGAGCGCCTCCAGCGAGATTCGGGACCGCGACGCCGACGACATCTTCTTCCCGCACACCACCAGCGTCCGGACCTCGGGCGGAGCCATCGCCGACTCGCGGGTCCCGGTCTACGCCGAATCGACCGCGACCCAGACCGGCGGTAGTGTCAGCTACAGCCAGATTCCGCTGGCGGGCGTGGACGAGGACGCCAACGTCGGCGTCGTCGGGTCGCCCCTCATCGACGAGAGCTACGAGTCCGACGAAGGCTTCGGTGCCGACACCTCCGGCTTCGAGAACTTCGTCTTCGTGACGAACCTCGTGGACTACCTCGCAGACACTTCCGGTGACATCCTCATCGACGGCGGCCACGGTCAGTTCAACGCCGACTTCGCGCTGTCGAGCGAGGACGCCGCCTACTACCAGCGCTACCTCGAAGGGCAGGACATCGCGTTCGAGCAGGTCAACACCCTGACCAGCGCGAACCTCTCCCGAGGCCGCGCGCTCATCATCACTTCGCCGACCGAGTGCTTCTCGTCTACCGAGGTCAGCAACATCCAGAACTTCATCAGCAACGGCGGTGCCGTCATCCTGCTGGGTAGCTCGAAGGCCACCGACGCCGCCCACGCGACGACCAACGACCTCGCCAACGCGCTGGGTTCGGACCTCCGACTCAACGACGACGAGATTACGGACTCGTCGTACAACGTCAACAACGACAGCACCATCCCGTACACGACCAACTTCGACACCTCCTTCCCGCTGTTCGGCAAGTACAGCTAAGGAGTTCTCGTCGCAATCGTCGGCCGATTCGCAGTTCAATTTCTTTTGTTCGCTGACATCAAACCGGGAGCGCCCGCCGTCGCCTCACAGGTTTTATTTACCGATTCGCGTGGTGATGAATGGCGTGGTATTCATAGTCATAACATAACAATGTAGATGAATTTAGAGTGAATAGGAAGACTTAACCGACGTGTGTCTGTGAATTAAGACGATTCGGTCATGGCAAACCGACGGAAATTCCTCAAATCGACTGGCGCTGTAGCGACGGTTGGACTCGCAGGTTGTATGGGCGGCAGTTCCGACGACGGAACTACGACCACGGAAGAAACCACCGAGTCGTCCGGTGGCGACACCACCGAAGAGACCGAGACGACCACGACGGAAGAGACGATGGACTTCCAGAACGGCGAAATCAACTTCAACGTCTCTCCCTCGGTCGCTCAGGAGAAGCTTCAGGCGCAGTACCAGCCTATCAAGGAGCATCTCAGCAGTGAGTTCGACGTCCCCGCAAAGCTCAAACTGGCGAACAACTACAGCGCCGTCATTCAGGCGCTGGGCGCTGGCACGTCCGACATGGCCGAGACTGGTCCCTTCGCGGCCGCGCTCGGCGTCAAGGCCGACAAGGCCAACATCGCGCTCCAGCGGAAAGGCTACGGTAGCTGGGAGTACAAGAGCATCATCGTCGCGGCCGACGACGTGGACGTGAGCAACCTCGAGGAGATGAAGACCTACCTCGAGAACAACGACGCCACCATCGCGTTCGCCGACCGACTCTCGGCGAGTGGCTGTCTGTTCCCGCTCTACGACCTCAAGCAGGCCGGCATCTCCATCGGCAGTCTGCCCGAGAGCGGTGGCTCGAACGCGGCGTTCACGCCGAACTTCTCCAGCCACACCGGTGCCTACGAGACGCTCAAGAACGGTCAGGCCGACTTCGCCGGCATGGGCGGCTTCGTCCCCGGTCTGCAGGACGACTTCGACAAGCACGCGACCATCATCAAGGAACACGAGGGCCTGCCCCGCGCACCCATCGTGGTCAGTCCGGAACTCAGCGACGAGGAGCAGACGGCGCTCGTCGAGGCCTTCACCAGCGCGCCGGACAAAATCTACTACGGCAAGGACGAGAAGAAGGACACCGACGACGACCTCTGGTTCAACGGCGTCCGCGAGGTCAGCGTGGACGAGTACCAGTCAGTCATCGACGCCGCCAACGAACTCGGCATCGGTGCTGACTACTTCGAATAGCGACCTAAAATAAGCAGATAAATAAACAGTAACATTCGTTTTTTAATCGATGCCAGCAGTCTCACTCGAAAACGTTAGCAAGATATACGGGGGAGACACGGTCGCCTTAGACGACGTTAGCTTCGAGATTCCCGAAGGCGAGTTCGTGGTTCTCCTCGGTCCGTCCGGAGCGGGCAAATCGACCATGCTCCGCGTCCTCAACGGACTGACAGAGCCGACAGAGGGTGAAGTCCTTATCAACCAACAACCGGTCGGCGGCGAGCGAAGTGAGGTCGGGATGGTGTTCCAGATGCACTACCTCATCGAGAGCATGACTGCCTTCCGGAACGCGCTGACTGGGGCGCTCTCGCGGTCGAACTTCGCCCAGAGCGCGCTCACCATGTATCCGGAAGACGACAAGCGCGCGGCGCTCGAGGCGCTCGATACGGTGGGTCTCTTGGACGAGGCCGGCCAGCGCGCCGGGTCGATGTCCGGCGGGCAGAAACAGCGCGTCGGTATCGCTCGCGCACTGGTCCAGCAACCGGACCTCCTGCTCGCCGACGAACCGGTGTCGAGTCTCGACCCGAAGGCCGCCAAGGACGTGATGCGGTACATGAAGGAGGCCGCGAAAGAGCGCAACCTGACAACGGTCGCCAGCCTCCATCAGGTCAACATCGCCCGCGAGTTCGGCGACCGATTCCTCGGCATCCGGGACGGCGAACTCGTCTTCGACGGCACCCGCGAGGAACTCACGATGGACATCGTAGACCAGATTTACTACGGCGAAGACGGCAAAGAGCAGGCCGAAAACCTCGCCACGACGGCACCCGACCGAGGTGACGACAATGAGTAGTTCGCGCATCGACGAGACCCTCGGCGTGCTGGAGCGTCGGCGGCGCATCCGACAGTTACTGCTCGTGGGCTTCCTCGGCGTCGTCATCGCCGTGACCTACTTCGGTCTCAACTTCATCGGGTTCGCTCCCAAGGAACTCTGGAAGCAGGTTCCCCAAGAAATCGAGTTCATCAAGGGCTTCGTGCCGCCGAACTTCGTGGACTTCACCATCTACACCGAGCAGAACAACATCACTGGCTTGCAGGCGATTCCGGCTAGCTTCCGGAACTTCGGTGCCCCCATCATCGAGAGCATCACGAGCGACAGCGCGTCGCTCGTCCGACTCAGCATGGTGACCATCATCCTCGGGTTCACGGGCACGGTGCTTGGCTTCCCGCTGGCGCTGTTCTTCGGCGTCCTCGGGTCCGAGCAGGTCACGCCCTTCCCGTTCAACTTCATCTTCCGGGGTGCGATGAGCGCGATTCGGGCCATCCCCGCGCTGGTCTGGATTCTCATCTACGTCCCGCTGGCGGGCATCAACGAGGTCAGTGCGGTGCTGGCCATCGCCACCGACACCATCGGGAACCTCGGGCGACTGTTCACCGACGAACTCGAAGAAATCGAGGACGGACCCATCGAGGCCATCCAATCGACCGGGGCCTCCCGGCCGCAGGTCATCGGCTTCGGGATGCTGAGTCAGGTCTCGACATCCTACGTCGCGTGGACGCTCTACATCCTCGAAATCAACACCCGCATCGCCATCAGCCTCGGCGTCGTGGGCGCTGGCGGAATCGGTCGATACATCCGCCTGCGACAGGACCTGTTCAAGTATCAGAAGGCCGCGGCGGGCATCATCATGGTGTTCGTCATCGTGATTTCCGTCGAACTCCTCTCGTCGCGCATCCGCGCGCGACTCCGGCCCGACGAACACGAGAGCAAGTCCCTCTGGGACGCCATCAAGGACCTCGGGGACGGTAGCAAGTGGCTCGGTACCGGTTCCAACCGGTAAGCCGACCACTCGCTCGCGGATTTTTTTGAGACGCCGACCGACGAGTAGCGGAATCTAACTCCTCGTCTCGGAAACAATCTGTTGTCTCTACCAATTGTAATTGTTTCTCGAAGCCCGTCCTCCGGCAGTCGGTCGGCACCGACTGTTGCGGGCGAACGCTCGGCAAGACAACCGACAGGTGGGGTAAAGCGGTCGGGACTTTCAGGAGATAAACCCTCGCCGATTGTGCTGTTCACGCCTTCCGTCGTCTCGGTACCGAAACCCGAGTAGCACTCCCAGTCACGTAGCTTCCCAAATACTGAATAGCGCCGAGCGTCCGTCCCCGATATGGTCCCCAGAGAAACAGGTCGTCGGGGGTTCCTCCTCGGCGCGGCCGGAGCCACTGGGTCCGCCGGGACGGGCCACCAGTCGGGTTTCGGCGCGCCCGCAGTCGGGATTCCGGGCCTCCGCGACGACCACCGCGTCCGGTGGGAGTTTGCGGTCGAGGACGAGGAGGCGCTGGTCTACCCCGCGGCCAGCACCGACGGTGCAGTGTTCACGCTCGTCAACGAGACTCACCCCGACGGCGAGGACGGAAACGCGGTCCACGCCATCGAGATGCAGACCGGCGAGACGCGCTGGAAGAACGGCGAGACCGACTTGCCGGTCGCGGCCTCGGACCGCCACGGACTCGTCTACACCCGCCACCAAGCAAAGGTACAGGCGCTCGACGTGGCCGATGGCTCCGTGGCGTGGGAGTTCGAGTCGGGCGAGAAATACTTCCGGGCGTTCGCCGTCGCCGAGGACACAGCATTCGTCGCCACCGGGCGCGAACTCACCGCGCTCGACGCTGACGACGGCACCGAGCGGTGGCAAATCTCGGTCGGTCCCGACCCCGACGACGGGACGACCGGCATCAGCGCACACATCCGCGGACTGACGGTCACCGACGACACCCTCTACTTCGGAAGCGTCGAGGGGTTCACCGCCGTCTCCGTGGCCGACGGCGAGCGACACTGGCACGTGTCAGTCGCGGGCCCGTCGTGGGTCGCCGACGTGCGAGACGACCTGCTGGTCGGATGGTCGAACGAAGCGGTCTACGGCATCGAGACCGCCGACGGGAACCCGCGATTCCGAACGCCGGTCGGGAACCTCCGGACGCACGGCATCGGCGGCACCGTCGGCGAGCGTGCAGTCTACGTCTGGGGCGACCAACTCACCGCCGTAGACCTCCGGACCGGCGGGAAGCGCTGGACCTACGACGCGACCGACGACGAGGACCCCGGAGCGAGCGACAGGCGCGGCTTCTCGCCTATCGTCGCCGACGGCCGGGTATTCACCTCGACCGGCGACGGGAGCGTGGTCGCGCTCGACGCCGACTCCGGCCGCGAACGCTGGCAGTTCGAGGGCGAGGCCACCTTCGGCACGTGGGGAACGGTCGTCGGCGAACACGTCTACGTCACCGGCGAGCGACACGTCCACGCCTTCGACGCCGAGACCGGCCGCGAAACGTGGTCGCTCGAAGTTCACGACGTGGGCACCCCGATATGGGTCCGGTCGTTCGCCGGCACCGTCTTCGTCGGGACGCGGGTGGGCGAACTCTCCGCAATCGACCCGCCCTCGAAACTCGCCACCGCGCCGGTCGAGACGGCGAGCGAGTTCGCCACCTCCCGGCCCGGCCTCGGCCTGCTCGGTCTCCTCGGTGCGGGCCTGCTGGGCGTGGGCTATCGGCGGGCGAAGCGCCGAGCGAGCGGCGGTGGCCTCGGTACGGGTTCGGAGGTGGAACTCGGCCGCCTCGAACTCCTCGACAGCGGTCCCGTCACCGAGACGCACTTGAAGCGCGTCGAAACGTCCGACGGATTGGGACTCGTCGCCGAGACCCGACTGACCGACTCCGCCAGCGAGAATCCCGACCTCCGGCACGAATTCTCGGAGGCCATCGAGGAGTGGGCCGGCCTCGATACCGACCGACCCGGCTGTGGACTCCTCCCGGTCCTCGACTTCGGTACCGACCCCGACCCGTGGTTCCGGACGCCCTATCTCGCCGGCGGGTCGCTGTCGGACTCGTGGCCGCTCGACTACCGCGAGCGCGTCGAAGTCGCCTCGGGGGTCGCCCGGACGCTCCACGCCGGCCACCGCGAGGAGGTCACCCACGGGTGGCTTGCTCCTCGGCACGTCCTCCGGAAGGCAGGAGACCCGGACCCCGAACGCCGGTTCGGAACCGGGGTCCCCGAGGTCCGCGTCGGCGGGTGGTTCGTCTCGGACGCACTCGCCGAGGCCCGCGACGAGTCGGCACCTGACCCCTACGCGCCGCCGGAGTCTCGGGGTGAGAGCGCCACGCGAGAGCAGTCGGTCTCCGGCGACGTGTATCGGGTCGGCGCGCTGGCCCACCACCTCCTCACGGGCGAGGTGTCTGGCCCCGGTTCCGGCGAGGCGGATTCGACCACCGACCTGCCGAGGGACCTAGAGGCCGTGCTGAGTCGGGCGCTCGCAGACGACCCCGCCGACCGCTACGACTCGGCGCTGGCGTTCGACGACGAGTTCCGGTGGGCCGCGCTGGACCGCTAGCGAAGCGTGACCGCGAGGTAGCACGCCGCGACCACGACGCATCCGACGCCCGAGAAGAACGTCGTCGCGCCCCACGCCAGCGGGGTGAGCGACGCCACGCGCCGATTCCCGGTGGCTCTGCGCCGCCGGGCGTCGAGGTAGACCAGCGTGGCGAGCGAAAGCGGTGCGAGGACCGCCACAGCGACGACGCCGAGCGATTCCGGATTCAACCCGACCAGTTCGAGGGCGGAGACGAGGGCCGAGACCGACATGGGTCTCTTTCTTCCAACCGATACCCTATTGTTATTGACTCGTTACTGGGTTGAGGCTGACAGCGAACCGGAAAAGAATTAGAAATCGCCGAGCTGAGACTGGCCGTTCGAGTCGCTGTCGGCCATCCCGGCGGCCTTATCGAGCGCGGCGTCGAGGGTCTCCTCCTGACTGCTGTCGTAGAGGGTCGCCGCGGGATGGACGCAGATGAGTACGTCCCGGACCGCGCCGCCGAGTTCGACCTGCTCGATGCTCCCGGCCTCCTTGGTGACCGCCACGTCGCGGTCCAGTAGGTTCTGGCTCGGCACCTTCCCGAGGGTGACGATTAGCTGAGGGTCGATTTGCTCGATTTCGCTTTCGAGGTAGGGAAAGCAGTTGTCCAACTCGTCGCTGGTCGGGTCGCGGTTCTCCGGCGGGCGACACCGGACGCAGTTGGTGATGCGAACGTCCTCGCGGGCTAACCCTCTATCGCGCAGTTTGTCGTCCAGAATCGTCCCGCTTCGGCCGACGAAGGGTTCGCCCTGCTGGTCTTCCTGCTCGCCGGGTCCCTCGCCGACGAACACCACGTCGGCGTCGTCGGGGCCGATGCCGTTGACGATTCGACTCCGACAATCGACCAACTCGGGGCACTTCGTGCAGTCGGTCACTTCGAGTCCGTGCATTTCTCCCATGCCGGGTGGGTTCGGGGTGGCGGTATTAAGAATCGGTGGCCTCGACTCGGAGTTATTCGTCCCCGCGCCGCAACTCGTCGCCCGCTCTCGCAGACAGTCTGGCGACGCGGAGGGGTTCTGGCCGACCGCCCTCCGGCGTGAAGGCTCGGACTGCATCGCGGGCCTCGCTGGCGTCGATTCCCACCGAACGCACGAAGACGGTCTGGTCGTTGACTGCGAGGCGCTCGCGGGATGGCTGGCGGTCGAGAATCTCGATTCGGGCGTCGAGGTCCTCGCCGTCGAACTCGGCTTCGAGTGCCGAGGAGAGACCGGGACTCTCCTCGAACGTAACCGAAATTACGGGGCGGTCGATTTCTCGCTGGAGTCGGCGAAGGTCCACGACGTTGTACCACGCCAGCGCGATACCCGCGACGAAGATGTATCTCACGTCCGCCCTGTCGAGCCTCGAAAAAAGGTCAGCGATTGCATCGGTGGCGTCCAGTCCGCCGACAGTGCAGGTCTCGTAGGCGAAGCCATCGGTGACGCGACTGGCACGAGTGACGACGCCTGCGAGCGTGCTACGACGTTCCCGATACGATTCGGCGACTCCGAGCGCGCGGACGCCGGACTTCACGTCAGGCTTCTTCGTCTTTGATGTCCTTCAGGCGGTCGAGGAGTTCGTCGTTCGACGCGCCAATTTCGAAGTCTACGCTTCCCTCGTGGGAGTTTTCTTCGGTTGATACACCGTTGTCGTCGTCCAAATCAGCGTCGTAGTCCTGATTGTCCTGTTCGGACTCGTCGTAGCTCCCAAATCCCATGTGTAGTTGTATATACACGCTTGGCCCACTAAAGTCTCCTGCCGCCCGTCAAAGTTTTGAGGGGTGCGGTCAAATAGCCCGGCATGCAAGTTCACAACGTCACCGCCGACGCGGAGACGTTCACCTGCAACGCCTATCTCGTCGAGGGCGACCGGACAGTGTTAGTAGACGCGGGGAGCATGCCCGGCGTGGTAGACGCCATCTCGAAGCGGGTCGATGACGTGGATGCGGTGGTGTTGACCCACCAGCACGGCGACCACGTGGCCGAACTCGATACCGTGCTGGACGCCTACAACCCCGACCTGTTCTGCTACGACGACCACCCGCGCCGGACCGAGCGAATCGAGGACGGCGACAGTATCCGCATCGGTGACGAGGAGTTCGAGGCCATCTACTCGCCGGGCCACGCCGACGACCACCTCGCGTTCGTCTCCGAGTCGTCCATCTTCAGCGGCGACGTGGTGGTTTACAACGACGGCGCGTTCGACGACGGGAGTTTCGGCCGGACCGACATGGCCGGCCAGTCCCGCGACCGGGAAATCGAGAGCATCCGCGAGATTCTGAATCGGATGCCCGAGAGCGTCGAATCGATGTACGCCGGCCACGGCGACGAGTTCCACGGCGACGTGCGCGAGGTTGTCGAACGCGCGCTGGAGCGGGCCGAGCGCCGCGAACCCAAGTACCCCGACGAGTAGCGCCGGGCAATCGACACTCGTTTCACCCGTCGAGACGCGCTTTCTTCCGGACAGATGAAAGCCCAGCAGAAGGTCGCCGAGTTCTTCGCGGAACACGACATGGAGGGCGAACCGGCCTACCAGATACTCGACTTGGCCTCGGAGGTCGGCGAAATCGCCAAGGACGCCGCCAAATCGACCGACTACGGGGCCGACCCCGACGAGTTGGACGTGAAGGACGACGAACTCGGCGACGCGCTCTTTTCGCTGTTGGCGGTCGCCGAATCGCTCGACGTGGACGCCGACGAGGCCTTAGACGCGGCGCTGGCCAAGTACGAGGCCCGAATCGAGGAGACCGGCGGACCGGGGTCGGGCGAGTAGTCGCTCACCCTTTCAGGTAGACGAGCCACGGAAACAGCAGTGCCAGCCACAGCACGATAGCGACGCCCGATTGGAGCGTCCGGTGGAGCGGCAGAAGCCACCCGACCGAGATTGCGAGGACTGCGGGGAGACCGAACACGACCAGCGCGGAGAGTCGGGAGTCGGCCACGGCGTCTCGTCGGAACATCGCTCACAGCTACTTAGCGGGTCGGGAAAGTATTTGGGTTCCGACGACGACGGGGAGAAAGCAACCGGCACCAAAAGTCAGAGAAGTCACTACGCGGGCGATGCCGAGCGAGGAGGAACCGAACGACGCCGTTAGGCGTTGCGCGGTTCGCTACTCTTGGGTCGGAGGTTACCGTAGCCGCACTTGCGGCAGTTGTCGGCTCCGTGGGGGTTGCGCGCGTTGCACCGCATGCAAATCATCTTGTCGAGGATTCGGGCTTCCGCTTTCTCGAAGCTGGCCATACCGACCGCTTGGCCGTCACCGCATTTAAATCTTGCAGAGTTGCCCGGCGGACAGCGGCCGACCGACCCCGAGTCGAACGCCTCCGAGATGGAGGGGTCCGCAACGCTTAAGAATAGTTAGAGACGTAAAATTATACTCTTAAGACGTATTTATGATTCCGAGGCGCTCGAATCCGACCGCTGGGCGGCGATAAGCCCTAACTCCCCGTCCGGTGACTTCTGGGTCATGCTAGACAGACCCACAGCCAAACTGGTCGAGTCAGTCGCGCTCCTCGTCGTCCTCGGAACGGTCGGCGTCGTCGCCGTGCCCGCGGGAACCGCACTCGGCGCGCAGGGGAACTCGCCCGGACCGACCGAAATCGACCGCTGTACCGCCATCACCGACTCCGGCGAGTACGTCCTCGCGGGCGACGTGGCCAACGGGTCGCCGACGAATCCCCGGACGGGCCTCGGTGCCTGCATCGCCGTCCGGGCCGACGACGTGACCCTCCGGGGTGGGAACCACACCGTCGCCGCCGGACCGACCGGCGCACCCGGCGTCGTCGGCGTGCTGGTCGAAAATCGGGCCGTCAACGTCACTGTCGCCAACCTCACGACGACTCGGTGGGGCGCTGGCGTCGCCGTCGTCGGCGCGAGTCGCGCGGCGCTCCGGAACGTCTCGGCGGTGAACAACCTCGGCGACGGCTTCTTCGTGGAGAACGCGCCGGGCGTCGAAATCCGAGGCGGCGCGGTTCGCGGGAGCAACACCGGCATCTTCCTCCGGAACTCTCCCGACGCCCGAGTGGCGGGGGTGACCGTGACCGACAATCTGGCGGGCGTCTCGGTCCGGCGCTCGGAGGACGCGACCGTCTCGGAAATCGAGGCCGCCGAGAATAGCCAGTTCGGCCTCGCGGTCTCCTCGTCGGCGAACGCGACGGTCGCCGACTCGTCGTTCGCCGGAAACGGCTTCGCGGAGGTGGCGCTCGCTCGGGCCGACGGCGCTCACCTGCGGAACCTCACGATAGCCGGAGAGACGCCCGGATGGGCGCTTTACGTAGCCAACGACTCAACCGCGGTCGGCGAGGAGGTCGGTATCGGGGCGACCCGCCTCTCATTCGAGGCCCGCGACGTGGCGCTCGACTCGGCGACAGGGACTCCGCCGCTCCCGCTGACCGAGCGACAGGTCGTCGGCGACCCAATCGTCGCCACGCCGACCGGGGAGAGCGCGGGCCTCTCGCTCACCGTCAACTACGCCGACGCCGCAGTCGAGCGAGCAAGCACGACCGAGGACACCCTCTCGCTCTGGCGCTTCGACGCTGGTGATGGTTGGAACTCGGTGGCGACGACGGTGGACGCCGAGCGAAACCGGGCGTCGGCGAGGTTCGAGAACCTGCGCCGGAACGGGACGGTCATTGCGCTCGTCGGCGAGGGACTAGCAGAGGCCGAAAACGAGACGGATGCGGAGTGATTAGCTCGACTGCTCGTCGCCGGCGTCCAGATACTCCTGCTGGACTGCGACTACTTCGGTCGAGTCCTCGCAGTCGGCGTAGCGCCGGAGGGGTTCGGCGTTGAGTTCCAGAAAGGTCTCGCCCCACGTGAATTTGGCTAGAATCTCCTCGGCCTGTTCTCGCTCGCCGAGGATGGCGAGGGCACCGGCGAAGGCCTCGACGGTGTTGAGTCGGAAGGGCTTGCCGTAGTTGACGGGGTTGGCCGCCACGAGGAAGGGGAGCGCGCGGTGGACGCCGGGCATCTCGAACAGCGCGCGCTCGGCGGTCTCCCACGAGCAGTCGAGCGCGACCAGATTGTCGGTCTCGGCCCTGTCGGCGGGCGAGAGCGCCTGCTCGGCGTGGGGGTTCAGCACGATTCCGTAGGGTGTCGCCCCGCCGGTCCGGTGGAGTTCGGCGAGGTCGAACCGCGATAGCTTCCTCGCGGTACACTTGTCGGGGTCGTCGTCGCCCTCGTAGCGGACGTGAAGGTTCACTTTACCGGTCCGAGATTGGTCGCAGGGTGTGAAAAGTGACTCGTTCGGGAGGAGCGCGACGGTAGTTCGGAAAAATCGGTCCGAACAGCAGAATCGGCGTGATTTCGTCTTCTGAAGCCCCCGGTCGCTGAACCCGCCGGGACTCGTTGCGCTCCTCGTCGCTTCGCTCCTGCGGTGCTTCCCTCGTCCGGGCGGGATTCAGCGACCGGCCCCTTCACCCCACCCACAGCGGTTTGTGGGCCGAGCGTTCGCCGGTAGATTGGTCAGTCGGGCGTCTGCCGGTGGTTTGTTCCACCCGGCGCGCGGGAGTGCGCGCAGAACTGCGCGCACTCCTCGTGCGAGGGAGTCGGGAGCGGAGCGACCGACGAGGTTGGGGAGGACGAGGCGCGGTGCGGCGGCGGGGCGGCAGACGGCGTTGTTCAAGCCTGAAGTAGCCGTGCCGTTGCGGGGCGGTCGCGGTCTGCTTCGTGTCGGAAGTCGCTACCTCGGTACAACCTCTGAGAGCCGTCTATTGAAGCCAATAAACAACATCTACAATCCCTAAAGAAATATAGAGTTAGTCCTGCCGCGTCACTCGTCGGCGGGAATACCGGTTGCTGACTGGCATCGCCGTGATACTCGGAAGCGCTGGCGCGCTCACTCGTATGCCGCGATGCCAGTCAGGTCCTCGCCCAGAATCAGCGTGTGGATGTCGTGGGTGCCCTCGTAGGTGTACACCGTCTCCATGTTCGCCATGTGGCGCATCGGCGAGTAGTCCGTGGTAATCCCGTTGCCGCCGAGCATCTCCCGAGCGATGCGCGACTGGTCGCGGGCCATCCGGACGTTGTTGCGCTTGGCCATCGAGACGTGTTGGGGCCGCAGGTCGCCCCGTTCCTTCAGGTCCGCGAGGCGGTGAGCCAGCAGTTGACTCGTGGTAATCTGGGTCGCCATCTCGGCGAGTTTCTGCTGTTGCATCTGGAAACGCGCGATGGGACCGCCGAACTGGTCGCGCTCGGTGGCGTACTCGCGGGCCGTCTCGAAGCTATCGCGGGCCGCGCCGATTGCACCCCACGCGATGCCGTATCGGGCCTGCGTGAGACACGACAGCGGTCCCTTCATGCCCTCGACGCCGGGCAGAACCGCGTCCTCGGGGACGTACACGTCGTTGAGGCCGATTTCCCCGGTCACGGAGGCCCGCATCGAGAGCTTCTCGTCTATCTTGTTGGTGGTCACGCCGTCCTTGTCCGTCTCCACGAGGAACCCGCGGACCGGGTTGTCCTCGGCCGAACGGTCTCGCGCCCAGACGACCGCCACGTCCGAGATTGGGGAGTTGGTAATCCACGTCTTCGACCCGTTGAGGACGTACTCGCCGTCGTCCTTCTCGGCGTAGGTCTCCATTCCCGAGGGGTTCGACCCGTGTTCGGGTTCGGTCAGGCCGAAACACCCGACCAACTCGCCGCGGCCGAGGCCCGGAAGCCAGCGTTCCTTCTGCTCGTCGGAACCGAAGGCGTAGATGGGGTACATCACGAGCGCACCCTGCACGCTGGCCATCGAGCGAATCCCGGAATCGCCGGCCTCCAATTCCTGCATCAGCAGGCCGTAGGCCTTCTCGCTGACGTTCGGGAGACCGTACCCCTCCAGATTGGGCGCGTAGAAGCCGAGTTCACCCATCTCCGGGATGAGGTCGGTCGGGAAAGTTCCCTCCTCGAAGTGGTCGGCGATGTCGGGCTTTATCTTGTCTTCGACGAACTCTCGGGCGGTGTCTCGAATCATCCGCTCTTCTTCGCCGAGGTCCTCCTCCAGCGAGACGTAATCGAGCATGACGGGAGTTGGGGCCGGAACCGTGAAAAACGCTCCTACTCGTCTGCAAGTGTTGCCGATACCTCTGCACGGCCGAGAACGTCAGTTCTGAACGCTCTCGTCCCGACTCGCCGCGATGTCGAGGTAGGCGTCGGCCTGCTCGGCGTAGGGGCCTCGCGCGACCACCGACTCGTCCTCGTCGTACTCGACCAGCCCCATCATCGCCAGTTTGGGCAGTTGGGAGTGACGGAGCGAGGTGAACACGCCCTTGCAGTGCTCCTCGGACACGAGGTCGATGGACTTGTCGGTCTCCCACGCGGCCACGGTGTCTACCAACTCCCGGAGGCTGAGCGCGTCGTCGGCCTCTTGGAGCGCGACGAGGACGTACCGGCTTCGCTTCGAGGAGAGCGCGTCGAAGACGTTATCCTGCGAGAGCGGCGGTACGTCGAAGTCGGGTTCGTGGGGGGACGGCGTGGGCGGTGACGAACCTCCGTTACCCTCGGCTAGGTCGTCGTTCATTTCCCTCTAGTAGCCCGCGAGTGGGGGTGTCTCTACTGGTTCACTAGTCAAGGTATTTAAACAGTCCGACCCCGGAAACCGACCGACAGCACCGAGGTTCTTCGGTGTCGCTCCTGCGAGGAGCGTTCGACAGGGCTTTTCTGGGTCGGTCCGCGATGGAGAGACGTGTACGACGAGTTACGCGAGAGTGTCACGGCTGGCGCGCTGTTGGTGGTCGTCTCGGCGCTGGCCGTGGCGACGGGCCGGACCTTCCTGTTCCCGAGTCTCGGCCCCTCGGCCTTCCTGCTGGCGACCAAGCCCGCGGCCCCGGCCAGTCACCCCCGGCGAGTTTTCGGCGGGCACGTCCTCGGCGTGCTAGCCGGACTGGCGGCCTACCACGCGCTGGCGTCGGGAGTCGCGGTGACTGCCCCGCCGCCCGCGATGACGATTGCCAGCGCCTCGCTGGCCGTCAGCGGCGTGCTTTCGGTCGTGCTGACGACTGCCGGAATGGTCCGGTTCGACCTCCGGCACGCCCCGGCCTGCGCGACGACGCTCATCGTCTCGCTCGGTCTCCTCTCGTCGCCGACCGACGCCCTGCTGGTCGTGGCCTCGATTCTCCTCTTGCTGGCGACCCACCGGGTGCTGGTGGCGGCGGAAATCGCGCCGGTGCGGACGGTCGCCGACCGGCCGAGTTGAGCGCCGACCGGCCGGGTTTAGCGCTACTGGCCGGTGGTCTCGCTTTCGGTCTCGTTCTCGGCCTCGTCTACCCACGCCGGGCGCTCGACGGTAGTCTCGCCGAGTGCGGTGAACCGGACGGTTCGCTCGATGCGAGTGGTGTTATCGCCCCGAACCGCGGTGTACTCGATGGCGTACTCGTGGACCAGTCCGGTGTCGCCGACGAGCGCCGAGAAGGAGACGTTCCGGACCGAATCGGCTCTGAGTTGGCTGGCCAGCGCGTCGGGACTGCGGATGCCGGTCGAGTTCACTCGGTAGCGCGCGGTTCCGCCCCGGTCCTCGGTGTCCGCGAGGGTCGTGTTCAGCCCGCTGAACAGGACGAACAGACTGTCACGGCCGGTTCGGGAGGCCAAGGGCGGTCGGCGGTCGTCCCCGGCCCGTTGGTAGGTCGTCCCGTTGGGTCGCTCGATGGCGTACCACGTGTCGTTCTGGCTCGACCAGACCGCCATGTCGTACCGGTAGAGACCGATTCGTCGGGGTTCGCCGGTGACGTTGCTCCGACTGACAACGCTGAGCGGGTCGTGGGCGACTTTCCGAACCCGGTCTGCTCGCGCCCGGACCGCACCGTCGAGGTCCCGAGCGGTCAGGTTCGAGACGACCGTGTAGGACCGATTCCGGAGGTAGTTCGCGTGGGCAGAGGACAGCGCGGCCGCGTCGGTGACGCCCGACTCGTTCAGGCCGGGTGCGAGGCCGTCGGCGAGAGTCTGTCTGGTCTCACCGGTCACTCGCTTGGCCGCCGCGACCCATCCGGGGACGCCGACCTCGGTTGCCCCGATGTCGGAGTAGCGGACCGTCATCGTGCGGTGGCCCGAGACGTTGCCGCGAACGAAGTCGAACTCGTAGGTGACGGTGCGGACGAGGCCGGACGACGCGACCAGTGCGGTGGCGGTGATGTTAGTCGCGTTCAGTTCGACGGTGCCGTTGGGCGCGTTGTAGGTGAACGTCTCGGCGTCGCTGGCGGCCCGGACGCGGTACGAGCCTTCGCCGTCGCGCTCGACCGCCGAGACGGTAGTTTCGGAGGCGTTCAGCACGTCGGCCAGCAGTTGCTCGCTGTTGAACGTGTTTTCCGCGAAGCCCCGGCCGGATTGGCGGCGGTAGCCCCGGTTGTAGACGCTGGCGTTCCAGAACGTGACCGACCCGTTAGTGTAGATTCGGGTGTCGTCGATGGCGACGCCCGCCACGCTGACGCCGGTGCCGGTCTGGGTGTGGTTGAACCGGAGGCGGTCGCTCCCGACCTGCGTGTGCTGGCTCCACCGCCCGAGTTCGGTGCCGTCGTCCGCGACGACGCGAACCTCCCGGTCGTAGGTGTAGGACTGCCCGGCGAGGGCCTCCTCGTGGGCCGCGGCGAACTCGCTGGCGTCGGTCACGCCGGACGCCGAGAGACCCCGCGGAAGCGCGTCCTCGATCGGGGACGGCCCGCCAGTCGTCGTCTCGGGTTGCTCCTCGGTGGTGGCCTCAACCTCGGGTTGCCCGCTTCCGGGGAGGGCGTTGCACCCCGCGAGGACGACGAGAACGCAGACACAAATCGGCAGGACGGCGTTGCGGCGCATGCCTCCGCCTTCGACGTTTTCGCATAAAGGTCTATGGACTGACTGGTTTTCCGGCGCGCTTGGAGGTCGTCGCAGTCGGGCGATTTCGGCCGATTCGACCGCCGAACTGCCGGTGTTCGTCTCGGGACGCGGGACGCTCGCCGGGTTCAGTCCAGTCTACAGGTGGGGCAGGCCGAGTGCCACGGAGGCGTTCGGAACTCGGAGATTTCCGCGACGACGGGAATCGGAGACTCTCGAACCACTTCCCCGAGGCGGTTCACTCGCGCCGCCACGACGGCAAACCAACCAAAGCAACCAAAATGGTAGTAGAGGACAGTAGAATAAATGCTAGGGAAATAAAATCCTATGCCGAAGCCGTCTCGCTTCCGCTCTCGGACTCGACCTCTCGGACCTCGCGGACGTACTCGCAGAAGTTCTCGAAGACGAGTTTGGCCTCGCAGGCCGCCCGGTAGTTCTCGTCGGTGATGCCCGCCAGCACCGCCTCCATCCGGTCGTCGTCCAACTCCTTGCCCTTCGTGACCGACTCGGCCGTCTCGGCGTCGTACTCGGGGTGGAACTGGACGCCGAACACGCGATTCTTCCGGAAGCCGTGGTTTCCGTAGTCGTTGCCCGCGATTTCCTCCGCGCCCGGCGGGAGTTCCATCACGGCGTCGGAGTGGGTAGTGAATACCGTGAACTGCTGGTCGATGCCGTCGAACAGGCGCGAGTCGCCGGTGTGTTCGACCTCCCGGTAGCCGATTTCGTACTCGCCCATGTCATCGACCTCGCCGCCCAGCATGTCCGCGAGGAGTTGGTGGCCCCAACAGACGCCGAGACAGGGGAGGCCGGCGTCGATGGCGTCACCGACCCACTCTTTGGTCGGTGCTATCCAGTCTTCGTCCCAGTAGACCGACGACCGGGACCCCGACACGACCACGCCGTCGAAGTCCAGCGTCTCGGGCAGGTCGCCGCCCGTCGCGTCGAACTCCACGAGGTCGGCGTCCAACTCCCGCCGGAAGTTCCGCCGGGTGTCGGTGGGGTCGTGTGCGGCGTTGACGAACGCGATTCGCAATCGACTCATTGTCGGATACGAAGGACCCCCGGTTCAAAAGGCGTTGTGCTGTGGGGAGTTCTGCCGGTTCCCGTGACGGACTCCCACGGTTTCGGCGCGCCTCGGAAGCAGATTCGTCAGTCCCGCTCAGGCCCGCCGGATGAGTCCGCGCTGGCCCCACAGCACCAGCAAGAGGCCAGCGACCGGCCCCAGAACCGAAACCGCCTCCTCGATTTCCTCTCCCCGGCGCTCGGCCGCGGTCGAGGACCGAACGACCTCCTCGGTCACGACGTAGTAGGTCCCGGACTCCGCGACCAGTTTACCGGAGTCGCCGAGGAGGCTCTGACGCGCGGTGGCCGACCCGGATTCGACCGCCTGTCGGACCGGCGCTCGCACGGCACCGACGGGACTCGCCGAGTGGTAGAGGGCGTCCTCGGTCGGAACCGGTTCGAGGCGCAGGGCGGTCCGCCCGCCGCGCTCGTCGTAGGCGACCCGGTAGAACGTCTCGTTGGCGTAGACGTACTCGTACTGGTAGTGGCCGAACTCGACGCCGTATCTGGTCGAGACGTTCGCGCCGTCCAGCAGATGGCGTTCGAGGACGCAGGGCCGGTCGGTGAGACCGACGCAGATGATGTCGTCGTCCAGTCCCCACGTCGGGTACGGACCGTGGACCTCGAACCCGTCGTCGGTGGGTTCGACCTCGGCCGCCGTGAGGCGATACGTCGGGTCGCCGATGTGGAAGACGCCGACGTACAGCGGACTGAAAACCAACAACACGCCGACCAGAATCGCCAGTTCGGGACTCGGACGCACGACGACCGGTACGCCGCCCTACTTGTTCAATCTTTGTCGGAACGCTCGTCGCCCGAGAGGTAGTACTCGCCCTCGTCGCGGTAGCCCCGGTCCCCCGCCGAGACCCACTCCGGGAACTCGTCGGTGCCGCCCTCCTCGGCGAGATAGCCTCGGGGGGTGACTGGCCCGCGGAACTGGAGTTCGCCGATTTCGGCGTCTGGGGCCTTCTCGGCCTCGCCTTCGCCACCGGCGACTCGGACCTCGCAGTCGGGGAAGGGTCGGCCCACGCGGTCGGCAGTCGCGCTCTCGGCATCGTCATCTCGCTCGGGCGGCACGTAGAGGTTGTTCGGCCCGGTTTCGACCCCGCCGTAGGTTCGGACCACCGGCGCGCGCCGGGCCAACTCGTCGCGGGCGTCGTCGGCGAGCGCCGAGCGACTGGCGACCCACTCGACGCTTCCGAGGCCGGCCTCGCCGAAGTCGTCGCTCTCGACCAGTTCGCGGTACTCTGTCGCGCCGCCGAGGAGGACGGTCGCCTCCTCGTCGGCCACCGAGGCCAGCGCGTCCTCGGGGTCGAACGCTCGGAGGACGACGCTTCGACCGCCGACGTAGAGCAGGGGGAGCGCGAGGCCGAGGAGGCCCCCGGCGTCCGACAAGGGGAGAAGCGTCGGGGCGCAGTCTCCGCGGCCGAGGCCCCACGCCGCCGTCGCGGTGATGCAGTTCCACTCGACCGCCCGCGCCGGGAACTCGACCACGCGCTCGCCCTCGTCGGTGTGGAGGTAGAGCAGGGCGTCCTCCGGGTCGCGCTCGATTCGCTCGTAGTCGCTCCCCTCGTGACGACCCACGTCCTCGAACGAATGGGTTCGCTCGTCGGGGAGACTCCGCACGAGGTCACGCTGGGCCTCCTCGTGGGCCACCACCTCGGGGTCAATGGTCTCCAGCGGTCCCTCGACGGTGGCGGGCGTGAGTCGGTGCGAGATGGGGGCAAAAATCGCGCCGAGTCGCCGGACCGCGAACAACAGCGCCAGCGTCTCGACGCGATTCCGAGACACCACCCCCACGGCGTCGCCCGGTCCGACGCCGAGCGCCGAGAGTCTGCGCGCCATCGCGTCGGCCTCGGATTCGAGGTCGGCGTAACTCACCCGGCGGTCGGCGTCTACGTCCACGACCGCGGTTCGGTCCTCCCAGAGCGCGGCCCGGCGTGAGAGCGAGAGCGTCATAGAACGGGATTCGGTGCGGGCGACCGTAGGCGTTGTTGCGGGATGGGCGTCCCGATTCGGCCTCAGTCGTCGTCGTAATCGGCCAAGAACCCCACGAGCGCGTCGTTGACGGCCTTCGACTGGGCCACGAAGAAGAACCGCTCGCCGGGGAACTCTCGGAACTCGCCCTTCGGGAGGCCCTCGGCCAGCAGACGGCCGTTCTCGGCGGGAATCACCCGGTCGTCCGCGCCGTGGAGGACCAGCGCGGGGACCGTAATCTCGTAGAGGCTATCGCTGAGGTCGAACTCGGCCATCGCCTCGAAGTGACTGCGCTGGGCCTCGGGACCGGCGTCCTCGGCGCGCCGCCAGTTCAGGATTCGCTCGACCAGTTCGTCGGTTTCGAGGAGGTCCCGACCGGCGACCGGTTCGAGCGAGTCGCGGAGCGACGACCGGTCGTCGGGGTCGGCGAGGAGTCGCTCTCGCACGTCGTCGGAAATCGGTTCCGTGCGGGGGCCGCCCGCCGAGGTTCCGAGGAGCGTCAGCGTCCGGGCGCGGGAGTGGTCGAGGGCGTACTGAAGTGCCACCATCCCACCCATCCCCGCGCCGACGAGGTGGGCCGTGCGCGCGCCGTGATTTGAGAGGACCGCTTCGAGGTCTGCGGCCATCTCCGCGATGCTGTACGAATCGGCCGCGTCGGAGTCGCCGGTGGCGCGCGCGCTCGGCACGACGACTTCGTAGGGACCGGCCAGCGCCGGGAACTGCCAACTCCACTGCCACGGGCCGTACCCCGCGTCGCCGAGGAGGACGACCGGGGTGTCGCTCTGAGTCGCGTCGCCGGTGACTTCGTAGTGGATAGAAACGCCGTCGTTGTCCGCGTAGGGCATGGTCTGCGGTTGGGGGTCCCGGCGTTTCACGGTTTCCTTCGACCGGCGCGCGAGTGGCCGTCTCGGCCGAGTCGAGTTGCGGATAGAGACACGAAATCCATTCTTTCGACAAACATATTATTCGCTAAATAAATATATAGTTGTCCGTATCGCCGTATCGACCGGCCGCCCGCCCGCTACGACCGACGTTCGCTCGCGGTATCTCGTCGCGCTATTGGTCGCTAGGGGATGATAGAAGCGATAGATTACGCTGGCGTCCGTCCCGCGCTGTCGCTTTTCGACCGGCCGGATTCGACTCCGATTTCCGAAACTTGATGCCGCGCCCGCGTGGTCTCCTCGGAGTAATAGTCGGATACCCGAAGGTATTCTCCGGCGAATGCGGGAGAAATTCTTTCGCCGTCCCACGTGTTTGGTAAACTGTCCTACGCAAGATGTGAACGTGTCATTGATTGGAAAACGACTACGGGGACCTATTTGACTGATTGATGAACGTTCACACGGTTCACCCATCGCGTTGGCGAACCGGACACAGCAATGACAACAGAACATACGAACTCTCGGCTCTCAGACGACGAGCGCCGCGACTTCCTGAAGGTCCTCGGCGTTACCGGGGCGGCGGCGACCGGCGGGGCGGCGCTCGAAGACGTGACGCTGAGTGACCTTCGAGAGGCCGTCACCGTCGAATCGACCGGGGAATTCGCCCGGCGGGGCGAGGCCATCCGAAACGGTCTCACGGGAGAACTGAACGCCGAACTCGTCGGCGCGGAGATGGCGGGCGTCGCTGACGCAATCGACCGACTGCCCGAGGTCCGGACAGCGGGCATCCCCGAGCGCGGCGAGGAGCTATACGCCGAACTGACGGGCGCGGCGTGGGCCATCGACGACCACCTCGCGGAGGTCGGTTTCTACGCAAGCACTGAGGCCAACCTCCCGCGGTTCGGGTCCTCGCACATCGAAGCGATGGCGCGCCACCTCGTTCGGGCCGAGGCGCTCGAAACCGCGCTCTCGGAGGTCGGTTTCGACGCCCGCGAGCAGACCGAGGCGGTGGCCAACGTCGTTCGCCAGTCCGACCACCTCGCCATGTGGCAACCGACGTGGGGCTACGAGGACGTAGAGGGCGGCGACGAGTTCGAGGTCGAACCCGAGTACGTCCCGCCGCTTCACCGGCGGGCCGCCGCGGGGGCGCTCCTCTGGATAGACGGTCTGGACAAGCACCTCCGACAGAAGCAGGTGTTGATAACCGACCAGATGTTAGACGACGGCATCGCCGACGTTCGGGCGATGCTCGGCGGGTTCTACCTTCTGAGCGACGCCGCGAGTCGCCTCGCCACCGGCGACATCGCCGACGAGGAGCTAACCGCGCTGGTCTCGGGAAGCACCGCGATGCTGATAGCGAGCCAGACAGACCTCCAGTACGACCTCGTTCGAATCACCGACGAGATGCGGGCACCGCGGACGGGGGGTGACTGACGATGGCGGACGACAGAGTTCCCAAACCGGGAACGTCCACGATTCAGCACCCCGGCGACACCGGCGTCATTCCGGAGCGTGATGTGACACAGCAGGACCTCCTCGAAAGCGGTGAGAACCCTGAGGGGTGGTTGCTGTACGGCAACAACTACCGGCGACACCACCACACCACGGCCGACGTGATTACGCCGGAGAACGTCTCGGACCTGACCCGCGAGTGGACGCTCGACGGACTTCCGAACGCCAACGACGCCGCGGGCTTCCAAGGCTCGCCGCTGGTCGTGCCGGGCGACCCGCCCATCATCTATCAGGTCAACGGTCCCGAACAGAACCGGGCCATCAACGCCCGGACCGGCGAGATTCTGTGGTATCACATGTACCACCCGAAGGCACCGGTTCGGTGGGAGACGCCCCCGGCGAACCGAGGAGTCGCGGTCCTCGGCGACACCCTCTACAAGGTGACGCTCGACCACGGCATCCTCGCGCTCGACCGGTACGACGCCAGCGAGAAGTGGTACTACAACGGGGCCTACGAGTACCGCAACGAAATCGCCGAGGGCGACGAGCAGATGGCGATGCACGACGAACTGCAAGCGTGGCCCCGGTGGCGAGGCGTGGCCTCGAACTACCCGTTGGTCGTCCACGACGGCAAACTGATGATGGGAAGCTTCGGCGGCGAGTACGGCGTACAGGGGTGGGCCGAGGCCGTCGATACCGACGGCGAGCAGGTGTGGCATCGGGGGATGACCCCGCCCGACGAGTGGGTCGGCGATGCGTGGAAGCACGGCGGTTCGACCGTCTGGCAGACGCCGGCCCTCGACCCCGAGAGCGGCACCGCGGTCCTGCCGACCGGGAACCCCGGCCCGTGGTTCGGCACGGTTCGGCCGGGCTGGAACCCACACACCGCCGGCAAGGTCGCGCTGAACTCCGAGACCGGCGAGGTCGAGTGGGGCTTTCAGGAGTCGCCCCACGACTGGTGGGACTACGACTCGCCGAGTCCGGCCACCATCTTCGAGGCCGAAGTGGACGGCGAGACCCGAAAGCTGGCCACGTGGCCGGGCAAGACCGCGTGGCTCTACACGGTGGACCTCGAAACCGGCGAACTAGTCGAGCGGAGCGACGAACTCGGCGAACACCTCAACACGTGGACGATGCCCGAACAGGAGTTACAGGAGACGCCGTGGATTCTGCCCAATCTCATCGGCGGGACCAACCCGCAACCATCGGCCTACGACTCCGACCGGAACACGCTGGTCCTGAAGACGACCAACCTCCCGATGAAGCTGACGTGGGAGTACGAGGAGTACGAAATCGGCGAGCAGTACACCGGCATGACCTACATCAGCGCGAGTCCCGGCCAGCGCGAGAGCATCGAGGGGTGGAACCAACCGCCGGGCAACATCACCGCGGTGGACCCGGTGTCCGGCGAAATCAAGTGGCAGGACTGGCTGGCGAGCAACCCGTGGGGCGGCACGCTGACCACTTCGACCGGCATCACCTTCGCGGGGACCGACGGCGGCCTGTTCATCGCCTACGATTCGGAGACCGGCGACAGGCTCTGGACCGACCAGTTCTCGATGGGCATCGAAGGCAACCCGGTGAGTTGGTACGACCCCGAGATGGGCAAGCAGTACGTCTACATTCAGGGCGGTGCCGACGCGGAGGAGAACATGATTACCGTCTACTCTCTGGAGGAGTGACCCATGAAAAACGACAGACACGACCGAACGACACGGCGCGGATTCCTCACGGCGGCGGGAACGACGGGCCTCCTCGTCGGCGTCGGCGGAATCGGTGCGGCCGGGGTCGGACGCCAAGACGGCGCGCCTGCGACCGAGTATCGTTTCGGCGGTCGAATCTCGGGGTGGCAGGGCAGAGAACCCGCGTCCATCGCCGATACGGTCAACCCGACGCTGAACCTGCAAGCGGGCACCGAGTACGCGATTACGTGGGTCAACGTCGATGGTGCGCCCCACAACGTCGCCATCCTCGCGGAGAACGGCGACGTGGTGGAACAGACCGAAATCATCTCCGGGCAGGGCGGGACCCAGACGTTGCAGTTCACCGCCACCGAGGAGATGACGAGTTACATCTGCCAAGTTCACCCGACTTCGATGGTGGGCGACATCGTTATCGGCGGTGGGGATGGCGGACAGCAGACGACCACCGCGACCCAGACCGCGGTGAATCAGACGACGACGCCGGGCCAGACCACGGCGGCAAATCAGACGACAACCCCGGCCAACCAGACCACCACGACGGTTCCGAATCCGACCGAGGCCGAGGTGGAGGAGACGACGAATCCGCTGGCCGACCAGTACGGCGAGCAACCGGTGAAGTTCTTCGCCGCGATGGAACCGCCGCAGGGCGTCCGGACCGAGGCCACCGGGATGACGTGGTTCACCCTGCATCCGCCGAACGGCGTGGTGGCGAAGCTAATGTACTCGACCCACGTCGAGAACGTCGAGAACGTGACGGGCATCGACATCGTTCTCACCGAGCGAACGAATCCGGTCGTGGCGAACCTGTTCCGGCCCAGAACCCCGGTTGACGAGACCAACGGGACGCTGGTGGACGAAATCATGCGCGCCGAGGACCTCGTGGGACCGTTCGAGGGCGAACCCCTCCTGCGACTCACCGAGGCGATTCGCAACGACAACGCCCGCGTCGTGATTCGGACGACGGACCATCCCGACGGCGTGCTGGTGGGGTCGATTCGGGAGGTCGATGGGACGACCGACCGCGCGACCACGATGGCCGACGGGGCGAACCAGACCACCGCCGGCGGGAACGAGAGCGAGGGACAGATTTCGGTCGCCGGGCAGGCGTCGGCCGAGGGCGGCGTCGATACCGACGACATCGTGAGCCAAGCCCAAGCGCCGGGTTTCGGCGGTCTCAGCGCCCTCGGCGGCCTCGCCGGGGCGGTCGGCTACATGCTGAAGCGAGGCGACGGCGACGACGACTGACCGCGCCGAGACTGCTCCGGGACTCCCGGCACTGCTCCGGGACTGCCACACGACTCCGGGGCGACGGGAGACGGACTCTTTTTGTCGGCCGTGGCGCAACCCGGAAGCCATGAAGGCCATCAAGGACAGCGTTCACGACCACATCCCGATTTGTCCGCTTGCCTCCGACCTGCTCGAAACGCCCGCGTTCCAGCGTCTGCGCCACATCAAGCAACTCAGCACGGTCCGGTTGGTCTACCCCTCCGCGAATCACACCCGGTTCGAGCATAGCCTCGGAGTCTACTACCTCGCTCGCGAAGCCTGCTCGCTCCTCGGGGTCGGCGAGGACCGGGCGAAGGCGGTCCGGTCTGCCGCGCTCCTCCACGACGTTGGCCACGGTCCCTACGGTCACCAGACCGAGGGCATCATCGAGCGCCGCCTCGGCAAGCACCACGACGAAGTGGGCGACCTCCTCTCGTCTGGCCGACTCGCCGACGTGCTGGAATCTCACGGCCTCGACCCCGAGGAGGTCGCCGAACTGGTCGAGGGCCGGGGCAGACTCGGCCAACTCGTCGCGGGCGAACTCGACGTGGACCGGATGGACTACCTCGTCCGGGACGCCCACCACACCGGGGTTCCCTACGGCACCATCGACCACTCGCGCCTGCTGGCGGCGCTCCAGTTCCGCGGAGACGAGTTGGTCCTCTCGGAGGGCAACGTCCAGACCGCCGAGGGGACGCTGGTCGCCCGGACGCTGATGAACGCGACGGTCTACCGCCACCACGTCTCGCGCATCGCCGGCGAGATGCTCGAACGGGCAAGCGAGCGTCTGCTCGATTCGACCGACTTGGACGCCGGCCAATTCGCCCGGATGACCGACGCCCGCCTGCTGGGAGCGTTGCGCGACTGCCCCGCCACCGAGGACGCCGCCCGGCGACTCGAACACCGGGACCTCTACAAGCGGGCGGTTTGGGCCAAATTCGACGCGGTGCCCGAGGCGGTCGTCACCGCCGACCACGACCAAGTTCGGGCCTTCGAGCGAGAGGTCGCCGAGGTTGCCGGGGTGTCCCCCGAGGAGGTGCTGGTCGATACCCCCGGCGAACCGAGTATGCCAGAAACCTCGACTCGCGTGGTGGTTGACGGCGAGGTGCGTCGCCTCGCCGACGAGTCGCCGCTGGTCGAGGGCCTGCGGGCCGCCGGACGCGCTCAGTGGCGACTCGGCGTCTACGCTCCCGAGGAGACGGTTCCGGAGGTCCGCGCCGCGGCCGAGCGAGTGTTGGGGCTGGCGACCTGACGACCAAAAAATGAAACCGCGGGCGAAGCGCGGCCGACTACTGGCTCAGTAGAACCCGCAAACGTCCTCGCAGTCGTTGTTGACGCAGTAGTCGCATCCCGAGCAGGTGCCGATGCTCCCGTCGGTGTAGCAGGTGTTGGTCGTGGTGTCACAGCAGACCTCGTACTCGGTGCAGACGCACCCGTCGCCGATACACCCTGCGACCATGTAACACCCGCTCGTCTCGGCGTCTCGGTCGGGGTCGAAGACCGTCGCCGACCCGTCGTCGTTCCGGAGGAGGGCGTACCGACGCCCGGCCTCGGGTTCGACGTTGATGGTGAGTCGGCCCTCGTCGGTCTCGGTCTCGACGTGGAGGTGGGCGCTCGGTTCGCCGCCGACCATGAACGCCGACACGTCCGCGCCCTCCTCGGCGACCAGTTCCGCGGGCGAGGCGTCGAGGAGGTCCTCCTCGGCGAGGCGGTCGAACAGGTCTCGGGCGTGGTCCTCGAACGCGGCGCAAACGGCGCGCTGGGACTGGTAGGCCCGTTTCCGCTCGTGGAGGGCGTACTTGCCCGTCGGGTCGATGGCGCTCGCGGTGCCCGCGAAGCCGAGACTGGCCGCGATGCCGGCCACGCCGGTCACGAACCGACGCCGGGTGGAGGGTGCCGATTCGTCGTCGCCCATCGAGGACAGCAGTTCGATTCGATTCGGTGCGTCGTCGGGGTCGCGTTCGTCCTGAGTCATCGGTATCAGCCAGCGATGCTGGCTCCTCTAGTTAGGAAATTTAAATTAATAAACTACCAGTCTAAAGAAATAGGTACTCGACGTGGCGAGCGCCGGTCGATGCGGACTGCGACCGCTACGCCGTCGTTGATTTAGCGGCCGGTCGGATTGGGTTCAGCGACCGGTCGAACGGGATTCGGCGGTGGCCGAACGGATGCCGGGCGTCGAACCGCCAATGTGTCGTTCGAGCGTGAAGCGATAGCAGACAACTACGAGCGGCTTTCGTAAATATCTGGAATTGTTAAGGAATCATTATTATTGCCTTCCACAGTGCGACGACCGACTCGTCAGTATCGCCATCCGCGGCCGTACCCCTGCTGGTCGGTCCGTCGGGACCGGCTCTGTCTCTGCGCTCGGCCCGACTGTCCGCCCTGCGTCTGGCGCGACTGGCCGCTCCCCTGCATCTGGCCTGACTGCCCGCCGCCCTGCATCTGTCGGGATTGTCCGCTCCCCCGCTCCTCGCGGTACTGGGACGGCCGGCCGCCCTGCGACGGACTGGTGCCTTGCGAACCGCCAGCGTCCTGCATCGACGCGCCCGGACGGTCCGGAATCATGTCCGGGTTGACCGCTTGCAGGTGCGCTTCGAGGAAGTAGAGCTGTTTGTCCACCTCCCGCGAGAGTTCGGTGTACATGTCGGCGGTGTCCTCGTCGTCGCGTTCGACCGCGATTTCGATTTCGCGCCGGAGGTTGTTGGCGTGCATCCCGACCCGCTCGACCAGCGCCGCGACGTACTCGGGGCCGGTGGTCACGTCCGACGGCATCTCCGGAATCCGGGTGTTCGACGCCGCGGACCGGACCGTGCCGGTGGCCTCGCCGCCGAGTGCCGTCGCGCGCTCGGCGATGATGTCGGCGTGGTCTTCGAGCGTCTCGGCTATCTCGTCGAACAGCAGGTGGAGTTGGTAGAAGTTCATCCCCTTGACGTTCCAGTGGGCGAACTTGCATTGGGTCATCAGGTCCGTGGTGTCGGCGAGGCTCTGGTTGAGCATCCCGACGATTTCTTGGCGCGTCTCGCCCGGAATCCCCACCGCCGAGCGGAACATCTGTGGTCGTCGTCGGCCGCCCTGTTGAGACTGTCCTCCGTGTTGTGACTGTCGCGTTTGTCGTTCTGAACTCATCGTTTTCCCCCACGACCAGCACGACGACGCGGGGTAAGAAAGTTCGGGCGAGAAGTATCGGCCGAGGAGCATCGGACGGGAAGCACCCGGCAAGGAGGCCGCCGGTTGCCCACGAGTACCAAGACTTTTAGCCTTTACAGTCGCGTTCGAAACCATGAGCGACGACGCCGAGGAGCGCGACGAGTTGGGAGACGACGCCGAAGTACCCGCCGACGGAGACGAAGCGGACCTCGAAGCACTCGCCGAGGACGACCCGGCCGCCGCCTTCGAGCAGGCGGGCGAGATGCCCGGCACCCACCTCCGGGCGGCGGAGTTCTGGGACGACATCGTTTCGGACATGGAGGCCACCGCCGACGAGTACGAGGCCGACGGGTGGGACACCCTCCAACTCCACCCCGGCGACGTGACCGCGCTGGTCCCCGACGAGGACGACGAGCGATTCGGTATCGACGTGCTGGTCCCCGACGACGAGTTCGGCGAACTCGAAGCCCTGCTGGCGGGCGAGGTGTCCTTCGACGCCTACGAGGCCTTCCGGGCGACGGCCGACGGCCTCGTGCTGTTCGTGGTCGCCATGGAGGACCGCGACCGAGAGGTCGCCGTCCTCTACCCGGCCTACTACGACGCCCAGAACGCCCAACCGATGCTCACGGCCGCCGAGAGCGCCGGAGAGATGCACACCTACGTCCGGACTCTGACTAACCAGCGAGTCGAGTTCACCCACGACGAACCCCAGAACTTCGGGCCGCCGTCCAGCGACGACGACGAATAGCCCGAGTACGGCCGACGGAACAATAGCGTCGGGCGGAAACGGCCGACGGAACAATAGCGTCGGGCGGAAACGGCCGACGGAACAATAGTGCCGGCCGACAAATTCCATCGTCGGATGACTGGTGCGGACATCGACTCGCCGACCGAGATAACCGACACCATCGAGCAACCCGACCGCGGACCGCTCGGTGAGGCCGTCTTCGACTTCAAACGCTGGTTTCTCCTCGACGCGAACCGGTGGTTGGTCGTCGGTCTCCTCGGGGCGGGCACGTTCTTGCTGACCATCGCGGTCGGTACCTTCGGTCCCGTCTCGGCCCAGCGATTTCTCGCGCAGGGCATCTCGCCAGCGTCGGCACTCGTGGAACTGATGAAGACCGTGGTCTCGGTCGTGACCATCGTCCTCTCCATCAACCAACTGGTCCTCTCGCCGGAACTCGGGCCGGTCAGCGACCAGCGCAGTCGGTTAGAGGACACGATGGAACTCCGCAGACAGAGCGAGGGCCTGCTGGACGATACCGTGAGTCCGCTCTCGCCGGGCCAGTACTTAGACGACCTCGTGTCGGCGCTCCGCGAGCGCGCCACCTCGCTCCCCGACACCATCGACGGCGACGCGGACCTCCGGTCGGACGTGAAGGAGTTCGCCCGTGACTTCGACGCCGAGGCCAGAAGCGTCAACGACGACCTCGAAGACGCCAAATTCGGTGACTTCGAGGCGGTCGCGGCGGTGATGAACTTGGACACCTCCGGGAAGATACGGCAACTCCGCCTGATTCGCAAGGAGTACAGCGAGCAACTCGACGACGACGAGAGAGAGGCACTGGTCGAGATGATAAACGCCATCGAGTTGTTCGTCACGGCCAGAGGCTACCTGAAGACGACCTACATCCGAACCGAGTTCATCAACTTCTCGCGGGCGCTCCTCTACATCGGCCTCCCGTCCCTGCTCATCGCGCTCTACGCCACCCAGATTTACGATCCGGGCGTCTTCCCCGGCACGACGCTCGCAGTCGAGAACCGCCTCTGGTTCGTGAGTGGCGCAATCACGATTTCGCTCCTCCCGTTCGTGACCCTCACCTCGTACATCTCGCGGCTTGCGACGGTCTCCCAATCGACGCTGTTCATCGGGCCGTTCGTCGCTGGGAGCGAGAAACACGAGGAGGATTAGCACTCCGTTGGCTACTTGACCAACGGTTTTATGCTGTTGGCTATTCAACCAACATCTGTGGATGGTAGTGACGGACGACGATTTCGACGGATACGAACGGACAAAGGTGTACGAAGACGGAACGCTAGTCCGAATTTCAATTCGTCGGACTGGGGACGATGCGTATCCCTCGGGATGGCGGTACACACTCCATTACGGCGCACTCACACCAGATTCAGAAACACTCGAAGATGGAACTATCCGGCGATACGACAATGCCCACGAAGACACGAAAGGACACGAACTACACGTCGCACCCGACCCGGAACCAAAATACGTAGATTTCCCCGGAATGGTGGAACTCTACGAGAAGTTTTGGGACGAAATACCGATGGCACGGTTCGGACCATCCGACAACAGTAGGTGATTCACATGACTGAACATAAGAACATCCTCTTAGTCACAGTCGGTGGCGGTGAGGAGATGTACGAGGAAGGACTGGAAGCGATTCGACAACTCGAAGACGGCGAATCGGTCGGGAAGCCGACGACCGTGACGTTTGCGAACGAAAAACAACTCGGAGAGGTCTTCGACGAGCGCACTTACACGCTTCTTCGGGTTATCCGAGAGAACAGTCCCGATAGCATCCGTGAAACCGCTCGACTCGTTGAGAGGGACGTGAAGAACGTCCACCAAGAGTTGACGCAACTGGAAGCACTCGGAATCATTCGATTCGACCAAGAGGGTCAGTCGAAGCGACCCGTGTTTCCGTACGACGACCTCTTTATCAATCCGTTTGCTCACGATGCTGGCGACGCCGCCGCGTCGGTCTAACCACCAACTGCATCTCTCGGCAGTCAGTCGTCGGCTTCCGCGCTCGCGTCGGCCTCGGCGGCCTCCATCTCGTGACCGCAGTTCGGGCATTCGAGTTCGTCGTGGCGGAGTTGTTCGCTGGCCGACCGGACCTCGCGCATCACGCCCGAGATTCGGTCCTCGGCCTCCAGTTCCTCCTCGACGGACAAATCGACGCCCTCGACCTCCAGTAGGAACTTGGCGACTTCGGTCACTTCGTACATCATATCGTCTAACTCCTCGGCCGTGAAGAAGCCCGACATCGCGCCGTAGAGGAAGGTCGCGCCCGCCTGCCGAACCTTGTCCTCGAACGAGGAGCGCGCCTGATTGACCGCCTGCGGGGTGTAGGTGTCGGTCATGAACGGGACGAGTTCGGGCAGGTTCTCGCCGATTTTGGTCATCTCGACCCCGGTCTCGGTCCGGAAATCGGCGCAGAGTCTGGCGATGGCCCACTCGCGGGCGGTGATGTAGGTCCGGTCGCGCAGGAACTCGTTAACCCGGTCGTACTCCGCGCCGTCCATCTTCGTGAACCGCTCGTACTTGCGAACTTCGTCGGGGACCTGCTCTACGTCGGATTCAGGTTCTTCCTCAGTGTCGGATTCGGTCTCCGGTTCGGCGTCAGGTGCGGATGGCTCGTCGGCAGGAGGGTTCGACTCGCGGTCGGCATCGGGGGTGCGAGTCGGGTCGGCTTCGGCGTCCTGATTGTCGTTCTCGGAGGGACGCGGTGGTTCGTCTGCCATGAATCGGGGTAGCGGTGGGAGGTGGAAAAGCGTATCGTCTGTCGGAGATTGGCACGGAGGCGGTCGCCACACAACTGTTTTGTCGGAGGGCGCGGTTGGGGGAGATATGAACGTCCTGCTCGGAATCGGCGGAAGCGACGACTCGATACGGGCGCTCGAACAGAGCGTAGAGCGCGCCCAAGCCGCTGGCGACGACCTGACCGTCGTCATCCTCGAAAACCCCGAGAGCGACCGCGAACCGACCGACATCGAGTCGCGGGTGTTCCAGACGCTCGAAGACGCCGAGTTCACAGCCGAGGTCCGGCACCTCTCGGGCGACCCCGGAAGCCAACTCGTGGACCTCGCCGAGCGCGAGGGATTCGACCAAATCGTCCTCGGCGGCGGCCAGCGCAGTCCGATGGGGAAGATAAAACTCGGCCACATCTCGGAGTTCGTCCTGTTGAACTCCCCGGTCAGTGTCAAGCTAGTACGATGAGTCCGAGCGAACGCGGCTACCCCGACGAGGAGGCCGGGTCCTTCCCAGAGCCACCGCTGTCGTTCGACGACAAGGAGGGCCGGGAGATAGCGATTCGGCCCTACGACGGCGAGTTCGAGGCCGTCGTGGAGATGTACACCGATTTCGCGCCCTCGGACCGGGCGCAGGGCATCCCGCCGGCCACCGAGTCGCGGGTCCGCGACTGGTTCGAGAACCTGCTCGACGGACTGAACGTGGTGGCGTGGCACGACGACCGAGCGGTCGGCCACGCCACGCTGGTCCCCGACGAGGACGCCCACGAACTCGCCATCTTCGTGCATCAGGACTACCAGCGCGCCGGAATCGGATCGAAGCTGATGCAGGGTCTCCTCGGCTACGGGCAGGTAAACGGCGTCGAGAAGGTTTGGCTGACGGTCGAACGCTGGAACCACGCCGCGGTCAACCTCTACGAGTCGGTCGGCTTCGAGACCCACGGCACCGAGAGCTTCGAAATCGAGATGGTTCTGCGGCTCTAAGACGACCTTTTGCTGCACTTCGGGCCGCGCTCGGCGCGGCCCTCCGTTGGCAAAACGTCGATGAAAAACACGGCACTCCTCCCGCCGTTCGCTTTGCTCACTTTGGTCGTCGCTTGGTCCGCTCGCTCACTTCGTTCGCTCGCGGTAATCGGAGCTTCACACCGACAACACGGGCTGGCTGGCGTACAACAGCACGTACTCGGCGGCCTTCTCCAGCACTTCGCCGGGTTCCCCGGTGAGGGGTTCGCGCGGAATCACGATGAAGTCGGCGTCGATGTCCTCGGCGGTGTCGAGGACCGCGCTTCCGGGATGTTGGGTCTTTCTGGTGGTCGAGAAGCCGAATGCGTTCGAGGTCGAGACGGTCACGCCGTACTCGTCGGCGAGGTCCCGAACGGTGTCCATGAACGTCTCGGTGTCCGAGAGGACGTCCTCTTTGGCGACGGCTCCGCTCTCGATGCCTCTGACTAGCTCCTCGCCGAGGACGTACATCGCGTGGACGGAGGCCTCGTACTGTTCGGCGACGGCGACGGCGTACTCGACGGCCTCGACCGACTCGTCGCTTCCATCGACGGGGACGAGGACGGTCTCGACTTCGAGCGGCGGCTCGGTCATGTCCCTATCTGTGAGGGCGCTCGGCAAAAATCCTCGCCTCGGAGAAACGGGGTTCGGCCTGTGGAGAATTGTGATAGGTCTCGGTGAGTGGGACACTCACCACCAAAACATGACTGAAGTTGTCTCTAACATATCTATAGTTGTTTGAAGAATACATCAAAATGTCTATTACGAGCGTTCGAGGGCTATTCGCCGACGCCCCACGTGTCGTGGTCGTCTGTCGCGTCCGTTTCCTCGTCGCCCTCGTAGCCGTCAAAGTCGGTGAACGTGCTGGTCTCTTGTCCGACGCCCTTTTCGGACTCTACTTGGTGGTTGCTCATGACCGCGGTTGCACGTCTCCGAATAAAATATGTCGTGGTAGGCACTACGATACGAATCGAAGCCCTTCCTCGAAGCGGCGTCTCGCGGCGCTACTCGTGGCGGTCCCAGAACCGGTTCAGCCCGCGATAGAGCATTTCCATGCCCATCTCGGTGCCGACCGTCTGAAACTCCTCGCGCTCGACCTCGGGGAAGTACTTCCGAACGCTGTCCCACGAGTCCCGAGCGTAGCGTGCATCGACGAGGACCCTGACGCCGACCTCCTCCGGCCCGCGAATCACGCGACCGAGGGCTTGGCGGGCCTTTCGAACCGCTGGAACCGTGAGCGCGTACTCGAACCCCTTGCCGGACGTCCCGCCCGACTGGCCCCCCGAGTGTGACTCGGGGACGTCCCCGAAAGCGCGGTCGTAGGCCGTGCGGACTGCCTTGGTCCGAGGACTGGCGGTGTTGATGATGGGGACGCCACAGACCACCGCGGCGCTGAGTTTGTCGCCCTCGTAATCGACGCCCTCGGTGAGCGTGCCCCGGAGGCTGGTGACGAGGACTTTGCCCTCGCCGCCGAAGAACTCTGCTTTGAGGTCCTCGGTCACGTCGTCGGCGCTACTCTCGTCCAGCAGAACCGGCTTCTCTACTTTGGAGTTCTCTCGCAGGCTCTCGGCGGCCCACTCGGCCTCGGCGTAGTTGGGCATCCCGACGAGGACGTTGCCCGGCGACGACCGGGCCACGTCCCGGAGCGCGTCGGCGTAGACCTGCCGAGCGGGGGTCTCGTCGCCGGGGGCACCCCGGTTGTCGTAGGTGAACTTGGGCGCGTCCACCGCGAAGCTCTCGCGGTTCTTCTCGGGGAAGTTCAGGCCGTAGGTCCGGTCTTCGACCGGGCGACCCTGCTCGGATTCGAGGTGGTTGAGACCGGTGACCTCCTCGAACACGTCGAGGGGTTCGAGGGTCGCGCTCATCAGGACGCCGCCGCCGAACTCCGCGAGTTGTTCGCCGATGGCGTCACTGGGCACGCAGTTCTGCATGGCGAGTCTGGCGTTGTAGGCCCGCCGCCACGACGTGTCGGGTTCCTTCTCGTTCCACGTGCGTTCGAGTTCGATTTCCCGGAAGTAGTGTTCGTGGTCGTTTCGGTACCAGTCGCCCAGCACCCGGCCCGCCGAGGGCGCTGACCGCTCTTTCTCGTCGTCCTCGGCCTCGTTCAGGATGCGGGCGACGACCGACCCGACCGCCTCGGCTTTGACCCAGACGCCGTCGTGGTAGCCTTCCGCTTGTGCCCACTCCGAGATTTCGTCGGATTGGGGTTCGGTCGGGTCCCGGAGGGGGATTTCGTCGTCGGGCAAGTCGTGGAGGTTCGACTTCCAGCCCCGGTGTTCGCGTTCGA
Source organism: Halorussus lipolyticus (assembly GCF_029338375.1). Classification (NCBI taxonomy): domain Archaea; kingdom Methanobacteriati; phylum Methanobacteriota; class Halobacteria; order Halobacteriales; family Haladaptataceae; genus Halorussus; species Halorussus lipolyticus. The sequence goes on along the minus strand of NZ_CP119804.1, from coordinate 2,116,754 downwards.
GGTGGGCCGTGACCCGGCGGTCCAACTCCTCGCGCAAGTCCCGGAAGAAGTCGCGGGTCGCCTCGATGTCCGAAAGGCTCACCTCGCTGTCTTCGAGTTCGCCCCGGACCAAATCGGCGTCGGTGGTGGTGTGAGTCTCCTTGTCGCCGTCGAATTTGAGGGGTTGGATGACCTGCGTGAGTTCGGATTCGGCGTCTCGGAGCGTCTTGTCGCCCACCGCGTCGCTCACGAGGTCCCGGACGCGGGGTTCGAGCATGTGGGCCTCGTCGCAGACCACGAAGGTCGATTTGTCGAGGAGCGCGCCGGTGAATCCGGAAGTCGTCACGGGGTCGAAAGCGTGGTAGTAGTTGCCGACGACGACCTCGGCGTGGCCCAAGATTGCGCCCATCATCGAGTGGGGGCAGGTGCCGTGCTGGACCGAGAGCGAGACCAGCTCCTCGGGGTCGATGAGACCCATGCCGTCGAAGTCGAAGGGGACCGCTTCCACTGGGTCGCCGTCGTCGGGCGCGTCTTCGAGGAACTGGGCGTAGAACGGGCAGTACTCCAAGTTGTCGTACTCCGGCATCTCCGGCGGGTAGGGCGTCGGTTCGCCCGCAGTTTCGAGATAGCTCGCGGCGGCCCGGCCTTGGGACCCCGAATCGGCGAGACCGGTCTGCTGGCTTCGCGCACGCGAGACGAGATTCTGCGCGGTCGTGGCCCCGGCCTCGCCGGTGACGCCGCGGGTGTCCTCGCGGAGCGATTCGCATCGCTCGTAGACGTTGCTGTCGTCGATGCCGCCCGCGTTCTCCCGGTTGTAGGGGCACACGTCGGCCTTGCCGACGAGGGTGAGGGCGGTCACGGGGTCCCAGTCGGCCGGGAGGTTCGCGTTGATAGTCTGGAGGTCCTCCTCGAACTGCCGCAACTGCTGTTTGACGCTGGTGAGGACGACGACGCGCTCGTAGTCGCTGTCGGGATTCCGAACGAGGTCGATGCCCGCGGTCAGCGCCAGCATGGTCTTGCCGGTCCCGCAGGCACCCTCCACGACCGCGAAGCCACCTTGCTGGGCCGTGTCGATGGCCGTCTCGATGCCGTCTACCTGCTCGTCGTAGGGGTCGTCGTGGCCGAAGACCTCGTGCCACGAATCGCGGGAAGTCACTGGGCCGAAGTTAGCCCGCCATCCGGTTTGAACGTTTGGATACTTCGGGATGTGCGTATTCGGCTATTCTGAAACTCGAGAGTAGAGTGGTAGCGACGAACTCTTCTCGAAGCCCTCGCCTTGTGGTTCGGTCGGCCGCGGCGCGAGAGGTAACGGAACCAGTCCGGCGCGCGGGAGTGCGCGCAGAACTGTGCGCACTCCTCGTGCGAGGAGGTTGGGGAGGAGTGAGGCCATCGCGGTGCGGCGCGGGAGACTCCATCGCGCAAGCCTGAAGCTAGCTTCCTCGACACAGCGACGAAACTACCACCACCGACACAGATACAAAATCCGACCACGACCGCTATACCTTCGACTCACCGCTCCCCTACGACCTCACGCTCCCGACTTTCCGCAGAAACGACGTGAGCGTCCTCCGGCGCGAACCCGACCCGCACCCGCTCCGCATCAGGCCGCTCGGGGACCCGCAACGTCACGTCCCGGCCCTTCCAGTCGAGATGCACCCGGAAGGACTCACCGAGGAACTCGACGGTTTCGACGGTGGCCTCGAACCCGTTTTCGGCCGGGCCGCGGACCAACTTCTCCGGGCGGACGCAGAACGTGACCGTCTCGCCCTCCGGCGCGTCGAGACCTGCAAGTCGGAAGGTCGTTTCACCGACCCGAACCACGTCACCCGACGTGCCTGGTCCCGCCTCGACTTCACCCTCGAAGACGTTGTTCTCGCCGAGGAATTCCGCGACGAAGCGAGTGGTCGGGCGTCGGTACACGTCCTCCGGGCGACCGACCTGCTCGACGCGGCCGTCGTTCATCACCGCCACGCGGTCCGAGACGGCGAGGGCCTCCTCTTGGTCGTGGGTGACGTAAATCGTCGTGATGTCCAACTCCGACTGGATGCGCTTGACCTGCGTCCGAAGGTTCTGGCGGAGTCTGGCGTCGAGCGCGCTCATCGGTTCGTCAAGCAGGAGGACTTCCGGGCCGGGGGCCAGCGCCCGAGCGAGGGCGATTCGCTGTTGCTGGCCGCCCGAGAGTTCGTCCGGACTGCGCTCCTCGAATCCCGGCAGGTCCACCAGTTCCAGCAGGTCGGCCACGCGCTCGGCCTTCGACTGCTTGCCGGGCGTCTCGCGGAACCGCAGGCCGTAGGCGACGTTCTCGCCGACCGTCAGGTGAGGAAAGAGGGCGTAGTTCTGGAAGACGATGCCCACGTCGCGGTCCTCCGGGGGCACCCCGGCCATCTCCCGGTCGCCGAACCGGACCGACCCCGAGTCCGGCGTCTCGAACCCGGCGATGGCCCGGAGTGTGGTGGTCTTCCCGCACCCGGAGGGACCGACCAGCGTGAAGAACTCGCCGTCCGCCACGTCGAGGCTCACGTCCCGCAGGGCGTCCACGCCGTCGAAGGACTTGGAGATGCCCCGAATCGAGAGGTCGGTCACGCTTCCCACCGCCCACCGAGTCGGTCCACGACGACGAAACTCGCGCTGGTCACGGCCAACAGGACGGTCCCCATCGCCGAGGCCGGTCCCAGCGTCCGGTTGCCGATGTATCGCTCGACGGCGACTGGCATCGTGTAGCTACTGCTTCCGGTGGCCAAAATCACCGTCGAATCGAACTCGCCGATGCTGATGGCGAACGCGAAGGCGGCCCCGGCGGCGACCCCCGAGGCGACCAAGGGAAGTTCCACGTCCAACAGGGCGCGAACTCGGGTCGCGCCGAGCGCCCGCGCCGACTCCACGACAGAGCGGTCCACACCACCGAGGAGGGGCGCGACGTTCCGGACCACGAAGGGGTAGGCCGCGACCCCGTGGGCCGCGACGATGGCGACCGGTCCCGTCACCCGGAGGCGAGCGCCGAACAGTTCGACGCCGAAGACGAGTCCCCGCAACATCCCGAGGCCGACGACCACGCCGCTGACCGCGAGCGGAGCCATCGCGGCGGCGTCGGCGAGTCGGCTTCCCCGGCCTCCTCGGGTCGTCAGCACCGAGACGGTCACCCCCATCGGGAGCGCCACCAGCAGGGTCGCTGTGCCGAAAATCAGCGAGTTCTGAACTGCGACCCCCGGTTTCGTCTGGAAGGAGGCCCCCTCGACCTGTCGCTGGACGAGGAACTGGTAGTACTGGAGTGTGAGGCCCTGCGGTCCCGTGATGCTCTCGGCGACCATGCTGGCGATGGGGCCGACGAAGACCACCGCGACAATCGCGGCGTAGGCGACGACGCCGACGCGCTCGATTCCCGCGAGGAGCGTCGGCGATTCGGGAAGGAGTCGCTTTCGCGGCGGCGGGTTCGTAGTTCGACCGCCCGATTCTTGGGCCTCGTACCGGAGGTAGGCGTAGGTCAGCGCGAGCGAGACTGCGGTCTCTGCCACCGCGAGGGTGGCGGCCTCGGCGTACTCCAACTCTTGGACCAGCGAGTAGACCCAGACCTCGACGGTGGCCAACTGAAAGCCGCCGAGCGCGAGGACGATGGGGAACGACATGAACGTGAAGATGAACGTCAGAAGCGCGCCCGTCAGAATCGCGGGGAGGAGTTGCGGAGCGAGTACGTCCCGAAAGGCCCACCACGGGTTCGCGCCGAGCGACCGGGCGGTTTCGACCATTCGGGCGTCCACGCTCTCCCACGCCGCCGTCGTCACTCTCGCCACGAGAGGAGCGTTGTAGAAGGCGTGAGCGACCACGATGGCTTCGAGGGTGAACAGCAGGTTGACCGGACCGAGACCGAGCGAGGTCAGGACGGCGTTCAGCGGGCCGTTGGTCCCGAAGAACGCCACGAAGCCGATGGCGACCATGATGGAGGGCATCACGAACGGCAGGATGGTCAACGACCGAATCGTCCGCCTGCCGGGGAACTCGTAGCGCGAGAGGACGTAGGCTCCGGGCAAGCCGAGCGCGACGCTCGCAATCGTCGAGAGGAGGGCCTGAAACGCGGTGAACCCGAACAGGCCGAGGGGCGTCTCGGCGGCTACCGCCCCGAATCTGGCGAACTCCCCGGCGAAAATCGGGGCCAGCGCGCCGAAGTAGAAGGGGTCGGTGAGGACCTCTGCGACCGTTTCGAGGGTCCACGCGCCGCCGACTCGCACCGCGTCGGCGAAGACGGTGAGGACGGGGTAGTAGAAGACGACCAGCAGGACGAGGACAGTTGCGACTCCGAGGACCCCGAGCGCGTGGCGTTCGAGCCACGCCGACGCGCTGGGGGCGAACTCGTCCCGGCGGGTCTCGGCCGTGGCCCCGTCTCGGGTCACGCTACTTGCCGCCGGCTATCTGGCGCGCCCACGAATCGACCCACGAGTCGAGGTTGCCCTGTAGCTCCTCGTAGGTGAACGTGACCGGGTTCTCGGGCGTCTTGGCGTACTTCTGGAACTCGTCGCTGAGGGGTGCCCACTCGGTCGCGGGGTACTGCACGTTGAGTTGGGCGATTTTGGTCTGGGCGCGCTTGCTGAGCATGAAGTTCATGAACTCGTCGGCGAGTTCGGGGTTGTCGGTGTCGGCGAACTTGGCCATCCCCTCGGGGTTGGCGTAGCCTTGGTCGTTGAGGAAGCCGACCTGATGCTTCGACAGGTCCTTGTCTTGGCGGTTGGCGTACACTTGGTCGGTCGAATAGGAGACCACCATCGGGGCTTCGCCGTTCTCGTAGGCGGTGTAGGCGTCGCTCCACGACCCCAGAATCTTGATGCCGTTGTTCTTCAGGTCCTTCCAGTAGTCGAGGTACTGGTCCTCGCCGAGGGTGTTGACGGTCCAGAGCATGAACGCCCGGCCGGTGATGGAGGTCTTGGCGTTCTGGACGATGAGGTCGCCGTTGTACTGGTCTTTCAGCAGGTCTTGGAAGGTCTCGGGCGCGGGGTCAACGCCGCTCTCGTCGTAGACGAGGCTGATGTAGCCCGTGTCGTAGGGGACCGCGCGGTTCTGCGGGTCGAACTTGAGACCGTCTTTGACCTGTCCGTAGTTCGGAAGGTCGTCGCCCGTGGCGGTGAACAGCTTCTTGTCGCCGAGTTTCTCGTCGATGCGGATGAGGTGGTCCACGTTCAGGCCGACGTAGACGTCGGTGTCGATGTCCACGTTCTGGTCTGCGCGCTGGATGTAGTAGTTGACCTCGTTGTCGGGCGTCTCGTACTTGACCGTCACGTCGGGGTGGCGCTTCTCGAACTCCTTCTTGAGCCATCCGCCCGGCGCGGTGCTGGGCGCGTCGATGAACGAACTGTAGGTGGCGACTTTGAGCGTCCCGCTGAGGCTCTGTTCGGTCGTGGTCTGGGTGGTCTCCTCGGTGGTCGTCGCCTCGGCCTCGGTCGTGGTGTCGCCGGCCGTGGTGGTCGTCTCTTGGCCGCCCTCGTCGCCGCCGATACAGCCAGCGAGGCCGAGTACGCCCGCTGTCGCGCCGTGTTTCAGCAGAGTGCGTCGTCTCATTACCCGGTGGTTACATCCTGTGATACTTAACTGGCCGGATGTAGACCAGTAGCGCACCCCGGCGATAAAAACGGTGAGGCCGCGTTTGAGAAACAGAAGTAATTCTCTCGGATATATAAAATTATCTTAAAGACTGTTATAAATTCCCGTTCCGAAACGGTCCGCCGACGAGTCGGTGCCAAACGTTTTGCCACAGGGGTTCGATGTGGCGGGTATGCCCGCGACGAGACAACGGGTGTTGGCCGGTGTGCTGGCACTTCTGGGTCTACTCGCGGCGGCAGTGCTGTTCGATGTTCTGGGCACCGTCTTCTTCGCCATCACCGTCGCCTACGTGCTGGTTCCCCTCCACGAGCGACTGGTCGAACGAGGAGTCCCCTCGTGGTGGGCCAGCGCCGCCGCGACGACCATCGCGTTCGTCAGCGTCGTCGTGCTGTTCGCGTCGTTCGGCTTTCTGGTCTACCGGCGGCGGACCGAACTGGTCGGGTTCCTGCTGGACCTCCCCGAGAGCGTCACCGTCGAACTCCTCGGGTCGGTCTACACCATCGACGCGGGAATCGTGACCGAAGTCGCCAGCGAGTATCTGGCCGTCGTCGCGCTGGCGTTGGCACGCCTCGCGCCGGTCCTCGCGCTCAAGGGCACCCTGTTCGCCCTGCTGGTGTTCGCGCTCCTGATTCGGCGCGGACAGGCCCGGCGGGCGCTCCTCGGGCCGGTTCCCCGCGAGTACCGGGACCTCGCGTCGGCTTTCCACGAGCGCACCAGAGAAACCCTGTTCGCCATCTACGTCCTACAGGCCGCCACCGCCGTCGGGACCTTTCTCGTCGCGCTCCCCGTGTTCTACCTGCTGGACTACCAGTTCTACCTCACGCTGGCGCTGGTGGCGGGGTTCCTCCAGTTTCTCCCCATCGTCGGCCCGTCGTTTCTGGTCGGCCTGCTCGCGGTTTACCGACTGACTGCGAACGAGATTGCCGCCGCAATCGCGGTCCTCGTCCTCGGGGGCGTCCTCGTCGGGTGGCTTCCCGACGCGGTTATCCGGACCCGACTCGCCCGCGAGACGGCCGACCTGCCGGGAAGCCTCTACTTCGTCGGGTTCACTGGCGGCCTCCTCAGCGTCGGTCCCGTCGGGTTCATCGCCGGACCGCTGGTCGTGGCGCTCCTCGTGGAGGCCAGCGAACTCCTCGCCGGGGAAGTGAACGGTAGCGGGTGAGTCTCCCCGAGCGGTCATCCCAGCACTACCCAGAGGACCGCGACTAACACGGCCCACAGCACGCCGCCCCCGAGGCCCACCGCCAGCAGGCCGCCGGTCCCGAGCAGGCCGAACAGTATCCAGACGAGGACTCCCGCGACTGCGAGGCCGTTGATGACCTTCCCGCTGACGGGGACGCCCGCCCGCCGGAGCGACTGGACCACGCCGTACCCGCCCAGCGCCAGCGCCGTGAGGTAGAGGACCAGTCCGAGGAGACCCCCGAGCGTGGTGAACACCGACAGACTCGGCAGGAGTCCGCCCTCGTCGCTCTCGCCGGTTCCGCCCCCGGTCGAGGACTCGGTGGTCGTCGTCGCGTTCGCCTCGGGCGTCTCGGCGTCAGTCTCGGACGCCGTGGTCGTGGTCGCGCCCTCCTCGCGGACTCGAATCGTCGCGCTCGCCGATTCGGCGCTTTCGACGCCCATCTCGTCGGCCACGACCAGCGAAACGTCGTACCGCCCGGTCTGACCGACCTCGAACGTCGCGTTCGGATTCGCGGAGACGATTGGTGACGGCACGCTCGCGTTCGCCGGTCCCTCGACCACGAACCGGTGGGTTGCGACCCGGCCGTCGCTGTCGCGGTCACTCGACCCTCGCGCCGAGACGACCACCGAATCGCCGACCCTTGCGGCACCGCCGGCGACCGAGACGCTGGCCTCCGGTCGGTGGTAGCGCCGACCGAACGGCGACGATTCGGACGGCACGAAATCGACCCACCCGGCGGGGGTCACGATGCGGTCGCCCTCGCCCTCGGGGTGAATCGAGGCGTGGGTCGGCCCGTCGTCCGCGCCCCAGTAGTTTCGCTCGGCGACCACGGTCCGACTCGCGTTGACGAACAGTCGAGTCGTCGTGTTGGCGTCTACCAGCGTGCTGACGTTGACCGTCATCCCTCGGTCGTGGCCGTACACGTCGTTCTCGCTGACGACGACGCCGCGGCGGCCCTCGTCACCCTTCCGGAGGACGACCCCGGTCGGGATGTCCTCGGACAGCGACCGGACTGTGAGCGCGGCGTGATTCCCGTGCCAGACGTAGCCAGTCCGGTTGGGCCGGAGGACCACGGTGTAGTCGTCTGGATTACGGCCTTCGAGTCGGGCCTCCGCCTGCGGGTCGTCCACGAGTTCGCGGAGGTCCTCGCTCACGTCGCCAGTTCGGAAGATAGCGCCGGCCTCGCCCTCCTCCACGACGATTCCGGTCCCCGGTCGGTAGCCCCGAACCGCCTTCGGCGCGCCGAGACCGTAGGTGTTGAACACGACCCGGTTGTCGAGGATTCGACCGCCGAACGCGCCGGCGAGGCGGATGCCGTAGGCGTTGGCGGCCACGACGTTTCGGGCCACCGTGACCCGACCAGCGTGGGTCAACCGATTGTTCACGTTCACGCCGACCCCGGCGTTGTCGAGGACCCGGTTGTCGGCGATAGAGACGTTGTGAACCAACAGGCTCGTCCGGGCGCTGAAGCCGTGGCCGCGGTTGTCGGCGATGGTGTTGTCCGCGACATCCGAGGTCACGAACCGCTCGGCGAGGAGGCGGATTCCGTCGGCGTTCTCCTCGACCGAGTTGTTCCGCAGGGTCGCTCGCCCCACGAGTTCACCCTCGATGAACAGGCCCGCGCCGCCGTTACCGGTGATTTCGTTCCCGCTGACGGTGCCGGTCAGTCGCGTGGCCTCGGTGACGACCGAGACTCCTCGGCGGTCGTTGTCCGAAATCGCGTTGTCCGCGAGCGTCATCGAGAGGCGAGGAGCGTAGTAGCCGACCCGGTGGCGGACGCGAACCCCGGTCGTACTCGCGGTAACATCGTTTCGGGCGATTCGGATGGCCTCGGCGTTCTCGTTTCTGGCGTAGAGACCGATGCCGGCGTCCGCGCCCGAGATTCGGTTTCCGTCGAGGTCGAGGCCCGAGACACGGCGGGTGGCGATTCGGATTCCGTCGGCGTCGTCACCGACCCTCGAAACTCGGTTTCGGGCCACGGTCACGTCTTCGACTTGCCGGCCTCGGACCGCGATTCCGGACCCCCGAGTTTCGGATACGGTGTTGCCTTCGACCCGAACCTTGCGGGTCACGTCGCCTCCGACGAACACGGCCTGCTCGCCCATCGACTCGAAGGTCGAACCCGTCACGGTAATTCGGGTGGCGCGACTCGGTGGCCGGTTCCGCGGTGCCCGGTTTCGGTCGAAATCGGCACGGGACGAGTAGATTTCGAAGGGGAGGGCCGTCGGCGCGGTCTGGGAGACGCCGTTTCGCCGGAAATCGACCGTGACGGGATACGTGCCGTAGGTCCTCGGGTTCTCGGTGTCGTTGTACGCCACTCGGAGCGTCACGTCGGCGGGAACGGTGACGGGGCGTTCGAGTCGTATCTCGTAGGCGTTCGAACCGGGATTGGTGACAGTCGAAATCCGACCCAACAGCGACCGGTCCACCGTGCCGTTGTTGTTCAGGTCGAGGCCGAATCGCCGGAGCGAGGCGTTCTCGACTCGATGCACCTCGCCGTGCCCGTGGTAGGACACCCGGAAGGCGTCAATCGTCGCGTCGGTTCCGGGCATCACGCCGAGTTGATGCTCGGTCCGATTGCTGGGTTCGGTCGAGTTCGACGTGACGCTGAACCCGCCGACTGCGCCGGTTCCGGGCGTGACGGCGACGCCCCGTCTGCCGATGTCGGCGAACGTCGAGTCCGCGATTCGAATCCGCGGCGTCCCGGTGTCGTTGACCACCCGGACGCCGTTCCGGGTCACCTGCCGGACGGTGGCGTCGGTCACGTCGATGCGACCGACCGTGCTATCGACCGTGATGCCGTTCGTCGCCCGTTCGAGGACGACGTGAGACAACGAGAGGTGCGACTGGGCCGACCCCTCGTAGCGAATCGAGGCCCACCGAACTCGGTCGGGGGCCTGCGGTGCTGGCGCGACGGTAATCGGCGCGTAGGGCGTCCCTTGGGCGGTGAGATTCCCTTCGACGCGTATCGAGATGTCCGAGGCGGGTTGGACGGCGGTTCCCGGTTCCACGACGAGCGTCGCGCCCTCCTCGACGGTCACGTCGGCCGCGATTCGGTAGGGGCCTCCCTCGGCGGTCCACGTGGTGTCCTCGGCGATGTCCTCCTCGATGTAGGTCACGTTGGCAGAGTCGGCGGCCGAGCGCGAGTCTGTCGGGAGCGCGTCGGCGGGGAGTGCGTCGGCGTCGAGTGGGTCGCCAGCGAGCGCGTCCCCCGGAAGCGCGACCGCAGAGGCACCGATAGCAGAGGCTCCGAGCGCCGAGACTCCGAGACAGACGACGAAAAACGCGGCAAGCGTTCGGGTCGTCGCGCGGTTCACGGTGGCCCTTCAGAGATAAACGACATAAATCATCCCCTTCCTGACCTGTCCTCGGTGCGTGACGACCGAACCTCCGACAGACTGCCGGTAGAGGCGTGGGAACTCGTCTCGTATGAGTATGCGTATGATTCTCCGAGAAGTTTCATATGCAATCGGCGTGAATAATATAATCCATGTACGTTGTCTCTCAGACAATGACCGGTCGCACCGCCTCGGACGTGAAAGATGGTCGAACCAAGCGGCGTTCGACCCAGTTCGCGTTCCTGTAGACAGCACCCGATTTTCGCGTCGTCGTACCGCGATTTTCAGAGGTCAGGTCGAACCCGAAGAGACATCACCGCACGGAGGACAGCGGCGGATCGTCCCCGAACGGCGACCCCCGAAGTAATCGTCGCACGGTTGCGGACGCAGAAGCCGAGTTGACCGACTACCGGCCCGGAAACATTCCTCTATATTGCTTTTCCAATTGCAGAGTTATCTCTGCTTACGACTCGCCCGTCTCGATAGCCCCGCCGACGGCCTCCCACTCGGTCAGACTGCCCTCGTAGAATTCGAGGACGTCGTAGCCCAGCGACGAGAGGACGACGTAGGTGTGACTGATGCGCCGCGCGGTGTTACAGTACAGTACCACGCGCTTGTCGGGCGTGACGCCGTAGCGTTCCAGAATCTCCGTCAACTCGGCCCGCGGTTTCAGGCCGCGGGTCTCGTCGTCCACGAGTTCGCGCCAGTCGAGGTTGACCGCGCCGGGGATGTGGCCCTCCGCAAACTCGTCGTCGTCGCGGGTGTCTACGAGGACGGCATCGGGGTCGTCCATCGCCGACTCGACCTCCTCGCGGGTCACGAACGGCGAATCTTCGGATTCCCGAACTTCGTAGGGTACAGGCTCCACTTCGGGGGCCTCGCTCTCTGTCTCGTGTTCGCGCATCCACGAACTGAAGTCGCCGTCGAGGAGGTACAGGTCTCTGTGCCCGTAGGCTTCCGCAGTCACCAGAAACCGCGCGGCGAAGACGCCGTGGGTGTCGTCGTAGGCGACGATGGTGTCGTCTTCCGAGATGCCGGCCTCGCCCAGCAGGTCGGCCCACGCTTGGGCACCGGGGAGCATCCCCTCGTCGTCGTCTCCTCCGCTCCGGAACGTCTCGAAGGGGATACTGACTGCGCCCGGAACGTGGCCGATGCCGTCGTACTCCCACGCTTCTCGCACGTCCACGACTGCCACCTCGCCGAGGCGGTCGGCGAGCCAGTCAGCACCGACTACGACGTTTTCGTTCATCGCGCGAGGGTAGGGCGTCCGGGGCTAAATGCCTCGGGTTCGAGGCGTTCGCTCGCCCGGTCTCATAGCTACCAGCCATACTTGCCGCATCTCGGGAGTCCGAACGGAGCAGGTCCGACCGCCCACCCGCGAACCGAACCGGTCCCGGCAAGAGTTTCCGAGAGAGGCGACATAAGGCGTTACCTACCGTAAGTAAAGAGGATATAACGTGAGACCGTGTAGTCCTAGACGCTTATGAGCGACTCAGACTACGCGAACGACGTTCTCGTCACGGCCGACTGGGTGGCCGACCACCTCGACGAGTTCCAGAGCGACGACCCCGAGTACCGACTCGTGGAGGTAGACGTAGACACCGAGGCCTACGACGAGTCCCACGCGCCGGGCGCAATCGGGTTCAACTGGGAGACCCAACTGCAGGACCAGACCCAGCGCGACATCCTCGAAAAGTCCGATTTCGAGGACCTACTGGGTTCCCACGGAATCACCGAAGACTCCACCGTGGTCCTCTACGGTGACAACGCCAACTGGTTCGCGGCCTACGCCTACTGGCAGTTCAAGTACTACGGCCACGACGACGTGCGCCTGCTGGACGGCGGCCGGGACTACTGGCTAGACAACGACTACCCGACCACCGACGAGGTGCCCGAGTTCTCCGAGCAGACCTACGACGCCGGCGGTCCCCGCGAGTCCATCCGGGCCTACCGCGACGACGTGGAGAAGGCCATCGACCGGGGCGTCCCCCTCGTGGACGTTCGGTCGCCCGAGGAGTACTCCGGCGAAGTCCTCGCGCCGCCGGGACTCCAAGAGACCGCCCAGCGCGGCGGCCACATCCCCGGCGCGAAGAACATCTCGTGGGCCGCCGTCACCGACGACGACGGCACGTTCAAGACCCGCGAGGAACTCGCAGACCTCTACGCCGACGAGGGCATCGACGGCGACGGCACCACTGTCGCCTACTGCCGAATCGGCGAGCGCTCGTCTGTCGCGTGGTTCGCGCTCCACGAACTCCTCGGATACGACGACACCGTGAACTACGACGGGTCGTGGACCGAGTGGGGTAACTTGGTTGACGCGCCCATCGAGACCGGAAGCGGCGAGTAGATAGAACCCGAATCTCTTTCTTCAGAGCAGTCCGAAGCGCCGGAGTTTCGTCCCCAGTTTGCCAATCGCCCATCGGCCCTTGTCCTGCACCGAATCGGGGAGGAACCGCAGGAGGACCAGCCATCGCGCCACGCCGACCGGATACCGGGATTTCGGATTCGTTGCGGTCGCGGCGTGCAGAATCTCGTCGGCGACTGCCTCGGGTTCGACCGCCAGTGGCCCACCGTCGAGGAAGGGTCCCTCCTCGTGGAGTTCGTACACGTCGGCGTACTCCGGCGAGGCATCGATGTCGGCGAACTGCTGGCGGGCCTCGTCGTCGAACCCGGTCCGGACCCATCCGGGTTCGACCGCCACCACGTCGATGTCGGGGCCGGTCTCCATCCGGAGCGCGTCGGTCAGGCCCTCCAGCGCGAACTTGGCGCTCCCGTAGACCCCGAGACCGGGGAAGGTGACGCGGCCGAGGAGACTCGTCACGTTGACGATGGTGCCACCGTGCTGGTCGTGCATCTTCGGCAGGACGGCCCGAGCGAGGCGGTGGGGACCGTGGACCAGCACGTCGAACTGTTCGCGGGCCTTCTCGGTGGACACGTCCGCGACAGCGCCGAGGACGCCGTACCCCGCGTTGTTGACCAGACAGTCGATACTGCCCTCGTCGTCGGCGATGCGCTCGACTACCTCCTCGCACTGGGCCTCGTCGGTCACGTCCAACTCGGCGGTTTCGCACTCGTCTTCCAGCGGTTCCAACAGGTCGGTCCGGAGGTCGGTCGCGTAGACGGTCCACCCCCGCCGGGCGAACTCCCGAGCGGTGGCGCGTCCGATGCCGGACCCGCACCCGGTTATCAGCACGGTTCGGTCGTCGGTGGCGTCGCGTCGCCGATTGTGAGTCATGGTCGAACCTGCACGGACTGTCACCAAAGGTTTCCCGAATGTCCTTTCCGGGACGGGGATGCCCGCCCTCCGGCAGTAACGGTTTCAGGTTACTCTCCATAGTAGCCGGTATGGTCCCAGACGACGGGAGCGCCCCGGACGACGGCGAGCGCCGACCGCCCACTGGTCGCCAGCGCCAACCTTCGGCCGGTCACCAGCGCCGACTCTCGACGGGCCAGACCGTCGAACTCCCGCTGGAATGCGAGTTCACGCTGACCGGCGGCGTCTTTCCGGCGTCGGCCCGGCGACTCTCGGCAGGGCTTCCCGACCGCCTCTCGCCGGTCCGAATCGCGCCCCGGACCGGGGCAGTCACGCTCGCCAGCATCGAATATCACTACGTCGGCGGGTTGGACCCCTACGACGAGTTCGCGGTCATCGTGCCGGTCGTCGCCGATTCGCGGACCGACCTGCCCGGCGCGCAGTTAGTCGGCGGACTCGTCGCCGGAAGCGTCGGTGGCTACGTCAGCTATCTACCCGTCACGACCGAGGCCTCGGTCGCCCTCGGGCGGGAAATCTGGGGCTACCCCAAGGAGGTCGCCGACATCGAAATCCACGACCGAGGAGAACGTCGGCGCACCATCGTCTCCATCGACGGTGAGCGCGTCGTCTCGCTCGACATGCGGAAAGCCGAGACCAGCGAGCGCGGGGCGACGATGCGGAGTTTCACCCGGATGGACGGCCGACTCCTCGGGAGTCGCGTGGCCCTCGGCGGCGAGTTCGCCCTGACGCCCTTGCGACAGCGGGCCTCCTTCTCGCTCGGGGACCACGAGCGCGCCGACGAACTGGGGAAACTGGGACTCCGAGAGCGGCCGCTGGCGACGCTCTACGGCCACCGAATGCGGGCGAGACTGCATCCGAGCAGGGAGTTGAAGTGACGCACGTCGTATCGGTATCGTTACCTGACAGCGATACGTAGCCTCGCGCAGATGTCATCTCTCGGAGATAATATCGCCGGGCCGCTCTCCGCCGGCGAGACGAACGACCGCCGGTCGAAGGACGACCTTCGGCGGGCCGCGGGCAGTGCGGTCATCGCGCTCACTGGGTTCGGTCTGCTCATCCCAACAGTCACCCGACTCATCTCCGGGCCGGAATCGCTGTTCGCGGGCTTGCTGGCGGGTCTGGGAACGCTCGTCTCGATGCTCCTCGTCGGGACGGGGTACCTGATATATCACGCTGACTTCTCGGCGACCAACACCGTCCGCATCGCGGTGTGGAACACGCTCGGGGTCCTCGTCCTCGGGTCGGTCTTCGCGCTGGTGTACCTCTACGACCCGATTGCGGCCCCGCCGTTCGTCGTGGCGACCGTGCTGGGCGTCAGCGCCGCGGCCCACGTCATCATCGGCGTCAACGACGTGCGCCGGATTCGGGCCGAGGAGTTAGCGACCGAACGCGAGAAGACCGCGGTACTGAACCGCCTCATCCGCCACAACCTCCGGAACGACACCCAAGTCCTGAGCGGGTTCGCCGAGCGCCTGACGACCGAAATCGAGGACCCGGAACTGGCCGACATGGCCGAGCGCGTCCACCGCAAGGCCGACGACCTCGGCGGGATGTACGACGAGGTTGCGCAGGTCCAACAGACCATCGAAGGCAAAGAGACCACGACGAGTGCCGTCGAACTCCTCCCGGTCGCCGAGGCGGTCGCCGAGCGACTGCGCGCTGACCACCCCGACGCAGAAATCGAGGTCTCGATTCCGGACCGCCTCTCGGCCAGCGCGGACGACCGACTCGGGCGCGTCCTCGCCAACCTCGCGGAGAACGGTATCGAACACAATCCCGACGTTGCTCCGACCGTCGAGGTCTCGGCCGAGGCGGTCGGCGACCGCGTTGAGATTCGAGTCGCCGACGACGGGCCGGGTATCCCCGACGACGAGGTGGCGGTCCTGACCGGCGAGCGCGCCATCACCCAACTCGACCACGGGAGCGGGTTCGGTCTCTGGCTGGTCAAGTGGGTCGCCGAGGAGTACGGCGGCGAGTTGGCCTTCGAGGAGCGCGAGACCGGCGGCACCGTCGCGGTCCTCAGACTCGACGCGGCGTAGGTGTGTCGCGATTCGGTGCAACCGCGGTGGCCTCGCTTTCCGCGGACGCTACTTACAAGCGACTGGTCTCCGTATCGGGAGGTATGAACCCAGACGAGTTCCTCGACACCGTGCGCGACGACAACGAAACTGCCCTTTCGCGGCTTGGCTCCTCGAAGTCGCTCTACGCCGAAACCGAGGGGGAGATGGAACCGGAGACCGTCTTCCGCGCCGCCGCCGAGGCCGAACACGCCGCCAGCGAGACTTTCCAACAGTGGGCCGACGACGAGGAGGCCGCCGAGTCGGTCCGCGAGACCTTCGCCGACTTCGCCGACGAGGAGCGCGACCACTACGAGCAGGTCCTCGGGAAATTGGACGACGAGTCGCCCGCGGACCACGAACCCAGCGAGGTCCCGGCGATTCACGAGTACCTGCGGGACCTCGAAGGCGACCCGGCCCGCGTCGGCGGGTTCTTGGGTCGGACCCTCGCCAGCGAGAAGTCCAAGGAGCAGATGGTCGGGTTCTTCGTCGGGCAGGCCGACCCCCAGACCGCGCAACTGTTCCGCGACTTGGGTGAGGACTTGGACGGGCAAATCGAGCGCGGGACGGCGTTGCTCGATGAGGTCTGCGAGAGCGACGAGGACTGGAACACTGCGCTGGAGTCAGCGAGCGGCGCGATTCAGGCGGCCTACGACGAGTACACCGAGACGCTGGAGGGGATGGGCGTGAATCCGAAGCCGGTGTGTTAGGGATGGCCTAGGAAACTAGTATTCTTTTCTTCGACTGCTTATTCATTTGTCTAGAAAATGTTTTTATTTCTCTGGGACTTCTCGACTTACGCTCGCGGAATCCTTTTCGCCGAGCATCGCGTACGCTGGTAGCATGCCGCACAAGAAGCACCACCGATGCAACCTCTGCGGAACGGACTTCGAGACGGGCGACGACCTCGAAGAACACGTCGAACGCAGGCACCCCAAGAAGGACGTTCACTGGTGGGTCGTGGCCGAGGACCCGCGAGATTTACCGTTCGAGGTCCACGAGTAGCGATTTGGGACTGACCAGTTCGAGCGCGGGGTCCCGTCTGCTTGCTCGGTTATCGCAACGACCCAGTGCTTCTGAGAGGTCACGGAGCGGACGCCGGTGGCGAACTAGAAGTACCCCGGACAAAATATAAGAATTAATAAATAACCGGCGGCACATTCCGACCATGACCGATTCAGATTGGGAACTGTACGTCGAGGAGAACGTCGTCGTAGCGAGATTCCCCGAAGGCATGCCGGCGGACGAGTCGGAGTTTGCGAAGGTCAACGAGGAGTTCGAGGACCTTGCCACGCAAGAGGACGTGACCGCCCATATCTCGTTCGTGCAGATGGAAGACGCACTCCACGAAGGCGTCTACGAGAAGGCCGCAGAGGCCGCTCGCGTCGGCCGAGAGTACGGCATCGACAAGTGGGCGATGGTCTCGGACGGCATCAAGAAGATGGCCGTGGCGAGTTCCATCAACGACGTGGAGGGCGTCGAGACGACAACCACGTCGAGTTTCGAGGAGGCGATGGACTGGGCACGCGAGGAGTAACCGTTTCGACGCGCCACCGGCGCTGAGAACGCGACGAGGGGGTAAAGTAGCTCCAATCCCTATCTCGCTCTACAATGAGCGACGCCGATTCCGGACCGCTTTCGCCCGACAGACCAGAGGCCGAGAGCGAGTTTCGGGTCGA
Source organism: Halorussus lipolyticus (assembly GCF_029338375.1). NCBI lineage: Archaea > Methanobacteriati > Methanobacteriota > Halobacteria > Halobacteriales > Haladaptataceae > Halorussus > Halorussus lipolyticus. Next base: position 2,099,655 of record NZ_CP119804.1, on the reverse strand, counting down.
TGCTCCGTTCAATCCCGCGGGCGACCAGCCGGACGCCATCCGGCAGTTGGCCGAGGGATTCGAGTCGGGCATGGACAAACAGACGTTGCTGGGGGTAACGGGGTCCGGGAAGACCAACACCGTCTCGTGGGTGGTCGAAGAAATCCAGAAGCCGACGCTGGTCATCGCGCACAACAAGACGCTCGCGGCGCAACTCTACGAGGAGTTCCGGAACCTCTTCCCCGACAACGCCGTCGAGTACTTCGTCAGTTACTACGACTACTACCAACCCGAGGCCTACGTCGAGCAGACCGACAAGTACATCGAGAAGGACGCCTCCATCAACGAGGAAATCGACAGACTCAGACACTCCGCGACGCGCTCCCTGCTGACTCGGGACGACGTAATCGTGGTGGCCTCGGTGTCGGCGATTTACGGCCTCGGCGACCCGCGGAACTACGAGGACATGAGCTTGCGGCTCGAAGTCGGCGACGAGGTGGGGAGAGACGAACTGCTGGCCCGCCTCGTGGACCTGAACTACGAGCGCAACGACGTGGACTTCACGCAGGGTACCTTCCGCGTGCGCGGGGACACTATCGAAATCTTCCCGATGTACGGTCGGTACGCGGTCCGGGTCGAGTTGTGGGGCGACGAAATCGACCGCATGATGAAGGTGGACCCCTTGGAGGGGGAGGTCCAATCTCAAGAGAGCGCGGTCCTCGTCCACCCCGGCGAACACTACTCCATCCCCGAGCAGACGATGGACGAGGCCGTCGCCGAAATCGAGGACGACTTGGACGACCGAATCCGGTACTTCGAGCGCAACAACGACCTCGTGGCGGCCCAGCGAATCGAGGAGCGCACCACTTTCGACCTCGAAATGATGAAGGAAGCGGGCTACTGCTCGGGCATCGAGAACTACTCGGTCTACCTCTCGGACCGCGAACCCGGCGACGCGCCCTACACCCTGCTGGACTACTTCCCCGACGACTTCCTCACTGTCATCGACGAGTCTCACCAGACCGTCCCGCAAATCAAGGGACAGTTCGCGGGTGACAAATCCAGAAAGGACAGCCTCGTGGAAAACGGCTTCCGCTTGCCGACCGCCTACGACAACCGCCCGCTCCAGTTCGACGAGTTCGAGGAGAAGACCGACAAGACCCTCTACGTCTCGGCGACTCCCGCCGACTACGAGCGTGACCAGAGCGACCAAATCGTCGAGCAAATCGTTCGCCCGACCCACCTCGTGGACCCGAAAGTCGAGGTGTCGGACGCCGAAGGGCAAATCGACGACCTGATGGACCGCATCGAGACGCGGACTGCAAACGACGAGCGCGTCCTCGTCACCACCCTGACCAAGCGCATGGCCGAGGACCTGACCGAGTACCTCGAAGAAGCGGGCGTGGCGGTCGAATACATGCACGACGAGACCGACACCCTCGAACGCCACGAACTCGTCCGGGGCCTGCGCCTCGGCGAGTTCGACGTGCTGGTGGGCATCAACCTCCTCCGGGAGGGACTGGACATCCCCGAGGTCTCGCTGGTGGCCATCCTCGACGCCGACCAGCAGGGTTTCCTGCGTTCGGAGACCTCGCTGGTCCAGACCATGGGTCGCGCCGCGCGGAACGTCAACGGCGAGGTGGTCCTCTACGCCGACGAGACCACCGACGCGATGGAGGCCGCAATCGGCGAGACCCAGCGCCGCAGACGCATCCAGCAGGAGTACAACGAGGAGCGCGGCTTCACCCCGACCACCATCGAGAAGGAAGTCTCGGAGGCCAACCTGCCGGGGAGCGAGACCGACACCTCCGGGGTCAGTTCGGGCGAACCAGAAACCGACGACGAGGCCGAGGCCCGAATCGAGGAGTTGGAGGAGCGCATGAACGAGGCCGCGAGCAACCTCGAATTCGAACTCGCCGCCGACATCCGGGACCGGATTCGAGAGTTGCGCGAGGAGTTCGAAGTGGACGTGGATGTCGAAGGCGGCGTGCCGGAACCGGACGCCGAGTTCTGACGACCGTCGCGGTTTCCGGTCGGCGCCGCGAAACCTCTCTAAACGTAATAATCGAACACCGCATTTATCACCTTCATTAAGACTTTTTTACCGCCACTCTGTTAGACGCGGGCACTATGAAACAGCAGATAGCGGACGCTCGCTCGGACCCCGGACACCCGATTCAGCCGCCGACAGGAGGGTTCACTTAGATGCGACGCGCTTCGGCGTCTCTCCCGGCGGAATCGCCCGTTCGAGAACCACCAGCCATCGACCACCACTCGTTCTCACCGACAGTCACGGCACGCTCGCCAGCGTCACCGACGCGCTCAGCGCAGGGTCAGGTCCCTGCGGTGCGGAAACACAACTAACACGAGAGTCACCAACTACCAATGCCACTCGAAAACGTTAGTGACACGTCCTACAGCCAGATTCAGAAGTCCTTCCTGAAGTATCAGCACCTGTTCGTGTTCACCGCTCCGGTGTTGTTCGTGACTGCGGTGTACTTCTTCGCACCGACCTCGGGCGGTACGGGGGCCGAGTACTGGTTAGAGTACTGGTGGCTGTTCCCGTTCTTCCTGACCGGTGCGACCATCGTGAACACCGTGGGAATCAGCGGGTCGGCGCTGTTCGTGCCCTACCTCATCTTTATCTTCCCGATATTAGCGTTCCCGCTCGAACCCGAGACCATCGTGAAGGTCGGTCTCATCAGCGAGGCCTTCGGCCTGTCGAGTTCGTCGGTCGCATTCATCCAGTACGGACTGGTGGACCGACGACTCGCGCTCACGCTGGTCGGCGGGTCGATTCCCTTCGTCGTCGGCGGCGCGCTCCTGTCGTTCATCATCCCGGAAGTCGTCTTCCACTCGCTTCTGGGCCTCGCGCTCCTCGCGGCGTCGTACCTCCTGTTCAAGGCCGACCTCGGCCACGGAGAGTCCGACAGCGCGTCCGAGGAGTCCGAGGCAGTCGCCGACGGCGGCGAGACGCGGGACCTGCCCAACGACAGCGGGAAACTCGGCCCGGCGGGGGTCCGCACCGACGACGAGGGCACCGTGACCCGAGTGGACCGCGAGGGCGACGATTACGTCTACACCCGCGGTGGCTACCTCCGGCGGTTCGCCAACTACAGCATCGGCGGGACGTTTCAGGGACTGGCCGGGTTCGGCATCGGCGAGTTGGGCATTATCTCGATGCTGGGCACGTCGGTTCCGGTCCGGGTCGCCATCGGGACCAATCACATCGTGGTCGCGCTGACCGCAATCTTGGCTTCGCTCGTCCACGTCTTCGGCGGCGGACTGGTCGGCGGCCACTCGCTCAGTCTCGCCAGCACGCCGTGGAACATGGTGGTGTTCACGGTGCCCGCCACGGTGACGGGCGGCCAAATCGCGCCCTACGTGTCCAACGCGCTCGGGACCGGGACCATCAAGAAGTTCGTCGGCGCGCTGTTCGCCGTCATCTCGGTCGCACTGTTCCTGATGGCTCTCGGGGGTGTCTGAAATGTACGAGGACATCCTCCTCCCGACCGACGGGAGCGACGGGACGATTGCGTCGGTGACCCACGCCGGCGAACTCGCCGAGACTTACGACGCGACGGTTCACGTCCTCTCGGTCGTGGACACCCGCAACCGGTTCGAGAGTCCGTCGAGCGGTATCGCGCCGGAAGCGTGGACCGAGGCCGAGCGCGAACGCGCCGACGAGTCCATCCAGAACGCCAAAACCGCGCTTCCGGACGACGTGGCGGTCGAATCGGTCGTCGCCGAGGGCGTCCCTCAGACCCAGATTCTCGACTACGTGGACGAGGAGGACGTCGATGTCGTCGTGATGGCGACACACGGTCGGACCGGACTCGACCACTACCTCATCGGGAGCGTCACGGAGAAAGTCGTCCGGAAGTCGCCGGCACCGGTCCTGACGGTCAGAATCGACGAGGAGTAGGGTTCTCCTCGCTCCTCGAAAACTACTTTTCGCCCGAGACGGCCGCGGTCCGCATCTCGACGTAGCGCCGAGGCCACGTCGTCAGATGGGTTCCGAGTCGTCTCGGGATGGCTTCAAGCGTGGCTATGCCAGAGACGAACTTGTCCGCTAAGCCGCGTCCTCGTCCACTGTCGTCGGGGGCGTCGTCGCCGTAGCCTCTGGTAGGGTCACTCTCGAAGCTCATGCGTGTCAATGTTGTGCATGGGGGATAGTAAATCCCCGTGTTCTCCCCCGATAATAGCCGAAAACAAGTGTTAGAAACCAATATACATTTCTTAGAAAAATCTGAATGTTGCCGTTAGACATATATAGATTAGTGAGGCGGCGTCACCGACGACGCTACCGTTCCCGCGAACTCACCGCTCGCGCTCGTCCGTGACTTCGACCGCTGGTTCGGCCTCGGGGTCCTCGTCGGTGGTGGGTTCCCCTTCGTCCGGTCCGTCGTCAAGGTCCGTCCCGACTTCGCCCGCCAGCATCTCCTCCACGTCGTCCAGACCGAGGAGTTCGCGGGTCTCGGCGTCGAAGTTGAGGCTATCGAGTTCGCTGTCGCCCGCCTTCACGTCGCTCCCGGTCAGGTGCTTGCCGTACCGACCCACCATCGAGGTGAGTTCTTGGGGCAGGACGAAACTGGTCGAGTCGCCCTGTCCGATGGCGTCCAGCGTCTCGAGGCCCTTGTCGATGACCGCGCGTTCGCCCATCGACTCGGCGGATTTGGCGCGCAGGACCGTCGAGAGCGAGTCGCCTTGGGCCTCCAGAATCTGGCTCTGCTTCTCGCCCTGCGCCCGGATGACGTTCGACGCTTTCTCGCCCTGCGCTCGCTCGATGGCGCTCCGGCGCTCGCCCTGCGCTTCCAGAATCATCGCCCGCCGTCTGCGCTCTGCGGCGGTCTGTTGCTCCATCGCGCTCACGACGGTCGGCGTGGGCATCACCTTCTGGACCTCGACGCTCTCGACTCGGACGCCCCACTCGTCGGTCGGCCTGTCGAGTTCCTCATGAATTCGACTGTTTATCTCCTTCTGGCGACTCAGGGTGTCGTCCAGCGGCATGTCGCCGATGACCGCCCGGAGCGTGGTCTGGGCGAGGTCCGAGACGGCTTTCTCGTAGTCCTCGACCTCCAGATACGCCTTCTCGGCGTCCATCACTCGGATGTAGATGACCGCATCGGCCGTGACCGGCGAGTTGTCCTCGGTGATGGCCTCCTGTTCGGGCACGTCGAGCGTCTGGGTCCGCATGTCGAAGGTGTGGGTCTTGCTCACCAGCGGCGGGACGATGTTGAGGCCCGGCCCGAGGAGTTTCCGGTACTCGCCGAACACCGTCAGCGCGCGCTTCTCGTAGGGTCCCACGATTTCGACCGCGCTGGCTAGCACCGCAATCGCCAGTCCGAGCGCCAGTAGACCCAGAACCGCCACGGGGTCCATGAGCGGCAAGAGAAGGAGGAGGGCGAAGGCCGTGACGACGACCGCCAGTAGACGCGAGACGCTGACACCGGCGGTGAGTCGTCCGAGTTCGTAGAAGGGGTTCATGTTATTCGTTCGATGCTATGTGGGCGTAACGTTTCACGTTTGCGCCGGGGGACATCCTGACGTATTTTGTCGCTGGCCGGACAAAGCAGGGTATGGCGAACACGCGAGTCGCGCTGGCCAAGGGGTTCTCGGTCGCCGTCGTCGTCCTACTGGTCGCTATCGGGGCCTACGTCCTCGTCGTCCTCGGCGGGTTCTCCCAGAACGGTCTCCTCTACTATCTGGTAACGCTCTCGTTCGCCCTCACCGGCACGCGAGGCATCTGGGCCGGACGCTACAAAATCGCGGCCATCGGGGCCGTCGGGATGCTGATATTCGCGGCGATTCAGGGCGCGCAGGGCGCGGTCGCGGTCGGACTGGCGATACTCCTGCTGGTCGCGCTGGTCGTGGGGTACTCGGGCCGGACGCGCGAGCAACTGAGCGAGGGCTAATCGAGGTGAACTAGCGACGAACAATCGTTCTGGACTTTGGCATGCGTGTCTCGGATAGTAGTAGTATATATCACAATAATATTTATTATATCACATTCTATATAAGCTAATTGCATGTCATTCGACATCGAAGACCAGACCGAAGGCAACGACGAATCCACCGAACCCGTCGCACCGGGAACGTCGCTCTCGTGCGGCAACTGGGGTTGCTACGAGGAGCCGAACAGTCTTAGCTTCCTGCCGTTCTGAGCGGCGACAGGACGGTCCGACCGTTCTCCAGTTTTTGGACCGACCCCGAGCGCCCGTCGCGTTCGGCGGTTCGCTACGGATACGGATGGGGCATCTCCGGCACGTCCACGTCGGCCAGTTGCGGGTGTTCCGTTGGCGGGAGCGACGACGGCGGGAACGGGACGAGTTCCGGAACGACGACCCGGACCGCGCGGATGCCGACCTCGCGCACGTCCGGCGTCGTGACCTCGACGGCGACGGGCGTGCAACCGGCGGCGTCGAGACGGTCGAGACACGTCGCCAGTTCGTCCTCGACTCGCTGGGCCTCGGGGAGCGTGGTCTCCTCGCCCGCCACGAAGAAGGAGACGCGGTCGAAGTTCTCCGGGCGGGCGTACAGCAGGGTGTTCTCCGTGAAGTTCCAGATACTGGTGGGGTCGATGGCGTCGAGGTCGTACTCGGCCCGCACGTGTTCGAGGTACGGGAAGGCTTGGGCCGCCTCGACCATCGCGTCGGTGGCGGCCGCGATGGGATTGAAGTCGGCGCTCCCGCCGATGGCGAACTTGGGAAAGCGCTCGCGGTCGTCCACGATGGCGGCCCCGTAGGTCGGCACGTCAACCGTGCCGTCGTACTCGAAGACCGACAGCGAGCGGTGGTCGCCCGGCAACAGGCGGTCGCGGCGGTCGGCGAGTTCCGGCACGGCGTCCGGGTCAACTCGCGGCGGCGGCGTCTGCTCGCACCACGTCGTCACGAACGCGTCCCGCTCTACGACCTCGTACAGCCCCGACAGGAGGGCGGATTCGAGGGTCGGTCCCGCCGCCGCCCCGTTCGAGGTCCCGACGACGGCGCGGGGGTACTCGGTCAGTTTCCCCGCTCGATTCCAGACGAGTTCCGCGGGAACGTACGACTCCTCGCCCGTGAGGAGATTCGTCCCGGCGACCCACGGGAGCGTCGTCTCTCGCGAGAGCGGAGCTAGCCACTCGGGGTCGTCGGGTCCGAGGTCGTCCTGTCCGTACGCGGTCAGGTACTCGAAGTCGGGGACCTCGCCCCGGTCGGCCATCTCGTCGTGGCTTCCCTCTGTGAGCGCCTCCTCTCGGGGCCAGTGGAGACAGTAGCGTTCGGCGAACTCCCCGAGCGTGCCGGTCAGGGTCGCCCGAGCGTCGAGGCCCTTCCCGCCGGCCTCGATGTCGGCTGTGTGCCCCGCGCCGAGCCAGCCGAGGTCGGCGTGGTCTACCGACCCGACTCTCGCGCGGGGACCGCTCCGGTCGAGCGACGAGTGGGCGAGGTTGCTCACGAGGCCCGTCTTGGTGCCGACGAGTCGGTTGTACTCCGGCGGGAGCGGTTCGTCCGGAACCGTGAACTCCATGCTATCGACCCCCGCGCCGGTCCCGCTGTCCACGACTGCCATCGCGGTTGTGCCGTTTGGCCTCCACCACGTCCTCGACGGTGACGAACCGCTTGTCGTCCTCGCCGGGGGACTTCCCGCAGGTTTCGCACCGCGGGAGTCGCAACACGTCGTTGACCTCGACCGAGAGGTCGAGGAAGTTCACGGTGATGGTCTGGCCGACCGTGTAGGCCTGTCCGTACGCCAGCAGGTTGAGGAGGTCAACGGTCGCGTATCCGGCCAGCATCCGCGAGTAGGCGGGCAGACCCACTGACGCGAGGCTTCCCGAGTCGGTCTCGGCGAATCCGTTTCGGAAGGTCGCGTATCCCTCGGGGTTCGAGAGGTTCGAGACGATTCGTCGCTCCATACATCGGTAACATCCTGTTTCGCCGGGGAAGAACACGGGACCGACGAGACCGTCGAACCCTCGCCGCTGGACCAGCATCCACGGCGTCGCCGTCTCGTGAGCGAGTCGGTCGAGTTCGGTGGCGAGCGACGGATACTCGCCATCGACGGCGAACGCGACGTACTCGCTGGCGCGAACCGCGGCCTCGAAGTCGCCGTCCAGCACCGTGACGTTCTCCCGGCCTTCGAGGTGCGAGAGGTCTGCCCGCGCTTGCTCGACCGGTTGGACGACTGCCACCTCGCCGACGCCCGAACGGGCGAGGTCCTCGGCGATTTGGGGGCCGATTTCGCCCGCGTTGACGACCAGAATTTCGGCGTCCTCGAGTCGGCGGTAGTTCTCCTCGGCGAACTTCTTGGAGTGGACTACTTGGGGCCATCCCCGAGACTCCGGACGCTCGGCGGCGTCGTAGACGACGTTCTTCTGGGCCAGTCCTTCGAGGAGCGCCAGCAGGTCGTCGTGGTCGGACTCGTCGAACTCTGCGAGAATCTCCTCGATGGGATTCGTGCCGTCCAGCAGTTCGAACAGGTCGGCGATGGCGTCCTCGTCTTCGGTCTCGCGGATGGCCACCGCCGGTCCGGTCCACGGCCCGGCCCGGACGTGAACGGTGTTCTCGTCGGCCTGCATCGCCACGAACGCGGGATTGAGCTTCGGTTTCGAGAGGACGCGCTCGATTCGCGCTCGCCGGTCGGCGTTCATCGCTGGCCTCCTCCGTCGGAAACGTGACCGGCGCGCTCGCTCTCGGGAACGCCGACGAATCCGGTGTAGATTGCGGCCTCGTCCACACCGTCGATGCCGAGGAAGTCGTTGACCTCGTCCTCGCGGGCCGCGGCGAACGGGGCCGACGCCAACCCCATCGCGGTGGCGACGAGTTGGACGTTCTGGACGATGTGGCCCGACTCCTGAAGCGCGAACCGGTAGCCGCGGGGACCGTACTTGGCCTTGCTCCGCCAGAACGCCGCCGTGAACGCGAACGACAGGGCGGCGTTCGTCGGGTCGAGGACGCCGCCGGTAGCGAACAGTTCGGCAACTTCGTCGGCGAACGACTCGTCGCCGCGCCGGAGGACGCGGAGCGCGTGGTCGTCAGGGACGTAGTAGTAGAGGCCCTCCTCGAGGTCGTCGCCGGCGTTCAGGACGGCGAAGTAGGTCTCGACCGGGTAGAGTCCGCCGCCGGAAGGGTAGGCGCGTCCGAAGTTCTCGACGCCGTCGGGGGCCGAGAGACGCCCGGTCGCGCCGCAACTGTAGTACAGGAGCGTCGAGAGTCGGTCGAGCGAGAGTCCCTCGCCCGAGTACGACCGGACGGTTCGACGGCGGCGAATCGCGTCCGAGAGGTCCACGTCGAAGCTTTCGGCGGGTGTCGGGAGGTCGATTCGCTCGTGGCCCTCGTACTCCGGCGGTGCCTTCGAGAGGGCGTACTGCATCGTCTCGTCGTGGACGAAGTGGGACATCGTGGACTGGTCGCTCCGATTGGTGCGCTCGGTGTACTTGGTGTTCTCGTGGAACACCTCCGCGATGTCGGCCTCGGAGAACTCCTTGCGCCGGAAGGCTTCGAGGTGGGCGTGGGTCGGTGCCGGTCGCGTACTCCGGCGGTCGTACTTACTCGACATGAGTTGGTTCAGTGCGTCGGTGTCGAACTCCATCGTCGGTGGGATTCTCCAGTCCGTCACTAAAATCTATGTTCTCCACGCGGCCGAGAAACTATCTCGCCAGCGCATAGGACGAGAAGCAAGCTTGCGAGCATTAATGCGACTATACAATGATTAATAATACCGTCTTGCGAAGAGAAATCAGACGCATGGCAGAACTACCGTTCGTTTGGATCGCCGCCGTCGCCGGATACCTCGTCGCACAACTCGCGTACATCGCCGCGTTCGCGTCGGCGGCGTCGGCGTATCCCCGCCTGCGGCGCTACAACTTCTGGCTGTACGCGGCGTTTAGCCTCGCCTACGGCGGGGCCTTCTACGCGACCGCTCCTGTGACGTTCGCGTTCGAGTTCCGACCGGCGTACCTCGCGCTCCTGCTCGTCGGATTCGCCATGTACTACGCCGACACCTACGCGGTATCGTACTTGGCGGGCGAGTCGCTCCGACAGAGCGTCAGCCACCCGATTTCGATGCTCCCGGTCGTCCTCGTGGTGGTCCCCGAGGAGATACTGTTTCGGGCGGGTCTCTCTCCTCTCATCGACGCTGTCGGACCGGCGGCGTTCGTCGCGGCGTCCGCCGTGCTGTTCGGCCTCATTCACTTCACCTTCGGCGCGCGCGACGTCCTCGTCAAGACCTTCGACGGCGCGGTCTTCGCGGTCGTGTTCGTGGCAACCGGGTCGCTAACCGCGAGCGTGTTGACTCACCTCGGCTACAATCTCGCGTCCTTCCACGTCTTCGCCGACTACGACCGGGACGTCACGACGCTTCCGTGACGACGGTTCTGCGCCGACAGTTCCGGCCGGCGCGTTCTCCTGATAGTTTATCTCTCCCTCTATGTGAGATAATGTCACTAAGAGCTAGAAAATATTTATTATAACAGTAGTGGTACAGAATACCATGCAGTTCGACATCGAAACCCAAACCGAAGACGAGACCGAATCGACCAAACCCGTCGCGCCCGGCACTAGCTGTTACGACTGCCTCAAGCCCGGCAACTCGCTGAACGTCTTCAGTTTCCTCCTGTAGGTCCGAAGACGACGAACTCCCGAAGAAACGGCTCGAAAGAACTCGACGTTTCCGTCAGAGTAGCGACTCAGAGTCGAGTTTCGATGGTTTCGGCGGTCTTCTGGCCGACACCTTCCACCGCTCGTAGCTCCGCGACCGACGCCGACCGAATCCCCTCGACGCTCCCGAACCGCCGGAGCAGTTTCCGGCGCGTCTCGGGACCGATGCCGGGCACGTTGTCGAGTTCGGTCGAAACGTCGTCACGCAGAGTCTGGTGGTACTGGACCGCGAAGCGGTGGGCCTCGTCGCGGACTCGCTGGAGGACGTGGAGGTGGTCGGCGTCGTTCGGCCAGTCGTGGGTTCCCCCAGACGTGACGACTATCTCCTCGTCCTTGGCAAGCGCGATTGCCGGCACGTCCCACTCGGCGTCTCGGAGGGCCTCGCGGGCGGCCCCGAGTTGGCCCTCGCCCCCGTCGATGAGGAGCAGGCCGGGGTCGGGTCGGTCGTCTCGGTCCTCGATGGCCCGGTCGGCGCGCCACCGAACCAAGTCGTACATGTTGGCGTAGTCGTCGTTTCGGTCGTCTAGCTTCTTCCGGCGGTAGCCCGACTTGTCGGCCGACCCATCGGCGAAGACGACGTTGCTTCCGACCGCGTGCTTTCCTTGGGCGTGGCTCACGTCGAAGCCCTCGATTCGGCGCGGGACCGTATCGAGGCCGAGGGCATCTCGGAGCGCCGAGAGCGCGTCGGGTTCGCTGGCTCCTCGGCGGGCGTTCTTCAGCGCGAGGTCTACGAGAGTGGCCTCACGGCCAGCGCCGGGGACGCGAACAGACACGCCCTCGCTTTCGAGCCAATCGAGGACTTCTCGGTCGTCCGGGCGGTCCGAGAACAGCAGGGCGTCGGGCAGGTCGCGCTCGGTGTAGTACTGGGTTACGAACGCCGAGAGGACCGCTCCCGCCGGCGTCTCCCCGCTCTCGTCGGGAATCGTCACGGCGTGGCGCTCGCGGTCCACGAGTTGGCCCGACTCGCTGTGGAGGCGCGCGACGGTGGCCGAGTCGCCTTCGAGGCCGACTCCCAGCACGTCCACCGCTCGCTCGTCGCTCTCGGTGGCGACGGCTTCGCCAGCGCCGCCGTGGAAGCCCTCTACCGCGTCGAGTTTGTCCCGGAGGTTGGCCGCGCGCTCGAACTCCTGATTGCCGGCGGCCTCCTCCATCTCTCTGCGGAGTGGGTCGGCGAGGACGCCGGTCTCGCCCTCGAAGAATCTGACTACCGACTCCACGTCGGCGACGTACGAATCGCGGTCGATTTCGGCGGTGCAGGGCGCGGTACAGAGGCCGATGTCGTAGTCGAGGCAGGGTCGATTGCGATTGGCGAACTTGTGGTCCGAACAGCCACGGACGCCGTAGGTCTCCCGGAGCGCCTTCACGACCGTCTCGACGCGGGTTTTCTTCGTGAAGGGGCCGAAGACACGTGGGCCGGAAACTGCTGTTGCGCCGCCGTCGCTCCGGGCGCGGGCCTCGGGGTTCGGGTCGCGGGTGATTTCGATGCGGGGAAACTCGTGGTCGGTGAGTTGGACGAGGGGATAGGATTTGTCGTCCTTCAGGCGGACGTTGTACCGCGGTTGGAACCGCTTGATGAGGTTGGCTTCGAGCAGGAGAGCCTGCGTCTCGGTGTCGGTGACTGAGTAGTCGATGCTGTCGGCGCGCTCGACCATCCGGCGGATTCGCTGGCCTCGCGGGTCGGCATAGGACCGCACTCGGTCCCGGATGTCCACGGCCTTGCCGACGTAGACGACCGTCTCGCCGTCCTGAAACTGGTAGACTCCCGGCTGGCGTGGCAACTCATTGGCGCGCTGTCGTACCGCGTCCCCATCCATCGACCGAGGCTAGTCGCTACGCGGCTTTGAACTTGTTCCTACCGCGGTCCGGAGGCGTCTGGCGACCTCCTCGGCGTCGTCGCTCTGGACCGGGACTCGCATCGGGTCCCGGCCCGCCCGCTCGATGACGAGTTCTCGCTCTCGGGAGTTGAAGTAGAGGGCGACAAGTGCGCCAGCCGTGACCGCAAGCAGACCGCCGACGACGAGGAGAACCGTGGTGAGCGCGCCGAGCGCCTCCGGGAGGAGCGAGACCAGTTGGGCGATACCAGCGCCGGGGGCGTCCTCGGGTGGGGTGACACCGCCGAGTTGGTCGAGGATACCGCTGGCCTTCAGGAGGACCCCGCCGCCCAGCAGGACCGCGCCGTAGACGCCCGCTCGGACGCTCCACTCGATGTACGACCCCTGCCCTGTGGTCTCGACGTTGGCGTCGAGGACGTTCGGCCGGTCGGCGTGGTCGAAGCGCCGTCCGTCGCCGTTGGGGGTAAACACGAGGACGCGATGGGTCGTGACGGCGACGCGCGCACCTTCGACGGTGAACTCGTCTTCGACCTCCTCGCCCTGAAAGAGCATCTCGGAGAGCCGGTCGTCGGTCGCCTGAGACAGCGGGGACTGACTCATCGTCATTACGTCGCCGAGTCGCCGTGAAGACGATTACGGCCGATACCCGGTACTCCGTACACCCTGCGCTCATGCCACCCGTGGTCTGTCATTCACATCCGGGTACGTCGCTTCGCTTCTTAATGCTACTGGCGGTATCAACAACTGGAAAGGTCGGTCGGCGGTGGGAGACTCGTCCCGGAGGATTCAACTCACTTCCGGGAAAGGTTCGGATATGGACGACGAGCAACTCTGGTTGGTCGAGCGGACGTACACCGACAAGGGCCTCATCTCGCTGGTGTACGCCACGACGGACGGCGAGCAGAGTCTCCACAAACAACGCTCGATGAACATGCTCCAGCAGGGCGCGGACGTGACCGCGGCCACCGAGGCCGACCCCGACGACCTCGAATCGGTCGAGGACCCCGAGACCCGCGAGCGGTACGCCGCCGAGGCGACGAAGATGGCCGACCAGCACGACCCGGACGAGGCGGTATAAAGACAACTATCTATTTCTTTAGCACAAATATAAGAATACTTAACAACTATTTTTATTTCCCACCCGGTTCACCTTTCCGTTCGACGCCCGACACGATAAGACAAGGGTTTACATAGGGGAGCGCAAAAGGCGCGACTATGGCCGCCATCGAAATTGACGGAGTGACCAAGCGGTACGGCGACGTGGTCGCCGTCCGCGACCTCTCCTTCGAAGTCGAGGAGGGCGAGGTGTTCGGTTTCCTCGGCCCCAACGGCGCGGGGAAGTCCACCACCATCAACATCCTGTTGGACTTCGTGCGCCCGACCGAGGGCGAGGTCCGGGTCTTCGGTCACGACGTTCACGACGAGAGCGTGACGGTCCGGGAACACCTCGGCGTCCTCCCCGAGGGATTCTCGGTGTACGACCGACTGACCGGCAGACAGCACCTCGAATTCGCCATCGAATCGAAGGACGCCGACGACAACCCCGACGAGATTCTGGAGCGCGTCGGCCTCTCGGGCGGTGACGGCGACCGGAAGGCCGGCGGCTACTCCAAAGGGATGGCCCAGCGTCTCGTCCTCGGGATGGCGCTGGTCGGCGACCCCGACCTGCTTGTGCTGGACGAACCATCGACCGGCCTCGACCCGCAGGGTGCCCGCCAGATGCGCGACATCGTGCGCGAGGAGGCCGAGAAGGGAACGACAGTCTTCTTCTCGTCGCACATCCTCGGACAGGTCGAGTCGGTCTGTGACCGCGTGGGTATCCTCCGGGACGGCCAACTCGTCGCCGAGGACTCCATCGAGGGCCTACGCGAGACCACCAGCGCCGACACCGTGCTTCACGTCACGGTCGGCGAGGTTCCCGACGGGGCGCTGGACGAAGTTCGCGGCATCGAGGGCGTCATGGAGGCCAGTCATTCGGGAAGTCGCCTCGAAATCTCCTGCGAGAGCGACGTAAAGACCGGCGTCCTCTCGACGCTCGAAGACGCGGGCGTCGAAGTCGAGGACTTCGAGACCGACGAGGCCTCGCTCGAAGACCTGTTCATGGCCTACACCACCGACAAACAGGAGGTGAAAGCATGACGTGGCAGGCCATCGCCCGGAAGGACTTCCAAGACGCGGTGCGCTCGAAGTGGCTCTGGGCGCTGTCGGCCATCTTCTTCGGCCTGTTCGTCGGGAGCGCGTACCTCATCGGGTCCGGCGTCGAGTCGAGCGGCGGCGGGTCGCTGACCGCCGAGGTGTTCGTCCCGACGCTCGGGAACCGCGTCGTCGCGCTCGTGGTCCCCATCGTCGCCATCGTGGTCGCCTACAGTTCTATCATCGGCGAGCGCGAGTCGGGGTCGCTGAAGCTACTCCTCTCGCTTCCCCACTCCCGACAGGACGTGGTGGCGGGCAAGACCCTCGGGCGTAGCACCGTCCTCGCGCTCCCGATTCTGGTCGGAATGTTGCTGGCCGCGGTGGTGCTGGCGCTCTACGGCATCGACGTGGGGGCGCTGAAGTATCTGGCCTTCGTCGGCCTGACGCTCCTGCTGGGCATCGTGTTCGTCAACGTCGCCGTCGGCGTCTCGGCCGCGGCGTCCACGAACCGCCGGGCGATGCTCGGGACCGTGGGTCTCTACGTCGTCTTCACGATGCTCTGGACGCAGGTCCGGCGCGTCCTGCTGGTGTTCAACGACAAGTTGGGTCTCGGGTGGGAGAACATCACGCTCGTCAAGTACGGCCTGTTCCTCAAGTACTTCAACCCGGTTCGGGCCTACGAGACCCTCGTGACCCGACTCTACGCCGACAGCGTTCTCTCGGCCCGCCTCTACGGCGTCCGCGGCCTCCAGCGCCAGTTCATCTCGAAGGAACTCGGTCAAGCCCCCTTCTACCTCTCGGACTGGGTGGTGCTGGCCCAGTTCCTGCTCTGGTTGCTCGTTCCGGCCGCGCTCGGCTATCTGGTGTTCCGAGACGCGGACCTCTGACGCTGGCCGAACCCTCGCTAATCGAAGAAATATTTCCAACCCAAAATATTTCTTTCTTCTTTGCGTACTTTCGCGTATGCCGACTGACGAGAACGCCGACGGACCTCCATCGATAGCCGACATCGACCCCTTCGACTCGGAGGACCTGTCCGGCGAGACGCCCGACAATCTGGACGAAGCAGTGACCGAGGAGTGGAAGGCGTCTACGACCGCGTTCCAGCGGATTCACACGGTCCTGAAGAACACCTACGAACCGCACACGACCGGAGAAATCGCCGACGCCGCCGCCACCACGAAGCCCACCGTTCGCAAGCACGTCGAACCCCTCGTGGAGGCCGGGATGGTGGTCGAACGGAGACGCGGAAACGCGGTCGAGTACGTCTGGAATCAGACTCAGCGACGTATCAACCGCGTCGCCGAACTCGCCGACGAACACTCGTCAGCCGAACTCGACGGGAAAATCCGACGAGCGAAGGAGCGAATCGCGGCGCTCGAAGACGAGTACGGCGTGGAGTCGCCGAACGAACTCGCAGAAGTTCTCGACCCAGACGACGACGCCGGGTGGGACGATTTGGCGACGTGGCGCAGTCTCGAAGACGACCTGAATCGACTCGAAGCGGCCCAATCGATGGCGGAGTACCTCGTCGGAGCCGATTCGGTAGCTAACGGATACGATGCGTCGAATCATGTGTAGGGAGGACAAGGGGACAGTATCCCGGAGTAAACTCGAAACGGTCGAAACGACGTTCAGAAATCGACTCAACGGTCTCGTGAAGTCGGTAGAGTGGGTTCCCGACTACGATGTCGGTCCGAAAGAACTCCGAATCGAACTCTGGGATGGGATTCGGGCCGACCAGTCGCGTTTCGACGTGGCGTGGTGGACGAAACACGGCTACAGATACCACTACGTCGAGGACGACCGGAGAGATGCGAACGCTGGCGAGCGAGACGGTACGGGCCTCCAGTTTCGCTTCGGTTGGGAGAACCGCCCCGACTACCCGGACAAGCATTTCCACCCGCCGGGAAATCTGGATGCACATCGAGAGTCCTGCATCGAACACGAGGACGTGAAACGAGTCACGCTCGCGGTCATCAAGTGCTGGCACGCCGCGGCGACGACGGGCGACCCTGCAAAAGTGAATGCACTCTCGAATCCGCCGTAAGTCGCCCGCTATAGGACTCCTCTGTCGCTTAGGAACTCCTCGAACGCAACCTGTCCGTCCAGCACCGGCACGTCGTTCTCCTCGGCCGCGTCGAGTTTCGTCTGGCCGGGACTGTCGCCCGCGACGAGGTAGTCCGTGTTGCCCGAGACGCTACTGGTCGCGTTCGCGCCGTGGTCCTCGACCAACTCTTGGGCCTCGCTCCGGGTGTAGTCGGCGAGCGACCCCGTGAACACGAAGGTCAAACCGGCCAACTCGTCGCCAGTCTCGGTCTCGTTCGGTGTTTCGGGGTCGCCGACGGCCTCCTCGTCCAGCAGGTCGTCGATGACGCGCTCGTTCTGCTCGGACTCGAAGAACTCCGCGATTTGCTCGGCGACTTTCGGACCGATGCCAGCGACCGATTCGAGTTCGTCGCGGGTCGCGGTCCGGACGCGTTCGAGGTCCCCGAACTCTCGGGCGAGGTCCGCGGCAGTCGCTGGCCCGACCTTCGGGATGCCAATGGCCGAGAGGAAATCTCGAAGTTGGGGCTGTTTCGAGGCGTCGAGTTCGCGGAGCAGGTTCTCGGCGCTGGTCTCGCCCCAGCCTTCGAGTTCCACGAGGTCGTCCTCCTCGATGCGGTAGAGGTCGGCGAGACTCTCCTCGATTAGTCCGGCGTCGATGAGTTGCTCGACGCGCTCGCCGCCCAGTCCCTCGATGTCCAGACCGTCCTCGCTGGCGTAGTACTCGACGGCGCGCTGGAGTTGCGCGGTGCAGGCCAGTCCGCCGGTGCAGTAGGCCATCGGGCCGTCGAACTCGACTGCGCTGTCGCAGACCGGGCATCGCTCGGGGAACTCGTAGTGGCCCTCGGCGTGCTTCTCGACCACCTCGGCGACGTAGGGAATCACGTCGCCGGCGCGCTCGACTTTCACCTCGTCGCCGACGTTGACGTTCATCTCTGCGATTTCCTCCGGGTTGTGGAGGCTGGCCCGCGAGACGGTGACGCCGCCCACGTCCACCGGTTCGAGGAGCGCGACGGGCGTGAGTCGCCCAGTTCGACCGACTTGCACTGTGATACCAGTAATTTCGGTGACTTCCGACCGGGCGGGGAACTTGTAGGCGAACGCCCACCGGTAGTGGCGCTCGGTGGTCCCGAGTCGGTCGCAGGTCGCCAAGTCGTCCACCTTGATGACCACGCCGTCGATTTCGTAGTCCAAACCGGGCCGGTCGTCCATCAGGCGATTCCGGTAGTCGATGACCGCCTCGATGTCGTCGGTGCGCTCCGACCGGTCGTTGACCTTCAGCCCCCAGTCGGGCAGGGTCTCGTGCTGTTCCCAGTGGGTCTCGAAGTCGTGCGAGGACGCGAGTACGTCGAAGAAGAAGCAATCGAGCGGTCGCCCGGCGGTCACGGCGGGGTCGAGTTGCCGGAGGGTCCCGGCGGCCGCGTTCCGGGGGTTTGCGAAGGGATTTTCGCCGCGTTCGACTCGCTCGCGGTTGAGTTTCTCGAAGGCTTCTTCGGGGATGTGGACCTCGCCCCGGAGGACCAGTCGGTCGGGGTAGTCGCCCCGGAGGCGGTGGGGCACGCTGGCGATGGTCCGGACGTTCTCGGTCACGTCGTCGCCCTCGTAGCCGTCGCCGCGGGTCGCCGCCCGGACGTACTCGCCGTCCTCGTAGACCACTTCGACAGACAGACCGTCGAACTTGGGTTCGCAGACGTAGGTCACGTCGCCGTCGGTCTCTCGCTCCATTCGGTCGGCGAACTCACGCACGTCGTCGGCCTCGCCGCTGGAGTCGATAGAGAGCATCGGCGCGACGTGTTCGACGGTTTCGAGTTCGTCCAAGGGTTCGCCGCCGACGCGCTGGGTCGGGCTATCGTCGGTCTGAAGGCCGAAGGCGTCTTCGAGGTCCTGCAATCGGGTAAAGAGGGCGTCGTAGGTCCGGTCGGCGATAACTGGGTCGTTCTCGACGTAGTACCGGTAGTCGTGGAACCGGATGGCCTCGCGGAGCAGTCGCACCTGCTCGCGGGCTTGCTGGTCGGTCAACTCCTCGACCGGCCGGAAGTCGGTATCCGGGTCCTCGACGTAGGGGTTCTCGTCCGCGCTAACGGTGGCCATTACCGGGTGCTTGGCCCTTCTGTGGTAAAAAGTCGGTCTTCGAGCGAGGCGTTCCGACGAAAGAAAGACCGACGCAAAACAAGGTGTACAACTACGTAGGAAACAATATTAATTTTTTACCACAACTATTTGTTTCTTCAGCTCGGCGAGTACCCCGCGCTCGGACCGAAACCGAACGACCTATGAGGGGTGCGTGATACCGCCACGCAAGCCGATGTCCCTCCCCGCAGACTCCTCCGAATCGCCCGACTCCCTCGAATCGCCCGCCGAACCGTCTCGCTCGGCCGACTCGGCCGCCGAACCCGCCGACTCCGCTGAACTCGCCGACACCTCTGCCGACCCCCGCTTGAACGACGAGTACGTCCGCACTGTCGCCCACCCCGAGGCCGACGTGACGCTGGTCGGCGTCGTCCACGACCACCCGGCGAGCGTCCATCGCGTCCGAACGGTCGTCAACAAGCGCGACCCCGAGGTCGTTGCACTCGAAGCGCCGCCGGTGGCTACGCCGCTGTACGAGGCCTACGCCCGCGACTCCCGCAGTCCGCCGGCGTTCGGCGGCGAGATGAGCGCGGCGGCCCAATCGGCCCGCGAAGCCGACGCCGAGGTAGTCGGCATCGACGCGCCCACGGCCGAGTTCTTCGCGCGACTCGCCAGAAACTGCTGGTCGGAGCGAACGTCGCTCGGGACGCTCCGGCGGGTCGCCTCGGGCGTGGCCTCGGTGACTCGCCACGCGCTGACCTGCCGACTCGCGGCCGAAGTCGCCGACCGGACCTCTCTCCGGGTCGAAGTGGACGACCCGGTTGACCACGACTGCTCGCGGTCGGATTCGCCCGCAGAGCAGGCCCGCGACGAGCGAACCCAAGCCCGGCGCTCCCAGTCGCTCCTCCGGGCGTTCGACCCGCCAGAACCGGTCCGCCTCCGGGACGACACCCGCGAGGAGTGCATGGCAAAAAAACTCGAAGCGTTGCGGTCGAAGGGCGAGACGGTGGCGGTCGTGGGTCTCGACCACCTCGACGCGGTGGCCGAGCAGATAGAATAGCGTTACTCGTCGATTGCGGAATCGACCGCGGCGTCCATGCCGCTGACCAGCGCGGTCAACTCCTCGTTCGAGGCCGTGATGGTCTCCATCCCGCTGGAGACCTCCGACATCTCGTTTGCGGCCTCGTCTATCATGGTGGCGACCTCCTCGGCGCTCTGGGCCTGCTGGTCGGTCGCGTCGGCGACTTCCTCGATGCCGTGGGAGACCTCCGCGATGGCCTCGCCGACCTCTTGGAACATCTCCATGGCGTCCTCGACGCTCTCGGTGCCGCTCTCGACGCGCTGGCTGGTCGTGTCGAGGCTTTCGAGGGTGTCGTCGGTGTACTGCTGAATCTCGCCGATGGTGCCCTCGATTTCGTCGGCGTGGTTCTGGGTCTCCTCGGCCAACTCCTTGACCTCCTCGGCGACGACTGCGAATCCGGACCCGGCCTCGCCGGCGCGGGCGGCCTCGATGGAGGCGTTGAGCGCCAGCACGTTGGTCTGGTCGGCGATGTCGTTGATGACTGCAACCACGTCGTCGATGCGCTCGACTTTCTCCTGTAGGGTCGAGAACTCGGATTCGACGCTGGCACGGGCCTCCTCGACGCGGTGCATCTCCTCGATGGCCTCTTGGGAGTGGTCGATGCCGTCATCAGCGAGTTCCTCTGCCCGGTCGCTGACGGTGTTGACCTGCTCGGCGCTGGCCGCGATTTCTTGGGTGGTCGCGCTCAGGTCGGCGACCTCCTCGTTGAGGTCGCGTATCTTCCGGGACTGGGACGCCGACAGCGAGTTGATTTCGTCGGCGTTCTCGGCGATGTCTGAGGTCGCCATCTGGAGTTCCTCGACGGCGGGTTTCACGTCCTTGGTCAGCGTCTCCCGGAGTTCCTCGGCCTTCTCCACTTCGTCGTCCTCGCCGTCGTCGGCGTCGTAGGCGTCGGCCGCGAGTTGCAGGTCGCGGGTGGTCGCTCGGGTCACGGCCTGCATGCGCTCGGCGGTCTCTCGGACGGCCTCCTCGATTGCTTCGTCGTCCTCCTCGGCGTCACCGAACTCCGCGGTCACCTGCGAGACGATTTCCGGCACGACCGCCTCTTGGAAGGCGGCGTACATGCCGAGGTGGTCCGCCATCGACACGTCGGCCATCTGGTGCAACTGACTGCCTCGGACGCGGTCTCTGAGGAGGTCCTCGGCCTCGGCGTCGTCGCGGCCCAGCGTGGCCAACTGCTCTTTCTGAGCGCGTTTGAGTTCCTCGGCGGTGTAGGAGTCTTCGTCGTCCAGTTCGGGACCGTCGATGTCCTCGTACACCGACTCGACCGCCTCGTCGCCTGCTGTCTCGAAGTCGAGACCTTGGAGTCGGTCGATGTCCTCGTCCGAGACCGACGCGAGCGTCGAGGGACGCTCGATTTCGGCCGGGACAAACTCTCCTTCGAACTCTGCGCCTTCGTCGCCGTGAGCTTCTGTATTTCGGGGCATTACCACGAGACTCTGTAGATACATTCGTCGCCGCCGTCGTCGCGGCAGACGTCGCTTTCTTCTTCGACAGTGACTATCGCGCTGTCCGAACTGAACTCCTCGGCGACGGCCGTGATGAGGCCGACGTCGAGGTCGCAGGGATAGGGGTTCTTGCAGTGGACTACCTTCTCGTTCTCACCTGTGTCCTCGAACTCGTAATATCCACTGTCGCCGCCGCGGTGGTTCATCTCGTAGCCCTTCTCGACCGCTTCGAGGGCCTCGTCCACCGTGTCGATTGCTGGCGGCATCGGCGTCTTCTCCGGCAGTTTCTTGCCGATGTTCCGGAAGGTCTGGGAGCCGATAGAGTCCTCGATGGAGGCAACCGCGTCGAGGTACGCCTCTTGGGGGTACCACTCGCCGGCCTGTGGCTCCCCGATGCCTCTCTCGTCGAGCGTCTCTTGCATGCGTTTCTCGAAGACGCTAGAAAGTTCACCGACGCCCTCCAACATCGACCGTACCGCCCGCCCTTCGACTTCGACATCGTCGTCGAACGCTTCGAGCTGCGTCATGTCACCAACTCTCCGTCGCGCCGACATATATCTTTCCTACATTTAAATTAAAGATTCTATACACCAAACCGGCCAAATGCGACCGGTAACACCGAAATTGGACTCAATCTCAGTTGGTATAAAAAAGCTTAAATAAGTGTTCGGACCGGGATTAGAGGTTGCTTCGAAGCCGGATTTCGTCGTCCGTGATGCTATCGACGGCCTGCTCCTGCAAGGGATAGGTGTCCTCGTCGCGCTCGCCCCAATCGAGTTTGGCCTTGATTTTGTCGGTGATTCCGGGGTCGGGGTCTACGTAAGCGGTCCCGTGTTCGACCTCGGAGACGATTCCCACTTCTTCGCCATCCGCGACGACTGACTTCCCCTCGTCGTCCTCACTGAATTCTGCCATAGCGTCCGAGGTACACCGGGGTCGGGTAAGGAAACTTTGGCCCTCGATTGTCACGACTCGCGGGCGATTCGGGCGGTCAGTCGATTCGCGCAGTCAATCGGTCCCTACGAACTTGGCGGAAATTGCGAAGACCCCGCGTACTTAAGCCGAGGCCGGACCACCATGGGCGTATGCGAGAGGACTTCCTCCTCCTGAACCCCGGACCAGTCCCGACGACGCGGGACGTGCGACAGGCGATGAGTGAGCCGATGGTATCCCACCGGTCGGCCGAGTTCGAGGCCGTCTACGAGCGCGCCCAAGACGCTCTCGACTACGTGTTCACCCAATCTACGCTCGACGCCGAGGAGACCGCCAGCGACGGGACCGCGCTCATCTTCAACGGGACCGCGACGATGGCGATGGAGGCCGCGGTGGCCAACCTCGTCGGCGAACTCAGCGGGCGGGACAAGGACGGGAAGGTCGTCCCGCTGGTCAACGGCAAGTTCGGACGGCGCTTCAAGCGCATCGCGGACCGCTACGCCTCCGTGGACCCGGTAGAGGCGACGTGGGGCCACTCCATCGACCTCGACGCGGTAGCCGAGACGGTGGACGACGACACCGACGTAGTGACGATGGTCCACAACGAGACCTCCACGGGCCTGCTGAACCCGGTCGAGGAGGTCGGTGAAATCGCAGACGAACACGACGCGACGTTCGTCGTGGACGGCGTGACCTCCATCGGCGGCGACGAGTTCCGCATCGACGACTGGAACGTAGACGTGGCCGTGACCGACGCCCAGAAGTGTCTGGCCGCGCCGCCGGGGACCTCGGCGATGTACGCGACTGAAGCCGCACAGGAGCAGTTCGACGGCGATGCCGCGCCGTTCTACGAGGACTTAGACTGGCACCTCCGGAAGGCCGACTCCCACCAGACGCCGTTCACCAGCGCCGTCCCGCTGTTCCGGGGCCTCGCGGTCGCTGTCGAGAACATCGTCGAGGAGGGCATGCCCGAGCGAATCGAGCGCCACCGCGAGCAGTCGGAGGCCTTCCGCGAGGCGTTCACCGCGATGGGACTGGAGTTGTTCGCCGAGCGCAACGACGCCACCGAGTACTCGAACACCCTGACCGGCGTCTCGCTCCCGGCCCACACCCGCGAGAACCCCGAGGACTTCTTCGACGCCGTGGAGGCCCGCGGCGTCTCCATCTCCGGCGGACAGGCCCACCTCGGCGGCGAAATCTTCCGCGTGAGCAACATGGGCAACCTCTCCAGCGAGCAGATTCTGCGCGGGATTCGGACCATCGGCGAGGCGTTCGAGGAGACCGGCGAGGACGTGGACACCGAGGCCGGCGTCGAAGCGGCGCGGGAAGTGCTTCGGTAGGCCGAAGGTCGCTTTGGCGGGAGAGACAATTGTAATTCCACTCCTACAGATTGTATTTCAGTTCTTCAGAATTATAAACGATTGTCTGATTTCGCCGCTGAACCCTGGTCGGAGGAGACCGACCCTTTGAACCGGCCTCCGAAGCGGACGCTAATGCCCCGCGACGACGCCTCCGTCCTCGGCGCGAAACTCGACCGCATCAGCTACCTGCTGACCGCCGTCGTCGTTCTTCAGATAGTGGAACTGCTTGACCTCGACGTGACCAGTCTCGCGTTTCTCGTCGTGGTCGGATTCTTCGTCGGGACGCTCTACAACGCCGACGTGTAAGGACTTCTTGTTGTGAATTTCGGGCTCTGCGACTATCTAGCCGTCAGTCTCGCGGAAGTGCTTGCCGAAGTTCAAATAATATAAATAACCTCACTCATTTCTGCGACGCGGACCAAGACCACATTGCCCTTGAACGGGATGGTGTTCAAGGCAAGGAATCGCTGGATGCGCGCGAGGACGAACATTGCGTGATAGCTAGCAGTCGAGTATCCCTGAGCGGAGCCGGTATCGTCGCTTAAAAAAGATTCAGACGAATTCGGCCGCTACGGTTACGTTCTACTCACGAATGTTGTGTCAGCGTCGTTCCAGTTGCCGTTCGCTATCCAGTGAGGGTCGTTATCGTAGGTATCGTAGATGCCCCAGAAGAGGCCATCAGTACGTTCTTCGTAACCTGCCGCGACGACAGTATGATTGCCGTATGGGTCATATCCGTCTTCCTCGGGCGAACCACCGTCCCACATCGTAAGGAGAGCCGGTTTGAAGTCGTAAATGGACTTCTTCAGGTCGTACTCAGAGAAGTTCGTTTGGGTGTTGGCGGAGTAACTATAGCTACCGTCGGAGTAGGCTTCGATTCCTGGCGCGATGTCTTGCAAATCTGTGTAGACATCATCGCCGGTATTCATGTTCAGGTGCATCTTGTCGATGAGGGTGTTCTTAGTTGACCACGAGGCAGTATTATCAATCCCTTCGTGGTATCCGACGACGATGGCACCGGAGAACGGGGCACAGCCGTCGTAATCTTTCCAAGGGTCATCACCATTACCGACAAAGTCTGAATTCCTGTCACCGCCAGATACATCATCACCTGCATCGTAATTATTGTTGTATCCGGGGACGGAATCTATGAAGACCGTACTCGGGAGGGATGACGTGGAGGCAGAATCTTTGGACTGAATCGAATTAGTCGATGAATCAGACGTAAGGCGCTTCCATCGAGACTTTGAGGTGGCGCTGTCGAAATTGAGCGCAGTTGGCGGAGCGGCTTCGGGTAGTTTCGCCACGTAGTGTCCAGTCAGATGAATGGCGTCTCGACCTTCGAGTTCGTACCCGTAGGATACGCCACCGCGGTAGAGGAACCGTCCAGTCGGGGTTCGACCCTTCATGGTAGCGATTTCCTTCGCATCGTCTACGTTATGGTGTGGCGGGATTCCGCGACTGTATTCAAGAATGGGTCCGTTGATCTTCGTCGCGGATGCAGTGATGTACCCGAGATTTTCACCACTGTTAGTGATAGGGAACACGTAGGCAGATTTTTCGTATTTCGGGACGGGGTTACTTTGCGTTCGTGAATAGAACGTTTTTGCGTTGCCGACCGAAGCATCATTCCAGTCCGCGAATTTGGACCGCTCTGCAATTTCCTGCTTCTTCTGAGTGACGGCCTGTTTTGCGAGACCCTTCGATAGCGTCTGTGAGCCGTTAGATGCACGGGCGCAACTCGCACTACCGAGACTCGCCAGCGTAGAACCAGCGATACCGAATTGCTTAAGAACGGTCCGTCGGTCTACTTCGTGGTAATCATCTGCCATATCATTCCTGTTACCACTCCATCATTTATTCATTTCTAATATAAATTTATATAACTAAAAATATATAAATTAATGTTGATCATCTATCGGCACATAGCTAATCAGCGATAAAACATATAACGGGAGAAATCATAGTCGGTCATAGCTGTGGAATAATTGGCGAATGTGAATATGTTACAACGATATATGACCAATCTTACTGAAAAAGCGAGGTCAATCTATCCGCTCTGGGCAGTCGGACTCCTGATGATTACAGCTATCGTCGGTGTAACAGTCGGATTCGCTCTTAGTACAAGTGGCATCATCCAGCCAGACTCTCCACCCCATCACTCTGCTCCGGATTCCGACGAAGAATTACAAATAGAAGGGGGATACGCGAACGTAACGGCGAACGGGACAGTAGACTATATCAATCTAACTGTCACGAAAGGTGAATCAGAAGTGAATTTCGGAGGGGTCTCGATACTGTGGAGCGGCGTGAATAGATCGGTCTCGCTCGTCGGATATCCGAACGGAACGACTACTCAACAGAACACGGTACAGCCGGGAGAGAGCCAGCGGTTCTACGTCTCGCCAATATACGATACCGACGAATCGTTTCCAGTACTCAACACAGAAAGTGACCGGTTCAGGGTCACGATGAACGTAACTGCTATCGAGGGACACCCGATAGACGCCAGTCAGAGAATAGCACTCAAGTTCACACTCGCTAATCGCAAGCACGTACAGTATGCGTTTAGATTGCCGGACTCGCTACATAATAAATCAGTTGTAGAAATTTGACCGAAGGGTGACCCATTAGAATTGAAAGCGAGATGCAGGTAACGAGACCTGATTCGTCTCTCACGCGGAAAGTTAAAGCACTATTATTCTTATCGGGCAGAACAAGAAACAGTGAGCGGGCGCGTAATCTGAGCAGGTTGCGGCGAAACGTAGGCCGTCTCGCTACCAGTTCAACTCCGGCGTCGAGTGTGTCCCAATCTTCGCACGGAAGCCCCCACATAGGCTGTGCGTCGATGGGACGATAAAGAGTACTATCACACCCACGACAGATGAACTTCAATCTCGTTGGGTTTTTTAGATTCTGCGACCCCCATCTGGCGAAGCCGGGTCGGAAGCGGCGTCGTTTCAATCCCGGTTGGGTTTTCTAGGTCCTGCGATAGAGGGTAAAATCCTCCCACAGACCTAATAAATCTTTTCCCCCTCTCGTTCGGCACCTGTGCTTCGTGGACTGGGGCTGTACAGAGGACTTAAAAATATCCACGAGGACCGACCCGACTCACCCGCCGAACGCGCTCACGCCCTCCGGGTCGATGCGGAGGAAGGCCGGAATCGAGACCAGCGCGATGGCGATTTCCAGCGCGCCCGCCGTCAGGAAGGCCGCGAGGAAGCCAAACTCGTCGGCCACCGTCCCGCCGACGACGATGCCCGCCAGAAAGCCCAAACTCCCGGCGGCGTTGAACCCGGCCATCGCAGTCCCCCTGCCCGACTCCGAGGAGAGGTCGCTCACGAGCGCCATCGTCGCCGGGGCCATCAGCGCGCCGATGACGCCCACGACGACCATCCCGACCGCGGCAATCGGGACCGTGGGCGAAATCCCGACGCCGACCACGGCGAACCCGTAGAGCGCCGACCCCGCGACGATGGGACCAGTCCGGCCCACCCGGTCCGAGAGGACCCCGAAGGGGTACTGGAGGAGCGCGAAGGGGGCGAAGAATAGCCCCAGCATCAGGCCGGTCGCGCCCGCGTCGAGGTCGAACGCCTGCCGGAAGTAGACCGTGCCCACCAGTGCGAAGAATCCCGCCGTGAACCGGTCGATGAACCCGAAGACGTAGGGCAGGCCCAGTACCGGGCGCTCGGTCAGCGTGGTGACTGCGCGGCGAATCCCGCCCTCCTCGCTTCCGTCGGCCTCCTGTTCGTCGCCCGACGACGGAGCGCGGTCGGGTATCGAGAGCGCCACCAGTCCAGCGACGACCAGCAGACAGCCCGCGGCGTAGAGCGGGACCAGTCCGCCCAGACCGTAGAGTCGTCCGCCGAGCGGTGCGCCTACCGCGGTCCCGAGGCCGATGGCGATACCCGCCGCGCCCATGTTCTTGCCGTGGCCGCCGTCCAAGTCCATCAGCATCGTCATCGACAGCGAGAACGCCCCGATGGTGGTCGCGCCTTGCACCGCCCGGAGCGCCAGCACGCCGCCGAACGACAGCGAGAGTGCGCCGGGGAGAACCGCCAGCGCGAAGTAGCCAACTGCACCGCCGAGCGCGCCGGCAACCACCAGCGGCGCGCGCCGACCGAGGCGGTCGCTGATAGCGCCCCAGATGCCCGCGAAGGCGACGAACGCGGCGAACTCGACAGCGAGGAACCACATGCTCGCGT
This sequence comes from Halorussus lipolyticus, assembly GCF_029338375.1. Lineage (NCBI taxonomy): Archaea > Methanobacteriati > Methanobacteriota > Halobacteria > Halobacteriales > Haladaptataceae > Halorussus > Halorussus lipolyticus. Next base: position 2,071,933 of record NZ_CP119804.1, on the reverse strand, counting down.
CGAGCGTCGTGGTCGCGCCGACCGCCGCCACGAGGTCCGGCACGCCGGGATAGAGCAGTACCTGCGCGAGGAGGACCGCGAACACGACGGTCGCCAACCGTATCCGGTCGCGTCGAGCGGACATCACGGAAACACTCGATGATGGGAAGCGCGCCGTCTTATAAGCCGTGATAGAACCTCAGTCCCCGAACGCGATGGTCTCACTCTCGGGGTCAAGTTCGACGCGCCCGCCGACCGGAATCGGAGCGATTGGCGCGGTGTGGCCGAACTCCACGTCGAAGACGACCGGCGCGTCGGGGTTGTACTCGCCGACGACCTCAGCGATGGTCTCGCGCTGGTTCCGGCGGTACTCGGCGCGGGCCTCCGGGCCGGGGTCCTCGTGGGGACTTCGGGCCTTGGCCCGACCGACGAGGACGCCCGCGAACTGCTCCAGCAGGCCGCGTTCGCCCATCCCGATGAGAAATTCGCGGACCTCGATGGCGTCGGGCAACTCCTCTGAGGTCTCCAGCAGGAGGATGTTCCCGGCCAACTCGTCGGGATTGGGCAGGTATCTGTCGGCCCGCAACTGCATGTCGAGGGTGCCGACGCACCCGCCCCACGCCCGGCCCGAGACGGCGGTGTCGGCCCCGCGCCACGTCCGGCCCGGATTGGGTTCGGTCTCGCGGTGGCGCTCCAAGTTGTCGGGATTCGCCCACTCTAAGTCCTCGTCGGTGAACTCCCCCGCGGGGCGAATCTCGCCGAAATCAGCGAGGTCGTCGGCGAAGAAGGCCGTTTCGAGGTACTCGACCGTGTAGTCGTGCATCGACCCCTGCATGGCGAGGTCGGTCAGCAGGGTCCCGCCGTAGAACGAGACGATGCCGAGGTTCCAGAGGTAGCACGCGAGGTTGGTGTTGTCGCTGTGGCCGTAGAATCTGGTCGGGTTCTCCCGCAGAACCTCGGGGTCGAGATGGGAGAGAATCCGAACTTGGTCGAACCCGCCGAGGACCGTCACGACGCCCGCAATCTCGGGGTCGGCGAAGGCGTCCATCACGTCCTCGGCGCGCTCCTCGGGGTGGTCGTAGAGGTACTGGGCGTCCTTCTCCGCGGTCGGGTACTCGACCGGTTCGAGGTCGAACACCTCCCGCAGACGCTCCAGTCCGAGTTCGTAGACGTGGGGGTACTCGACGGCGCGGTTGGAGGCCGGTGCGACGATTGCCACCTTGTCACCACGGTCCAGTGCGGGCGGGACGACGAACTCGCCGGACGAGTCCGGAAACTCGCTCATGGCCGGGGCTTCGGTGTCGGGTTTCGTATGGGTTTCGGAGGCGTGGGGTTCGGTCCCACGCTTCGACCGAAGTTCTCCGCCACCTTGATGGGCAACCCCCGACAGCGAACCCGCATGACCGACCCCGAACTCCTCGCTCGGTTGGACCGAATCGCCCTCCTGCTGGTCGCCCTACTGGCGGTCGAACTACTGGAACTGCTGGACGTGGACCTCCTCGCGTTCGTCCTCGTCGGCGTCGGGGTGTTCGTCTTCGGATTTGCCTACCTCTGGGGCAGGTCGGTCGTCGGACTCGTCTCGGGAGAAGGCGTCTGAATCGACCGCTTCGCGCGCAAAGAATTATATTATACCTCGAAAGAACGCCACCCACACCTCAGCAAGCCTTGCCGTAACTACTGGTTATAACTTTACGCAGAAATATGCGTGTAGTACATGACTAACGAGGACGCCCAGCAACGCTTCGACACCCGAAGCCTCCACGCGGGCCACGGGGCAGACCCCGCGACCGGAGCGCGAGCGCCGCCGCTCTACCAGACGACCTCCTACGAGTTCGAGGACGCCGACCACGCCGCGGACCTCTACGCGCTGGACGCCGAGGGCGACATCTACTCGCGCATCTCGAACCCTACGGTCCGCTACCTCGAAGACCGACTGGCCTCGCTGGAAGGCGGCACAGGCGCAGTCGCCACCGCCAGCGGGATGGCCGCGTTCGACTCGCTTCTCCTCGTGCTGGCCGACTCGGGCGACAACGTGGTCTGCTCGACCGACACCTACGGCGGGACCACCGCCCACCTCCGGCACACCGCCAGCAAGCGCGGCGTCGAACCGCGATTCGTAGACACGCTGGACTACGACGCCTACGAGGAGGCGGTGGACGATTCGACCGCCTTCGTCCACGTCGAAACTGTCGGCAACCCCTCGCTGGTGACGCCGGACTTCGACAGGGTGGCCGAGATTGCCCACGAGGCAGGCGCTCCGCTCGTGGTGGACAACACCTTCGCCACCCCGGCGCTCTGTCGCCCCCTCGAACGCGGCGCGGACGTGGTGTGGGAGTCCACGACGAAGTGGCTCCACGGAAGCGGAACCACGGTCGGCGGCGTGGTGGTAGACGGCGGCAGTTTCGACTGGCAGGCCCACGCCGACGACTACTCCGAACTCGCGGGCCAGAACCCGGCCTACCACGACACCGACTTCTCGCGGGATTTCCCCGATGCGCCGCTCTCCGCGGCGGTCCGGTGGCGGGCGCTCCGGAGTCTGGGCAATCAGCAGTCGCCCTTCGATGCGTGGCAGACGCTTCAGGGCTTGGAGTCCTTTCCACTCAGGATGGAGCGCCACTGCGAGAACGCCGCAATCGTGGCCGAATACCTCGCCGACCATCCCGAGGTCGGATGGGTCGCGTATCCCGGCCTCGACACGCACGAGACCCACGACAACGCGAGTCGGTATCTGGACGACGGGTACGGCGGGATGATAGCGTTCGGCCTCGAATCGGGCTTCGAGGCCGGGAAGGCGTTCTGCGAGAGCGTCGAGGTGGCGAGTTTTCTGGCCAACATCGGCGACGCCAAGACGCTGGTCATCCACCCTGCTAGCACTACTCACGCTCAACTCTCGCCCGACGAGCAGACGGCCGCGGGCGTCTCGCCCGACCTGATTCGCCTCTCGGTGGGCATCGAGGACCCCGCGGACCTGCTGGCGGATATAGAGCAGGCCATCGACGCCGCAACCGGGGGAACGGGGCCGGAAGGAGACAGAGCGCCGACGGAATCCACATGAACCGGACGCGAGACACCGCCCTCCTCGGCGAGTTCGAATTCGAGTGCGGTCGGTCGGTCCCGCTGGAAGTCGCCTACGAGACCTACGGCGAGTACGACGGCGACAACGCGGTGCTGGCGTGTCACGCCCTGACCGGAAGCCAGCACGTCACCGGCCCGAAACGGAAGGCCGGCGGGACCGAGAGCGACGAGAGCGGAAACGGCACGAGCGGACAGGCCTCGGCGTGGTGGAGCGACGTGGTGGGACCCGGCAAGGCCGTAGACACCCGCGAGTACTTCGTCGTCTGCGCGAACGTGCCGGGGTCGTGCTACGGGACGACGGGACCTGCCAGCGAGCATCCCGAGACCGGCGACCCCTACGCCACCGACTTCCCGCCAGTCACGGTCGGCGACTGGACCCGAGCGCAGGCCGAACTCCTCGACCACCTCGGAATCGGCCCGCTCCACGCCGTCGTCGGCGGGAGCGTCGGCGGGATGAACGTCTTGGAGTGGGCCAAGCGGTTCCCCGAGCGAGTGGACCGAATCGTCCCGGTGGCCACGTCGGCGCGCCTCGACCCCCAGATGCTCGCCATCGACGCCGTGGCCCGGCGGGCCATCACGACCGACCCGAACTGGAACGGCGGGGAGTACTACGGCACCGACGAGGAGGACCACCCCCTGCCCGAACCGACCGAGGGCCTCGCAGTCGCCCGGCAGTTGGGCCACGTCTCGTACCTCTCGAAGGACTCGATGGACAGAAAATTCGGTCGGCGGTCGGCGGGCCGGGCCGCGATGGCCGATGCCTTCGCTCCCGACGACCCGGCGGGCGAGTTCTTCCCCTACCGCGAGGTCGAATCCTACCTCGACTATCAGGCCGAGACGTTCGTGGAGCGATTCGACGCCAACAGTTATCTCTACCTGACCAGAGCGATGGACGACTACGACCTCGCGGAGGGCTACGACTCGGACGCCGATGCCCTCGCCGGGTTCTCGGGCGAGGCCCTCGTGGTGAGTTTCACCGGCGACTGGCACTTTACCGTCGAGCAGTCGGAGCGACTGGCCGAGGCGTTCGAGACAGCAGGGGTGGACGCGGCCCACCACGTCGTCGAGAGCGACCACGGCCACGACGCCTTCCTCGTGGAACCCGAGGAGGTCGGCCCACCCATTCGGGATTTCCTCTCTGCGGGACTGGACGGGAAGGCGGTGAGCGACGCCGACGAACGGGAGTTCGCGCCGGTCCACGCTAGCTTGTTCGGGGACTGAGAAGCGATAGATGTCTTCGATACGTCGGCACAGGCGGTTCGTGAGCGTGACGTATCTACTATGCACAAGGTATAATTCTATTACTGGCAAACGTCTACGTGGTTCCAAGCACTTGTCGGGTGGTGTCGTTTCCTCACCCGATTTCTCCGACTATCCAGCTATTACTCCCGTATAGATATATCGCGGATTTCTCACTCCGAAAGGAATATAGACGTTTCTCTAATACTCAAATACGAATACTAAAGAAATAATTTTGATGCTCAAGACCGACACACAGTCGGAAAGTCTCCGCGCCGACCTTCCAACCACTCGGCCCCGGCGTTGAATCCGAGGACTCGCGTCCGTAATCCGTCCCCGAGTTTCATGCTCTATCGCGCCGTTTTCGTGACAGAGAATGACGCACAGACGAATCGCGGTGTTTCTCACGGCGATGATGGTGGTGGGAACGATTGCAGGCACAGCAGGGGTCGCGTGGGCGCAGACCGATTCGACGGCGGGCGACCTGACAGCGACCGACCAGTCCGCGGGGGCGGCCCAGACCACAGTCGTCGGCGAGTGTACGACCATCGACGAGTCCGGTCGGTACGTCCTCGTCGGCGACATCGAGGACTCCTCGGCCGACACCTGCATCCGGATTCGGGCCAGCGACGTGGTGCTGGAGGGCAACGGCAACACCATCGACGGCCGGATACGACCGACCCCCGACGAGGCCGCAAATCGGTTCTTCCGGCCCGGCGGACTCCAACCCCGGTCGGGCATCGGCATCGCTGTCGGAGGCGACCGCCCGGTCTCGAACGTGACGGTCCGTGACGTGACCCTCACCGACTGGCGGTGGGCCGCGGTCGCAGAGTCGGTCCGCCGAGGAGGGTTCGCGGGCGTCCGAACCGCGGACAGCGCCTTCGGAATCACCGTCCTGCGGTCGCCCGGATTCGAGGTCACCGACAGCGAGGCCGTCCGGAACGCCGCCTTCGGCGTCGGCCTGTTCGGAAGCGGAGAGAGTCGAGTCGCCGACACCAACGCCTCCGAGAACGGCGTCGTCGGCGTCTATCTGGGCCGAGGACGAAACGCGGTCGTCTCGAACGTCGTCGCCCGCGACAACGACGTGGCGGGGGTCTTGCTGGACAGGACGCAGGGCGCGGCGGTCCGCGGCGGTACCACCTCCGGCAACCGATTCGGCGTCTACCTGTTCGAGACTAGCGACAGCGAGGTCACGGGGGCGACCGCAGTCGGGAACGGACTGGCGGGAATCTACGCGCTCAACGGTTCCGGAGCAAGTGTCGCCGACAGCGTGGCGACGAACAATAGACTCTCGGGCGTCCTGATTCAGGGCACCCGGAACGCCGAGATTACGACCACCAACGCCTCGCGGAACCGATACGGCATCTACCTCTTTTTCGCCGAGGAGTCAACCGTCGCCGATTCGACCTCGAACGACGGCGTGATGGGCGTGTTCGTCCGGAACTCGACCGACAGCGCGGTGGTGAACAACACCGTCCTCGACAACAGTTTCGACGGGGTGTACCTCGAAAACTCGTCCGACGTTCGCGTCGAGGAGAACCGGGACGGCGCGCTGACTATCGAATCGACCGGCGACGACACCATCGGCCGGGAAGGCGGCTACTGGTACAACGACACCATCGACGTGAACCAGTCCGACGGCCTGACCGAGGCGGAACTTCGGGCCTACGTCTACCGGTCCATCGCGCGGGCCGAGTACCTCCGCCAACTGGAGTACGAGGAGTCGCTCTCGCTCGAACTGGTCAGTCAGGCCGAACTGACTCGGCGCAACCAAGCCGAACCGGCCTCGTCGGCGACTGCCGCAGAGTGGCAGAATCAGCTCTGGGAGGCCACCTTCGTCGTCGGCGAGGACCGCAACGCCACGCAGGTCATGGAAAACGAGTCGTCGCGTGTCGCGGGGTTCTACAACTCCTTCGCCGACAAGATGGTCATCGTCTCGGACGACGACCCCCTGACCGCGAGTAGCACCACGCTGGTTCACGAGTTCGTCCACGCCCTGCAGGACCAGCACTTCGACCTGACCGAGGGCATCGACTCGGCCCGGACCGAGGACGGGTCGCGCGCCCGGAGCGGACTGGTCGAAGGAGACGCCAGATACGTCGAGGAGCGATTCGAACAGCTCTGTGGCGTGGTCTGGGACTGCGTGCAGGTCGATTCGAAGGAACCGCCGGGCGGCGAGGTTTCCGACTCGCGGAACTTCGCCCTGCGCCAGATGATTCTGGCCCCCTACTCCGACGGGCCGGGGTACGTCGCCCAGTTGCGCCAGCAGGGCGGTTGGGAGGCGGTCAACGACCAGTACGACGAGATTCCCAACACCACCGAGCAGATTATCCACCCCGACAGGCGCAACGAGTCGCCGGTCGCACTCTCCTTCGAGGACACCGCCCGCGCTGACTGGAACCAGTTCGACCAGTCCAACCTCTCGTTCGGCGGCGTCAACGGCACCACGAGAATGGGTGAGGTCGGCATCTTCACGATGTTCTGGTATCAGGGCTACGAGTACGGCAACGAGATTATCGACGTGAACGAACACCTCTACCCCAACGGCGGGAGCTTCGACTGGTTCAACTACACCAGCAAGCCTTCCGAAGGGTGGGGCAACGACGTGCTGGTTCCCTATCGGAAACAGGTCGGGAACGACACCGAGTACGGCTACGTCTGGCGGACGGCGTGGGACACCCAGACTGACGCCCGGCAGTTCCACCGCGCGTATCTCGACCTCCTCCGCGGGCAGGGGGCCGAGAAGGTCGGCCCGAACACGTGGGTCGTAGAGTCCGGGCCGTTCGCCGACGCCTTCCGGGTCGTCCGGCAGGGGTCGAACGTGACCATCGTGAACGCACCGACGACCGCCGACCTCGCGGACCTCCGGCCGGGACTGCCCGCGCCCGAGAGTACCACCGACGATGGCAACGAAACGACCGCCGAGGCCGCGTAGCTAGAAGTCCAGAATCTCCTCGCCGCGCTCTCGCTTCTCGTCTTCCGACAGGTCCTCGGTGTCGAACGACCCCTGCGAGACCCACCCGTCGAGTTCGTACAGGAGGACGTAGCCGGTCCCGCCGGTCTCCAGAATCCATGCGTGAACCAGTTCCGAGTTCCGCGGCGTGCCGGTCCGGAGCGGTTCGGTCCACTCGACCGCATCGCTGTCGTCTATCTTTTCGACCTCGGACTGCTTCATCGACCGGTCGGGGAGCGACTCCAAGACGTTCGGTTCGGACATGCCCGCCAGTTTCGCGGCCACCACAAAAAGTCCCGCCGGTGTGGTCCCGGCAGGCGGGGCGAGGAGTGGCGTCCCGGCGAGCGTTCGACAGGCCCCCACTTACTTGCCGGTTCGTACCGTCTCGAACGTCGATGCGCGGACAATCTCTGCTCGTAGGGGTACTGGCGCTCGTACTCCTCGGGATGGGACCGGCGGGAGCAGTCGAACACGTGGGGGAACCGAACGCCGAGGCCACGGCGGACCTGCAAGCCTCGTGTAACTATCAGTCGCTGTACGACCGGGCGATAGATTCGGTCGTGACGGTGCAGGTCCTGACCGAGGAGCGTCAGGGCCTCGGGTCGGGGTTCGTCTACGACGACGAGGGTCGCATCGTCACGAACCAGCACGTCGTCGCTAACTCCTCGATGGTCGAAGTCCAGTTCAACCGCGGCGAGTGGCACACTGCCGAGGTCATCGGCACCGACGCCTACAGCGACCTCGCGGTGCTGGAGGTCAACCAGACCCCGGACTACGCCGACCCGCTTGAACTTCAGCCCCGGCAACCCCAACCCGGCCAACCGGTCGGCGCGCTGGGGAGTCCGCTCGGCCTCGAAGCGACCATCACCGACGGCATCGTCAGCGGGACGAATCGGTCGCTTCCCGCCGGCGGACCGCAGGGGCCGCAGTTCACGATTCCCAACACCATCCAGACCACCGCGGCCATCAATCCGGGTAACAGCGGCGGGCCGCTGGTAGACTGCGAAGGACGGGTGCTGGGCGTCAACACCGCGACGCTCTCGGGGAGCGAGAACACCGGATTCGCGGTCCCGGCGAGTCGCGTCGAGCGCGTCGTCCCGTCGCTCATCGAAAACGGCTCGTACGCCAGTTCCTTCGTCGGTATTTCGACCATCGAAGTGTCGCCCATCATCGCCGAGGCCAACGGCCTTGACGTGACGCGGGGTGTGCTGGTCCGGGAGGTGATTTCGGGGTCGCCCGCCGACGGGATTCTACGGGGTAGCCCGGACACCGAGGAGGTCCGAGGCGTCGAGGTCCCGGCCGGCGGCGACGTGATTCTGTCCATCGAGGGCAGACAGATACTCACCGGCGAGGACCTCTCTAGTTACCTCACCACGACGAGTCCGGGCGACACCGTGACGATGACGATTCTGCGCGACGGCGAGCGGATGCAGGTCGAAATCGAGTTGGGCGAACGCCCGCCGCCTGACAGCGAGTCCTGACGGCGAGGCAGTCGGACTCCTCGGCGTTCGCTTTTGACCAGTCGGCGGCAAGCATCCTGTAGGAGTGGAAAAGAAATGAATATGTGCTTGAAACATGGGCAAAGTAGGCTTTGGATGGTCCGGCGGACGTGGCCGGGGGCGTTTGTCGAGTCAGAACCTCCTTGCCGAGGGAAAAAGCAATACGTCAGGGGCCGTTCCTCTACGACAGAGGAGTAGCATGGGAACGAAGAGCGAAAGCGGCCAGACTGATTGCGTCGAGTTCATCTACGAGGACGACGGACGAATCACGGCCAAAGATACAGAAACTGGCGTCGCTTCCTACGGCGAGACCAAAGCCGAAGCACTTGCCATGCTGGCAGAAGCCCTCCATCTCCACGACGGAGGCGGAGAGCCTATCGAGGACACAACGGCGTTCCTCGATGAGGAGATAAACGGCGATTGTGACGAAATCGACGGTGATAAGGAACTGCCAGATTTCATGCAGTAGTGTAGATGGTTCGGACCTCTTTCTCGGGGCAAGACATCGCAAAAGTGCTTACGGACCACGGTTTTGAACCGGCCGACAGAACTGGGAGTCATCTCAAACTTCGTTGGGAGAGTCCCAACACCACGGAGGTTCGAATCGTCACGGTTCCGATGAAAGGGAGTGATAGTATTCCGCACGGCACACTGAAATCGATTGCAGAGCAATCCGGCGCGAACGACTTCAGAGAGTGGTGTCGCTGGATAGATGAGAACCGGTAGCCTCGATTTTCCCCGAAACGCCTCGTTCCTGCCCGCCGACAATTTCTTGTCGTTCGGGCCGAAGTAACGCCAAATGCGCGTACTGGTGACGGGAGCGACGGGATTCGTCGGCGGGAACCTCGTCCCGGCCCTGCTGGAGGCCGGCCACGAGGTCGTCGCGCTGGTTCGTGACGCCGACAGGTACGACGCTCCGGAGAACGTGGCAGTCGTGGAGGCCGACCTGCTCGAGCGCGAGAGTCTGGACGGAATCTTCGAGGACATCGACTCGGCGTACTACCTCGTCCACTCGATGCGGACCGGCGAGGACTTCGCGGAACGCGACCGACTCGCGGCCCGAAACTTCGTGGACGCCGCGAGGGGGTCGGACCTCCAGCGAGTGATTTACCTCGGCGGACTGGGCGAGACGGGCGACGTGCTGTCCGAACACCTCAAGTCCCGGCGCGAGGTCGAGACCATCCTCGCCGACGAGGCCACCTTCGCGTTGACCACGCTCCGGGCGGCCATCGTCATCGGCGACGGGAGCGCGAGTTTCCAGATGATACGCGAGTTGGTCGATAAGTTGCCGGTGATGGTGACGCCCAAGTGGGTCCACAACGAGTGCCAGCCAATCGCCATCTCCGACGTGGTGGCGTATCTGGTCGGGGTCCTCGACGCGCCCGAGACGGCGGGCCAGACCTACGAGGTCGGCGGTCCCGAGGTGCTGACCTACGCCGAGATGATGCGCCGGACCGGCAGGGTGATGGGCAAGGAACCCGCCGTCCTCTCGGTCCCGGTGCTGACGCCGAACCTCTCGGCCTACTGGGTCGATTTGGTGACGGACGTGCCCAAGTCCATCGCCCACCCCCTCATCTCCGGACTCAAGAACCCGGTCGTGGCCGACGACGACCCCATCCGGAGGCTGATAGCTGTCGAGTTGACGCCCTTCGACGAGGCGGTCGAACGCGCGCTGTCGGGACCCGACGAATGGGACGACGAATGAGCGGTCGGGACCCGGCGGGCGAGGACGCCGACTCGCCGACCGGCCCCGACCGAAATCTCACGACTCGGTACGGCGAGGCGTGGGTCTACGAGAGCATCGTCGGCGCGATTCCCGGCCTGTCGCTGTCCCAACCGGTCGCGGTCGGCATCCAGTTTCTGCTGTTCGAGGGACTGATTCTGGCATTCGCGGCGATTTACGACCTCTGGAGCGCGGTGCCCGCCGGAACCGCCGCGGTGGTCGTCGCGGCCGCGGGAAGCTACGTGATGCTCGCGCTCGGCGACGAGATTCGGGAGTTGGACACCCCCGACTCGTACCGACGACTCCTCTTTTCGTCCAGCATCGAGGTCGTGCTGGGCGTGCTGTCGTTCGTCGCGCTCCTCACGTACCTGTTCGCGGTGGACGCCCGGAGCGGGCAGGTCCCGCTGTTGACCTTGCTCCTCGGCGAGACGCCGCCAGCGCCCGCGGTCTACCTGACTCTGCTGGTGCTGTGGGACCTCTGCTACCGCATCGGAACCGGATGGTGGGCCAGCGTGACCGGCCTCTGGCGGACGCTCCAGTACGGCGACCGGTTCGACGCCGAGGACCGCCGGCACCTCCTCCGCATCGAACTCCTGACAATCGGGTTCGCGGTGGTCCAACTCCTGTTGGTGCCGTTCATCTGGGACCGAATTCTGCTGGTCGGGGCCGTCGCCGGCCACGTCACAGCGGTGCTGTTGGTCTCGGGGGCGTCGGTCGTGTCGCTCCGGCGGGGTTAGAGCGACTTCCTGATTTCGTCGCCGGTTTCGAGGCCGCTCCGGAGCGCGGCGTGAATCCGACCCTCCCCGGCAACCCAGTCGCCGGCGAAGTAGAGGGCTTGGTCGGCGGCGCGTTCGAGAACGTCGGCGTCCGCGCCGGCGTCGGGGAGCGCGTCGCGCCACCGAACGACCTCGGCCCAGTCGAACTGGTAGCGGTCGGCGTCGTCGAGCAGTTCCGCGGTCCGGTCGGCCGCCCCGATGGCGATTTGGTCGTCGGGTTCGTCGTAGTGCTGGCGCGACCACTCCGGGGAGGGTTGGACGATGAGCAGGCTCTCGCCTTCGGGGACGTGACCGGGCTTGCACTCCTCGCGGGAAATCCACCCGAGGTCGTGGTCCTTGTCGGCGTTGACCAGCGCGTAGTAGGGCAGGTCGGTGCGGTCGGGGTAGTGGAGCGCGACCGACAGCAGGGTCCGGTAGGGCACGTCGGACGCCGTCTCCACGAGGTCCGAACAGAGCGGGTCGTCCCAGTCGGCCCGGTCGAGGAGGTACGCGGTAGTCGGCGCGGGCGGCGTCAAGACGAGACGGTCGGCGGTCGCTTCGCCGCCCCGGACCCTGAGCCACCACTCGTCGTCCTCGCGGGCGAAGGTCTCGACCTCGGTACCGGTCCGGACCTCGGCGTCTGCGGCGTCGGCGAGTCGGTCGCCGAGGGTCGCCAGTCCCTCGCGGTAGGTCCACTTCGGACTGTCGTCTCCTCGGCCCTCCGAGATTTCCCCGTCAGCGTTGAAGGTCCAAACCGGCTCCTCGGTGTCTACGAGTCCGTCGGCGAGTTCGGTGGTGAGGAGTTCGCTGACGCGCCCGTCCTCGTCGGCCTCCTTGACGTAGTTCGCGCCCACGTCGAAGACGCACTCGTCTCGGCGGTGGGTCGCGGCCCGGCCTCCGACCGTATCGCGGCGCTCGTACACCGTCACGTCTGCGTCGGCGTCTCGGAGCGCGTAGGCGGCGGCGAGTCCGGCCACGCCAGCGCCCACGACGGCGATGCTGGTCATGGGAGAACCGTCGGAGTCCGGCGGGAAAAGGGTAGTGTCCCGGTCGTGGTAGCAGGTGTGACTAGTGTCCCGGTCGTGGTAGCAGGCGAGGACCGTGAATTGGCACCGACTACGGGGCGCGCCGCGTTTGCGCAGTTCCGCGCAAACGCGGCGGGGAGGCACGGGGCGCGGTGTGGTTGTGGTGCTGTGCAGTTGGGCGTGTGCGGTTGTGGTGCTGTGCAGTAGGGTAGCGGTGCAGTTGGACGCGATGCAGTAGCAGAGCGGGACGATTTTCGAGCAACCGGTCGCTCCGTCCGCCCTGCTCTTTCGGGAATTTCCCCGCAGTAGCAAACAAAACAATTGCTTACAGACGAGATACAATACCGAAAGAATCCTCTATCTATCTTCGAGTACGACGCCAAAAGAAACTCTAGTCGATGATGTCGATTCTCGACTCGTCGTCCGCGCTCGCGGGGTCCGCCAGCGGCAGGTGGACCTCCAGCACGCCGTTTCGGTAGGAGGCCAGAATCTCGTCCTCGACGATGGCCTCGGGAATCGTGACGCGCTCTGCGACGCGGCGCGAGCGAGCGAACTGGGTCCGGACCGCGATTTCGTCGGCCTCGGGCCGGGCCTCGTCGGTTCCGGTCTGGTCGGTTCCAGTCCGGCCGCTCGCGGTCCGAGCGTCTCCGCCGATGGTCCGCTCCTCGCTGGTCTCGCTCTCGGCGACGAGGGTCAGCACGCCCTCCGAGAACGTGAGGTCGATGTCCTCGCGCTCGAATCCCGGCAGGTCGGCGGCGAAGACGAATTCGTCGTCGTGCTTCGTGAGGTCCATGCTCACGGCGTCGTCCTTCCGGGCGGGCATGCCGAGGCCGCCGGACGTTCCGCGCCCGCCGCTCAGGGCGTCCTCAGGGGTCCATACGCGGGTTCGGAGTTGTTCAAACATTCGGTCCATCTCCTCGAAGGGGTCGTATCGAGCCATTCTAAGTCACCGACTATACAGAGGCGCGCTGAGGAGATAAAGACAGCAGGATACGTGCTATCACGGGGCCGAAATGGAACGCTCTTTCGGTCAGTCCAGCAGTCCCTCCTCGTCGAACACGTCCCGAAGCCGTTCCATCGTCGCCACCACGATGTCACAGGACGGCCGGACCGCCGACTTGGGGATGAAGCCCACCGAGAGGCCGGCGACTTCCAGCATGGGCAGGTCGTTCGCACCGTCGCCGACCGCGATGGTGTCTCGCATGTCGATTTCCCGCTCGCCGGCGAGACGTTCGAGGGCGTCGTCCTTCGTGCCCTCGATGAGCGGCCCTTCGACCTCGCCCGTGAGTTCGCCCTCCTCGACCGGCAGGCGGTTGGCGACGATGGTGTCCACCGAGACGCCCTCTCGCTCCAGCGCGACTTCGACGCCGCGCTCGAACCCGCCGGTCAGGATGGCGGTGGTCACGCCGGCCTCGTTGAGTTCCCGGATGACCGTCGCGGCGTCGGGTCGGAGGAACACGTCGTCGAAGGCGTCCTCGGCCCGCTCGTTCGAGAGGCCTTCCAGCAGGGCCGCCCGGTCCCGGAGGCTCTTGGCGTAGCTAATCTCGTCGTTCATCGCTCGCTCGGTGATGTCGGCCATCTCATCGGCGACTCCTTGGCGCTCGCCGAGGAGGACCGTCATCTCCGAGTCTGAGAGCGTACCGTCGAAATCGAACGCGACCAGCGTCATGGCCGGGGGTTCGCCCGCCGGGGGCTTGAAACGACCGGAAGGCGCAGGTAGCGCGGAGAGTCGCTTCCGAGGGATTTAGACCGCTACTCTCCCTACCCTTCCCCAATGACACACTTCCCCGAGTTCGAGGTCGTCCCGGCGGTAGACATGCAGGACGGCGAAGTCGTCCAACTCGTCGCCGGCGAGCGCGGTACCGAGAAAACCTACGGTAATCCGGTCGCGGCCGCCGAGCAGTGGGTCGAGCAGGGCGCGGAGACCCTCCACCTCGTGGACCTCGACGGAGCCTTCGAGGGCGAACGTGAGAACGCCCCGGCGGTCGAGGCGGTCCTCGATGCGGTCGGCGAGGACGCAGACGTGCAACTCGGCGGCGGAATTCGGACGGTTGAGGACGCCACGGACCTCCTCGCTCGCGGCGTGGACCGGGTAATCCTCGGCACCGCGGCGGTCGAGAACCCCGAAATCGTCGCGGAGATTTCGGACGAGTACCCCGGTTCTGTGGTGGTCAGCCTCGACGCGAAGGACGGTGAGGTCGTCGTTTCCGGGTGGACCGAGGGCACGGGCCTCGACCCCGCCGAGGCCGCGGCGCGCTACGAGGACCTCGGCGCTGGCGCGATTCTGTTCACCGACGTTGACGTGGAGGGCCAACTCGCCGGCGTTCAGACCGACCGTGTGAGCGAAGTGGTCGAGGCGGTCGAAATCCCGGTCGTGGCCTCGGGCGGGGTCGCCACGCTGGACGACGTTCGGGCACTCCGAGACGCCGGGGCGGCGGCAGTCGTCGTCGGCACGGCACTCTACGAAGGCGAGTTCACGCTCGAAGAAGCGAAGTCGATTTAGCCCGCCAGCGCGGTCACCGTGGCCACTACGGCCGTCAGTCGATTGCGGGTCGCCGTCAGGCGATTCCGAGTCGGGTCGAGTTTCGCTCTCGCCAGCACGTAGGCGCTTGCGGCCAACAGCGGCACTCCCACGACCATCCCGTCACCCAGCGACAGGAGTCCTCCCACGAGCAGGCTGAGCAGGCTCAGCACGTCGATTTTACGCATTGTCTCGCTCAGAGCGACAACGAGGACGTTTATATAACTTTGTCAGACGATCGTCATCTCTGCGGTCGAAGGTTCGCCGAACCCGCTCGCCGGGAGGACAACGACCTTGTGCCTCCGGACGAACTGTCGGGTATGAGCGACAGAACCGCCGCGGTGACCCGAGAGACCGCGGAGACCGAAATCGAGGTCACGCTCGACGTAGACGGCGACGGCGAGGCCACCGTCGAGACGGGCGTGGGCTTTTTCGACCACATGCTCGAAAGCTTCGCCAAGCACGGCCTGTTCGACCTGACGGTCCGGTGCGACGGGGACCTCGAAATCGACGACCACCACACCGTCGAGGACGTGGCCATCACCCTCGGCGAGGCCTTCGCCGACGCGCTGGGCGACAAGCGCGGCATCGAGCGATTTGCGGACCGAAAGGTTCCGCTGGACGAGGCCGTCGCCGATGTCGTCGTGGACGTGAGCGGTCGGCCTCTGTTCGAGTTCGAGGGCGATTTCTCGCAGGCCACCGTCGGCGACATGACCAGCCACATGGCCAAGCACTTCATGCGGTCGCTGGCGATGAATGCGGGGCTTACGTTGCACGTCGGGATTTCCGGCGAGAACGCCCACCACGAAATCGAAGCGATGTTCAAGTCGGTCGCGCGGTCGCTGGACGATGCGACGCGGATTGACGAGCGAAGGGGTGACGTGGCGAGTACGAAGGGGCAGTTGTAGGTCGGCGGTGCGACGAGCAGGTTAGTCGTCGGTTTTTCCGAAGTAACGGACGATACGACCGAAGATTTTCGGCCCTTTCCGACCACGCTGTGGCTCTAACTCTCGGCCTGTTTTCGGCGATTTCCCCATGTGTTGTCTATATTCGCTATTCTACTTAAGAGTGGGGACGTTCACTATGTCGATGCCGCTATTCCGAACTCAGTAATCGCGTCAGTGAAACCGACGATGCCCGATACGACTCCCAGCATCAACAGAACTAATCCCGCTCCGAGTAGGGCTTTGGTGTAAAACAGAACCTGCGCCTCGGCGTTGAGCATCTCGTTCGCTTCCGAAAGCCATTCGCTATACTCCCGTACCATCCACTCGTTCCACTCACGCTCGGTCCACGACGCTCGTTGGAACTCCGCCACGTACTCCTCACTCACACCGGTCGGATAGCCGGTCCCGAGAGTCGTCACGATTGCAACGATGGTCGAGAGTCCAATTGCGACGAATCCCGAGACGGTGAGTTCGTTTACGAGACGGGAAACAGACTGAAACGAAGACGCGACAGTCAGCGAGAGGCCGAGTATCACCAAGTCGATTCGGAGCGTCCGCATCGCGGACTGGTCGATGCGCCGGATGGCGCGAATCGTCTCCGCCAGCGACTCGCGGGCCTCGCTCCGGGCGGCGCGAAGCGCGCCCTCCTCGGAGTCCCACGCCGGAAACCGGTCGCGGTTCCACTCCGGGTCGTCTCGTTCAGCGTCGGTAGTTCGAGTGTCGTCGGGTGGGTCTCGGTCCATTCGTTGGCTCCTCGGGGCGGGTTCCTTCGTCCTCGCATTTGAACGTTGGTCTCGGTAGGTAAGACATACTCTGATTTCTTTAGGACGTATTTATACTACTTTAGCATCGAATTTGATTGCTTGACTCCTGTGGACGGCGCGTGGCCCGCAGTACTGTACGATATACATCTACGAGAATTGGTGAGATTTCTTGTGGCAAGACCGGACAACAACACCACTAAACACTTCCACGCCGCATTACCAGCCAATAGATGTTCGACGAGATTATGCAGAAGTTCGAGGGAAGTCCCTCCCAACAGGCCGTCATCCGCCTGCTCCTCGAACGCGGGTTCTCCGTCAACGACGAGGGCCGGGTCGTCTCCGGCGGCATCGAAATCCCGAACACCCAAATCGCCCGCGAAATCGACGTGGACCGCCGAGTGGTGGACTCGACCACCGACGCCATCCTCGAAGACGAGCAACTCCGGCGCATCTTCCAGAATATCTCCTCGATTCCGAGTCTGATGGACCTCGCGCCGGTGCTGGACCTCTCGGTGCTGACCGTCGAAGTCACCGACGCCGACGAACCCGGAATTGTAGCGACCGTGACCGGCCTCCTCGCCGACGACGGCATCTCGATTCGCCAGACCATCAGCGAGGACCCCGAGTTCACCGACGACCCGCGACTCTACATCATCACCGACGGCGACGTGCCCGGCGACCTGCTGAACGAGCTGAAGAACCTCGACTTCGTGCGGAAAATCGAACTGGAGTGACCGAGCGCCCGCGCTGACCGGAACGTTTCGCGCTTCTCAGACCGCCCGCCGGAGTTCCAGCACCCACTCGTCCGGTCCCTTGCGATGCACGTCGCAGGTGTCGAAGGCCTCGTCCGGCGACTGCTCGGCGTACTCGCCGGCCAGCATCTCGGCCAGCGGCGAGGGGTCGTGGTCGTTCACCACGAACAGGTCTTCGCCCGGTTCGAGCGCCCGGAACTCCTCGCCGACCTGCTCGTGGCGGATGCGCGGCGGAAGACCCCGAATATCGAGCGCCGAGTCGGGGACTGCGACCGGTCCGGTCTCGTCGCTGTCGAGGAACTCGCCGACCGATTCGGCGAGGTCGGCCACGGGATTGGGTCGGTCGGTCCCGTCTCCTTCCTCGGCCGCCGGACGCTGTAACCCGCGGTCGAAGGGGAGTTCGGCCAGCACCTCGACGCCTAATTGCGCTTCCGGGCCTTCCTTGCCGCCGTCCGCACCGTCCTCGCCGCCGTAGAGGTCGTGGTGGTGGCCGCACTCCTCGCAGGCGAATCCGGCCATGTTCACCGCTGTTCCGACGACCGGGACGCCGTTCTCCTCCAACAGCGCGGCGCTCCGGCCCGTATCCGAGAGGCTGGTCGGGAAGGGCGTGGTCACGAGGAGCGCCCCGGAAACCGGGACCTCCTGAAGCATCGTCAGCACCACGTCGCCCGTCCCCGGCGGGAGGTCAACCACCAGCACGTCGCGGTCGGACCACGCGGTGTCTGCCAGTAGTTCGGTCAGCGCGTCGTGGGCCATCGCGCCCCGCCACGCCAGCGGCGCGTCGTTGGCAACGAGGCCGACGCTCATCACTTCCATCCCATCGACTGCGGCGGGTTCGGCCCGGCCGTCATCGGTGGCCTCGACGGGTCCCTCGACGCCGGTCATCTCGGGCACGTTCGGCCCGTGGATGTCGGCGTCGAACAGGCCAACGTCGTACTCCTCGGCCAGCGCCCGAGCGAGGTGGGTCGCCACAGTGGTCTTGCCGACCCCGCCCTTGGCGCTCCCGACCGCAATCACCTGCTCGACGCCGGGAACCGAGACGCCGTGGCCTCCGGTGTTGCTGTGGTCGTGGCTGTGGCCGTTCCCTCCCGAATCGCCGCCGTGGCTGTTGCTGTGCGTCTCGCTCCCGGCCTCGGGCGTCTCGCCCTCGATTCGGACCTGCTCGACGCCAGCGACCTCGAACGCTTCGCGTCGGATGCTCTCGGCGACCTCCTCGGCTTCCGCAGGGTCCGCGCCGGCCAAATCGACCGACACCGTGACGGTGCCATCGGCGACCGACACGTCGGTCACGAGGCCAGCGTCAACCACGCTCGCGCCGAAGTCGGGGTCCTCGACGCTCGCAATCGCTTCCTCGACTCGCTCGGTGATTTCGTCAGTCATGCTACCACGCCTCGAAGTCTTCCAGCGGGTTCTCGTCCTCGTCGCCCTCGCCCTCCTCGTCGTGCATCAGGGTCCCGCCGTAGGGCCGGAAGTCAAGGTCGTAGGCGTTGGCGACCCGTTCGAGTTCGTCCTCGCGCTCGGCGATGACCGCGGTGTCGAAGTCGCTGTCCTCGACTGCGGCCACGAGTTCGTCGTCGCCAACGAGACCGTCGCCGTAGGCCGCGGCCACCGCGTCCCGGAACTGGTCGGCGTTCCGGCGACACCGCATGGCCTCCTCGAACTGCTCGCGGATTTCCGGCGTGGGCGACCCGTGTTGGGTCGAGATTTCGCCGAGGAGTTCGACGGTCTGCTCGTCGTAGTCGGCGGCCGCCGAGAGGACCTCCCTGATTTGGGCGGTCGGTTCGAGGGCGTCCCACGCGCTCCGGGCCTCGTCGGCGACCAGTTCGCCGACGACCTGCTCCCACGTCGTGTCTCGCTCCACGTCCTCGAACACCTCCGCGACGAACGCGCCGACGTGTTCGTCGGGGACCGAGACGCCCAGCGATTCGTTCGATGCCTGTTCGGTCTCTGGATTGGTCTTTGCCATGGCGTGTCACCTCTGGTGGTTTCCGGGTCGCTGTTTCCCGGCCCCCGGACCGGGACCGCCGGGCGTTTCGCCGGGCGATTGGGGGCCGCCGCCGGGCGGTCCGTCGTCGAGTTCGATGTCCAACTGGTCGGGGTCCACGCCGCGGGCTGAGGCCAGCGCGCGCTTGGCGGTCCGCTTCACGTCGTCGCTCCGGTCGGTGACGCCGTGGGTCTCCAGCGCCTGTTCGGCCCGGTCGGTGGCGAGGTCCCCCAGCGACTCGGCGGCCTTCGCCCGGACGAAGGCCTCGGGGTCGCGGGCCAGCACGGCGGCCAGCAGGCGAACCGCGTCTTCCGTCTGGTCGTCGGTAGCGCGCTCGCCGAGGTAGAGCGCGGCGTACTCCCGGACCGCGGGATGGGGGTCGTTCTTGATGCGGTCGGTCAGGTCCGCGAAGGTCGCCCGCTCGGTCTTGCCCAGCGCGATGACCGCGTTGCGCCGGACCCAACCGCTGTCGTCTTCGAGCGCGTCGCAGAGGAGGCCATCTTCCGGGTCCACCCGCGAGAGGGCGACCACGGCCTCGGCCCGGACCCACTCGTCGGCGTCTTCGAGCGCGCCCCGGATGGCGCTCGCTTCTGCGCCAGCGACCCCGAGGACCTCGACAGCGAACTGGCGCACGTCGGCGCTGTCGTCCTCGGCGAGTCGGTCGGCGAGTTTGCTCGTGGTCTCGGCGTCGAGGCCGTCGTCCTCTGCTCGCTCGACCAGCGCGAGGACGGCGTTCCGGCGCTCGTACTCGCAGGCCGAGGCCAGCAGGCTTCGGAGGTCGGCCTCGTCGTCGCGGTCGGTGCTGTCGTCCCGTCCGCGGAGCGGCGACCGAGCGCGGGCGCTCCGGTTGGCGTACTCCTCGGTCATTCTCTGGCCCTCCAGTAGACGACGGTCCACGTGAGCAGGGTCGTAATCACGAGGCCGACGACCCAGTTGCTCACCGACCGAGTAATCCACATGTCCCCGGACTGTCTGCCGGCGGTGGATTCGGACCCTGACGCGGCCGACTGGCCGCCGGATTCGCCGGATTGGCTACTCGCGTCGGTCATGGCCCACTTCTTGGTGTCGAGTTCGGTGAACCGGAGCGTGAGCGACTTCTGGCCGTTAACCTCGTCGGCGCTCCCGTTCCAGACCGCGAAGGCCAGATAGACGTTCTTCGACCCGGCGAGACTCGCGTCGAACTCGCCTTCGGTGTCGTGCTTCCGGGTGAAGACGACCGACCACTGGCCGTCGTCGTACTCGGCGTCGGCCCGGACGTTCTGGCGAGGAGCGTGGGTCAGCGACCCGTAGCCCTCGGCGTAGTAGTTCTGGGCGAACCGGTCGTACTGGGCCTTCGAGAGCGGATTGCCGACAGCACGGCCCGGCATGGTCTCGTTGTTCGGATGGGGGTAGGTGTACATCTCGCCGAACGACTCGCGGTCCTCGAACTGCCAACTCGCCCGCCAGTACCAGATGTCCACGGGCTTGCCGGCCGCGCCCATCGTGATGGGCGGTTTGTCGCCGGTTCGGAGCATCACCGCGGCGGCGTCGCTGTAGTTCTCGGGTGCCCGGATGTTGGCGTCGCGGGTCGGGTCGTCCCACGTCAGTCGGAACGCGGTGTGGGTGTCGTTGTGGACCGTCTGGACCGACATCTCGTCGATGCTCCCGCCGCCGAAGGGCGGGGCCATCTGCTGTTTCGACAGCGAGACGCTTCGGGTCGGTGCATCCTGCCACGTCCCGTCTGCCGGGTCGCTCGGGACCTCCTCGACCGACATCGCAGGTTGGCTTCCGCTCGTGACCGCCGCGGTGACGGCGGTCTGGGCGAGGACGAGCGCGGCCACTACGACCGCCGTGACGACGGTCGCTCGCCGCGCGGCGTCGCGTTCAGGCACCGGAACGCACCTCCGAGGAGGCGTCGAAGTCCAAATCTGGTTCAGGATGACTGGCCGAATCGCGGGTGACGACCGCCTCTGCGAGGTCGGCCGCGGCGCGGTAGACCGCTTTCGCGTCGGCGGACGCTTCGTCGGTCGCGCCCCGAACGTCGTGGGCGAAGGCGGGCACGAAGTCCTCGAGGTGTTCGGAAAGCACCATCGCCTCGGCGCGTTCGAGGTTGGCCGCGGTGTCGGCGTCGTCCCGTTCGTGGGCGACCGCCCGGCGAGCGGACAGGACCTGCATCAGTTCGAGTTCCACGACCACGTGGTCTTGGCGCTCGGTGAACTCGTCGGCGGGTTCGACGCCGAAGGCCTCCAGCAGGCCGACGACCGTCGCAATCCGGCGCTGTTGCCTGCCCACCTCGTCGCCGACCGTGTACTCGGCCTCGTAGGGCACCACGGGGTAGGTGCCGTCGTCGCTCGGCAGGCCGAACAGGTCGTTGTACGCCGGTTCGAGGTCGTCAGTGTCGGCCGAATCGAGCGCCGACAGCAGGGCGTCGGCCTCGGCGGTCAAATCGAGTTTCGCGGCCGCCGACTGGATGCCCTCGGTGGTCTCGTCGTGAGTCAGGTCCGCGACGAGTTCGGCGTCGGGGTAGCAGAGCGCACCCGCCGCCGCGCTGTAGAGCGCAGACCGGGCCGAGTGGCGCTCGGCCGGCGTCACGTCGGTAAACGTGCCTGTGGAATTGCCTTCACTACCTTCTTCCACTGTTACACCTTCGTTCTGTTTGCTTTCCGCTTTCGAGCCGTTTGTTGGCGATGCTCCGTCGTCGGTTCGGGTTGGTTCGTCCATACTATCACCTCACGGCTGATTGGTCCACTGCTCGCCCTCGCGGACCTCGATGTCCTCCTCGATGGGCATATCGACCACTTTCTTGCCTTTCCGGTCCCAGCCCTTCACCCGGTTCTCCTTGACGTTGTACGTCTCGATGAGTCGGGTCGTCGCGCCGAACAACTGGAGGACGCCCAGCAGGTGATGGCTCGGGTTCCGGACTCGTTGCTGGATGATTTTGATGGACTCCTCGTAGGTGCTACCGGGCCAGTCGTTGCGCTTCTGGTCGGTGTTCGGCGTGAACATCTGGGTCAGGAACTCCGGGGGCACGTGGTACGGCGGCATGTAGAACACCTGCGGCCGGGTGCCGAACTGCGGGTACAGCGGGAGACCGACCTTCTCGTCGGACTTGGCGAGGTAGTTGACCGGACTCCGACCCGGCGCGGCCGACTTCTTGCCGTTGGGTCGGCCGCGGTCCGGCCCTCGGTTGATGTTGCCGTGAAGCCGCGTCTTGCCGATGCACGACGAGACGCACCGCGGGACGTTGCCCTCCTCGATTCGGGGGAAGCATCCCACCGGCTTCTCGGAGACGCCGGTCTCGGGGTTGTACATCGGCTTGTGGTAGGGACACGCCTTCACGCACTTGCGGTATCCCCGGCACCGCTCTTGGTCCAGCAGGACGATGCCGTCCTCCGAACGCTTGTAGATGGCCTTCCGGGGGCATCCAGCGAGACACGCCGGGTTCTTGCAGTGGTTGCAGAGGCGGGGCAGGTAGAACTGCCAGATGTCGTGGTACTTGCCCTCCTCGGGGTTGGACTCGACCACCTCGTCCTCGGGGTACTCGCCGTGAACCGAGTCGTCGCCGAGGGCGGGATACTCCCACTCTTCCTTCTGGGCGACGTAGCCGTGGACCTTCTCGCCAGAGTCTGCGGCCTCGAAGATGGTTTCTTCGGGGCCAAGGTCGTCGAGCAGTCGCATGTCCCACCCCATCGGGTAGCCCCCGTAGGGTTCGGTCTCGACGTTCATCCACCACATGTACTCCTCGCCCTTCCCGCTGGTCCACGTGGACTTGCAGGCGAACGAGCAGGTGTTACAGTTGATGCACCGGTTGGTGTTGATTATCATCCCCCAGTGCCAGTCGCGCTCGTCGTCGCGGTGTTCGTAGGGGTAACTCTGCTTCCTGCCGAGTTGTGGGTTGTACACTTCGGGCATCAGTCATCACCGCTTGTCGTCGTGCTACCGCCGCGTTTCGACTGGAGCGACCCGCCGATGTAGTCCTCCACGAGTTCGTCCTTCCGGGCGTCACCCGGCCACCAGTCGGCCTCCTCGTACTTCTCGACGGTCACGAGGTCGTCGCGGTTCACCCCGGTCGGTGCCCAGACGGTCTCCTCGTAGCCGTGTTCGAGTTCCGCGCCGTGCCACGCGATGTCCTCGCCGACCTCCTCGGAGACGTTCGGGTCGCCGAAGACCGCCTTGTGGACCAGTTCGTCAGTCTCTTGGCCGGGGTCGAGCCAGATGTTCGTCGTGGTGTTGAATCCCTTCTCGTCGTCTTCGCCGGCCTCCTCGTCGTCGGGGAAGTGCTGAGGCCACCACCCGTGCCAGACCGTCAACTGGCCCATGTCGCCCGCCTTGCCGGGGCGCTGGCGCTCGCTCAGCATCGCCCGGACCACGGTTCCGCCGCGCTTCCCGGAGATTCGCACGTAGTCGCCGTTCTCGACGCCGATGTCCTCGGCGTCCGAGGGGTGAATCTCCACGAACGCTTCGCCGAGGGGCGGGGCCTCGCTGGTCTCGCCCTCGGCCTCGGGGAACGAGAAGTCGTCAACTAGTCGCTCGGTGCCCTCGGGGTCGGCGCTGGTCGAACCGAAGTCTCTGGCCGACCAGATGAGGTTCCAGTCGGTCATCCCCCACGACGAGTGGGTCCGGTACTTGCTGTGAGGAGTGTTGTAGTAGAACTGGTAGCCCTCGTCGTGATACAAGGGATTCTCCTGCTCGCCGGCCTCGGGCCACTTCTCGTTGACGCCGTAGGGCGTCCCCTCGACGCTCTCGATGTGGTCCAAGTCGTCGCGCCCGAGGTCTACGAATCGGTCCTCCTCTTTGTGGAACTCCATCCGGCCGGTCTTAGTGTAGAACGGCCTGTCGTCGTGAATCTGCGAGTAGAAGGGGATTCGGGGGTAGGTCTTGAGGTCGAGGCGTTCGGGACCGTCTTCCAAGTCCTCGACGTCGATGTCTTTGGTCGTGATGCCGGCGTCGAGGGTCTCCTGAATGTAGTCCCGAACGTCCTTGTCGTCGTCGAGGAAGTTCTCGAAGTACGCCCGGTAGGAATCGACCCGGCGCTCCTCGGGCGGAATCTTCTCGTCCAACTTCTCGGCGACCAGCGCCAGCACCTCGCCGTCCTGTTTGGTGTCGTAGATGGGGTCCATGACCCCGCTGTCCATCGTGACGAAGGGGTTCTCTGGACCGACCGTGATGTCCGGGTAGTCGCACTCAAGCCACGAGGGACAGGGTAACACGATGTCGGCGTGCTGGGCCGAGTAGGTCATGTGCATGTCCGACACGATGAACAGTTCGTTGCTCGTGTCGGGGTGCTTCGTGAAGTTGTTGACGACGTGTTCCTGATGTTTGGTCTGGTTCAGGAGGTTGCAGTTCATCGTCCACAGGATGGTGGGCTTGGACATCGTGTACGTCTCCGCGCCCTTCGGCATCACTGGCTCGTCGGCGTCACCCTGCGGCACGAGGTCCATCTCGCGGTCGAAGTCGCCCCGAATCTCGTGGGGGTCCAACTGCTCGCCGCCGAAGAACGCGAAGGCGTAGCCCGGATACATCCCGTGGGCCGAGTGGCCGTCGGGGTTGACGTAGTGGGGGTAGCCGTCGAGGAGTTCGATTTTGTACTGGCCCGAGTAGTTGTAGTAGCCCTTGCCCGCGTCGCCGACATTGCCCAGCATCGACTGGACGAAGAAGATGGACCGCTGGAGTTCCGAGTTACCGTGGAACCAGTGGTTGATACCCTCGCCCGTGAACCACTGGCCCTTCTCGGCCGCAGAGAACTCTTTGGCAGTCTTCTCGATAGCGTCGGCCGGAACCGTGGTTATCTCCTCGACCTGTTCGGGCGAGTAGTTCTCCATCACGTTCTGCTTCTGGCGGGCGAAGTCCGTCCGGACCGAGACTGTCCCGCCGTCGGCCAGCGACACCTCGGTTTCGGCGTCGAGTTTGGGAGTTACCGGCGTCTCGGTGCCGACCTCCTCGCGGGTGACGGGTTTGGGGTTCCCGTTCTGGTCTACGACCACGAAGTCGCCCCAGTCGTCGCTCTCGTGTTGGTCGTGGCTGTCTTCCGGAGGAGCTTCGTGGTCTTCGAAGACTTCGTGCGCCCGGAGGTACTTGCTGTCGTCCTCGCGGACCAGCAGGGGCAGGCTGGTGAACTGCCGCATGAAGTCGGCGTCGTAGAGTTCGTCCCGGATGATGACGTGGGCGAACCCGAGGGGAATCGCCGGGTCGGAACCGGGTCGGATGGGAAGCCACCGGTCGCACTTCTGGACGGTCGGCGAGTAGTCGGGGTAGATGCCGACCATCTTGCCGTCGCGCTCGCGGGCCTCCTGCAACCAGTGGTTGTCCGCGAGTTTGTTGTGGATGAGGTTCTTGCCCTGAATGATGGTGTAATCGCCCTTCCGCCACGCATTGGCGTCCGAGTCGCTGGTCTGGTAGCCAGTCGTAATGACGTGGCCCGGCGGCAGGTCGGCGTACCAGTCGTACTCGGTCCACTCACAGCCACCGAAGATGGAGGCCAGACGCCGACCCGCGCCGTGGCGAGTGATGAGGCCGTCGGCCTTGATGGCGTTGAAGATGTGGAACCGCTTGTGGTCGTCCAGACTCGCCATCTTCTCGGCGACGAGGTCGATGGCTTTCTCCCACGAGACGCGCTCGAACTCGTCTTCGCCTCGGCCCTCGGGGTTGGGGTCGTCGGGGTCCCACCCCTTCCGGACCATCGGGTACTTGATTCGACTCGGCTCGAAGGTCCGGCGGTGGAGCGTCAGCCCCTTCATGCACCCGCGGGGGTTCCAGTTCTGGCTCACGTCGGCGTCCTCGTAGCCCGAGGGGCCGACGCTCGGCTCCTCGTTGTGATACACCTGTTCGGCCCGAATCGGGACCCCGTTCTTCATATAAAAGTTCAGGGCGCACGACTGGGTGCAGTTGGGGTGACAGACGGTCCAGTCTACCTCGTCGTAGGCGTAGATGTCGTGGTAGACCTGCTCCCAGTCCCGATTCGGGTACGACTTCAGGGGGTTGGCGACGTCGGTGACGGGTTCGACGCTCTGGGTCGCTCCCCAACTGCTGGTCAGGAGCGCGCCGACTGTCCCCGCGCCAGCACCCCGGATGAAGTCGCGTCGGGAGAGACTCATAGCGAGACTCCTCCGTTCGGTCGTCCCGCTGTCGTTACTCGCATCATACACTCCAATCTCGACACGTCGTTTCCTTCAACCGCCGAGGAGATTCCAGACGCCTGAGAACGCCGGCGAACACCTTCGGGCCGGGGGTTTTTGAGTGGGACAATTCGAGGACCGAGGCGGAAGCGCCGGGAGGGGCCTCGAAACGCGCTGGTTTTCGGCGACTCACGGGGATATTTCGCGGGCACAGAACTGCGCCCGCGAAATAGCGGCGTGCTGAGGGGACCACGAACGCCGGCGGACAAACCCCATACTCGTTTCGCCCGCGCGACTGCGAGCGGTATCTGGCGTGCTCGGTGTTCCCACCACTTCGACAAGCAATCTACACAATTACTAAAGAAATAAAAATATAGATGTGGGAAACGTCTCCCAGTCTTTACTCGGCAAACGCACCGCCAAGCCGTACCTGTTCGGTCGAGTTCCCGCCGACTGAAAACGCCCGGTCCGCTTTTTGAGCGTTCGCGGGCCACCTCCGAACATGAGACGACGAACGCTCCTGCTCTCGGGGGGTGCGCTCGCCGCCAGCGCGGTCGGCGTCCGTGTAACCGGGTCGGTCGGCGGTGGAAACGAGGACGACCACGCGACGGCCCTCGTGGCCGGAAGCCTCCAGACCGTCGCCGACGACGTAGCGGGGGCGACGGCCGAGGCCCACGGGAGCCTCTCGGCAGTCCGCCTCGTCCGGTCCGGTGCCAGAAACCCCGACGCCATCGCGCTGGCCGACCCCGACCTCGTGGACGGTCTCGCGGGGTGGCACGCCACGTTCGCCACCAACGCGCTGGTGGTGGTCTACAATCCCGACTCGCCCCACGCCGACGCGATTCGCCGGGATTGGCGGTCGGTCCTCGCGCGCGAAGACGTTTCGGTGGGTCGGACCGACCCCGAGCGCGACCCGCTCGGCTATCGGACCCTGCTGGCGCTCGAACTCGCGGGCCGGGACGCCCCCGGTGACGACGCCCCCGCCGAGGACATCCGGGCGAACGCCGACGTGTTCCCCGAGACCCAACTCCTCCGGGCGCTGGAGACCGGCGGCCTCGACGCCGCGTTCGCCTACCGGAACATGGCAGTGGCCCACGACCTGCCGCGGGTGGACCTCCCGCCGGAAATCGACCTCTCGGACCCCCGACTCGCCGACCGCTACCGGACCGCCGAGGTCACGGTCGGCAGTGAGACGGTTCGCGGCGAACCCATCCGGTACGGCGCGGCCTTCCTGACCGACGAGGGCCGGGAGTTCTACCGGAATCTAACCCGAGACGCCGAGCGACTCCGGAAACTCGGGTTCACGGTCCCCGACTCCTTCCCGGTCGAACATGGTCGGCAGAATCGATAGGCGAACGCGCGTCCCAGTCAGAGACATGACCACGAGCCAGACCACTCGGGAACTCGACGCCCGCGAAATCGACGGCGAACCGTTCGGGGCCATCTCGTCGGCGCTCGCCGAACTCGACGACGGCGAGACGCTGGTCCTGTACAACAGCTTCGAACCCGAACCGCTCTACGGCGTGCTGGACCGGCGAGGCTTCGACTACGACGCCGAGCAGGTCGCGCCCGACGAGTGGCGGGTGGAGATAACGCCGCGATGAGCGTCCCCGCCGGCATCGACGCCGAGCGCGGCCCGCCGATGGCGGTGCCCCTCGCGCATTTCCTCGTCGGGTTCGCCTTCCTGCTCGCGGGGACCGGTCTCGGCGTGCTGGGTCTCGTCGGCGTCACGCCGGGCCTCGCCGGGCCAGCGCACGTTCACCTCCTGCTGGTCGGGTGGGTCTGCGTCACGATTCTGGGCGCGATGACCCAGTTCGTGCCGGTGTGGTCGGGCGTCGAACTCCACTCGCGGCGACTCGCCCTCGCCCAACTCGCGCTGGTCGCCGGGGGCGTCTCCGGCTTCGCGGGCCTGCTGTTGGCGGGGACTCTCGACCTGCTTCCGATTGCGGGCGCGTCGATGCTGGCGGGATTCTGGGTCTTCGTCTACAACGTGGGCCGGACCCTCTGGAGCGTCGAGGAGCGAGACACGACCGAGCGCCACTTCGGCCTCGCGCTGGGCCACGTCCTGCTCGTGACGACCCTCGGACTTCTCCTCGCGGTGGATTTCACCCGACCAATCTTCGCCCTCGCGGGCCTCGCTCGCTCGGAGGTCGTGTCTGCCCACGCCACGCTCGCGGTGTTCGGCGTCGTCCTCACCACCGTCGTCGGCGCGCTCTACCAACTCGTGGCGATGTTCACCCAGACCGAAATCGAGGACGCCGACGCGACCCTCCGCCGAGTCGAGGAGACCACCTATCCGGTCGGCGTCCTCGCGCTCGCCGGGGGTCGATTGGTCGGGAGCGCCCCGGTGGCCCGCGTCGGGGGCGCGCTGGTGCTGGTCGGCCTGCTGGCATTCACAGCGGTGCTGGCCCGAAAGTTGGTCGAGACCAGAGTCGAGCGAACCCCGATGCTCTCGCGGTACGCCCTCGTCGCGGTGGTCCTCCCGGCGTGGGTCGTCTCGACTGCGCCGCCGTGGCTCACCGGCGCGGAGGACCCCGCGACCACTTTCGGCCACCCCGCGGTGGGCCACCTCCTCGCGGCGGGCGCTATCGGGTTCGTCCTCCTCGGGACGCTCTACCACGTCGTGCCCTTCATCGTCTGGATTCGCCGGTACAGCGACCGCGTGGGCCTCGAACCGGTGCCGATGATAGACGACCTCTACGACGCTCGCCTCGCCGCCGCGGACTTCTGGCTCGCGCTGGTCGGGGTCGGACTGGTGGTTCTGGCGGCGGTCTGGCGAAGCGTCGGGATGGGCGAGGCCGAACTCGCCGGTCTCCTCGGGGGCGCGCTGGCGCTGGTTGGCTTCGCGGTCTTCTCGGGGAATCTGGTCGGTGTCGTGGTCCGCCACGGTCCCGAGTCGCTCCGAATCGACGCCCTCGGCTCTGAGACTGGCGGGGACGCCCCTGAACGCGACCCCGACGAGCAGTTCCCGTGACAGCGGGTGTTTCGGCCTCTCTCCGTCCTCTTTTCATCTAGAGGAATGAAATAATTTCTTTGAGAACGAATTTTGTATGCTAAGAACAGTAATAGATGTGGTAAAATAATGGAGATATTTCTCCGGGCATCACCCGAACGAGGCCGAACACGTTCGGCGAAGCCCCCACGACCGACTCGCCCCACGTCTCCCACATGGTCGCAACCGATTTCGACGCCGAACGCGAGTACGACGACGAGCGATTCAGCGCCCGGTCCGTCTTCCGGAGCGACCGGGCGAAGGTCGTCCTCGGCTACTTCGAACCGGGCCAGTTCATTCCGGTCCACGCGCCCGACAGCGACGTGGCGATTACGGTCCAGCGCGGCACCGGCCTCGTCCGCGACGGCGAGGACGACCACCGAGTCGGTCCGGGCGACGTGGTGGTCGTGCCCGCCGGAGCGGACCGCGGCGTGAAAGCCGACGACGGCGAGCGGTTGGAGGCCACGCTCGTCACCGCTCCGCCGCCGACCGACGCCGAACACGACCCCGTGCGAGAGGGGTTGCGGAAAGGCGAGTTCGACGCGCGTGGCCCCGAGCGAACGAAGTGAGTGCGGGTCGCGCTCCGCCGGACTCCCCCGAACCCGAACATGTTCGTCAGAATCGAGAAGGAGCGACCGCGGCAACGTCTTCGTGTATGCCGAGATTAGACGTCCGTGAGATGCCGCCGCCGAAGCGCCATCCGAAGATACACGACGCCTTCGCCGAGTTGGACAGCGGCGAGGTCTTAGAAATCGTCAACGACCACGAACCCAAACCGCTGTTCTACGAGATGCAGGCCGAGGTCGAATCGTTCGACGCCGACAACTACGAGGTCGAACGCGAGGAGGCCGAGAAGTTCGTCGCCAAGTTCCCCAAACAGTAGCGACCGACGATAGCCAATCATGACCGAAACAGTCGCACTCGACGACCTGACCGAGACGCCCCGCGAGGTGGCCTTCCCCGGAAGCGAACCCAAGACGGTCCGCCTCGAACTCGATGCGGGCGACGAGGTTCCGGCCCACCGACATCCGGAGCGCCAAATCGTCGTCCACCTCGTCTCGGGCCGCCTCGACGTTCGGGTCGAGGACGAATCGAACGTCCTCGAACCCGGCGACCTCCTGCGGTTCGACGGCCGAAAGGAGGTGGCACCGAAGGCCGAGGAGGACACCACCGCGCTGTTGGTGTTGGCTCCTCGGGCCGACGAGTAGTTTCGCGCGAACGCCGGTGTGGTTCGACGCGCAGTCGTGACCGAGGCGAGGACTCGTCGTCTCGGTCGTTCGTCTTCCCGCTCTTTTCCCGGAACTTTCGACGCGAGCAACTGCAACCGCCACTGCACCGCGCCCCGGTCCTCCCCGACCGCGTGCGCGCAGAACTACGCGCACGCGGTCGCATCCCGTGGAGTGGTCCGCCTGTCGCATCCCGTGGAGTGGTCCGCCTGTCGCGTCCTTAGTTGGTCCATAGAAGAGGCCTCCTGCTATCGGTGTCGCTCTCGGTCCGAACACGTTCGGCCGGGTTCCCAGCTTTCAGCAATCGCGTCCCGGTTAAAAGCCCCTCGACGGGCAACCTCGACCTGTATGAGAGTCAAACGTAGCACGCTGGCGAAAATACTTGCGACGGTCTTCGTCGTGAATCTGGCCGTGATGGGCATCGGTGCGTGGTACTCCTATCAGGAGGCCCCACCCATCCCCAAAGAGGTCCAAGGACCCGACGGCCAGACCATCGTGACGGCCGAGCAGGTCCGCGAGGGCAAGACCGTCTTCCAGTCGAACGGCATGATGAACCACGGGTCGATTCTGGGTAACGGGGCGTACTACGGCGAGGACTACACCGCCGACACGCTGGATTTGAAGGTGGAGTTCATGCGCCAGTACTACGCCCGAGAGCAGTACGGGACCGACGACTACTCCTCGCTGTCGTCCAGCGAGCAGGCCACTGTGGATGTGGCGGTCGAGGGTGATTTGACCGACGGCAGTCCGGGCGAGCGCATCGAGTACACCGCCGCCGAGGCCTACGCCCACGAGCAGGTCCAGCAGGTCTACGTCGAGCGGTACCACGACGGCGCGGCCGAGCGCGGCGTCCCCGAAGGGATGATAGAATCGGAGGAGGACGCCAAACGCTTCGCCGACTTCTCGCTCTGGACCGCGTGGATTTCCCACACCGACCGGCCGGGGTCGGACCACAGTTACACCAACGAGTGGCCCTACAACCCCACTGCTGGTAACGAGGCCACCGGCGCGGCCATGACGTGGAGCGTCATCGCCATGGTCCTGCTGGTCGCCGGGGCCGGAGCCGGCGTCTGGCTCTACAAGTCCATCGAACTCTCGGAACCTGACACCGAGGGCGTCACGATTCCGAGTCCCGACGAGGTGGACCTGTTCCCCGGACAGGCCGCGGCGCTCCGGTTCGCCGTCGTCGGCGCTGGCCTGTTCCTCGCGCAAGTTCTCCTCGGGGGCCTGCTGGCCCACTACTACATCGAGCGCGACGCCTTCTTCGGTCTCGGCGAGATGCTGGGCATCGACTTCATCTCGTGGCTCCCCTTCGCCATCGCCAAGACGTGGCACATCGACTTGGGGGTCCTCTGGATTGCGACGCTGTGGCTCGGGGCCGGACTGTTCCTCCCGCCCTTGCTGACCAAGCGCGAACCCAAGAATCAGGGGAAGTACGTCAACATGTTGCTGGGCGCGCTGGTGGTCGTCGTGGTCGGCGGCCTGCTGGGCGTCTGGCTCGGGGCGAAGGGTTACTTCGACGACCTCTGGTGGATTCTGGGCAACGAGGGGCTGGAGTATCTCGAAATCGGTCGGCTCTGGCAGGTCGGCATCCTCGTCGGCTTCCTCGCGTGGGCCGGTCTCACCGCCCGCGGTCTCAAGCCCCTGCTGGACCGCGAACCCCGGTACGGTCTCGCCCACATGATTCTGTACGCCGGCGGGTCCATCGCCCTGCTGTTCTGCGCCGGGTTCCTCTACACGCCCCAGACCAACATCGTCGTCACCGAGTTCTGGCGCTGGTGGGTCGTCCACATGTGGGTCGAAGGGGCCTTCGAGTTCTTCATCGTCGCGCTGGTCGGCTTCACGCTGGTCAGCATGAACCTGCTCAAGAAGCGCTCGGCGGAGAAGGCCGTGATGGTCCAAGCCCTGCTGGTCATGGGCACGGGCGTCATCGGCGTCTCTCACCACTACTGGTGGGTCGGCCAACCCGACATGTGGGTTCCCATCGGGAGCGCGTTCTCGACGCTGGAACTCATCCCCCTCGTCTTCATCCTCTACGAGGCCATCGGCCAGTACCGGGCGATGTCCAACAGCGGCGACTCGTTCCCCTACACGCTCCCGTTCATGTTCATCATTGCCTCCGGCGTCTGGAACTTCGTCGGGGCCGGCGTCCTCGGGTTCTTCATCAACCTGCCGTTCATCAACTACTTCGAACACGGCACCTACCTCACGGTGGCCCACGCCCACGCCGCGATGTTCGGCGCGTTCGGACTTCTAGCGCTCGGCATGGTCACCTACATGCTCCGCATCGCGGTGCCCGAGGCCAAGTGGGACCCGACCAACCTCCGGCGCGCGTTCTGGGCGTGGAACGTCGGCCTCGCGCTGATGGTCGGCGTCAGTCTCCTCCCGGTCGGCTTCCTCCAGTTGGAAGTCGCGTTCACCCAGAGCTACGACGCCGCCCGGAGCCTCGCGTTCTACAACGGCGAACTGGTCCAACTGCTGTTCTGGCTCCGGATGCCGGGCGACACGCTGGTCATCATCGGGACCGCCATCTTCTGCTGGGACGTGGCCAAGAAGGTGCTGGCCCGCGGCGAGACCACGCCCGGCGACCAGCCAACCGACGCGCCCGTGACGGCCGGACCTGCGGCCGAGACTGACGACTGAACCGCGGCCGACGACTGAATCCCAGTCGGCGGTCGTTTCTCCGCTTTTCTCTCCGTCGAGCATCGATTTTCGACCGGGCGATTCTCAGAACCTGAGAACACCTCGAACACGTTCGATAGGCTTCCTACGCCCCGAGAATCGGGTTCTCGATTGAAGGGGATAAGGCCACTATTTGCAAGTGTAAGGTGACTCCCAATGCCCGCAACCAATCGTCGCACGGTCCTGCAAGGTATCGGTCTCGGTGGCGCGGCCACCCTAGCCGGGTGTTCCACCCGCTCCACCCCGAAAGCGACCCAGACTCAGAAAGCCATGAACAAACAGAAACAGAAAATCGCCGAGCGCGTCGCTGGGGACCCGACAGACATTCCGGACCCGATTAGCCGGGACAAACCGAAGGAAGTGGACGTGACCCTCCGGACCGAGGAGATGACGGCCGAAATCGAGGACGGCGTTACGTTCAACTACATGACCTACAACGGGCAGGTTCCCGGCCCGATGATTCGGG
Source organism: Halorussus lipolyticus (assembly GCF_029338375.1). NCBI lineage: Archaea > Methanobacteriati > Methanobacteriota > Halobacteria > Halobacteriales > Haladaptataceae > Halorussus > Halorussus lipolyticus. The sequence continues at coordinate 2,038,257 of NZ_CP119804.1, read as the reverse complement.
TCCGGAAGGGAGACACGATTAACCTGACCTTCGAGAACCCGGCCGAGAACGACATGCCCCACAACGTGGACTTCCACGCGGTTGCGGGACCGGGCGGCGGTGCCGAGGCCACCATGACCGCGCCGGGCGAGACCACCCACCTGAAGTTCAAGGCCACCTATCCCGGCGCGTACATCTACCACTGCGCCGTCCCGAACATGGACATGCACATCTCGGCGGGCATGTTCGGCCTCATCCTCGTCGAACCCGAGGAGGGTCTGCCCGAAGTGGACCACGAGTTCTACTTCGGCCAGCACGAGATTTACACCGACAAGCGAGCGGGCGAGAAGGGCCAGCACAACTTCGACATGGAGGCGATGAAGCGCGAGGAGCCGACCTACGTCGTGATGAACGGCGAGAAGTACGCCTGCACGCCCGACAAGTACGGCGCGGGCGAGGTCCAGACCGGCGACACCGCGCGGGTGTTCTTCGTCACGGGCGGGCCGAATCTGACCTCCAGCTTCCACCCCATCGGCAACGTCTTCGAGAAGCTCTGGCCCGAGGGGTCGCTGACGACGCGGCCACAGACCCACATCCAGACAAAGCAGGTCGCGCCGGGTAGCACCGCCATCGCAACGATGAGCTTCCCGGTTCCGGGCGCGTTCAAACTCGTGGACCACTCGCTCAGCCGGGTCGCCCGGAAAGGGTGCATGGCCATCATCGCGGCCGACGGCAAGGAGCGCCCCGACATCTTCGACCCCGAACCGAAGAAGTGACGAGAGCGAGACCCTGTTTTTCGCGCTTTCGTCGAGTCGTCGTCGCTGACCGAACCCTCGCCGCCGCGAATGCAGTCGGCCAATGCGTTATAGAGTATCTCAGTCCCAAAGAAACAAAATAAATTGCTTGCAATTTCTAGTCCATTCCTTAACAAGTATATAGATGTGTCTGAGTCGTTGGCTCGTCTTCGTTGCCGTCGAGTGGAAAGAAATCCCGGATTCCGAGGACACCGGCCTACCCCTCTGTCGTGGTAGTCTCGCCGCCAGCGCCTTCCGTCGTTGTCGTCCCGCCGCCTTCCGTCGTGGTCATTCCGCCGCCCTCCGTCGTCGCCATTCCGCCGCCGAGGACGAGTCGCATCACGCTCGGGTTCGCGGTCCGGTCCTCGGCTTGGAAGGCCGGGAAGGCGAAGTTCGAGACGTAGAGCGTCGATTGGTCGTCGCCGGGACCGAAGTGAACGTCCGAGGGGAAGGCCAGCGCGCCGCCCGAGGCCACCGTCTCGACGCTCCCGTCCGGCGTGACCCGTGACACCTTGTCCGCGGCGTTCACGGCGACGTAGACGTTGCGCTGGTCGTCCACCGCGATGCCGTCCGCGCCGACCAGTTCGTCGCTCTGGACGACGATGCTCGGTTCGCCGGGCGTGCCGTCCTCGACCGGAATCCGGACCACGGCCCCGAAGTTGAGGTTGGCGGCGTAGAGGTCGCCCTCCGGTCCCGCGTCGATTCCGTTGATGCCGATTTGACTGTCAGCGTAGGGATTGGGGTCCAAAAGCGGGTTGTCGAACCACGGTTCCGCACCGCCGTCGGTCGCCCGCCAGATGGCTCCTCGGCCCGAGTCCGAGACGAGGAGGCCGTCTCCGAGTTCGTGGGTAATCCCGTTCGGGAAGGTCCCCTCGGTCGGAATCGACGCCATCAGTTCGGCCTCGCCGTCCGCCGGGACGCGCCAGACGCCGTGAGTCTCGCTCACGCCGGAGTTGAGCGCGGCGTACATCGTCCCCTCGTCGGTCCGCGTCACGCCGAGGAGAATCCCCTCGCCGTCCTCCGGGCCGATGCTGGCGACCGACGAGGGGTCGTCCTCGGGCGGTACCTCCCAAATCTGGCGGGCCGGTGCCATGCTCACGTAGACGCTCTCGGCGTCGGTGGCGATGTTCTCGGGCAGGTTCGGCGGGTCGAACTCCGCGACCACTTCGGCCGTGACGCCCTCTGCGGTCTGGGTCTCGTCCGTCGTGGTCTGGGTCCCCTGCGTCGTCGTGGTCTCCTGTGCGCCGGTTGCACCCGAAGCGAGCGCCACGCCGGTTGCGGCCGCGACGCCCGTCAGGAACCGCCGCCGGGAGGAGGCCGTCTGCGATGTTGGTTCGGTCGTCCGCGATGGTGTGTCGTCTGTCATCTGTGTCACCGCCGGGAGAGAGGTCGGTCGAACCGGTAAACCCGCCGACCGTTTTCGGGCGTAATCCCGGAATAGTTGCGACTCCGCGCGTCTCCGGTCGGCGCTCGGGGCCGAAGAAACGACTCGCTCGCCACGAGAAGTGAGTGGATACGAATCCGGCCGCGCGAGTATTCGGCGATTTCGAGGCGTCGCATTCGTCGGAGTCCCGCCCTTCCGTGTAGCATCGTGCAACGGACTCGGCTACTGGGCACCGCGCATTTATGTGCCATACCGTCGTCGCCCACGGGTATGGGTGGGGTTCGGCTACTCGCGGTTCTGTCCATCGTCCTCGTCGCCGTCTCGCTGACCGCCGCTCCGGCGCTCGCCCAACAGCAGGGCGACGAGGCCGAAGGCGGCATCGAGGGAGCGATAACGGGCTTTGTCGAGGCCCAAAGCACTCTCGGCGCGCTGGCCGTCCTCGTCGGTGGCGTCGCGCTCCTCACCGCGTCCACCGAGAAGCTCATCAGCTATCTCACTCGCGCGTCGCTCGACACGAAACTATCGCTGTTCGCGCTCGCAATCGTCTTCACCGGGTTCGAGTTCGACGACACGATTCTCGCGCTCGTCTTCTCGGCGGGCGAACTGGAGGGTGTGGCCCTCGGAACCGCGCTGGGGACGGGGTTGGCGATTACCGGCATCACGCTCGCGGCGGCGGCCATCGTCCGCCCCTTCCCGGTCGATTTGCCCGCGGACTACATCGCCATCTTCGCAGTGTCGCCGCTCGTCCTCGTCCCGTTCGTCCTCGTCGGCACGCTGACGTTCGTCCACGGACTTCTGCTGACCGCCTTCTTCGTCGCCGCGTTCGCCTACCTGCTCGTCCGGGAACGCCAGCGCGACGTTCCGGTGTTCCGAAACACGGAGTTCGGTCACGAACTCCGTGACCTCCGGACGGACGGCGGCGTGGCCCGACCCGACTCGCTCGAGGACATCCCCGAGGACCGACTCCTCGGCGGACTGGCTGACTCAGGAATCGCGTGGCTTGCCCTCGCTGTCGTCGCACTCGCCGGCATCGTCCTCGCGTCGCTGTTGCTCGAAAGCGGGTCGCAAGTCGTGATAGCGGACTTCGGCATCGACCAGACCGCCTTCGGGGCGACGGTCTTCACGCTGATTCTCACGTTCGAGGACATCATGCTGACCATCGAACCGGTCCGCCGAGGAGTCCCCGAAATCGGGGTCGGCAACGTCATCGGGAGTCTCCTGTTCTCGGTGACCGGAAACGTCGGCGTCGTCATGTTTCTGGGCGAGGTGACGCTCTCGAGGTCCGTCCTGACCTTCCACCTCCCGGCCGTGATTGTCGTGACTGCGCTCGCTGGGTACTTCCTCGCCGGAGGCTATCTGAAGCGGTGGCACGGCTACGTCCTCGGTGGTCTCTACGTGATGTACTGGCTCCTCGCAATCTTCGTGTTCGGCGGCGTTCCGCTCGGTGGCTGATTCGGTCCTGTCGGATTCACGCCAAAATCGCGGAGCTGAAACTCCGCGATGTAACGTTCGCAAAAAGAGCCTAGGCCGGGATTTGAACCCGGGCTCTCGTCCTTACCAAGGACGCGCTTTACCTCTAAGCTACCCAGGCGCACTCCGTCACTTCTGCGCATTTCATCGTATGCCCGGAAGCCTCTTTAGGCGTTTCGATTCGAGTTAGGGATCGGTCGCCGACGACCGGGGGTCGTCGGTCGGGGCAAACTGCCGGGGGTTCGGGGCGTCCGAAACCGCCTGTGCGACCTCCTCGGCCACTGGCTCGGGCGGTTCCGGGTGGTCGCCATCGAGCGATTCGGCCAAATCGGCGGCGTAGGCCAGCAGGGAGTCGGTCGGACTCGCGCCGAACGCGGTCGAACCCGCGACCACGGCGAGTTCGAAAACGTCGGTCTCCAGCGCGTGGGGCGAGGTCGGCCGACCCTGCTGGTCGTCGGTCTCGTTCCGACCGAACGACTGGACCGTCTCGACCGCCTTGTCGGCGGCCTCGGTCCGGGCCAACAGCGAGAACCCCCGCGCGACCATCACGTCCGCCGCGAGGATGTCCATGTTGCTGTCGGTGTGTGGTGGTTCGCGTTCCCACGGCGATTCGTCGGCGAGGGCGCGGGTGAGTCGCAGACCCTCGTAGATGAGTTGGACGCCAGCGGCGCGGTCCTCGACGCTGACGGCGTGGCCGCCGCTGGTCGCTTCGGGGGGTCTGGTCGCCTTCGCACCCTCGACGGCGCGTGCCGACGTGAGCGTCAGTACGCCCGGCACCATCGCCGAGTCGTCCAACAGTCCGTAGATTAGCTCGCGGAGGGGATTGGGCGACACGTCTCGCACCGCCTGTCGTCCCGCTTTTCGTGCCCGGACGGCCGCTTCCATTAGCCGACCCTTACGACGGAATCGCCAAAGACCTTTGGAAACTGGCTCCGAGATGCGAACGTGATTCGAACTGACGACGAGGAGGGCCTGCGGGTGGTCACGCTCGCCCGGCCCGAGCGACGCAACGCGCTCACCCCCGAGGGACTCGACGCGCTCGAAACCGCCGTGACCGAGGCTGACCAGCCAGTCATCTACCTCCGGGGCGAAGGACCGGCGTTCTGCGCCGGCGCGGACTTGGACGTGGTGGCGGCCCTCGACCGCCAGCAGGCGGAAGCCTTCGCCGAACGCGGCCAGCGAGTCGCCGACGCAATCGAGGACGCCGAGGCGGCGGTCGTGGCAGGCATCGAGGGCCCGGCCCGCGGCGGCGGGGTCGAGTTGGCGCTGGCCGCGGACCTCCGGGTCGCCACGCCCGAGGCCACCGTCGCGGAACCCGGCGTGAAACTCGGCCTGTTCGGTGCGTGGGGCGGGACGATTCGACTCCCGCGAATCGTCGGCGAGGGCGAGGCGCTGGACTTGGCGCTCTCCGGGCGCACCATCGACGCCCAGCAGGCCCGCCGGATGGGACTGGTCTCGCGCGTGACCGACGACCCCCGCGCCGTCGCCGAGGACCTCGCGCGCAACGACCCCGAGACCCTCCGGGCGGTCAAGGCTCGGATGCGCGACGACGCGCTGGCCGACGAGCAGGAGCGCCGCGAGGCCGAGGTGTTCGGCCGACTGGTCGAGCGCCACGCCGACGCCATCGCTGAACAGCGGAACTCCTGAGAAGACGATTCTGGAGGGCGGAACGCTCTAATTTTATCCCGGCGCGTGCTGGCGCGCGCGGTTCTGCGCGCGCCAATTCGCGCGAGGGATGAGTAGCGCAGGGTGTGAGCGAACGCGAACCCCGAGCAACGCAATCGGTTGGGGAGGGTGTGGCCCGCGGTAGCGGTGCTGTGCGGAGCGGTGCGGAAGACGGCGAGGCTTCGGCAATAGCTAGCTCTCTGTCCCTTACCGGAGAAACAGGAACAAGTATTTAAGAAATAATTAGGTTGCTAAAGAAAATAATAACATTGCTTGCGGCCAGCCACCAAGCGCCGGAGAACCAACTGCCGATTCACAGACCCGAGTCCCGCCAAGAGCCAAAGCACTTTATTCCTCTCTGACGTACTCGTCGTATATGGCAGACGAAGTAGACAAGCCCAGCACTGGCGAGTTGTTAGGCGTCCCGTACAACTTCGAGCGACCGAGCATCGGTCGGATGCTGTCGTCGTACTGGAAGCCCGACGAGGGGATGCTGGTCGAGAAGCCCTTCGGCATCGGCTACACGCTCAACCTCGCCAACTGGCGGTCGTGGATCGTGCTGGCCGTCGCCGGCGCGCTCCTCTGGCACGAGCGCAAGGGCGAACAGCAGGCGGCCTCGGCCGAGGAGGGTCCGGTCGAAGTGGTCGTAGACGACGACTAGATTCGCGGTTTCGTCACTTTTCGTTTTGGCGTCTTTGTCGAGGAGTTCGATTACGGTGGGACAGTCGTTTCGGCTACGAGGTTGGAATCGTGGCGATGAAGGTTTTTGAAGCCCCCGCCCGGTCGCGGTCGCTGGTCGGCATATCTGTTCCTCTCCGCAACGCCCGTCACAGATAGGGGCCGACCAGCGACCAAGCCTTCGGCGCGACTGGGCGGCCCCTTCACCCCACCCTCTCGGCTGTTTTGCCGGGCGCTTTCTCGTGGACTGTCTCACCGAGCGTTTCCCGGTAGATTGGTCAATTGAGCGTCTGCCGGTGGTCTGTGGCACCGAGTGCATCCGGCGGTCGGCCGCCGGGCTTGCGGAGTCGAGACTCCCCCAGAAGCGCACCGAAAACGTCCGCAAGAGAGAAAGAGTGTCGAAAGCCCGAAAATCCCCGATTCAGTAGGCGTAGCCCGCGAACGACTCGTTGGTGACGACATCCGTCTCGTCGTCCTCTTCGAGTTTGTCGAGGGCATCCTCGAAGTCCGACTGGCGGACCTCGGTCCGGCCGTCGCGGATGGCGAACATCCCGGCCTCGGTGGTCAGACTCTCGATGTCCGCGCCGCTCTTGCCCTCGGTCTCGCCCGCGAGTTCCTCGAAGTCCACGTCGTCGGCGAGAGCCATCTCGCGGGTGTGGATTTCCAGAATCTTCTGTCGGGCCTCCTCGTCGGGGTCGGGGACCTCGATGAGGCGGTCGAACCGGCCGGGCCGGAGGATGGCACGGTCGAGCATGTCGAAGCGATTGGTCGCGGCCATGATGCGGATTTCGCCGCGGTCCTCGAAGCCGTCCATCTCGCTGAGGAGTTGCATCATCGTGCGCTGGACCTCCGCATCGCCCGAGGTCTTCGAGTCGGTACGCTTGGAGGCCACGGCGTCGATTTCGTCGATGAAGACGATTGCCGGCTCGCGCTGGCTGGCCAACTCGAACAGGTCGCGCACCAACTTCGCGCCCTCGCCGATGAACTTCTGAACCAGTTCCGACCCGGCCATCTTGATGAAGGTGGCGTCGGTCTGGTTGGCGACGGCCTTCGCCAGCATCGTCTTGCCGGTGCCCGGCGGGCCGTGAAGCAGGACCCCGCTCGGGGGTTCGATGCCCACCGACTCGAACTGCTCGGGATTTTCGAGGGGTTGCTCGACCGCCTCGCGGACTTCCTGCATCTGGTCTTCGAGGCCGCCGATTTGGTCGTAGGTCACGTCGGGCGACTCGTCCACTTCCATGGCCTGCGCCCGAGCGTCCTTCTCGGACTCCAGCACGGTCTGGACCGTGAAGGAGTCGTTGACCGCCACGCGGTCGCCCGATTCTATCTCCTCGCGGAGCGTGGGCGAGACTTCGGTCAGGACCTCTTGGTTGTTGCCGTGCTGTTTGATGATGATGCCGTCGTCGGTCAACTCCTCGGCGGTGGCGACGTACAGCGAGGTGGTCTTCAGGGTCTCGTTCTCGCGTTCGAGCCTATCGACCTCCTCGTGGAGTTCCGTGCGACGGTTTTGGGCGTCTTCGAGGCGCTCTTCGAGCGTGTCGTTCACCTCGACGATTTCGGCGAAGTGTTCGCGGAGCGCCGCGAGCCGCTCCCGGTCTGTCATTTCGGGGTCGAGTTCGAGTGTCGGTTGGTCGGGGAGGGGTGGGCTACGCGACATCGTTGCTACTCACTCTTAGGCCACCGGCTTAAAAGTGCCTTTGGGTCTCGGTCGTTCTCCCGCAAAAAAGCCTTTCGCCGAACTGGCTCGTAAAATTCCGGTCGGCGGTCAGTCGGCCCGGACCGACCGCCCTGCTGTCCCGCGATTGCCCGCCGATTCGTGCTCGTCGGCCGACTCCGGCAGTCGGAACTCCCCGAGGAGCGCGTCGAGTTCGTCGGCTTTCGAGGACAGCGACGACATCTGCTCGGCGACGCCAGACAGCGAGGACGCCTGTTGTTCGGTCGCTGTGGCCGCAGTCTCGGACTCGGCGGTGGTCTCCTCGCTGATGGCCGCGACCTCCTCGACCATCGCCACCACGTCCTCGGCCGATTCGGCCTGCTGGTCGGTGGCGTCGCTGATTTCCCGGACGCTCTCGTCCACCTCGCCCACCACGTCGGCGATGTCCTCGAAGTCGCCCAGCGCGTCCTCGACTGTCTCGACGCTTCGCGTGACCTGCTCGCGGGTCTCGCGCACGTCGGTCAGGGTCGCCTCGGAGTCGGCCTGAATCCGCTCGATTCGGTCGGTGATTTCGTCTGCGGCCTCGCCGGTCTCCTCGGCGAGGTTTTTCACTTCGTCGGCGACCACGCCGAACCCGTCGCCGCGTTCGCCCGCTCTGGCGGCCTCGACCGAGGCGTTGAGCGCCAGCAGGTTGGTCTGAGTCGCCACCTCGTCGATGAACGAGACCACCTCGTCGATTTCGCCGATGTCGGCCACGAGTTCCTCGACCGCCTCGGCGGTCCGGTCGATGCCGTCCTCCACCCTGTCGAGTTCGTCGGCGGCCTCGCGGGCGGCGTCCCGGCCCGACTTCGCTCGGTCGGTCGCGGTCCCGGCGGTTTTGGCTACCTCGTCTGCCGACGCCGCGATTTCTTCGACCGTCGCGGACAGGGTGTTCATCTCGGCGGCGGCCTCGTTGAGGCGGTCGGTCTGGCGGGCCGCGCCCTCCGAAATTTCGCCGACCGCCGAGGCCACTTCGTCGCTGGCCTCGCTGACTTCCCGGAGGTCGGCGTCGGCCTCCTCGCTTGCGGTCGCCACCTCGTCGGCGAAGTCGGCGAGTTCGCCCACCGCGTCGGCCAGCGTCGAGAGCAGGCCGTTGTAATTCTCCACGACCGCCCCGTGGAGGTCCTCGTCGGCGACGTCGGCGTCGATGGTCGCGGTCAGGTCGCCGGCCTCGGCGTCCTCGGTGGCCTCGCCGAACGCGGTCACGAGTCGCTGGAGGTTCTCCGACCGACGTTCGAGGTCGGCGGTCGTGGCCTCCAACTCGTCGGTCGTGGCCTCCAAGTCGGCGGTGTAGGTCCGGAGGCTCTCGGCCATTCGGTCGAGCGACGCGCCGAACTCGCCGGGGACCTCCTCGTCCATCACGGGGTCGTCGAACTCCTGCCGGGAGAGGGCGGCGGCCTGCTTGGCGACTACTCGGAGGTAGGCCCGCATGTCGGCGAAGGAGGCCACGAGACCACCGATTTCGTCGCGCTGGTCGGTCTCGGGAATCGGCGCACCGAGATTCCCGTCCGCGATGGCGTCGGTCGCCCGGTCGAGCGCCGCGATGGGTTCGGTGATGTCCTGTCGGGCGATGAGGACGGTGTTGGCGAACGCGAGCGCCGCCGCTGTCAGCAGACCGACTGTCAGGGCGACGCGAGTGACCCCGGCGAACAGAAACGGGAGGACCGCTTGGGCGACCGAGATGACGAACTGGATTGCGACCGCGGCCAGCACCTTGCGTTCGACCGATTCGGTCACGCCGAGGCGGTCCATCGACCACCAGAGGGCGTCCTCGTATCTGGCGAGAGGAGAGGGTTTCATATCCCCGTCTTCACACTTGGGCTACATAAACCGGCGCGGGCGTTATCAGAAAATGAAAACGCCTCGTCGGCGTCGAGAGAATCGCGTTCCTGTCCGAAAGAATCAAAATACCGTTTTAAAGAACGACGAAGGTTGCTTACGCGACGAGACCGCGCTCGGCGCTCAGATGAGCGATTCCATCTGGTCGAGGTGGTCGTCGTACACGTCCAGCGCGCGCTGGATGGGTTCCGGCGACGACATATCGACGCCCGCGGTCTGAAGCAGTTCCAGCGGGTACTCGGTCGAACCGCTCTTGAGGAAGTCGAGGTAGCGCTCGGCGGCGGGTTCGCCGGTTTCGAGAATCTCGTCGGCGAGCGCGACGGCCGCGCTGATGCCCGTGCTGTACTGGTAGACGTAGTAGGTGTAGTTGAAGAAGTGGGGAATCCGCGCCCACTCGCGGGCGATTCGGTCGTCCACCACCGCCGGTTCGTAGAACTCCGATTTGAGGTCGCCGTAGATTTCGTCGGCCTTGCCGGGGGTGAGCGCCTCGCCGTCCTCGACCAACTCGTGAATCTGGTGTTCGAAGTCGGCGAACATCGTCTGGCGGTAGAGGGTCGCGCGGAACCGCTCGAGGTACTCGTTGAGGACGTGTCGCCGGAAGGTCGGGTCCTCGACCGTATCCAGCAGGTGGCGGGTCAGCAGGGACTCGTTGACCGTGCTGGCGACCTCTGCCACGAAGATTTCGTAGTCGCCGTAGACGTATGGCTGGTTCTCGCTGGTGAGTTGGCTGTGGAGCGAGTGGCCGAGTTCGTGGGCCAGCGTGAACATCGACGAGATGTCGTCCTGATAGTTCATCAGGATGAACGGCTGGGTGTCGTAGGTGCCGCCGCTGTACGCTCCAGACCGCTTGTTCTCGGTCTCGTAGACGTCAACCCACCGCGAGTCCAGACCTTCCTGCACCCGGCGCTGGTAGTCGTCGCCGAGCGCGCCGACCGCTTCCACGACGTACTCTCGGGCCTGCTCGTACTCCACGTCGGGGGTCTCGGTCTCCGTCATGGGCATGTAGAGGTCCCACATCTGGAGGTCGTCAACGCCGAGGGCGTCGCGCTTGAGTTCGGCGTGTCGGTGGAGTTTGTCGAGGTTGTCCCGGACCGTCCCGACGAGGTTGTCGTACACCTCGACCGGGATGTTGGGACCGTCCATGGCGGCCTCGCGGGCGGTCTCGTAGTCGTGAATCTGCGAGAGTCGCACGTCGCCCTTGACCTTGCTCTTGAGCGCGGTGCCGATGGTGTTGTGGAACTCGCCCAGTTCGTCGTAGAACTCCTCGTGGACCGTCTGACGGAACTCTCGGTCCTGATTCTTCAGGAGGTTGGTGAGGTTGCTCTGGGTGATTTCGACCGCCTCGCCGTCGGGTTTCTCGACGGTCGGGAACTCCATGTCGGAGTTCATCAGCATGCTGTAGAGGTCGCCCGAGGCCCCCGTGACCTCGCTGAGTTCCGCCAGCACGTTCTCGACTTCCGCCGAGCGAGTGTGTTCCGAGAGGCGAAGCACGTCGTGAAGGTAGTGGTCGTACTGCTCCAGACCGTCGGTCTCGGCTATCATCTGGTCGAGTTCGTCCTCGCTCAGGTCCTGAATCTCCGGCCCGACGAAACTGCTCGCGCTCCCGGCCTGCGAGGCCAGCGCCGACCCGCGAGACGACAGCGCCTGATAGTGCTGGTCGGCGGTGTTCTCGTCCTTGCGCATTCGGGCGTAGCCGATGACCATCTCGACCTGTCGCATGACCTCCTCGCGGAGTTCGAGGACTTCCAGCAGGGTCTCGCCGTCCTCGGTGACCCGGCCCTCGTAGGCCTCCAACTCGTCTAAGCGGTCCTCGACTTCCTCGTAGGCCTCCTCCCACTCGTCGTCGGTCGCGTAGATGCTCTCTAAGTCCCACTTGTATTCCGTCTCGATGTCCGACCGCTCGGGAACCGAACTCATATCCTGTGGTTAGGAAACGCCACCTGTAAGCCTTTGTCATTCGGAAGTCGGTTCCGGAAATTGGCTTTTGCGACCCGCACCGGGCGGAGATTTTTGAGCGTTGGCGACCCAAGTGGACCCCATGAACCCGGAGACCGCCGCCGCGCTCGGCGAGGCGTGGCGCGACGACTACCCGTGGGAGTTCATCACCGACCTGACCGAAATCGGCGACCGGATGGGCGGCCACCCCGGCGAGCGCCGGGCCGCCGAACTCGTCGCCGAGGGGTTCGAGCGCGCGGGGGCACGCGAAGTAAATATAAAATCCTTCGAGATGAACCGCTGGACCCGAGGAGACGCCGAACTCGCGGTCACCGACCCAGTAGAACGCTCGTTCGAGACCATCGCGCTCCCCTACTCGCCGCCGGGCGAGGTCCGCGGCGAACTCGTGGACGCGGGCCACGGCACCCCCGAGGAGCTAGACGAACTCGACGTGGAGGGCAAAATCGTGGTCGCGTCTACCACGACGCCCGAGGGGTCGCGGTTCATCCACCGGATGGAGAAGTTCGGCCACGCCGTCGGGGCCGGGGCCGAGGCCTTCATCTTCCGGAACCACAAGCCCGGCCAACTCCCGCCCACCGGGTCGCTCCGGTTCGACCGCGAGGCCGCGGTGCCCGGCGTGGGCGTGAGTCTCGAAACCGGCGACTGGTTGACCGACTACGCCGACCGGGGCGCTCGGGCCGTCCTCCGCGTCGATGCCGAGACGAGTCCCGCGACGAGTCACAACGCCCACGGGCAACTCGGGCCGGACACCGAAGACGAAATTCTCGTCGTCGGCCACCACGACGCTCACGACATCGCGGAGGGCGCGCTCGACAACGGGTGCGGCATCACGGTGGTCGTCTCTGCGGCCCACCTGCTCGCCGAGATGAATCTCGACACTCGGGTCCGGGTCGCGGGAGTCGGATGCGAGGAGGTCGGTCTCCTCGGGGCGGACGCGCTCGCGGAGCGACTCGACCTCGATTCGGTCCGGGCGGTCGTCAACGTGGACGGCGCGGGTCGGTTCCGGGACCTGCGCGCTCACACGCACGGCTCCGAGGCGATGGGCGAAATCGTGGCGTCGGTCGCCGACGAGACCAACCAGCCAATCGGAGTCCGCGAGCAGGTCCATCCCTTCAGCGACCACTGGCCCTTCCTCAAGCGCGGGGTGCCGGCGCTTCAACTCCACAGTGAAAGCGACGAGCGAGGGAGAGGGTGGGGTCACACCCATGCCGACACCCGCGACAAGGTGGACGACCGCAACCTGCGGGAACACGCTATGCTGACGGCCCTGCTGGTCCGCGAGGTTGCCCGGACCGACGAGATTCCCCGGCCGAGCGCCGAGTCGGTGGCCGGAAATCTCCGGTCGGGTGACTACGAGGAGGGCATGAAAGCGGCCGGAATCTGGCCCGACGACTGGGAGTAATCCACTCCCGTCGGTAGCCAGTGGCGAGTCACGGAAAACGACGGTAGGAGTGCGGTATCCGAAATGGTGGTGCCATGGGATAGCACTCGCCACCGTCACCCACACTTTGTGGCTGGGAGATAATAACGCTAACTGCCACCGTGGTATTTTAAAGCTTGCTTATCCAAGGCCGTCGATTCCACGACGGAGCGAATTTCACAGTTCGAATCGGAAATCAATCGTTACTCCGGTTCGATTCGCCCCGCGACCTCTCGTGCGACTCTGGCCCCCGTGGCGCGCTCCTCGCGCAGGGACTCGAAGACCCCGCGGGCGCTCTCGGCGGCCTCGTCGTCCACCGAGAACGCCAGACGCGGATAGACCGCATCGACCAGCACGAGTGGGGAGGCGGGAGCGGGCGGTACGCCCGCCGGACCGTCGATTTTGTCCGGGCCTAACACGCGCTCTACCTTCGCTAACTCGGCGTCACCGGTCGCCACCGCCCGGACCAGCGAGACGACGCGCCGGACCATCTCGCGGACGAACCCGCCGGCCCGGAGTTCGAAGACGAGGTAGTCCGTATCGCGGCGGACCTCGCCGCTGAGGTCCCTGACGGTGTTGTCGTCGTCCGGCGTGAGGTTGTGAAAGTCGTTCTCGCCGTCGCAGAGGCGAGCAAGGGCCTCCTCGGCCCGCCCGAGGTCGGCGTCGGGGGCGTAGCAGTGGTAGACGTAGGCCCGCGACTCGGCGTGGTGGGTCGCGTGGAAGTCGTCGGGGGCCTCGGCGCTGGCCCACGCCCGGACGCTGGCGGGGAGTTCGCTGTTCAGCGCAGACGGGGTGAGCCAGTCGGGGCACTCGAAGGCGACGGTCTGGGCCACCGCCGAGACGCCGGCGTCGGTCCGCCCCGCCGCGGCGTAGCCCTCGGGCTTGCCGTCGGCCGCACCGAGCGCCCGCACCGCGTCGAAAATCGCGTCCTCGACGGTCGGCACGTCGGGTTGGCGCTGGAAGCCGTGGAAGGGCCGACCGTCGTAGGCGACCCGAAATGCGCGCATACCTCGGCCTCGAGCGCGGAGGCACTTAATTCGGCGGAAAGCCCGTTCGTCGGAAGGTGGTAAATCGAACGGAAGCAATCAAAATAACTGTTAAGAAATTCCCTACATTTTCTTAAGGTGCCTATTAGTTGCTTTCACAATATAATATCTGTTCGAAGGCCAATCGGCCGGTACGTGGCTCGCTCCTGCGAGACTTTACGTACGAAGGCGGAACCAACCTCGCTCGTGACCTGAGAACTGCCGCAGAGGAGTCCGCGATTGTACGGCACCCTCCTCTGCGTCTCGCGCGTGCCGTCTGTTCGCCACTTCGCCAGTCGTGACCCTGCCGGTCCGCCACTTCGTCAGTTGTGGCCTCGTCAGTTGTCTCTCCGCCAGCGGTTGCGCCGGACCGCAGTCCGGCACAACCGCCCTGAGGGGACTGGGAACCGTCTCGGAGCGCCCGCTCACTCGCGGTCGAAGACGCGCTCTTTCGACCTGCTGGCCTCGGCGTCCTCGGTCTCCAGCAGTCGTTCGAGGCGTCGCTCGAACTCCGCGTCCGTCAGTTCTCCTCTGGCGTAGCGCGTCCGGAGTTCGTCTATCGGGTCGTCGCCCGACTGCTCGGTCTGTATCGACTCGACTGACACGTCGTCGTCTCCTCCGTCTCGGACCATCGGCAACGAGTCGCCGAGAATCGCTATCAGCGGAATGACGAGGAAGAACCCGAGGACGAAAATCGTCGGCACGAGGAAATCCACGCCGACCACCGCGAAGAACGCGGTCAACCCGAACGTCAGGACCGATAGCACTCCGAGGAGTTTGTCCTTCTCGAACTGTACCGATTGCTTGCGCATGACCGGAGCTATGCGGTATGGTACTAAAAAAGTTGAACAGACCGACTACTCGAAGTCTTCGTAGGTCGGGCGCGGTTCGTCCTCGGGCGGGAAGTCGTCGACTGGCGCTTGCGTCTGGTCGCCCGAGTCCATGTCCTTGACCGTCACGTTGCCGTCCGCGAGGTCCTGCTCGCCGACGATGACCACCGTCTCCGCGCCGATGGAGTCGGCGTAGTCGAGTTGCGCGCCGAAGCTCCGGCCCGACACGTCGGTCTCTACGACGTTGCCCTCACTGCGGAGTTCGCGGGTTATCTCGGCCGCCACGTCGCGGGTGTCGCCGACCTGCAGGACGTAGTAGTCGGTCGAAAGCTCCTCGTCCGGCCAGACGCCGGCGCGCTGGAGCAGGAGCGACAGCGTTGCGTCGCCGACCGCGAACCCGACTGCGGGCGTGGACTGGCCGCCGAACCCCTCGATGAGGTCGTCGTAGCGCCCGCCGCCGAAGATGGAACGGCTCACGTCGCCCGTCGAGTCGAAGCACTCGAAGACGACGCCGGTGTAGTAGTCCAGTCCGCGGGCGGTGTCCAGCGAGAGCGTGCAGTAGTCCCGCGCGCCGAAGTCGTCGGCGGCGTCCAGCACGTCGGTTAGGTTGCCGACCGCATTCTCGACGCGCTCGGTCCCGGCGAACGCCACGAGGTCGTCCAACTCGTCTTCGGGTGTGTCGAGGAGGCCGTCAAACTCACGGGCTTGGTCGTAGGAGAGGCCGGCGTCGTTGAGCAGGCCGTAGAACTCGTCTTGGCCGACCTTCTCGTTCTTGTCCACCGCGCGAATCGCAGACTCGGTGTCCACGTCGGCGTCGAAGGCTTCGAGGAGGCCGCCCAAGATGTCGCGGTGGCTGACCCGGAACTCGAAGTCCTCACTGGTGAGTCCGAGACTCGTAAGCGCGTCGGCGGCGCACGCCAGCAGTTCGGCATCGGCCTCGGGTTCCGACGACCC
The DNA here is from genome assembly GCF_029338375.1 of Halorussus lipolyticus. Classification (NCBI taxonomy): domain Archaea; kingdom Methanobacteriati; phylum Methanobacteriota; class Halobacteria; order Halobacteriales; family Haladaptataceae; genus Halorussus; species Halorussus lipolyticus. The sequence continues at coordinate 2,022,570 of NZ_CP119804.1, read as the reverse complement.
GAAGATGTCAACGTTGGTCTGGTAGAACTCGCGCTTGCGACCGCTCTGGGGTTCCTCGTAGCGCCAGAAGGGCCGCGTCGAGAACCACTTGATTGGCTTCGATAGCTCCTGCTGTTTCGCCACGACCATCCGGGCGACGGTCGGTGTGAGTTCCGGCGTCAGCGCCACGTCCCGGCCGCCTTGGTCCTCGAAACTGTAGAGTTCCTCGACGATTTCCTCGCCGCTCTTGTCCACGTACATCTCGGTGCGCTCCAGCGCGGGCGTCCCGATTTCTCGGAAGCCGTAGCGGCGCGCGGTCGATTCGAGCGCGTCGAATGTCTCCCTGCGCGCCCCCATCTCGCCGGGGTAGAAGTCGCGGAAGCCCTTGATGCGGTCGTACATGGGAAACCGTTGGACGACCGCGCGCTTGAAACTTTTACTTCGCGTCTGTCTTGCCGGACTCCGGTGTCGGGACTTCAGAGTCGCCTTCCGAACCGTCGTCGGCGCGGGCGAACCCTCGAACGTAGGTCTGGGTGTGGTCCGGGAAGACCTCTTTGACGGCCTCCTCGCCGTGTTCCCGAACGAGGAGGGCGCGGAGTTCGGCCTCGTAGTCGGCCTTCGGAATCTGCTCGCTCGGGCCGGTGGTCACTTCGAGGGTCTCCTCGACCAGCGCGTCCACCGCGCCGCGGCCGAATCCCGACAGCGGGACGATGTACTCGACGCCGTGGCGGTCTTCGAGGCTCTGGGCCTGCGCCCGAGAGACCGATGGCACGCGGTCGTCGCGCCGCGTCCCGTCTGCCACCGCGTCGAAGTCCATGCCGGCGACGACTTCGAGCGCGTGGAGGTGGACCTGCTGGATGCCGTTGCGGGGGTAGCCGTCCTCGACCATCTGCTCGACGGCCTCCTCGGCCACCTCGTCGTCCAACTCGACCGTCTCGAAGTCGAACCCGACCGCGTCGGCGGTCCGGCGGGCGTGGTCCCACGCGTCGGCGACGCCGAAGGTGGCCGTGACGAGCGTCACGTCGTAGAAATCTTCGAGCAGGAGGGCGGCGAGGGTCGAGTCCTTCCCGCCGCTGTAGAGTAGCCCGAGGTCCATCTCACCGACGACGGATGTTGAAGCTCTTGGAATCGGGCTTGAGTTCGCGGAGGAGTTCCTTCATCTTGTCCTCGTCGATTTTGCCGCTGACGCGGCCACTCTGGGCCAGCGCGAGGATTTGGCGCTCAACCTTGTCGGCGAAGTCGGGCTTGCTCATCCGGACGGAGTTGAGTCGCTTGCGCGCGCCGTCGGTGAGGTGCTTGCGGAGCATCGCCTGCTTCTGGGCGTCGGCCTGCTGTTGGGCCTGCTCTTGGGCCTCGCTCTGGTCGCCCTGCTCCTGCATCTCCTGCATCTTCTGCTTGCGGAGTTCTTCAAGTCGCTCGTCGTCGGGCTGGTCGCTCATGTGTTGTGTCGTAGTTAACACCCACAGCCAAAAATGATTACGGAGCGAGGACGGTTTTCGGTGGACCAGACGCTACCGGGAAGCCGTTCGTCGGAAAAATCCGAACCGCTCGTGGTCGGTCGTCGTTAGGCGTAGCGTTCGAGTTCGGGACGGTCGAGGTCTTCCATGACCTCGCCCGCGGTGTCGTCGAGGAGACTGCGACCCTCGCCGGTGGCGATACGGCCCGCGTTGCCCTCGGTGTCCACGAGGTCCTCGTCTTCGAGTTGCTGGAGCATCGTCCGGATGACCTTCTGGCTCCCGTCCGTGCGGTGTTCGGGGGCGACCTGATAGCGGTTCGACCCGTCCTTCTTGTCGCCGTACTCGGTCGAGAGTCGCTCGACGCCGACCGGGCCGTCGGTGGCGACCTTGCGGAGGAGGCTGGCGGCGCGTCGGTGCCAGAAGTTCTCCTGCTGGGGCGGAAGTTCGCGGCTCTCGCCGGTCTTGGCGTACTCGGCCCAATCGGGTTGGTCGAATCGGTCCTCCAGTTTTGCGGCGACCGCGTCGATGAGGTCGTCCGCGGGAACGTCGTAGAGCGTCGTCATACCCACGAATTCCCGTCCGCGGCGTTTAAAGGCATCGTTCGCGTCTCGCCCCCGGCCTGTTTCGGTCAGTCGCTGGGCGACTTCTGCACGTTGTCGGCTTCCAGCATCGCAGTGGCGCTCCCGCCCAGCAGGACGGGGAGCCAGTAGGTTGCGCCCCGGTGGAGGAGCGCGGCGGCGGCCGCGGTCTGGGCATCGACGCCCGTGATGGGGACGATGAGCAGGACCAGTGCGGCCTCCACGCCGCCGAGGCCGCCGGGCAGGGGCGTCACGCCCGCCACGCTCCCGAGGGGGACGATGAACAGCGCGGCCGCGAACGGGACCCAGTGGCCCAGCGCGCCCAGAGAGAGCCACAACGAGACCGACAGCAGGAACCACCCGAGGGCCGAGAACGAGAGCGCGAGCGCCAACTGGTGGTGGTCGCCGCCGACTCGCTCCAGCGCGGTGAAGAAGCCCTCGATTCGGTCCCGGACGCGGGACTCCTCGGGCGGTTCGACGCGGGGCACGACCCGGCCGATTGCTCGCCCGGCAGGGACGCCGACCCGGACCACGAGGTCCGAGACGCGGTGGCGGTTGCGCCACCCGAGGTAGGCCGCAACGGGGACCGAAAGCGCCAGCGCGAGGAGCGCCCCCGCGGCGAGTTCCACTCGGTCGCCCACGGTGAATCGGGTCGCGTAGTAGCCCACCCCGAGGAGGGCGAACGAAATCGAGGGGACGAAGTTGAGCGTGTCCACGCTGGCGACGGCCGCGAGGCCGTTCTCGTACTCGGTCCCCGTCGTGCGCGAGACGAGGAGCGCGCTGAAGGGTTCTCCTCCGGCCTGCCCGAACGGCGTGACGTTGTTGGCGAACGTCGCCCCGGACAGCAGGAGGAACGCGCGCCACGCGGTCACCTCGATTGCGATGACCCCGAGGACGGTCCGGAGCGCCAACCCCCACGCGAACAGCCACGCGACTGCCACAGCGCAGACCGCCCCGACGAGCAGGGGATCGGCCCGTGACAGCGCCGATAGCACGTCCTCCAGTCCGACCACCGAGTACAGCGCCAGCAGGACGACGACGCCAGCGCCGAACCCGACGAGTATCGAGCGTGCGTCCCCGAAATCTACGTCCATCCACTCCCACCGACGACCGGTCGCGGCTTGAAGCCACCGAAGACGAATATCAAGCCGGTGACGGTTGTGCAGATTAGGAACGGACTATAAAACCAGCAGAGCAACATACTTAGTTGTTTAAAATATAAATATAATTTTCTCACAATTACAAAGTTGTCTATCGCTTGGCGCGCGCCGGCGCGGCGTCTCGTCGCCGCGTCGAATCGCGCGAGGGACGAGTGAACGACCGAGGGGAGTGAACGAGGAGGTTGGGGAGGCGTGAGGCCCGCGCTCGGTGGGACTTTCTGAAACGAATTTTTACTCCCCTCTGATACGGAGCGCCCCCACATCTCGTAAACCGCAGACCTTTCACCGCACCCCGTCAACTACCGGCCATGGACGAGCGGGCCGCACTGTCGCTCCTCACCGACCGACTGCCCCACGCCGGCGACGACGCGGCGGTCGTGGACGGACAGGTGCTGACGACCGACATGCTCCACGAGACCACCGACTTCCCCGCCGGAACCACCCGGTACACCGCCGGGTGGCGGGCAGTCGGGGCCTCGCTGTCGGATGTGGCCGCGATGGGTGCCGAGGCCACCGCCGCGGTCGCAGTCTACGCTGTGCCCGAGTTTGACGAGGACCTCCTCGCCAACTTCGTCGCCGGCGCGAGCGACGTGTGCCAGACGGTCGGCGCGGAGTACGTCGGCGGCGACTTGGACGAGAGTCGGGAGTTCACCACCGCCACGACCGTCCTCGGGCAGACCGACGACCCGGTGTACCGCTCCGGCGCGAGTCCGGGCGAGGTCGTCTGCGTCACCGGCACCCTCGGGCGGACCGGCGCGGCGCTCGGACTGTTCGAGAACAACGAAATCGAGCGCGCCAACGACCTGTTCCGCTTCGAGCCACGAATCGCGGCGGGCCGAGCAGTCGCCCCGCACGCCACCGCGATGATGGACTCCAGCGATGGCCTCGCGCGCTCGCTCCACCAACTCGCCGAGGCCAGCGACTGCGGATTCTCCATCTCGTGGGACAGCGTGCCGGTGGACGAGTCGGTCCGCGAAACCTTCGACACCGAGGAGATGGTCCGCGAACGCTCGATATTCTTCGGCGAGGACTTCGAACTCGTGTTCACCGTGCCCGAGGAGCATCTCTCCGAGATTCGGTCCGAATCGCCGACGCCGATTTCGGTGATTGGAGAGGTCACGGCCTCGCAAATCGAGATGGACGGCGAGGAGCTACCGGACCGCGGGTACACCCACGGCGGAGATTAATCAAATCTGTTGCTATCAGTCAGCGACTTTCGAGGAAAAACCGCCAGCGTGGACACCTACCGGCCGTATTCCTTGTGCGCTTTGTCGATGTCCATTAAGTCGGTCACACGTACTTTCTTCTCATCTTCTAAGATGAGATAGAACGCAGTGTACGACCGACCAACGTGTATCCGGTAAATTTCTTCGTCTTTGGCCTTCAATTTCTTCTTGTCGCCCTGCCCGCGGCCCGGATACGGGTTCTCTTCGAGATAATCCAGTGTCTCGAAGCAGATTCGCTGGCTCTTCTCGTCCAATGAAGCAAAGAAGTCTCGTGCTTCTTTACTCCAGAAGATCTCGTAGCTCATCGTGAGGCGTCAGCTCCTCCTCGTCCATTTCGCGGACCTCTCGCGCTCGCTCGGCGAGCTGACGCTCTTGATGCTCCTGAATGAGTTCCGTCAGGAGTTCGTCGAAAGTCTGTCCCGGCTTCTTCAATTCGTGCAACTCTTTCCATGTTTCTTCGGTTGTAGGGATGCGTTTGTCAGCTGACATACGCATCACCTCTGTTCTGCGTATCGCGCGACTTGGAACGTGCCATCGGGATTGCTTTGGTCATGGGTCGATTTGTGGCCTTTCGGCCGTACTCACAGCGGTTTCATGCCGAATACTAGTCATACGACAATTCCAAGCGCTGTAAGCGTACCACGCATTTACAACGCTTACAACATAAACCTTCGGGAGAGAAACATCTCTGAAAGTAGAAGATGTCTAAAAATACCAAGATATGTATTTCACGTGATGATTTCGATGGGAACCGGCGTGAAGCACAGCACGCCCAGCACGAACGTCAGAATCCCGACGGCCTTGCGCTTGGGGTCTAACCCCTCGTCGTCGATGGGATTCGCCGGGCCGACGTAGGCGACGTAGGTGGTCAGCAGGCCCCAGAACACCCACAGCACCGAGGCGTTGCTGACCTCCTCGATGTAGAAGACGTAGGCCGCGAGGCCGAACAGCGCCACCGGAACCAGCGCGGCGACGCGCTCCTGTTGCTCGCCCAGAATCGCCCGGACGATGTGGCCGCCGTCCAACTGACCGACCGGGATGAGGTTCAGGAAGGTGATGAACATCCCGACCCACCCGCCGATGACGACGGGGTTGACCGCCAGTCCCTCGCTGTAGGTCGTCGGTTCGCCCAGCACCCACGCGATGAGTTCGAGCAGGGGCGGATAGCCGAACTCGACCTGAATCGTGTTCGGGTTGTTCATCAGACTCGCCGGGACCTGCTCTGGCGGGAGCGAGAGACCGATTGCCGTGACCGCGATGGTCGCTATCAGGCCCGCTAGCGGTCCCGCCACGCCGATGTCGAACAGGGCTTCCCTATCCGGCATCTGGCCCTTCATCCGGATGACCGCACCCATCGTCCCGATGAGCGTCGGCATCGGGATGAAGTACGGGAGCGTGGCGTCCACGCCGTGATACCGCGTCATGACGTAGTGACCGAGTTCGTGAGTCGCCAGCACCCCCAGCACCGCGGCGGCGAACGGCCACGCCTCGAAGACCGCCAGCGGGTCGTTCGAGAGGTCGATGTGGTACCACGCGGTCCCGGCATAGAGCGTCGAGACGACCGTCAGCAGGAACAGCACGACGTTGGTCCACGGAATCCCGTCGATGCTGTTGTCGGCGGGTTGGGCCACCAGCACGTACTCGCCCGTGTCGGTGGTCAACTCGACCTCGTAGCCGTGTTCCTTGAACAGGGGCCACGCCGTCTCCAGCAGTCGCTCTCGGGGGACCAGCGGTTCGCCGTAGTACACCAACTGGTCGCCGTCGCGGCGGGCCTCGTAGACACGAAATACGGCACTCAGTCGCTCCAGCGACGGACCGTCGGCAGGCGGGTCGGTCGAACCCATTCACCGCACGCTACGGCGCGAATAGTGATAAACCCCCGGACGGCGCGCCCGAAATATACTCCGGTCGGCGAGTCGCTTCGACTCGGCGCAAAGACTGAATGGCTCCGGCGCGTAGCCGACCGCATGGGAACGGGGGAGTGCGACCACTGCGGAGCGTCGTTTGCAGACGAGGAGGACTACCTGCGCCACCTCCGGGACGAACACCCGGACGAACTCGGGCCGATAGAACAGCGCCGGGTGGCCGAACTGGACCCCGACGACGACGGTGCGCCGACCGCCGCGGTGTACGGCGCGGTCCTCGGCGGTCTCTTGCTTGCGGGCCTGCTGGCCTACGTCCTGTTCTCGTCGGGCGGCGGCGGGGCCAGCGACCCGAACACCGCGAGTCTGACCCAACCCCGGAACGTCGGCGCAGTCCACTACCACGGGACTATCGACGCCACCATCGGCGGGCAGGAACTCGACTTCGGCCGCCAGCGGTTCCAACTGCAGGCCGACGCCTTCCACTTCGAGAACGGTGAGGGCGAGCGGTGGCACGTCCACGCCGAACGGGTCACGCTGGCCTACGCGATGCAGACGCTCGGCATTGACGTGACCAACGGCACCGTCGCATACGACGGGACGACCTACGGCGACGACCCCGGAGAGACCGCCATCGTGGAAGTCAACGGCGAATCGGTGACGCCCGGTGAATACGTCCTGCAGAAGGGCGACAGCGTTCAAATCGTCGCCAACGAGTCGAACTAAACGGACCTCGCTACTCCAGCGGTTCGGGTGCCGGCGGCACGCGGCGCTTGTGTTCGCTCCGCTCGTACATCTGGCTGACGCGCTCTACCTGTTCTTCGGTCGTCTCCTCAATCTCGCGGGCGGTCGCTGTCACCGACAGCGGGCCATCGACGTGAAGCGCGAGGACGGCGTCGAGCGTGTCGTAGTCGATTCCCAGTTCCTCCTCGTCCGTCTGGCCCGCCCAGAGTCCGGCGGTCGGGGGCTTTTCGACTAACTCCTCGGGGACGCCGACGTGTCCGGCCAGTTGGCGAACCTGCTGTTTGTAGAGGTTGCCGATGGGGTGGCAATCGACCGCACCGTCGCCGTACTTGGTGTAGTAGCCGACCAGCGCCTCGCTCCGGTTGCCGGTGCCCAACACGAGCGCGTTCTCGTGGTTGGCGACGAGGTAGTTCAGGACCGCTCGGGTCCGCGCTCTGGCGTTCCCGACCGCTAACTGGTCGTCCTCGGCCTCGGGATAGGTGTCGAGGAACTTGTTCACGATGGGGTTTATCTCGAACAGGTCGTAGGGGATTCCCAACTCTTGGGCGACCCACTCGGCGTCGCTCATGTTCTCGTCGTCGCTGACCGCGCCCGGCATGACGAGGCCGTGGAGGTTCTCTTTGCCGAGGGCCTCGACTGCGAGATAGGCCGTGAGCGTGCTGTCGATGCCACCCGAGAGACCGAGGACCGCCCGGTCGGTTCCCGCCGACTCGGCGGTTTCCCGGATGAACTGCACGATGTGGTCCCGTCGCGCTTCGAGTTCCTCCTCGGAGAATCGGAGGTCTATCATGGGTACCTCTACGAAGCGAGGCGACAAAAAGTCGTGTGTCAGGCCGGGATTTCTGGACGAATGGGCAGGCCTGCGCGGGTCGAAGGGGTGGCCTGAAGCGCTACGTTGAAGTGCGGGCAGGGAGAAACGAAAAACGCAATCGAGCGCCGGTGTCTTGCCGAGCGGAGCGAGGCAAGGCTCGGAACACGAGTGAAGCGACGTGTTCCGGTGGTGAGAAAACGCGAAGCGTTTTCGAGCCTCGGCGCATAAGCGAACGAAGCGAGCGAAATGCGCCGGTGGTCTAGTGGTAGGACATGAGCTTCCCAAGCTCATAGCGCGGGTTCAATTCCCGCCCGGCGCACTCTACAGCCCTTCTCCAAAATTTCCGGCTCCTCTCGGGTACCGGCGAAAGCCCGCCTCGGAATTAAAAACAATTCTCTAAGGACTAATTTTGATTCTATAGAAATTACAGAGGTTACTAACTGGCGTCGATACGCGAACCCACCGAACGCCGCCACAGTCGAAACCGTATGCCTCCCGAGAAAAATCTAAAATCGCTCGCCAGACTACTATTCTCGCTTCCGAACCGTCATCTCCACGTCACCAGCAGGTTCGAGGATGTGCGCGACGGAGAACTCCATCGGGTCGTCGGGCACGTAGTCGATTTCGTACTGCTGGAAGATGGTCGGGATGGCCAGCGTCATCTCGGTGAGGGCGAACCGCTTGCCGATGCAGGTGCGCGGACCGGCCCCGAACGGGATGTAGGCGTAGTCGGGCAGTTCCTCCTCGAGGCCACCGTCCCAGCGTTCCGGGCGGAACTCGTCGGGGGCCTCGAAGTAGTCGTCGTTGCGGTGGATGGCCCACGGCGTCATGCTCAGAGGAGTCCCCTCGGGAACGTCGTAGTCGCCGATTTCCACGTCGATTTCGGGTTCTCGGAGGACGCTCCAGACCGGCGGATAGAGTCGGAGCGACTCGTTGATGACCTTCTCGGTGTAGGTCAACTCCGACATGTCCTCCAGCGTGGCGGGGTCGCCGCCGAGGACCTCCTCGGCCTCGTCCAGAAGCTTTCGACTGGCCACGTCGTCTTGGGACAGCAGGTACCACGTGTAGGTCAGTGCGAGGCCGACCGGGCCGCTGGCACCGAGTGCGACCGTCGTGATTTCGTCGCGCAGGACCTCCGGCGTCATCTGGTGGTCCTCGTCGTCGGTGGCCTCGATGAGCGTCGTCAGCAGGTTGTCGGGTCGGTCGTCGAGCGCGCGGTGGTCCTGAATCAGTTGCTCGACCTGTTTGGCGAGTGCGGCCTTGCCCTCTTGGTAGGCCCGGTTGGGTCCGGTGGGTGCCCACGCCGGGAGGTGCGACGAGATGTTCGAGGGCGTGTATCGCTTGTTGATTTGCTTGATGGGCGTGAGGATGTCGGCCTCGTTGCCGTAGAAGTCTACGCCGAACAGCGTCTTCATCACGATTTGGAGCGCGAGGCGGTCCATCTCCCACCGAATGTTGAACGTCTCTTGGTCGTCCCACCCGTCGATGAGTCGTTGGGTGAATTCCGACATCGTGTCGGTGTACGACTGAATCTTCTCGGGGTAGAAGGCGGGGTTGATGGTGTTTCGCTGTTCGCGCCAGAACTCGTTTTCGCTCAGCAGGAGGCCTTGGCCGAACACGCCGACCAACTGGTCGCGCATCTCGGCCGGTTTGATGAAGTGTTCGTCGCCGGTGACGAGGACCTGCTCGATGTAGTCGGGGTCGGTGAGCATGTACATCGTGGTGCCGGCGAGGTTGATGCTGACGATGCCGTCGTCGAAGCTCTGGATGCACTCTTTGCGGAATTCCATCGGGGACCGGATGCTCTCGATGGCGTTGCCGAGGACGGGCACGCCGTCCGGTCCGGGCGGTGTTTCGCTACTCATTGTTTTAGATGACGAAGATGATGACGAGACCGACGGCCATCGCACACATCCCGATGATGTTGAGGTTTGGCTGGACCGCCGCTCGTCGTTGCAGTCGTTCGAAGTCCGGTTCCACGTCGCGTTCGTGTTCGATGCCGAAGTCCTCGTATTTCAGTTCCTTCAGGTCGCTTTCGAGGTAGTGGATGGCGCTACAGACGAACATCGGCCCGGCGGCGAACAGCGCGGCACCGAGAAGGTCCAGATTCACGGTCTGGGCCACGAGGAAGTAGCCGATGAACGTCGGGACCCACGCCGCGGTGAATCCCAGATTCCCGATGCCGGTCTTGTACTCTCGGTCGTGGAGGATGCCGCCGAACCACTCCAGATTGTACGCTAGCGACCCGAACGCCGCGAGGACGACGAGTCCGAGGAACAGCATCGAGGTCAGCGTGGCGAGGTAGACGCCGACGGCGGCGTAGAGGACGAACATCAACCCGCCGACGACGTACTGGACCCGCGAGTCTACGTCTACGGTGAGTTTGCTCGCGGCGAGGTCCATGTTGTTCGAGGCGGCGCTCCAAATCCAGATGAACGCCGTGCCGACACCCCAGAGGTACCAGTCCCACTCGTAGGTAGCGCCGGCGAGCGCCATCCCGAGGGTGAGGTACCCGATTTCGAGGATGTTGAACGGCCAGTAGGGTGTGACCAGCGAGTTCATCACGCTGTGCAACAACCCGTTGCTGTGAGAACTAGTGTTAGCTGTCGGCGAACTCATGTTACGCCTCAAATAGTACCGTGACATTGGTTTATTATTTTTGATGCAATAGTATTTAAAATAATGCGCTATATTTGGGTACTGAATATGGCCTTTATATTTATTTCAGAAATTGAATTATTGATACTTGGGGCGAGAATCCGTATAGGTTGAGTTTAGAGCCAATTCGGTTCTCTACCTTCCGCAAATTTTATTACCGTAATTAGTACATAAAATAACGTATCAACGGATTAGTGAAACATGTCTGATTCACCAAACACCGACGTACCCGGACCGAGCGGACTCCCCTTCCTCGGCAACACCCACCAGTTAGCGGGCGGCCTCCTCGACTCGCTGGAGGAGTGGAGCGACCAGTACGACGAGGACGTGATTCAGTTCTCCTTCCTCGGCGACGAGATGTATCTGCTGACGCACCCGGACCACATTCAGCGAGTCCTCGTGGACGGCCGCGACGACTTCGGCCGGACCAAGTTCGGACAGGAAATCTTCGGCGAAATCGAGGAGGACTCGCTGTCGGTCAGCGAGGGTGCCGAGTGGAAGCGCCAGCGCCAGATTATGCAACCCGCGTTCTACCGGAACCGTCTCCTCCCGTTCGCCGACGACATCTCGGAGTACGCCGACGAGCGCATCTCGAAGTGGGACGAACCCTTCGACATGCAGGAGGAGATGAAGACGCTGGCGATGGACGTGCTGACCAAGGCGCTGTTCGACATGGACACCCGAGGCCGCGAGAGCGTCGCCGAGGAGACGGCGAGCGCGATGGTCGAGAAGTCCGACTTCACCAGCATCAACGCCTACCTTCCCGAGTGGGTCCCGACCCACGCCAACCGGAAATTCAAGCGGACCACGACCGAACTCCACGAGCAAATCGAGGAGATGATAGACGAACGCGGCGATACCGCCGGGTCGGGCGACGACCTGATGGCGATGCTGATGAAGGCGTCCGAGCGGAGCGACGACGCGCTGACCGACAAGGAGATTCGGGACAACATCGCCGGGATGCTGATGAAGGGCCACGACACGACCGCAGTGGCGCTGACGTTCACGTGGTACCTCCTCGCCCGGAATCCCCGCGTCGAGAAGAAACTCCACGACGAACTCGACGAGGTGCTGGGTGACGACCGGCCGACCGCCGACGACTTGGACGACCTGACTTACACCAGCAAAGTCATCAAGGAGTCGATGCGGTACTTCTCGCCGGCCTACGTCATCACCCGGCGGGCCGAAAACGACGTGCTGTTCGACGGGTTCGAGGTCCCCGACGATAGCGTGGTCATGCTCCCCCAGTGGGTCATCCACCGCGACGAGCGATTCTACGACAACCCCGACGAGTTCCGGCCGGAACGCTGGACCGAGGAGTTCGAGGAGGAACTGCCCGAGTACGCTTACTTCCCGTTCGGCGGCGGGCCGCGGGCCTGCATCGCCCAGAACTTCGCGCTACTGGAGATGAAACTCATCGTCGCCACCATCGCCAACCGCGTCTCGGTGTCGCTGGAAGACGACGACCCGATGGAGTTCGCCGTCACCTTCACTGCCCACCCGAAGGACGAAGTGATGATGAGCGTCGAGGAGCGCTGACGCTCTCGCCAGTCGCCGACGCGGTGTCGTTTCGGTTCGGTAGTCCGGTGTTCGAGCGAGGTCCGACGCGCGGTATCGACGTCGCGCTTCGCTCTCACATATAAATTTCATGCCTGATACGACAGAAGTTTTTAGTCACACGCCTGCTTTGTCAGAAATATGAATGTACCGTCTCCGTCACAGGAGTTCGACGCGAGCGAGTTCGGGTCGAAACGGGGGTTCCTTCCGGAGGTCGCCCCGCTGGATTCGTTCCCGTCCGACGCACCGCCGTCGTTCCGCCGAGTAGACGAACTGGCGACCGACCTCCCGGAGTACCTCCGACGAGGAGACCTTCGGTCGTCGGTCCGGGCGCTCGACCCGCCGAGTGCCGGGGCCATCGAAGACTGTTCGCGTCGTGAACTGCTCCGACTCTACGCAGTCACCGGCTTTCTGGCGAGTGCGTACGTCCACCGAGTCGGCGACGAGAACGCCGATTCGCTCCCGGCGGGGGTCGCGGTGCCACTCTACGAGTCGGCGAGTCGCCTCGACCGGTCGCCGATGCTGTCCTACGACGCCTACGTCCTGCACAACTGGACGCTCCGCGACGGGTCGCGCGGCCCCAGTCCCGACAACCTCGACACGCTCCTGCAGTTCACCTCGATGCGCGACGAACGCTGGTTCATCGCCATCCACGTCGCCATCGAGGACTCCGCGGGTCCCGCCGTCTCCGCCGTCACAGACCTCCTCCCGGCGCTCCGCGACGACGACCGGGCGGTCATCGAGCGCCGCCTCGGGGACATCGAGTCGTCGCTCGCCGAAATCGTCGGGCACCTCGACCGGATGCCCGAACAGAACGAACCGGCGGTGTTCAACAGCACCTTCCGCCAGTACCTCCGGCCCTTCGAGGGGGTCACCTACGAGGGCGTGAGCGAACTCGACGGTCCCCAATCGTACCGAGGAGCGTCCGGTGCCCAGACTGCGCTGTTCGCGGCGCTGGACTCGCTTCTGGGCATCGACCACGACGACAACCCGCTCCTGAACCACGTCCGGGACCTGCGCGACGACATCCCGCCGAAACACGCCGAGTTCATCGACGCCATCGACGCCCGCCCCGACGTTCGAAGCTACGTCTCGTCGCTCGGCGACGACGACCTCACGACGGCGTACAACGACTGTCTCACCCAACTCCTGCGGTTCCGCGAGCGCCACACCGAAATCGTCAAGACGTTTCTGGCGGGCGACTTGGACGAGTTCGAGGGGACCGGCGGCACCCCCTACGGCCACTACTTGGACGAACTCAGGGATACGACCGAGAATCACCTGCTGTGAATCTTCGGGCTACTCGTCCACGAACCCGGTGATTTGGTCCACGACTTCTTCGGGGTACTCGGCGGGAAGCCAATGGCTCGCGTCCGGATACGTCTCGATGGTCAACTCCTCGACCCACTCGTCCAACCCGTCGAGCATCTCCGGGTGGTAGTAACTGTCTTGGAGGCCCCACAGCACCAGCGACGGGACCTCGATGTGCATGTCGGTCACGATGGGGTCGTCGTCCATGCCGGGAATCAGCGACCCGAACTTCTCGCTGAGGAGGACCCGGAACAGTCCTCGGTCGTAGTTGATGGCGGCGGAGAACAGGCCGGGGTCGGCCATCATCTCCTTGTAGCGGTCGATTTCGGCCTCGGAGAAGGCGTCGTCGGTCGTGGTGTCCGACCGGAAGGCCGACTCCATGAGCGAGAAGTCGCCCGCCTTCATCAGCAGTTCGGGGACCGCCGGCAGTTGGTAGAAGAAGAAGTACCACGCGGTCGGCAGATTCGAGGGCTTCTGAAGCTCTCGGAGTGAGATGGCGGGATGCGGGCCGTTGACGGTCACGAGGTCCGAGACGAGGTCCGGTCGCTCCGAGGCCACCCGCCACGCCACGATGCCGCCCCAGTCGTGGCCGACCAGAATTACCTCCTCGTCGTCGTCGAAGGACTCGATTAGTTCTATCACGTCGTCGGCCAGCGTCGGCAGGGTGTACGACGAGATGCCCTCGGGCCGGTCGGTCCGGTTGTAGCCCCGCAGGTCGGGCGCGACGACGCGGTAGTCCTCGTCGGCCAGCATCTCCATGTGTTCGGCCCACGCGTACCAGAACTCCGGGAATCCGTGGAGGAGGACGACCAGCGGTCCCGACCCCGCTTCGGCGTAGTGCATCTCGATGCCGTTGACTTCGGTCGTGGCGTGGTCGAACTCGTCGTCTGTCACCGTTTTGTTCATTTGCGTACCGCCAGAAACTCACTTTTGTCACTTTATTGTTTTGTTATCTCTGCGGATGAGGGGATAGAAATATTGCTTAGAAAAATAAATATGCAGTTTAAAGACAGAATAACACGTCTATTCTATTTTGTTTCTAGATATTACAGATAGAATTTATACTAGAAATAGCAGAACTTAAGTGACTTGATTTTATCCTCTCAGGTATGGATTCCAAAGCCGAACTCGTTCACCGTCTCCACGTCGAAGCGTATCAGGAAGGCAACCTCGAAGTCGCCGACGAACTCCTCGCCGACGACTACGAGGAACACAACCCGGTCGGGATGGAGGGCGTCGAGGGGCCGGAAGGCTACAAGCAGGTCGTGGAAGTGTTCCGCGCTGGCTTCCCCGACCTGACGGTAGACATCCACGAGACCATGGTCGACGGCGACCTCACCCTCATCCGGTACACCGTCCGGGGCACCCACGAGGGGCCGCTTCTGGGCATCGACCCGACCGGCAACGAAATCGAAATCGCGGGCATGGACATCGGCCGGGTCGAGGACGGCGAACTACAGGAGTCGTGGGTCCAGTTGAACACCTTCGGCCTCCTCCAGCAAATCGACGTGCTTCCCGACGACTCAGAGCTGTTCTGAGCATGTCGAGCGAAAACGTGCCGCCGGGACCGAGCGGACTGCCGCTGTTGGGGAGTACCCACAAGTACTTCTCCAGTCCGCTCTCGTTCTACGAGGACTGCGCCGACGAGTACGGCGACGTGGTTTCGTTTACGGTCGGCGGCAACGAGATGGTGCTGGTCTCGGACCCCGAACTCGTCGAGACGGTCCTCGTGCGCCGCGAGGACAAGTTGGGCAAGCCAGACTTCTTCCAAGACCTGCTCGAAGGCGTCTTCGGTCGGGGACTGCTCACCAACGAGGGAGAAGACTGGCAGACTCAGCGCCAGATGCTTCAACCGCTGTTCTTCCGCGAGCGCATGGCGGAGTACATCGGCATCATCACCGAGTACGCCGACGACCACATCCGGCGGTGGGACGACGGGTCCGCCCACGAGATTCACGGCGAACTCGGAAGTCTCACCCTGCGCATCATCACCGACATCGTTCTCGGCATCGACCTCGAAGAACACGGCGTGGACCTCCGGGGCGACATCGAGAACCTCTACGACCGGTATCTCCCGCAGAACCAACTCGTCCCCGAGTGGGTGCCGACGCGGGACAACCGCGAGTACAAGTCGTCGCTGTCGCGTCTGAACGAACTCGTCTACGAGCGAATCGAGACCCACCGCGAGCGTGGCACCGACGACAACAGCATGCTCTCGATGGTGATGGACGCCGGGGCCAAGAGCGACCGGGACCTCTCGGACAAGCAGATTCGGGACGAGGTGGTCACGATGATTCTCGGCGGCCACGAGACCACCACGGCCCTCCTCACGTTCGGGTTGTACGCGCTCGCCGACCGCCCCGAACTCCAAGACAGCGTTCGTGACGAGGCCGAGTCCATCCTGAGCGGCGGCCAACCGACGCTCGAAGACGTGTCGGCGTTCGATAAAGTCGAGCGCGCCGTCAAGGAGACGATGCGACTCTACCCGCCCTCGCCGGTCGTTCTGCGGAGTCTGCGCGACGACCTCCGCGTCGGCGGGTACCAACTCCCCGAGGGCGCGACGGCGATGTTCCCCCAGTGGGTCGTCCACCACGACGACCGATTCTACGACGACCCGTGGGAGTTCGACATCGACCGCTGGGGCGGCGAGGCCGAGGAGGACCGTCCTCGCTACGCCTACTTCCCCTTCGGCGGCGGGTCGCGCCGGTGCATCGGCCACAGTTTCGCCAAGGTCGAGGCCAAACTCCTGCTGGCGACCTTCCTCGACCGATGCGAGTTCACGCTGGAGACCGACGACCTCGACCTGCAAGGGTCGATGACGCTCCAACCCGCCAACGACGTGTATCTCGGCATCGAGAAACGCTGAGACGGTCTCACTTCCCGTCCCGATTCACCCCGCGTTTTAATACACTAAAAATTTGTATAGAAATTTTTAATAAACGCATACGTAAATCTTCGGTCATGAAGGTAGTCAGATTTCGGACGCAAGACTCGTCTCGCTCCCGACTCGGCCGACTGACCGACGACGCTGTCCGCGAACTCGATTCGACCGCAATCGCCGTGGACGACGCCCTCGCTGGCGGCGAAGGCTGGGACTCCTTCGAGGCCACCGGCGAGACCTACGACCGCGAGGAAGTCGAACTCCGGTGCCCCCTCGACCGACCTTCGCACGTCCTCGGCGTCGGTCTCAACCACCGCGGCCACGCCGAGGAGGTCGGCCACGAGATTCCCGACGAACCGCTGTTTTTCCCCAAGTCGGTGTCGAGTCTCGCCGGGCCGAACGACCCGGTGGTCTCCCACGAGGGCGTCGATACCCTCCAGTACGAGGCCGAACTCGCCCTTATCATCGGCGACGAGACCCGGAACGTCACGCCCGACGAGGCCGAAAACCACGTCTTCGGCTACACGCTCGGTAACGACGTGACCGCCCACGACCTCCAGATGTCCGACGTGTCGAACTCCTACCCGTGGTTCCGCTCGAAGTGCTTCGACACGTTCACGCCGGTCGGTCCCGCCGTGGTCTCGCCCGACGACATCGACCTCGAATCCGAAGTCGTCCGCGCCCGACTCAACGGCGAGACGGTCCAAGAACTCGCCGTGGCCGACCGCGTGTTCTCGGGCCACGAAATCGTCGCGGAACTCTCCGAGTACTTCACGCTCCAACCCGGCGACGTGATTCTGACCGGCACCGCAGACGGCATCGACGAGATGACGGTCGGCGACGAAATCGAGGTCGTCTCCGACACCCTCGGACGCCTGCAAAACGAGATTACCGCGCCTTAGAGCGAGTTAACGTAGTCTTCTATTTTCGCCACGCCAGCGTCGAGGTCGTCCCGAGACGCCGCGCAACTCACCCGGAGGTGGCCCTCGCCCGAGGACCCGAACCCGATTCCGGGTACCGTGGCCACGCCGTGTTCGGTGAGTAGCTCCTCGGCCGCCGTCGCCGAATCGACGCCGAGTCCTCGGATGTCCACGAACAGGTAGAACGACCCGTCAGGTCGCTCGGCCTCGATGCCCGGCAGTTCGGAAAGCCTGTCGGCGACGTGGTTGCACCGCGACTGGTAGGTCTCTATCATCTCCTCGAACTGGTCCTGCGGTCCCTCCAGCGCCGCCAGTCCGGCCTGCTGTGCCACGCTCGACGGCGAGAGGGTCGTCCCGGCGTGGAGTCGCCGCGCGCCCTCGCTGATCGTCGACTCGCTGGCAAGCCACCCGATTCGCCACCCCGTCATCGCGTACCCCTTCGAGAAGGAGTTGATGGTGACGACCGACTCGGGATGCTCGACCATCCCGGCGATGCCCTCGCGGGACCCTTGGAAAGTCAGGCGCTCGTACACCTCGTCGGCGATGACCACGGCGTCGTGGGCGTGGGCCGTCTCCGCGACCTGCCGAACCGCGTCCGGTTCGTAAATCGTCCCGGTCGGGTTCGAGGGCGAACACAGCAGGACCGCGGCCGTCTCGTCGGTAATCTCTGCACACACTCGGTCGGCGTCGAGCGCGAATCGCTCGTCGGGGTCCATCGGTACCGTAATCGCCTCCCCGCCGACCAGATTCGTCTGAATCGTGTAGGTCGGCCACGCGGGGGTCGGGATGACGACCTGCTGGCCGTCGCCGACGACCGCTTGCAGAGCCAGCAGGAGGGCTTCGGTCCCGCCGTTGGTGACAACGATGTCCTCGGCCTCGACTTCGACCGCGTTCTCCCGGCGCATCTTCTCGGCGATGCCCTCCCTGAGCGGCGGGATGCCCGCCATCGGCGTGTAGTGAGTCGCGCCGTCCCGCGCAGACTCGGCCGCGGAGTCGGTGACGAACTCGGGCGTGTCGAAGTCGGGTTCGCCGACCTCCAACCGGGTCAGGTCGCCCTCGTAGGATTCGGCGAGCGCGAACATCTTGCGAATCTCCGACCCGGTGTCTCCTCGGGCGACTTCCGTCAGCAGGGTCTCGTCGGCGCTCATGGCATCCCGTCCAGCAGGGCGGTCGCGTTCCGCTCGAAAATCTTCTCACGCCGGTCCTCGCCCACGTCGAGCGACCGGACCTGTTCGTCGGTCGTGGCCACCGCGTTCTCCGGGCCGAAGGGGTAGTCGGACCCGAACAGGAGTCGGTCGCCGACCTGACCGAGCGCCAACTCCATCGCCTCGGGGTAGGTCATCGCCGTGTCGTACCAGAAGTCGCCCAGATACTCCGGCGGGTGCTTCTCCAACTCGCCGAACTCGGGGTCCTCGGGGTCGTAGAGGAACTCCAGTCGGCGCTGGAGGTAGGGAAGCGCGCCCCCGAGGTGCGACAGCACGACGTCCAGATTCGGATACTCGTCCATGAATCCGGAGAAGATGAGCTTCGACGCCATCAGCGTCGTGTCGAAGGGGAACCCAATCATGCTCTCGCCGTAGTAGTCTTCCATCCGGTCGGCCCCGGCCGGGTTGTTCGGGTGGACGAATATCGTCGCGCCGCGCTCGTCGGCCCGCTCGAAAAATGGCCGGAACTCGGGGTCCGAGAGGGGCTTGCCGAAGACGTTCGAGTCGAGGGCGACCCCTTGCAGACCGAGGTCGTCCATCGCCCGGTCCAACTCGTCGGCGGCCGCCTCGGGCGCGACCAGCGGGATGCTGGCGAACCCATACAAGCGGTCGGGGTGGCGCTCGCTGGCGTCTGCGAGATGGTCGTTGATGGTTTTCGAGACCTGCGTGAAGACCGCGGGTTTCGACAGGTACTCCTCGTCGATGAAGGCGTCGGGCGCGGGGAACGAGAGGACGCTGGCGTCGAGGCCCCAGTCGTCCATCTTCTCGACTCTGGCGTCCGCGCCCTCCGTCGAGAGGCCGAGGTCGTCCGACTCGTAGAACTGTTCGATGCTGGCCTCGGGACCGACCTCCGAGACCAGCACGTCGTCGATTGCTTCGAGCAGTTCCTCGCCGAAGTAGTGGCAGTGTACGTCTATCATGGTTGGATGGGTCTGATTGGCTGGTTTCGTTCAGAAGGGGTACTCGCGGGACGACTGCTGGACCGACACCCACTTGGTCTCGGTCAGTTCCGAAATCATCCACTGGTCGTTGTACCGGCCGAGACCGGACGACTTGACGCCGCCGAAGGGGGTGTGGGGGTCGTCGTTGACCGGTTGGTCGTTGAGGTGAATCATGCCCGCGTCGATTTCGTCGGCGACCTCCCACGCCCGGCGCTCGCTCTCGGAGTGGACCGACGCCGCCAGTCCGTACTCGGTGTCGTTGGCGAGACGGACGGCCTCCTCGTCGGTCTCGAAGGGAATGACCGGCGCGATGGGACCGAAGTGTTCGCAGTCGGCGATGGGCATGTTGTTGTCCACGCCCGAGAGGACGGTCGGTTCCACGAATCGACCGTCGTGGTCGCCACCGGCGCGGACGACTGCGCCCTCCTCGCGGGACTCCTCGACCAGCGAGACGATGCGGTCGCGCTGGCCGTCGTCGATGATGGGACCGATGACGGTCTCGGGGTCGAGGGGGTCGCCGATGGGAAGGGCCTCTGCGCGCTCGGCCAGTCGCTCGACGTACTCGTCGTACAGGCTTTCGTGAACCAGATGGCGGTTTATGGAGATGCAACCCTGTCCCTGATGGATGAACGACCCGAAGACGCCGGCGTCGATTGCGCGGTCCACGTCGGCGTCCTCCAGCACGACGTGGGGGCAGTTCCCGCCGAGTTCCAGCAGGGGCGGCGTCAGGTTCTCCGCGGCGTTCTCGGCGATGGTGTAGCCGACCTCGGTCGAACCGGTGAACGACACCACCGACGCGTCCTCGTGGCTCGACAGGTGGTCGCCGACCTCCTCGCCCCGGCCCGGCACGACGTTGAACAGGCCGTCCGGCAGTCCGGCCTCCTCGAACAGTCGCGCCAGCGCGAGGCCGCCGACGACGGGGGTTTTCTCGTCGGGCTTCAGGACGACGGCGTTGCCCAGCGCGAGCGCCGGCGCAATCGCCCGAAGCGCCAGATTCAGGGGGTAGTTCCACGGCGTGATGACGCCGACGACGCCGACCGGCTCTCTGAGGACGTTGTTCTGCTTGCCGGGAATCGGCGACCCGGACTGCTCGCCGTTGACCCGGTAGGGAAGGCTCGACGTGAGCGACACCAGTTCTTGGGTGATACCGCACTCGATGGCCGACTTGGCCCGACAGCCACCGGCTTCGAGACCGAGGAGGCGCACCAGTTCGTCCTCGTGTTCCTCCAGCAGGGAGGCCACCTCGCGGAGGACCCCGGCCCGTTCGGCGGGCGTGGCGTCGGCCCACTCCGACTGGGCCTCGTCAGCAGACTCGAAGGCTCGGTCGGTGTCGGCCTCGGTCCCCGCGGGAACCGTCGTCAGTTCGTCGCCGGTCGAGGGGTCCCGAACCGAGAGCGTCCGGTCGTGGTCCGGGCGAACCCACTCGCCGTCGACGTAGAGGACGTTCCAGCCCTCGTCGGGTCGGAGGTCGGAGTTAGCGAGCGATGCCTCGTGTTGCGGTGGGATTTCGACTGTCATCGTAGGTGTTCAACTGCTCTCGTAGGGGTGGGAGTCGATGGTTTGGGGTAGCTCTACGTGCAGTAAGGCCGACGTGCCGTCTCGAACCGTCTCGACGCAGGTCCGGATGGCGTCCTCGGCCTCCGAGGGGTGGGTGACGCGCTCGGCGTGCATCCCCCACGCATCGACCTGCTCGGTGTACTCGGGGGTCGGGTCTATCGGCCCGCCGTACTTCTCGGGGGTCTTCGAGTCGTAGGGGTAGGTCGCCTCGTAGGCGGCCCGCATGGCCTCGTAGCCGCTGTTGTCGTACAGCACAGTCAACAGGGGCAGGTCGTGTTCCTGCACCGCACCGTAGGCGGCCTGCACCGGGTTGTAGTGGAAGGCACCGTCGCCCAGAAGCGTCACCGCCATCCGGTCGGGCAGTGCCAGTTTCGCGCCGAGTGCGAGACCGAGGCCGGTGCCGAGTCCGCCCGCGGTCATTCGCTCGGCCGAGACGAATCGCCGGTCGTCGCCGTCCCGGAGGACGTTCGTGACGCAACTGCCGTGGTCCACGGTCTCGTTAACCACGATTGCGTCGTCGGGCAGGTAGTCGTCGAGATGGCTCGTGAACCGGAAGGGGTCCACCTCGTCGGCGGGCGCGTCCTCGATTCGGGCGGTCCAGAGTTCGTCCCACGTCTCGTGTTTGGCGCGCCAGTCGGTCCCGGACGACGCGGACGCTCCCGGCCCCGACGATTCGGTTCCGTCGAACACCGCGGCGAGTTCGGACAGCGTGGTTGCGGGGTCGCCCTCGGCCACGATGTCGGCGGGGTAGTTCCAGTGGGCGCGCCGGGGGTTCAGCGCGTTCGTCCCGAGGAAAATGATGTCGGCGTCCGGCGCGGCCTTCCCCGGCGGATACCACGGCTTCGAGGACCCGACGACGAACACCAAATCTATCTCCTCGGCGAGGTACGGCGGGGTCTGGTCCCGGACGCCGTAGGCGGTGTTGCCCTGATAGAGCGGGTGGTCCATCGGGAAGGCGTGTCTGACCTTCGGGGCCTCGTAGACGGGTAATTCGAGCGATTCCGCCACGTCGAGGAGGGCCGCCGGTCCCTCCGGGCCAGCGCCGAGGTCCGAGACGACCGCGATGGGGTTCTCGGCCGTTTGGAGTTTCTCGGCGATTTCGGCGGTCACTTCGTTGCTCGGCGTCGAGGGTGCGGGCGCGGTCTTTCGGCCTCGTCCTGCCTCACCGTCGTCCAGCGGGGCGTCCAGCAGGGAGTTGGGCATGTTGACGAACACCGGTCCCTCGGGCGGGGCCTCGGCGACCCGGATGCCGCGCTGGGCGTATTCGGGAACTTGGCTGGGGCTGTCGGCCGAAATCGACCACTTGGTGAACGACCCGGCGACGTCGCTCTGGCCGGTCGGGTGCCGGAAGTCGAGTTTGTACAGGCCCCTGCCCGAGGTGTGGTCCGAGATGTACGACGACAGCACCAGCAGGGGCGTGCCGGAGTAGTACGCCCCCCAAATGCTCAGCGCGCCGTTGAGGGTGCCGAGCGACCCGTGAAGCTTGACGGCTTGGGACTCGCCGGTTATCTGGGCGTAGCCCCGAGCCATGTCCACCGCCAACTGCTCGTGGCGGCACTGGACGTACTCGGGCACGTCGGCGTCGCTCCCGAACGCCTGCCAGTAGTGAACGTCCTCGGAACCGGGCGACCCGAAGACGTAGGAGACGCCCTGCCGGTCCAACGCTTCGAGACAACTCCTCGCTGTCGAATTGGACGGTGACTGCTCCGAGGTCATCGTTCTGGCTCGAAAATGGTGAGTCCGTAGTGAGATACTCCGCAGACGACCGAGTCCGAATCCATTTTTATTTCATCTCCTCTTTTTACGAACCATATACCACCACCATTACAGTGTTACGATATTTACTATATTATACCTATATTAAAAGAACCCTGATTTGTGCGGTTCGGTTAACTGTCTCGAAGCCCGGTCGGGTCGCCGTCGGGAACTACTCGGGACGCTCCGCTCTGCTCGGTCCCGCGATATGTGACCCGATTTCTCGGCACACGAGCGTCGATTCGGCCTTCCGGAGGTGTTCGGCCACGGTACTCAGCGCGCAGTCGAGGCGGTCGGCAACGTCCGCGATGGTGGCCTCGCGCGGCTCCTCGTAGTATCCGGCTTCGAACGCTGCGGTGACGACTTCACGCTGGCGCTCGGTCAGCCCGTTTCCGCGGTGAATTGCTCTGTTGGCTCCGCTCCAGAGGTGCATGACCGACACGTCCACGCTGTCGGGCGTCCGGTCGATTGCGCGCTGGGCCGCGGCCGCCACCCCGACGATGGTGATTTTGATGGTTCCGTCCACGTCGTAGACTATCGGCGGAATCACGACGACGTTCTCGTCGGCGAACGCGCTCACGAGGTCCAGCGCGGCCCCCTCTAACTCCTCCTGCACGTAGAGGTAGAAGCCACCGGTGGCGGTCGCCGGCGAGGGATTCGCTACTTCGGTCGTCTCCGCATCGTCGAGCGTCGAGAGGAACGGCTCTCGGGGACCGTCCACATGAAAGAGGAAGACGGTTGTCCCGTCGTCTTGCGGATTCCACTGTAAGAGTCGCGTCGGGCCGTACTCCGGACGCTCCGCGACGAACTCGTGCATCGGATGGGTCGCGTCCTCGCTGGGGGTGAGTCGGAGGGCGAGCGCTTTCATAGTCGATGCCACCGATTCCACGGTTAAATAACCACAGATATATGGCAAAAGTATTTTCTGTAGAAGATGATAACCTACCAGCTACCAGTAAATACGGCGTCTATCGTCGCACGCCGAGCGACGGATACAATCTCATCCATGAGTTCCCAGACCGAACTAGAACGACCGCAGGTAGAAGCGACCGAGGACCAACTCGCCGACTTGCTCGGTTCGCTCGCACTCGACCGAGACGACCACGTTAACGCCCCGGCGTTCGTGGTACGCCCCGACGACGTACAGGAGGCCCTCGGCCGCCTCCGGAACGAAGCCGGGTTCGACCACTGTTCGTGCGTGACGGCACAAGACTACGACGACCGCTACGAGACCATCTATCACCTCCGGAAGTACGACGACCCGACCCAAGAGGTCAGCGTCGTCGTCCCCACCGACAAGGAGAATCCGGTCTCGGAGTCCGGCAATCCGGTCTACCGCACCGCGGACTGGCACGAACGCGAGGCCTACGACCTCGTGGGCATCGAGTACGACGACCACCCCGACCTCCGCCGCATCCTCCTCCCGGAGACGTGGCAGGGCCATCCCCTCTCGCAGGACTACAATCAGGACCAGCCACAGGTCGTCTCCTTCACCGAAAACAGGAACCCCGTCGCCGAGGACCACCACAACGAGGAGGCCGACACGATGCTCCTCAACATCGGTCCCAACCACCCGGCGACCCACGGCGTCCTCCACCTCGAAACGGTGCTGGACGGCGAGCAGGTCGCGGACGTCGAACCCGACATCGGCTACATCCACCGGTGCGAGGAGCAGATGGCCCAGCAGGGCACCTACCGCCACCAAATCATGCCCTACCCCGACCGGTGGGACTGGAGCGGTGCCGGCCTGCTCAACGAGTGGGCCTACGCTCGTGCGGCCGAGGAGCTAAACGACATCGAAGTACCCGAGTACGCCCAGATTATCCGGACGATGAGCGCCGAACTCTCCCGGATTCTCGCCCACCTGCTGGCGGTGGCGACCTACGCGCTCGACATCATGGGCGACTTCAGCGCGACGTTCATGTACGGCATCATCGAGCGCGAGAAAGTCCAGTCGATTCTCGAAGACCTCACCGGCCAGCGCCTGATGTTCAACTACTTCCGACTCGGCGGCGTGGTCTGGGACATCCCGGAACCCCGCGAGCAGTTCTTCGCCAACGTCCGGTCGTTCCTCGACGACCTGCCCGAGCGACTCGAGGAGTTCCACCGCCTCATCACCTCGAACGAGATTATCCAGATTCGGACCATGGGCAAGGGCGTCCTCGACCCCGAGGTGGCCAAAAACTACGGCGCGACCGGTCCGGTCGCCCGCGGGTCGGGCATCGACTACGACATCCGACGCGACGACCCCTACGGCTACTACGACGAACTCGACTGGAACGTCGTCACCGAGGACGACGGCGACAACTACAGTCGCCTCCTCGTCCGGATGCGGGAAGTCGAGGAGTCCGCGAAGATTATTTCCCAGTGCGTGGACCTGCTCGAAGACTGGCCCGAGGACGAGCGCAACATTCAGGCCAACGTCCCGCGGACGCTCAAACCCGACGCCGACGAGGAGATTTACACCGCTGTCGAGGCCGCGAAGGGCGAACTCGGCATCTACATCCGGTCGGACGGCACGGACAAGCCCGGCCGATTCAAGATTCGCTCGCCGTGCTTCTCGCACCTGCAACTCCTCCCCGAGATGTCCCGAGGCGAACTCATCCCGGACCTCGTGGCCACGCTCGGCAGTCTCGACACCATCATGGGCGAGGCCGACCGCTAAGCCGCGTTCGCGTCGCTGAATCGCGCTGATTCTCGATTTTTCGGTCTGGTCACTCGCGGCCGTGAGACGGTCGGTTCAGATGTCCAGAAAGCCGACGTACACCCGACCGTCGGGCGAGACGTGAACCGAGAGCGCCCGCGCCGGGTCCCGTCCGTCCACGTCCCACGTTCGGGTCGTGACGGTGCCCTCGACTGCCACGCGGGCCTCGTACTCGCCGGCGAACGCGACGGTGAAGTCGAACTCGCGGGTCTCGTTCGGCCCGAGGCGGACCGAGGCCTCGAACGCCGGGGCCGAGTCGTTCGCGGCCGAGACGACGACCGTGATGTCGCGCGAGACCGTGCCGGTGTTCGACAGGCGGACCTCGTAGGGCATGTTCCGGTCGTAGCTCCTCGCCGTGGTCGCGTTTCCGGCGGTCGTGTTTCCGGCGGTCGCGTTTCCAGCAGTCACGTTCCCGACAGTCGCTGGTCCTGCTGTACTCGCAGTCGCGGTGTCGGCGGTCCCATCGCGGGCTACGGCATCGGTCCCAACAGCAGACTCGACCCCGACGGTCCCACTGCTGGCTTCGATTTCGCCGGTCGCGTCTGGGCCTGCCTCGTCGGTCCCGGTCGAGCGAGTCGTGGCCTCGGTCTCTCGGCGCTCGGTGCCGTCAGTCGTCGGGTTCTCCGGGACGGGCGCGGCAATCGCTCTGGTCGCGTTCGCAGTCGTCTCCGCGTCGGTCGTGGCGCTCTCGTCCAGCGGGCCGCCGCATCCGGCGAGGACGAGACAGGCGACCAGCGCCACGGCCGCGAACTTCGCCATGGGAGGTGGTTCGTGGCGGCGCTAAAGTGCCTTGTGGGTGTTTCGGCCGGAATTTCGTTCGTGGCTCGGTTTCGGTGCGACGTGACCGTGAACCACAGAATCGGACGTAAAGATGTCCTCTGAAGCCCGCGACCGGACGGCCCCTTCATCCACCGGAAGACAAACCGCGTCTTCCGAGCCATTCGTTCGCTTTGCTCACGAGGACCACCCGTGGCAGTTGTCTCGCCGAGCGCATCCGATTCGGCTCGAAAGAAACAATTTCGTTTCCTAAGGATAGAATATCAATTCTCCACCAATTCCATAACGTCCTCCGTCGCGCTCGCGTCGAACTTCATCGGCCGTCGCCACCACGGCCCCTTACCGGAGTCGCTGGACAGGTCCGTCACGACCCGGTTGGCCTCGGACCCCTGTTCGGGCGAACTCAGGGGCACCGCCGTCTCGTAGAGGCCCGACCCGTCGTCGTCGCCCCGGAGGAGGACGGCGGCGTCGAACTCCTCACGCTTGCAATGTGCATTACTCCGGAAGCGCGCTCGCTCGTCGGCGGGCAAATCGCGGTACTCGTCGCCGGCCACCGGGTCGCGGGCCAGTCGGAACTGGCCGACGAGGTACGCGCCCCAGTCGGGTGCAATCCAGTCGCGCTCGGGTTCGCTGTGGGTCGTCAGCGTGGCGTAGAACAGCGCGTAGTCGCCCTCGCGGAGGTCGAGCAGAGGTCGGGCTTTCACGCCGTGGGGGTCGCCGTAGGTGTAGGCCTCGCACTCGGGGTACTCGGCGAACTCGGGGTCGAGGTGGACCGGCGAGTCGAGTGCGTCCTCGGGCAGGTCGGTGTCGAGGCCCAAGTCGGCGTAGGTCGGGACCGGTTCGCTGGTCTGGGCCTCCTCGGGGATGGGGACGAACTCGAAGGACCCGTCCGGGTAAATCGGACCGCGGACGCCGGGCGCGTTGGTGTTGGCTCCGACGTTGATGGCGACGGCGCGTGGCATTCGACTGTTGGGTCGGGTGCTATCCAGAAAGGACTGTCGCTACTCTTGTTGAAGTGAACTTCTGTTTGCTTCAATACTGGCGCTCTCACGCGCACTTATTAAACCATATTTGCTATTCGGTTGAATAAGGAAGAGCCATAGCCAGCGTTATTCAAGCTATACGCATAACAGTTTAATATGAAGGCGAATCATACCTGACGTATGGATATAGAGCAGTTTCAGTCTGCTACGACTCCCGGTGAGCTAGTAAATTCGGATGGGAGAATGGCATTCAAGCCTGCTCCGCTCCCTCCGACAATCGATATTGAAGGAGAACTATTCGATGTTTTCACAGAAGCGACGACAAATGTTGGACAATTGAGTGGTATCGGTAGACGGGTCGAAAATCCGAGTATGCTCATCAGTCCGTTCATCTACAAAGAGGCGGTTATTTCTTCGGAAATCGAGGGTACGCGAGTAACATTGTCGGACGTTTACGAGTACGAAGCAGGACGGAACGACCCTGATGGGCCAAACCGAAATGAATTATTGGAGGTCCATAACTACGTCAAAGCCGTCTTTCAGGGAATCAAAGAAATGGAAAACGGTATCGACCTAAATCTCGTCCGCACTCTCCACAACACGCTCATGAGCGGAGTGCGGGGAGAAAACAAGCAACCCGGTGACTTTCGAGATACACAGGTATATATCGGTGGGCGGGGCGAAGATGCCCGGTTCGTGCCGCCACCACCGTCCGTAGTACCGTATGCGATGCAGAACTTGGAAACGTATCTCCAGACTGGCGGCACGTATCATCCACTAGTGGACCTCGGATTGGTTCACTATCAGTTTGAGACAGTTCACCCGTTCCGGGACGGAAACGGGCGAATGGGACGGTTGCTAATCATGCTTATGATGTGCGAACGCGGGTTGCTTCCAGAGCCATATCTGTACCCGAGTTCCTATTTCAATCGTAACCGGGAGGAGTACACCGACCGGTTGTTGGCTGTCAGCCGAGATGGTGCGTGGAAGGCGTGGCTAATCTTCTTCCTCAAGGGTATTTCTCGACAGGCCCAAGAGGCGTTCAGCAGAGCATCTGAACTACTTGACCTTCGAGATGAGTACCGGGACATATATCAAGACGAAGCAAATTCCGTATCGCAACTCGCAGAAGAAGTGTTCACAAAACCGTATCTCACGGTAAACGAAGCTGAGGAAATACTTGACATGAGCTATCAGGCCGCGAATAAGGCGGTTGGTCGCTTGGAGGACGATGGCGTATTAGAAGAAATCACCGGCCGAAGCCGGAACCGTGTGTTTCGGGCGAAAGAAGTTTTCAAGGTGATAGAGAAGCCGGTAGACGAGCTAAAGTACAGCCTCTGACCGTCGCTGGTGAACTTTCTATCCCCCGCTATCGCGCGGTCATCGGACTCACGCAACTCCGACAGTAGGTGTACCCCGTCTGGTTCTCCGTGCCGCACCGCGGACACACCACGACCGCGGGGTCGTCGCTCCGTTGCCGGTCTTCGAGGTCCCGGACCTCCTCGATGGCGGCCGTCTCCCGATTCGGCGGCGTCGAGCGGAACAGCGGCGCGTCCTCGTCGCTCCGGAGGTACCGGTAGATGAGCAACTGGAGCAGGGAGAACAGGAGCACGTAGAGCACTATCCAGCCCCAAACGCCCATATCATGTCATACGGTGTCATGGTACTTTGCTTTTCTGTCGCCCGACCCAGACCAGCAACCCTTAATTCGCCGAGGAGACAGTCACCTGTATGGAGCGACGACGGCGGATGCGGTATCTCGCGTGGGTTGCACTTCTGCTGGGGTTGGTCCTCGGCGCGCAGGGGTTGGCCGCGAATCAGGGGGCCTCGGCCACCTCGTCTGCCGAGGGTCCCTACGAGGGCCACACCCTCGTCAGCGTCCAGAGCTACGGATTGGACGGCAAACTCCTCGAAGTGGACGAGGACAACGAGGTCGTCTGGAAGTACGACCCGCCCAACTCTAGAGTCTTCGACGCCGAGCAGTTGGACGACGGCAACTTTCTGGTCGCGGTGACGACCAAACTCCCGCCCGGCGAGTGCCCCGCCGAACACCTCGTCATCGAGTCCGACCAGTGTATCGAGGCCAAAGTCCTCGAACTCGACTACGAGACCAAGGAGGTCGTCTGGGAGTACTCGTGGCACGACGAGTACATCACCCACCACGAGGTCCACGACGTGGACCGCCTCGACAACGGCAACACCGCCATCGTGGACATGGGCAACGACCGGGCGTTCGTCGTCAACGAGTCGGGCGGCATCGTCTGGGAGTGGCAGGCCGAGGAGTACCTCTCGCAGGGCACCGAGTTCTACGACGAGTACGGCGGCCACCCCGACCCCGGCGGCGAAACCGACTGGACCCACATGAACGACATCGACAAGTTGGACAACGGCAACTTCCAGCTATCGGTCCGGAACTTCGACGTGGTAATCGAAGTTGACCGCGAGACCAAGAACATCACCAACGTCGTGGGCGAACCCGGCAATCACAGTATCCTGAACGAACAGCACAACCCCTACAAACTCCGGAACGGGACGGTGCTGGTCGCCGACTCGGGCAACGACCGAGTGGTCGAATTGAACGCCACGACCAACGAAATGGTCTGGCAGTACGGAGGTCGGGGACTCCTCCACTGGCCCAGAGACGCCGACAGATTGCCAAACGGGAACACTCTCATCGTGGACACGTTCAACAACCGCGTGCTGGAAATCAACGAGCAGGGTCGAGTCGTCTGGTCGTACTCGGGCGTCCAGATGCCCTACACCGCCGACCGACTCTCGCTCCCCGAGGAGGACCACGAGACGGTCCCCGGCACGGAACTGAAAAGTCGGTACCGCAGAACCGGCACCCTCCAGAGTACGCTCAAGCAGGCCGAGGCCTACGCCGCGTTCGTCTTCCCGGCGTGGGTGAAACTGCCGGAACTGCTGACCATCGCGGGGATGGCCCTGTGTGGAATCGTCTTCCTCCTCGAACTGAGCCTAACCGCGATTCGCGGTGAATAGGGTTCAAGCCGGCTGAATCCGAAGCACGCGGTCGTCTTGGGGCGCTGGCGTCCCCCGGCCATCTCGGTTGCTCGTCGTGACGTAGAGGTGGTCGTCCGGCCCGGTGAAGACGGTCCGGAGTCGGCCGTACTTCCCGTCGAGGAGTCGCTCCTGCTCGACCACTTCGTCGTTCTCGCCGATTCGGACTCGGTGGAGGTGGGTCCCGGCGAGCGTGCCGAAGAAGAAGTCGCCCGACCACTCGTCGATGGGGCCGCGGTAGAACGCCGCGCTTCCCGGCGCGATGGTGGGCGTGTAGGCCGCGATTGGGTCGGTGAACTCGTCGGCCTCGCTCTGGCCTTTGACCTCGGGCCACCCGTAGTTGTTCCCCGCTTCGAGGACGTTGATTTCGTCGTCGGTCGCAGGGCCGTGTTCGGTGACGAACAGCGTCCCGTCGCGCCACGCCAACCCCTGCGGGTTCCGGTGGCCGTAGGTGAACACCCTACTGTCGAAGGGGTTGTCGGGATGCGCCTCGCCCTCGGGGGTCAGTCTGAGGACCTTCCCGGCCAGCGATTCCCGGTCTTGGGCGAGTTCGCTCCGACTCGCGTCGCCGGTCGTGACGTAGAGCGCGCCGTCGGGACCGAACGCGATGCGCCCGCCGTTGTGGATGGACGACGCCGGAATCCCGTCGATGACGACCGACTCGCGGTCGAACCCTTCGGACACTCGGTGGCGAACGACCCGGTTGGCGAGGCCGCTGTCGTCCTCGTAGGTCTGGTAGGTGTACGCGAGGTCGGCGTCGTCGGGGTGGAAGGCCAACCCCAGCAGGCCGCCCTCGCCCCGCGGTGCCACGGCGTCGGTGAGGTCGGCGACCTCCTCTTTGCGATTGTTCTCGGCGGTGACGCGCTGGACGCGGCCCGGTCGCTCGGTGAGATAGAGGTCGCCGTCGGGGGTGAACGCGGTTCCCCACGGCACTTCCAGTTCCATCGTGACGGTTTCGATGCGGAACTGGGGACCCTCGTCGGCGGTGGTCGTGGGTTCGCTCCCGGCGGTTCGCAGACACCCCGTGGTCCCGACCACTCCCGCCGACGCCAGCGTCCGGAGGTACGCGCGCCGATTCATGGCCGGGACAACGTGACCGCGAGAGAAAAATAGCGTGGTTCCGACTGGTTGTCAGGAGAATATCGGGATAGGGAAAAGACGACCGTCCGAAAAGGGGACCAATCGGACAGCGTCACGCGACGATTCGACTGGGGCGGGCGACCGTAGCGCGACTACGCCGAGCAGACTCGCCACGTGGTCGCGCTGGTGTACGACCACTTCTCGATTTCGAGGTCGGTGGCCGAATCCTTGAGTTTGACCATCAGCGCGCCGATTTCCTTCGACGAGAGACCGACCTCGTCCGCGATGAACTTGCTCTTGAAGTACATCTCCCCGTCCTCGGCCTTGCGCCGGAGGAACTGCTTCAGGCGCTGTTCCTTGGACTGCGGTTCGGGGGCGTCGGAGGGCTGGGTAGTTGCGCTCATCTTCGTTTCCACGTAGGGGACGAGGGATGATATAAAGGGAAGTCGGTTAGGGTGATTTTCCGAGTATTCGGGTCGCGGAGCCGGCACACAGCCGGAAAATCGGGTGAAAGTCACTTTTTACAACGTTTTCTGCAACTCTTTTATCGTTTAAAGCGGCCGCTGAGTCTTTGTTTCTGGTAGTTTGTGTCGATTCTGAAACGTCATGCGAGCGACTGACATCGGCGGCCGAATCACGGCTTCAGCCCTATGGCAGATATTAACATACCTGTCGAAACCCCCGGTTCGAAAAGAGATAAACGGTTACGAACGCTCGTGGACCCAGAACTGTTCGTCGGTCGTGACCTCCTTCTTGAATATCGGAACCTCGTCTTTGAGTCGATTGATGCCGTCCTCGACGGTCCGGAAGGCCTCGTCTCGATGCCCCGCCAGCACGACGACGAACACGATGTCCTCGCCGTACTCGATGACGCCGGTTCGGTGGTGCATCACCACGTCGTAGACGCCCTCGCGCTCCTCCAACTCGGCGCTGATGGCGTCCATGCGCTGTTCGGCGACGCCCTCGTACTTCTCGAATTCGAGGTACTCGGTGGGGTCGTCGGCGGCGTCGTCCTTGGCCCGGACTCTCCCGGTGAACGTCGCAATCGCACCGGAGTAGGGCGCGTCGTCGGACCGCTTGACCTCGGCCACGAGCGATTCGAGGGTCTCGTAGGGGTCGGTCTCGCCGAGGAGGTCCCGGACCTCGGTGGGGTCCACGTCTCCAGCACTCTCCGCGCGGAGCAGAACCTCCGCGTCGTCCGGGTCGTCGTCGCCGACGACCACCGCGGGCACGTCGGCCTCGGGATAGCCGACCAGAAGCGCGTAGTCGTACTCCGGCGCGAGGTCCGCGAGCAGGTCGCCGACCGACCGGTCGCGCCCGGCGGCCGACCATCCCTCGGCGTCAAGTTCGTACCTCGCGTCCGCGGGGTCGTCGGACGGTTCGACGCTGGTCTCGCGCCGGTGAATCTCCGCGACGCGGGCCTCCTCGGCGAGGTGGTTCGCCAACCGGTCGGCGACCGCTCTCGCTGGCGTCTCGGGGCCGACGACGCTCAGTACGTGCATACCGCGATTTTGGGCCGGGGCGCGCTTGTAGCCTTCGGTGACCGCGAAGCGGACGACTCGTAGCGGTCTACCGCCACGGCAACCGTTACCGCGGGCCTCACTCCTCCCCACCCTCGTCGGTCGCGTTCCGCGACCGACTCCCTCGCGCGCGTCACTCGCGCGCGCCGGAAAGGGTAGTAGAGTAGTCTGTCGTGAGTAGTAGAGTAGAGTAGTCTGTCGTGAGTAGTCCGTCGTGACCGATACGACATTCCTATACAATTCTTTCCAACTACTATATGATTTCTTAACACGTACTTTTAATTCTCTGCGTGACCATGGTGTGCCCGTCCGGTTGCCCGACTGGAATGTGTCGCTCGGCACCGAGACACACTCGAAATGGGGGATTCTCCGAGGAAACCCGCTTCGTTGCTCCGGCCAGTTGGCAATCCTTAAGGCCGCGTCCGGGCTACTCGGCCACAGAATGAAAGTAGTCGTCTCCATCGGCGGGAGCGTACTCGCTCCGGACCTCGGCTCCGAACGCGTACGCGACCACGCCGACGTAATCGAGGACCTCGCCGGCGAAGGTTGTACCATCGGAACGGTCGTCGGCGGCGGCGGCGTCGCGCGGGAGTACATCGGCGCGGCCCGCGACTTGGGAGCTAACGAAATCGAACTTGACGACATCGGCATCGACGTGACGCGACTGAACGCGCGGCTCCTCATCGCGGCGCTGTCCGAGCAGGCCGCGCCGAGTCCGCCCGAGGACTACGAGACCGCGGGCGCGGCGATGCACCGAGGAGACATCGCCGTCATGGGTGGGGTCACGCCGGGCCAGACCACCGACGCCGTGAGCGCGGCGCTGGCCGAGTACGTCAACGCCGACCTGCTGGTCTACGCCACTAGCGTCCCCGGCGTCTTCAGCGACGACCCCAACGAGGTCGAGGACGCCACGAAGTTCGACCACCTCAACGCCGGCGAACTCGTAGATGTCATCGCGGGCATCGAACTCAACGCCGGGAGTTCCGCGCCGGTGGACCTCGTGGCGGCCAAACTCATCGAGCGGTCGGGCGTCCGCACCATCGTCCTCGACGGCACCGAACCCGAGCGCATCGCCGAGGCGGTCCGGTACGGCGAACACGACGGCACCGACATCGTGCCGGAGGGCGCGGACGACCAGATGACCTACTGGGTCCGAGACGAAGAAGAATGAGCGACGACGCGAGTGCCGAAGACGCGGAATCGACCGCCCGCGAGATGCACGCAGATGACGACCCCTACGTGCTTCAGGGGACCCAACCGCACCCGTTCTGGGCCGAGTCGGTCGCCGAGAAGATTCTGGACCGCAATCCCGACGACCCCATCGTCATCAAGGGCGGCATCTCGCCCTCGGGTGTCCCGCACCTCGGAAACATGAACGAAATCGTCCGGGGCTACTTCGTCGCGGAGGCCCTTCGGAACCGGGGCAGAGAGGTCCGACAGGTGTTCACCGCCGACGACCGCGACCCCCTGCGAAAGCTCCCCCGAAAGCTGGCCGACTTGGATGGCAACGTCGTGGACCTCGGCGAGGTCAATGCCGGGGCCTTGGGGCGCAACCTCGGCAAGCCCTACACCGACATCCCCGACCCCTTCGAGTGCTGTGACTCCTACGGCGAACACTTCTCGAACCTCATCGAGCGGAGCGCCGAACTGCTCGGTATCCCGGTCGAGATGGTCTCGAACACCGAACTCTACGAAGACGGGGAGTTCGACGAGGCTACCCGGTACGTCCTCGACAATCAGGACGAGGCCCGCGAGGTCCTCGGCCACTATCAAGACAAGGTGGACGACGAGTACGTCCCCTTCAACCCCATCTGCGACGAGTGCGGCAAAATCACCGAGACCGTCACCGCGGTCCATCCCGACGAGGGCACCGTCGAGTACGTCTGCACCGACATGGAGGCCGGCGACCAGACCATCGAGGGGTGCGGCCACGAGGGCACCGCCACCTTCCGCGAGGGCAAACTCCCGTGGCGCTTCGAGTGGCCCGCCCAGTGGGACGTTCTCGGCGTGGACCACGAACCCTTCGGCAAGGACCACGCCGAAGGCTCGTGGCCCAGCGGTTCCGACGTGGCCCGCAACGTCTTCGAAATCGAGCCACCGGTCCCGATGGCCTACGAGTGGTTCACCCTCGACGGCGAACCGTTCTCGTCGTCGTCGGGTCACGTCATCATGGTCCAAGACACGCTCGAAATGCTCGAACCCGAGGTCCTGCGGTACTTCTTCACCAAGGACCCGAGCAAGGCCCGAGACTTCAGCGTCGAACACTTGGACCAACTCGTGGACGAGTTCGACGCCTTCGAGCGCACTTATTTCGCCGAGGAGTCCGGCGAAATCGACCCCGAAATCGCCGACGCGGCCTACCCGCCGGTCGTCCGACCCACCGTCTCGGCCCGGTTCGAGACCGACGGAATCCCCGTCTCGGACCCCGAAGTCGGCAGTCTGCCGGTCGCCGACGCCGACCGCGAGGCCTACGACGACGTGATAGACGAGACTTTCCAAAATCGCATCCGCCTGCCCTACACCTTCTCAGCGGTCCTCGGGATGACCGACGACCCCGCGCTTCGGGAAGAAATCGCCCGGCGCGAGGGCCACGTCGCCGATGACGCCCCCGAGTGGTCGGTCGAGATGGCGCTGTCCCGCGTCGAACAGGCCCGAGAGTGGGCGCGCCGGACCGGCAACGAGTTCGACTACGAACTCAAGCGCACCGAGATGCCCGACGTGGACCTCGACGCCGACACCGAGTCCGCGCTGGACGAACTCGCGGAGTTCGTGGAGAGCCACGACGACCCCGACGAGATTCAGGGCGAAATCTACGAGACCGCCAAGCGCCACGACATCCCGATTGGCGAGTTCTTCTCGGTCGGCTATCGCCTGTTCTTCGACGACGACCAAGGCCCGAAGTTGGGTCCATTCCTCGCTAAACTCGACCGAGAGTTCGTGCTGGGTCGCCTCCGACGCGAGGAGTAGCGACTGCCTACCCGGTTTTCAGGGCCGACATAACAAAGTGGTCCGCACCCCTTTCTTGTCCCAGAGAGTCGGGCGGGGCAGAGACTCGCACCGACCCAACGGAGATTACTATGGCGATAATCGAACTCAACCTTGAGAAACCAGCACTGAAGCGGGTCGAATCAGTCGAAGGCAAACCAGTCGAAGAAAAAGCGGTCGAAGGAGACAAAATCGAGGCCGAAATCGATACCGACGAGGCCGCCGAGATGGTCGAGATGTCCGACGAGTCCGAAGCGTCCGACCAGTCGGGCGGCAAGAGTCGCATCCGACGATACGGTCGTCGGGCGCTCGTCCTCGGCGGGACTGCCGCAGGCGTCGCCGCGGCGCGAAAGCTTCGCCAGCGCAAAAAGTCCGGGTCCCAGCAACAGGAACTCGAAGAGGACTGGCAGACCGCCGAGTAACCGCTGGCAGTCTCGAAGCGACCGGGCGGCGGTCGATTCAGGCCGTTCCCAAACGCCTTTGACCGGCGCGTCCCTTCTTTCGCCCGATGAACACGCTCGTCTGGGTAGTCGTCGGCATCGCACTCTACTGGTTCGGAGTGCTGGCGCTCGACTCCCAAGGGCTTTTGCCGTCGTACATCGGCCTTCAGGGTCCGATTCTGACGATTCACACCAAGCGCGGGAAGGACCTCCTCGATTGGCTCGCCCGCCCCAAACGCTTCTGGCGCGCGTGGGGCAACTTCGGGTTGGGCATCGCGCTGGTCGTGATGGTCAGTACCTTCCTCCTGCTCATCGTGCAGGCGATTGCGGTCGTCCAGAATCCGCCGCCAGCGACCCCGGCGACCCAGCCGCGGAACGTGCTGGTGATTCCGGGCGTCAACCAGTTCCTCCCGCTGTCGGTCGCACCCGAAATCCTGTTCGGTCTCCTCGTGGGTCTCGTGGTCCACGAGGGCGGCCACGGGGTCATGTGCCGAGTCGAGGACATCGAGGTCAAGTCGATGGGCCTCGCGGCGTTGGCAATCCTGCCGGTCGGCGCGTTCGTGGAACCCGACGAGGAGAGTCGGGCCGACGCCGACCGGGGGAGCCAGAGCCGGATGTTCGCCGCGGGCGTCACCAACAACTTCGCGGTGACGCTGGTGGCGTTCCTCCTGCTGTTCGGTCCGGTCGTCGGGTCAATCGCGGTCGCACCCGGCGCGGCAATCGGCGGGTCGCTCCCCGGTTCGGCCGCCCAGACCGCCGACATCGGCGCGGGCGACCGCATCGTCTCGGTTGACAGCGAGGCGGTCGAGAGCAACGCGGACCTCGATTCGGTCCTCTCGCGCGCCGAGAGTCGAACCGTGACGGTGACGCTCGCCGACGGGACCGAGAAGGAGCTACAGCGGTCCCTGCTCGTCACGGGCGTCCACCCCGACTCGCCGTTCTCGTCGGCGGTTTCGGTCAGCGCAGACGACACCACGACCGTCACCGCGGTCAACGGGACGACCGTCTACACCGAGAAGGAATTCCGGAGCGCGGTCGCCGACAGTCCGGTCGCCACGCTGGAGACCGAGAGCGGTGAGACCGCCACGGCCCCGGTGGGCGTGCTGGTGACGGTCCAGTCGGGCGGTCCCTTGGCGCAGGCCGACGCGCCGGCGGACGAGGCAGTCGTCGTCACGTCGCTCGACGGTCGGCGAATCCTCAACGCCAGCGACCTCCGGACCGCGACCGACCGGTACGAATCCGGCGACACCGTGAACGTCACGGCGTACTCGCTGGGCGAATCCGACAGCCACGAGCGCATCCAGTACGAGGTCACGCTCGGCGAGAACGACGCGGGAGACGCCATCGTCGGCGTCCTCCCCGTGCAGGGCTACAGCGGCGTGACGTTCAGTAGCTTCGGCGTCGAACTCTACCCGGCGGGCCAGTACCTCGACCTGCTGGGCGGTCGGTTCGGCGAACTCGCGGGCGTCGGCGGCCCGATTCTGTCCTTCCTCTCGGGAATCTTCGGCGTCCTCCTGCTCCCGTTCGCCAGCGTCTCGCTCGGGGCGTCGTACAACTTCGCCGGGTTCGTCGCGTGGAACGGCGGATTCTACACCGCGGCGGGCGGGTCGCTCTCGTTCCTCGGCGAGTGGGGACTGTTCTTGCTGGCCAACGTCCTGTTCTGGACCGGGTGGGTCAACCTCAACCTCGGCTTCTTCAACTGCATCCCGGCCTTCCCGCTCGACGGCGGCCACATCCTCCGGATGGGGGCCGAGGCCGTCGTCTCCCGACTCCCGACGAGTCAGGGCCGACAACTCACGACGATGGTCACGACCACCGTCGGACTGGTGATGCTGGTCAGTCTCCTGTTGATGGTGTTCGGCCCGCAGTTGCTGTCGGGGTAGCCCGAGCAATCCACACAATCGTTTCGCAATTCTACGTCGTTCCAAAATAAACAGAAATACGGCTCGACCCCGAATCGCGCCGACCCGCTACTCGTCGTCGTCCAGACCCATCCGCTCGGCGAACTCGTCGGGCGTGTCCGGGATGCGCTCGAAGTCGCCGAAGTCCCGCTCGTAGTGGCGGATGAGTTGCTCGACAATCCACCCGTTGAAGTCCTCGTCGAAGCGCCACTCGTTCGGGCGGTCCTCGACCTCGAACCGGTCGTCGGTGGCGAACGCCGCGAAGACGTGGTAAAAGCCCAAGATTACGTCCGCGAAGTCCCGCGCCTTGCCGCCGGTCTCCTCGCGCTTGTCCTGCAACTCCTCTCTGCCCGCCTCGGTGAGTTCGAAGTACTTCCGGTCGGGTTCGTCCTCGCGCTCGATTCGCTCGGCCCAGCCTTTCTCTTCGAACTTGTACAGAATCGGGTAGACGGAACCGTAGGACGGTTCCCAGTGGCCGCCGCTGATAGACTCGATTTCCTTGAGTATCTCGTAGCCGTACCGGGGCTTCTCGTCCAGCAGTTCGAGTACGAGATACGCGATGAGGCCTTTCGGCGGGCCGCTTTTCCGCATTGGCGGAAGATTCCGACCCTGCTTTTGAAAGGTTTTCGGTCGGGGAAACCGGCGTCGGCGGGGAGTTCGACCGCGCCGAGGCGACTACTTCGGCCCCGAGGAGCATCGCGGTTCGCCGGGACCTCCGGGTCGCTCTCGCTCGCAACTCAAAAACCTATTACCGCCCCGGAACCGAGATGAAGACATGACGAGAGAACCCCCGGCGACGAACGAGGGTTGGTACGCGCTACACGATTTCCGGACCATCGACTGGGACGCGTGGCGCTCCGCGCCCGACCGAGAGCGCGAGACAGCACTCGAAGACGGCATCTCGTTCTTCCGCAATCGCGTGGACGTGACCGACGCCGAGGAGGGCTCCTCGGCCATCTTCTCGATGCTCGGGCACAAGGCCGACCTGCTGGTGATTCACTTCCGGCCGACGATGGCGGACCTCGACACCGCCGAGCGGGCCTTCGAGGACACCGCGTTCGCCGAGTACACCGACCAGTCGAACTCCTACGTCTCGGTGACGGAGGTCGGCGGCTACACCTCCGACGAGATGACCAAGCCCCCCGAGGAAATCGAGGACACCGGTCTCGCGCGCTACGCCGAGAGCAAACTCTACCCCGACATTCCGGACAGCGAGTTCGTCTGTTTCTACCCGATGGACAAGCGCCGCGCGCCCGGCGAGAACTGGTACGACCTGCCATTCGACGAGCGCGCCGAGATGATGGACACCCACGGCGAAATCGGCAAGACCTACGCCGGACAGGTCAAGCAAATCATCACCGGGTCCATCGGCATGGACGACTACGAGTGGGGTGTGGACCTGTTCAGTAACGACCCAAAGCACATCAAGGACCTGCTCTACGAACTCCGGTTCGACGAGAGCAGTTCGAAGTACGCCGAGTTCGGTCCCTTCTACTTCGGTCGGCAGTTCCCGCCCGAGGACCTCCCCCAGTTCATGGCGGGCGAGGAGATTCCTGCGACGGATGCAGACGACGACTCCGGCCACCCCCACGGCGAGGGCGGCCATCCCCACGGCGATTCGGAGGGCCACGGCGACGGCGAGGGCGGCCATCACGACCACGGCGACGACGGTGGCCACCACGGCGGTCACGACCACGGCGGCGACGACGGCGACGACGAGGGCGACATCCGGGGCGAACTCGAGGACCTCGACATCTACGCGGGCCAACCCCACGGCGAGGACGTGTACGCGATGGTCCTCTACTCCGAGGCCGACCCCGACGAGCTATTCGACGAGGTAGACGGTCTCCGGAGCAACTTCGACCACTACGACACCCACGTCAAGACCGCGGTCTACCAGACCCGCGAGACAGCCGAGAGCGGTCGCTCGGCGGTCGTGAGCATCTGGGAGACCCAGAGCGCGGCCGATACCGCGGGCGGGTTCCTCGCCGACCTGCCGGGCATCGTGGCCCGCGCAGGTGAGGAAAGCGGCTTCGGCACGATGGGGATGTTCTACACCGTCAAGCCCGACAAGCGCGAGGACTTCGTGGACAAGTTCGAGACGGTCGGCGAAGTCTTGGAAGACATGGACGGCCACCTCGAATCCAACCTGCTGGCCAACCGCGAGGACGAGAACGACATGTTCATCGCAAGCCAGTGGGAGTCCAAGGACGACGCGATGTCGTTCTTCCGCAGTGACGCCTTCTCGGACACGGTTGACTGGGGCCGGGACGTGCTGGCCGACCGGCCGCGACACGTCTTCTTGGCCTAATCGGTTCTCAGGCCGTCTGAGACGCCACACTTTCTGAAATCGGCGGTCGGGCGTCCGGAGAAGTTTCCACACTCCCCGCCGCAACCAAAACCCCCATCAAGTCAGAATGAGAAGATACGGGTAAGTGACTACGGAGGACCCTGTATGACTAAACGACACGTGACCCTCCCCGACGAGATGGAAGCCTCGTTGGAGGAGTTTATCGCGGAAGTGGACGAGCGACTGGCGAGCGACGAGGACACCTGCGCGGTCGTCGAGGAGGTACTGGTGGACCTCCACGGCGACAGGGACGCCTACGACCGCTGGCAGGACGGCGAGCGCGTCACGCCCGCCGAGAAGGTCCGCCTCCAGAGCTACGACCCCTGTAACGCCACGCTCGAAAGCGAGTACTACGCCGAGAAGGACGAACAGAAGTTCCAACGCTCGAAGCACCTCCAGTGGCTCTGGCGGCAGTTCGACGCCACGCCGATGGCCGACAACGTGGAGTTCGCGCTCCGGTTCCGCGCGATGCTGGCAGACCACTTGTTCGCCGAGTGCGGCGACGACTGCCGATTCTTCAAGGGAATCACGTTCACCTACGGCCACAACATCACGCTCGGCGACAACGTGGTGGTCCACGACGACGTGCATCTGGACGACCGCGGCGAGTTGACCGTCGGCGACCGGGTTTCTATCTCCGACTCTGCGCACGTCTACAGCCACGACCACGACGTGGTGGACCAGACCGAAGTCGAGAACTACCACACCGTCATCGAGGACGACGTGCGAATCACCTACGACGCGATGGTCCGGGCGGGCGTCCGTGTCGGCGAGAACGCCATCGTCGCCGCCAAGTCCATCGTCCAGAGCGACGTGCCGGCCCACCACATCGTGGCCGGGCAACCGGCAAAGAGCATCAAAGTCAAACCCGGTTGGGAGGACGCGGCACAACCGGTGGACTCGGACGCCGAGACCGACAAAGAGGCCCGCAGAATCGAGTACGACCTGCCCGACGACTTGGAGGTCTACGACGAGTTTCAGCGCGACCTGAATCCGCCCGGCGACGAGTGAACGACCGGACCCCCGGCGACCCTTCCTAAAACGGTTTTCAAACCAGTCATTTCGAAAGCCACCCACATGTTTATGATGGGATAGTAAATACGTGCTAATCAATGGCGGTACTCGGAGTCGGCTGGCAGTTCCTTACGTACGTCCTCGGCTACGGACTCGCAACGCTGGGGTGTGGCGTCGCCCTCTTGCGGGCGAGGCGAGTCACTGACCGCGACACCCGCCGGGGCCTCGTCGCGCTCCTCGTCACCAGCGGCGGATGGGCCGGTCTCCAACTCGCTTTCTTGGTCGTTCCGGGTCGAACCGCCCAGTACGCCGCCTACCTCCTCAGCCTCGTCGTCGGCCTGACGACGGTCGGCGCGTGGCTCTACTTCTGTTCGGCGTACACCGGGCGGTCCTTCCACAGAAACGCCGGTTACCGCCGGACTGCGGTGACAGTGTATCTCCTCATCGTCGGAGTGAAACTCACGAACCCGATTCACGGACTCTACTTCACGACCTCGCCCGCGACCGCGCCGTTTCCCCACCTGACGATTCACCACCAGACCTTCCACTGGGTCGTGTCGGGCCTCTCCTACGCGCTCGTCGCGGTCGGATTCTTCATGCTCTACGAGTTGTTCCTCGAAGCGGACTACGACGTGCGGCCCCTCGGAGCGATTGTCGCGACGACCGGTCTCCCGGTCGCGCTCGACATAATCGGGTTTGCCACGCCGCGTCTCATCGACATCAACTACGAACCGCTGGGCGTCGCCGTCTTCGCGCTGGGCGTCCTCTACGTCTTCGAAGGCCGGTTCCTCGCGGTCCAACTCACCGATGGCGTGGATTCAGCCGTGGTGTATCTCGACGCCGACGACCGAATCCGGGACGCCAACGACCGCGCCCGCTCGCTGTTTCCGGCCCTCGCCGACGCGACCGGCGAGTCGCTGGCCACCGCCGCCCCCGAACTCGGCGCGCGAGTCGGGACCGAGGACGCCGTTCTGAAGCGCCGACGCGACGACGAGACCCGGTACTATCTCGTCAGCGACACCGCCTTCTCGCTCGGACAGGCCGACATCGGGCGGATGGTGGTAATCAGCGACGTGACCGAGACCGAACGCCGTCGCCGGGAGTTGGAGCGCCAGAACGACCAACTCGAAGGGTTCGCCGCCGCCATCAGACACGAACTCCTCAACACCCTCCAGATAGTCAGCGGCCGGGTCGCGTTGGCCGGGCAGGCGCTCGACGACGGCGACGTGCAGACCGCCCGCGAGTCGTTGCGGACGGCCTCGGGGGCGGCCGACCGCATGACGACGGTCGTCGGCGACTTGTCCGACCTCGCGCGCCACGGACAGACGCTCGAAGGGACGGCCCGCCTCGACTTCCGGTCGGTCGTGCAGTCAGGGTGGGAGTCGGTTGCGGCCGACGACCTCGCGCTCTCGGTGGTCGGCGACGGCACGATTCGGGCCGACGAGGCCCGGTTGGAGGACCTTTTCAAGAGCGCCTTCTCGTTCGCCGACCACAACGGCGCGACCGAGGTCACGGTTCGATTCCGCGACGATGGTTTCGTCATTCGGGGCGACGGTGAGGCCCCGCCGAGCGACGACACCAAAGCGTTCTTCGAGTACGGCGTCTCGGCCCCGGACGCGGAGGCGGGCATGGCCCTCCCGAACGTCAGGACGCTCGCGCAAGTTCACGGCTGGGCGGTCGAAATCGACGCGACCTACCGCGAGGGCGTCCGCCTCGTCGTCTCCGGCGCGTCGGTCGAGCGCGAGTCGCCCGCCCCGCGTGAGAGCGTTTCGCCGCCTTCGACACCTTTGTAACGCCCAGTCGCCACGCTCCGAGACGTGTCTCTCGTCTCCGCGCTCGGGACAGCCATCCTGCCGGTCCTGTCGGTGGCCGCGGTCGGGTTCCTTCTGGGGAAAGCCCGCGACATCGACGTGGACCCGCTGGGGACCGTCAC
This sequence comes from Halorussus lipolyticus, assembly GCF_029338375.1. Lineage (NCBI taxonomy): Archaea > Methanobacteriati > Methanobacteriota > Halobacteria > Halobacteriales > Haladaptataceae > Halorussus > Halorussus lipolyticus. The sequence goes on along the minus strand of NZ_CP119804.1, from coordinate 1,979,263 downwards.
CATCTACGTCCTGACGCCCGCGCTCATCTTCTACAGCCTCGCTACTTCCGAGATTTCGGGCGGACTGGCCGCGAGGTTGATTGGTGGGGTCGCCCTGTTCACGCTGGCGATGGTCGCGCTGGCCGAGGGCGTCGGTCGCTTGCTCGGCGAGTCCGAACCCGCGCTTGGGGCGCTGGTCCTCTCGTCGTCGTTTCCGAACGCGGGCAACTACGGTATCCCGCTGTCGGCGTTCGCGTTCGGCGCTGTCGGGCGCTCGACCGCGGTGCTGTTCATCGCTGGCCAGTCGGTGCTGATGTACACGGTCGGCGTCTATCTGGCGTCTCGGGGCGACGAGTCGGACCTCCGAGGAGCCTTCGCCGAAGTGTTCCGCCTCCCGCTGGTCTACGCCGTGGTCGCGGCGTGGGCCGCCAGATGGCTCGGGGTCGTGCCCGCCACCGATACCCCAGCGATGGAGACGCTGAAGTTGGTCGGCGACGCCGCCATCCCCGTGATGTTGCTGATGCTCGGCATCCAACTCGCCAACACCCAGCACGGCGCGGCCATCTCGCGGGTCGGGGTCTCGAACGGTCTGAAACTTCTCGTCGCGCCGCTGGTCGGCGTGGTGGTCGCGCTCCTGCTGGGCCTCGGGGCGAACCCCGACGTGGCCCGCGTGTTCGTCTTGGAGTGCGGGATGCCCGCCGCGGTCACGCCCCTCATCCTGACCATCGAGTACGACTCGGGCGCTGGTGACGACGGCCTGACCGGTCCGGAGTACGTCAGCACCGCCATCTTCGCCAGCACCGTCGCCAGCGTTGTGACGCTCACGGGCCTCATCGCGGTGCTGAAAGCCGGGATACTGATTTGAAAACGAGGAGTCCGGCGGTGCTACTGATACCGACCCCGGCCCTCGACCTCTCGGAGTCGGTCGAGGACCGCTTCGTCGCCGACCTCGGCGTAGGTCTCCTCGAACGCCCGCCGGAGCGACTCGGCGTCGTCGGCGGTGCCCGCGAGGCTCTGGGCGAAGACGTGGAGGTCCATCGCGTAGTCCTCGGCGTCGTCGGTGTTGTAGCCCAGTCCGAAGTCGATGAGGTAGGTGCGCTCCGGCCCGACCCTGACGTTTCTGGTCGTCGGGTCGCCGTGGACGAACCCCGCGCCGTGAATCTCTGCGAGGTGGCGAGCCACGTCGCGGACGCGCTCTGTGGTGAGTTCTTCCCGGAGGTCGGTCTCGCCGACGCGCTCGAAGACTAACCGGCCCTCGTCGGGGTCCACGTCGTAGACGACTGGGGTGGGGACGCCGTGCCTGCGGGCCTCGCTGGTGAGGCGCGCTTCGAGGACGGTCCGGTCGCGCCGGAGTTTGGCGTCGAGTTGCGGGTGGCGGTAGCTCTTGGGCAGGCGACGCTTGGTCACGCGCTCGTCGCCGATTTCGACCGTGGCCTCCGCGCCTTTGACTTCCGCGCCCTCGTCGCGCCAGACCCCGACCGGCTCCGACCCGGAACGCCACGTCACGTCCACTTGGTCGGGCCGGAAGTTGGGGTCCACCGCCGAATTTTCGACTTCGATGGTGTCGCCCGCGCGGACCATCTCCGCGCCGAGGACCGCTATCATCCCGGCGTTGTCCCGGAGGAACCGGGGTTCGGGCGCGTAGAAGTCGGCACCGCGCTGGTCGCACATCTCCTGCAACATCTCCCGGAGGCGAGCGTTCTGGCCGACACCGCCGCCGAGGACCAACTCGTCGCTCCCGGTCAGCGACAGCGCGCGCTCGGCGACTTCGGTCAGCATGGCGAAGACGTTCTCTTGGAGCGAGTAGCAGACGTCCTCGACTGGGACGCCGCCCTCCTCGCGCTGTCGCCCGTCGTAGGCGTCCTTGGCGGCGCTCATGATGCCCGAAAAGGAAAAGTCCATTCCCTTGACCACGTAGGGTAACTCGACGTACTCGCCGTCTCTGGCGGCGTCCTCGACCTTCGGGCCGCCGGGGTGGGACCACCCGACGTGTCGGGTGAACTTGTCGATGGCGTTACCGACCCCGGTGTCCATCGTCTCGCCGAGGACGCGGTACCGGCCGTTCCGATACCCGAGGACGTGGGCGTTCGCCCCGGACGCGTTCAGGCAGACCGGCGACGAGAACCCGGATTGCTGGCGGCCGATTTCGAGGTGCGCGACCATGTGGTTGACGCCGACGAGTGGCACGTCGAGAGTCTGGGCCAGCGCCCGCGCCGCGGTCCCGACGGTTCGCAGGCAGGGACCGAGACCGGGGCCGCGCGAGAACGCCACCGCGTCGATGGGACCGTCGGCCTCCGCGAGTGCTGTCTCGATGACCCGCGGAATCGCGTCGCTCATGTGTTCGGCGGCCTCGCGCGGATGAATGCCGCCGCTCTCCGGCTGGTAGGCGTCGGTTTCGATAAAAACTGAGTCGGTGTCGTAGACGCCGTCAGAAGCGAGTTCTGACGAGCCTTCACTCGCTTCGCTCGTGAAGACCGCGGCGCTCGCGGCCCACGCGGTGCCCTCTACTGCGAGGACCCGCATCTCGTTACTTCCACTCGGTGTAACCGCACCGACCGCAGTGGCGGCGGTCGTCGTGTTCCGCGAGGAACGCGTCACCGCACCGGGTACACTGCTCTTTGTCGGTGGTACCGTCGTCGTTGTAGTAGTCGTGTCGTGCCATTATTCAGCCTCCTCCGCCTCGGCCTCGCCTTCGGCGTCCGCGGAAATCTTGTTGCGTTCGAGCATGTAATCCTGCTCGACGTCGCGGGCGTGTTCGGGGCTGTCGTAGACCTTCGCGTAGCCGACGGTCTTTCGCATGCCGAACTTGGTGTTCATCTCGTGAACCACGACTTCGCTCGAATCCTTGTCCAGCTTGGCCGCGAGACTGTCGCGGACCGAGAGCCGGGAGGGCGTGGCTTCGTCGTGGACTATCTGGAACCGCACTTCGGACCGGTGGAGCATCGGATTCTGCTCCTCGGAGAGGATTTCGACTTCCATGTGTATCGCTCAGTTACTGACTACTTGGCCACGTAGACTGTAAAAGAATTTCGAAGTGCCGGGTTCTCCGCTGTGCCTCCGTTTGATGTGAATGTTGGAATCTATTCAGAAGTAAATGAAAATAAGGGGTTAGATTACTACAGAATGGTTGGAAAGATTCTTGTTTACCGCCGCGATATAAACGACGTATGGTACAGATTCATAACAGTTCCATCACTATCCAATTAATTATATCTATACTTGTAGTTAGTTCATTGAGTGGCTGTTTAGGAGGGCCGGGCGAAACAGGGGATACATCGACCACCACAACAGAAGATCAAATTCACGCCACAGGGGAGATGATGGAGATTCTCGATAAAAGTGAGCGTGTAAACGATGTACTGGTAAACAACACGTACACCTACAAAACTGGCAAGTACAATCGCACAAAAGGAACGGCAGTTGCTTATATCGAAACGGGTCAGTCGAATGATTCGGACGGCCAACTATATAGGGTAGAAATGAACATAGATTCTGGAAAAGTCACATCACTCAGAAGAGCCAATAGAGTTAATCTAACCACCTCTGAGTAGATGTATATTTCAGCGCTTAGGAACAAAATATTATGAAAAGACTTATTTTCCACCTCCAAACACCAATATTTGCATGTCGGACAAAGATATGGAATAAGATAGAAGAAGTGTATTAAAAACACTCGGTTCAACTAGTATCGGTCTTGCTGGAGGAGGTTCACTCCTAGATTCGGCCGCGATTGATACTGTTCGTGGTGCAACTGATAGCCCTCAGGAGGAGTGGTCGAAGAGCGCAAAAGTCGAAGACTTGGACTTTGGGAATATCGGTGTCTATCTAGCTACTGACGTTGGCTGGCACGGCGCGACGTGGGTGAGTAGTCGTAGCGCATGGGAACACAATTTCCGGGAAGTCACGACAATATCGTCACGTGACACTAGTGACGGGAGTGACCTCTGCGCGATTCAAAAACACGAAGTGTGGGTAAATCAAGGAACGACTCCCGCGATTGGAGACTATTCTGGCGATAAATACGTCGGAGTAGAACCTGAACAAACCAAAAACGACTACGATCACACTGACCTTGCCGTTGACTTAGCTGAGAAAGCTATCACGACCCTCAGCGTATGGGCAGACTTTGCGATTACGGCGAACAATTTGGTCGGTAAGATGCACGCGGATGGAGGAGATGGGGCGAGTTATCCTGTTCATCATATCTGGGACTACTATAGTGACGACGCCTACGTTTACTGTGACGTGGGACACTACAAGTGGTGGACAGCAGACGTTGGAAGCGGAGATACTGCCCGCTTCGACGTGAAAACAAAGGCATACGGCACGAACAATCACGATTGTAGTGTCACCTTCAACTTCAAAATCAGCGGAGATAATATTCCGTCGGAGGGGAATGTCGGAACGTTATCGACAGCGACGACGACGGAACAAGATGGATGGAAAGTAGAGAAGATTCCGGAAGCAAAAATCGACAAACGAGCAGAAGAACTTCCGATTCCAGACAGTACTGTCGAAGAAATCAAAAGAGAGGGTGGCCCAGCGTATTTCGCACACGAGGCACCGATTGAACTCGTTGACGTAACAGCAGACAGCTCCGAATCAGCCTGAGAGGAGTTCAGCCAAAACCTCTACGGAACCGTCCATCTGCTCCAACAACTCACACATCTCCTGTTCAAGCTCCGCCGTTACCTCGGCGAGGACCATCCCCTCGTCTGGTTGCCCGTAGACGACGCTCGCGCCGAGCGGCGCGGCGACGATGGCGGGCAGGGCTACGAGGTCCTCCTCGCCCTCGACCACGATGACGGTCGGTTCAGGGTCGGCGATGGCCTCGCAAAGGGCTTCGACCATCTCTCGGGAGATAGCTCCTGCGGGGTTCTCGACGTGGACCTCGCGGGCGGTCTCGCCGAGGCGGGCGACGCCCTCGGCTACGTCGTCTTCGACCTCCTCGCGCTTGGTCAGGCCGTCCACCACGGCCACGTCGGGGGTGACGCCAGCGCGTTCGAGGTGGTAAGTCACTACGTCGCCGACGGCGATGAGGGGTCCGTCGCTGGTTTCGGAGAGTAGCGACTCTGCGTCGGTGAAAATCGGTCCCATCGGCTCCTTGAGTTCCCCGCGCAGGTCGGCGGGTAAGGTGACGAGGACGTCGCTCACGGTCGCCTTACCGGACCTTCAGCGCGTACTTGCCGGCCTTGTCCACTTCCATCTCCTCGGCGATTTCGCTCTCGTCGGGGTGGGAGATGATGACGAAGCCACTCCAGTCCTCGGTGAGACTGGTCGAACCGCAGATGGGACAGGTGTCCTCGTCGGGTTCGGCCACGGCGTGACACTCGCGGCAGGCGAGACGGTCACTTGCCATCGTTATTCACTCTCGGTGGTCGCTTGGCGCTTCTCGCGCTCCTCTTTCAGCCAGCCGTGCTTGCCGAGGCCGACCTGCTTGGCGGTGAGGCCGATTTTGCTCTCGCGCGGGTTGCGCTCGTCGATGCTCTTGGTGACGATGCGCGCCCGAACCGAGTCACCGACACCGAGCGTGCGGTTGGACTCGCGGGACGCGAGCATCTGGCCCTCCTCGTCGTAGGCGAGGTACTCGTCCGAAATCTGGGAGACGTGGAGGAGTCCGTCCACCGGACCGATGCCCACGAAGGCACCGAAGTTGACCACTTCCACGATTTCCCCGTCCACGACTTCCTGCATCTTGGGGTCGTACGTGACCGCGTCGAAGTCGGCCTCGTAGTAGACGCCCGGTCGGTTCGGGAGGACCGCGCCGTCACCGATGTCGTTGACGTTCACGACGCTGACGACGCTCCCGACGTCTTCGTCCATTCGACCCTCCAGTTTGTCCTGCAGGAGCTTCTTCACTAGATTCGGCGTCACGTCCGCGAGGTGTTCGGGGGGAACCTCGACTGTATCCTTGAGTCTGACCCGTTTGTACATGCTAAGGTTTGCTGATTGCGAGTTTGTTCCGGCCCCTTATATGAATTACCGGTGCGCCCGCGTCGAGCAGGCGCTGTTTGAGGGGACCGTCGTTCGTGACGACGTAGTCGAACTCGTCGGCGAGTTCGACCAATACGTCGTCGGCGTACGATGCTTCGTGTTCAATCGTCCGACACCGCTCGTCTGCCAAGTCCGCGCCCACGCTGGCCGCGACGGCTTCCTCGCTCGCGCCGTCCGAGAGCTTCGCAAGTTCGTCGCGGACCGCTTCGGGGACCACGCAGTCGAAGTCGCCTACCAGTCGCTGTAGCTCCTCGAAGACCCGCACGTCGCACTCGACCGGCATCATGAGCGCGCTGGTGTCGAAGGCGACCGTGGCGACCATCCTACTCTTGGAGCGTGCCGACGCCGATGAGTCGCCAGCGAGCGCCGATGCGCCGGTTGATGGCGATTTGCGCGCCGGCAGGTGCGCAGACCGGTCGCTTGAGTGCGACCTCACACTCGCCTTCGCGGGCGCTGGTCACGGACCCGACCGTGGTCGCGGTGCCGATGGTGAGCATCAGCGGTTCGCCGGTCGAGATGTCGTCGATGTCTTGGTCGTCGAGACCCACGAGACGTTCGAGCAGGTCCACCTCCATGGTGAACTGCTCCCACGTCGGCGGGAGGGTGCCGGGCGTCCCGGCGACCTGTCCCGCGAGGGCGTCACCCTTCGTGAGGCTCGGGTCCAGTCCCGTACCGACGCCGAGCAGACCGCCCGGCGTCACTTCGTCTACCGTGTCGCCGCCCGCCTGAAGCGAGCGCACGTCGGTCTGGATGGACTCCCAGCGGGTCTCGCCGCCTTCTTCGACCTCTCGGCCGGGGCGGAGTTCGAGGTCGTCGCCCTGCGTTAGCTTGCCCTCGACGAGACTGCCGCCGAGGACGCCGCCGACGAGTCCGTCCCACTCCGTGCCGGGACGGTTGATGTCGAAGCTCCGCGCGACGTGCATCCGGGGGTCGGCGTCCGGGTCGCGCTCGGGCGTCGGAATCTCCTCTTCGACCGCCTGAATCAGGAGGTCGATGTTGACCTCCTGCTGGGCCGAGATGGGGACGACCGGCGCGTCTTCCGCGACGGTCCCCTCCACGAACTCCTGAATCTCCTCGTAGTTACGCTCGGCCTGCTCGCGGTCAACGAGGTCGATTTTGTTCTGGGCGATGACGATGTTGTCGATGCCGATGATGTCCAGCGCCATCAGATGCTCCTCGGTCTGGGCCTGCGGGACGGGTTCGCTGGCCGAGACGACCAGCACCGCGCCGTCCATGATGGCCGCGCCAGAGAGCATCGTCGCCATCAGCGTCTCGTGACCGGGTGCGTCCACGAACGACACCGTGCGAAGCGGTTCGCTCTCGCTCCCGTCGGGACACTCCTCGTCTACCGTGTATCGCTGGGGCGCGTCGAGACCGGGACATTGCCGGAACGTGGCGTCTGCGTACCCGAGCCGGATGGAGATGCCACGTTTCATCTCCTCGGAGTGCTGGTCGGTCCATTCGCCGGAAAGCGCCTGCACGAGCGTCGTCTTTCCGTGGTCTACGTGACCTACCAGTCCGATATTCACCTCCGGTTGGGAGTAATTTCCTGTCAAAGTTGACCTCCTGAAGTAATTCTACTGGAAGATTCGCCCTGAAAGCCTGATAAACCTACTGTTCTCGCTCGGGGGTTGGGCCGAGGTGTCACGTCGTCGGTGCGGGTCACTCGGTGCTATCCACCTCGCGTCTGTCGCCGATACACGTCGTAGAGGACCCCTGTGGTAATCACGACGCCCGCGAGGACGATGAACTGGTCTTCCCGACTCTCGAACAGTCCCGTTCGCTGGGGCGCGGGTTGCGGTCTCTGTTGCTGGTCTTTCAGGGCCATCTCGCTCCCGACGACCCACCACGCGCAGGGTCAAACTAATTTCGGTCGGGAGGGTCCGGCGCAGTCCGGTCCGGTCGGCGACCGTGGTGGACTCGCCGGGCGCATGTGAGAATGGTTACAGAAATGCGCTCAAGGCAACACTTTAGCCGCATGCGGTCGCAGGTCTTCCCATGAGCGGAACAACCGGGCCGAACGCAGACGAGTCCACGATTCGAGACTGTGAGAACTGCGTGGCCCCGGCCGAGGCCTTCTCGGTCATCGCAAACGAGACGCGACTGTCGATTCTGGAGGCGCTCTGGCAGGCCCCGGACCGGCCGGTGAGTTTCTCGGAGCTACGGCGCGAGGTCGGCATGCGAGACAGCGCACAGTTCAACTACCACCTCAAGCAACTCACTGACCACTTCGTGGTCCAGACCGGCGACGGCTACGACTTTCGGCAGGCGGGCAAGAAAGTGGTCCGCGCGATTCTGGCGGGGTCGTTCAACGAACACCCCGAGATGGGACCGTTCGAGGTCACGGGCACCTGCGCCGAGTGCGGGTCGAACTTGCAGGCCTACTACGACGACGAGATGCTGGCCATCGAATGCACCGACTGCGAGCGGAATCACGGCCAGTACCCCTTCCCGCCGGGCGGCCTGAACGACCGGACCCGCGAGGAGATTATGGACGCGTTCAACCAGCGCGTGCGCCACCTCCACTGTCTCGCCGCGGATGGGGTCTGCCCGGAGTGCAACGGTCGGATGGACACTACCGTCACCCGCGACACCGAGGACTACCTCGGCTTGGAGGTCCGCGTGGACCACGAGTGCCAGCAGTGTCGGCACCAGCTATACTCGGCGGTTGGCCTGTCGCTCCTCGACCAGTCCGATGTCGTCACGTTCCACCGCGAACACGGCGTGGACCTCTGCACGACGCCCTACTGGGACCTCGCGTGGTGCGTGAGCGACCAGCACACGACGGTTCTCTCCGACGACCCGTGGAAGCTACTGGTCGAGATTCCGCTGGACGACGAGGTGCTGTCGGTGACCCTCGACGGCGACCTGACCGTTTTGGAGATGGAGCGAACCTGCGAGTCGGCGTCCGCCGAGGAGGGCGCGCAGGCGATTTCTGACTAACTAATCCATTCTTTTAGAGTCTTTCTTATTTTCTTTGGCAACCTGTAGATGTCTTTAGCGGTGAATCGCCGCCGACCGGTGAGACGGCAGATAGGGTCGCCGTATCGACAACTGCATCCTCGATAACCGCGACCGCAACTGCGACTGCTTCTACTGTTGATTCTGTGAGACCTGCCACCGCAACCGCGACCGCAACTGCGACCGCTTCTATCATTGAACCGATGAAAACAGCACCCGCAACCGCCACCGCATCCGCGACAGCATCCGACCGGATTTTAGCCACTCACGTCGCCTTGTAGAGTTCGACGGTGAACACCGACCCTCGCGGGTTGTCGTCGCCATCGTCACCGTTGCCGTCGCCGTCACCGTCGGCATCCAGCGCGTCGGTCGAGAGGCCTTCGACCGGTCGGTTCTCGACCCACACGTCGCCGCCGTACTGCTCTACGAGGGTGTGGACGAGGTAGAGACCGATGCCGGTTCCGGAACTCTCCGGTCCCATCTCTCCCTTGCCGAAGATTTCGTCTCGGCGCTGTTCGGGCACGCCGGGACCGTCGTCGGCGATGCGGACGAGGACCCGACTCTCGCGCTCCTCGACTTCGACCTCGACCGAGGGGTCGGGCGCGTCGTTGTGCCGGACCGCGTTGCTCAGCAAGTTGCCGAACACCGACGAGAGCAACTCGTTGGCCTGCACCGAGACGTTCGGGAGGTCGCCGACCACCGAGATGGTCGCGTCCTCGAACGACCGCCTGTTCTTCTCGACTTCGGTTTCGAGGACCTGCCGGAGGTTCGTCGCTCTGAGTTCGACCCCGGTGTCGTCGCCCATCGACTCCACGAAGTCGCGGGCGATGCTGGTCAACTCGTCGATGTGACTGCACGTGTCTCGAACCCGGTCGAGGTACTCCTCGCCGTCGTCTTCCACGAACCCCGAGAGGGCCTCGGACCACCCGAGGAGCAACTGCACATCGTTGTTGATGTCGTGGCGGACGAGGCGGTTGATGACCGCTAGCTCCTCGGTCCGGTTCTCCAACTCCCGCTCGTGGCGCTTCTGCTGGGTGATGTCCCGCGAGATGAGTTGAAACGAGTCGGTCTCCCCGCCGCGACTCACCGGCACGGCGATGTTGTGAAAGTGCCGGATTCCCACCGTGTCTTGGAAGGTCACCGCCGAATCCGCCGTGATTGCGGTTCGGCCTCGCTCGATACGGCCCTCTGCGGTGTCCTCGGGAAGCACCTCGGAGAGGTGTTGGCCGACCAACTCAGATTGCGTGGCGTTGAACGACGTTTCCATCGCGGCGTTCGCGGCCAAGATGGTCCCGTCGTCCCGGACCTGCGCGATTTCTTCTGGCGTGTTGTCCACCAGCAGTTTGTACTTCTCGCGGGCGGTCCGCTGGGCGACGACGTTCTCGATGCGGTTGGCCAGCAGTTCCAGCGACTCCTGTTCGCTGACCTGATTCTTCCTGAGGTAGTCGTCCACTCCGGCCCCGATGGCCCTGCTCGCGGTCTGTTCGTCGCCCCGCGCCGTCAGCAGGATGAATGGCAAATCGTACTCGTCCTCGACGCGCTCATAGAGTTCGAGGCCCGTCATCTCGGGCATCTCGTAGTCGCTCACGATACAATCGACGGACTCGTCGTCTAGCAGTTCCAGCGCCGCTGTGCCGCCGTCGGCCGTCAGAACGGAGATGTCGTGATTGGACCCGAGTTTGTCGGAGACGACGGTGAGAAAGAAGTCGCTGTCGTCCACGACGAGTACCTCGATTGGCCCCGAACGTAACATGGGCGAGTCTTAATTTGCAACTATTTATCCGTTTGGTAATAGACTCTCGCGGTTCGGAATCTCGACGCATCGACCGGAAAGCGCGCTCCTCAGTTCTCGGCCAACCAGTCCGCGAACTTCGCCAGCGCCCGACCGCGGTGGGAAATCGCGTTCTTGCGCTCGGTACTCATCTCCGCCATCGTCGTCCCCTCGTGTTCGAAGATGGGGTCGTAACCGAACCCGCCGTCTCCGCGGGGCGCGACGATGCGACCCGGCACCGAACCGTCGAATGTTTGGGCCTCCTCGCCGTCGTAGTAAGCCACCACGCACCGGAAGCGCGCTCGCCGGTTCTCCTCCCGCTCTGCCAGTTTCCAGACGCGTTCTACTCCCACAGTATCCTCGACATACGACGAGTACGGCCCCGGAAAGCCACCCAGCGCGTCCACGAACAGGCCAGCGTCGTCCACGACCACGGGGTCCTCGCCGCCGGTGTCCTCGAAGGCTTCCTTCGCCCCGGCGACTGCGATTTCCGCGAGGTCGTCGCTCTGGATTTCGGTGTAGTCGTAGTTGACCTGCTCCACGTCGTCGGTGAGGTACTCGCGGGCCTCCTCGACTTTCCCCTCGTTGCTCGTGACGAACCTGATGGTCATGCTCGTGGCTCTCGCTCGGAGTGGGTCGGGGTTATGGGTGTTGGTTCGGCGGAAGTCGGGAACCCTGTTCCGAATCGCCCGTTTGACAGCTCTGAAATCGCAACCCCTTACCTCCCGCGCCGACTGGTTTCGGACATGAGTACGATTCGGGTCGCGTGGGGCACCGGGACCGGACCCACCGAGATGTCCTCCTACGACGCCGCGCTGGCCGACGCCAACCTCCACAACTACAACCTCGTCGCGGTCTCCTCGGTGATTCCGGCCAACGCCGAGGTCGAGGAGGTCGGCACGGCCCCAAATCTCGGTCCCGCCGGTGAGCGCCTGACGGTCGTGGAGGCCCGCGCCACTCGCGCTGGCCCCGGCACGGTCTCGGCCGGACTCGGGTGGACCACGACCGAGGCCGAATCGGGAGCGGACGCCGAGGACGATTCGGCGGACGAGACCGGCCCCGGCCTGTTCTACGAAAGCGCGGGCGAGGCCGACCCCGAAGCAGTCGCCGAGCGCGTCCGAACCGGTCTCACAGCGGGCCGGGACCTCCGCGATTGGGAGTTTACCGACGAGGAGATTCGGACCGCGACGACCGACGCCGAGTCGGGCACCTACGCCACGGCGGTCGTGCTGGCGGTCTACGGCGACAGCGAGCCGATTTGCTAATCGGGAACCGATTCCGTGACATGCCCTGCCGAAGCCGAGAACTTTTATTACGTCGGGCACTAACTCACGCTCAGCAGATAGATGAACGGAAATACCCCCTACGCGGGCGTTCCCGGAAAGGCCCCGGCCGGTAAGCGTGCCAGCAACGACGTGCCGGACCTCTCCCCCGAGCAGAAGGAGTCGCTCCGCGACAGTATCACCGCGATTGCGACTCTGACCCGCGAGTTTCTCCCCGACGAGTACGTCGTCGGGTCGAAAGTCGCCGACAACGGCAACGGCGCGCAGGCTCAAGTCTCTGTCCAACCGCCGGTCGGCCGCCCGGTCAGCGCCGGGTTCCAACCGGGCCTCGAAGATTTCGACGGTAACGACCTCGAAACTCACGAGGAGGACGAAGTGGCTCGTGGCCTCGCGGCCAGCGCCGCGATGCAGGTCAAGCAGGTGATGGGCGACGACATCACGCCGACCGCTCGGTAGGCAGACCTCGACTCACGCTGACCGTCCGCCGACTCTGCCGCGAGGACCGCCGTTCCCCCTGCGCGGGCCGCGCCGCGTCGGTGGGTCCCGAAAGAGGACGTGGCCGACGCCAATCGCGGACAGCACCGCGCCAGCCGACACGCCCGTCGAGAGCGGAATCCCAGCGAATTTTCCGACGAGCAGGCCGACCACCAGCGGGACCGGCAGAAGCGCGAGAACGAGGTCGTAGTACGACAGCGACGGTACTCCGGCGTTACCACTGGGTAGTAGGTTTTGCCCGAGCATGAAATCACCTTCCAGTGGGAGAATACGGTCCGGTTCGACTAAAAATTATCGCTAGGTGGTAGCGGCGAGTGCCCGAGGGCGTCCGACCGACGGAAGAATCTTTTACATTCGTTAGGGGAAGAATATTACGTGCAAAGAATATACAATTATTTCTTTACGTTCTCAGAGCGGCGAGATAGGGGACGACTCCGAGTCGGCGAGAGGAATGGACAGGGGAGCGTGCTGACGGACGGGTCGCCGTCTTCGCGTCGGTGGCCGTGGAGGCCGACGTGGAAAGCGCGGACTCGCCGACTCAGTTCTCGATGACGGTGCCGCCGGCACCGACCGCGACGTTCACGTCGCCGCGGACGACCGCCTTCAGGTTCTGGCCGGTGGGCGTGGCGTCCTGCGCCCACTTGCCCGACGAGAGGTCGAAGGCCTTCCCGCCGCCGCCGACCGTGAAGCCGTCTTGGTCGTCGTCCGTGACCTCGATGTCCTTCAGACCCGCGTCGCCGAGGTCGGTCGGCGTCCAGTTGGCACCGTCCCAGTGGAAGACCATGCCGCCCCCGCCCGAGACCCACACGTCGTCGGGCGCGTCGCTGTCCACGCCGTAGAAGTTGACGTTGGCGTTGGCGATGCCGATGTTGTCGTAGGAGACGCCGTCGCTGGTCTGGAACACCTTCTGGTTGGTGTCCACGACGTGGCCCGACTTCACGTCGTGGAAGTCGATGGCCGAGAGCCCGGCACCGCTACCGGGCGTGACGTAGTTCCACGTCTGGGACGCGCCGTTCTCGAAGCTGTAGTAGATTTTGCCCGAGTCGCCCGCGACGTAGACGTTGGCCTCGCCGGCCTGCCCGGTCACGGACACGTCGTTGAAGTTGTTCGTGCTACCGGTCGGCTTCGAGTGGTCGTAGAGGGTACCCGTCTCCACGTCGTACTCGCCGACTGCGCCGGACGACCCGACGAACCAGATGCGCTCGCCGTCGTCGGTCACGTCCGCGCCGTAGAGCGAGTTGCCGTTGCCGGTGACGCCGCCGTCGAAGACCTTCCGCCAGCCGTCTGCGGTCCGGCGGATGGCGACGCCACCAGCGCCGACAGCGTACGCCGTGCCGCTCGCGTACTCCACGTCGTAGAGGGTGTTTCCGGTGGGGGTCTTGGCAGTTTGCCAAGGCTCGTCGGACGTGTCCGACGGTGTCTCGGCGACCGTCCATCCTTCCGCGGCGGTCGCAGTCGCGGGAAGGGCGGCGGTTGCGACCGTCGCTGTCGATGCCTTCAGGAATCGTCGTCGCGTCGTACTGCGTTCGGTCATTGCTCCACTCGGCGGTGAGCGACGGATGCCACTTCAAAGGAGAACCCCGTTTACGCCGTTCAGACCGTTTAAAACTACGGTCTCGACGCTCGAACGCGACAAATCCGCTCGCTCGGCGTTTATTTTAACTCCCGTAGTAAACGAACCGACGCGATGAATAAACAATGAGAAATAAGGCTAGGCTTTTATAAGTTCCCCGGCGTTCAGACGCCGAGACGGTCCGGTCGAAGCAGTCGCTTGCAGACTAAATCGCAGAAAAATCAGCTCCGGTCGTCGGCCGCGAGAGCGTTACTTGCCCCAGAAGGGGTCGCGCTTGCGCTGTTTGTCGAGGTACATCTGAAGCGCCTCCAACTCGTCTACCGGAATGTCGTCGGCAAGTTCCTGCTCCAGAATCTTGGCGTGCTTCTCGGGAATCTCTATCCAGAGTTCGTCGCCCTCCTCGATTTGCCTGCCGACCGTCGGCCCGTCGATGGCCACGCTGACCCGGTTGCCGCTCCGGGCCTCGTCCACGTCGTCGCCCTGCTCCTGAATCCCCTTGAGTTGGCCGACGCGAGTGGGGTCGTTGCCCTCGAACTTGACGACGTTGCTGTTCTTCTTGACGGTGCCCGAGAGGATTTCGACGCCGACCACCGCGGGGTCGTTCTGGCGGAAGGTGTGGTCCTGCAGAATTTGGAACCGAGCGGGCCGGGTGATGTTGTCCAGCACCGTCTCCTGCTGTGCCTTCTCCATCTCCTCGACGTACTCCTCGTACTCCTCGATGAGGCGATAGATGACGTCGCTCTCGAAAATCTTCACGTCGTCCTGCTCGGCCTGTTTCTCGGCGTCGGCCAGCACGTCCACGTTGAACGCGAGGATGGTCTCGTGTTTCTCCTCGTTTGCGGTCGAGGCCACGCTGATGTCCCGAGGAGCCACGTCGCCGACTTCGGCGCGCATCACGGGAATCTCGGCCTCCTCCATCGCGTTGGCGATGGCCTCCAGACTCCCGAGGGTGTCAGCTTTGACGACGACGCCCTGCTCTTGGGTGCTGACCTCGATTTCGGAGAGTTCGGCCCGGACCTCGGCGATGACCTCGTCGATGTCCCGGTCGCGGACGACCCGGACCGGCGCGCCGGCCATCGCGTCGTCCAACTCGGGCGCGGCGATTTTGACACCCGCCGCGGCCGCGATTTCGTTCACGTTCTCGAACCGGTCTTCGGTCCGAATCTCGGCGAGCGGTCGCGGCTTCAGCAGGGCGCGCACGTCGGTCACGATGGGGTCGTTCTTTCCGCCGACCACGATGGTCTCGTCCTCCCGGACGGTCCCGTCGTACAGCACCACGTCGAGGGTGGTGCCGAAGCCCTTCTCCTCTTTGACTTCGAGGACGGTCCCAGCGCCGGGACCGGACACGTCGATGGCCATGTCCTCCTTGAGGTATCGCTGGGCCAGACCCATCAGGACGGTCAGCAGGTCCGGGACGCCCTCGCCGGTCTCTGCGCTGACCGGGACCACGCCGATGTTACCTCGGAAGTCCTGCACCCGCCAGTACATGTCCGCCGAGAAGCCTTGGTCCGAGAGTTCGCCGATAATCTCGTATAGCTTCTCGTCCATGTCGCCCTGAACACGGTCGCTCTGTTGCTCTTTGGTCTGCTGGATGGGCATGTCCTCGTTGGGCTTCCACCCCGGCACGGTGTCGATTTTGTTCGCCGCGACGACGAAGGGGGTCTGGGACTGCTTGAGGATGTTGATGGCCTCCAAGGTCTGTGGCTGGAAGCCGTCGTTCACGTCCACGACGAGGATGGCGATGTCGGCCAGCGCGCCGCCCCGCGACCGCAGGGTCGTGAACGAGTGGTGGCCCGGCGTGTCGATGAACAGCAGGCCCGGCAGGTCGAAGTCGTCGGGGTTGACGAGGCTTCCCGCCACCTTCGACACCACGTCGAGCGGGATGGCGGTGGCCCCGATGTGCTGGGTAATCGCACCGGCCTCACCCTCGATAACCGTCGAACCGCGAATCTTGTCCAAAAGGCTAGTCTTGCCGTGGTCTACGTGGCCCAGTACGGCGACGATTGGGGTTCGCAGACCTTGCTCGTTCTCGCGTGCATCTGTATCAGGCATAGGTCTACCACCGGGGAAAGAAGGTTTCTTACTCAAGAGGTACTGCGCGTGGCATTTAACTCCATCGCATGCCCCGGATTGCCCGGTCTGCGCGACCGACGCGCCGGGAAGGGGCAGGGAGGACGACAGACAGACCGAGACGGGCCGACGGAGGAGGCCCACGTTCACGGTCGGCGGACCGAGCGCACGGTGACGCGGACGCTAGCAACGCCGGTCGTCTCGACCACGAGATACATAAATAAACATTGACCATATATTTTTATTTTCTAAACAAACCTATGGTGTTCTTTACCCGCTACGGCAGGCCGACGAGTCCACGACGGGTGGATGAAGGGCCGCTCGATTGCGGTCCGCGAACGAAGCGAGTGTGCGCTTCGATTCGCAACGCTCGGAAGACGCGGTTCGTCTCCGGTACCGAGGAGGACGCCGACCCGCGGACGTGACCGAGTGGGGAGGCGAAACGCCCTTCGGCGCGTCGCTTCAGAATGCTTCACGTCGCTCCCCCTATCCTTTATATAGAAGCATTCAGTAACCCCCGATATGCCAGAAATCCTCGCCGAAAACCTCTCGGGGAAGGCCGTCATGGGGTCAGACGGAACGGAACTCGGCATGTTGTACAACATCACCATGGACCTCAAGACGGGAGAACTCGCGGACCTTCTGGTGGAACCGGACGAACAACTGCAACGCGACGCGGTGGAGTTCAGCGCCGACGAACAGGGTCGGTTTCAAGTCCCCGTCCAGCGTGTGCAGGCAGTAAAAGACTACATCGTCGTTCAGCGGTAAATGTACGTTCTAGACTCCTCAGCCTTCATCAACGAGTATCACACGACAGAAGACACCGCGACCATCCCGATGGTCCGGGAGGAACTCGAAGACGAGAGCGCCTATCGCTTCGACGCCATGGAGGGTTCCGGGATGCACATCCACATCCCCCAAGACGGCGCTGTCGAGCGAGTTCGCCGGGCCGCCGGGGAGACCGGTGACTTAGACGAACTCTCCGACACCGACATTCGCCTCATCGCGGCCGCCTTCGAACTCGACGCCAACCTCGTCACCGACGACTACGCGATGCAGAACGTCGCCGAACACATGAACGTGAGCGTCGAAGTCATCGCCCAAGAGGGTATCGCCGAACAGCGCGACTGGCGATTCCAGTGTCAGGGATGCGGCCGGGAGTTCGACGAGAACAAGGACCGGTGTCCCATCTGCGGGAGCGAACTCACCCGCAAGAACCCGTCGAACGCCTGACTCTCGGACCGCTCCGCGTCCGGCGTTCGACCCTCGCTATTCGTCGTCCTCGATTGCTTCGAGGCCGACCTCGATGAGTTGCTGGATGACTTCTTGGGTCGTGAGGTCGTACTCCCGAGCTAGCTCCTCGATGCGTTTGGCTCGGTCGCGCTCGCAGGGTATCGAGTAGCGGCGCTTCATGAACTTTTCAAAAGTGGTTGAAGCTGTTAAATCTACGTCAGACGCAGAGCAGACGCGAGGCAGACGCCCGGCCGACACTCGTCTCGCTTCGACTCCAAACGTCTCTCTCCTCCGGCCGGTTACGTCACGTTCGTCGCTACGCTATACCGGGCACTACGCTATGCCCGTCACTACGCCATGCCCGCCATCTGGACGTACATCGCGCCGAAGACGACGGCGTCGTAGGTCCCGTGGACCAGCGCCGCGACGGTGGTGTTGGTCGTCAGGTGGTAGGTCGTCCCGAGGACCAGCGAGAGCGAGAGGATGACTCCGAGCGTGCTGACGAGCGCCGCGACGGTGGTCGCCCCGGCGGCGTAGGCCGGAATGTGGGCCAGCGAGAACACGAAACTGCCGACCAGCACCGCGCCCCACCCGCCGAAGGTCCCGTAGAGTTCCTTCTGGATGATGTTGCGATAGAGCAACTCCTCGCCGGGACCGATAATCAGCCACGACGCCGGAATCATGAGGAGAAGCACCTCGGCGTTGCCACCCGACGCGGCCTGCTGGACGCTGTGGCTCGCCGTCTGGACGCCGAGTTGCGAGAAGACGACCGAGATGAGCATCTGGAGGCCGAAGATGGCGACGACGCCGCCGACGATGTAGCCAACGTCTCGCTTGGTCGGCACCCGGAAGTCGAGGTACGCGGCCGTCTTCTCGGTCCACTGGAAGTAGATGAGTGCAATCGACCCGGTACCGAGGCCGAGACCGAGCGCGCCGACCGCGAGTTGCGAGGCCGTGCCGGGATTGCCGGGGAGGAGTCCCGACAACACGCTAATCAGCACGCTCGACCACACCGCGATGGCGAACAGGCCGGCGAATCCGACCGCGAGGCTCCACCCGGTGGCTTTGACGGCCTGCCCGAGCGACTCGGGGAGTCCTCGGCCGTCGCCGTAGGCCGCGATGACGCCGCCGAGACCGCCGACGAGTGCGAGCGTCGGCCCCCAAACCGAGGACATCGACCCACTGCCGCCAGCGAGCGTTCCGGCGGTTGCGATTCCCGTGTAGCTTACGACCCCGAGGCTGGCGATGCCGGCCGCGAGCGACCCGGACCGACGCGCCAGCAGGCCGTGCCGTCGGAGGGAGAACGCGCCGAGTGCGACGCCGGCCAGAACCGCCAGCGCGACGTTCTCGACGGGGCCGACGCCGGGGGTTCCCCAAGGGAGCGCGGCCGCTGTCAGCGCGAATCCGGCCAACACGACGCCCACGTTCGCAACAGAACGGTCTTCCATGCCTGCTGTGTGGGAGGCGCGAGCTAAAATCCCTGTGTTTGCTCGCGGGGACCAAGCTATCGACGAGAAACAGCGAGGAGGCTCAGGTCCGGCGAGCGAGTGCGAGTCCGGCGAGGAGCGCGCAGATTGCACTCGCCACGCCGAATCCGGGCACGTCGGGGCCGGTGGTCTCGGTGGTCTCGGTAGTCTCGGTCGTTTCCGTCGTTTCGGTTGTCTCAGTCGTCGTCACGGTCTGGACCTCGACTGACTCGTTGACCACGATACCCTCGGTTTCGCTGTCGTCGTCTCGGCGGACCGAGGCCTGAAACTCGGTTCCCGACGCCGCGTCGCTGAAGTCGAAGGTGGCGCTCGCGGTACCGTTATCGGCGACGACCACGGGGTGGCTCTTGAGGAACTCGCCGCCGGCTTTTGCGACCACGACGAGTTCCGTGCCGGGAGGAGCGTTCGTCCGGACTCGGATGGTCTGGTTGGCGGCGGAGCGCACGACGAGGCGCTCGCCGGCGGTGACGACGGTGGCCGAGAATTCGGTCACGACGCCGTTCGCTTCCGCGAGGGTTCGCCCGTCGCGGCGAACCGTGACCGAGACGTTGGTCCCCGGTTCCATCGTCCGGAGGTCGAGACCGACCGTCGTGGTGCCGTCCTCGCCGACCGTGACCTGATACTGGTCCACGTAGTTGCCGCGCGCCCAGAGGACGAGGTTCAGTTTCGTCCCGGCGTCGGCGTTCGTTTGGACGGTGACGTTCTGGCCGTCGGCCGGCCGGAACGTGAGTCGGTCGCCGTCGTGGACGATGGTCGCGGAGAGCGACCCGTTCTTGGCCGACTCGTTCGCTGTAGTGGAGAGCGCGCCGGTCGCGGTCGGGGTGGAGGGTGATTCGTCGCTCGATACGTCGGGTTGGGCGACAGCGACGCCGGCCACTGCGCTGGTGACTGCGAGTGCCACCAGCGCCGTGGCGAGCGCTACCTGTCGGTGGGAGGTGGTTCCGAACATCGTTCAGGGCGGTTGTCGGCCCTCCACGCTACTCGACAAGGTGTCAAAAGTTTTGTTCTATCTCCCCTACTCGACCGTCAGCGTGGTCTTCTCGGCCACCGCGTCGGCCTCCTCGAAGTCGCCGCCGCCGAGGAGTCCTCTCGCGGCCCTTTTACCCCACTCGACCGCTGGCTGAGTGAACGTCGAGATTTCGGCGAGTTCGCCGTAGAGAACGCAGGCGGCCTCCATGCCGTAGAGGAGTTCGCCCAGACTGCGCTCGTCCACGCGGTCGATTTCGACTCGAACGTTCGGTTGCCCCGCGGCGGCGAGACTGGCCTCGGTGGCCTCGAACTCGGCGTCCAGCAGGTCGCCGAGCGACGACCCGCCGAGGTACGAGAGGCCCTCAAGGTCGGTGGCGGGGATGTCGCGGTCGGCGCGCGATTCCGGCCGGACGAGCGTGACCATCTTGTCGCGCGGGCCGGCCCGGTAGAGTTGGAGTTGGGAGTGCTGGTCGGTCGCGCCGAGTGCGCGGGCCGGGGTCTGTCCTCTGCCGTCCTTGCCTAAACTTTCGGCCCACAACTGGGCGAACCACTCGGCGAAGGTCTCCAGCGACTCGGCGTAGGGCATCATCGCGTTGACCCCTGCGCCGCGCTCCTCGAGGGCGTAGGAGACTGCACCGTAGGCGTAGGCCGGCGAGTCGTAGAGCGACCCCGAGAGGCGGTCGGCCTCGTCGGCCGCGCCCGCCAGAATCGCGTCGAGGTCGTGGCCGCAAATTTCGGCACACGCCAGTCCCACCGTCGAGAGGACCGAGAACCGTCCGGGGACTCCCTCGGGCACGTCGAGAGCGGGCAGGTCCTCTTTCTCTGCCAGATTCCGGAGATTGCCTTGCTGGCCGGTCGTGACGAACGTCCGGTCGGTCCAATCGACGCCCGCCTGCTCCATCTCCTCGCGCACGACGAGGAAGTTGGCCAGCGTCTCGGCGGTGGTTCCCGACCGAGAGACGACGTTGACCGCGGTCGAATCCAGCGGGAGCGAATCGAGCAATCGGGAGACGTGTTCGGGGTCCACGTTGTCGAGGAAGTAGGCGTCCGTCTCGGAGGGCAGGCCGTGGGCGAGGGTGGCCGCGCCGAGCGCGGACCCGCCGATGCCGACGGTCAGGACGGCCTCGGCGTCGGCGAAGGGTTCGACCGCGGACCGGATTTCGTCGGGGTCCGCCGTCTCGGGCAGGTTCAGCGCGGCGTAACCGTGTTCGGCGTCGGCCATGCCGCGCTCGATGCGCTCGTGGGCGTCGGCGACTCGCTCGTCCAACTCGTCGAGGTCGGTGCGGGAGAGGCCGGGGTCGGCGACCTCCGAGAGTGCGTTACCGAGGTCTACTCGCATGTTGTTCGTATCGGCGGCGGCGCGCAACTAAATGGTTGCTTCTCCCCTCGAACGGCCTCCCTCCTCGGAGAGAAACAAAAAAAGGTCCTAAACAACGAAATACAAATATTTAATAATTGAAAATATTTCCACAGCCGATGTCTCTCATCGCACCCCTTTTGTCCCCTCCTTCCCAACCTCCGAACGAGATGGCCGACGCAGAGACGGGAACCGAACCCGACGCGCCGCGGACCGAGGAGTCCCGTAGCCTCGTCGCGGGGTCGTTCCGCCGGGCCTACGCCGACACTGAGTCCCGACTGCTCAAATCCTACGTGGTCGTGAGCCTTTTTCTTGGCGGCGTGCTGGCGCTCCTGCTCCTGCTGGCGCTCCCGGTCTGGGTGCTGAACACGGCCGGCGGGTCCGAACTCGCCACCTTCTCGCGGGCCTTCCTCATCGTGGGCGGGGTCCTCTTGCTGGTCGCGCTGGCCGCCCCGGTGCTTTCCGCTGGCCAGCGGCACGCCCGCGGAACCGCCACCGCCCGCGCCGACGCCTCGCTCGCGCTGGCGGGGTACCTGTTCGTCCTGTCGCTGTACGTCTCGCTGTTGATTTCCGCGCCGCCCGAGCAACGCGAGGCCCCGCCTGCGCTCCTCGCGCCCGCGGTCGATTTGCTCTACTCGGTCCCGTCCATCTACGCCGTCGCGCCGCCGCTGGTCGCCGCGGCGCTCGTGCTGGTTGTCCATCGGTTCGCCGGGTGAACCGCCTGTTCTCAAGCCAACGCGGTCGTCCCGACCGGGAACGCAACCGAGAAAAGCGCGGGCCTCCTATCCGCGGCCATGTCTGATTCCGACCCCGACGAGAAGACCAGTACCTTCCTCGTCACCCACGCCGAGGGCGACTCGGCGGTCCTGAAGGACGTTCACGACGGGCAGGTCCACACCCTGTCCTCGAACCCCGGCGTCGAGGAGGACGACGCCGTCGAGGCCACCGTCGCGCCCGACCCGCCGATGAACCTCACGTGGTCGGTGCTGGAAGTCGAGGAGCGCCGCCAACTCTCGACCGAGCGGAGCGACGAGCCGCCGACCACCCAAGAGCGGGACCTCGCCGACGAGCAGGACGTGGGCGAAGTCGCCCGGACCGAGCGCGCCGGCGAGGGCGAGATTCACGTCCTGACCGTCCCGCCCGAGGACACCGACGACGCGGTGACCGACGTGCTGGACGACGAGGGCACCCTCTCGCGGGCGGCCCGCCTCGGCGTCTCGCGGGTCGAGGTCCGGTCCGACGAGGGCGTCGTCAGCGTGCGCTACATGCCGTAAACAGGTGACGGAGAGACGGCGCGCGCTCGCTTAGATAGCGTTCGGTCCGCCCTCGCTCTGGACCTGCCAGCCACCCTGAATCCCGCAGGCGTCCCGGACCTCCCACTCGACTCGCGTGTCGGGACCGAGCGTCTCGCCGCCCTCGATTCGCTCGACCCGGAGGGGCACGTCCAAGGTACTGCCACAGCACCCGACGCCGACGAACTCCTCCCACACGTCGCCCTGCCGCACCCTGTCGGTCTTTGTCTTCCGGAGGTAGGCCACGAACGACGGTTTCTCGACTTGGAACCGACCCCACTCGCTCAGGTCCTCGGGGTAGGAGACCACGACTCGCTCGGCCGGCGTGAGGTCGTCGTGTCGCTGACTCAGGTCCTTATCCTTGTTTCCACGTCCCATGACTCGTGGTTCGTGTTCTAGTTATAAAGCCACAACGCTACCCTACCAAAAGTATAGTGTCCTGCTATTAGAGGTTGTTTATTGGGCCAAAATCACAATTTCAACATCCGCAGCCATATTTGACCGTTTGACAATCACCTACCCAGCAATTCGGACAATGTTCATCACAAACCCATGCATCGCCAACACAAGCAGCATCCCACGTACACCAACACCCGTTACAGTGGTCAGAGGTAGAAATTTCCTCCTTATTACCTTTGGCATCATAGAAGACCCGATTTGACCCATCCTTTGGGTGAAATACCGCAAAGGGTGAATGCTCCCCAGTGGGAACATTAAGCGACAATCGGCCTCCCTGATTCGTTTGCTTGTGGAAAATCCGTTGGTCAATTTCCCCAGCTAAAAGCCGTTCCACACCTCCGGCGTATTCTTTATTTGACATTTTGTGGGCGGGGAAGATGTTGGCCGACGGTTCAGAAATGTGCCCATCGGCAACTAAAGCATCTAACAACTGTTGGTTGACTCCTTTTATAGCTTCTTGGGCACGTCTCGGATTAACCTCTAAAGGCTGTGTGTCGAAGTCTTTTTGACCAGTTGCACTTCCCGTATCGGAGACCCCGAGTAACGAGGCTGTAATTCCCAACAGACTCGTCGCAGCTCCCTTTAATATTCCTCGCCGCTCAGTTCCTTCTCCTTGACTCGTTTGTTGAGACTGTCCAACTGCTTGTAGCGCACGCCGTTTGCTCACTTTGTCTTCTTCAGACATATACGTGTAAATTACATACAATAATTTGAACTTTACTATATTTTATATTATAAGTAATATAAAATATAATATATAAAAGGTGAAAGTAACGACTTCTAGTTATTCTCAGATTGGTCTACTGAACAAGATGGATAAGAACACTTATTCACGGCCCCACCTCATTTCTCACCCATATGGTAGCCTTCGAAGTGCCGGAGGTGGACTACACCCAGTACACCAACCGGCAGTTGGTGGCGATACCGCTCGCGGTTCTCGCCGTCGCGCTGTTGGTCATCATTGGGTGGTACGTCTTCACCGGCGCACCGGTACGACTCGGTATGGAGTTTACTGGTGGCACGGAGCTACGAGTTCAGACATCGACATCGCCCTCCGAAATTCCAGCTGCGTTTAGTTCAGAAGCAACAGTTACGCCCGTTCAAACTGCTCAGAACACGTACATCGTGACGTTCGGACCGGAGGCCCAGAGCATCGCCCAACAGGCCAGAAACAACTTACAGCCCGCGCAGGGCCAGTCGCAGGCCGACATCGTGAAGTCCGTGCAGGGCACGTCGGCGAGTTTCGGCGAATCCACTCAGCGCCTCGCGCTGATGGGCGTCGGACTGGCGTTCGTCGGGATGAGCGTCCTCGTCTTCCTGATGTTCCGGACGTTCGTGCCCTCCATCGCGGTGGTCATCTCAGCGTTCAGTGACATCATGATTCCGGTCGCGGTGATGAACCTCGTCGGCATCCCGCTGTCGCTGGGTACCGTCGCGGCCCTGCTGATGCTCATCGGTTACTCGGTGGACTCCGACATCCTACTGAACAACCACATCCTCCGGCGGTCCGGGGGCTTCTACGAGTCCACCCACCGCGCGATGCGGACCGGTGTGACGATGACAGTTACGTCGCTGTCGGCGATGGCGGTGATGTCGTTCGTCGCCTACCTGTTCGGCATCGACCTGCTGGCGTCCATCGGCGTCGTCCTCGTCCTCGGCCTCGCAACTGACCTGATGAACACCTACATGCTCAACCTCAGTCTACTTCGCTGGTACAAGTACGAGGGGGTGGCCAAGTGATGGACATCCGCGACAACTGGCGGGTCATCCTGCTCGCCGTCTTCCTCGTCGTCAGCACGTTCGCAATGTTCTCTCCCGGTGTCGGCGGCGACAGCACCGGCAGTAATGGCGCAGTCGTCGAGGAGGAAAGCGGTGGCCCGACCAACCTCAAGTTCGGTCTCGAACTCTCGGGCGGCACCCGAATCCGAGCGCCGGTAGACGGCGTGACCGCCGAAAACGTCGAGGTACCGTCCCGGACCGCTGGCGGGACCATCGAGAAGCGAGTCGCCGGCAACCTCTCGGACGTGAGTGCGGCCGACGTGACCGTGCGCCTCGCCACCGCGCGCAACGAGACCACGACCGTCGAGGTCTTCAGTAACAACGTCACCGAGGACGAACTCGGCGCGGCGCTCGAAGCGTCCGGATACAGTTACGAGACTATCCGACCCGGCGTCACCGAGCAGACCCGAAACACGGTGGTCCGCATCCTACGCGACAAGATTTCGAAGGCCGGCCTCTCGGGCGGTCGCGTCCAGCAGGTCGAGACCGCTGACGGCCAGCACTTCGTGGTCATCGAGATGCCCAACACCAACCAGAGCGAGGTCGAGGAACTCGTGACCGAGCGCGGACAGGTCCAAGTCGTCGCTGGCTTCCCGGCCCAGAATCAGACCGGGAACGGCACTCAGTACAAGCGCGTGCCGCTCCTCTCGCAGGGCGACTTCAGCAGTATCGGGACCGCCGAGGAGACCCAAGGTCTCGGTCCGAACGTCCCCGTGGTCCTGAATCAGGAGGCCGCCGAGAACTTCTCGAACGCGATGCGAAACTTCGGCTTCGTCACCGAGGGCGTCGGCCAGTGTCGCTGGCGGACCACCCCCGACAACCCCGGCTACTGCCTCTACACGGTGGTTGACGGCGAAACGGTCTACGCCGCGAACATGGGGTCGCGCCTCGCCGGGACCTTCCGCCAAGAGAAGTTCACCCAGAGTCCGCAGTTCGTCATGAGTACGACGAACATGTCCGAGGCCCGTGAGCTTCAGATTCACCTGAACGCCGGTGCGCTCCCGGCCTCGCTCAACATGGAGCAGGGTACCTCCTACTTCCTCGCGCCGAGTCTGGCCGAGGAGTTCAAACTCTACTCGCTCATCACCGGATTGGTCGCGGTCGGCGCGGTCAGCGTGGTGGTGTTCCTCCGGTACGGCGACCCGAAGGTCGCGGCCCCGATGCTGGTGACGGCGCTGTCCGAAGTCGTCATCCTCCTCGGGTTCGCCGCCGCGGTCCAACTCCCGCTGGACCTCAGCCACATCGCCGGGTTCATCGCGGTCATCGGGACCGGGGTGGACGACCTCATCATCATCGCCGACGAGGTGATGTCCGAAGGCGACGTGTCGTCCTCGCGGGTGTTCCAGAGCCGGTTCCGCAAGGCGTTCTGGGTCATCGGTGCGGCCGCCGCGACGACCATCATCGCCATGAGTCCGCTGGCGGTCCTCTCGCTCGGGGACCTGCAGGGCTTCGCCATCATCACCATCCTCGGCGTCCTCATCGGGGTCCTCATCACCCGACCCGCCTACGGTGACATCCTGCGGAGTCTGCTGACGAACAAGTAAAATTCTTGTCCGCTATTTGCTTTGCTCGCTCGATAGGAGTCATCCGACCGCAAGACTAAGGGATATGAATCACATATGAATCTCTATGAGCGAACGCCGAAAGGTCGGGGAGCGGGGCCAAGTAACGCTTCCCAAAAAGCTTCGAGAACAGTTCGGCATCCACGGAGGCGACGAAGTAGTAGTCCACGACGAAGATGATAGAATCGTCATCGAGAAACCCGTAACTCGTGATGAACTCGCAGAGGGCTACCGTCGCCGTGCGGACCGAGACCAGCAAATCGCGGAGTCGTTCGAGGGAGTCTCGCGCGAAGCGAACGAAGAACTAGGCGATGCTCCGGATTGGTAGAGAATGCAGGTTCGTCGTGGCGACATCGTAATCGTGGAACTTGACCCGACTCGTGGGTCTGAACAGCGTGGAACCCGTCCGTGTTTAGTCGTTCAGAACGATGTCGGAAACCAAAATGCACCGACTACAGTTGTGGTCCCGTTTACGACCTCCTTCGGCGAAAAACTGTATCCCTTCGAGGTCCTAATAGCGGCCGAAGAAAGCCCACTACAGGAGGACTCGGTCGCACTCTGTAGTCAAATACGGACCGTCGCTGTCGAGCACCGTGTTCGAGAAAATCTTGGGGCAGTTCCCGAGGACCGGATGTCTGCAGTCGATACTGCTCTCGAATACAGTCTTGGCCTTCGAGACGTGTAGCGACTATCGATTTAGACGCGAACCTTCTTGTACGAACCCGAACAACTCCGGGCCATGCCCTCCGACCGCTCCGACGAAGAACTGGACCGCGTGGTCCGGCGCGCGATTCGCGCAGAACTCGAACTGCTCGCTGGTCGCATCTTCTGGACGCTCGTCGCCGGAGTGGGAATTTTCGCCGGGTCCGGACTGACGATGGCCGGTCTCAACACTGCCGGTGGGACACCCGCCGCGGCGGCGCTCGTCGGTTTCGGCGTCGTGCTGGTCGTCCTCGGGGTTCGGACGCTCCTGCTGAAGTGGGAGCTACCCCCGTACTCTCCGGATGGCAGTCGGTTGTAGCCTCTCACCCTGTGAGTCGGCAATCGGTGACTCCACCAACTCGCCTCGCTCGCCGGTAGCAGGCGCGAACCCCCTCAAACTGCGAACTCGGTGGATTACTCTGGCGCTCAAAAATCGCCGAGTCCGGACTGCTCGGCCTCGGCCAGCACGTCCTCGCAGGTGGACCAACTCCGGCGGGCGCAGTCGGGCAGACACCCCTGTTCGGCCACGAACGACTCCAGAAACTCGCGAGTGGCCGAATCGTGGGGATAGCCCGACCCCAACTCGCCGAATCGCTCACCGAACTCGTCGCGGTACTGGTCGGCGAGTGCTGAAACGTGGGCGTCGCGCTCGACTTTGGCGACCACGCTGGCCGCGCCGACGACCGCGTGGTCCTCGTCCGCGCCGTGTTGTGCGGTCAAATCTATCTCGTCGGGCACCCGGTCGGCGACCCGGTGGGCGAATCGCGCCTCGCTGGTGTCGCCAGCGTCGGCGATGCCCTCCGGCGTGCGGTCAGGCAGGCCGCCTTCCCCGAGGAGGCCCACCACGGCCTCGGCGTGTGCCGCCACGGTGAGGGTGTTCATGTCCTCGTCGCCGTCGATGCGAGCGACCGGAATCTCGGCGATAGCGACCGAGATGCGGTCGTCCTCGCGGAAGCGGGCCGCCATGTCCTCGCGGCGCTCCGCGGTGAGTTTCTTCGAGTCGTCTACGTCGTCGGGCAGGACCTCCTCGTCGGGGACTTGGACCGCGGCGGCGAACATCGACCCCAGCACCGGTCCCTTGCCGGCCTCGTCTACTCCGAACACGCTCCGGAAATCCCCGCGTGACTAATTGGCTCTTACGGTGGCCGGTCGAGAGACTGTCGGTCGGGAGTCGTCGCTCTGGACGGTCTGCAAGACGAAAAACCGCGGGTCGATTTTAGTTGCTCTCGATGTCGCCGGCGTCGAACTCGCCGTCGAGGAACTGCTTACCGAGGTCGGTGATGGCGTAGGTGCCGCCGCCGAGGTTCTCCAGCAGGCCGTAGTCGTCGAGTTCGCGGCATCGCATGCCGATGTGGTTGGCCGAGTAGTCGAGGTCGTCGCCGATTTCGGCGAGTCGGTTCCGAATCGCGGTCGGCGGGTGGTTGCCGTGTTCGCGGATGAATTCGAGGACTCGCTCGTCGGTCTGGGTCAGCCAGCTAGCGTGTTTGCGCATGGTCAAGTCGATTTTCGACATCGAGCAATATATATCTACTTGTTTTAGCAATCCAGCTCTTTGCCTGATGCGTACAGCGATAGGTCTACTGTGTGGGTAGCTATCTTTGCTGACCATCGCTGTAAGTCTCGGAAATTGTCGGCGTTGCCCGAAGAACCGCCGGAATTGCTTGCCACGACCGATTCTGTGTCTCGTCGGCGGGAGACCGACCCGGACCTGACGGATTCATCGCAAAACGAGGAGACGACCCGCCCTATTCGACGGGTTCGCGCCAGTGGACGGTGACGTTGTTCACCGCGAAACTGTCGTCGGCGGACTCGTCGCGCCGGACTCGAAGGGTGTTGGCACCCTCGCTCAGTTCGGCGTCGGTGATGGCGTCCTCCCAGTACTGCCACCCGTCGGCGGGCGGCAGGTCGAACCCGCCGAGCGACTCGCCGTTTATCTGGAGTTCGTGGCCGTATTCGTCCACGCGGAAGGCCTGAATGCCGACGTAGGCGTCGGTTGGTCGGTCGGTGGGAATCGTGAACTCGAAGGCGGGCGTGACGTCGCCGACGTACTCCGCCCACGGCACGTCGAGCGCGTCTCGGTTCGGTCCGAGGAGGGCGCTCACGTTCACCAGCGCGTAGTTGGCGCGGTATGGCATGCGTTCTCTCACGTCGGGGGGCCTCAAATTCGTGGGGGTCTCCGTGGCTGGCCGTGGACTGTCGTACCCAGAACGTGCTGTGGTCGAGAACGACTCAGAGCCGGATGTAGGCGTACCCCGCATCCTGAAGCCGGGTCAGTTCGCCGACGCCTGAGGACACCACCTCGACGCCATCCAGCAGGTCCGTCTCCGAGACGGCAGGGTGCTGTGCCGCGTTGCGACACGCCTTGAGTGCGACACCGTCCCCGAGGAGGCCCCGGAGGTCGTCGGCGAGTTCTGCGCCGGCGTGGAGTTCGGCGATGGCCTCGCCTCGGTCCGAGACCACCGCGACCGATTCCATCTCAACCGTCTCGTCGGCGAGGAGGTTCCGGACCTTGGCGACGACGACGCGCACGTCCTCGGGCGTCGAAACGTGGAAGACCGTCTGCATGGCTGAGGTGTCGCAGGGAGGGGCGAAATGAGTTGTGGTAATGTCGGGTTTCTCAGAAGCCGGAAGTTTTGTATTCATTGCATACATTGCATACATCATGGGTACGATTTCATCTCGCATTCCGGACGACCTCGAAGACGACTTGCAGTCGTACATCGAAGAGGAGAATCTCGACAAGAGTACTGCAGTTCGGAAACTCCTCACCGAAAGACTCGGCGACTGGCGGAAAGAAAAAGCACTAGAGAAGCTCGAAGCGGGTGAAACCACTCTTTCGGGTGCTGCTACAATAGCAGAAATGAACGTTTGGGAGTTTGCCGCACTAGCCAAAGACAGAAACGTAACGTGGGTTTCTGATGACCACTTAGAATCGGATTTAGACGACCTATGACGTTGGTCTTCGACGCGACACCTCTCATCTATCTCGGAAAAGCAGACCGACTAGACGTATTGACGAACGTGAAAGATGATCTCGTCATTCCGGGTCGAGTCTGCAAAGAGGTCGTTGGAGATGGTATGAAGCAAGGATACCCTGATGCAAAACGTATCAACAACCGTCTTCGAGACGGTCTCTTTGAACAGCGAACCTTCGACAAAGACGAACGATTCACCAATCTGGTGCAAAATACGGCGCTTAGTCCTGCAGATACAGCTGTACTTCTACTTGCGGACGACATCGATGGTATTGCTGTCATGGACGAGCAACACGGCCGAGAAATAGCCGAGGTAGAAGGTATCGAAACACGCGGAACAGCCTATCTGTTGCTTTCGCTGGTGAAACGTGGCGACCTCCCTACTGAAGAAGCCCGAGAAACAATCGACAGGATGCTCGATGCTGGCTGGCACTGTTCTCCGAACCTCTATGCCAAGATTGTCCGTAAACTCGACGAACTCGCGCCCGAATGAGAAACCCGTTTACGCCCCGGCCCACTCCTTTCAGACATGACCATCCTCGAAGACGCCCGCCGAGTCGCCGAGAACGGCCCCGTCTGCGATTCCTGTCTGGGCCGGTGCTTCGCCGACCGGAGTTTCGGGCTGACCAACGCCGAGCGAGGACGCTCGCTCCGGGTCGCGTCTGCACTCGAAGACGACGAACCCTTCGAGCAGACCGACCCCGAGACCTGCTGGGTCTGCGAGGGCGAGAGCCAGCGGTTCGACGAGTACGCCGAGACGGTCGCCGAGTCGCTTGCGGACTGGAACTTCGGCACCTATCAGGTCGGGACGCGAACCCCGCCGCTGGTCGAGGAGAACGAGAAACTCCTCCGCGAGTCGGCCGACCTGCCAGACGACGCCGGCGAGTCCTTCAAGTCGGAGTTCAACCGGGAGGTCGGCAAGCGCGTCGGCCAACTCACCGGCGCGGAGGTCGATTTCGGCCGGCCCGACGTGTTGGCCCTCCTCAACGTCAATCCCGAGCGCGACGAACTCTCGGACCACGCCGTCGAGGTCCAAATCAACTCGGCGTTCGTCTACGGTCGGTACAAGAAATTGGAGCGCGACATCCCCCAGACAGAGTGGCCCTGCCGGGAGTGCGGTGGCTCCGGAAAGCAACTCGCGGAGGGCGGCGGCGAGGAGCCGTGTGACCACTGCGGCGGGTCGGGCTACCTCTACGACGAGAGCGTCGAGCAGTTGACCACCCCGCCGGTCTTGGAGGCGATGGACGGCGAGGAGGCCCTCTTCCACGGCGCGGGCAGAGAGGACGTGGACGCCCTGATGCTCGACACCGGACGGCCCTTCGTCATCGAGGTCAAGCGCCCTCGCGTTCGGAACGTGGACACCGACGCGCTCGAAGCCGAAATCAACGAGTTCGGCGACGGGAAGGTCGAAGTGACCGACCTCGCGTTGGCGACTCACGACATGGTAGAGCGCGTCAAGGAACTCGACGCCAGCAAGACCTACCGGATGGACGTGGCTTTCGACGACGACGTGACCGAGCAGGCCCTCGCAGAGGCCATCGAGGAGCTTCGAGGCACTACAATCGAGCAGGATACTCCTCAGCGCGTGGACCACCGCCGGGCCTCGCTCACCCGGACCCGGACCGTCTACGACATCGACGGCCACCTCGAAGACGCCCGCACCGGCGAACTCGAAGTTCACGGCGAGGGCGGCCTCTACGTCAAGGAACTCGTCTCTGGCGACGAGGGCCGGACCACCCCGAGTCTCGCGGGACTGCTGGGCGTCGGCGCTGAGGTCACGGCGCTCGACGTAGTTCGTGTCGAGGGCGAGGACGAGGCCTTCGACGACCCCGAGTACCTGAAAGAAGAAGTCTGAGGAACTGCGCGAGCGCCGCCACAAGCAGTAGATACCGGACCGTCGTATCGCCGAACATGGCGGACTCGAACGACCGACAGCGAGACGACTCGGCGGGAGACGGCGACGAGGACGACCCCGGCCCCGACGAGTTACCCGACGACGACCCCGGTGACGCATTCGGCCGGATTCTCGGCGAAACCGTGGCTGGCGACCCCTCGGCGATGACGGGGATGCTCGGTCACTTCTACCGCGGCCAGATGTCCCGAGTCACCACGTGGCGGAGCAGACTCGACCAGACCTCCTACTGGGCGGTCACCCTGCTGGCCGCCCTGCTGACGTGGGTGTTCTCCAGTCCGAACAATCCCCACTACCTCTTACTGCTCGCCATGGGCGCGATGGTGACGTTTCTCGTGGTCGAAACACGGCGCTACCGGGCCTACGACGTGTGGCGAGAGCGAGTCCGCCTGCTGGAACAGGACCTGTTCGCCCAGATGTTCGACCCCGGCGAGGACCTGCCCCACCCCGATTGGCGGCGGCGACTCGCCGCAGACCTCCGGGACCCGACGGTCAAGACGCCGATGCGGGTGGCGCTGGCCCGCCGGCTTCGCCGAATCTACTTCCCGCTTTTGCTCGTCCTGCTGGCGTCGTGGCTGGTCAGGATTACCGTGTTTCAGCCGAGCGAGACGTGGCGCACGACCGCGAGAATCTTCGGAATTCCGGGAGTCACAGTAGTCGCGGGCGTCGGCCTGTTCTACCTCGCGGCCACGGCGGTCGTGATTTACGGCGTCGTGAGTCAGGGCGAACGCGAGTTTCACGAGCGCGACCGGACCGACCCGTGGCGCGAGTGAGACTCCTCGTACCGGGCGGTCAGTCGTCGGCGGGCGCGCCTTGGTCGGGCCGGAACTCCCGGCTGATAGCCTTCCACTTGCCGGTCGAGAACCGGTAGTAGTTGATGACGGCCGGAATCGTCGTCTCGGCGACGAACGAGAGGTAGAGGCCCCACAGGCCGAGCGAAGTGGTCGCACCGAGGTACGCGATGGGGATGGCGGCCCCGAACATCCCGACGATTTGGCTGTAGAAGGGCCACCGGGTGTCGCCACTGGCGTCGAGCGGGCCGGCGGTCCCGGCTTTGACGCCCTGTCCGACGACTGCCACGCAGGCGGCGTAGACCAGCGCGACGGCGACCGGAACCGTGGCGTCCCCGGAGTCCCCGACGAACAGGCCGACGATTGGCTCGGCGAACGCGCCAACCAGTAGCGCCGCGACGACGTAGGTCGCTACCGAGAACAGCACGATGTCGCGGGCGTACTCCTCGGCGGCCAGTTCGTCGCCGGTGCCGAGTTCTTGGCCGACCAGACTGCTGGAGGCCAGTCCGAAGCCCCAACCGGGCGTGTTCATGATGCCCCAGATTCGGCGGGCGATGACGTAGGCCGCGACCACGCTCGGACCGAACAGGCCAACGATGGCCAGCATCGGGAACTTGGCGACGGTCCAGACGCCGTTGCGCCCGACGACCGGGAGACCGATTCGCACCACGTCCTCGACGGTCTCGCGGTCGAGGTACGTGCCGAAAGCGTCGATTTTCACGGGTAGGTCGCCCACGCCGGGGAGTCGCCCGGCGACGAGTCCGGCCACGAAGGTCCCGGTCACGAGGACGTTCGCCAGCACGGTCCCAATCGCGGCCCCGGTGACGCCCATCCCGAGGCCGAAGATGAGGAGGCCGCTGAACGCGATGTTCGAGAGCGCGCCGCCGCCCCGGACCAGCATCGGGGTCCACGAGTCGTCAGCGCCGATGTAGATGCGACTCCCGACGAGGTTGAGACCCGCGAAGGGGACCCCGAGCGCGAGGATGCGGAGGTACTCCCCGCCGAGTCGGATAGCCTCGGCGTCGTCGGTCATGACCGAGACGAGTTCCGCCGGGAACAGCCAGAAGGCGGCCGCGACCGGAAGCGTAATGGCGACGACCACCGCGGCGCTGGCCCGGACCGCCACGCCGAGTTCGTCGTGGGCGTCCGCGCCGTATCGCTGGGAGACCAGCGCGATGGTCCCACCGGCCATGCCGCCGCCGAGCGAGAAGGCCAGTCCCCAATAGGGGGTGGCGAAGCCGATGCCCGCGATTGCGACGGGACCGACCGCCAACCCGACCATCGCCACGTCCACCGCGTTCTTCGACATGCGAGCGATGCCGGTGACGATGCGGGGCCACGCGAGGTCTGTCGTCCGCCGAACGCGCTCGGCCGAGACCAGACCGGCGCGGGCAAGCGCCTGTCCGACCGCGAGGATGAGCAACCGAACCGGATTCGGGAAGCGTACCACGTTGTACGGAGTATTTCGAATCGAAACTAAAATAGTTTCTATGTGTGTGGGAACTGTTCGGAAATGGCTGAGAAATTACACCTTCAACTCCGGCGCGTGCTGGGCGGCGTCGTCGTGAGCGAAGCGAACGACTGCCCGGCGGACGCGAGTTGTCCGCCGGTGCTCTCGTGCGCCGCCCGAATCGCGCGAGGGATGAGGCTTGCGAGACGCTTCGCGTCTCGCTGATCTGTGAACGCAGTTCACAGACATCGCAGGCCCCCGGCCGAGACGCGCAATCGGTTGGGGAGGGTGTGGCCCGTGGTTGCGGTGTCGTGACGAGCGAAGCGAGTCACGGCTCGTCAGAGCGAAGCTCTGACGGTGCGGTAGACGGGTTTGCTCAAGCCTGAAGCTAGCTTCCTGCTTCCCTCGGTACGGTGCAGATACGCTACAGAGACAGTAGTAAAGGCCTCGAAAGCCCTCGCGCGGTTCGCGGTCGCCCTTTCAGTCCACCGTCACTTCGCTTCGCTCGTGACGAGCCTGCGCTCGCTTCGCTCGCGCAGACGCCGAGGACCGCACTTGTTCCCCGACCGGTTGTGAATCCCTCTCACCCCACGGAAACGTTGAACAACCCCGGTGCAGTACTCGTCGCCAATGGTCGAGAAGGATGCCGTTCGCCGCGGGTACGACGAGTTAGCCGAGGAGTACGCCGAACAGCGCCCGGCGGAGGGTCGCCAGATGGACCTCCTCGGCGAGTTCCTCGAACCTGTTGGGGAGTCGGCGCGGCTCCTCGACGTGGGATGTGGACAGGGGACGCCCGTCCTCTCCCGACTGGCCGAGTTGGGACCCGCCGTCGGCGTCGATTTCTCGCGCTCGCAACTGAATCTGGCCGACGAGGACGTTCCCGAGGCCGACCTCCTACAGGGCGACATGACGAGACTGCCGGTCCGGGACGGCGCGTTCGACGCGCTCACTGCCTACCACTCGCTGATTCACGTCCCGCACGACGAGCATCAGGCGGTCGTAGACGAGTTCGCGCGGGTCCTCCGACCCGGCGGTCGGGTACTGGTCTCGGAAGGCCCGAACGAGTGGTGCGGCGAGAACCCGGATTGGCTCGATACCGGCACCGAGATGCAGTGGCACATCGCCGGCGCGGACGCCACCCGCGACCACCTCCGGAACGCGGGGTTCACCGTCGAGGACGAGTGGGGCACCACCGACGAGTTCGCCGACGAGGAGGAACGCTGGGTGTACTTCTCTGCGCAACTGGCGTCGTCGCCCGACCGCCGCTGAGGCCCGACCGACTTCCGAGTAGTTTTTACCCCGGACGTTCGCCCACCCAGTATGGACCGGTCCGCGCTGATAGCCGTCGTCGCCGGAGCCTTGCAGGGTGTCTTCGAGTGGTTGCCCATCTCCAGCGAGGGCAACATCACCGTCTTTCTGACCGCGTTGGGGTCCTCGCCCGAGGCCGCGGTCCAGTTCTCGCTGTTCCTTCACGCCGGGACCGCGCTCTCGGCGGCGGCGTACTACCGCGACGAACTCCGCGACGTGCTGTCTGCGCTTCCGACGTGGCGGCCTCGGTCGGCGTTCGACCCCGGCGACCCCGCGGTTTCGACTGGCGGCGCGCCGACCGGCGGGGCGTCCGGTCGTTCGCCCGCCGTCAGCGAGCGCCCCACCCTCTCGTTCCTCGGGGTCGCCACGCTGGCCTCCGGCGTCGTCGGCATCGCGGCCTACACCACGCTCGAACACGTCGTCTCGTCACTCACCGGCGGCGCGTTCGTCGCGCTGGTGGGCCTCCTGCTCGTGCTGACGGGCGTCCTCCAGCGAGTCGCCGACGGGTTCCAGTTCGGCGGACGAACCGACCCCGACCTCACGGACGCCGTGCTGGTCGGCGCGCTTCAGGGGTTGGCCATCCTGCCCGGTGTCTCGCGGTCGGGAACCACGGCCTCGGCGCTCCTGTTCCGCGGCCACGACGGGCCGTCCTCGTTCAGACTCTCGTTTCTGCTGTCGATTCCCGCCGCGCTCGGGGCCGGCGTGCTGGTGCTTCTGACCACCGGAATTCCGTCTGTCGCGCCGACCGAGGCCGCGCTGGCGCTCGCCACCGCCGCGGTCGTGGGCTATCTGACCATCGACGCCCTGATGCGAGTCGTCGAGCGCGTGCCCTTCTGGGGCGTCTGTATCGGTCTGGGCGCGCTGGCGATGCTCGGCGGTGCCGCATTGGTGATATAACACTACGATTCTTTGAGACGGGAAGTTCCATCCGAAAAGAACGCTCTAATTGCTCGGAGTCACACAGACCCTGTTCGCTCTCGAACCCCGATTCTGCCGGGATTCGGGACGCGGACGGACGCGGAAGTTCCGTGACCCCTCGAAGCCGAAAGTTGATACCGCGCGTTCACGATGGATTACCCATGACAGTTCGTGCCGCCGTCGTGCTGGCCGCGGGTGAGGGAACCCGACTGCGGCCGTTGACGCGCAACCGCCCGAAACCGATGCTCCCCGCCGCCGACCGGCCGATTCTCGAACACGTCTTCGACGCGCTCATCGGGGCCGGAATCGAGCGTCTCCACGTCGTCGTGGGCTACAAGCGCGACCGGGTGCAGGACCACTTCGGGCCGACCTACCGGAACGTCCCGGTCAACTACGTCGCCCAAGACAAGCAGTTAGGGAGCGGCCACGCTCTCTTGCAGGCCCGCGATGCCGTCTCGCAGGAGGACGGCTTTCTCGTCGTCAACGGCGACCAAGTTATCGAGCGCCAGATGGTCGCCGACGTGCTGGACGCCTTCGAGGAGACCGACGGGAGCGCGACCCTTGCGGTCACGGAGCAGGCGGACGTGTCTCACTACGGCGCGGTCGTGATGGACGGCGACCGAGTAGTCGAGTTGGTCGAGAAGCCCGAAACCGACGAGTACCGACTGCTCAACGCTGGCGTCTACGCCTTCGACCCCTCCATCTTCGACGCAATCGAGGCCACGCCCCGAGTGCAGGGCGAACTCGCGCTGACCGACACGCTGGTCCGACTCATCGAGGGGACCGACGGGAGCGGAGAGGGGGTCGATGGGGACGAAACCGGCCGCACGCCGCCCGAGAAGGCCACCGTCCGGGGCGTCGTCACCGGGGAACTCTGGGAGGACGCCACCTACCCGTGGGACCTGCTGGACATGTCGCGCGACCTCCTGCTCCACGGTCGGGTCACCGAACCCGAGCGCGACGATTCGGTCTGGGTCGCCGACAGCGCCACGGTCCACGACGACGCCACCTTGCAGGGACCGGTCGTGGTCGGTCCCGATACCGAGGTCAGACCCGGTGCGGTCGTGGGTCCCTACGCCGCCCTCGGCCGGAACGCGACGGTCGGCGCGAACGCCGTCGTCGCCCGGTCGGTGCTGGACGCCGACGCCCGCGTCGGCCCGAACTCGACTCTGCTCGACTGCGTGACCGGGCAGGGAGTCGCCTTGGGGGCCGAGACCACGGTCCCCGGCGGTCCCGGCGACGTGCGAGTCGGCGACACCGTTTTCGAGGGCCAGCGACTCGGCGCGGTCCTCGCCGACCGGGTGCGGGCCGAGGGCGACGTGAGCGTCGCGCCCGGCACGCTGGTCGCGCCCAGCGCCACCCTCCACACGGGCGTTACCGTATCCGAAAATATAAGCGAGCGCGCCGAGGTATTCCGTTGACATGTGCGGGATAATCGGGTACGCCGGCCAGACTGGGGATACGCTCGACGTGCTCCTCGACGGCCTCGAAGGCCTCGAATACCGGGGCTACGACTCGGCGGGGGTCGCGCTCTCGAACGGCGACCTCTCGGTCTGTAAGCGCGAGGGCGAACTCTACCATCTTCAGGAGGCCGTGGACGGCGCTCTCAACGGCCCGGTCGGTATCGGCCACACGCGATGGAGTACCCACGGCCGGCCGAGCGACGAGAACGCCCACCCGCACACCGACTGCTCGGACGACGTGGCAGTCGTCCACAACGGCATCATCGAGAACTACAGCGAGTTGCGTGCCGAACTCGCCGACCGCGGTCACGAGTTCGACAGCGACACCGACACCGAGGTCGTTCCCCACCTCATCGAGGAGCATCTCGCCGAGGACGCGACCTTCGAGGAGGCCTTCCGGTCTGCGGTCGGCCGACTGGAGGGCAGTTACGCGCTGGCGGCGGTCTCCGACGACTCCGAGGCCATCCTCGCAACGCGGCGGGACTCCCCGCTGGTGGTCGGCGTCGGCGACGACGCGGCCTACCTCGCCAGCGACGTGCCCGCCTTCCTCGATTACACCGACCGGGTGGTCTACCTCGAAGACGGCGAGTTCGCCCGCCTCGAATCCGGGTCGTGGACTGTCTCGGACGCCGAGGGGAAACTGCTCGACAAGTCGATTTCCCGCGTCGAGTGGGACGCCGAGGAGACCGCCAAGAGCGGGTACGACCACTACATGCTCAAGGAGATTCACGAGCAACCCCGCGCCCTCCGGAAATGCCTCCGGGGCCGGGTGGACGAACTCACCGGGTCAGTCGATGTCGAGGCCCTCGAGGGCCTGAACCCCGATTCGGTCCAGTTCGTCGCCTGCGGGACTTCCTACCACGCCGCGCTGTTCGGTGCCCGGACCCTGCGAGAGGCGGGCGTCCCCGCCCAAGCCTTCCTCGCCAGCGAGTACGCCGTCGCACCGCCGCCGGTCCCCGACGACACCCTCGTCGTCGGCATCACCCAGAGCGGCGAAACCGCAGACACCCTGTCGGCGCTCCGCGAGGCCCAGCGCCGGGGCGTCCGGACGCTGGCGATGACCAACGTGGTGGGTTCGACCGCGGCCCGCGAGTGCGACGACGCGCTCTTTATCCGGGCCGGGCCGGAAATCGGGGTCGCGGCGACCAAGACGTTCTCGTCGCAGGTCGTCGCGTGCAACCTGCTGGCGTCCTCGCTCGCCGAACGAGGAGACGCCCGCGAAGTCGTGCAGGCCCTCCGCGATTTGCCCGGACAGGTGCAGGAACTGCTGGACTCCTCGCGGGCGGAGGCGGTCGCCGAGCGGTTCCTCGACAGCGAGGGCTACTTCTTCATCGGGCGTGACTACAACCATCCGGTCTCGCTGGAGTCCGCGCTTAAGATGAAGGAAATAACCTACAAGCACGCCGAGGGGTTCGCCGCGGGCGAGTTGAAACACGGCCCGCTGGCGCTCGTGACGAGCGAGACGCCCGTCTTCGCCATCGTCACCGGCGACGACGAGACCACGGCCAAGACGGTCGGCAACGTCAAGGAGGTCGAAGCGCGCGACGCGCCGGTGGTCGCGGTCACCGACGGGGCCTCGGAGGTCGAACGCTACGCCGACGAGGTGTTGACGATTCCCGAAACTCACCCCCGCATCGCGCCGGTGCTGGCGAACGTCCAGTTGCAGTTGGTGGCCTACTACGTTGCGAAGAAACTGGGCCGGAGTATCGACAAGCCACGGAATCTGGCCAAGAGCGTGACAGTGGAGTAAGCTACTCTTCGGGTTCTGCTGGCGCGAACACTGCCGCCAGTATCCGGATAGACGCCGACCCATCGAGACACGCCGCCACGTCGAATCGCTCGCTCGCGGCGAGCGCCGAACCCGCGAGCGATACCAGTCCCAGTCCACCCAGTACTCCGTTCCCTGCGACGATAGCCGAAGCGAATAACGCACCCGAGACGACCGCGAGGCCGGCACGAACTGGGTCCGCCAGCGCACTCGCTCTCGTCGTTCGACCGACTCGTAGCGTCACCGCGGTTCGGAAGGCGTCGGACGGGATTCGACCGAACAACTCGACGACCGGTCCGAGCGTGCGACTCTCCCGGAGGTCTACCGTCGCCGCGTCCGGTTTTGGGCCGGCGGTTAGCCAGCGATACACCGCGGCCTCACGGCCCCACCGTCCGAGAGTCCGAACACACCGCGCCATCAGCGAGGTGCGAACTGCGGTCAGCGCGGTTCCGAACTCACTGCGGCCCGCACGTCCGTCTCCGCCGACGAGTCGTCGCATCCAGCGAATTATCCGGACGACCGCAGAGCCTTCGAGCGCCGAGGTCTGTTTCTCGGTCATCGTCCCCTCCCGGTCGATGCTCCCGGCATCACTCCTCGGTTCCGACCGCGGTGATGGGACCCTCGACCGTCACGCGACCGAGGT
This sequence comes from Halorussus lipolyticus, assembly GCF_029338375.1. Lineage (NCBI taxonomy): Archaea > Methanobacteriati > Methanobacteriota > Halobacteria > Halobacteriales > Haladaptataceae > Halorussus > Halorussus lipolyticus. The sequence continues at coordinate 1,939,069 of NZ_CP119804.1, read as the reverse complement.
CGAGCGTAACCGTCCGTCCGACTTCCAACTCTTTCCCCTTGAACGTCGGGTCGTCGCCCGCCCCGGTCACGTCGAGTTCGACGCTGAGTTCGACGGTCCGTTTGCGGGGATGCTCGCGCTGTCGCAGTGTCCCGTTCGCGGTCGTGACCGTGACGATGGCGGGACCGACCGACTTGTTCCGGACTGCGACGACCCCGTCGCTACCGACGGGTCCGGTCGAAATCGCGTCGGCCACGTATGGTTGGACCTCCGTCACTTCCATCCGGACGGTCGCGGTCTGGTCCGCGCCAGTGCTATCACCGCCTCCGCCGAGGACGAACGCGCCCCCAACCCCGACGACCGTGAGGACGAGGAGCAGGACGAACGCATCGACCACGTTTACCTTGCCGAAAAGTCGCCCCTTTTCGTCGATTATAGCCATAATTCCGTAACTCCGTCTCCGTGTTTGAATTCGTGGTCGGTCAGCGTGCTAAACTGTTGTGCTTTGCCCTTCGGCGTTCGGTGGAACTGTCCGGCGACGACGAGCGGGTCCTCGCTATCACCTCGGATGAACTAATTTTATATATGTATAGAAAACAAATATATTTCTTTTAGAATTGCTTGTGTTTCTCTACTCGAACGATGGTGGACGCACTGGCGACGGCCACACCCGATTCGAGAATCGGGCGTCGGCGAGGACTGCTCGCTTTTCGACCGAGGAGACCGACGGGCTACCCGAGAGAGACTCGCCGGAACACGCCGATGGCCTCGGCACCGGTCCAGACGACGCCCGCGACGACGACGAATAGGCCGCCGAGAAGCGTCTGGAGGCCCGCCCACGGCGGGAGGACGAACAGCACGCCGTTCACCGCGAGTCGGAGGGTCGGCGGGAACTTCGCAACGATGCCGTAGTCGGCCGACGACCCGGCCGTCTCGAGAGCGGTCGCTGGTTTCCCGGTCGCGCTTTCGTCACCGGTCCCGAGGCGCTCAGCGTCGTATCCACCGGGGACTTTCACGCCCCAGAGAACTTCACCGGACGGGGACACCTCCACGACACGATGACCGCTCGTGTCCGTGACGAGTGTGTTCCCGTTCGGCAAGCGGTCGGCGTCTCGGGGCCACTTGAGTTCTTGGTCGGCCCACACCCACGTCTGTCGCCACTCGCCGTCCTGCCGACTGTACTCCACGATGCGGTTGTTCTCCGAGTCGGCGACCAACACGGCGGGCGGTTCGCCTTCCGCGGTCAGATAATCGGGGTTGTGTTGCTCGAACAGCACGTCGTAGTTGTCGTCGGAGCCGAGCGTGAGCGAGCGGTTTACCCCTTCGTCCAGTCGGACGAATATCACTTGGTCGAAGTTCCGAGGACTCGCCATCACGTACCCGTTCGACAGCATCTCCACGTCGTTGAGGTGCGCCCAGTCGTGTTCGTCGCTGGCCCCGATTTGCTGTCGGTCGAACCCGTCCGAGAGGTTCCACTCCTTGACGATGCGGTCGGTGGTGACGTTGACGACGAGAATGCGCTCCTCGGCGATGTCGGCGAGGAGGAATCGGTGTTCGTCCAGTCGGTCGGCATCGTGCCATCGACTGTTGGTCACACGGGGAGTCTTGGCCGCGTAGAGGCGTTCGACCTCGCCGGTCGAGAAGTTGAGTCGCTCGATGAAGTTTCGGGTACAAGGGTCGCTCTCGAACTCTGCACACGCTTGTCCGGACAGTTTCTCGGCGGCGACGTAGTTCACTGTCCAGCGCCCCTCGGGACTCGGGTCAACGTCGTCGTAGACGTTGTAGGAGTTGTTCACGTACACTTCTCGTCCGGCCGAATCGACCACTACGAGCGTCCCTTTCTCGCGGGCCGACGAGATAGCTCCGTTGACGCTCGTGATGACCGTGTAGTTCTCGGGGCGGTACTCGCTGGCGGTCGGAATTGGTTCGACGGCCGACGAGTCCACTCGGTCGAGCGCACCGCTGTCGCCGCCCGAGTCCAATCGCGCCCCGACGTAGTCTGCACCGACGAGACCAGCGCCGAGGAGAACCAAGAGGAGACACCCGATGCGGAACTGCCGACGACTCACTACGCCGAGGTTCATGTACTACGAATATGGTCAAATGATTCGTAATACACGTTCTGGTTCGAACTGCCCGACGGCCGTCCGTACCGGGCAGTCCTCAGAGGTACTTCCACGACGGAGTCTGACCGCACGCACTCGACCGTTCTGCGCCGATGGTCTCCAAGTAGACCTCCTCGGTATGCGACATGCGGAGGTGACACGACTCTGCTATCTCGGCCTGCCAGTAGAGGTCCGAGAGGTCTTGTGGGGCCGAGTACTGGACGATTTCGACGCCGCGGAGTGCCCAGAGGTCGCCCAGAATCAGGCCGACGGCGGCGACGACGACCACACCAGCGATTACCGCCGGGACGCCATCGTAGCCGAAGTCGGTCTCGGAGGCCTGCGAGACGAGCAGTCCGACGCCGACGGCGAGGAACAGGTAGAGCGGGAGCAGGTCCGGCGGGCCGTCGAGGTCTAATTCGAGAATTTGGACGAGATAGAGTCCTGTTCCCGCCGCGACCCACCACGTCTCTCGGGAGCGCAACGCCGCCCAGACGACGCCGAGACAACCGAGTGCCCCAAAGAGGCTTGCCCGTCCGAGCATGTTCCGCGCCCGGAGTGTCCGGTGCAGAACGGTGCCGGACTCTGATGCGAACAGTTGCGCGAAGACGACCTGATTCAGCAGTGCCGTGACCTCTCCTGCGAGAACGTACGGGGCGACAGCGAGTGCCGTAACTGTCACCATCCCGGCGACGACGCGCCCGAGGTCACGCTGTCGGGAGTGCTGGACGGTGAGACCGACGACGAGAAGCGGGAACACGATACCGAGTTGCCAGTAGCCAGCGGCCGCGGCCGCCGACAGGCCGCTCCAGAACGGTCGCCTTCGATAGCAGAGATAGACGCCCAGCAGACCGAAGAACATGACGTACATCTTCGGGCGGAGTCCGTAGGCAGGGAAGGTGTAGAACAGCGAGAACGTCGGGACGGCGAGACCAGAGACGACGCCCGCGGTTCTGTCGTCGGTGAGTTCGTAGGTCAGTAGCGACGCGAGCGTGACGACGCCGACCAGCAGGCCGCCCATGACGAGAACGTTCAGTTGGTGGGTGACGAGCGGGTCGCCGCCTGCGAGAGCGGCGAGACCGGACGCCGTCGCGTAGGTCAGCGGCGGCTTGACGTCCCAGATGTGGACGTATGGGAGGGAACCTTGGAGCGAGATGAGACCGGCGTACTCGAAGACCCACGCGTCCACGCCGAGCGGTGGCCGACGAGCGGTAAGTACGGGGAGCGTGGCACGAAGTTGGAGAAGTGACGCCACGACGAACGGCACGACGAGCAAGCCGCCGGGCCGGTCCGGAGAGACCTGCCCGGCAGTTTCTCCCATCTTGCGTACCACTCGTCGCAGACCTGTCATCACGTCCGGCACAAAACTCACCACCGTAATCAGTCTTTCGTGACTCACGTCGGAGCGAACTTCGAGGCGGTTTTCGTTACCTAAACCGGGACACGGAGGTTTAACTAACCTGAGAATCGAGGGCAACAGTATGGACCGTCGAACGTTTCTCCGATGGAGTACAGCGGCCACTGGCGTCTTTTCCGCGGGATGCACGCAGTCGGGTCTCTCGCCGCCGAGCGCGCCGCCCCGAACGGAGACCTACGGTCGAGAGCGAGGAGACAACGTGCGTTCAATCTCGACCCGTTCGGGGTGGCTCTCGGGGCAATTCGACGGGACGCAGGCGACGCTCTCGGGCACGCTGGCCCTCGACGACCAAACTGTTCTCGAAGACGACTTCACGTAGTCGGACCCGAGCGAAAGCGAGTTTGGCTGGCGGCTGAGAGAACCCGGCGGGTCGTCGGTCACGCCCCATCCCGACGAGGAGTACGTCGAACTCCAGACGGCGGCGACTGACGAAATCGTCGAACTGATTCAAGACGAGAACCTCCTCGATTTCGAGGCCCATCCTGACTGGCGATTCAACGTCACCGAGCGCAACGCACAATCGACCGTCGGGGCGGCGTGGGAATTCTGGTTCAACAATCCCGACGACCGTGTTCCGTGGTTGTTGCTCGACGCCGGCGGGGGCGGCAACATCGAATCGACGGAATCGGAAGACGACTCGTGTGGTGACGGGTTCTACGTCCGGAAGGACCAACTACTCACGAGGTACGTGGAGGACGGGTCGCCAAAGTGGTGCTGGGACGAGTTCGAGGACGCCCCTATCGACCACTCGGCTCCTCGCGTGCTGAGCATGGAACGTCTCGGGTCCCGCGGGACGGTCAACGCCTACGTTGACGGTCGGTTTCAAGCCAGCCTACAGGCCAGCAACGACCAGTACATTCTCGGCGGCGACGACATCGGGACCGCCATTCGCCTCCACGACCGGGGTGACCACGCGGAGAACGGCTACGTCTACCACGCAAGCATTCAGAAGGTCGGCGTCAAGCGCGCTCGGGGGTCGTTCACTCGAACCTTCCGCACCGACCGCCCCGTCGAGTGGAAACGACTGGAAGTCGTCGGCGAGACGCCGACCGAGACCGGCATCGAGACCCGGTTTCGGCGTCCCGGCGACGACCACTCGTGGCACTCATCGCCCGAGGACGTTCCGGTCTCGGCGGCTATCACGGTCGAAGTGGCCCTCGAAACCGACCGTCCTCGCAGAACGCCTCGAATCCACGAACTGCGGATGTCGTACGACTCGACCTGAGTGTTCGAAACTCAGAGTTTGTATCCGAGTGCTTCCAGTTGCCGGTCCACGTCTTCGGTCGCGGAGTCCGATTCGGGGGCCTCCGAGACGATTTCCTTGCGCTCGCCGTTGTCGTAGACGTGCCACGGTACCTTGACCAGTTCCTCGGTGTAGAGTCCGACGAAGTGGCCGTAGGTCTTCACCGGGATGGGACCGCTCCGGTCGCCGAGGTGTTCGCCGTGGTCGGCGGTCACGACGGTCTTCCCCGGTAGGTCTGCTATCAGTTCAGACACCGAGTCAAGAGCGAGTTCGAGATTCTCGCGGTAGGCCTGCCACAGCGTCTCGTCGGAGACGTCGCTCTCTTTGACCTGCTTCCACATCCCTTTCTTTATCTCGAACTCCTCTCGGCCGGTCGGACCGAGGTAGGGCGTATGGGGCTGGAGATAATGGATGAGAAGTCGTTTGTTCGGGTAGTTGTCGTTCGCCTCACGCGCCTTCTCCGAGACCGGTTCTGGCCCGACAGTCAGTTCTTCGATACTGTCGGCCTCCTCGCCTGCCTTCGACCGAACCGGGACGTACTGATGTAGAGACGACCCGAGTTGGTCACGAATCTTCTGATACCACGGGTTCGCCGAGACGTACACCGTGTCGTGGAGTTCCCGTCCGGTAAAGTTCGCCGTCAGAAACTCGTATGTCGCACCGGCGCGAGAGGTCCGCGATTCCACCCGTCCCCCGTCGGGTGATTGGCGCTCGTACTCGTCGTATCGACACGCGTCGAGAACTATCAGATTGTCCCAGTCCTGCTCAAAGATGTCGATGCCCGCGGGGTTGTAGTCGCACCGACCGAAGCGACTGTGGACGAACGTGTTGAGTTCCACTGCCGTCCGCCACGGATTCCGTAACCCCGTCTTTATTTGGGCCAGACTATACATATGCGTCGGCTTTTCCCCACCACGGTTTAAACTTAGTGAAAGATACTTGTCTTTGCCCGGTCTACGCGTAGCCGAGGTCCTCTAACTGCTCTTGGAGTTCGTCAGAAATCTCGCCGCGGCCTTCGTCGCTCTGGCGCTTCTGGAGCGATTCGACGGCCTCCCGAAGGGTCTCCTCGGGCGACTCCGGCCGGTCGCCGACGTGCTGGAATCCGTCGTCGTGGGTCTCGTAGCCGTAGTAGTCGCTCCCGACGGCGATGCCGTTCAGCGGGTCGTCGAGGGTCTCGACTCGCTCGTCGTCGAGGCCCTTCCGGGCGAGTTGGTCGCGGTGGCCCGGCATCAGGCCGTGGTACTCCACGAGCGCGTTCTCCCGGTCGGAGTCGTCTCGGAGGTCACGTCCCCGCGACTCCACGTCGATACCTGCGAGTTCCGCGACGGTGCGGTGAACGTCGAGGAGGGTCACGAGTCGGTCCGAGGACCCCTCGAATCCGGGACCGTGTATCGAGAGCGGGACGTGGCCGAGTTCGGGATAAGTACCGTAGCCGTGGTTCCACATCCCGTGTTCGCCCAGACACTCGCCGTGGTCCGAGAGCGTCACCACGTAGTCGAAGTCCTCGCGGAGTTCCGCGAAGGTCTCCCGGTAGAGGTCCGAGAGGTACCGAACTTCGTCGTCGTAGGCCCGCCGGAGTCGGTCGGGTTCCTCGACGGTGCCCGCCAAGGCGTCGCCGATAACGACGTTGAGCGGTTCGTCCTCCGACCGGTACTCCTCGGGCGGGTCGTAGGGCGTGTGGGCCTCCATGAAGTTGACAAAGAGGAACTCGTCGTCGCCGAAATCGGTGTCGCGCACTCGCTGGAGAATCGACTGGCCGCCCTCGTCGGGCACGTCCTTCACGAGTCGCTGGTGGCCCCGGAGTCGCCCCAGACCCGCCCGGACCGACGCCACCGTGTCGTTGTCGCTTACCAACACCTCCCAGAGGGCGCGGAGATACTTCTCGGGACCGTCGTCAGCGTGTCGGGCCGCGAACGACTCCCAGTCGAAGATTCGGTCGGCGTCGGCGTGGGTGAATACCCGTCGGGGGACGAACTCCTCGAAGCCTCGGTCCCAGTCCCAGTGGTCGCCGAGGTTGGGGTTGGTCGTCCAGCATCGCGTCGTGTAGCCCGCGTCCCGGAAGGCTTCGGCGAGGACCGGCGACTCCACGTCGAGGCTCGGCGACTTCGCGGTGACACCGGCCTCGGAGGCGTATTGGCCCGTGAACAGCGACGCGTGGGCCGGAATCGTCCAGTTGGCGGTCGAGTAGGCGCTGTCGAACCGTGCGCCGGGGAGCCAGTCGAAATGGTCGTCGAAGGCGTCCTTCCGGAGGGTGTCGAGGACCACGACGGCGACGCTCGTCATATCTTCGTGGAATAAGTTCGAACGTATAGTTGCCACGGTCGCTTACTAATCTCCGGCCGCGAGGACAAGGCCGACGAGGAGTATCGACAGGGCCGCGACGACCACGAGCGCGCCGAATAGCAGTTCTGGAGTCAACGCTACCGATTTCCGGCCGGTGTACCGCCGGATGCCGCTGACGAGCGAGACCTCGCCGAGCGCGAAGCCGACGAGTACCCCGAGACCGACCAAGGTCAGTGTCGGAATCCAGTTGTCTCTCATGCCGACGAGTTCACGGTCGGTATCCGAGTTGTTCGACCGAGACGTATCCGCCGGGGGTCGTCCAAGCCCTGTTTCGAATCCGCGAGAGAGTACATATCCCGTGTATCCAACAACGTGAGTATAAAGCTGTGACTTTTACTCCCGACCCTACCGGTCGTCGTCAGGGATGTAGCGTCTGACGACCGGGACTCGAACGCCGAGGGCGTCCTCTACGAGTTCGAGGATAACACCGTCCTCGGACTGGAGGCCTCCGACGACGCCAGTCAGTCCGAGCGAGAGGAGACCGACCGAAACCAAAAATACCGGAAGCGTAACTGCTGTCAACTCCGTCCAGCGCGAAAGCAGGAGTGCAGTGGGAACGACGATAGCCGGCGGAACGACGAACGTCCGCAGGGTCTCGTCCGAGAGCGGAGTTATATCGAACTTCAGCTTCAGCGTCGCGTAGACGACGGCGTTCAGTGTGATGAAAGAGATAGCAGAGGCGTACGCCGCCCCGACGAACCCGTATCGGGGTATCAACAGGAGGTTCAGTCCGAGGTTGCAGATGAACGCGAACAGGTTCGCCGCGAGTATCGGCGTCGTCTTACCGAGCGCCGAGAGGGTCTCCCGGTTTCGACCGACTGCGGCGTTCGTGAAGAACCCGAACGTAAGCACGGCGAGAGCGGGCGCGGCGAGCGCGTATCTGTCGCCGAAGAACAACGTCACCACGTCTTCGGGGAACGCGACGAAGGCGACGAACGCGGGGAACGTGACGAGGTATATCCACTTCGTCGTGACCGTGTAGATGGACTCGATTTCGTCGCGCTCGTCGGTCGAGTCGAGCCGCGACGCCAATGGGAGATAGAGAAATCCGAACGCGGCGTGAGCCAGCAACAGGCCGTTCGCCAGCGGGTAGGCCGCTCCGTATAGCCCGACCTCCCGAGAGGGCTGGAAATATCCAAGCATCACCGTATCGGTCTTGGTCAACAGGAGCATGAGCGTCGTCGAGACGACGAGCGGAGCCGAGAACGCCGTCATCTCGCGGGCGTACGTCCGGAATCTCCCGACGAGCGGCAAGAGCCGTCGGAGCAGGAGGTGGGCCGCGACGAGCGACGCGATAGCTGACGCCAAGTAGGCGTATCCGGCGGCGTAGATTCCGATTCCGGCTTCGAGGAGGACCCAGAGCAGGAGAATCCGACCGCCCGGATACAGGAGGTCTTTCACGTAGGTCTTGTACATGGTGTGTTCGAACCCTCGAATCGCGCCGACCGTCACCCGGAGTCCGGCGACGAACGGAATCGAGAGGACGAACAGTCGGAGGAGTCGCACGCCCTCCTCGCCGTCGAGTAAGAGCGCGTCGAGCGTTTCGAGGTTCAGCAGGAAGACGCCGGTGACGACCACCGAGACCAGTCCCGTCACGCCGATGCCGGTGAGCCAGACGCCCCGCTTGTCGGCCTCCGCGTCGAACCGGGGCATGTACCGGGGGACGCCCTGTGCGAACCCGGCCATCGAGATGATGCTTCCGAACGAGAGGATGGCGAGGCCGATGCTTATCTCGCCGTAGGCGCTTGGGTCCAGCGCCCGCCCGACGAGGACTCGCTCTATCAGCATCGATGCGGACCCGACGACGGTTCCGAGGAAGACGACGGCCGCGCTGGAGAGCAGTTGGCTCAACTCGCTGTTGGTGTCTGCCATGCTCTCACTCCGCGTATCCGAGGTCTCGGAGCCGTTCGGCTACGTCGTCGTCGTCACCGCTGGACTCGCGTTCGGGCGGTTCCGCGACGATTCGCTTTCTCGACTCGGACTCGACAACCAACCACGGCACGTCCACGAGTTCGTCGGTGTACTGACCGGCGGGGTGGCCCCACTCCCGAATTGGTATCGGAAATGACCGCTCGCCGACCATGTTGCCGTGGTCGGACGTGACGACGGTCTTGCCCGGCAGAGAGTCGAGGAGCGTCTCGACGTGGGGAAGCGCCGTCTCCAAGTTCTCGGTGTAGGCGTCCCAGATGGTGTCGGTGGGAACGTCGAGGCGTCCGCGCATGATGCGTTGCCAGAACGATGGCGGCGCGTCCGGGTCTTCGAGTTGCCCCTTGTCGAAGTCGGTGTCGGACTCGATGAACGGGTAGTGGGGCTGGATGTAGTGGACGACGAGGCGTTTGTCGGGGAACTCGTCTGCGACTTCGAGTGCCCGCTCGGTCGTTGTCTCGGGCGTCACCGTCCCGAGTTCGTCGTCCCAGTCGTCGCCCTGCCAGATGTTCCGGACGGCGTGGAGCGTCGGGTCGAGCCAATCGCGGTGTCGGTAGAGTTGCGGGTTGGCGGTCACGTACACCGTATCGGTCAGGTCACGTCCCGCGAAGTTCCCGCGGAGGAACTCGACGGTGTTCGACCCGCGAGACCGACGCTTCTCGGCCCGGCCGGGGAGCGAGTCGCGTTCGGCGAACATGTCGTATCGGCACGCATCGAGGACGACGAGGTTGTCCCAGTCCTCCTCGAAAATATCGACTCCGCTCCGGTTGAACTCGTACCGTCGTCCGCGACTGAAATAGAGCCTGTTCAGTTCCCGAAGCAGTAGCTTCGGATTGCTCAGACCCCGGCGCAGTTGCGCGCCCGTATACATTCGTGTGACAAATCGACGCCCCGCCCGTGGTAGCCTTTTCGATTCGCGTCCCCCTGCGCGGTCTCCCGCACAAAGACATATTTGTATTTCCCTTAGAAATAATTTAGATTCTAAAAGAAACCCGAAGGTGGCTAAAACCCGGCCGCTGAGGGCGTCCCCCGGCGACCGAACCGCTCTCAGAATCGCCCGGTGGCTTTATACGCAAAGTAGAAAAGTACCCGCTGTCATCGTCTATTCGTGTTGCGAGTGACTCTGCTCGGTCTGGCAGTTCTGCCGCTCCTCGGGGCGGCGCTCCTCCGGCGTCGATGGGCCGTGTACCTACTCGCCCTCGCCATCCCCCTCAAGACGCTCGACGTCGCCGTCGCCGCGAGCCATCCGTTCGACTTGCCCGAACTCGCCTTGCTCGTCGTCTGCGGCCACTTTGCGGTCGGCGTCTGGAACCGGCGCAGTCTGCGACTCGACCGTTCGACGACTGTCGCTTACGCCTTCGCGTTTGCCGTCGTCGCGCTCCTCACGGTGCTGTCTCTAGCTGTCAGACCTGCGAACGTCCTCGTCCATCCCTACGATGTCGCCACTGGTTTCGGTGCCTTCGAACTCGCGCGCCTCTCGTTTACGTCCACGAACGTCACGCAACTGTTTCTTCGGTGGTTCGTGGTCGGCGGTGCCGTCGTCCTCGCACTGACGATGACGCGACGCGAAGTGCGGGTCGTGACCCGATGGGTCGTCCTGAGCGCCGTTCTCGTGGGACTGTTCGGCGTCGCGTATCAGGCGAGCGTCCTCCTCGACGCCGGACTCGCCGACGCGCTCCACCTCCTCGGCTTTCGGCGGTTCCCCGCGTCGCCGTCAGTCGTCGGACCCCTCCCTCGGATGTATTCGTTCACCGGCGAACCGGGTGCGACCGCGAGCTATCTGCTGTACGCTCTCGCTATCGTGACGCCACTCGCGCTCTCTAATCGAGCCAACGACGTGTTCCGACGAGGAGAGGCCGTCGTCGCTGGCGTCGTCCTGTTCGTCCTGCTGGTCCTCACGACGGGCACGACCGGATACGGCGGGTTCGCCGTCTTCGTCGCCGTTCTGGTCGGGACGACGCTCGTCGTCGAGACGGTGCCGACGAGGCGTGTCCTCGCGCTGTCGGTTGCCGGTGTCGTGGTCTCGGTGGTCGGCGGAGTCGCGTTGCTCGTCGTCTCGGGCGTGGACGTGACTTCGATGCTCGCGTACCAACTCGGAAAACTGACGTTCAGCGAGGGGTCGGGGTCGCTCCGCGTCCAGTATCTCCGGTACGCCTTCGAGTTGGTCTCGGTGCGTCCGTTGCTGGGTCTGGGCGTCGGAACCCACCAGACGACGTCGCTGTTCGGGACGATACTCGTGGAGACGGGAGTCGTCGGCCTCGCGCTCTTTGTCGGGTATCACCTCCGGGCCTTCCGGGACTGCGCGATGCTCGAAACCGACTCGGCCTCGGACCGCCCGCTCGCCGTCGCGCTCGCAGTCGGCGGACTCACCCTGTTTCTGACGCTCCTCGTCGCCCGGTCAGCGTCCGCGCTCCAGTTGCCGTGGTACTGGTTCGCCGTCGCCCTCCCGCTTGCGTACACCGGGAGCGCGGTCCGGGATTCGAGTCGGGATAGCTAAGTAGTCCGGCGCGCGATGGAGACCTAACGCCGAATGATATCTGTCTGTTACGTCGTCTCGACGCTCGAACGGAGCGGCCCGACGAACCAACTATTCGATACCGTCTCGCGTCTCGACCGTGACAGATTCGCCCCCTCAGTGCTGACCCTCTCGCCCGAACCGGACGACTCGCTCCGCCCGAAGTTCCGGGACCTCGGCGTCGATGTCTCGTCGCTCGGCTTGTCTCGTCTCGATGGCTTTCTCCGAGGACGGTCGGCGATTCGTTCGTTCGTGGCCGACCGCGACCCGGACGTGGTTCACTCTCACGGCGTCCGCGCGGACTTCCTCTCGGCCACCCAGTTGGCCGGGTACGAGCGCGTCTCGACCATCCACAACTACCCCTACGACGACTATCCGCGGCTCTACGGCCGCTTGAAGGGGATTCCAATCGCGTGGCTCCACTGTTACTCGTTGCGCCGACTCGACCACCCCGTCGCCTGTTCGCCGACGGTCGAACGCCAGATGGCGACCCACGGCGTGGCGGCCGACTGCATCCCGAACGGGGTCGATGCGGAACGCTACTCGCCGCCGAGTCGAGAGCGTGTCGCCGAGGCCCGCCGGTCGCTCGACTTGCCGCCCGACGAAACGGTGTTCGTCTCGGTCGGCGCGTTCATCGAGCGCAAGGACCCCGAAACCGTGATTCGGGGGTTCTCGGAGAGCGGTCTCGGCGACTCGGCGACACTCGTGATGGTCAGCGACGGCCCGCTGTTCGACCGATGCCGTGACCTCGCCCGCAGAGACGAGTCGATTCGACTCCCCGGTCGCGTCGAGGAGGTCGGCCCCTACCTCGACGCCGCCGACTGCTTCGTGTCGGCGTCGCACGCCGAGGGGTTGCCGCTGGCGGTCCTCGAAGCACTTTCGACTGGACTCCCCGTCTGCCTGTCGGACATCGGCCCCCACCACGACCTCCTCGATGTTCGGTCCGGGGCTGGCGTCACCTTCGAACCGGGGTCGCCGAGCGCGCTGGCGACTGCTATCGAGTCCATCGACGACGCCGACCGCGATGCGATGGCGACGGCCGCGCGGGAGACGGTGACCGAAGAACTGAGTGCCGGGCGGATGGCCGAACGATACCAGCGTCTCTACGAGCGAGTCGCCGAGTCCCGGAGTAGCGTCGAGTAAATCCAGCCCCGAACCCGCGTCGGGACGAGGCGAATCGGTGCGCGAACGAGGAGGTTGGCCACCATCCGCGGTCGGGTTATCAGTCCTATCCGCCGGAGTTCACGCTGGAGTTCGGCCTCTTTGCGGACGTAATCGAGTCCTCCTCGGCGGTCGTAGAGGTCGTCGCCGCCGTGGGCGTGGACCAGCACCGCGTCGAGGTTCGTCAGGGTCGCACCGTTCGCCAGCATCCGCGCCCAGAGGTCGTAGTCCTCCACGGTGTTGGTGTCTCGGTAGTTGCCCGCGGCGACGACCGCCTCTCGCCGGAACATCACTGTCGGGTGATTGATGGGGTTTCGCGTCCGTGCCGTGGTCCGAACGTCGTCGACCGTCGTCGGGACTCGCCGGACCCGCTCGGGGTCGTCGGGGTCGGTCTCGAACTCGGCGACGTGGCCACCGACCGCATCCACCTCGGGGCGTCGTTCGAGGTATTCGACCTGTCGCTCGAATCGGGTCTCGACCGCTCGGTCGTCGGCGTCCATCCGGGCTATCAGGTCGTGGGAACACTCGGTGACGCCGACGCGGAGGGCCTCTCCGAGCGTCTCCCCGCGGTCTAAGGCGACGGTCTCGACCTGTTCGGGGTGGGACTGCTCGTATCGCTCGACGACCGCGAGGAGTTCTGGCGTCGTCGTCCCGTCGAGGACCACCAGTACCTCGTCCGGCGGGAGCGTCTGGTCGAGAACCGAGTCCAACGCCGCATCGAGTTCGGTCGGCACGTCTCCAGCGTAGACCGACAACAGCACTGAGAAGGGTGGCGGAGACATGAGGTATCCGAGATACCTGATAGAAACCTGTACGGGTGAATTAATGCTTCGGTACGAGTTACGCCCCGCGGTCTCCGAAAACGACCTCGCTTCCGTCTTTGAGAACGTCCCAAACCTGTCGCAGGACTATCTTCACGTCGAACCAGAACGACTGACTCCGGACGTATTCGACGTCGTACCGAAGTTTCTCCTCGGGTTGCTTGCCAGTCGCGCCGTGTATCTGGGCCAACCCGGTCAGTCCCGGCTTGATGAACCACCGCTTTCGCCACTCCACGACGCCGGTCCGGATGTCCGCGTCGAGTTCGGGCCGTTCCGGACGCGGGCCGACCACGCTCATATCGCCGACGAGAATCGACCAGAGTTGCGGAACTTCGTCTAAGTGGGTCTGGCGGAGGAACTTCCCGACACGAGTGATTCGCGGGTCCACGCCACCGGCGTCCTCGTCGCTGATAGTCGCGCCGGTCTCGGCCTCTGCGTCGGTCACCATGCTCCGGAACTTGTACACCTCGAACGTCTCGCCGAACTCCGCGGTCCGCTCCTGACTGTAGAAGACGGGACCGGGACTATCGAGTTTGATTGCGATAGCGATGACTGCGAGGAAGGGGGCGAACGCGAATAGCCCAGTCGCCGCGAACACCACGTCGAAGATTCGCTTGAACACGTAGTCCTGCCAGTCCCACGGTTCGAGTTCGATGTCCACTATCTCCTCGCTCGTGGCCGACGCGGCGGTCAACACGTTGTCGGTGTGGTCCCGGTGGACTTTCGCGTCCACGCCGTGTTCGTAGCAGGCGTCGAGCGCACCGAAGAACTCCGCTCGGTCGGGTTGAGCGAACGCCAGTACCGCGGTGTCGATGTCGTACTCCACGAGGACCTCGTCGAGGCGTGAGAGGCCCCCGAGGCAGTCGAGGTCGTTCGTTATCGAGTTGCCGCTCCCGTCGGCGACCGCCGGAGGAGCGACCTGTCGGTCCTGTTCGGAGTAGTACGGACTCGGTGGCGAGACGTAGCCGAGAACCGGGACGTCGGTCGCGTCGAGTACGTCCCGAATCTCGTCGGGGTCGTCGCCGATGATGACGGCCCGCTCTCTTCGGCCGGGTCGGTATCCGATGGCGACGAACCATATCGGGAAGACCACCAGCAGGCCGGCCACCGTCAACGCGAGCGTCGAGCGCGGAAGCGGATACGTGTAGTCGAAGTAGCCGACGGTCGCCATCGCAAACCCGGCGACGACGACCCGCTTCTGTGTGAGGAGAATCGTATCGAGGATGCGCCGGGGTCGGGGTTTGAACAGCGGAAGGAGGCTTCCGACGATGACGAGGGAACTCGTCGCCGTGGCGAGGAGCAACTGGTCGCCGGTCAACACGACGGCGGGAAGCCGTCGGAAGACGGGCACGACGGTCGTCAGCCATTGTGCTCCGGGGTGGTTTGCGACCACCACGGCAGTGACCGCTCCCAGAAGCGTGCCGACGATGCTCACGGCGCGGTACCAGTGTCCGGAGACCATCACGCTATCGAGCGCATGGAGTCCGCTTAAAAGCTATGAACTATCTTTCCCGTTCCGATTGCTGACACGTTTCAGTCGTCGGAGTCGCCCCCGAAAGCCGACGGCTCAGACGAGGACTATCCGACGGTGACGTTTCCGCCGTTCTCGACCTGACTCTCGGTGACGTTCACCGTCCGACTGCCGACCGAGTACGTGCCCGGATACGGAACCGTCACCGAGAAGTTGCCGTTCGGTCCGGCCTCGACTGCGCGCCGGTAATCGAACGACGCACCCTCGATTTCGACCGATTTCGAAACCGTCAGCGTCTGGTTTGCCGAGGCCGTACCGGTGATGTTTGCGCCGGGCACGAGTTCGAACACCTTCGCCGACCCATCGGGGCTAGCGTACACCGCTCGGTAGTGGCCCGCCCCGCTCGCACCGTTCGGCCCGGCACTGCCGAAGCGTTTGTGGAACCGGGCGTAGTTCGTCTTCGGCGGTGCCTTTCGGGGCAGGTCGAGGTTTTTCGTGACGACGAACCCGACCTTGGAGTGTAGTTGCCGGTAGTCTTCTGCGGGCTTGGGCGACCTGAGGAACTTCTCGTAGTGTTTCTCGGCAAATCTGTAACCCTTGGATTCGCCGCTCACGAAGTAGTTGTACATCCGGTTTCGGCCCCACTTGCTCAGCACGTAGTTCTGGGGATACTCCATTCCGCGGTCCTCGGCGTACGCGTCTATCCACGTCGCAGTCTCGAACTTGTCGTTTGCTATCTTCACCTGCTCGTGTCGGACCGCGGTCTGGACCGCACCCGCGCTACTCACGAACAACAACAGGATGACGAGCGCCGTAATCGCCCCTTTGTCGGGCATCGTGAGCGAGGGCACTCGGGACTTTCCGGACGGACGTGAGGTCTCCTCGCGGTCGAACGTCGGGGGTGCGGTTATGTCGAGTTTCGCAGAGACGACGACGAACCCGTATCCCGCCAGCACCGCGAGGAAGGGTGCCAGTTCCCCGACGAACCGACGCTGGAACGTCGCCAATACGAGGAAGTACCAGCCGTAAGTACAGACGACGAGCCACGCCCGGTGGTCGCGGTGGTAGGCCCGCCAACTCGCCAGCACGAACATCGGGAGCGCCAGAAGCCACGCGAACCCGGTCCCGAATATCGGGCCGAGGACGACGCCACTCGGTCCGCCGGCGAACAGGGATTTCGTTTCCGCCGGCCCGGAGTTGAATAGGAGCGTGCCGAGACGCTGATTCAGTCTCGCACCGTAGGACGGAAGGACCGTCTGGAGTGTCACTATCCCGACGAGCGCCCCCGCGACTTCTGCGCCACCGAGGACGAACGCGGGCATCTCGACTCGGCGAACGGCCTCTGAGACGAGCGACACGCCCAACACGCCGAACAGGAGCAACGCCGGGGAGTACGTCACCACGTCGGTGTGCCAGCCGAATCCGGTGTGAGCGAGGTGGGCCAACACCGAGGCCAGCGCCAGTCCGGCGAGTATCGGCACGTTGCTCACCAGCGACGACCGGTCTGCCCGCACGTCCGTGGCGGCCCGAACTGCCACGTAGACGCCGAGCGCGCCGATGAGGAGCGGTCCGGCATTCCACGCCATCACCTGTCCTGCCACCGCGAGGCCCAGCGCGCCGACTGCGAACCACGTCCGCGTCGTTCGGAGGTCCTCGCGGTCAACGTCGGCCAGTGCGACCAGCGACAGGGCAGTTAGCGCGAGCCACGGATAGTCGAACGCGTGGTGGTCGGCGAACCCGAGACCGGTCCGGAAGGCGAAGGCCGGAACCACCGCCAGAAACACGACCGAGGTCAGTCCGACGCGCCGGTCGCCCGTCACTCGGACCGCCATCACGTACACCAACAGACTGACGACGAGCGCGGACACGACGGGATACCACGCCAGCACCCATCCGGCGGCGTCGGCCCCGCCGAACAGGTTCGTGAGCCACCAGAGGGTGGCGACCATCAACGGTTCGCCCTTGGCAACCGGTCCCGGCAGACCGGACAGGACGCTGAGGTCGAAGACGCCCGTCGCGTTCACCGCGAGTTGTTCGACCCAGTAGCGGTAGTAGTAGGGGTCGTTCGACGGGAGGACGACGTACTCGCCGCGGAACACGCTCGGGAAGATGTAGGTCCGCATTACGACGACGAACGCCAGTGCGGCCCCGAGTCCGCCAGCGTCGGTTCGTGACACGTCGGGGAGCGAGAGGGAGGGCAGGGTCGGCCCGCTGTCGGAGTCGTCGTCGGTCGTCGCTTCGGCCTCACCGTCAAGGCTCGCCCTGACCGCGCTCGGGTCGGCGACTTCGTACTCGCCGCCGTCCTTCGCAACGATGTCCCGCGAGACGAGTTCGCCGAAGCTTCCCGAATCGAGCGGAACCTCGTCGAAGGTCCACCCGTCTGCGCGCTCGTCGATTGCGAGGACTTCGCGGAGGTCGGATTCGAGGTCCGGCTTCTCCGCCAGAAGGTCGTCGGTCGCCTCGCGTACACTACTCATGCTCGGCGAATGTCGTGATGAGGGTATAAACTCTGCGAACACTTGGTAGGGTCCGGCCGCTCCGACCCGGACGCGGCCCGGACCGTGCGAACACTCCAGCGACCGAGAGACGAGACCGCTCTACGGGTGGCGCTCACCCGACACCGACTGGCCGACACGACCGCCGGTTTTCCACCGATAGTTTGATAGTTGAGCACCCGCCCGTTCTGAATAATGCAATCCACGACACGACAGGACACCTCGGAATCTCTCCTCGGTTCGCTGGTCGGCGACGACTGTAGTTGGTGTAGCGCCGGCACGCTGGCCCGCGAGGAGTTCAAGGGCGACGACGCGGTGGTCTGCGACGAGTGCGGGACGCCCGGCGCGCGAGTCTGGTAAGCCGAATCGCCACGGCGTCGGTCAGAACAGCGCTTCCAGTTCGTCGTCGTCGTCGTGAACAAGGCTCTCCAGATTGTCGTCGCTCTCCTCGCGGATGTCGTCGATGTTGTCCTGCGTCTCGACCGCGACCTCCTGAAGCGCCTTGATTCGGGGCACGTCGGTCACGCCCGACAGAAGCGTGACGGCCCCGACGTGGTCGGTGTCGCCGACGGGGTAGTCGCCGCCCCGGACCTCCATGCTGGCGGTCTCGTTTTCTAGCCACTTCCGGCCTCGCTCGATGCCCTTCCGGTTGAGGTGGTCTTGGGGACCGCTGACGACCACCAGCGACCGGTCGGTGCTTCGGACCTCGCAGGGCAGGGTGAGTCGCCCGAGCGCGGCCTTTCGGACGAGACTGGTGATTCTGTTCGTGGTCTCGGTCGCGTCGAGGTCGTCGTCGGAGAAGCGTCCGAGGAGGCCGCCCGCACTTTCGGTCTGGACCGTCTCGGTGGCGTACCCGACCGTCGAGACGCCGCCGCAGGCGAGGGTGTTGATGATTTCGCTCGAATCCACGACGCTCTCGGCCACGTTGTCGCCCTCCCGGACCTCGCCCGCCGAGAACAGGATGCCGAACCGGCGGACGATTTCCTCGTTGATGCGGTCGTAGCCGCCCTGAACCGACTCGCCGGTCTCGCGCCACGCGCCGTTGTCGAACACCAATAGGTTGTCCACCTCGTCCACGAAGGTCTTGAACGACCGGGCGGCGTTGAGGGTGTAGATGCCGCCTTCGTCCTCGGCGGGCAGGATGCCAAGCCCATAGACGGGTTCGGTGTAGATGCGCTTGAGGTGATTTGCGAGGACCGGCGCGCCGCCCGACCCCGTGCCGCCGCCCATCCCCGCGACGACGAGGAAGGCGTCGATTTCGTGGACCGCCACTTGGTCGATTGCCCCCTGAATCTCGTCGATGTCCTCCTCGGCGATGTCCGCGCCGAGTTCGTTGTCCGCGCCCACCCCGTGGCCCTTCACGCGGGCCTGTCCGATGAGGACGCGGTTCTCCTCGGGAACGTTGTCGAGTCCCGCGAGGTCCGCCTTCGCGGTGTTGACCGCAATCGCCGACCGGACCACCCCGCTTCCGGTCCGGCGGTCGTACTCCACGAACTTGTCCACTATCTTTCCACCTGCCTGCCCGAAGCCTATCATTGCGAGCTTCATGTTTAGTGTCCCTAACGCCGATGTCCGCGAGTTACCCGGCGACTGACCGCGAATTGTGCCGGGCTTATCGGCTGTACTCCCACAGGACACCCTTCGTACCCATAGTTATACAGCGGCATACGGGGCTTCAGGCAGAGCCTCAGTCGGTCGCGCGGTCGATTCAGGCGGTGTTTATCGGGGATGGCGACCGTCGCGCTCCGCATTCTGTCGGAGCGATAGCGACAGTTCCCTGTCCGTCGATTTCCGGCCCGTAGGACCTCGTTACGCCCCGGTGGTGTCGGCGACCGCCCCGTCTCCTCGCGGGGTTCCGACGCGCGTATTATCCCCGGCCGACAACGCCGAAGTATGCGCCAGTTCATCGTCCTCGGTCACGACGCGCCCACGACGCCCGACTTCTCGCTCGACGACCTCGCGGGCGGCGCGGGTCGCCTCGACGTGTTGTGTCGGTGCGTCAACTCCGCCTTTTTCCTCTCGCACGACATTCGGGAAGACGTGCGTGTTCATCTCGTCCTCGGCGACGAGGTGACGATTCGGTTCGAAGGCTCCGAACTCCGACGCCTCAACCCCGACGAGCGAAGCACGGCGGCGCTGATTCGGGGCGCGCTGGAGGCCAAAGACGAGGCCATCGGCCACATGGAGGCCGAGGGGTCGCCGGGCGTCTACCTCTCGAAGCGCGGCTTCGAACCGGTCCTAGAGGAGACCACCCGCGAGGGCACCGTGGTCCAACTCCACGAGGAGGGCGACCCGATTGTGGACGTTGAACCGCCCGAGAATCCGGTGTTCGTCCTCTCGGACCACCACGACTTCGAGGCCGAGGAGGCGGAGATGCTCGGCGAGGCCGCCGACCAGCGAGTTCGGCTTGGTCCGGAACTCCTCCACGCCGACCACGCGATTACGGTCGCGCACAACTATCTGGACACCGAAGGGTTCACGTCGTACTGAATGTGATTCGTCTGATTTGGCGGAACACGCGTAACTGATGACCCGACTTCCAACTCGCTTTCTGACCTAATTACTCGGCGCGCGCTGGCGTCTTGCCGAACGGAGTGAGGCAAGGCCCGTGGGAGCTTGCCTCCCACGGCGCGGGTTCATCTCGCGCCATTTCGTGCGAGGTCGTCGGGAGCGGAGTCGTTCGAAAATCGAAGATTTTCGGGCTGTGGCGAATCGCTGATTCGCAACAGCACGGAAGACGCGGTTTGTCTTCCGGCGGCCGAGGCTGGCGAGACGCCTGTGGCGTCTCGCTGATCTGCGAACGTGGTTCGCAGAGACCGCAATCGGTTGGAGGGGATGTGGCCCGCGGTTGCGGTGCGATTGCGGTGACGCCTCGGCTTTGGGAGTAGCTAGCTTCGTCTTCAGAACTACGGTAACGGACGCAGTTCGCCGACCGAAAACAGCAAGAAGCTAGCTTCAGGCGTGAGCAACGCCGTCTCCCGCACAGCACCGTACTGCTACTGCGAACCTCACACCTCCCCAACCTCCTCGGTCACACCGGAAGACGTCGCTTCGCTCGTCTTCCGAGCCCTGCTTCGCTACGCTCAGCAGGACTCCGCTCCCTCGTCCCTCGCGCGCCAAGATTTAACCATTTTCCGAGCGACAAATCACTCCACTGTCTTCCGAACGACACCCTCACGGTCCCCGAATCCCACCACCGAGTATGAGAGTCAGCGTCATCGGCGGCAGTACCGTCACCGACGAGCAAGCCGAAACCGCCGAAGCCGTCGGGAAACTGTTGGCCCAGCGAGGACACGCCGTCGTCTGCGGCGGCCTCGGTGGTGTGATGGAGGCCACCTGCCGCGGCGCGAGCGAGGCCGGCGGCCGGACCATCGGCATCTTGCCCGGCGAGGACCGCACTGCGGCCAACCCCTACGTGGACACCGCAATCGCCACCGGACTGGGCCACGCCCGCAACCCGCTGGTGGTGATGAACGGCGATGCCGTCATCGCAATCGACGGCGGCGTCGGCACCCTCTCGGAACTCGGCTTCGCCGGAGTGTTCGAGCGACCGACCGCGGGCCTCGGGACCCACGACGCGCCGGGCGTGGAACCCGTCGCGTCGGCCAACGAGGCGGTCGAGTTCGTGGAGTCGGCGGTGTCCGAGCGTGAAAGTGCGGTGGCAGGAGAAATTTAGAGTTGCATATAAGAATTGTAAATGTGTTCTAAACATATGTGATTAATTGTTTGCTAGCGCCTGATCGACCAACCGGGGCTTCAAGCAGTGTTTACACCCCATCTCAGTTGCTATCGAATTCGACTTGCGATAACTCTCAAGAAGATTCACGCCCTATGTTTCGCAATGCCACTTTCCGAGGCCCAATGGGAGCAAGCCGAACCAGACGACAACGTTATCGCGCTGGTCTATAGCTTCCTCGAAAACGAGAAGCCGACCGCCTACTCCATCGAGGAGATATTCACCCACGCCGAGGCCAACGTCCAGCGCGAGTCGGACTCGACGTGGGAGGACGTGGGCGCGCTCCTCGGCGAGGCGTCCGCCGAGGACCAGTACCGGTGGGCGTTCGAGTATCTGGTCCACGCCGGGGAACTCGAAAAGCGGGTCCTCTACGACGGCGGCGAGAAGGTCGAGTACTACCGCGCGACGTAGCCCTCCGGCGGTCGGCCGAATCCGGAAGGATTAAACTTCGGACGCCCTTTGTTTCGATTGCGGGCCGGTGGGGTAGCTTGGTATCCTTCGGCCTTCGGGTGGCCGTAACCGCGATTCGAATTCGCGCCGGCCCACTTCTCCCGCATTCGTTTCGACTGACGAGCGCCGCGTAGCGTGTGCGAGAGTTTTATTTGGGTCAGAAATCGTACCACAGAACGTCAACCCTGACTGGCGGGGAGGCTGATTTCTCTCCCTACAATCGAACCTGCGGTGACAGGGTTGACGCGGACGGCCAAGGGCCTCGCTACGAAAGTAGCGGGAGTCAGCGCCGCGCAACATCCTTCGGCATCGAAAATCACGAGCGCCGCGTAGTCGTTGTAGTCCTCCAGACACATGGCTTTCATTGGACAACCGAAGCGCGACTGCTTCATCTGTAACTGAACACGCCCAACTGGGTGGCCGAACGCTTATACTTCTCATTCCATAAGTACGACTATAATGGCTATTTCGTCCCGGAACGGTGTCCCACACAACGGCGAAATCCGACTCTGGCCCGAGGACGAGTGGTGGATTGCGAGAGACATCGACACGGGTGTCACGTCTCAAGGGCAGTCCCGGCAGGCCGCACTGGATAACCTCGACGAGGCCGTCGCGCTCCACGACGACGAAATCGGGCGCGAACCGACCGACGAGGAGCCTCGTGAGATGGGCATCGACCGTTACGCATAGCCACGAGAAATCCGACGCACGCTATCATTTGGTCACAACCCTCTTGCGGACGCGCCCCGTCTTCGAAACGTCATGCACGTACTCGTAGCCGGTTCGCACGGACAGGTCGGCCAGCACGTCACCCGACTGCTGGCCGAGAGCGACCACGAGGTCAGGGGGATGGTCCGCGACGACGACCAACAATCGGACATCGAGGCCCTCGGGGCCGAACCGGTCGTCGCCGATTTGACCGACGACGTGACCCACGCCGTCGAAGGGGCCGACGCTATCGTGTTCGCCGCGGGGTCCGGCGGCGGCGACGTGTGGGGCGTGGACCGCGACGGTGCAATCAACATCATCGAGGAGGCCGAACAACAGGACGCGGACCGGTTCGTCATGCTGAGTTCCATCAACGCCGACTCGCCCGACGAGAGTCCCGAGGAACTCCGGGAGTACCTCGAAGCGAAGGCCGAGGCCGACGAACACCTCCGCGAGAGCGACCTCACGTACACCATCGTCCGACCGGGGGCGCTGACCGACGACGAGGGGACCGGTCGGATTCGGACCGGCGCGGACCTCGACAGGAAGGACGCCGAGATTCCACGCGAGGACGTGGCCGAAACCCTCGTCACCGCGCTCCCGATGGAGAGTACCCACGGCCACACCTTCGAGGTCCTTTCGGGCGACGACCCGATAGCCGAGGCGCTGGAGAATCCCCGCAGACAGCCATAAGCGCGCCGAAATATCAGCATTCGGTGAGAAACCGCGGCGAACAACGTTTTATAGCTCCGGTGGAACCGATGCACAACGACCAATGGACGCCGGGGACCGCGACGACGAGTTCGAACCCGCAGAGCCGATAGCCGCCCCTGCCGATTCGGCCGCCACCCGAAATTCGCCCCCGAGAACCGACGACGACCGACTCTGGATTCCCCTCGACACCATCGCGGTCCTGAACTGGCTCGGCGACGCGGGCGTCGATGGCGTCGAGGCCCGACTCGGCAGGGTGCTGGCCGACGACCCGACGGTCGAAACCGAGCAGGTCCGCATCGACCACGCCGAGTCCGAGGGCGTCCTCTCGCGGTTCGGCCCTGAGGACCGGGCCGGGGCGCGGGTTCCGCTCCGGAAACCCTTCGCCGGGACCCTCCTCGTCCTGTTTCCCGTCAAGAGCGCCAACGCGGCGGCGTCGCTGATGCTCGAACGCGCGGTGGACGACGCCGCGTCGGTGGTCTCGACCGAGATGGGCCGGGACGCGCTGACCGAACTCTGCAACATGATGGCAAACGGGTTCGTGGACGAGTGGGCCACCGCGTTCGACACGCCGTTCGACACCGGCGCGCCCGTCGCGGTCCAGAACCCCGAGATGACCCTGCTTCACCGCATCTTCTCGGCCTCGGAAATCGGTCTCTACCTCACCGCGCGCCTCCGCATCGAGGAGTACGACATCGACGCGACAATCTTCGCGTTCCCGAGCGAAGCCGAGTTCGTGACCAGACTCTCGCGGGTCGGCACCGAGGTCATCGACCGGTAGTCCGCCGACTTCGCCGACCTCGCGCTCCGAGAGAGAGAGGGTCCGCGACCTACTCCCAGAGCGTCACGCACGGCAGGTCCGGGTGGTCGAGTCGCAGGAGGGTGTAGCCGATGCCGGCCTCGCCCTTGAACAGGGAGGGGTTGTGCCAGTTGTCGGTCTGCTTCGGGACCGTGAACCGCCCCGTCTCCGAACGCAGTGCCCGCCGAACCGTCGCGCTCGCCAGTTCTCTGGCGGCGTCACGGTACCGGGGGTCGTCCAGTACGCGCCCGGCCTCCAGCAAGAAGTCCACGCGCGAGGCGTTCCCGCAACAGAGGTGGTCGAACTCCTCGACCCCGCCGAAGTCGGTCCCGGCGAGCGCGCGCTCCGCGCCCGTCGAAATTTCGTTACTTTCTAACACATCGCACATCCCGACCCGAGACAGTCCGATTCCGGACCGCCCCCAGCACCAACTGGTCGGCGAGGAGGGCAGGTCGGGGTTGTCGTTCAGCCAGTTCTGGGCGTCCGACGAGTAGGCGGCGTCCTCGTACTCGACTGCTTCGAGCGCGGCCGACCGGAATCTGTCCTCGCCGGTCGCGTCGGCGAGTCTGGCCAGCGCGTAGGCGATGCCTGCGGTACCATGGGCCATTCCGATTGCTGGCCGGTCGTCGGTCACGCGCCAGACGCGCGCGCCATCGACCTCGATTCGGTCGGCGAGGAGTTGCTCGCCCGCTGAAACTGCCTTCCGGAGCGCGGCGTCGTCGCCGGTCCGGTCGTGGAGCGCGAGGAGCGCCAGCACCGCGCCGGCGTTTCCGCTCATCACGTCGGCGTGGGGGTCGGCAGAGAATCGCTCGGGCGTCAGGCACTCGGCGCTCCGGCGAGCTGTGTCGGTGAACTCCTCGGCGTCGAGCAGTTCGCCGAGGACCGCGAACCCGTAGACGAACGACCCGACGCCGGTGCCCGCGCCGACCTCGCGGTCCGCCAGCAGGCCCTCGCCGACCGCCTCGGCGACCGGCGAGGCCACGCGCTCGGCGAACTCGCGGTAGGTTTCGGGGTCCTCGCCGGGGCCGGTCTCCTCGCTGTCTCCGGCCGCCTCGTCCGCTGTCGCTGTGAGCGCGCCGCAGAAGACGGCGATGCCGAGACGCCCCCGGTAGAAGTCGTCGCCGACGTTCGAGAGCGCGACTCCCTCGCCCGTCCCGTCGCACTGGAACCACGTCGGCGTCCCGTCTCTCGCGCGCGCAGACAACTTTAATATACGGTCGAAGATGGCTCTGGAGGCCTCTCGGCGGTCCGGGTCCTTCGACGCGCCCGCGGTGCCCGATTCGGAGTCGTCCGAGGAGGTCGGCGCGTCGTCCGGCGTCTCCGCGCCGTACGCCAGTCTCAGGAGGTCGAGTTGCGCGCCGAGGTCCGACTCGGAGAGGGATTCGATTCGCCGGCGCACCTGTTTGAGAGGACTCGCGTCGAAGGCGTCGGCCACCGGGTCGCCGTCGTGGCGCAGGGTCGTCTCGTCGGCCCGGACTGAGAACCGGGGCACGTCGGCCCGCCAGAGCGCCTCTCGCTCGGCCTCGTAGGCGGGCCAGAGGTCCCGGTCCACCTCGCCGGTTGCGAAGGGTCTGGCGAGTCGTTCCATCTTGCATCCCAACGCCCGGCCCGACCGGAGGAACTTGGGCGTCGTGAGCGGCGTGAGAACCGTCCCGTAGGTTTGGGTCGGTCGGTAGACGAATCGGACTTCCGCGTCGGCGAACGCGGCGAGCGGGCCGGTGTCTGCGAGGAGGTCGCCCCGATTGTCCAGCAACGCGCGGTAGGTCTCCCGGAACCCCTCGGCGAGGTCGTCGGCGTGGTCGCGGGGACCGATGCGCTCGCCGTCGAGTTCGGGAAGGCTCTCGCCCGAGAAGGTCACGCGCTCGTCGTACTCCAGTTCCATCACGTCGGTGTTGATGCGCTCGAAGGTCGGAACCTGCACGCCGGTCTGCTCGGCCGAGGCCGCGTCGAGACCCGCGGCGTTCTGCACGTCGCTGTTCGGCGAGTCCTCGGGGAGCATGTCAGTTCGCAGGAGGGAGTTCTGGCGCACCGCGGGCAGTTCGCTGGCCGGGGGCGTCGCCGAC
Source organism: Halorussus lipolyticus (assembly GCF_029338375.1). Lineage (NCBI taxonomy): Archaea > Methanobacteriati > Methanobacteriota > Halobacteria > Halobacteriales > Haladaptataceae > Halorussus > Halorussus lipolyticus. Next base: position 1,913,126 of record NZ_CP119804.1, on the reverse strand, counting down.
GCCGGCAGGTCGGGGTGGAGCAGAGTCTCCAAATCGACCACGACCGGATACTCGCCCTCGGCGACGAGGTTTTCGATGTGACCGTCGGTGAAGTTGAGCGCGTAGAGCAGACAGAGGAGCGCCCCGGCCCGGCGATAGTATCGGGAAACCGCCGTCTCGGTCCGGCAGGGTTCGGCGTCGGCCCACGCCATCCACCCGTAGTCCTCTCGGGGGAGGCAGTCGAGGGCGTCGAGGTCGATTTCGGTCCGGTCGTTTAGCCACGCGACGAACTCGGCGAATCGGGCCTCGGGGCGCACGTCGCGGGGCTTGTAGGCGAGTTCGAGGCCCGAGTCGAATGTGAGGTGGAAGACGACCCGGCCGCCCTGATGGGGGTCGCCGCGGTGGTCGAGGTCCGCGACTCGTCCGAGCGATTCGCTGGCGTCCGGGTCCGCTCCCGCCCCGAAGGTCTCGGCCAGCGCGTCCCGGTCGGCCCGGAGGCGCGCGCAGAACTCCTCGACGGCGGCGACCCACTGGTCAGTCAGAGTTACGACCATTCGGGCGAGGGTGGCGTACTCCTCGAACAGCGACCGGAGTTCGCCCTCGTGCATCTCGGCGACGAACCGGTCGTAGTACTGCCGGGGCGAGTCGGGCATCGCGGGGTCGTCGGCCAGCGCCAGTTCCCGGTCGTGGTCCGCGAGGAAGGTCTTGAACTCGATAAAGAGCGCGTGGGCCGAGAGTCGGGAGAGTCTGTCGAGCAACCAGCGTTCGAGTTGCGACCGAGCGCGTTCCGAGAGGAGGTCGGCCGAGGATTCCCAGTCCACCCGGTCGGACGCGAACCCGACGAACCGACCGAGGAGGTGGACGAACGGCACGTCGTCGGCGTCGTCTTCGATTTCCTCTGCCAACCGCGGCGGGTCGGCAGGATTGCGGGCCTCGACGTACTCGATGAGGTCGGCCAGTCGGTCGGTCCAGTCGGCCGAGGACGCCCCCTCGGGGAGCGCCCTGCTGTGGAGTCGTTTACGGCACTCCTCGGGCGAGAGACCCGCGATGCCGAGGCGGCGCTCGAACGCCGAGGAGTCGTCGGTCACGTGGTCTCGCCACTGGGCAATCCACTCGTCGGCGTCGTCTTTGAGGAGTTCCGCGTCGTCGGTCGGCGTGTCGAGGCGTTCGCGGAGGGTCCTCGCTCGGGCGGCGATACGTCTGGTGGCGTCGGTACTCTGGGGCATGTGAATCAGAATTGACGGAAATCGTCGCTTCACGTCTCGAAACGTTCGACGAGGACGCACTGCGCCCGTCGAGGGAAAAGCTGTTCAGTAGTTGCAACCATACCACGTCGGCGGAATCTCCTCGGCCTTCTGTACGTCGGGGGAGTCGTGGGAGTACTGTGCTTCGAACTGCGCCTTGGTATTGTCGTTTGCGGACATTACGCATGCAACTAATTCTCAGTGTCGTATAAGCTTTTCTACTGAATTCTGAAAGTAAGATGAAACAGCCTGCGCTACGATTAGAAGCAGAGTCGAACGCCGAAATACGTCTATAAGTCGTTACTGCCGAACGAATCGCCGACGAGACTGAAGCCGTGAGTCACGTCACGAACGTCGTCGGATGACACGTCACACTCGGCGTCGATGACGCCGAGGGTAGCGCGCTGTGGCCGAACCGCGTCGATGAGCAGTCGTCAACGAGAACGCGTCTCGCTCGAAACGTCGGTCCTCAGTAGCCGCAACCTTGGAGCGTCGGCGGAATCTTGTCGGCGGTCTGCACGTCGGGGGAGTCGCGGGAGTACTGTGCTTCGAACTGCGCCTTGGTATTGTCGTTTGCGGACATTGCACATGCAACTGCATACCACGCCTACATATAATTTTCTATAGTTGGATTAAATTATCAATTAGTAGGCTTGATATAGATTAGGTGGGGAAAGTACACTGAGTCGGATTCGCGTAAAAAGAGCGTCAGTCAGTAGTTGCAGTTGTGCAGGCGTCGGCGGAATCTCCTTGGCGGTCTGTACGTCGGGGGAGTCGCGGGCGTATTCGGTCTCGAACTGAGCCTTCGTGGTATTGTCATTCGTTGGCGTTTCACACCTAACCCATTCCTCCGTTAATCAGCGTGTTTCGAGCGGTTCGATGAGAAGGGCCGGCAGTCGTTGCCTCGGAACGGTCGCGTCGGCAGGAAAATAAGCGCGCGTTGGTTCAAACGCTACCGCGGTAGTGAAAACCGCTACGTCTTTCAGTAGTCGTTACAGCCGTACGTCGGCGGAATCTCGTCGGCAGTCTGCACGTCGGGGGAGTCTCGGGAGTACTGTGCTTCGAACTGCGCCTTGGTGCTGTCGTTTGCGGACATTGCACATGCAAATGGTTGCCATACACAAATATGCCTTTCTACAAATAAATTATATAATAATAAAGCATAAGAGTAATAATTTTTCTAACTATCTCGTAGATTCGAGGCGGGTCGGATTCGCACCCTGCGCGTTCGACGCGGGCCACTGCTTGCGCATCGAGAAAATGGGAGAGTACGAGTCGGGTCGCACGGGACTGTGCTGGCGAACCGGTGGGTGCCGACTTCGGACCGTGACCCCGATACACTGACGTCCGCCTGACGACGCATTCGGCGACAGAGACTACGCTATAATTCCTTCAGAATTGAAAACAATTCCTTCAAACAGGAATATTTATGTAGGGTTCTTCGTCCCACGTCGTAACCGCGGTACTCCGACCAACTACGCTAACTCGTCGAGGAACCGCCCGAAGACCTCGGCCTCGACTTCGCGGAGTTCCACCTCGTCGTCGGGACCGACGCCCGATTTGAGGTCCTCGGGGTCGGTATCGGTCTCGCCCTCCGAGAGGCGTTCGAAGAGCGCCTCGGCGGCGTCCGAGAGCTTCGGCCGGTAGTCCGCGACGAACTCCAGCATCTCGTCGGTGTCCACGTCCCGGTCGTTGAGTTCGGCGTAGGCGGCGTAACCGACCCCCGCCGCGAGGACGACCCGGAACTGGCCGACCTGCTCGCGCACCACGTCTCTGCGCTCCCACGTCGCTTCCAGCAGGTCCGCGCCGCTCTCGTCCTCGCCGCCGAGGAGTCGGTTGAGCGCGAACCCGTAGAGGCGTCCGGCGCTGTCCTCGCTGTGAATCTGGTCGGCGTACTGGTGGATGAGTCGCTCGCGGCGCTGGTCGGACACCTCGCCCGGTTCGGCCTTGCCCAGAATCATCAGCGCGTGGCCCCACCACTGGGAGAGTTCGTCGTCCTGCTCCTCGTCGTCGAGGACTTCCAGCATCGGTTCGAGTGCGTCGAGCGCACCCTTGGCGTTCTCCCGGCGAGCGTAGAGTTCGACCACGCGCTCGTACTGGCTTTTGGCTACCTCGGGATTGCCGTTCTTCCGGGCGACCTTCGCCATCCGAAGGCCGAGTTCGACCGACCGGTCGCTGTCGCCCAGCCGACCGCGGACCTTGATTGCCCGGTCGTAGTAATCGAGGGCGTCGTCGTAGTTTCTACTGTCCTTGGCGCTCTCGGCGCGCTTCTCGTAGTACACCGCTTGTGCCCGCCGCTTCCACGGGAGCAACTCCTCGACGTACTCGCCGAGCCACCGGTCGATTCGGCTCGTGTTCCCCGTGACGCTGTTCGTTCCCATGTGTGACCAACTCACGTGGAGTTTTATAAATCTCTCCATCGGGGAATTTAACGTCGCAGTCGCGCTGAACAGACCGTCGGCTGACGAGTGACGACAGCCCAAAAGAAAGACGGGATACGTCTCGACGTGGCGCGACGTTTACGCGAGGTCTTCGATGTTGTCGCAGATTGCCTCTGCGTACTCCGTGGTGCTGACCTTCTCGGCGTCCTCGCGCTGACGGGCGAGGTCGTAGGTGACGGTCCCCGACGAGATGGTCTTCTCCACGGCGTCGCGGATGAGTTTGCCGGTGTCGTCCCAGCCGAGGTACTCGAACAGGAGGCGACCCGAGAGGATGAGCGCGGACGGGTTGGCCTTGTCCTGTCCGGCGCGCTTGGGGGCCGACCCGTGGACCGGCTCTGCGAGACAGCGGTGTTCGCCGAAGTTCGCGCCGGGCGCGATGCCCAGACCGCCGATTTGGGCACCCGCGGCGTCCGAGAGGTAGTCACCGTTGAGGTTCGGCATGGCAAGCACGTCGAACTCGTCGGTGCGCAACTGCATCCACTGGAGCATCGCGTCGGCGAGGCGCTCCTCGACCATCACGGCGTCCTCCGGGATGTCAACCTCGTCCTGCTCCTCCCAGAGCGAGTCGGGCGCGGCGAACACTTCGTCGTCGGGGTACTCCTCGTCGGCGACTTCCATGCCCCAGTCACCGAACTGACCCTCGGTGAACTTCATGATGTTGCCCTTGTGGACCAGCGTCACCTTGTCGCGGTCGTTCTCGATGGCGTAGTCGATGGCCTCGCGGACCAGTCGCTTGCTCCCCTTCTCCGAGATGGGCTTGAGACCGAGACCGATGGGACCCTCGTGCATCGTCTCGTCGAAGCCCATCTCGTCCTCGACGAAGTTCCGGACCTTCTCGACTTCCTCGGTGCCCTGCTCCCACTCGATGCCGGCGTACACGTCCTCGGTGTTCTCCCGGAACGTCACCATGTCCATCTCCTCGGGCGCTTTCATCGGGGACGGAACGCCGTCGAGGTAGTAGGTCGGTCGGACGTTGGCGTAGAGGTCGAGCGTCTGCCGGAGCGCGACGTTCAGGCTACGGAAGCCAGCGCCGACCGGCGTCGTGAGCGGACCCTTGATGGCCACTCGGTGTTCGCGGATGGCCTCGACCGTCTCGTCGGGGAGGTTGGTGTCCTCGCCGTACTTGTCTCGGGCGCTCTGGCCGGCGTAGACGCGCATCCAGTGGGGATTTCGGCCTGTCTCCTCGGCGGCCTTCTGAAGCACCTTCTGGGCGGCCGGACCGACGTCCTGTCCGATGCCGTCCCCGTGAATCATGGGGATGATGGGGTTCTCGGGTACCTGCAGTTCGTCGTCCTCGACAGTAACTTTCTCCCCGCCTTCGGGGACTTCGACCTTGTCGTAGCTCATGACAACAGAACCTGCGAGGGAGAGGAATAAAAGGCCTGCCGTTTGGCCGCGTGAGTGCCACATACTCCCTTAAACTCCTAATATCTCCGACGAGTCGTCTCCTCACCCCATCCGCTTTTCCCGGCTTAGCCCGTACCTCGCGGACATGACCCGACCCGACACCGACCTTCACGAGAGCGTCGAGGAGGCCGCCGGAGACATCGCCAGCATGGAAATCCGGGGCGCGGCGACCATCGCCGACGCCGCCGCCGAGGCGCTGGCGGTCCAAGCCGAGGACAGCGACGCCGACTCGCCCGAGGCCTTCCGGGCCGAGATGCGCGCCGCGGGTCGCCGTCTTCGAGAGACCCGACCCACCGCGGTCAGTCTGCCAAACGCGCTCCGGTACGTCCTCCGGGGGATGGAGGGCGACACCGTGGCGGACCTCCGCGAGAGCGTCGTCGAGAGCGCCCACGAGTTCCAGCGCGAACTCGACCAAGCCCAAGACAACCTCGGGCGAATCGGCGCGAACCGCCTCCGGGACGGCGACACCGTGATGACCCACTGCCACTCGACCGACGCCCTCTCCTGCGTCGAGAAGGCCTTAGACCAAGGCAAGGACATCAGCGCCATCGTCAAGGAGACCCGGCCCCGAAAGCAGGGCCACATCACCGCCGAGCAGTTGCGCGACTGGGACGTGCCCGTCACCCTCGTCGTGGACAACGCCGCCCGCCGGTATCTGGACGACGCCGACCACGTGCTGGTCGGGGCCGACTCCATCGCCGCGGACGGCTCTGTCATCAACAAAATCGGAACCTCGGGCCTCGCGGTCAACGCCCGAGAGCGGGGCGTCCCCATCATGGTCGCGGCCCAGACGTTGAAGCTTCATCCCGACACGATGACGGGCCACACCGTCGAAATCGAGATGCGCGACGAGCGGGAGGTCCTCGGCGAGGACGACGAGCGCGACATCAACGGGGACCTCGACGGCGAGGGCCTCACGGTCGAGAATCCGGCCTTCGACGTGACGCCGCCCCGCTACGTGGACGCCATCGTGACCGAGCGCGGCCAGTTCCCGCCCGAGAGCATCGTGACGCTGATGCGCGAACTGTTCGGCGACCAGCAGGGCGGCGAACCGTGGGAGGAGTAGCCGAAACACTCGCTTTCTCGGCAGTCTGACGCCGAAACCCGGATTTCGACGCCGGAACCGCCCGGATAACTTTCCGTCGGAGCGTCGTCTCCGCGGTCATGGACGACACCGAGCGACGCCGGTTCCTCCGGGCCGCCCTCGCCGGGGCCGGTCTCACCGTCGCGGGTACTGCGGCCGCCAGCGAGTCAGACCGCAACGATAGCAACCGGAACGATTACGAGAGCAATCAAGAGACGACTCAGACGACGACTGCGGATGCTGGCGGTGCCGAGGAGGCCGGCCTCGTCACCGTCGAGAGCGACGAGAGCGTGGGCGCGACCGTCGAGCGAATCGAGGAGGACATCGAGGACAACGACGACCTTATCCTCGTGACGGCAATCGACCACGCCAGAAACGCCCAGAACGCGGGCCTCGACCTCCGGCCGACCGTCCTCGTGCTGTTCGGGAACCCCAACCTCGGCACGCGACTCATGCAGGCCAGTCAGACCGCGGGCATCGACCTGCCCCAGAAACTGCTGGTCTGGGAGGCAGAGGACGGCACGGTCAACGTGACCTACAACGACCCGGCGTGGTTGGCCGACCGCCACGACATCGCGGGACAGGAGGAGGTCCTGAACAGAATTGCGGACGCGCTGGAGACGCTGGCGACCGGTGGGTGACGGTTTCGAGTCCAGAATGCAGAAGCGAGAGACGTCCCGGCGCGTGGGGCACGCGCAGAACTGCGCGTGCTCCTCGCGCGAGGGACGACTGAACGACCAGCGGGAGTGAAGGAGGAGGCTGGGGAGGTGTGAGGTTTGCGGTCGCGGTGCGGTAGACGGCGTTGCTCAAGCCTGAAGCTAGCTCCAAGGAGTTCGTCGGTTTGAGGGAGTGTACGGGGAACTCACGGAAACCGCGACTGTGGTTTCGAAAGCCCTCGCACGGTTCGCGGTCGCTCACCGACATATCCTCCGCTCCCTCCGGTCGCTCCGGATAGGGGTCGCTGAGACGACCACGCAGACGCGAACCGCGCTCGCCCTTTCAGTCCGCCGAGGAATGGTGACTGTCGCATCGAGCGAAACGATTGATTGCCCCCGTTGCGCGGATTTCCCCCATTTCCGGCACCCACACCTTCTTTGGACTCACCGACGCCAGTTGACCCATATGTCACGATTACCCGAGAGCGTCGTCGGCGACGCCTACACCAGCCAGTTCGCGTGGGAGACCCTCGAGGAGTTAGTCGAGGTCGGCAACCGGATGGCCGGCCAAGCGGGCGAACGCGAGGGAGCCGAAGTCGTCGCCGACGCCTTCGAGGAGGCCGGACTCCGCGAAGTCGAAATCGACGAGTTCGAGATTCCGGGGTGGTGGCGAGGCTCCTCTCGACTCGAACTCGCCGACCCCCACGCCCGAACCTACGACGCCAGCCACGAGGTCATCGCCCTGCCGGGAACCCCCGCCGGAGACGCCGAGGGCGAGGTCGTAGACGTCGGTTGCGGCACTCCCGAGGAGTTCGCGGACGCCGATTTGGCGGGCAAGATTGCGATGGCCTCCAGCGAGACCCCCGAGGGTCACGGCAGATGGATTCACCGGATGGAGAAGTACGTCTCGGCGGCCGAGGCGGGCGCAGAGGCCTTCATCTTCCGGAATCACGTCGAGGGGTGCCTGCCGCCGACCGGCGAAATCGGCTACCACAACCGGCCCGGTCCGATTCCGGCGGTCGGCGTCTCCGCGGAGGTCGGCAAGCGCATCGCCCGGTACTGCGCCGCCGACGAGGCCAGCGCCGCGCTCTCGGTCGAGTGCCGGAACGAGGAGACCTCCTCCCGCAACGCCGAGGCCGTGGTCGGCCCGGACGACGCAGAACGCGAGGTTCTCGTCACGGCCCACGTCGATGCCCACGACATCAGCGAGGGTGCAAACGACAACGGCGCGGGGTCGGTGCTGGTCGCGGAGGTCGGCCGCTTGCTGGCGCAGGTCGAGGACGACTTGGATACTCGCGTCCGCCTCGTCACCTTCGGGTCGGAGGAAATCGGTCTCTGGGGCGCGTACCACTGGGCAGAGACCAACGACCTCGATTCGGTCAAGGCGGTCGTCAACGTGGACGGCGCGGGCAACTCCCGCAACCTCGGGGTCATGGCCAACGAGTTCGACGCGCTCGCAGAGGTCTTCGCCGACGTGACCGACGGCCTCGGGGCACCGCTCTCGCGCCGGGACACCATCAGTCCTCACGGCGACCAGTGGGCCTTCGTGCAGGAGGGCGTCCCCGCGGTCATGGCCTACACCGAGTCCGACGAGTCCGGCAGGGGATGGGGCCACACCCACGCCGACACGCTCGACAAACTCGACGTGCGGGACCTCCGAGCGGTCGCGGTCCAACTCGCCGAGTCGGTGCTGGCAGTCGCCGACGACGGCCGAGAGATACCCCACAAGTCCCGCGAGGAGATTCGGGACACCATCGACGAGGGCTACGTGCAGGAACTCAAGCGCGGCGGACGCTGGCCCTACGACGAGGGCGCGCGCGACTGACCGAACGGGTACGGCGACTGACCGAACGGGTACGTGACGAACGGATACGTGAGTCGGCCGACGCGACGAGAAATACAAATCATTCTAAAGAACAGCTATCTATTTGTTTCCGATAACAGACTATTTGTTTGTCCTCTCGCCGAGCGGTCGCCCGACCCGCGTGAAACCACGCGAAAGGTACCGAAAGCCGAGCTTACTCCCGGAACGAAACCCGGAAACGCCGGATTTCTCTCGAAACGGTAGGCCGGGTTCATGACGGGCCGGGAGAGTGCGCGGAAGTGATGGCACTCAGCAGACGCGAACTGCTCGGCTACGCAGTTGCTGGCGCGACTGGCATGGGAATCACGGCGACGGCCCAAGAGGGCGGCTCCGGCCCCGGCGTGGGACAGCAGTGGCAGTTGGGCGGCGTCTACGCCCGTCCGGCGGAAATCGGCGACTCGGCGATTACCTTCCGGGCCGTCGCCCAGTCGCGGTTCGACACAGACTACGAGGTCGAAGTAACGCTCTCCTACCGTCCGAAAGCGACCGACGAGACGGGCGATAGCAACGCGACCGGCGGCGCGACGAGCGCCGAAAGCGCCGAGTGGCGACGACTCGCCACCGAGTCCGGACCGCTCGCCGAGGACCTCTACCTCGAAGCCACCGCCGAGAACCTCGAACCCGGCCGGACCTACCAGTACCGGGCCGAGGCCTCCCTCACCAACTACGACGGCCAATCCCGCCGGGTCAGCGACACCTTCGAGGTCACGGCGGGCCGACCCTGCTCCGGTCCCTCGACTAACTGCCTGCGCGTCGAGACGCTGGCCCCCGAGACCAGCGACTCCGGCAGGGAGGTCACGCTCCGCGGGTCCGCAAAGGGTCTGAGCGCCTACAGCGAGGTCACGGGCCACTTCTTCTACCGGCCGCAGGGGAGCGACGAGAAGCACTGGACCGACTACGTGCCGGTCGAGACGGAGGGTGGACAGTCGGAGGGCGGCGATTCGGGCCAGTTCTCGGCGACGCTCTCGGACCTCCCACCGGGGACCTACACCTACTACGCCGAGGCCCGCGGGGAAGGTGGCAACCTGAAAAATATGTACGCTGAAGGCCGGGAGCGGACTTTCAGGGTGGAGTAAGATAGGGCGGGAGAGAGTGGAAAATTCGGTGGCGACTGGATTCGTCGGTCAGTCGGTCAGCCCGTACCCGCGCTTGAACAGCACGATGTCGAGCGCCAGAATGGCCGCTGTCAGGCCCGAGAGGACCGCCAGCGACCAGTTCGGGTCAACCTCCGAGACCCCGAGGAAGCCGTACCGGACGCCGTTGACCATGTAGACCATCGGATTTAGCATCGAGAGTTCCTGATACGGCGAGGGTAACTCTCGGACCGCGTAGAACACCCCGCCGAAGAAGACGAGGGGTCGGACGATGAACTGGTTCATCATGGTGAGGTTGTCCCAGTCGTCGGCCCAGAGACCGCCCACGACGCCGAAGCTGGAGAACAGGAGCGTGATGACCACCGCGAAGGCGGCCAGATAGAGCGGTTGGGCGACCCCGACCGGGGTGAAAAACGCCCCGATGACCGCGATGAGCGACCCCACGAGGAGGCCCCGAGTCGAACCGGCGACGATGTAGGCGACCACCATCCGGGAGTAGGACATCGGCGAGGTCAGGGTCTCCTCGATGTAGTCGTTCCACCGCCCGTGGAAGATGGAGAACGAAGCGTTCTCGAAGGCGTTCGAGATGGCCCCCAGCACGACCAGACCCGGTAGGATGAACAGGATGTAGGGAATCGGCTCGCTGGCCCCGCCGATGCTGATTTCGCCCACTCGGTCGCCCAGAATCACGCCGAACACCGAGAAGTACAGCACGTTGGTCACGAACGGCGGGACGAAGGTGTTGCGAGGACGCCGGAGGAATCGCAGAATCTCTCTGCGCGCGAGGGTCTTGAACCCGGTGAGTCCCGAGAAACTCATTCGGAAACACCCCCGTCTGCGGCGATGGTCTCGGCCGACTCCTGACTACTTCCGCCCTCGCGGGTCATGTCCACGAAGACCTCCTCCAGCGAGGTCCGGGAGATGTCGAAGTCCACGATTTCGTGGCCGGCGCGGTCCAGTGCCCGAACCAAGTCCGGTGCGACCAGTCCGCCCTGCGTGGCGGTCACGACCAACTGGTCGCCGTCCATCTCGACCGATTCGACGCGGGCCTCGTTCGCCCCGGTGCCACCGCCGCCGCTGGCGGAGAGCATCGGCAAGTCGGGTTTCCCGGCGGGAGCGTCCCGGAGCGTCACCCGAATCTTGTCCGGGCCGCGGTCCATCAACTCCTCCGGGGTAGCGACCGTCAGGAGAGTTCCGGAGTCCAGAATCGCCACTTCGTCGCAGAGACGCTCGGCCTCCTCGATGTAGTGGGTCGTCAGCAGAATCGTGGTCCCCGACTCGTTGAGTTCCGTGATGAGGTCCCAGAGGTCGTGGCGCAGTTGCACGTCCACCCCGGCAGTCGGTTCGTCCAGAATCAGCAAGTCCGGGTCGGTGATGAGCGCCCTCGCCAGCATGAACCGGCGCTTCATCCCACCGGAGAGCCAGTTGAATCGGGTGTCGCGCTTCTCGTAGATGCCGACCTGCTTCAGCACCTCGTCGGCGCGCTCTCCGGCCTCGTCGCCCGGAATCCCGTGGTATCCGGCCTTGTGTTCCAGCACCTCTTTGATTGGGAAGAAGTGGTCCACGTTGAACTCCTGCGGGGCGAGACCGATTGCGTCTCGGGCCTCCCGGTAGTCGTCCTCTACGTCGTGGCCGAACACCTCGGCACGACCGCCAGACCGCCGGACCAGTCCGACGAGGATGTTGATGAACGTGGTCTTGCCCGCGCCGTTCGGCCCCAGCAGGCCGAAGAAACTCCCCTCCGGCACGGACAGCGATACCCCGTCGAGCGCCTGAACCCCCTCGTACTGCTTTCGGAGGTCCTCGACTTCGATGGCCCCAGTCATTGGCGACTCGTAGACGAGTCCCGGCGAAAAGGGCGTTGATGCGCGTCGCCGGTCAGGCGAACTGGCGTTCGAACTCCCGAATCGTCACGTCGGTTCCGGCGACTACCAGTCGGTCGTCGGACTCGATTCGAATCGTCGTGTCGGCGAGGAACGCGCCGTCTCGCTCGACCCCGACGAAGACGTAGCCGTCTCGGGTTCCGTCCCGGACCTCGGCCAGCGACTCCCCCCGGAACGGGTCGCCGGGGGTCCGAATCACTCGAAGCTGACTGACCGGCGTAAGCACGTCCTCGCCGCGTAGCTCTCTGGCCAGCAGTCGGGCGCTGACGCGCTGAGTCGAGAGAACGTAGTCGGCCCCGGCGTCGAACGCGGCGGGCGATTTCGCGGTGTCGTCCACCCGAACGAGGATTTCGAGGTCCTCGGTCAGCGTCCGTGCGATGGCGACCACGAGGAGCGCCGTCGAGTCGTTCTCGACAGTCACGACGAGGGCGCTCGCGTCTTCGATACCCGCGGTTTCCAGCGTCTCGGGGTCGCGCAGGTCGCCGGTCACGTCCACTCGCGGTCCGTCCTCGCGGTCGATAGTCGTCGCGTCCACGTCTCGGTCCAGTGCGTCGCGGGCCGCTCGACCCCCGGCACCCATCCCGGCGATGACGACGTTCGAGTGGCGTCGGGGCGGTCGGACTCCGGCCGCTAACTCCCGCACGTCGGCGATGGTCTCCTCGGGACCGACCACGATGAGGACCGAGTTCGCCGTGACGCGCTCGGTCGGGTCGGGCGGGAGTCGCAGGTCGCCGTCTATCCACGCGCCGACCAGCGTGAGGTCCGAGTGGTCCGCGACGATTGTGTCCTCGATTTGAACGCCCGCCAGCGGACTGTTGCGCCTGACCAACACCTCCCCGATTCGAACGTCGCCCACCGCGGCGTCGTCCAGCGATTTGGGGAGTTCGGACCACGCGTTCGTCTTCTGGCCCAGTCGATGACCGATGAGGGCGTCCGGTGACGCAACGGTGTCGGCACCGACCTGCTTCAGCGCGCCTTCGTGGGTCGGCGAGTCCGTGAACGCGACTGTCCGAAGCGTCTCGTTGAGTCGGCGCGCGGTCAGGACGACGCTCGCATTCCGGTCGCCAGCGTCGGTGACCAGCGTTCCGGCCTCGTCTATCATGGCGCGTTCGAGCGTCTCGACCGTCTCGGGGTCGCCGTGAATCGCCTGATACCCGTCGTCGGAGAGTTGCTTGGCCTCGTCGGTGTCGGACTCGATGAGCACGTAATCGACGTTCAACCGCTCCAGTTCGTCCAGTAGGACGCCGGTGTCGCGCCGGTACTCGCAGACGATAACGTGGTCGTCTTTCGCGGTCAGGCGGTCACTGAGGTCGAGTGGCGCGCGCTCGAAAAGCGGAATGACCAGCACCCGGAGCGTGGCGAATCCGATTGCCACGCCGGTCAACTGCATGAAGACGACGAACGTGTTCATCAGCGGCGACGACCACGGCGCGTCCGCGCCGTACCCGGTCGTGGTCATCGTCTCCACGACGGTCTGGAACGACCGGAACAGCGAGTGGTCGTGGCCCTCCAGCGTCCGCATCCCGTAGTTGTAGAGGACGCTGTAGAACAGAATCACCGAGACGAGGACCACGGCGTACGCGATGATGAGGCGCTGGCGTCTGGTCAGCCACGGAATCGGCGAGTCCTCGCCCGTGAACCACTTCGACCAGTTGTTACTCATCGGTACTCGTCGCGCCGAGGTCGGTCACTGGTCACACGAGAGGCCATGTCGATTCGAAAGACGGTCTCGAAACCCAAGAGTCGTACTGCCGAGTCGATGCGTCTGGAGACCCGGTTTCTCAGAGATACCCCATCTGTTCGAGGTGTTCTCGGGCCTGTTCGTCCACCTCCTCGGTCTGCTTCTCGCGGTAGGCGCTGGCCGACGAGTCGGCCACGATTTCCTTGCGCTCGCCGTGCTGGCTGACGAACCACGGGACTTCGACCATCTCGTCGGTGTAGACGCGCTCGGGGTGGCCGTAACTCCGAATCGGGATGGGGAACTCGCGTTCGCCCAACAGCATGCCGTGGTCGGCCGTGATGACCGATTTGCCCGGTAAGTCGGGAAGCAGGTCCTCGACTTCGGTCAGCACGAGTTCGAGGTTCTCGCGGTAGACCTCACGGAGGAGGTCCTCGGAGGCGTCGATGCGCCCCAAGAATTTGTCGGCGAGGGGATTCGGCCGGTAGTCGGGGAACGCCCGCTTGCCCGTCTCGCCGAGGTAGGGGGCGTGCGGCTGAACGAAGTGGACGAGGAGGCGCTTGTTCGGGTACTCCTCGATGGCCTCGCGGGTGGCCTCGGCGACCGGTTCGGGGGGCACGCCGTCGTCGCCGTAGTCGATGTTGTCGCCCCACACGTCTACGACCTCGTGGAACTCGGCGTCCAACTCGTCCTTCCAGACGCGCTCTTGGTAGAAAATCGTGGACCCGGTGACGTAGACGGTATCGGACAGGTCCCGGCCGTCGAGGTTGCCCCGGAGGAACTCGGCGGTGGCCGACCCACGGGATTCTCGGAAGTCGAGGACCCCCTCGAGGTCGAACTGCCGCCCCACGTCGGCGAAGGTGTCGTAGCGACACCCGTCGAGGATGAGGAGGTTGTCCCAGTCCTCGTCGAAGAAGGCGGTGCCGTCGGTGTTGTACTTGCGTCTGCCGAGGCGGGTCCAGTAGAGTCGGTTGAGTTCCCGGAGGGCGGCGCGGGGGTTCTCGAACCCCTGCCGGAGTTGGTCCAGAGAGTACATCGGCGACGGTTTGCACTCGGCCGGCCTTTGTTATTCTCTCGTTGTGGCGGGCTTTCGGAACCGACGAGGCCCCCGAGACCGCTTCACCGCTTCTTCCGGAGGTCCACGGTCCGGAGTTCGTCGCGGGCGTGCCACGTCCGAGGACGGAAGGCGACCACGACCGCTGTGAGGTAGGCCGCGAACACGACGGCGGTCACGACGAGGCCCGGAATCTGCCCGATGGCCGCGCTGGCGGGCCACGTCGCCGGGTCGAAGGCGCTGACGCGGATGACCCACGCGCCCAGCAGGACCGTAAACAGCGGGAGATAGACCCTGCGAAGGCGGTGGGCCAGCGCCTCCTCGGACGTGATTTTCAGCGTCGGGGTCCGGTAGTCGTCGGCGAGGTGGGTGCGCCAGTCGTCGTCCACCAGTCCCTGCGAGGGGTCGAGACCGTAGGCCCAGACGTTCTCCTGCAACGCTCGGACCCGAGAGCGCCACACGTCGTAGGCCCGGTAGCGGTGGGCCTCGACCACGAGGAACAGCGCGATGGTGGCCGCGCCGACCAGAATGACGTAGTGGGGGTTGCCCGCGCTGGAGAACGCCCACGTCAGGATGGCCGCCATCACGAGGACCGACCAGTTGGTGGTCTTGTCGAGGCGCTCGCGCCAGAGCTTCATCCGGTGAATCTCCCCGCGGTAGAGGTGGGCCAGCGCCGAACTCGGTCCCATCTCGGCGTCCAGCAGGCCCTTCCCGACGGTGGGGTCCGCCGGGAGCGCGTCGTCGTCGCTCGGGCGCGAATCGCTCTCCGGGTCGGGCGCAGACCGGTCCTCGGGGTCGGGAGCGGACCGGTCTTCGGGGGTGGGTTCGTCGCTCATATTTTCGGACCTCCTCGGTTCATTCGATATTGTGTAGAAAGCGGATTACTACACAAAACAGTTCCGAACGAGCGGGTTGATAGCAAGTGCCACTACGGGGCGGCGGGTTCGGAGACGAGAACGGGAGAAACCAGCTTAAGACAACAGGACAATTATTAAAGAACCAAACTTAGGGTCAAGACAATCAAAAATATTTCTCTGCGGCGAGGAGAACCGCCCCACTCAGAAGTCGGTCAACTTCGCCTCGGTCGCGCCCTTGGCGTCGGTGTCGAACTCCGAGAGTTCCACGAATTCGAGGCCGTTGTCCCGGAGCGCCCGCCGGACGCGCTCGGACGCGCTCGGGGCGACCAGCATCCCGCGCACGTCCTCTCCGGCGGTTACACCGCCTCCGTGAGGCGAAGCATCTCCCTCCTCGTAGAGGGAAACGTACCGCTGTAACTGGTCGAAGTGGTTCAGCGTGGCCTGAATCCGCTTGACCTCCACGACGACCGGGGTGCCCGCCTCGTCGCGGGCGAAGAAGTCGATGAAGCCGTATTTCGACTCGCGCTCGTGTTCCACGATTCGCAGGCCGTCCTCCAGCACGTCGGGGTTCTGGTCGATGTACTCGTGCATCTCGGCCTCGGTGCCGGACTCCTCGTAGGTCGCGCCGTCGGTCGCGTCGTAGCGGGTGAGTCCGTGGGCCTCCAGAATCCGGACCTCGACGCGCTCGCTGGGATTCGTGCGCCGAGCGAGCAAGACTGCCTCGTTTTCGCTCGTCCGGGCCGAAACCGACCCACCGCCGGGCATCCAGTTGACCGGTTTGTGGCCGGTCGGTTGGTGGACCAGAAACGTCCCGTCGGGCTTGGCGACCAGAATCCGGTCTCCCGGCCCCAGATAGCCAGAGGTCCGGCCTTCGTACTCGACTTCACAGCGGGCCTGCACGGTCAGCATCGCGCCGTCCCGAAACGCCGTCTTCGCCTCGCTGACGAGGGTTTCGGGGTCGGGCGCGGTGAGTTGCTCGGCGACCATTCGTCTTTTCCCGGTGGTCAGCACCGGAGCAAAAAGGTACTGGATTACCGCAGACGATTGCAGAACCCCTCGTCAGAACTGTTCTTCGACCTGTCGGAGAGTATCGGTCATCGCTTCGGAGTTGTCCACCGTGAGGTGCGTCCGGGAGATGGACTCGAACTGGTCGCGGTACATCTGGTGAATCTCGAAGTCGGCGTCGCTCTCGTCGTCCACTCTGCCCGCGATTCGCTCCCGAACGACCTCCTCGTCGCACTCGACTTTCACCAGTCGGAACTCGGCGTCCAGCGTCTCCGAGAGGTCGATGGCGTGGTCCCGGTAGCCCTCCTCTTTGAACGTGCCGTCGAGGACCGCGCTCGTGCCCTCCTCGATGAGGTCGCTCGCCCGGTCGAACATCTCGCGGTAGACCATCCGGGCCTCCTCCTCGGTGTAGTCGGGGTCCGAGAGGAGTTCCTTGCGAATCACGTCGGTCCGGAGGAGCCGCCCGTCGAGTCGCTCGGCGATGTCCTCGGCGACGGTGGTCTTGCCGACGCCCGGCAGTCCGCAGACCACGACCAACTGGGGCGTCGTCTGCGATACTGCGCGTGCTTCGGTCTCAGACATGGGCACCACCGAACCTCCCGTAATCTGCCACGCGAATCCGGCTCATTGTAAGTACCGTAATCCACGAAGCCAATCCCTTATCAAGATGTGGTAAACCGGACGGGGGTGGGACGAGTAGGCCTCCCACAGCACCGGAACTGTCTGCTCGGCCGAATCACCGAACAGCTTTCGAGGAGGCCGCCGAGGACCGACACATGGACGACTCGCCCCATCCACCCGACGACCTCACCGACCTCGCCGTGGACCTCGTTCGCGTCCCGACCGAGAATCCGCCGGGCGACGAGCGCCCCGGCGCGGAGTTCGTCGCCGACTGGTTCGCCGAGCAGGGCATCGACGCCCGCCTCGTGGAGTCCCCGGACCCCGACCGACCGCAAGTCGTCGCGTGGGTCGGCGACGACCCGAGAGACGCCGAACTCGACACTCCCACGCTCGTCCTGAACGGCCACCTCGACGTGGTGCCCGCTGGCGACCCCGACGAGTGGTCCCGCGACCCCTTCGGGGGTGTCGTCGAGGAGGGCGTCCTCTACGGTCGGGGGAGCGCCGACATGAAGACCGGCCTCGCGGTGGCCATGCTGACGCTCCGCGATTTAGCGCCCGAAATCGGGGACGAGGCCGGAACGCTCGACGGGTCGCTCGTCTTCCACGCCGCGATGGGCGAGGAGACCGGCGCTCCCGGCACCCGGATGCTCCTCGAAGAAGGGTACGGCGGCGATATGGCGGTCGTGCTGGAACCCACCAACTTCCGGGTCGGAACCTCCGCGAAGGGCGTCGTGACCTACCGGGTCGGCGTCTCGGGGTCGGCGTCCCACGCGAGTCGGCCCGACCAAGGCGTCAACGCCATCGACGCCGCCAGACCCCTGCTCGCTGGCATCGAGGACTACGACGACCGACTCAGGGAGCGCGAGGACTCCCTCGTGGGCCGGGCCTACGCCACCGTGACCGAGTTCGAGGCCGGGACCGACTCGAACATGGCGGTGCTTCCCGGTCGGGCCGAACTCCTCTTGGACCGGCGCATCCTGCCGGGCGAGACGTTCGAGGAGGTCGAGGACGAAATCGAGGCCCTGCTGGCCGAGGTCGAACGCGACTCGGGCGTCGAGACTGACCTGACGCTCGTCAAACACTACTCCTCGGCCGGGATTCCCGCGGACAGTCCGCTGGCCGAGCGATTTCGGACCCTCTCGGCCGAGATGGCCGACGCGCCCCGAGAGCCGTGGGGACTGGAGGCCGCGACCGACGCCCGAGAGTTCGTCGCCCGCGGGACGCCGGCGATTATCTGGGGACCGGGGGAACTCGCGCAGGCCCACACCGTGGACGAACACATCGACCTCCGGGACGCCGGGGTCGGACTGGCGATTCTGAAGCGCGCAGTGCGAGGTATCTTGTCCGGGTGACAGATGCTCTCCGGCGTCGAACTCCCTGCGTCTTTTGCCGCCTCTCAGATAAAGTAGAAAAACTTATTGTACGACGATTTGCAGTGCAAGTGTCACGTTCAACCATGGCAGAGAATATACTCAGTATGGTCAGTCTCCTGTTCGCACTCGGATTCATGGCCATCATCCTTGCAAGTTTCTGGGTCGTCTTCGAGAAAGCCGACAAACCCGGCTGGGCGTCGCTGATTCCGATTTACAACACCTACGTCATGTTGAAAATCGGCGACAATCCGGGCTGGTACCTCCTGTTGATGTTCATCCCGCTGGTCAACCTCTACGCCGTCGGCAAGATGCACCTCGGCATCGCCAAGGCGTTCGGCAAAGGCATCGGTTGGGGCGCTGGCCTCTGGCTCCTCCCGTTCGTCTTCTACCCGATGCTCGCGTTTGGCGACGCCTCGTACCTCGGCCACGGCGGTAGCGGTGGTTCGACCGGCGGCCAACCCTCGATTTAGCCCGCAAAGATTTCCGGTCGGTCCGTTTTTTGCTCAGAGCGATACCCCGTCGAGACTCGCGTCCAAATCGTCCACGTAGTCGTTGAACGCCTCCACGAACAGGGGCACGTCCTCGGCGAGGCTCCGCACGTCGTGGGCCGAGGGCTGTTCGTATTGGGAGAGGAGGTAGATGCCGCCCTCGCCCCCGACTCGGAGGTAGGAGGTGGTCCCGTTCTCCCACTTGAGTTCCCAGCGATTCCCGGCGACGCGGGTGGCGTAGGTGCCGTACTCGCCGCCCTCGTACCGCGCCAGTTGGCGGGCGATTTGGTCGCAGACCTCTCGGACCCGACCGAGGACGCGCTCTCGCTCGGCCACCACCGAATCGGTGGATTCGACCGCAGGGAAGTCGGCGGGAACCTCGTCCAGCACGCCGTCGAGCGACCGGACGTAGCGATTGAACGCTGTCACGAAGGCCTCGTAGTCGGTCATGGCCTCGGCGAGGGCTTCCGGTTCGGGCGGTTGGTGGGTCGAGACGACGTAGGTCTCGTTCCGCCCGTCGTCGAACAGGAGAAACTGGAGGTCTCCGGCCTCGTACTTGACGGTCCACTCGCCGTCTGCGGTCTCGAAGGTGCGCTTGCCGTAGTCGCCGCCCTGCAATCTGGCGAGTTCGCGGGCGATTTTCCCGGCGTGACTTCGGACGCGGGCGACCACCTCGTCGCGGCGCTCGGCGGCCTCCTCGGCGGAATCGACCGGGAGGTCGAACAGCTCTGTCATCGGTCTCACTCGGCACGCGACGGATAAAAGGGGTGTGACCGAGAGGTTTCGCGCGGTCCTCGTCCTTCAGACCGGCGCGTGGCGGCGCGACTCTCGTGTCGCGCCGGACCGCGCGAGGGATGAGGACCGCAGGCCGGAGTCCTCGTGAGCGAAGCGAACGAGGGCACGGAAGACGTGATTTGTCTTCCGGCGGCCGAGGCTTGCGAGACGCGCGGCGTCTCGCTGATCTGCGAACGTGGTTCGCAGAGACCGCAATCGGTTGGGGAGGGTGTGGACCGCGGTTTCGGGGCGGTTGCGGAGCGGTGCTGTGCGGAGGCGGTTGCAGGAGACGGCGTTGCTCACGCCTGAAGCTAGCTTCCTCGTCTCGTTCGTCAGTTCGTAGTGGTGTCGTAGAACCCTCTGTCCGAAGGCAATTAGAAATTCGGTTCTCTCGTTCGATTCTCAGTCCTTCCAGTCCGGATTCTCCCGCGGCGGACTGAAGATGTCTACCCCCTCGACGCGCTCGTCACCGCGGTTCTCGGCGGCGTGGGGTTCGCCGCCGGGGATTGCGTAGGAGTCGCCCGCGCTCACGTCGATGTCCTCGCCGTCCACGATGAACGTCAGGGTCCCCTGCGTGATGTAGCCGGTCTGCTCGTTGTCGTGGCTGTGTTCGGGCACCTCCGCACCGGGTTCGATGTCGAAGTGCTGGACGTTCATCTTCTCCGCGCCCGCGAGGAGCGAGAGGTGAACGCCCTCGACTGCTTCGGTGGACTCCTCGGCGTCTGTGGGTACAACTTCCATGGGTAGGTGTACCGTAGATGGCGGGCTACCTAAAGGTTCGAGTTGCGGAAAGCGAGTAGCGAGTAGAAAAACGGGTAGCGGGCCGAGTTCGAACGGTTTGGGGTCCGAAGCGAGTGAGAGTATTCGGAGAGGCGAGCGTCAGGCGTGAGCCAAGGCGTCTCCCGCACAGCAACCGCGGGGAATCGGGACCCGCATCGGAGCTAGAGACGATTCTGATATGTTAGGAGTTGCATTACGATGCTGAAACACCCAGAAGCAATGCTCTACACTACCAATCACCGGTCGAGTCCGAACATTCACGTACCAAAAAGCCCGACTCACGAGCATGTACGCCGTCGTGGGGTGTAGCGACTGTCAGGCGCTCAAAATCGTGGAGGGCCGCCCGGAGACCACCCAGTGTCCTCGGTGCGGCAAGCGCCGGAAGTTCGAGAAACTGAAGAAGTTCGTGGAGACCGACGACGAGGACCACGCCCGCGAGGTGCGCTCCTCGATGCTGGCCAACCGGCAGGGCGAGGGCGAGGCCTTCGCAAAACTCGACTCGTTCACCGAGATGGAGTCTCAAATCGAGGAGGCCGGTCCCTCCGACGACGAGTACCTCGAAGCATCCGGCGTCGATACCGAGGAGGTCGCCGAGGCCGCCGAGCGCGTCGAGAATCGGTCGGCGAGTACCCGCGGCACGTCCCGGAAGGAGACCGTCCTCGCCGCCCTGCGGGAACTCGACCGGCCGACCGAGAACGAGGTGGTCTCGTTCGCCGACGAGCGCGGGGTGCCGGCCGACTACGTGCGAGATGCGCTGGCAAAACTGGTTCGCCGGGGCGAGGTCAGCGAGAGCAGGGGCCGGTATCGGTTGCTCTGAGAGAACCGGCTTCAGGAATGAGTCATGGCAAAGGTCCCGCGGTGGCGAGGCGCGGCCATGCAAGGGATGACAGATACGAGCGATGGGTGGAGACCGAATCGACTCGACTGGCACCGCGCCGGAAGGGGGAAACGATGGCAGGAACTCACCCTTCGCGGTGGACCACTCGGGGACCAATTTTGGATACAGGCGAGAGGGCAATAAACCTCGGCCATGTCCGCGGTGAAAGTAAAAGTGGTTGCCCGGCCTCGCCCGCCTGCCCGGAATGGGAACTGTTAGGGGCCATCCCCGTCACCACTCGGGTATGAGCGACGCGAACGACGCGACCGACCCGGACGCTCTCGCCGAGCGAGTCCGGGAGGGCGACCTTCGACTCCACGAACTCGAGGACCACACCGACTACGAGACGGCCGTCGAGGCCCGCAGACGCTTGCTCGAAGCAGAGACCGACGCCGACGTGGACGCCATCGGCGACTACACGTTCGAGGCCGAGGAGGCCGAAGCCAACATCGAGAACATGGTGGGCGCGGCCCAGATTCCGATGGGCGTGGCCGGACCGGTGCAAGTCGCGGGTGGTGCGGCCAGCGGCGAGTTCTACCTGCCCCTCGCCACCACCGAGGGTGCGCTCTTGGCGAGCGTCAACCGCGGTTGCTCGGTCATCGCCACTGCCGGCGGGGCCGACGCCCGCGTCACCAAGTCCGGGATGACCCGCGCGCCGGTGTTCCGAGTCGCCGGCGTCGCGGAGGCCGAGGAGGTCGTCTCGTGGGTCGGCGAGAACACCGACCGACTCCGGGAGGCCGCCGAGTCCACGACCAACCACGGCGAACTCCTCGACGTGGACACCTACGTCGTCGGCGATTCGGTCTACCTGCGGTTCGTCTACGACACCAAGGACGCGATGGGGATGAACATGGCCACCATCGCAACCCGCGAGGCCGCCGAAATCGTGGAGGACGAGACCCCTGCCTCGCTCGTCGCCCTCTCGGGCAACCTCTGCACCGACAAGAAACCCGCCGCCATCAACGCCGTCGAGGGCCGGGGCCGGAGCGTCACCGCCGACGTGAAGATTCCCCGCGAGACGGTCGAGGACCGCCTCCACACCACGCCCGAGGCCATCGAGGAGGCCAACACCCGGAAGAATCTGGTCGGAAGCGCCAAGGCCGGGAGCCTCGGGTTCAACGCCCACGCCGCCAACGTCGTCGCCGCGGCTTTCCTCGCCACCGGGCAGGACGCCGCGCAGGTCGTGGAAGGTTCGAACGCCATCACGACCATCGAGGCCCGCGAGGACGCGCTCTACGCCAGCGTGAGCCTCGCCAGTCTGGAGGTCGGCACGGTCGGCGGCGGCACCAAACTCCCCACGCAGGCCGAAGCACTCGATGTGCTGGGCCTGCGTGGCGGCGGCGACCCCGCCGGGAGCAACGCCGATGCGCTCGCCGAAATCATCGCGGTGGGCGCGCTGGCCGGTGAGCTTTCCCTCCTCGCGGCGCTGGCCTCCCGCCACCTGTCGAGTGCCCACGAGGACCTCGGCCGGTAAGCGTTCGGCCGACCCGTCCACCGCGAGCGTGCGCTCGGTGGAACTGACCACTGGGACGCGCCCGGTATCCCAAGCGACTGTCTGGGTGGTCTGAAAGGGGCCGGCCGGTGGCGTTTATTGTAGTCGCTGGTCGGCCCCTATCCGTCGCAACGACGTCCGTCGGATATGCCGGCCAGCGACCGCCACCGGCCGGGGGCTTTCTAAACCAGATACACACACGTTTCGGAAATATACTTGAATATCTAAGCACTATATACAATTCTGGGGGTGTTCGCTCTTACCGGAACGGTTCTATCGTTTCTTCGTCGCGTATCCGGTAGCCACAAGAGCGCCCGCCCCTAAGACCCACCTACCAATGGCTTCGCCCGCCACAGTCATCGGGTTCCTGCTCATCATGGTCATCAATACCGTCGTGGCCGCAGTCGCCATCCGGTTCTTCAGACTTCGGCTCTCGACCCAGTGGGGTGCGGTCCTCTACACCGCAGTCTTCATCCCGCTGATTTATGTCGTGACGACCATCCTGCTCTCCGGGTTCATCGGCTTCGGCGGGAGCGGGGTGCAGGACCGCGGAACCGCGCTGATTCTGGTCTGGGTCGTGCCCTTCACCCTCGCGGTGTCGCTGGACATCTTCTGGATGCCCGCGCCCGACGAGATAGATTTGCCAGACCAAGCGTCGTGACTACTGGTTTCTGCTGTTGAAACTCTCGTCCTTGGAGTCACAGGAGTAGACGAAACAGCAGTGTCCTCGAAAGCCCTCGCGCGGTTCGCGGTCTTTCAGCGACATATCCTTGGTTCGTCTCGCTTCGCTCGACTCACCTTCGGATAGGGGTCGGCTGAGGAGACCAAGTTGAACGCGAACCGCGCTCGCCCTTTCATTCCTCCGAGGGAGTCGGTTGGTCAATCGGGCGTTCGCTGGTGGTTGCATCACCGAGCGCCGCAGGTCGGGGGGCACCCGTCCGAATCGTCTCCCTTTCCGATTAACCCGGATGTGAACTACCCCATCCTACTCGCTCACCGCTGACGCGGTTCGCTCGGTGAGGGTGGGGCTTCCTGTTTCAACGACGCGCTTTGCAGACACCGAATTGGAGTCCGTAGGGAGCGCAGTCTCCACAGGCGTTGATTCGGAGTGTCCCACTCCTACATTTTCGAGACCGCGAGACAGGATGTTCCACGCCGCATTCACGTCTCGGTCCGCCTTGAACCCACACGAGGGACACGAATGCTCACGAACCCACAACGGCTTGTCTGTCTCGACGCCACACGACGCACATTCCTTTGTTGTTCCTCGTGGATTCACGGCGACGAAGTGCGTGCCTTGTCGTTCGCACTTGTATTCGAGCATTCGGAGAAACATTCCCCATGCCGACCCCGCGCGATTTCGTGAGTTGCCCGGTAGTTCGACCAAGCCTTTCGCGTCCAAGTCCTCAACCGCCACAAGATCGTACTCTCGGGCGTAGTAGTTCGATAGCTTGTGGAGGAAGTCTCGACGCTTGCGTTTCAGGTTGGCATGGCGCTGAGCAACCGTCTTGCGCTGTTGCTCCCAGTTGTTCGAGCCGTGTTCCTTCTGCGAGAGTTCGCGCTGAGCGCGTTCCAATCGCTCGCGTTCGTCGGAGAAGTCCGGTGACTCGACAGCAGTTCCATCCGTATCATGTACGTACTTCAGGATACCAACGTCGATCCCGACGACACGCTCTGGATTCTCCGGTTTCTCGGGCGTGTTCTCGTCCACGTCGATACCGAAGGTGGCGAACCACTCGCCCGTGGGTTCTTGCTTGACCGTGACCTGTTTGATCGTCGCGTTCTCGGGAATGTCTCGATGGAGGTTGATGGGTATCTCACCGATTTTGCTCAACCACAGGACAGGCCGACCACTCGTATTCTTGAGTTTGAAGCCGGACTGGTTGTAGGTGAGCGACCGATACTCCCGAGGCGGCTTCCACTTGAGCATTCCCACAGCACGTCCGTTCTCCTTGTGTGCTTTGAGCATGGAGAGGTTGTCGTAGACGCGCTTGACGACCATCTGCAACACTTTCGAGTGAACGTCCCCGAGGTCATTCCACCACGATTTCAGGTCGGGGAGCGTGCCCTGCACCTTGTAGCGTGCTGGAATCTCGTCTGTCTCGTTGAGTTTGTAGAGGACGTGGTTGTAGAGTTGTCTACAAGTATCGATGTGGTGTAGAAGCGTCTCGGTGAGGGCTTCCGGTGGGTCAAGTCGATACTTGTAGTTGTAGTGCATCTATGATTCTCGTTCCTCGATGAGTTCGTCCCATTTCTCTTGGACGAACGTGGAGAGATTCAGATGGTCGTCCTGAATCCACTTCTCTTGGTCGTCGCGGATAGAGATTGTCTTTTAAGTCGTTACATCGTGAATTATCCAACTTTTATACAAGTAGTTTATGATTTGCGTGGGGCTGTGGGCCGGTCATCGCGGGGTGTTTATGAGACAATGACGGCGCTGTCTCCCCTCCCTACTGCGTCCTCAGAACGCTTTGTATCCTGTTGTGCAAACGAGACGCGATGCGTCTCGTTAACGCTACTCGGTCGCTCTGCTCCCTGCGTTGTTGTCCGAATAATCGAAGATTTTCGTGATCACGAGAGAGATTCACTCTCGAACAACTCTTTGAGAAAGGGAACTTAGCGTCTGAAAACAGTTAAGACGCCGCCGGGACCACCCTCTCGCATGAACGTCATCGTCCACGGCGGGGCCGGAAGTAATCCCGACGAACCCGAACCCAGACAGGCAGTCCTCGACGAGGCCGCCGAGGAGGGCGCGGCGTCCTCCTCGGTCCTCGACGCAGTAGAGTCGGCGGTCCGCGTCCTCGAATCCTCGCCCCGGTTCAACGCCGGGGTCGGCGGCGCGGTCCAGAGCGACGGCGAAATCCGGACCGACGCGGGCCTGATGACCAGCGACCGCGAGGCCGGCGCGGTCTCCTCGATGGTCGGCGTCGAACACGCCGTCAGCGCCGCCAGAGTCGTGCTGGACGAGACGCCCCACGTCCTCGTCTCGGGCGACCACGCGGTCGAACTCGCCGAGGACTTCGGCGTCGAGACGGGCGTAGACCTCTGGTCCGACGACACCCGCGAGAAGTGGGACGACCTCGATTCAGTCCCCGAGGGCACGCCGAGCGAACACCTCGATTGGCTCGAATCCAAGTTCGGCGGGAATCCGGACAGCGCCGAGGAGGACGGCGACTCCACAGCGCCCAATCCCAAGGACCACGACACGGTGGGAGCAGTCGCCTACGACACCGAGACCGACGAGTTCGCGGCCGCAACCTCCACCGGCGGGCGATGGCTCGCTCTCGCGGGCCGAGTCGGCGACGTGCCCCAAATCGGAAGCGGGTTCTTCGCGGCCCCCGCCGGCGCGGCCAGCGCGACCGGAGCGGGCGAGGACATCGCCAAGGCGACCCTGACTCGCCGGGCGGTCCGCCACCTCGAATCTGGCTACACCGCCCAGCAGTCTGCCGACCGCGCAATCGAGGAGTTCGCCGAACTCACGGGGTCGTCGGCCGGCGTCATCGTCCTCGACGACGAGGGACGGGCCGGAAGCGCGTTTAACTCCGACGCGATGCAGACCGCGGTCAGTCGCCGGTCCGCGAGCGAGTAGCGTCGGCACGCCGACCGCTCCCAGTCGTTCGGTGACCGCTACACCCGGCGCTACCGACTGGGACCGAAAAAAGACCCACTCGGATGCTGGACTGCTTTAGGCTTCCGCAGTCGTGGTTTCGCTCGCTTCGGTGGTGGTTTCGCCTTCTTCGGTGGTCGTCTCGCCCGCTTCAGTCGTCGTCTCGCCGTCTTCGGTCGTTGTCTCGTCTGCTGTCGTCGTGGTCTCGTTGCCTTCAGTCGTGGTCTCGTCGCCTTCAGTCGTGGTCTCGTCGGGTTGGTTCATCTCGCCCGTGTCGGTCTCGTTGCTCGAGGCGATGTCGAGTTGCGCTGTCGCGCGAGCGCCGTCGGTGTAGACGCCGTGGGTGTACGTCCCGGCGGGGAACTGCCCGATAGAGACGTTGAAGCTCACGGTCGCGCTGGTTCCGGCGTTGACCTGCACGAGTTGGGCCTGAATGACGTTGCCCGCGATTCGGTAGGACACTTGCTTGGCCACGTCGTCGTTCCCGAGGTTGACGACTTGGGCCTCGACGGTGTACTGGTCGCCCTGCTGGACCGCCGAGGGTGCCTGCAGGCCGCGGATGCTGATGAGTTCGAGTCGGCCGTCTCCGACCCGCACCGCGCTGGCCGCCGCCGAGTCGATGGTCGCGCGCTCGACGCTGACGCTCTCGGCGGAGACGCTCTCGACGACGTTCTCACCGTCTGCTTGACCGGTCGCTCCGGTCTCGTCCTCGGTGGTCGTCTCGGCTTCGGTCGTCGTGTCTTGCTCGTCTTCCGCCATCGTGGTTTCTTCGTCCTCGGCCATCGTGGTCGTCTCGCCGCCCTCGGCCGTGGTGGTCTCGTCCTGAAGCGCGCCTTCTTCGGTGGTCGTCGCTTCAGCCATCGTGGTCGTCTCGCCTCCTTCGGCCGCAGTGGTTTCCTCGGCCATCGTCGTCTCGCCGCCCTCAGCCATCGTGGTTTCTTCGGCCTCGGTGGTGGTCTCCTCGGCTTCAGTCGTCGTCTCCTCGGCCATCGTGGTCGTCTCCTCTGGTTGGGCGGTCTGGCGCGCCTCGGCGTCGATGTTCACGATGACGAGCGTCCGGATGCTCATCTCTTGGACATCGACCGTCTGGATGGTCGCGCTTTCGAGGCTCACGCTGTCCATCTGAGTCTGACCGCCGGCCATCTCCTCGGTGGTGGTCTCGCCGGCCATCGTGGTGGTTTCCTCACCCTCGGCCATCGTGGTGGTTTCCTCGCCCTCTGCGGTGGTGGTCTCCTCACCTTCCGCAGTGGTGGTCTCGTCTTGGAGCGCGGCCTCCTCGGTCGTGGTCTCCTCCTGACCGTTCTGCTGGCCCGCGCTGGCCTCGGTGCGGAAGCTCTGGACGTTCATCTGCGAGACGTTCATGCGCTCGATGGTCAGGTCCTGCACCGTGACCGACTCGACCGACGCGTTACCGCTCAGCGACTGCGAGAGGGTCTGGTCGTCGGTCTGGAGGTTCTCTATCGAGACGTTCTCGAAGGATAGCTGTTGGAGTCTGACGTTCCGCAGGGTCGCGTTGTCTATCGGCTCCTGCGAACCGGCCACGTCCAGCGAGCTAACGTGTAGCATCTGAATCGTGGCGTCCTCGACCGTAGCGTTCGCCAACTCTAACTGATCAACCGTCACGTCCTGTAACGTCACTCCGTCTGTGGAGGCAGAAGCCGACGGCGACGTTCCCCCGAGGACCGCCAGCGGGACGCTGGCGAGAACGAGGAGTGTCACCATCAGCACTGCGCCTGTTTCTCGTTGCATATGCAGGCCATCATATCGGCGGAACCGGCCATAAACGGGACCAACCGTTCGGAACCGTTCGGTGTTTTGACGGGCTATTACTGGGGTTACAGCGGAATTATGCCACAGGTACGACGGCCCTAACTGCTCGGTGATATGTACTTGTGCAGGAACGTGGCTCGGCGGCGGCGGCGAATCCGGACCGGGTTAGACTTCGGAAGCGAACCGCGAGGCGCAAACTCTTTCCGGCGTTCAGGCCAACACGGAACCATGAGTAGCGATGTGGACCTCGAAGCCGAGAAGTACGAGAAGCACCGCGAGGCCGGCGAGATTCTCGCGCAGGTCCGCGAGGAGGCCGCCGAACGGGTCGAAGTCGGGACGACCCAGTTGGAAGTCGCGGAGTTCGCCGAGGACCGGATTCGGG
Organism: Halorussus lipolyticus; assembly: GCF_029338375.1. Classification (NCBI taxonomy): domain Archaea; kingdom Methanobacteriati; phylum Methanobacteriota; class Halobacteria; order Halobacteriales; family Haladaptataceae; genus Halorussus; species Halorussus lipolyticus. The sequence goes on along the minus strand of NZ_CP119804.1, from coordinate 1,884,716 downwards.
AACTCGGCGGTGAACCCGCCTTCCCGGTCAACATCAGCGTTGACGAGGAGGCCGCCCACGCCACGCCCTCTGCGGACGACGACACCGAGTTTGGCGACGAGATGGTCAACCTCGACATCGGGGTCCACATCGACGGGTGGATCGCCGACACCGCCATCACGGTGGACCTCTCGGGCAACCCCGACCTGAAGGAGGCCAGCGAGGAGGCGCTGGAAGCGGCCATCGAGATGGTCGAACCCGGCGTCGAGACCGGCGACATCGGCGCGGAAATCGAGTCGGTCATCGACGGCTACGGCTACAACCCGGTGGTCAACCTCACCGGCCACGGCCTCGACCAGTACCAGCAACACGTCTCGCCCAACATCCCCAACCGGGCCGTCTCGCAGGGCGTCGAGTTGGAGGTCGGCGACGTGGTGGCCATCGAACCGTTCGCCACCGACGGCACCGGCAAGGTCACCGAGGGCAACGACGAGGAGATTTTCGCCCTCGAACGCGAGGGGTCGGTCCGGGACCGACAGGCCCGGAAGGCCCTCGAACAGATTACCGACGAGTTCCGCACTCTGCCCTTCGCTCAGCGATGGTTGGACGTGCCCCGCGCCGAGATGGCCCTGCGCCGCCTCAAGATGAACAACATCGTCCACGGCTACCCGGTCCTCAAGGAGGACGACGGGAAACTCGTCAGCCAGAAGGAACACACCCTTATCGTGACCGAGGACGGGTGCGAAGTGACGACGGAATCGAACTGACGCCGGACCACGAGACCCGGATTTTCGAGGGACCGAAGCGAGCGTCCCGACAGGGGTGAGCGGTTGCCAACTACGTGCCGAGTGTCGTTTACTGACTGCCTCCTTGACGACCGTCTCCTCGCCGGTCACTGCGACCACTGTTCGCCGACCACTACTTTACTAGTCACTGGCACTAGAACAATTTATACAATTCGGTAGGCAATATTTCGCTATTTTAAACAAATGTAGTCAAGTCTCTGGTGGGACTCGTCTCGAAAAGTACCGTTCCGTTGGCCGTCCGACGACGCCGGTGAACGCTTCGACCGTCCCTTTCCCCGAGAAACGGTGTGGCGCGTCGAATCGGTCCTCGGATGCGGCGGAAACCCCAACGACCCTCCACTGCGGGGGCAGTCGGCGGCGTTACGCGTTGTTCATCCGCTGGCTAGAAGTCTCGCCACAGATTTCGCACTCCGTGACGCGGTACGGTTCCCGCGAGAACTCGGCGTTCTCTCGCTTCTGGCTTTCAGTCCGAATCTGAACGGAGACCTCGTGTGGGGTCTCGCGTTCGCACTCGTCGCACGATTCCGTGATCGCTTGGAAGCTTTGGTTTTGTGTTGCCATCGTGACCTTCCTCTCGGTCTTTCCTTGTGCTGATAGGTGCATAAAAACCCCAATCCGTTGGGGGGCGTTCGAACCGTTCATTCCGGTGCCGTCTGGCGATTTTACCCCGAAAATACACGAGAATGGGTGAAACAGTTTATAGCCTCGTTAGAGGAAGTAATGAAACAAAAACTGCCTGCAACGGCCGGAGGTTTTATATACTAGTTCGAGGCGTCCGTGGTCCGGCCGACGAAACCCCCGAAACCGAACCGTGGCAGTTTCGAGACCGCCGTCTCGCGTTCGGCGGTTCTGTGTTCGGCCCGAGCGTGTCCAGAGCGCCGGGCGAACGCCGAGGACGCAGGAGTTCGAGGCCGACTGCATTGGGCGTAGACTGAGGAGTCCTCGGCGTCGAAACCGACGCTGACGCCCGATTCTCGACGCGCTGGCAGTCTCGTCACACCGCCGAGAACCGGCGATTTCGTGGTATCACGAAAGGCGATACTGTAGGCTTTCTAATAATATCGGTGGAAAGAAGGAACCGAAGCCATCTGCTGGCCGGATGGCAGTTTTGGCGTCAGATTGCGAGGAGCGACCCGGACACAGCGCGCGAGGCGAAGCCGGAATTTCGAGCGGGAAAACGCCCCGATTTCGGTAAAATCGCCCGATGCGCCGTGACGGTCGGGGTCGTCCCATCGTTGTGCATCGTTCCACGGTTCATCGCTCCGCGAAACGAACAGAAGCAGGCGCTAATTCGGTGTTACCGGATTTCGGCGTCCGAACCGGTTCTGTCGCCCGGAATCGAACGGTTTCGAACCGAGCGAACGCCACGAACCGAGGCCGAACCGCCGGATGCTAAGTTCTCGGCGGCGATAGGCGAGGTATGGACCAGATTTTCGCGCCGTGGCGCATCGAGTGGGTCGAGCGAGACGACGACGAGGACGCAATCGAGGGGTGCGTCTTCTGCGAACTCCCCGACCGGGAGGCCGACCGCGACAACCTCGTGGTCGCCCGGAGCAACCACGCCTTCGTCATGTTCAACAACTACCCCTACAACCCCGGTCACGCGATGGTCATTCCCCGCGAACACACCGGCGATTACCGGGACCTCTCGGAGGAGGCCCTGCTGGACCACGCCCTCCTCAAACAGCGGACGTTCGACGCGCTCGAAACCGCCCTCTCGCCCGACGGCTTCAACGCGGGCCTCAACCTCGGGCAGGGCGCTGGCGGGTCCATCGACGACCACCTCCACACCCACGTCGTCCCGCGCTGGCAGGGCGACACCAACTTCATGCCGGTCGTCTCGGACACGAAGGTCCTCGTGGAGGCCTTAGACGAGACCTACGACCGAGTTCGGTCGGCCTTCGCCGAGCAAGAAGGGGTCGATGGGTCGGGCGACGGCGCAGTTCGAGTCGAATAGCACCGGGTCCGTCACGGGCAAGCGACACTCCCTTGTCTGGGTAGTTCGAAGGACACGCCGATGAGCAACCGCGCGATTCGCCGGGTCGGCGCGGTCGTCTTGGCGGTCAACGTCCTGCTAGTGGTCGCCAAGGGCCTCGTCTGGTGGACGACCGGGAGCCTCGCGGTCGGGTCCGAGGCGGTCAACAGTCTCGCGGACTCGGCGTACAGCCTCGTCATCCTCGCGGGTCTCTACCTGACGACCCAGCCGCCGGACTTCAGCCACCCGCACGGTCACGAGCGAATCGAGCCGTTCGTCTCGCTGTTCATCGCGCTCGGGGTGTTCGCGGCGGGCGGCGCGGTCCTCTGGCGGTCTGTCTCGTCGGTCCTCGCCGGGAGCGTCTCGACCGCACCGGTCTCACCGTCAGCGGTGGCGGTGCTGGTCGGGACTGCTGTGGTCAAGTTCGGCCTCTACCGCTACTGTCTCCGAGTCGCCGAGGAGACCCATTCACCCGCCCTGACTGCCACCGCGCTCGACAACCGCAACGACATCCTGACCGCGAGCGCGGCGCTGGTCGGCGTTCTGGGGTCCACGGTCGGCCTGCCGGTTTTGGACCCGCTCGCGGCGGGCGTCGTCTCGGTGGGCATCCTCTACACGGGGTACGAAATCGTCCAAGACAACGTGGACTACCTCGTGGGGAGCGCGCCGCCCGAGGAGCTACGGGTCGAAATCGTCCAGCGCGCGCTCTCTCACCCCGACGTGGAGGGTGCCCACGACGTCATCGCTCACTACGTCGGCCCGGAAATCGACGTGAGCCTCCACATCGAAGTCGAGGGCGACCGGACCCTGTTCGAGGCCCACGACATCGAGACTGAGGTGATGGAGTCCATCCGGGAGTTAGACGAGGTGGACGACGTGTTCGTCCACGTGGACCCCAAGGAACTCGGCGAGTGGAAGGACGACGAGACCATCGACGAGTTGGTCGGCGGGGGCAACGTCGAGAAGTAAACCGAGTTTCAACGACTCGCCCGTTCTACCGCGTTCATAAAGTACGTTAAATGTTTGCAAAGATATATTATTTGACAGCCTAACTTTAGGGTCGCATGAACTGGAAATGTAACGTCACAGGCTTTGTTGCCGACCATCCGCGAGTGACGAACGTGCTTTGGACCGCCGTCCTGCTCTGGTCGATGACCGGCGTGGCGCTGGCTTCTGGTGGCGGCGCGACGAGCGGTCCGTAATCGAATCGCCTTCACCCGGCCCGACGACTCAGACCGGTTCGCCGAAGGCGTAGACCGTGCTGTGGCCCGTAATCTCCACGTCCACGAAGTCGCCGACCTCGACGCCGTGGTCGTCGGCGTTCTGGACGATGACCTGCCGGTAGGCTTCGTCGTAGCACTTCACGGAGTCGCCGGTGCCCTCCTCGACCACCAGCACCTCGTGGGTCTCGCCGACCATCGCGTCGTAGGCCTCGGCCACGACGTCCATCTTGGCGTCGGTCATCTCCTTCGAGCGGTCCTTCTTGGTCTGGCCGCCCAACCCCTTCATGTCGGCGGCGTCGGTGCCGGGGCGCTTGGAGAATCTGGTGACGTTGATTTTCTCGGGGCGGGTCTCGCGCAGGAGCGCCATGCTCTGGGCGTGGTCCTCGTCCTCCTCGGTCGGGAAGCCGACGATGAAGTCGGTCGAGAGCGTCCAGTAGTCCAGATACTCGTCGAAGGTCTCCACGATTTCGACGTACTCCGAGACTTGGTGCTGTCTGCGCATGTCGCCCAGCACGTCGTCGGACCCGGACTGGACCGGCGCGTGGATGAAGTTGTAGAGTTTGTCGTTCTCGGCGAAGACCTCGGCCAACTCGTCGCGGATGCCGTGGACGCCCTTCGGGTTCGCCATGCCGACTCGGACCCGGAAGTCGCCCTCGATGTCGCAGATGCGGTCGAGCAGTTCGTGAAGCTTTCGCTCGCCGTCGTCCCACCCGTAGACGCCGGTGTCCTGTCCGGTAATCCGAATCTCCTTCGCTCCGGCGTGGACCAGCGCCCGAGCCTTCTCGACGTTCTCCGCCACGGGCGGCGAGTCGATTTTGCCGGTCGCCTTCTTCGTGATGCAGTACGAGCAGTCCGACATGCAACCGCGAGCAATCGGTAGGATGCCGATAACGCCGTCCAGAATCGGTTCGGCGTCGGGCGTCGTGGTCGGACACTCGCCGTTGGTGACGGCCTCGGGCACTTCGTCCCAGTGGAGGACGTCGGCGTCCACGCCGGCGTCCCGGAACTCCTCGCCCTGCGCCAGCGCCATGCAACCGGTGACGATGAGGTCGGCAGTCTCGTCCTCTAGCTCCTCGGCGCGCCGGAGCATGTTGCGCTCGGTCTTCTCAACGACTGTGCAGGTGTTGAGGATGGCAACGTCGGCCTCGTCGGGTCCTTCGACGCGGTGGTGGCCCGCGTCCCGGAGCCGCCGCTCGATTTGACGGCTCTCGCCACGGTTCGACGTGCAACCGTAGGTTTCGATGTGATACCGGGCCATTCGCTGTGTAGCGTTTCGGCTACGGGGGCAAAAGCACGACGATGTTCCCTACGCCGGTGGTCTCGGACCGAGCGTTCGCCCCCACAACCGACTTGTTCGCAGGCGTTCACGTCTTCGACGTGTCGCTCGCGCTGTCGCTCGTCGTCGCCGTCGTCTCGACCGCCGTCATCTGGAAGGGAAGCATCTGGCTCGAAGACGCCGCCGAGGAGTTGGCGGCCTACTACGGCCTGCCCGCAATCATCCAAGGGGCAGTCATCGCCGCGGTCGGGTCGAGTTTCCCGGAGCTATCGAGTACCGTCATCGCCACGCTCGTCCACGGTGACTTCGAACTCGGCGCGGCCGCAATCATCGGGTCGGCGGTGTTCAACATCCTCGTCATTCCCGCCGTCTCGACGCTGGCGGGCACCGAGAACCTCGAAGCCGACCGGAGCGTCGTGTTCAAAGAAACCCAGTTCTACATGGTCGCAGTGGCGGCCACGCTGGTCGTCTTCTCGTTCGCGGTCATCTACTTCCCGAGTTCCGACGGGGCGCTCTCGGGCACGCTCAACCGACCGCTCGCGCTCCTGCTGGTCGCGCTCTACGGTCTCTACGTCTTCATCCAGTTTCTCGACACGCGGGACCTGCGGGAACCTCGGGTCAGCGAGGAGAACCCTGTCCGACTCTGGACCACGCTCGCGGTCAGTCTCGTTGTCATCGTAGTCGGCGTGGAGGGGCTGGTCACGGCCGTCCTCGACTTCGAGGAGATATTCGGCATCCCGAGTTTCTTCTGGGGGCTGACGGTGGTCGCGGTGGTCACCAGCCTCCCCGACACGTTCGTCAGCGTGCGCTCCTCGCAGAAGGGCGAGGGCGTGACCAGCCTCGCCAACGTCCTCGGAAGCAACATCTTCGACCTGCTGGTGGCGCTCCCGGCGGGGGTCCTCGTCGCTGGTGCGACAACGGTGAACTTCGGCGTGGCGGTCCCGATGATGGCGGCGCTGGTCGCGGCGACGGTCCTCTTTTTCGCACTGGCCCGGACCGACCTCGAACTCACGCCGGGCGAGGCCTACGCGCTGTTGGTCGCCTACGTCGCCTTCGTGGGATGGCTCCTGCTGGAGACGATGGGCGTGACGAGGCTCATCGGGTAGGCCGAAGGAAATTCGTCGCGGGGCGGTCGCTGAGAAGACATTTACTCCCGCGATTTGAAGCCCCAGCCATGCCCTCCAGACGACGCTTTCTGGCCGCCCTCTCAGCGACGGGAACCGCCGCGATAGCCGGGTGTTCCAGTACTCGCAGTCGGGACGACCCTCCGGCCGAGAGCGAGACGACGGACTGGCCGACCAGTCGCCACGACGCCGTGAACTCGGGATACGCCGCCGACACGGCCGGGATTCGGACCCCGGCAGAAGCGTGGCGGGCCGAAATCGGGATGGCGAGTGCGCCGCCGGTCGCCACCGAGGAGTCCGTCTTCGTTCCGGCAGGCGACCACCTCCTCGTCCTCGACGCCGAAACCGGCGACGAGTCGTGGCGCGTGGAGTACGAAGGCAAGGGTGCGACCGTCTGGGCACCACCCACTGTCTCGGACGGCGTGGCGTATCTCGGGGACGGTCGCCAGCAGGTTCGGGCCTTCGACGCCGAGACCGGCGAGCGACGCTGGCGGTTCGAGACCGACGGGAGCGTCTACGCCGCGCCGACGCTGGCGCAGGGGCGGTTGTTCTTCGGCACGAGCGACGAGCGAGTCTACGCGCTCGACCCCGAGACCGGCGAGAAGCGGTGGCACCGCAACGTGTTCGGGAGCGTCACCTCCTCGGTCGCTGTCCGGCCACCCGGCGTCTACGTCACGACCGAGGCCGGGGAGGTCTACGCCCTGTCACTCCACGGCGAGGGTGCGTGGCGTCGTCGCCTCCCCGACCGGATTCAGGCCCCGCCGACGGTCGTCGGTGGGACCGTCTTCGTCGCGTGCAACGACGGGCGAGTCCACGCGCTCCGGGCGAACCGCGCCGGGAGGACCGAGTGGCGGACTGATGTCGGCGGCTTTCCGGAGGGTGTCTCGGTCGCCCACGGCCGGGTCTACGTCGTCGGAATGCGATTCCACGCACTCGGTGCCGAGGACGGCGGAAAACGGTGGTCGGTCTTCTCGGCCGACTCCCCCGCAGGCCTTCCGGCGGTCGCCGGGGATACCGTCTACGTCGGCACCGAGGCGGGACGACTCCACGCCTACCGGCCGGGCGGCGGGGTCGGTGCGTTCGGCGTCCGATTCGGGCCGGAGCGGTGGACTCGAAAACTCGGCCAGTCGGTCGAGCGCGGTCTCGCCGTCGCCGACGGCCGGGTCTACGCGCCGGTTCGGGTCAGCGACGAGAAATCGGCGCTCGTCGCACTCGAATCGACCTAATCAGTAGTTCTTCCGGAAGTCCTCGACGATTTCGACACCCGAACTCGCGCCGATGCGCTCGGCCCCGGCGTCGAACATGGCCTTGGCCTGCTCGTAGTTGCCGACGCCGCCGCTGGCTTTGACCGGCAAGTACTCGCTCATCAGTTCCACGTCCTCGACTTTTGCACCACCGTCAGCGAACCCGGTCGAGGTCTTGACGAACGCGGCGTCGGCCTCCTCGGCGGCCTCGCAGGCGGCGTGCTTCTCGTTGTCCGAGAGGAGCGCCGTCTCGATGATGACCTTCACTGGGATGGGGACTGCGGCCACGACCTCCTCGATGTCCTCGCGGACGGCCTCGGTGTCGCCGGCCTTGAGGCGACCGATGTTGATGACCATATCCAGTTCGTCCGCGCCGTCCTCGTAGGCGATGGTGGCCTCCTCGCGCTTGGCGTCGGTGGCGTTCTGGCCGTGGGGGAACCCGATGACGGTGGCGAGGGGTACGTCGGGGGCGTACTCGTCGGCCTCGGCGACGTAGCACGGCGGGATGCAGGCGTTCATGCCGTACTCCTCTGCTTCGTCGAGGACCTCCTCCACGTCGCCGAGGGTCGTTTCGGGTCCGAGAACCGTGTGGTCGATTTTGCCAGCGAGTTCGTCGTCGTTCATACTCGGTCGAAATGCGGCGTGAGGGTAAAAATGCGATTATCTCGGGAGGCGATGACAACGATATGTATTTGCTACGCATTTCTTTTCCTTTCTTTAAGAATTGTATGGTGGTCTCAGTCGTCAGCGCAGGACCGGACGGAACCGACGAGAGAACCGCATTCCGTTCAGCGGCGACTCCCTATCAGGATTCGGGCAAGCACGAGTGCGGTCAGCGTCGGGGCGACGGAGAGCCACCCGAAGCCGCCGAGAATCGCCAGCAGTTCCCACGAGTAGAGGAGACCCGGACCGCTCACGAGAACAATCGCGGTAGCCATCCCAACTACGGCCCGAACCCACGGGAGCGTCGCTGGACCGGCCCAAAGCACCGCGAAGGCGTCCAGCGCGTCCACGAGGGCCACCGCGAGGAGGACCCACGAGACCCTGACGCGAGTCGGACGGGACACCTTCTCCGGCGGGTCGGGGACCGGAAAGACGAGTCTGATGCGCTCGGGGAGTCGAACGTCGGGGAGCAGTATCGGCGGGAGCGAGAAGCCGAAACCGAGGTCGTCGTCTCCGTCGCGGCGACCGCGCTCACTCGGGGGCGTCCGTCCGGCGTCCTCGTCAGCCATGGTTGTGCTACGTCACCGAGGCCCAAAATCTATTCGTCGCGGTCTTCCAGCAGTCGCTCGACTGCGTTCACCGCCGAGTCGAGGACCTCCTCGGGCGACCGGGAGGCGTCGATGCGGACGAACCGCTCGGGTTCGGCGTCGAACAGGCGTTCGTAGTTCGACTGAACCTGACTCAGGAAGGCCGCCTGCTCGAACTTGTTGGTGGCACCGCTCCGGGCCGCACCCGTCTCGGGGTCCACGTCGAAGTAGAGCGTCGCGTCCGGCGGCCGAGTCCACGGTTGGTGGACTCCTCGGATGTATTCGAGCGGTCGCTTCACGTGGTCCTCGATGCTGACTGCCTGATAGGCGTACCGGGAGTCCGAGTAGCGGTCGGAGATGACGACTTCCCCCTCGGCGAGGGCCGGCCGAATCGTCTCCGAGAGGTGGTTTGCGTGGTCGGCGGTAAAGAGGAACAGCTCTGCGAGCGAGTCGGCGTCGTCGTCTCCCATGGAGCGTTCGACGCCCTCGCCGTACCACGTCTCGGTGGGTTCGCGGGTGAAGACGAACTCGGGGAACTCCTCGCGCAGGACCTCCCAGACCGTCGTCTTGCCGCTCCCGTCGATTCCCTCCAGCGTGATGAGCATACTCGAAGGTGGTTTCGGCTCGTATAAAGACCTGCGAGTCTGGTCCGGGCGACCGGCGTCGGTCCCGAACGGCCGAGGAGATGGCGGAAACACCGGCCACGGCAGTTACTTTTACTTTCCGACGGTACTTATTTCGGATATGAACATTCTCGTCGCGGGAGGAACCGGGTTCGTCGGTTCGTCTCTCGTCCCCGAACTCGCCGACCGAGGCCACGACGTGACCGTCCTCGCTCGCAGTCCCGAGGAGGCCGACTTCCCCGAGAGCGTCGAACTCGTCCGCGGTGACGTCACCGCCTACGACTCCATCGAAGCCGCGTTCGAGGACCAAGACGTCGTCGTCAACCTCGTGGCGCTCTCGCCGCTGTTCAAGCCCTCCGGCGGGAAGTCCCACACCGAGGTCCATCTCGGTGGGACCCAGAACGTCGTCAACGCCGCCGAGGAACACGGCGTGCGCAAAATCCTCCAGATGAGCGCGCTCGACGCCGACCCCAACGGTCCGACCGAGTACCTGCGGTCGAAGGGCCAAGCCGAGCAAGTCGTGAAAGATTCGGACCTCGCGTACACCATCTTCCGGCCCTCTGTCGTCTTCGGCGAGGGCGGCGAGTTCGTCTCGTTCACGAAGGTCCTGACGACGCCCTACGTCACCGCCCTGCCCGGCGGCGGTCGGAGTCGATTCCAACCCATTTGGATAGGGGACCTCGCGCCGATGCTGGCCGATGGCGTGGAGGAGGACCACGACGGCGAAATCTACGAAATCGGCGGCCCGGAGGTCCTGTCGCTGGCGGAGGTGACCAAACTCGCCTACCGCGCGGAGGGCAAGTCGGTGACGGTGCTACCCCTGCCGATGGCGTTCGCGCGTCTCGGCCTGACCGCGGCCGACCCGATTCCGTTCGTCCCCTTCGGAAGCGACCAGTACCGGTCGCTCAAGTTGGACAACACCGTCTCGCACAACGATGTCGGCGCGTTCGGCATCGAGGAGGCCGATTTGACGACGCTGGCCGAGTATCTGGGCGTGGCAGACCGGCCGTAGTGGACGCCCGGCGACGTTCGCGTGACCGGTCCGCAGGCGGACCACGAGTCGGTGCTATTTTCGTGATAGCAGTTGACATCTCCGCCACAGTATAAACTTAAAAGGACATGTCCGATAACTGGTGGTGGTTCGCCGAACCGGAAATGGCGGCTTACCGTCCTTCGATTCGGTGTAATTCGGAGTTTCCGGTGAGCATGGTACGGACCAAAAGGATTATCACCCCTTCGCGGTTGTGTTTCTCCCAACGGAGTACGGTCCGGAAAATGAAGCTCGCAATGATTGGTTTCGGGCAGGCCGGTGGGAAGATAGTCGACAAATTCCTGGAGTACGACCAGCGGACGGGCAGTAATATCGTCCGTTCGGCGGTCGCAGTGAACTCCGCGAAAGCCGACTTGATGGGCCTCGACGAGGTCCCGCAGGACAACCGCGTCCTCATTGGTCAGTCCCGAGTGAAAGGTCACGGTGTCGGAGCAGACAACGAACTCGGCGCGGAAATCGCCGAAGAGGACATAGACGAGATTCAGGGGGCTATCGACAACATCCCCGTCCACGAAGTCGATGCCTTCCTCATCGTCGCGGGGATGGGCGGTGGAACAGGGTCCGGTGGTGCCCCGGTGCTGGCCAAGCACCTCAAGCGCATCTACACCGAACCCGTCTACGGCCTCGGTATCCTGCCCGGAAGCGACGAGGGGGGTATCTACACGCTGAACGCCGCGCGGTCCTTCCAGACGTTCGTCCGGGAGGTTGACAACCTGATGGTGTTCGACAACGACGCGTGGCGTCAGTCGGGCGAATCCATCGAGAGCGGCTACGAGGAGATCAACGAGGAAATCGTCCGCCGGTTCGGTATCCTGTTCGGTGCGGGCGAGGTCGGGGGCGACGACGCCGTTGCAGAGAGCGTCGTGGACTCCAGCGAAATCATCAACACGCTCGCCGGGGGCGGCGTCTCGACCATCGGCTACGCGGCCGAGGAGGTCGAAAACGCCAACTCCGGAAGCGGCCTGCTATCGCGGTTCACCGGGAGCGACGACGAACCCACCGACACCGCCAACACCACGAACCGCATCACGAGTCTGGTTCGCAAGGCGGCGCTCGGTCGGCTTACCCTGCCCTGTGAAATCGAAGGCTCCGAGCGCGCGCTCCTCGTGCTGAGCGGTCCGCCTCAGCACCTCAACCGGAAAGGCATAGAGCGCGGGCGGAAATGGCTCGAAGAGCAGACCGGTTCCATGGAGGTCCGGGGCGGCGACTACCCGGTTTCGGACTCGCAGTACGTCGCCAGCGTCGTCCTCCTGTCGGGGGTCAACAACGTCCCGCGGGTCAAAGAGCTACAGGAAGTCGCCATCGAGGCCCAAGAGAACATCGACGAGATTCAGGAACAGAGCGAAGAGAACTTGGAAGAACTAGTGGAGGACGACGACGATGAACTCGAACCACTGTTCTAAGCTCCTCGCCCTACTGGTCGCCTGCACGCTCGTCGTCTCGGCGGCCGGTCCCGCTGTGGCGATGTCGGCCTCGGCCAGCGGCGCGCCCAGCGAGGCCGAAGTCGGGTCGGACGTGTCCACCTCGTTCACCATCACGAAGCCGTTCAGCGACTACGACTCGTGGACGCTCAACGGGTCCACGGAACTGACCGGCGTGACGTGGACGGTCAAACTCTACGACCAAGGCGGCGACAAAATCGGCCAGAAGTCCTACGACGGCCAGTCGTTCGACCACGACCTCGAAAAGAGCGACGCCTACGAGGTCAAGGTCCAAATCGAGGGGACGGTCCCCGAGGTGACTAACTTCACCTACGACCCGGCCCAGAAACTCCTGCTGGCGGAACTCACGCAGGTCCGGCAGGGCGGCAGTAGCGAGGCCATCGACTCGTGGACCTTCCGGCCGTACACCACCGAGAGCGCCGACGCACGCTCGGCCATCGAGGACGCCGAGGCCGCCATCGAGGACGCCGAAGACAGCGGCGCGGGCGTCTCGGAAGCCCAGAGCGACTACGAGGACGCTATCAGCGCCTTCGACGGCGAAAACTTCGAGTTGGCGACCGACCTCGCCACGAAGGCTCAGGACAAGGCGGAGAGTTCCCAGCAGTCCAACGAGCAGACCCAGATGTTGCTCTACGGCGGCGTGGGTCTCCTCGCGCTGGTCGTCGTGGTCGGCGGGTTCCTCTGGTACCGCAACCAGCAGGACGACTACGACAAACTCCGATAGCGCGCTTCGGTTTTCGGACCCTCTGAATTTTCGGCCCGCGCGGGCCGAACTCGCGTTCTCCTCGGGAGCGATGGCTTCTGAGAGAGAAGATTCTTTGTATTGTCGAAGGAATTGAGTAGACAGTCTTACCGATTGTATTTCTGTCTTTGGGCGGTCGGCGCGGCCCGCGCCGACCGGCCGACCAATCCACCCACGAACGCTCGGTGGACCAACCACCAGCGAACGCTCGACTGGCCAAATCACAGGGTGGGATGAAGGGGCCGGCCAGTCGGGGGATTCGAGAAGAAAATACGGTTCCCGTTTTGCTGAAAACCGAATTCGCTCCTCTCCATCTCGGCCTCCATTCCGTACCCTCTTAAGGCAAGCCGCGCGAGTCCTACCCACGATGCGAGTCGTCGTCCCCTTCGCGGCCAGCGACCCGAAGACCCGGTTAGCCGACGCCCTCTCCGCCGAGGAGCGCCGGGCGTTCGCAGACGCGATGCTCGAAGACGTGCTGGCCGCGGTGCGAGCGACCGGCCGGGAACCCGAGGTGCTGGCCACCGCGCCGGTTGACGTGGACGCGCCGGTCACCGTGGACGAGCGACCGCTGACAGAGGCCGTCAACGGTCTCCTCGCGGAGTCCGCCGCCGCTGACTCGTCGGTCGCGGTCGTGATGGCCGACCTCGCGCTGGCGACTCCGGAGGCGCTGAACGACCTGTTCGAGCGCAAGAGCGATGTTGTCCTCGCGCCGGGGCGAGGCGGCGGGACGAACGCACTCGTCGCGCGCCACCCCAAGTTCCGGGTGGACTACCACGGGACTTCCTATCTGGACCACCGCCGGGCGGCCCGAACGGTCGGGGCCGACCTCGCCGTCGCGGATTCACACCGACTGGCGACCGACGTGGACGAGCGCGCCGATTTGGCCGAGGTGCTGATTCACGGCGGGAGCGCGACAGAAACGCGAGTCGAACCCACCGCCGACCCCCGCGAGACGAGTCGAGCGCGGGCGTGGCTTCGGCGGGCGGGCTTCGAACTCGCCGACGAGCGCGGGCGCACCGCAGTCACGCGAGCGTCCGAGACCTGACCGGTCAGTACACGTCGCGGGCGTCCATCAGCGTCACCAGCAGGTCGCTGACGCCCATCACGAGACCGTGGTCGAGGCCCCGCGCCCACACCGCCGACTCGTCGCAGACGCCCGGCAGGTCGTTGCCCCGGAGCGAACTCAACATCACGGCCGAGCGGTCCACCATCAGGATGCGCCCGAGCGACCAGTCGTTGTCCGGGATGGTGTTCCACTCGATGACCTCGGCCTCGGGCGCTCGGTCCTCGACTTGCTCTCTGGCGTCCTCGCCGGGCACGCCGACGACCACCTCGGCGTCACCCGCCGCGTCGCCGAGTCGCCGGAGGAGTTGCGTCTCGAATAACTGCTCGTCGGTGCCGACCAGAATCACCTCGTCGTCGGCCTCGGCGACGATTTCGGTCGCCCGGCGGGTCACCTGCTCGTGGTCCGAAATCTCCCACGACCCCGAGTGGCGCGTGTCGCTCTCGGTCTCCAGCGACGAGAGGGTTCGCTCGGCGGTTTCGAGTCGGGCCTCGTACTCGTCGCGGAGCGCCCGAATCGCGTCGTCGGCCGGAATCGCGCGGAACTCTCGGGGGTCGGTCTCTTGGACCTCGACTAACCCTTGGCCCTTCAACTCCTCGACGGTGTTGTAGACCCGCGTGTAGGGCACGTCGGCGATGCGACTCACCTCCTTGGCCGTCGCGCTCGAAACCCGGACCAGCGCGACGAAACACCGCGCCTGATACTCCGTCAGGCCGAGTTTCTGCAGAGTCTCGACTGCCCGATTGCCGGGCAGGTCGTCGATTTCTCCGGCCATGAACTTCAGGGGGGACTGTGCCGACCAAAAAGTTGTGGCTGGGTACTCATCGGGGGTCCTCCTCGGTCGGGGCGGAACACGAGGCCGCAGTGACCGGCCTACCGCTGTCGGTGCTATCGACGCGCTCGACCTCGACTCGCCAGTCGGGGAGGTCGTCTCGCGCCGTTTCGGCTTTCCACGTCCCGGAGACCGTTTCTCCGTCGGCGAACGCTTCGAGTAGGAGGTTTCGGAGGTTCTGCTGGAGACCATCAGAGAGTGGCATTGGCGGTGACGAACGTACCCCGCCCGTATAAGAGATACTTACTATGTAATGCAGAAACGCTAGTTTACGATTCGAGTGAAAAATTAGGTGAGTCGAGGTCTGGCGGGAGTAGCAATCGTTTTCCGGTCCGCGGAGGAACCAAGGGACGATGGCAGGTGCCGACATTCCGGGACTCGAGGAGTACGACATCGACCTCTCCTTCGACGAGGACGAGGTCCGACACCTCCTCGACACCGGACCCGAGGACGTGGACCCCGCCGACGAACTCACCTTCGCCAAGAACGTCTTCGTCCCCCTGACCACCGCCTGCCGGTACACCTGCACTTACTGCACCTACTTCGACCCGCCCGGTGAGGCCTCGCTCCTCTCGCCCGAGGAGGTCCGCGAAATTCTCCAAACTGGTGCGGACGCCGGTTGCACCGAGGCCCTCTTTACCTTCGGCGACGACCCAGACGACCGGTACACGCGGGTTCACGACCAACTCGCCGAGTGGGGCCACGACTCCATCCACACCTACCTCCGGGAGGTCTGCGAAATCGCGCTGGACGAGGGCCTGCTTCCCCACAGCAACCCCGGCGACCAGACCCGCGACGAGATGGCGCTGGTCGCGGACGTGAACGCCTCGATGGGCGTGATGCTCGAAACCACCGCCGACGTGGGTGCCCACGCCGGACCGCGGGTCAAGAACCCCGGTCAGCGACTCAACACGATTCGGAACGCGGGCGAGTTGGGGGTGCCGTTTACGACGGGACTCCTCGTCGGTATCGGCGAGGACTGGCGCGACAGGGCCGAAAGCCTGCTGGCGATTCGGGAGATGCACGAGCGGTACGGCCACGTCCAAGAGGTCATCGTTCAGAACGTGGTCCCCAACGAGCGTTCGAACTACGACCGGCCTTCGGTCGAGACGATGCGCCGCGTCGTGGCGATGGCCCGCGACTGCCTGCCCGAGGAGGTTTCGGTCCAAGTCCCGCCGAACCTCTCGCCGACCCGCGAACTGCTGGACTGCGGCGTGGACGACTTAGGCGGCGTCTCGCCGGTCACCGACGACCACATCAATCCCGAGTACAAGTGGCCGGCGCTGAAGGAGTTGGAGGACATCGCCGACGAGGCCGGGGTCCCGCTTCGGGAGCGCCTGCCGGTCTACCGGCGGTACCTGTCCGACGAGTGGGTCTCCGAGACAGTTCATTCGGCTATCAGGGCCGACGACGAGGCGGGCGAGCGGTATCGGTCGGTCCTTTCGACCTAAGTTCGCTGGGGCGTCGGAAAGAATGAGCTGTCTCTAGGAGCGAAAATTCAGTTCCAAACCTCGAAACCGCTGTCTCCGTCGGTCGTCTCGTCACCGATTTCGTCGTCGTTCTCGTCGCGGGTTACGTCGGCCGTCTCGTCGCCGGTCGCATCGGTCGTCTCGTCGCCGGGTTCGTCGCTGTCCAGTGCGACGAGTTCGACCACGAACACCGCGCCGCGCGGGTCGTTGTCCTCGACCCGGACCGACCCGCCGAACTGGCCGACGAGGGTGTCCACCAGATAGAGACCGATGCCGGTGCCCGAACTATCCAGACCCTGCTCCCCTCTGCCGAAGATGGTCTCCTTTCGCTCGTCGGAGACGCCCGGACCGTCGTCGGCGATGGCGATTTCGACCGTCTCGCCGCAGTCCTCGACGCCGATTTCGATTCGCGGTTCGTCGGTGTCGTTGTGCTGGACCGCGTTGTTCAGCAGGTTGCTGAACACCGACGAGAGCATGTTGTTCGCCTGAACGGTCGCGTCGGGAATCTCGCCGTCCACGACGAAGGTGGCGTCGTCGTGGGAGGTCCGAATCTTCCGGACCTCGGATTCGAGGACCGCGCCGGCGTCCACGGGTTCGAGGTGCGGGTCTCGGTCGCCCGTAATCGTCTTCAGCAGGGTCGAGACCGTCTCGGTGAGTTCCATGACGTGGGCGCTGTTGTCGAGCATCCGGTCGAGGAGTTCCTCGTGGTCGGGGTCCGAAATCCGGTCGCGGAGGAGTCGCCCGGTGCCGTGGACCACGTTCATGTCGTTTCGGATGTCGTGTTCGAGAATCTGGTTCAGGATGGCGAGTTGTTCGGTCCGGCGGGCGAGTTCGCGCTCGTTCTTCTTGCGCTCCATCGCGTAGCGCATCGTCCGGACCAGCAGTTCGCCGTCGATTTCGCCCTTCACGAGGTAGTCCTGCGCCCCGCGCTGGACCGCGTTGACGCCGAACTCTCGGTCGTTGAGACCGGTCAACAGGACGATTGGCTCGTCGTCTGTCCGTTCCAAGACCGAATCCAGCGTCTCCTCGCCACTGCTATCGGGGAGCATCAGGTCCAGCAGGATAATATCGACTGGTTTGGCGTCGAGCGATTCGAGACCGTCTTCGAGTCGCTCCTCGTGGACCAGCGAGATGTTGGGCGAGAGTTGACTGCTGTCGTCCAGCAGACTCCCCTTCATCTGAATCATCTCCTCGATGAGTCGCGCGTCGCCCTCGTTGTCCTCTATCAGGAGGATGGTTGTTTCGTCCTCAGTCATCGTTTGGCGGAAGTTTGACGATAGAGAGCCAGAACTCCTCTAAATTCTGTGCCACGTCGATGAACTGGTCGATGTCCACCGGCTTGGTGATGTAGGCGTTGGCGTGCAGTTCGTAGCTCTTGGCGATGTCCTCCTCGGCCTCCGAACTGGTCAGCACGACCACCGGAATCCGGCGGAGTTCCCGGTCCTCGTCTATCTCCTTCAACACCTCCTTGCCGTCCTTCCGGGGCAGGTTGAGGTCCAACAGGATGAGGTCTGGTTGAGGCGCATCCTCGTACTCGCCCTCGCAGTGGAGGAACTTCATCGCCTCCACGCCGTCGCCGACCACGTGGAGGTTGTTCAACACGTCGCCCTGTTCGAGGGCCTCCTCGGTCAGGCGCACGTCGCCGGGGTTGTCCTCGACCAGCAGAATCTCGATGGGTTCGCCGAATCCGTCATTCATCGGTCTCACCTCCGCTTTCCCCGCTCGTGCCCCCTTCGGCGTCTCGCACCGGGAGCGTAAAGGAGAACGTCGAACCCTCGCCGACCGCCGACTCGACCGAGATGTCGCCGTCGTGGCGGTCGAGAATCTTCTTGCACATCGCCAGTCCGATGCCGGTACCGGAGTACTCGTCCTTGCCGTGAAGCCGCGAGAAGATGCGGAACACCTCGTCTCGCTCGTCTTCCGGGATGCCGATGCCGTTGTCGCTGACCGCGAAGACGTACTCGTCGCCGTCGCGCTCGCCCGAGACGTGAATCTCCGGCGGCCCCTCGTCGCAGTACTTGATGCCGTTGCTCACCAGATTCTGGAGCAACATCACCATCTGGCTCTCGTCGCAGACCACCGTGGGCAGGTCGTCTCGGGTGACCTCGGCGTCGCTCTCGGCGATGGCGACCTGTAGGTTCTCCTCGGCCTGCGTGACCACTGACTCGAAGTCGGTCTCCTCGAAGTCGCCGCCCCGGCTATCGACCCGCGAGTACTGGAGCAGGTCGTTTATCATCTCTTTCATCCGGTTCGCGCCGTCCACGGCGTAGTCGATGAACTCCTGTGCGTCGTCGTCCAGTTCGTCTCTGTACTTGCGTTCGAGCAACTGCATGTACGAAGACACCATCCGCAGTGGTTCCTGCAAGTCGTGAGACGCCACGTAAGCGAACTGCTCCAACTGGGCGTTGGACTCCTCTAACTTCTCGACGGTCTCTTTCAACTCGATTTCGGCCTCTTTTCGCTCGGTGATGTCGCGGGCGATGACCTGAAACGTCTCGCGCTCGCCCGGCAAGTCCACCGAGACGAAGACGTTGTGGAAGTACTCGCCGTCGTAACCGTCCTCGAAGCGCCGGGTCTCGCCCGTCTCGATGACCTCTCGGCCGACCTCCAGTCGCTTGTCCGCGATGTCGTCCGGAACCAAGTCGTAGAGCGATTTTCCGGTCAACTCGTCGGGGGTCGCGCCGAAGGAGGCCGCCATGGCCTCGTTGGTCATGACGAACTCGCCGTCCGCGCTGATTTGGGCGATGAGGTCGGGCGAGTTGTCCACCAGCAGTTCGTACTTCTTCTCGGTGCGGTGCTGTTCGACCGCGTTGTCGATTTGGTTCGCCAACTTCTCGAACTGCTGTTCGCCCTCCGACTTCTGGAAGTAGTGGGTCACGCCCGCGGCGACCGCTTCGCTTGCGACCGCCTCGCTTCCGGTCCCCGTCAGGAGGATGAACGGCTGTTCGAATCCCCGGTCGCGGGCGGCCTCGAGGAACTCGATTCCGTTCGGTCCCGGCATCTGGTAGTCGGTAACGACGCAGTCCACTTCCGCGTCCGCGAGGCGTTCGAGACCCTCGCTCGCGTCGGCCGCCGTCGTCGTCGTCATGTCGTAGTCCGTTGCGAGAGTGTCGGCGACGAGTTGCGCGTAGAAACTGCTATCGTCGACGACCAACACCCGAATAGAGGTGTCCATGTATGTGGCCAATTCTCACCGTCTATCATAAGTGTGATGAAATAGTGTATTAATCTATCCTTCTCGCGAGTGTCGAATTGTAGGCCACGCCTCGGCGAGACCAGTGTCCGGTGGTCGTCCCGAAGCGACGACGAGAGACGACCGCCCCGACAGCGATTCGCCTGCCGACGCGCTCGCTACCTGAGATACTTGGTCTCGATTCCCGGCAGTCGCTTTCTGAGCGCGGTGTAGACCACCGACACGGCGAGACCGACGAGGGTGAGCGTCCGGACCGTGCCCGAGAACAGGACGAGTCCCGGTAGCGAGAACAGGCCCGCGAGAACCAAGTCCTCGGGCGCGCCGTCGTAGCGAACCCAACGCCGAGGACGAACCCATCGGCCCGCGGGATGGACGTACACCCCCCGGTCGTCGGTGGCCTCCCACGGTCGGAGTTCCAACCCGCCGCCGACAGCGTCGGCGACGCAGTGGACCGCGGCCGACAGCAGGAAACACGCCGCCCCGACCGTCTCAGGCGACGGTCGAAACAGGGCCGCACCCCCCACAACGAGGCCCGCCGTCGAGTAGTAGACCGGGAAGTGGAGCGTCCGGCGGTGCTGGCCCGAGAACAGGTCGAGGTCCGGGAAGACGCCGCCGACGAAGGCTGAGAGCGCCGCGATTGGCGCGAGTTCCGGCGCGAGGACCACCAGCGGCGCTGACAGCGCGACGCCCATCGCGGCATGAGTGGTGTTCATCACGGTGTCTCACTCAGTCGTCCGCGAGGGTCTCGGTCGGGGCGTCCGACTCGTCCGAGTCGGTTTCGGGGACCAGCGGCGTCCCGTCCGCCGACGGACCGAGTTCGGGGCCGAACGGCGGGTTCTCGGGGTCTATTTCTCGTTTCTGGCGGTAGTCGGTCGAACGCTCGACCGGGACCCGACCGACGGCGGTTATCATCTCGACGTACTCGGCGAAACTCCGGAACTCGCCGAACTCGCCCCCGGCGCGCTTGGTTATCTCCTCGCTCAGGATTGTGCCCATGAAGTCGTTCGCGCCGCACGAGAGCATCTTCAGACCCTGCTCGTCGCCGTACTTGACCCACGAGGACTGGATGTTTTCGACGTTATCGAGGAACAGGCGCGAGACCGCAATCATCAGTTCGTCCTCGTGGACCGTCGCGCCCGACTCTATCATCCCGCGGTCGTAGAGCGGCGTGTTCCGGTGGACGAACGAGAGTGGCACGAACTCGGTGATTGCTCCGGTTCTGTCCTGCAAGTCCCGGATGCGTTCGAGGTGCTTGACTCGGTGGGCCTCGTTCTCGACGTGGCCGTACATGATTGTCGAGGTCAGGTCGAGACCGACCGCGGCGGCGGCCTCCATCGCCTCGACCCACTCGTCGCTCCCGATTTTGCCGGGGCAGATGACCGACCGCACCTCGTCGGAGAGAATCTCGGCCGCGGTGCCCGGCACGCTGTCGAGGCCGGCGTCTTTCAAGCGACCGTAGACCTCCTCGTAGGACCAGTCGGTGCCTCGGCGAGCGTGATAGGCCTCCTCGGGGGTCATCGAGTGGAGGTGGACGCCGCCGCCGTTCATGGCCTCCATCTGCTCGACGTAGGTGCCGGGATTGGTCTCGTACTTCTCGGGGGGTTTGTAGTTCAGGTCGCCCCGGTCGCTCGTTTCGAGGAGTTCCTTGTGTTCGTCGTCCAGCACGAGACCGGGGTGGAGACCACTGACCGACGTGACCTCGTAGATGCCCATCTCGCGGGCCGACTCGACGATTTCGCGGGACTCCTCGGGCGTCTTGGTGAAGCCTGCGTGTTCCTCGTCGGCGTCCTCCTCGAAGTTCTGGGCGGTGTTCTTGAAGTTACAGAACAGACACCCGGTGTTGCACGCCGTGGTGACGTTGTTGTTCAGGTTGGCGACGAAGGTGACGCCCTCGCCGACCTCCTCGGCGCGGCGTCGGTCGGCGGCCTCCAGCACGCGCTCTTTCCGGGCGAGGTCGATGTCCTCGCTGTCGGTGCCGGTGGTCATGAGTTCGATGCCGTCGGCGACCGTGAGTCGCTCGCCGTCGCGGGCTTTCGCCAGCGCCGTCTCGAACGACTGGTCGGTCTCGGGCACGCACTCGAAGTCGAACTCTCCCCGCGGGACGTTCGTCCGGGCCGCGTCTTCCATCACCCGTGACGAGGACTTAGAGGGGTAAAAACTGACGGGTTACGGCAGTGTTGCTGGGTTGGGTTCGGGTTTGGAGTTTCCGGATGGAGGAGAACGGTTTCGACAGAAATCAGGACGGTGAACGCCTGTTGAACTCCTCGGTCGCTCGCAGTCGCTTGCCGAGTCAATACGAGAAGGTGCATACTTCGGGTGTGGAAGTGTCGGAAAGTACGCACGGGAATGGAAACGCCTTAGTCCGGCGGCGGCCACCCCTCGCACATGAGCGACAGCGACGGGGCAGGCAGTTCCGGGTCGGAGAGCGGCGAGGAGCACGCGAGTTCGACGACCGAATTCGGGTGGTTGCGATGACCAGCGTCAAGGAGTTCCGCATTGAGCGCGAACCGACCGCGACCACGCTGGGCCGAGGAGCCTTCGTCTTCACCGACGACTACTCGGTGTTCGACTGGGGCAAGATGCCCGACGAGATTCCGGACAAGGGTGCGAGTCTCTGCTCGATGGGCGCGCACAACTTCGAGTTGCTGGAAGACGAGGGCGTGCCGACCCACTACCGCGGTGTAGTGGATTCGGGGACCGGTGAAGTCGTCCCCCTCGCCGACGCCGAGGACGCGCCGACCGAGATGGCCATCGACCTGACGCAGGTGCCAGACCTGCCCCGAGAGGGTCGGAACTACGACTACGACGCTTTCCACGCCGAGGCCGCCGACAACTACCTGATTCCGCTCGAAGTCGTCTTCCGGAATAGCGTCCCCGTGGGGTCGAGTCTCCGCCGGCGGACCAATCCCGCCGACCACGGACTGGACTTCGAGGAGTGGCCCGAGGGCGCGGTCCAGTTGGAGGAACCCATCGTGGAGTTCTCGACCAAGTACGAGGAGAGCGACCGCTATCTCACCCGAAGCGAGGCCGACCGAATCGCCGGAATTGCCGACATCGAAGAACTCGAAGCGGTCGCCCGCGAGGTCAACCGCATCGTGACCGACCGGGCCGCCGAGGCCGAGTTGGTCCACGAGGACGGCAAAATCGAGTGTCTCTACTTCGACGGCGAGATTCGCGTCGGCGACGTGGTGGGCACCTTCGACGAGAACCGCTTCACCTTCCACGGCCAGCAGGTCAGCAAGGAGTTCATTCGCCAGTACCACAAGCGCACCCAACCAGAATGGGTTGAGGCCGTCGGTGCGGCCAAGCAGGAGGCCAAGGCGCAGGACGTTGCCGACTGGAAATCGCTGTGCGAGGAGTCGCCCGAACCGCTTGACGAGGGCGTCGTTGGGGCCGCGCAGGACCTCTACGCCGCCGGAACCAACGCCTACGTGGGTCGGGAACTGTTCGACGCGCCCTCGCTGGTGGACGCGGTTGACGCCGTTCGGAATCTTTGAAACTGGATTGGACGAGACTTCGGCCGCGGATTTTTCGGAGAGATTGATTTTTCACCTCGGCGCGTGCTGGCAGACCCTCGTGTTGTCGGAAGCGAAGCGGCCGACTGCTCGCCAGACGTGGTTTGTCTGCCGGTGGTCTGCCAATTCGCGCGAGGGACGACCGAACGTAGTGAGTGAGGGGGTTGGGGAGGTGTGAGGTCCGCGGTGGCGGGCGGTGCTGTGCGGTTGCGGGGACTCCTTTGCTCAAGCCTGAAGCTAGCTTCTTCTCGGCTTTCTCTGTTAGTGCGCGACTTACTCGAAAATAGTGAACGTGGTTTCGAAAGCCCTCGCGCGGTTCGCGGTCGCCCTTTCAGTCCGCCGAGGGGTGGGGATTGTGTCACCGGCCGAAATCAGTCCGTGGATACGCTGTGCGGAACAAAGATGGTCACACTGGGCTAGAGAAACAAATACAATTTCCAAAGAAATAAAAACAATGGTTTAGAAATCCTAGAACTATCTTCGACGCGAAATCGAGACCGGCGAACTGACCGAGGCCGTCCACGACGACCAGTAGAGTTCCGCGAGCAACCACACCAGCAGGGTCAGCACGATAGCGCCGAGCGCCAGCACCTCCGGGCCGCCCATCCAGACCGGCGTGACGTACATCAGGCCGTTGGCGGTCCGGCCGGGCAGGAGGCCCCGGACGACGGCCCACGCTCGGTCGAGGACCCCCGTCTCCTCGCCCGAGTTCGCGGTGTTGTCGAAGGGGTTGGCCGCGCTCCCGCCGCCGCCGGTCTTCGACTGGAGGTCCGCGCTGGCGGCGCTCGGGCCGCCGGTACTCTCGTCGCCCGTACCGAGGCGTTCGGCCTCGTAGGGGAACGCCACGTCCACGCTCCAGACGATTTCTCCCTGCGGGTTCACCTCGAAGACGCGGTTGCCGTTCGAGTCGGTGATGAGGGTGTTGCCGCCCGGCAGGCGGTCGGCGTCCCGCGGCCACTGCATCCGGGCGTCCTGCCAAATCCACGACTGCTCCCAGTCGCCGGTTCCGTTCGCGCCCTCCTCGCGCTGGTACTCTATCACGCGGTTGTTCTCCGAGTCGCCGACCAGCACCGCGGGACCGCCGTTCGACTCGTTGATGTAGTCGGGGTTGTGTTGCTCGTAGATGATGTCGTGGCGGCCGTCCTCGCCCAGCGTCCGGTTTTCGAGCAGACCGGTCTCGCGGCTTAGGAACACCACTTGGTCCTGATTCCGCATGCTGACCATGATGGTGCCGTCGTCCAGCACGGTCACGTCGTTGATGTGAGTCCAGTCCTCGGGATACGGCCCGCCGCCCTCTAGGGGGTACTCGCTCTGGGCGTCCCACGACCACTCGACCAGTCCCGTCTCGGTATCGACGACGTACACCCGGTCTTGGGCGATGTCGGCCACCACCAGCCGATTTTCGCCGATTCGGTCCACGTCGTGCCACCGCGTCGAGTGCTTTCGCGGCGTGATTCGGGCGTAGAGTTCCGTGACCTCGCCCGTCGAGAGGTTCACCTCCTCGACCACGTTTCTAGTGCAGGGCGTCGTCGCCGAACACTCCGAGGCGTTGAGGTGGTCGGCAGAGACGTACATCACGGTCCGGGACTCGCCTTTCACCGGGTCCACGTCCCAGTAGCGCGTGTGCGAATCGTTGTAGTACAGCACGCTCCCGTTGGACCGAAACGCGACCAGTTCGGCCCGCGCTCGCGGTCCGTCGCTGGCCTCGCCCATCCACGTGTTCGAGTCGGTGGCGACCACCGTGATGCCGTCGGCCCGCGGCGCGTCGAACGTCGGCCGGCCCTCGACCGACGCCGAGGACTCTGCGGAGAGGTACCCGCTTCCGACCACGAACGCCGAGGCCACGATGAGTCCGACGAACAGCACTCTAACCGCGTCCCGAGAACGCATTGGGGTGGCCTTTGCGTCCACCCGTCTTTGTTATCCGCCGGTTACGGATTCCAGCCTCACGTTACCGGTCTCACTAACCGAAAGAGATAATTAGGCTCGATGTGGCTCGAAACCGGTCGCAGGGTCGCCAGTCCTCAGTCGTCGGCCTATGGAACCACGACCGACCTGTCAATCGTCGGTCTGCGGTACCACGACCGACCTATCCGTCGGCCGGTCAGGAGTCGCCCGGTCCAACTCCGGACCCATCCCGAGTTGGTAGTCCGAGTCGTCGGTGTCCTCGCGCAGTTCGGTCCGGCCGCGGTGGACCGCCACGTCGTCCGCGAGGTGCAACCGAACCGCCTCCAGCAGGACCTCAGCTTCGAGCGGTTGGCCGCGCTCTTTCAGCACATCGACGCCCGCGCCATCCGGCACGTTGAACGCTCGCTGGGCCACGATGGGACCTTGGTCCAAGTCGGTGGTCACGTAGTGGCCCGTCACCCCCGCGATTCGGACGCCGGCCTCGACCGCCTGCCGGTAGGCCTTCGCGCCGGGGAAAGCGGGCAGGAGCGAGGGATGCACGTTGATGATGCGACCCTCGTACCGGAAGACCACGTTCGGCCCGAGAATCCGCATGTACCGGGCCAGCACCACGAGGTCGGTGTCGTACTCGGCGAGGAGTTCGAGCAGTTCGTCCTCGTCGGGGTTGCCCTCGGCGTCGCCGATGTCGTGGAAGGGGATGCCGTACTCGGTGGCGACCGGTTGGAGGTCGGAGTGGTTGCCGACGACGACCGAAAGCTCGGCGTCCAACGCGCCCGCCTCCGCGGCCTCACAGAGCCGTTCCAGACAATGGGACTCCTTGGTCACCAGCACCGCGATGCGCCGGGTCTCCCGGTCGGCCGGGAACCGGACCCGCACGTCCACCCCGAGGTCGTCGCCGAGTTCGTGAAGCTCCTCTCGCAACTCGTCGCGGGAGGCCTCCATTCCATCGGTATCGACG
This sequence comes from Halorussus lipolyticus, assembly GCF_029338375.1. Taxonomy (NCBI): domain Archaea; kingdom Methanobacteriati; phylum Methanobacteriota; class Halobacteria; order Halobacteriales; family Haladaptataceae; genus Halorussus; species Halorussus lipolyticus. Next base: position 1,859,043 of record NZ_CP119804.1, on the reverse strand, counting down.
TGCATCGTCATCCGGAAGAGGTCGTCGCGGACCGCTTGGTCGATGTCCTCGACGTTGATTCCGCGCTCGAACAGCAACGTCGTGACGCGCGCGACGAGTCCGGTGTCGTCGTCGCCGACGACGGTGATTTCGGTCAGTTCTCGCTTCGTCATCGTACCTCCTGCACGGGGGACATGGTTGTGGGTTCTGACGGTACTCGCAGATAAAAGGAGACGTTTCGATGCAACATTCCCGCGTATATGCAAGTTCGTGAAACGAACTCGGATTCCGAAAGGGCTTTTGAGCATGAACGACCATCTCGAACCATGACTGCCTACACCGCCACGGTCACGGTCCGCCTGAAGGAGGGCGTCCTCGACCCCGAGGCAGAGACGACCAAGCAGGCACTCGAACGACTCGGCTTCGAGTTGGAGAGTCTGCGCTCGGCCGACCGGTTCGAACTCGACTTGGACGCCGAATCGGCTGGCTCGGCCGCCGAACGCGCCGACGAGATGGCCGAGCGCCTGCTGGCGAACCCGACCATCCACGACTACGAGGTCGAGATTTCGGAGCGATGACTGTCGCAATCGTCCAGTTCGGCGGCAGTAACTGCGACCGGGACGCCCGGCGCGCTCTCGGCCACCTCGACATCGACGCCGAACTCGTCTGGCACGAGGAGGGCCTGCCCGAAAATCCCTCGGGCATCATGCTCCCCGGCGGGTTCTCCTACGGCGACTACCTCCGGGCCGGCGCAATCGCGGCCAACAGCCCCATCATGGCCGAGATTCGGGAGGCCGCAGAGTCGGGCACGCCCGTCCTCGGGGTCTGCAACGGTGCCCAAATCGGCTCGGAGTCCCGCCTGACTCCCGGCGCGTTCACGACCAATGCCTCCGCCCGGTTCCAGTGCGAGCGAGTCCGCGTCCGGGTCGAGAACGCCGACACGCCGTGGACCGCCGACTACGACGAGGGCGAGGTCATCGAACTGCCCATCGCTCACGGCGAGGGCCGATTCGAGGTCACCGACGACCACCTCGCGGACCTGAACGACGAGAATCGGGTTCTGTTCCGGTACTGCGACGAGGAGGGCGCGGTCACGCCCGAAGCCAACCCCAACGGGTCGAAGGAGAACGTCGCGGGCGTCCTCGGCGAGTCCGAGAACGTCGCGGTGCTGATGCCTCATCCCGAGCGAATCACGCTTCCCGACATCGGCAGAACCGACGGGCAGGGCATCCTGCGCGGGTTCGAGGCCTGAAGTCCTCAGAACTCGGTTTTCCGGTTGTCCCCGCCCCGATTCCGACCGTAGGCGAAAAAGAGAAGCCAGACCAGCGCGACGACGACCAGCCAGCCGACTATCGCTACCAGCGACCACGCCGAAATCGGTCCCGCCGTCACCGCTATCGGGTCTGCTATTCCTGTCATCTATCTATCGAAACCGGCGTATCGCTGGCTATCCACTGGTCGTCGGTCTCGTCGCTGTTCCGAATTTCTATCCAGCCGTTCGAACAGAAGATAGTTTCGTAGTCGCCCCATCCCTCGGACATTGTGTCCGACACACCGGGTCGGCGGTCCCGGCGAACTCCCCGGTCCCCGGAACCGCCCTCGATGTGCCACCCCCGAGTCAGACACTCGCTCCTCGCGGACTTTGTTATCCGGGGCGTATCCGGCGAGTAGGGTCGGCTTAGACCGGCGAAATCCGGGTTGAAACTGTTTCGTGGTCCTCGTCTGGCGAGCGGTTCGCCACCGCGTCGGCAACGACGGGTTGGGAAACCTCGGGGCGCTGGCGGGCGCTCGGTGAATCAACCGCTGGCGAACGATCAACTGACCAAACCACTGCGAACGCTCGGCCGACCAGCCACGGAGGGTGGGATGAAGGGGCCGGCCGGTCGTGTGCAGTTTAGTCGCTCCGCGGCCCCTATCCGAGGCGGGCGGTGCTGAGAGCCGAGGATATGCCGCGGAGCGACCGCGAGCGGCCGGGGGCTTCGGAAGACACCTCCATCAGGTCGATTCTGCTACTTGCGTTTGAAGCAATATATACACACGGAAAAGAAATATGAATAATTGTAAAAAGAACAAATAATTATCTTATGCCTCGAAGCCCCGCGACAGAAGACACTTATCGAACTACGACCACCTCCCCGCTAATGCCCTCCAGACGCGACCTCCTGCGGACCTGCGGAATCGGCCTGAGCCTCGGTCTCGCGGGGTGTCTCGGCACCGATACCGAGTCGCCGAGCGGGACGACGACAGCGCAGACGACCACCTCCTCGCCGCCGACCGCCGAGGAGACCACCCCCGCCGCCGTGGCCGAGCGCGGCGTTCCCATCGTCCCCACGGTCGAATCGACCGAGACGAGGCCCTTCCGGGCGTTCTCGGTGGGCGACCGGGAGGGCGTAGCCAACCCCGAGGACAACCTGCCCCACCAAATCTGGGTCTGGAACGACACCGACCGGAAGCGCGAAATCTCGGTCGTGGTCGCTACGGGCGGCCAAACAGTGCTGGACGAGACTATCGAGTACCCCGCCCGCGCCGTCCTCGGCGTCGAACTCGCCGACCCGCGGGCCTACGACAGCACCGTCAGCACCGCCGACCGCCAGCACACCATCGAAACCCCGCGCTCGCGGTTCGACTGCAACGACTCCGTGACCGACGTGGTGGTCGGCCCCGACGAGATTTCGGAGTTCACGATTACGACCGAACTGGCCTGCGATACCGCGACTGTCTCGGAGTCGTGACTCGGCGCGAGGTCTTCACCACCGGTGGGTCGATACTCGCGGCCTCGCTCTCGGGTTCGCGTTCGCTCACACCTCACGGTCTTCGAAAAAAGAACCTCTCAGCCGTGCTTACCGCGTGAGCGGCAGGCTGAAACTCTTTTCGCGCTCCACCACGGCCTCCCACGTCGCCTCGCACTCGCAGGTTACTTCCGAGAAGACGCTCGGGTCCTGCCGGAGGTCGAAGTCCTTGATGGCCTTCTGAACCTTGTCGTCGCACTCGCCGCAGTTGTGCGGCCCGCGGTCAGAGCCGTGACCAACCGGGTCCGAGACCACGATGGCGTCGGCGTCGGCGGTGTCCTCCAGCACCTCGGCGACCGACCAGAGCCACGGCGGGCGGTAGCCGTCCCGGAAGTACAACTGGTCAACCATCGTGTACCGCTGGACGTTGGTCGGGTTCATCGAGACGGTGTGGGCGTACTCGGCGCACCGCCGGACCGACGACTTCATGTCCTCGACGGCCTCGGATTCGGAGAGGAAGGGCGGTTTCATCAGGAGGTACGCCTTGATTCCTGCGCCAGCGGCGTCGGCCTCCTCGCTCGCCTCGATGTAGTCCTCGAAGTCAAAATACTTGTTCACGCAGTCGTGGCGCACCCGGTCGGTCGCGGTTTCCAGACCGATTGCCACGTCGGTTTCGAGGCCCTGCTCGGTGAAGTCCTCGATTTTCTCCTGCTCCACGAAGTCGGGGAGGCTCTCGACCACGATGCGCTCGCGGTCCGAGAACGTCTCGGCGATGGCTTGGCGGGTTTCGGCACCGACCTCGCGCTCGTCCAAGAACGACCCGGAGGTGTAGATTTTGATGAGACCCGACTCGCCGTCGGCCTCTCCTTGCTCGATTTTCTCTCGCTCGTGGTCGAGGCACACGTCGATTTGGTCCATCAGCGCGTCGTGGGCGACCGACCCGCCCTCTACCGACTCGGCGACGTAGCCACACATCGTACACCCACCGGCCCGCGCCCACCGACACCCGCCGGTGTTGAGGATGATGGTCAGGCTCTGGTAGACGCCGCCGGGCGTGCGGTCCTCGTCTATCCAGACTCGGGTGGGTTCGTGGGGGTCGTAGGTCTTGTCCTTCTGGGCCCGGATGTCGCGCATCACCTTGTTGTGCGCGTCCATCCCCCGGCCCTGCTCGTAGACGTCCGGACTCGGTTTGCTCATTTAAGGGCGTCTAGCGACCGGGCGCGTAAATCGGCTTCGGGTTGTGGCGTGCAGATTCGTCTGGTTTCACCGGTCCGAAAACCGGTCGGTCGGACACTTCGGAGTTCGTCTCGCTCCTCGCGCGCAAAGTACTATATTTAACGTCGCAAGCGTCCGATACGGCGGACTCACGCCTCCGACTCGGGCCGTTTCTCCGAGCGCGACCGGCCCACGAATTCGATACCGAGACGCCAGCCCAGAACCGCCACGAACGCACCCACGGCGTCGGCAACCATGTCCGCGACCGAGAAGTAGCGTTGGGCCAGCGGGGCCTGCGCGAACTCCAAACCGATGCCGTAGCCGACCGTCAGCAGGGCCGCCAGCGCGGCCACGACCGTAGGACTCCGGCCGGGGGCGAGCGCGCTGGCGAGCGTCCCGGCGAGGACGGCGTAGCCCACCGCGTGAAGCCACTTGTCCATCCCGAACACGCCGAAGGGACCGAGGGTCGAGAGGCCGCCGCCGGGCGAGTCGAGAACCGAAGCGTACAGAATCCCGCCAGCGACGAACGCGACTGCCAACCAGCGGAGCCATCCCGGCGGACGAAACCTATCGTCGTTCATCGGGCGAGGGTTCGTCTCCGACCCGGTAAAAACCGGTGGTCGAGACGGCGTCCGGTTCGCTTCGGTGCGCTCGATTTCGGTGTGTAACCGGTTTCGGTTACGCTATCACGGCAACGACTAACAGGATTCCGGCCCAATATAAGGATAGAACGTTACTATGACTGACCTCGGCGGATACCAAGACCACGTTGCTCGCGTCGATTTGAGCGACGAGCGCGTAGATTACGAGGGCATCGACGACGAGGACGCTCGGAAGTACATCGGGGCGCGAGGCCTCGGCGTCAAGTACGTCTTCGACCAAGGGCCGGACGTGGACCCCCTCGGGCCGGACAACCTGCTGGCGTTCATGAACGGGCCGCTGACGGGGACCCAGACCGTGATGAGCGGCCGAATTGCGGTCGTCACCAAGTCGCCGCTCACGAACACCGTCACCGACTCCCATCACGGCGGGTGGTCGGGAGCGCGACTCAAGTGGGCCGGATTCGACGGCCTGCTGTTCGAGGGCGAGGCCGAGGAGCCAGTGTACGCTGTCGTGGAAGATGGCGAGGTCGAGTTACGTGATGCGTCCCACCTCTGGGGGTCGGGCATCCACGACACCATCGACGAGTTGGGTGACGAGGTAGACGGCAAGGTCGGCAAGAACGTCTCGGTGATGGCTATCGGACCGGGTGGCGAGAATCAGGTCCGGTACGCCTGCATCATCAACGAGGACGACCGGGCGTCGGGCCGAGGAGGGACCGGCGCGGTCATGGGGTCGAAGAACCTCAAGGCAATCGTGGTGAAGTCCTCGACCAAGATGCCCAAGCCCGCCGACCAAGAGACCTTCCAAGAGGGTCACAAGCAGGCGATGCAGGCGATTCAGGAGTCCGACGTGACCGCGCCCAACGAGGGCGGTCTGTCGATGTATGGCACCAACGTCCTGATGAACCTGACCGAGGAGATGGACGGTCTGCCGACCCGGAACGCCCGGAACACCTCGACCAGTAGCGAGGCCGAGGAGGACCCCTCGGAACCCAACATCGACGCCGAGAAGGTCTCGGGCGAGAACGTCCGGGAGAACATTCTGGTGGACGAACCCACCTGTCACTCCTGTCCCGTGGCGTGCAAGAAGGAGGTCGAGGTCAACGTCCATCACAAGGGCGAGGACCACAACATCCGGATGGAGTCCTACGAGTACGAGTCGGCGTGGGCGCTCGGCCCGAACTCGATGAGCGACGACCGGGACAAGGTGGCCATGATGATAGACCGGTGCAACGACATGGGCGTGGACACCATCGACGTGGGCAACACGATGGCGATGGCGATGGAGGCCACCGAGGAGGGCCACTTGGAGGAAGGCCTCGACTGGGGCGACGCCGACACGATGATAGAGATGATAGAGCGCATCGCTCACCGCGAGGACGAACTCGCGGACCTCTTGGCCGAGGGTGCGATGCGAGCCGCCGAGGAACTCGGTGACGCCGACATGTCCCTCGACGTGAAGGGCCAGACGATGGCGGCCTACGACCCCCGCGCGATGAAGGGGATGGCAATCGGCTACGCCACCTCGAACCGCGGTGCCTGCCACCTCCGGGGCTACACGCCCTCGGCGGAGATTCTGGGCATCCCGGAGAAGGTGGACCCGAGCGAACCCGAAGGCAAGGGCGAACTCTGCGCGACCTTCCAAGACCTCCACGCAATCAGCGACTCCTTCGACATCTGCAAGTTCAACGCCTTCGCCGAGGGCATCGAGGAGTACGTCATGCAGTTCAACGGCATGACCGGCCTCGACTTCTCGGAGGAGGAACTCATGAAGGCGGGCGAGCGCATCTACAACCTCGAACGCTACTACAACAACCTCGTCGGCTTCGACGGGAGTGACGACGACCTGCCGGTCCGGTTCGTGGAGGGCGAACCCAAGGCCATCCCCGGACAGGGTGGTTCCGAGGGCCAACTCGTGGAACTCGACCAGATGAAAGACGAGTACTACGAGGTTCGGGACTGGGAGGACGGCGTGGTCCCCGACGAGAAACTGGAAGAACTCGGCATCGACGTTGGACCGGGTACGGGCGTTAGTTCGGGTGGCGCGGCGGCCTCGGGCGACGACTGACGCTCGAAGCGCGACTTCGTTTTCCGTTTTTGGCGGGCGGTCTGACCGGACTGTGACCGTCATGATCCCGTCGTTTCCCCTGTTGAGGCAGTAGTCGATGGGAATCTCGATACCCCCGTACACGAGACCGATTGGGCCTCCACGTCGGACCGGGGAGGATAGTAAAACCAGTTGAGGAATACGAAATTATTGCTAAAATATGAGTATTTAATTCTCTTCGCGCGTTACGGCGGCGCACCGACTATCACGTCCTCCCACGCGCGTCGGCGAGTCGTCTCTTTCTCGTCGTCCGTTTCGTGCTAGACCCGACGGCGGGGTGGCCCGCCGAACTGATAATTAAGTTCATATTTAACGACGCTTGGAAGTAATATATCTTACTACTCAGATATTAATACAATATAGACTCACCGATAGAAATGTGTATATTATATTCTAGCAATGATAATTTGGGTAAGAAATCAAATGAAGAATGAAGAAAGAATTAACGAACCTAACCGTCGAACGTTCCTGAAGAAAGCCGCCCTCGCCGGGTTCGTTACGACGTTTGGCGCAGGCACCGCATACGCGAACGAGAGCGGCGGAAAGTCCGCGGAAGAACTCGCGCGCGAAGTCGAGAACGCCGACAATCCCGAGGAGGCGTTCCGGCGACTCTCCAAAGGCGACCAGAAGAAGGTCGTCCGGTATCTCACCGTCACCGACCACCGAGTCGAAGTCACCGACGGTAACGGGAACGGCCTCACGACGGAAGACGTGTCCGCGATGGCGTCCGGTTGTAAATCCGTGACTGCGAACTGGATTGGCGTAAACGGGTCCGGCGAGGAACTCTACCGATACAACCAGCTGGTTGATTGGTGCTATGACGGTTCGACCGTGAGCAACACGTACCGCCGACGCTGGGGAGACACCGACTCGGCGTTCTGGCAGTTCGTCGGCCACAAGGACAACACCGAACGCGGCGGCGACGGCAACTCGTTCTACGAGTCGTGGACGCAGGGCCACTTCCGCCTCTGTGCCGGTGGAAACATCGGTTGCGTGCAGAACACGTATCCGTGGATTGAGACGCTCGTGCGCAGTGACGGGTCGTACACGACAGACTCCAACGAAGGCAGTCAACTGTAGCGCGTCGTCACCCGCTATTTTGCTGTATCGAGGATGGGTCGTTTCGCCGCCGAAAAGAGGGACAGTGCGACACCGAGCAAGACGAGCGGAGCGAAGTAGAGTGCCCGGTACTGCCAGTCGCTTCCGAGATACAGCGCAGTCAGACCGAACGCCGCCGGAAACGCGAGAAGCAGGACCACCGCCGTCCCGACTCCGCGCTGGAACGGACTCGGCGTTCCCGTCGTTCGAGCGGCGCGATAGACGACGTACCCGACGAGTAGTGCGAGTAGCGGTAGAACGCCGAGAGCGGCCGATTCGAGCGACAATTCCATGATTTCTACATCACTTCCACCTATATCAACTTTCCGTTGGCGTGGATAGGATGCGTGCAGACGATGACCGCTGGCCGTCCTTCCGGTTCCTCGGGTCGAACCCGCTCGTTTCCTCTTTCAGTGACGACGCTCGACGAATCCGACCGCTACGGCTAACCCTGTTCCACGCGACCATCAAACATGGAGATGCGAGAAGCCACCGCAGACGACATCTCGACCATCAAATCGCTGGCCCACGAGTCGTGGACGAAGGCCTACGCCGACGCGGTGCCCGAGTCGGTCATCGAGGACGCCGTTTCGGAGTGGTACGCCGAGGAGACCATGACCAGAATCATCGGCGACGACGAGCAGGTGTGTCTCGTCGCCACGGACGACGACTCGGGCGACATCGTCGGGTTCGTCCACGGTGCGACCGACGACGAAGGGAAGGGCGATATTCTGCGCCTCTACGTCCACCCCGACCGGTGGAACGAGGGCATCGGGTCGGGCCTGCTGGACGCCATCGAGGAGGACCTTACGAACCGCGGCGCGGAGTCGATGCAGGCGATGGTGCTGGCCGACAACGAGATGGGCAACGCCTTCTACGAGGACCACGGGTTCGAGAAGACCGACGAGGCCGAGACCCAACTCGACGGGACCACCCGGACCGAGAACGTCTACGCCAAGGCCGACTGACCGGGCGAACCGGGAGTCCGTAAATCGGCGCGCGTCGGATTCGTACAGTATTGTCCGAATATGAAATTTCCCCGGACCGGCCGGCAAGTACTGCCGTTATTTATGACGGTAATATTTTCCTATTTCACATTCTTTCGGCGCATTACACAGTCGAAGGAATGATATGGCCCACCGTCGGAGATACAGTAGTTGTGTATGTCCTCTGAAAAACCGACTGGGGCCGACGACAAGCGGTTCGAAACGCTGTCCGTGACTTACGGCGAGGAGCCAGACCTCTCGAACGGAGTGGGCGACGTAACGTCGCCGATTCACCTCTCCTCGACCTACGCGGTCGATGGCATCGACATGGACACCGCGCTGGAGGACCTGAACCCCGACGACGACGAGTTTCTCTACACCCGACTCTCGAACCCGACCCGCCACGCGGTCGAGAAGCGAGTCGCGGCGCTCGAAGGCGGCGACCACGCGATGGCGTTCGCCTCGGGCACCAGCGCCATCGTCGCCACCGTGATGGCCGCGGTCGAACCCGGCGACCACGTAGTCGCCTTCGAGGACCTCTACGGCGGCACGAACACGATGCTCAAGGAGTTGTTCCGCGACAAACTCAACGTCGCGGTGGACTTCGTTGACGCCGCGGACCCCGAGAATGTCCGGGAGGCGACGACCGACGAAACCGCCTTGCTCTGGATGGAGACGCCGACCAACCCCCTGCTTCGACTCTGCGACATCGAGGAGATGGCCGAAATCGCGGACGAGTACGACGCGCTCCTCGGCGTGGACAACACCTTCATGGGACCGTACTTCCAGCGCCCGCTCGAACTCGGCGCGGACGTGGTGGTCCACAGCACCACGAAGTACATCAACGGCCACAGCGACTCGCTGGGCGGCGTGGCGGTCCTCTCGGACGACGACTACGCCCAAGAAATCGGCTTCCTCCAGCAGGTCGGGATGGGCAACGTGATGGCTCCCTTCGACGCCTACATGGTCCTTCGGGGGATGAAGACGCTTCCCCTCCGAATGCGCCAGCACGAGACGAACGCCGCCGAAGTCGCGGCCTACCTCGAAACCCACGAACTGGTCGATGCGGTCCACTACCCCGGCCTCGAATCTCACCCCCAGCACGACCTCGCCAACAGCCAGATGGACGGCCACGGCGGGGTCCTCTCCTTCGAGCTGGCGGGCGGTCTGGAAGCGGTCGAACACTTCGTCGCCGCGCTGGAGGAGTTCACCCTCGCAGTCAGCCTCGGCGGCGTCGAGAGCCTCATCGAGCATCCCGCGAGCATGACCCACTCGCCCCTCCCGGCCGAGGAGCGCGCCGAGTTGGGGATTACCGACAGTCTCCTCCGGGCCTCGGTGGGCGTCGAACACCCCAAGGACCTCATCGCGGACCTCGAACGCGGGTTCGAGGCGATGGCCGACGCGACCGAGAACGACCTCGCCGAAGCCACCCCCAACGACGACTGAGGCTCGATTCGGGACTATCCACCCTCAAATAGGGCGACAACCATCTGCTTCGCTCGGTGAAACACTCACATCTTCGGCGTCGTGGCGAACGGAGTGAGCGACGGCGCGGCGGACTCCGATTTCCATTCTATCCAATTCTCTCAATCCTACAGTTCACGTACCGATAACCACGGCCTCACGCACCTCCAGCGCGGTCTCGAACTCGGCTTCCCGATTTTCGCGCCGCCCCACGCGAAGCAGTTGCTCGGCGTGGGCGCGGGCCACCGCTTCCTCCTCTCGGCGCTCCCACCCCATATCGTCGCCCACCTCGGCCCAGAACTCGCCGGGGGCGAGGAAGATTTCCCGCACGTCGTCGGCGTGGACGCGCTCGTACTTCCGCCGGAGTTCGTCGCCTCGCGGTTCCAGTTCTCGGCGGGCCTCGGCGACCAGTTCCGGCACGCGCTCGCCGCTGACGCTGGCCTTCGCGGCGGTGAGGACCAACACCTGTCCTTCGATAGGGTTGTCGGCGGTCATCGTCTGCTGTTGGCTCTCGCTGTCGTCATCCGCCCGCTCGCATCGCCTTCTGGGAGAACTTCTCGACGAGCGTGTCGAGGGCGTCCTCGTCGCCCTCGAAGACGACCGTGACCTCGGTGAGTTCGACCGAGGGGCCGATGCTCACCTTCTCCGAGGAGATGCTCGCGCGCCATTCCTCGCCCACCACGTCGCCGTCGCCCTCCGGGTCGCCGCCCTCGATGTCGCCCCCGAGGTTCGAGAGGTAGCGCCGGGCGAGGCGCTCGGAGATGCCCCTGAAGGATTTCTCGACGCGCATCTATCGCGCTGTCCTCGCTCCGGTGCTTCCGCCAGCGACCGGCGGGAAGACGCTGAGGGTGTCGCCGTCGTCGAGTCGCGTGTCCGCGCCGTCGAGGTGAACCACGTCCTTGCCGTTCTTCATGATGGAGAGTTGGGGTCGCAGGTCGCCGTCCTCGAACACGTCGAGGTCGTACTCGTCCACGAGGTCGGTCAGGACCTCGCCGACCGTGGTCCCGTCGGGGTACTCGCGTTCGAGGGTCTTCTGGCCGACGGCCTCGCGGAAGTTGGCGAAGAAGCGCAGTTCCAGCATGTTACCGCCCCGGTCGGATGCCGTCGCTCACCAGTCGGGCGTGGCGCTCGCGGTCGATGGACTCGCCGAGGCCGTCGTGGTCGTAGAGTTGGCCCATTAGCGACCTCATCAGGTCGCGCCACGCCATCGCGTAGATGGGCGACTGGCCCCACGCCCGGAGTTCGGCCACGAAGTCGTCGTACTGCTCCCACCGGTTCTCGAAGCGTTCGAGGACATCCACGACTGCGCCCGCCGCGTCGTCGTCGCCCTCGCTCTCCTCGATGGCGCGGTTGAGGCGGTCCTCCCACCCTTCGACCGCCCGGTGCATGTCGCGGGCGGCGTCGTCGCCGTCGGCGGGGAGCGATTCGGTGATGGCGTCGGGTACCGTCAGCGAAATCTCGTCCATGCCGAGTCGTTGGACCTCGCCGGCCAAATAACCACGCCGTCCCCGACAGCGATTCCGGTCGGGTCCGACCCGACGCCAGCAGGATTTCGGGCGAATTCCGAGCCGGTATCTGAACCATTAAGTATTCTGACTGCTGGAATTTGAGACGATGGGCCTGTTCGGCGACGACGACGACGAAGTTCGCTACGAGTACGACGAGGAGTTCGTCTCACGAGTCGTGGCAAACGCCGAGGACGAGACGGTCACCGCGGAGGTCCTCACGCGGACCGACTCCAAGCGCTTCTTCTCGGGGTCGGGGTATCTCCGCGACAAGTCGCTGTTAGCCCACCTCGCGGCCGACGAGCAACCCCACTACGTCTTCCACAGCGAGTCGGGCCTCATCACGACCAGCGACGGGTCAAGGCTCGAACCCGGCACGGACTACCGGACCATCGCGGCGTTCACCGAGGAGCGCCTGTTTCTCGTGGTCGGCCAAGCGTCGGGCGACGAGTGCCGGTCGGCCTACTACGACGACATCACGGGCTTCAACGTCAAGAACGCAAACAGCAGGTTCGTGGTCGAAACCGACGACGAGGGCTACATCTTCGACGTGGCCGAACCCGTCGAGGAGCGCCACCTGCTCGACCTCATCGAGTTTCTCATCTTCTACACCGACATCGAGACGTGGGACTTCCCGGAAAACTGGCACTCGGGCATCCAGCGCAGACGGGCACAGCGCCTGAGCAGTCGGGCACAGGGCGCGTTGGACATCGACAGACTGGAGGGTCTCCTCGAACCGCTGGGCGAGGACGAGCAACCCCACTACCTGATTCCGGCCTCCAGCGTCACGGTCGAGCATCTGGAGAACGCTTTCAAACCCATCGACCGAATCGTGGTGACCGACCGCAGACTGCTCCTCAACGGCGAGGAGACCACCTACCGGTTCGAGGACTTCGAGGCCGACGACGAGGCCGAATTCGACACGGCCATCCCCTACAGCGCGCTCGACTGGATGGAGGGCCGGAGCAAGGACGGCGAGAGCGGGACGCTGGTCGTCCGCCAGACGTGGGGGCCGGTCTGTCGGGTTCACGTGCCGGAGTCGGCCGTCGAGGAGTCGCGGTCGGGTGCCGAGGACGTCGTGGACGCCATCCAGTACGTCCAGCGCCAGATTCTGACGAGTCGCATCGACTACGACGACACCGACCCGCTGGAGCGCATCGAGCAGTTGGGGAAGTTGAACCGCGCGGGGTACATCGACGACGACGCCTTCGAGGCGGAGAAGCGGTCGCTTCTGGATAATTAGGACGGTCTCTCGGGTGAAGCCACGATTTTGCGTTTTCGACCGGGCGATTTCGACTCGGTGAGTTCCGTTGCGTAGCGCGCGATGAGGGAGGAACCCGAGAAAAACAGGAAATCGAGAAGAAGCTAGCTTCAGACTTGAACAACGCCGTCTACCGCACCGCTACCGCGAACCTCACACCTCCCCAACCTCCTCGTTCGCGCCGGAAGACAAACCGCGTCTTCCGAGCCCTGCTTCGCTACGCTCAGCAGGACTTCGCTCACTCGTCCCTCGCGCGCGAGGAGCGGCGCTTCCGCGCCGCTCCCACACGCGCCGATACGCAGAGGATTATTTCTTTAGAAATTGTTCTGTTGTCTTTACCATTTGAAAACACGTCTATACTCGGCGACAACGGAAATCAACCACCACCGAATTTACGACCTAACCGAACATGTTCGGAACACCCTATTCCGCGACGGAGGACGTACTCTCGACCATGACCACAGACACTCGGTCCGCCGAGCGACCACCGAGCGGTGCCGACGACTCCCCCGACGAGGACACCGCCGACCCCGAGCAGACCACCGTCGAGGTCCGGTGTACCGGCCACGTCCGGACCGCCATCGGGGAGTCGGACCTCGCGTTCACCTTCGAGGGCACCACCCTCCGGGAGTTCCTCGACGCCTTCTTCGCCGAGTACGACGTGAAAGACCTGCTCCTCGCGGAGACGGACGCCGACGCCTCGACCAGCGGGTGGGCCGACGCGCCCGACGACCTGCCCGGTACGTGGAAGAAGAATCCCGAGGGCGAACAGACCCGGACTTACGCCCGCGTGACGGTCAACGGCACGTTCAACGAACACCTCGCGGGACTCGACACCGAACTCGGCGACGGCGACCGGGTGGGACTCATGTACCCCTTCATCTTCTGTTGTTGACATGGCTGTAGCCGAGACGGGGGCCGACGAGTCGCCATGAGCGCCGGAGTCGTCTCCCGGTGGGCGCGGCGCTTCGTCGCCGCCAGCGCGGTGTTCCTCGTCGCGTGGCAGGTCGCCGCAGTCGCCGGCACGCCCAGAGACATCCGGGTCGCGCTCGCAGTCCACGGTTTCGTTCTCCACACCGTCTTCGGCAAGGCCTACTCGCTGGTGCCCTCGTACTTCGACCGCACGCTGGCCGTCCCCCGAGCGCCGATGGTCCACCTGCCGCTGACCGCGCTCGGTGCGGTCGGCCTCGCGCTCGCGCCGCTCCCCCGAATCCCCGAAATCGCCGGTCTCGTCGGCGCGCTCCTGTGGTCGGCGGGCGTGGTCGTCTTCGTCGCTGTGCTGGCGTGGACCCTCCGGGACAACCCGACCGGCAGAGAGACCGGCACCGGCGAGGCCAACGCCGACCGCCGCCAAATTGACCGCTTCGCCAACGCCTTCGTGCCGGTCGTCTTGGGGTACCTCGTCGTCGGTAGCTACGCGACCCTGACCGGATACGCGAGTGTGCAGACGATTGGAGTCGCCCGCGCCGCCCACCTGCTGGCCGCCGGGACCGCTGGCCTCCTGCTTTTCGCTGTCGGGTTCCGGCTCTTTCCCCGGTTTCTGGTCGCCTCGCCGCCCAAATCGCTCGTTGCGGTCGTCCTGCCCGCCGGGGCTGTCGGTCCCGCTGTCCTCGCGTGGGGCCTCTACCGAGGAGCGTGGTTCCGCGCCGGCGCACTGCTCGAAGCGACCGCCGTGGTCGGGTTCGCACTGGCTTACGCCGTCCTGTTCGCTCGCTCGGAGCGCCGCCGGGTCGGCTTCTACGCGGTCCTCGCCGGGGTCATCGCGGGCGTCCTCGGCGTGCTGGTCGGTCTCCACTTCGCGTGGAACGGGGTCGCGCCCGCCCTGATTTCGGCCCACTTTCGGCTCAACGTCCTCGGTCTCCTCGGGTTGACCATCGTGGGCGCGACCTACCAGTTCTACCCGCCGACGGTCGGCACCTTCCGCGGGGCCTCGGACCGGACCGCGCTGGCGTCGGTCGCGCTGATTGGCGTCGGCTTGCTGGCCGAACTCGGCGGTGCGCTGGCCGACGCTCCCGACCTCCTGCTCGCCGGACGAGTCAGCGCGCTCGCCGGAGCGGTCGTCTTCGCCGGCCTCGTCCTCGGGGTGTTCGCCGAGCGATAACGTGCCCTACTCGCCGTCCAACCGCTTGGCCATCTGCACCTCGTCCACGAGTTCGCCCTCGACTTCGTAGTGGTCGGCGCGGGTCGCCTCGCGCTCCCACCCGTGTTCGTCCAGCATGTCGAGGGCGGCGTCGTTGGTCGCCGGGAGGCTCTGGTAGACCTTGATGCAGTCCTCGTCGTCGCCCCACGAGATTCCGCGTTCGAGGAGCGTCCCGCCGATTCCGTTTTCTCGGTACTCCGGGGCGACCCCGACCGTCAACTCGGCGGTGTGGCTCCGGGCCGGGAGTTCGAAGCCGTGGACGTGGACCCAGCCGACGATTTCGCGCTCCGACTCCCTGTCCTCCGATTCGTCACCCGCCGACTCGCCGCCCGCCGGCCGAATCTCGGCCACGAAGAACATCCGGGACTCGCGCTCGTTGAGCCGAATCAGCGCCCCCTCCTGCTCTATCGCATCCGCCACTCGCTCGTCCACCACGATTGCGCCCTCGTCGGCGACCTCCCGGATGCGGGCCGCGATGGCCTCGCGGTCGTCCTCGTCGGCGGGCCGGACCACGTACTCGAAGCCGTCGGTCTCGTGAATTTCAGTTTCCTCGTCGGGTTCGACGTAGAGTCGTCCGTCGCGCTCGGTCAGCGGCCCCGATTCGAGGAGGTCGTCGATGTACTCGTTGAACTCCGCGACCGGTAGCCGGGCCGGCGACTCGGTACCCGACCGGGGCGGCTTAGCCCCCGCCGTCTCCTCGACCCGGACCTCGTCGCGGACCTCCTCGCGGGTGGCCGACCCGTGGCGCTCGACGTACCGGTAGATTCGCCCCTCGACGTCGCTGTCGAACTCCAGTTGCGGTGTTCCCATGTCGCCCCGACCTACGCCAGCTGTCCTCATGGTTATTGAGTCGATAAGAGCGAGTATGCGGTAGATACGTTTGACCTATTGCTTTTCCTCGTGTCACACAGACGGTCGCTGGAGAAGCGATATACTTCGAGATTCACTCCCCCGCCGCGTCGAGCGTAGATTCGAGGCTTACGGCGATTTCTGAACCGGGGTCCCAGTCACCTGCATCGAGCCAGTCGGCCACCTGTTCGAGTGCTTGGTTCGCAAGCGGCGTCGATACCGAACCGCAGCATTCGATGAGTTGGCGCTCGTTGGTCCCGACACACGTGATGATGTTTCGGGCAAGCTGGTCGGCCCCGGCCTCACCGACCAGTTTCGACAGCAGGCGAAGGATGTCGATAATTTCCTCATCTTGACACGGTTCTGCGTCGTGAACGCGTAACCAGAGCGCGTCGGTTGCCCGCTCGTCGGGTGTCTCTGCGAGTATCGTCCGTGTTTTTCGCCTTATCCACGGATTCTCGTGGTAGTAGAGAAGGTCGATGAATCGCTTTCGGGCGAGTTCGTCCTCGCTATCGAATAGAGCTTCAATTCTCGGAGCGAGACACTCCCTATCTCGGACGACCGCCGACGTCCGCGGGTCGTCTGGGACCGACTGGTAACTGAACAGGTACGCATCAATGGCGTCCTCGGACCGCTTGAAGCGGAATGAGTCCAGGTCGCCGGCCATTCGGTAGAACTCGATTGCTCTCTCTGCATCCTCCAGATACCGGTCGAAGAGGTGACTGAAGTCGGTCTCGGGATTCCGAGTACTCGCATAGGACCGGAGCGTCTCTGCGAGCGGAAGTGGCCTGACGATTCCAAGCGGTCGAACTGCGTTCTCGCTATCGTCGTACGCAGTAACTCCGATACCGCTTTCGAGATGATACGCGAACGTAGACCACGTTGCATACTCGCCGAGGAGGACTGCGTGGTCAAGCCAATCTTGAGTACGTCCCGCGAGGAGAGGAACGATTGCAATGGCGGCGTCGGTCCGGTGTCGTTCCTCGTCAGTCCATTCGACGGCGAGCGAAGAGACCGGCGTCCCGTCGGTCGTAGAAAAATAGTATCGGTCCGTCTCCGCTTCGCCGTCACTCTCAACGGTAAGTTCACACATCGAGTCGGGATAGGCGGATTCGGACGGTGGTTCGTCAAGTTCCGGGACCCAACGCTTCTCCGTCATTCGCACTCACTCTCCAAGAGGCCGCGTGCGGTCTGACTCACAGTTTCGTCGTCTCCGGTAGCGAGCTTTTTTAGTTTCTCCGTCGCCCGCGGTCCCCCGATCTCACCAAGTAACTCGGCCGCTCGCCGGCGCACTCGCCGGTCGTTGTGCGCGTACAGGCCAACCGTAATCGAATCAACTGCCTCACCCTCTGGAACTGGAAGCTCGTCGGCTTCCTCAACAATATTGCGAAGCAAGGTCACCCATTTGGCCGCGAGGTCATCCCGGAACTCCCAACCGGTTATCCCCGTATCGAGAAGTCTCGAATCAGGCTTTTCTATCATTCGGTTGAGTGTCTCTTCCCGAAGTTCTGTTTCTCCGAACAGCGTCTCGTAAGCAGCTACGGCGAGCTCGTCGTCTTCGCTCTCGCGAACCCACGAAAGGACTGTTTCAAGCGTATCGGAGTCGTAGAGTTGGGGCTGTGATCGGGGAAATTTCGAGAGGCACCAATCACACAGGAGCCATTCGAAAGCCCGTAACTCTCGATAATCATCGAGAGCAACGGAAGACGAGGACTCGTAGATCGCAATCGCTTTTCGGGCGATTGATAGGGCCGCCCGTTCACGCTCCCCCTCTGCGTCGAAGTGCGTGGTCTTGCGGCAGTACGTCACGAGCGCCCATGCAAGTGCAGATTTCTTGATCGGCGTCGGCGGGCGTTCATCTGGAGTTCCATTCCCTGTTTTCCAGACGAAATACACGGTGTCTTCGTCTCGTGGTAGCGCCCACCATTCGTCGTACTCGAAGGTGAATATCCTTACTGGTTGCCCCGCCAAGAACGTCGGTATCGACCGCAACGCTGGCGTGAAACACCACTCGAAAGAAAAGACACTACGAGTGAATGATATCGTTCCCGGAAAATCAGGAACCGGAGTCGTATCGAGCGTGACCGAGAGTTCACCGAGTGGATGGGTCTTCCCTGACTCGTCTATCTCTTCGCTCAGTTCGAACGAAAGTGACGAAACTACTCCCATGAACGAAAGTAATACAATAACGTTGTTACCTATTTCTCCTGGACGTGCCGGACCGTGCTGGCGATACCCCGGGTACTCTCGGCCATCTCCGGCCCGGACATCTCGGCGCGGCCGACGGCGAAGGCCTTCGGTCCCTCGATAACCACCTCGTCGCCGACCCGGATGTCGTCGTCCGCGTCCACGACGCCCGGCGCGAGGACGCTCCCGTGAGGAGCGAAGGCGTCGATTTCGACGCGCTTGGTCGGTGCGTCAGATTCGACCCACTGGCGGGCACCGGCGAGGGTGAACGAGAGGACGCCGTACTGGGGCACCATCGCAGAGAGTTGCTCGCCGTCGTCGTCGTGGACCCGGAGTTTGGGGTACCGGGCCTCGGTCTGGATGCTGTCGAACAGGTCGTCTCCGGCCCCGTCGCCGAGTTGGTAGTCGGCGATGGCCCGGACCGTGTTGTGCTGGCGCTCGCGCTTGCCGTACTTGAGTTCGCCGTCGAGAGTTCGCATCAGGTTGCCCAGCGACTCGGTGGTGGTCGGGTGGTCTTCGACGGTGTACTCGAAGTCCATGCCGAGTTCCGATTCGACGCGCTCGCAGACCTCTCGGTAGCCCTCCGGCGGGACGTGGGCGATGACGCGGGGGTAGTCGTTGCGTTCGAGGTAGCGCCGCAGAACCTCGGCGACGAACTGCTTTTCGTCCTCGGACCAGCGACCCGTGACCACCGAATCGTAGTGCTGGGCCGGGTAGGTCAGTTCGAGTTCCTGCGGGACGACGCCGATGGGCGAGGTCATCGAGACGGTGTGGGCGCGGAACTGGATGGCGTCGTGGAACTGGCCGTGGCTCTGGGACTCGCTGTAGGGTTTGGTCGCCGAGCAGGGCACCAGCACGAGGGGGTGGTCGAAGCGATTCTGGTAGCGAGTCGTCACGCGGTCGGCGAACCGCTGGATTTCGACGCGCTGGAGGGTGTCCTCGGTGGTCGCCGAGAGTTCGGCGTCCCGGATGAGGGGCGTTCGCTGTTCGACGTAGCTCCACTGCTGGTCGAACTCCCGGAAGGCGGCGGTCAGCCACTGCTCGTGGCGGGCCTGCCCTTCGATGTAGTCCCGGAGTCGCCCGGACCGAACTCGCTCGCGGACGATTCCCAACTCGGCCCGGAGGGCGTTGACGTTGTGGTCGGCGCAGTCCTGCCGGGTGAACTCCGAGATGGGTTGCTGGCAGGCCGGACAGGCACAGGGGAGTTCCGAGAGGTTGTCGAGGAAGTGGAGGCCCTCGGAGGTCAGGTATCTGCCCTGCGTTCCGGCGACGTAGGCCCCATCGGTGTCCACCAAATCGACCCCGGCGTAGACCAGCGTGGCGACGTTCTCCGGCGTGGCGACCCCCGGCAGGTAGAGCGCGCTGTCGGCCGGGATAGCCTCCTTCGTCTCGACGATGGCGTCCTTGAATCCCGCGCCGTGGCCGACGAACCCCTGCGCGCCGGAGAGGACGTAGGCGTCGGCCCCGTAGTCGTCGGCAGTTTCGGGCGCGACGACGGCCGCGCTCGGGTAGTCCACGTCGGGGTAGTCGGGCGCGAACGAGTCCATGACTTCCTCGTCGGTTCCGCTGGGGAACCCTCGGTGGGGGAGGACGGTGAGGTTCTCCTCGCTTCCCTCGGGCAGTTCGCGGTCGGCAGTCCAGAGGCTTCCGGCGTCGGCGAGAAAGTCGTCCGCAATCGCGGGCGTCGTCACGGGGTCCGCGAGGCGCAACTCGGCGATTCGCGCCGCGCCGTCGCGGTCATGAACTTCGAAGTAGTCGGTCATACCACCGGTTCGGGGGTCGATAGGCAACTATCTTGCGAGTCCTCGGCGTCGGATTTCGTGTTCCGTGTTTTCGACTACGGGCGCGGACGCATCGTTACTGTAACTCTCGGCACGCCGCGAGCGTGCCTCGACAAACAAATGTCTTTCAGTGTATTGAACATCAAAAGAGTGCTCTTAGAAATAATTATGAGAGTGAAAGACGGCTAGAATTTACTCCGCGAGGTCAACCGTGTCGATTCGCTCGGGGACCACCTTCAGCGCGCTCTCGGGCCAGTCGTGGTAGGCCAGCGTGAATTCTGTCTCGGGGTTAGCCTCTACGAGTCGGGCGATTCCCTCCGCGGCCGAGCGGTACCCCTCGGCGTCCATCTCCTCGGGCACCTCGGCGGTCAGCGGGTACGTCTCCGAGAGGTCCCGCGGGAAGGGACCGAACGGGGCGACGACGCGCCACGACTCGTCGTAGCGGTCGCTCCGGCCGCCCTCCGTCAAGAGGACCTCGCCCTCGGGGTTCAGGCGTTCGAGGCGCTGGTGGTGGCGCACGACCTCGGGTCTGCGGGCGCTCTCGCCCGAGAGGTAGAAGAAGGCCCCTTTCGACACCGAGTCCTCGCGCTCCAGTTGGTCGGCGTGGTCGGTGAGCGCGCGGTAGCCGTCGAGCATCGCGGGGTGAGCGCGAGCGCGAGTCTCGACCAGTTCCAGCAGATTTCCGGCGCGGAGCGCCTGCTTGACCGTCCGCATCTCTTGGAAGGTGACGTGCAGGTTGTGTTCGGCCAGTAGCTCCTCGCGCTCTCGGTCGGCCAGACTCCGCATCTCGGCGGGGGTGTACTCGGCGCAGACCGGACACGAGCAGGGGAAGTAGTCCAAATCGTCCATCTGCTCGGTACCCCGGACGGTGAGATACCGGTCGTCGCGGGCGTAGAGGGCGTAGGCCGCCGAGTCGAACAGGTCGCACCCCATCGCCACCGCCAGCGCGAACATCATCGGGTGGCCCGCGCCGAACAGGTGGACCGGCGCGTCCGCGCCCAGACCGCGCTTGGCCCCGGCAACCACGTCCACCATCTCGGCGTAGCGGTAGTCGTTCATCAGCGGGACGACCGCACCGACCGGGAACACGTCCAAGTCGGTGGCCTCGGCGTGGCGACCGGCCTCCTCGCGCAGGTCGGGGTAGGTCGAACCCTGTACCGGCGCGTTGACCAGCATGTCGCCGACCTCGACGCCCTCGGCGACTTCGAGGCGCTCTTGGGTCGTGGCCAGTTCGTCCTCGGCCTCCTCGCGGGGCACGTCCGGCGGCGTCGGGATGTCTACGGGCGTCCCGATGTCGCTCCCGATGTCATGCTGGAACTGGAGGATTTCGGGGGTGGTCACGTCGATTTCGCCGTACTCGGCCAACTGGAACGACCCCGAGTCGGTCATGATGGCTCCGTCGAAGTCCAGCACGTCGTGGAGGCCCCTGTCGAGCGCCTCCTCGCGGTAGTCGTCGCTTCCGTAGAAGATGTAGGAGTTCGTAATCAGAATCTCCGCGCCGAACTCGGATTCGAGGCGCGAGGGTTCGACGGTTCGGACGTGGGGGTTGATGACCGGTAGGAGTGCGGGGGTCTCGACGGTCACGCCGGCACGCGGGACCGAGAGTTCCCCGATGCGACCCAGACCGTCTTGGTCGCGGATTTCGAAGTGGTCTCTCATTGGCGCGGAATAGCCCGAGGACGAGGGTAAGGGTTCCGTTCTCCCGCGTCGGTCCGGTTCCGCGCCGGACTGCAACTCGTCCTATTCGTCTGCGGTCCCGAACGCCTCGTAGTAGAGCAGTCCGAGTGTCGTCCGCCCGTCTCGAATATCGCGCTCTCGGATATGCTCCCGCAGTTCGTCCAGCGTGGTCGTGTCCACCCGAATCGACTCGTTGTGGTCCAGTTCCTGCTCGGCGGTCGGGGTACACCCGCGGGCCACGAAGAAGTGCAGGACCGAGTTCGCCACCCCGTTTGCCGGTTCGACGCTGGTCAGAAACTCCACGGTTTCGGCCTCGTGACCGGTCTCCTCGCGGAGTTCGCGGCGGGCCGCCGACTCCCGGTCGTCGTCCTCGGGTTCCATTCCGCCGACCGGGAGGCTTCGGTTGACCCGCCGGACCGCCTGTCGCCACTCCTCGATGACGACGACTTCGCCGTCGGGGGTGAACGGGAGGACCACGACGCTCTCGGGTTCCGAGAGGTAGTCGAAGTCGGTTTCGGTGCCGTCCGGGAGGCGGACCTCCTCGCGGCGCACGTCGAATCCGGGACACGAGTAAGCGACCTCCGAATCGAGGAGGTCCCACGCGAGTTCGTCTCGGTCGTCGCTCATACAGCGGGGTTCGGCCCGGAGAAAAAAGGTGCTTTGCTACTCTACGATTGGCCTCGGAGAGGTGACGCCGCCCCGAGACAGATTTAATATACCGCTTACTGGTTTATAGCATGCTCACAGCTGTTTTCGACCCTGCGATTCGACCGACGATGCTTCGCCGTGCGGGCGTTTTCCGCAAAATCCAGTTCGGCGGCCGGACGAGAGCGGCCGGGTCGGTCGGTAGGGAAGTCGAATTGGGGAAGTCTGGGTTTGGGACCCGAGCGACGATACCGGGGTCTCCTCGCGTAGCGAAAGCGACCCCGGAATCTCGAACTAGTTGCTGGATTACCATTCTCTGTCGAGGTGATTTGGCGTTTCAGTGGTGTACTCCTCGGCGCGCGCAGTTCTACGCGCGCCGACGAGAGCATTGCGGAAACGATAGCCGATAGCGCCGACTGGACGAGTGCCGGCACTCGGACCGAACCCCGCGAATCAGTCGCGCTCGGGAACAGCGGCCCGGCGTCGGCGACGCCGGTCTTTCCCGGTCTAATCCCCGGTTTCAGGGTGGCGAGTTGGGATTGCGGGCGACTGACTCAGCGGGTCCTCGCACTCTCCGGTCGAAGGGGTAGCTGGTAGTCGGCCCCCAGCGCGCGAGGAGGTTCGAAGCGGTCAGTGGTCCTCGTCCGCGGACTCGTCTCGGCGAATCTGGTCGCTGGGTGTCGTTCCGTCGGCGTCGTCGGTCGAAGATGGTCGTCGGTCTCCGTGAACGCGGCCTGCGATGTGGCCCGAACCGCGTTCTACCGCGGGTCGCACCCCACTACCGCCGCGATAAACCGTATGTCGAGATAGCAATTCTGCGGTGGTCGCGTTCCGAGCGGTTCGCGTCCACCCGTCGAAATAACGGGGAAAGAAATACGATTCGTTGCTTAGCTGATATACTTGTGTCTAATAGTCGTGCAAATATTTCTTAGACTGATTCTCACCGAAAAAGGACCGGCTTGAATCTACGGGGTCTCGGCCTCGGCGGTCGTGGCGCGGCGGTCGGTCTCGCGGGAACGATAGGCGTTGTAGCCCGCCAGCACCGCGACCAGCGCGCCGGTGAGGACGTCGCTCCAGAACGACGCGGCCCCGGTCGTCTCGAAGACGAACGGTGCGATGACCATCCAGAGGCCCAACAGGGCGACCAGCGACGCGGCCCCGGTGTTGATACCCCGGTCGTCGGACTGTATCGCGTTGTAGCCCGCGATGGTCCCGATTGCGCCGCCGACGATGATGTCGTTCCAGAAGTTGGCGTCCGGCATCGGCGAGAAGACGAACACGCCGACGATGAGCCACGCGCCGAGCAGTGCGGTCGCGGCCGAGATGTACCCCCCAGTGTTGTCGCTGTCCGTGGTTGTCTCACTCATGGTCGAACCCCCAATGGAGTTGGGTCCCGAGGAGAATAAATCGAACGCCCCGCCGGAGGACACTTCTTCGTCCCGGTCCCAGACTTTCGGCGGGGGAACACTGTGTCATCCGTACCTGCGATTATCGACATCCGAGACGACTTGGAGCGTGCCCGCCAGCACACCGACGAGGAGGTCGCAGACGAGTTCGAGACCGTCCGGGACCGACTCGACGCTTTCGCCGACCGGGACCTCGCCGACCGCGAGGGCGTCCTCGACGAAATCGACAACGAACTCCTCCGGATGGAGGAGCTATTGGACGACGAGGCCGGCCGCGCGGTCCGGTCTGCGCGCAATCGAATCCACGTCTTCCGCGACTCGCTGTCGGGGACCGACGAGGACTTCGCGGTCGTGGACTACGGCGTCCACCAGCACGAGGAACCCGAGTACGAGGGCGTCCTCCCGGTCGGCCAAGCAACCCTGAGCGTCACGGTTGCTAACACCGGCGACGACGCCGCCTACAACGCGGTGTCGGTCGTCGAAGCGAACACCTGAGACCGTCTCCGGCGCGAGAGTCGGACTCGCGTCCGACCGCAAACCTTTCGGCCACGCGCTTCCGGGTTTTCGGCATGGTGCTTCCAGAGGGTTTCGCGCTCCCGCCGCTCCCGTACCTCGTGGGCCTCCTCGCGGCGGTTGCGCTCGTCGCCGGGGCGCTCGCCCGGTCGGACCCCCACGTCTCCGACCGGACCGTCCTCGCGCTGACGCCGTGGGTCGTCGTCGGGTCGAGCCTCCACGTCCTCCACGTCTTGGAGTGGGTGCCCGAGGTCGTCAGCCCACTGCTCGGGACTCCGGCGGTCTACCTCACGACCTTCGTTCCGGCCGGACTGGTCTGGTTGACAGCGATACGGACCGACATCGACCCCGCGAGGCCGGTCGTCGCTGTCGGCGTGCTGGCCGCCAGCGCAGTCGTCGCCTACGCCCTCGCCCGAGGTGCTGGCGGCCTCCGACTGTTCTGGCCGCTTGTGGGTGCCGTCCTCGCCTTCCTCCTCGCCGGGATTCTCTGGGGTGCGACCCGGTGGACCCATCCGAGCGTAACCGCCGCGACCGGCGCGACCGGCGCGCTGGTGCTGTTCAGTCACTCGCTCGACGCGGTTTCGACCGCGGTCGGCGTGGACCTGCTCGGATTCGGCGAGCGCACCCCCATCTCGCGGGCCGTCCTCGACGTTGCGGCCTCGCTTCCGACAGCAGAGACCTTCGGCGTCGGATGGCTGTTCGTCCTCGTGAAACTCGCCATCGCCGAGGTCGTGGTCGTCCTCTTCGCCGATTTCGTCCGCGAGGACCCGACCGAGGGGTACTTGCTCCTCGGGGCGGTCGCCGCGGTGGGCCTCGGGCCGGGGGTTCACAACCTCCTGCTGTTCATCGTGACGGGGTAGGGGACCGAAATCGGTGTGTTTCGCGGGTATTTAATTTTGTTTCGTGCGCGTACCTGCGCGAGATGACAAGCGCCCGCGCTCCATGGCGCTTTCCACCGGCGAAAGCCTGATTCCACAAACCCCTGTTTGGGTGGACTGAAAGGGGCCGCTCGGTCGCGGGCTTTCTAAAACATCGTTTTGTCGGCCCTGACGACCTCGGTTCGGACCAGCGAGGAAGAAACTCACTCGTCACCTAGCCGACCCACCAGCGTTTTGACGGCCGGGTGCATACCGTGGCGGTATGTCGCTCGCAAATCGCCGCCCCAGTCGCCAGCCATGGTCGAAGTGATAACCGCCGGCCACGTCAACTGGGACGTGACCCTCCAAGTGGACGCCCTCCCGAAGCCGGACGGCGAGGCCCGAATCGACGCCCAGCGGCGCTCCGGCGGCGGAAGCGCCGCCAACGTCGCCGTCGCGCTGGCGGGCATGGAGTTCGAGACCGGACTGGTCGGGAGCGTCGGCGACGACGAAACCGGCGAGTTCGTCCGCCGAGGACTCACCGACGCGGGCGTGGACTGCTCGCACCTGCTGGAGGTCGAGGCCCGCGAGACCACCACGAAGTACCTCATCGTGGACGACGAGGGCGAGGTCATGGTGCTGGGCAACGAGGGCGCGAACGAGGCGGTCACGCCCGCCGACGTGGACCCCGAGTACGTCACCAGCGCCGACCACCTCCACCTGACTAGCCAGCGCCCCGACACCGCGGCCGAGTTGGCCCGGACCGCGACCGAAGCGGGCGTGAGCGTCTCCTTCGACCCCGGCAGGCGACTCGCCGAGCGCGACTTCGGCGAGGCGCTGGCCTACTCCGACGTGGTGTTTCTCAACGACCGCGAGGCCCGGACGATTCTGGACAGCGACCTCGAACACCCCTCGTCGGAACTCCACGGTCGCGTGGTCGTCATCAAGCACGGCGAGGAGGGCGCGCAGGTCGATACCCCCGAGGCGTCCATCGACCACCCCGGATTCGACGCCGAGGTCGTGGACACCACCGGCGCGGGAGACGCCTTCGCCGCGGGGTTCCTCGCGGTGCTTCTGCGCGACGGGAGCGTCGTCGGCCCGACCGCGGACTACGAGCGGGCGCTTGAGTTCGCCAACGCCTGCGGTGCCTTGGCCGCGATGGAGGAGGGCGCGCGGACCGCGCCGACGTTCGAGGACGTTGGGGCGTTTCTGGACGGGCAGTTTTAGCTTTCTTCGCCGGGCGGGAAGGGGAGTTCGCCGGTGTCCTCCTTCCGAATCACGTCGGCGGCGAATAGTTTCACTTCGTCGAGCAGGTCGGCCTCGTCGGCGAACGTCCGGCGCGTGACGTTCCACCGGTCGCCGACAGCGCCTATCATCGCACTCCGAATACCCTTTTCGTGGGCGAACAGGATGCGTTCGCGCTGGCGGTCGGTCATGTCTTCGAGGACGGCCCCGACCTCGATGCCGACGCCGAGGTTCTTTCCTTCGTGGGGGACGACGAACAGCACGACGTTGCTCGCACGGGCGAATTCGAGTGTCTGGGTCCCGGCGTCCATCTCGTCCAGTGGGATGTCGGGGTCGGTGGCGAGGAAGGCGTTGAACCCCTCGCGCCGAAGGCCGTCCCGGACGATTTCGAGGAAAGCGTACATCTCCTCGTTCTCGGTGACGTGGGACTTGTACGGCCCCATCACGTAGACGAGAAAGCGCCAGTGGGTGGTGGAGTCGAGGGTGTCGAGGAGGCGGTCTCGCATTCGTTTTCGGTCGATGTACTGCGTCTATTTATAAATAGCGGCTGTTTCAGCGGATGTTGACTCAAGAAGTGTTAAGGGTTATTAGAAACATGTGGAAGCATGTGGGAACGTGTGAAAACATGTGGGGACATGTGGAAACATTCGTCCCTAACTAACCCGGTTAGAATGGAGTAAACATGGCCAAAGCAGAACGCTACGACCCCCCGAAGCTCCCCGAGGAGAGCGTCCTCGAACTCGAAGACTACCTCGCAATGCAGAGAGCGGTCAGCGAGGAGACCCGGTACCGAATCGTCGCGGAACTCCTGCGAGAGGGCGAACTGAGCGCGAGCGAACTCGCCGACGCCCTCGACATCCCCTCGAACAAACTCCACTACCACCTCGACAAACTGGAGGCGGTCGGCGTCGTGGGCAATCGCTTGGAGAAGGAGCGCGGGGCCGACGGCCTCTACTCCTACTACGTGGCAACCTCGCTCGGTGAGGCCGTAATGCAACACGGCATCGGCGAACTCATCCGGACCGAGTGGGACATTCAGGACCGATACTCCTGACCGCTGGCCTTCGTCGTCGGCTTCGAGGGCACTCTCTGTTTGCCTAAAGATTAAAATTTTGTTCTAAAGCATTGTATAGGGGTCTTTATCGGTCTCTCCTCGGAGTTGCCGGCCCCGACGCCGAATCCTCACGCTTTTTCTCCCTCTCCCGACAACGTTCGCGCATGGCGAAACAACCCCATCTCCTCGTCGAGGAGGGCGACCTGAACGACATCGCGCTCATCCCCGGCGACCCCGGTCGCGTGGACCGCATCGCAAACCTCTGCGATAGCTCCGAGGTCGTCGCCGAGAACCGCGAGTACAAGGTCGTCAACGCCGAGTACGAAGGCACCGAACTCACCATCTGCTCGACCGGAATCGGCTGTCCCTCGGCCGCAATCGCGGTCGAGGAACTCGAAAACGTCGGCGTCGAGACGGTCATCCGCGTCGGGACCACCGGTGCGCTCCAAGAGGGCATCGAAATCGGCGACATGATTATCGCCACCGGCGCGGCGAAGAACGAGGGCACCAGCAAGCGCTACGAGGACGTGGAGTACCCCGCAGTCCCGGACTACGATGTCCTCACGTCGCTCGTGGACTCCGCGGAAGCGAACGACGAGGAGGTCCACGTCGGTCCCATCGCCAGCGACGACGCCTTCTACGCCGAGACCGAGGAGTACGTCGCCGACTGGGAAGAAGCAAACATCCTCTCGGTCGAGATGGAGGCCGCCGCGGTCTTCTCGCTGACCCGCCGCAGAGGCATGGCCGCCGGAGCCATCTGCACGGTGGACGGCAACCTCGTGGAGGGCACCCAGAAGGGCGAGACCGAGGACGAAGAACTGCCCGAGAAGGCCAAGAACAACGTCGAGCGCGCGATTCGGATTACGCTCGATGCTGTTGTCGAACTGGCTGAGTAAGTCTTCACCTGTTTTTAATAGCTGGCGACCAGCAGAATCGAGGTGGTCGTGTCTTCTTGAAGCCCCCGGCCGGTCGCGGTCGCTGAGCAGGATATTCGGCGCGTTCTCAGCACCACCCACGCGCCGAATAGTGGCCTACTCAGACGACCAAGCAAGCGCGACCGGCCGGCCCCTTCATCCCACCCAGCCGGTTGATTGACCGAGTGCATCCATGCCGGTTGTTCGGCCGAGCGTTCGCCGGCAGATTGTCAGTCGTTTTGCTCGGTGGACTACTCCACGTTCCTCGGTGGACTGAAAGGGCGAGCGTGGTTCGCGTTCATCTCGGTCGTCTCAGCCGACCCCTATCCGCCGCGCGCAGGACTGCGCGCGGCGGATATGTCGCTGAGCGACCGCGAACCGCGCGAGGGCTTTCGAAACCGTCGCTCCGGTTTCAGCTACATATCTGAATACACTCCCTGCGTATCCAAACACCTCTTTCCCAGAGCGAACAGATACTTGGGGAAGGACCGTCGAACTGTCGGTAATGCTGGATAGTCTGCGGACGCGCTATCACGCCGCAGTCCGGCGAGTGCGTCGGTTCGAGCGCCGGGAGATTCGGGACTTTCGCCGGTGGATAGAACACACCTCGAACCTGATTCACCTCTCGGTCCTGCTCCTCATCCCCCTCCTCATCGCGCTGGTGACGGCCATCTCGAACTCGGTGGACGTGCTTCCGTTCGTCCTGTTCCCGCCGCTGGCGTCGGGGACGTTCACGCTGTTCGCCGACCCCGAGGGCACCTACGCCTCGCCGACCAAGTTCGTCGGCGGCCTCACGGTCGGCGCACTCTGCGGGACTGCGGCCATCTGGTTCGGTCTCCACACCGCGCTTCGGGACCCCCTCGGTTCGAGCCAACTCCTCGTCTCGCCCGCCGAGGCCGCGCTGGCGATTTTCCTCACCGGAGGAGCGACGTGGGCGCTGGACTTCGAGGAACCGAGTGCGTTCTCGACCGCCCTGCTGGCGCTCATCGCGCCGGCGTTCACCAGTCCCGCCGGCATCAACGAGTTCCTCGTGGACTTCG
The DNA here is from genome assembly GCF_029338375.1 of Halorussus lipolyticus. Taxonomy (NCBI): domain Archaea; kingdom Methanobacteriati; phylum Methanobacteriota; class Halobacteria; order Halobacteriales; family Haladaptataceae; genus Halorussus; species Halorussus lipolyticus. The sequence goes on along the minus strand of NZ_CP119804.1, from coordinate 1,829,789 downwards.
TGGGGTCGGTGTTCGTCGCCAGCGTTATCGTCGCCAGCGCCTTCCACGTCTGGCGCGAGCAGTTCTACGAGCGCCGGTCGCGCTACCTCTACCAGTCCACGAAGGGCGACGACCACGTGCTGGTCCCGATGCGAGGAGAACGCGCTCGCTCCGCCGCCATGTTCGGCGCGCGACTCGCGGCGGCCCACGACGCTGGCAAGGTCGTCCTGCTGGATGTCATCGACGAGGACGACGTTGAGAAGGCCGAGCAGACGATGCAGGTGCCGACCGACGAGTCCGAAACCGAACTGGTCGGGTCGGGAACGGCCCGAGACGTGGAGTCCGAGGAGGTCCGGGTCGCCGAGGAGGCCGCCAAGCAGTTAGAGGCCGAGGCCGACCGTATCGAGACCAAGGTCGGGGTGCCCTGTCAGGTGGTCGTGGTCGGCGACGGCACCGACCTCCCGCGGACCGTCCTCAAGACCGCCAGAGAGACCAACTGTGACCTCATCGTCACGCCTTACGAGGAGGAGAAGGGAACCCTCTCGTCGTTCGTCCGCGAGTTGCTCCGGAGCAACATCGACACGGTGGCGTTTCGGTCGGCGGACTCGTCCCGAGAGCGCTGGAAGCGCACGCTGGTTCCGGTCCGGCGCGCCGGCGACACGGCCCACGCCATGATAGAGTTCGCTCGCCGGGTCTCGGGGCGGTCTGGCCGGGTCAGTGTCTGCACCTGCATCGACCGCGAGGACGAGCGCCGGGCGACCGAGACTACGCTGGCGAATCTCGTGGAGGCCTTCGAAGGGTCGTTCGAGACCCGCGTCTCCCGGTCGTCCATCGAGTCCTTCCTCGAAGCCAACGACGAGTACTACGACCTGACGGTGATGGGCGCGAGTACCGACCGGTCGGCGGCCTCGCGGTTCGTCTCGCCGCCGACGTTCGAGCGTCTCCACGATTTGGACTGCGACGTGGCAATCGTCCACCGGGGGTAGCACTTGGAGATTCCTGCGTTCGTTCTGGAGAGTGGCAACATTCGTTGGCTCTACGACCCCGGCGAAAGCGACCAGAGCGCGAACGGCGGCGAGTAGCGTCAGCGTCTGACGGTGCGCTATAGGCAACTCTTAGATTGGGGAAAGACAGGTTTAGAATCAAAAAAGGTGGGTAAATGTTTCTCAGATGGGCCTCAGACCGTGCGGACGCCGGGTCTCAGCTTTTCGGCGACTCGCCGGAGAGTCGGTCGGCCACGCTCTCCATCCCGTCGCTCCCGAGCGCCGAGCGAACGAGGAGGTGGCCGCCGATGCTGGCCGGACTGATAACCGAGTCAGCGCCCGCCCGCCGGAGTTTGTCCACGTTCTCGCGGTCGGTGGCGGCGGCGACGATGCGCACGTCGGGGTTGAGTTGGCGGGCGGTCAGGACGGCCAGCGCGTCCTCGGCGTCGTTGTTCGTGGCGGCGACGACCGCCCGCGCTTCTTCGATGCCGACCCGCCTGAGTGGCTCCTCGTCGCTCGGGTCGGCCTTCAGGACTTTGAATCCGCGGTCGTTGAGTTCGCTGGCTCGCTCCGGGTCCGGCGTCACGACCACGAACTCGGATTGGCCGTCGAGTTCGTTCAGAATCGGTTCGGTCAGGTCGCCGTACCCGAGGACGATAACGTGGTCTTCGAGGAGTTCGAGTTGTGCTTCTGTCATTCTTCCGAGTGCTGATGCGAGGCGGGCTTCGATTGCGGGACCCAACAGCGAGGCCAGCGCGACGGCGAAACTCGCAGTGCCGAGGACGACGACGGACAGACTGAACAGTCGTCCGGTCTGGGTCGCTGGCGTGATGTCGCCATATCCAACGGTGCTGGCGGTGACGAGCGTGTAGTAGAAGGCGTCGAGGGGCGTGTCCAAGTTCTGGAAGTGGTCGGCGAGGGCGTAGGCTCCGGTCGTTCCGTACATCTGGACACCGGCGAGGGCGGCCAGCGCGGCGAGTTGCGAGGCCGAGAGGTCTACGTCGCGGTCGAAGCGGGGACGACCCGCGAGGACCACCGGGAGCGAGGCCAGCGACACCGCGACCAGCGGTATCGAGTAGGGACTCGACTGGACCAACCCCTGTACCGCGGTCAGGGGGAGCAGGAGGACCGTCGAGTACCACGCGGACCGCAAGCCGCGGCGCATCCCGAACGCGCTGGCCAGCATCAGGAACCCGGTCAGCGTCCCGGTGAATCCGGCGGTCTCCTGTGCCCACTCGGGAATCTGCCCGCCAAAGAGGTTCTGGGTCGAGGCCGCGGTGAACCCGATGCTGGAGACGCCCGTAGCTATCGAGAGCAGGGCGACTGCGAACGTCAGAGTCACGATGACGCGGACGCCGACCCGGCCCCGCCACGTTCTCGCCTCCATACCCGTTTCTCTCGCCGTCTCGGATAAAAAAGGTCGGTAGTTCTTTAGGGGTCGTGAGTCTGTCGGGAGTATACGCAATGGCTCTCGGTCCCGACCTCCTCGTCGAACTCCTGTTGGGCATCTATATCGGCGTGCTGACTGCTGTCGTCCCTGCACTCGTGGCGTGGTCGCTCGGTTTCACCTTCCGGTACTTCACGGGCGTCACGATTCCGGGATTCGGTGTGCTGGTCTTCGGAGTCGCCATCGCCGGGATTCAGGGCGGCTTGCTCGGCCTGCTCGACCCCCAGTTCGTCACCTCGCCGACCGCGCTGGTGTCGGCGCTGGTCGTGATGATGGCGACCCTCTACGCCCACGCTCAGGGCGACCGAATGGGGGCCGAGTTCCCCCGGCGGTTCACGCTCAGGGGACTCCGCGACCGAGGCCTCTCGGCCGACGCCATCGAGCGAGTGGGCCGGTTCGGTCAGGTCCGGGTCGGCGTCACCGGCGACGTGGGCGACGTGGAGGGCTACCCGTCGCTCCCCGACGACCTCCGGGCGACGATTCGGGCCGGCGAGTGGACGTTTCCCGCCGACCTGCCGCTGTCGGAGTTGGAACTCAGACTGGAGGAGCGCCTCCGGACCGACTACGACCTCGCGGCGGTGTCGGCCACCATCGACGCCAAGGGCCGGGCGACGGTCAGCGCCGCCCCGCCGGCGGGGTCGCTCTCACGGCGAGTTCCGACTGGCCACCGGGCGGTTTCGGTGGACGCGCTGGTGCCGACTGGTCTCGCCCGCCGGGACGAGGTGACGGTTTCGACGCCCGAGACAGAAGTCGAGGGCACCGTCCTGAGCGCCCGGTCGGGGTCCGGGTCGGAGACCGACGCCCGCGCTCCGGTCTCACGGCCGACCTCGCCAGACGCCGATACGCCGGCGACGACCGACGGAACCGACTCCACCGTCAAAATGGCAACTCCGAGTGCGGCGTCGGGGCAGGCGACCGGCGGCGAGGGCCGGGTGACGGTCGCGGTGCCCCGGCGAGAGGCCCGGACTCTGCTCGGCGCGGCGTCGGCCGCAATCCGGGTCCGAGCGCGTGGCACCCGCCGGGAGTTCGAACTCCTCTCGCTTCTGCGCCGGGACGGCAAGCGAATCCGGCGGGTGGAACTGGCCGGCGGCGGGCCGCTCGACGGGACGCTCCTCGGTGACGCCGCGGTCCGGGACGAGTTCGGCATCGCGGTGCTGGCGGTGCGCCGGGGGAGCGAGTGGACCGTCGCACCGGCGGGAACGACCCGCCTCACAGCGGGCGACGAACTCTACGTCGTCGGTCAGCGCGACGCGCTCGACCGGTTCGGCGAAGTCGCGGGAAGCGATGGGGAGGCCGTCTCGGGGACTGACGAGGAGGCGGACCGATGAGCGTGGCCTCGGCGCTCGAACGTCCGGTGACGGCGCTCGTTCGGGTGGTCGGCCTCGCCCTGCTGTCTGGCGGCGTCGCCACCGGTCTCGGCATGCTCTACCGGTCGTACACTCGCGAACCGATGCCCGAGGGGTTGGGCGTGCTAATCGGTCTCGGCGCGGTGGGCGGATGGCTCAACACCACGACGGCGCTCCGGCAGTTCCTCGGCGGGCGAGCGGTCCCGGCGACGGAGGTGGTTCTGGTCAACGTCACGGCGTTCGTCCTCGGGGCGGCCGCCGGGGCGGTCGGAGCGCGCTCGGGTGCCGTCCTCGTCACGGACCTACTGGTCGGGTCCCGCGAGGCGGGCCTCGACCGAAACCTGAATCTCCTCGTCCGGTCGGTCGGCCGGTACGTCGCGGTCGAACTCCCCGACGACATCGAGTCGATAGACGGGTACGAACCGCTCGACGACGAGACGAAGGCGACGCTTTCGGGCAAGACGCTCCGGTTCCCTCGCGGATTGACGGTCGCCGAACTCCGGGACCGCCTCGCCGAGCGCCTCCGCGACGACTACGGCGTCGGCCGGGTGGACGCGGAACTGGCCGACGACGGCACCGTCGAGTACCTCGCGGCCGGCGGCCGGGCGGTCGGCATCGGCCCGACGCTCGCCCCCGGCACCGTGGCGATGGCAGTCTGGGCGGACCCGGCGTTCAGCGCGAGCGCCGGGGACCTCGTGCAGGTCTGGCGGGACGGTCCCGACACCGCGCGCGTCGCTACCGCCGAACTCCGGGCGACGGTCGGCGACGTGGCGACCCTCGCGCTCGACGCCGAGGACGCCGCCGAACTCGACCCCGACGCCGAGTATCGACTGGTGACGCTCCCGACCGAACTCCGGCCAGACCGGGAGTTCTCCGCGCGACTTCGGTCTGCCGACGAGACGGTCGGCGCGGTGACGCTAGCCGGGGACAGTCCGTTGGTCGGCACCCCGGTCGGTGGCCTCGACGCCACGGTGGTCGCGGTCCGAACAACCGAGGGCGTCGAGACGATTCCTCCGGACAACCGGGCCCTCGGGGCCGAGGACACGGTTTACGTGGTCGCCCGACCGGACCGACTCCGGAAAATCGAGGCCGCGGCGTCCGGTCGGGGGTCGGAGGAGGTCGGTGGCGAGCGTTCGGATTCAGGGGCCGACTCCGGAGAACTAAGAAATAGTTAGATGTTTATAGACATTAATTAGATGTCTTTAGGAAATCTTTGTCTTCCCCTATCCTGTGACCGGCCGGGGGCTTCGAGAGACGTTCATCACGTCGGTTCTGGCGTCCACGATTGCGGTCGTACCGTCAGCGCGAGCAGTCGAGACTCCTCGAAACCCGCATCCAAAGGAACGTGGCGCTTATCAACAACCGGGCGTTAGCCATCCAGTATGCAATTCTGCGACGAATGCGGTTCCATGATGAAATCCATGGGGTCGAAGATGATCTGTACGAACGACGACTGTCAGGACACCAGCGACAAGGACGAGGAGAAGGCCGCCGAGTTCGTCTCCACCGAGGAGCAGGGCGATTCGGAGGTCATCGAGACTTCCGAGGACGCCAACTTCGAGGGCAAACCCACCGCCGAGGACGTGACCTGCGACGAGTGCGGCCACGGCAAGGCGTGGTACACCATCAAGCAGACCGGCTCTGCGGACGAACCGCCGACGCGCTTCTTCAAGTGTCAGGAGTGCGGCCACCGCTGGCGGGAGTACAGCTAACTCGATTTTCGGACCTGTGGCTACCGCCCAGCAGTCGCGCTCGAAACGTAGCGAACGCTCGCCGCCTCCGGTCGAACCGATTTCGCTGGCGGACCGCCGACGCTGTTGGATTCGCCAGCGCGGCTAACTGTCGTCTGAATCCGACTTCTTTTGCGCTGGCGGCGTCTTCGAGACGACCACGCCGAGGTCTCCTCGGTGGTCTGCGACCGCCCGATACATCTGCTCGCGGAACTCGTTGTAGTCCCGGAAGTTCCGGAGGAACTTGACCAGTCCTCCCGCGCCGTCGCCGAGGTCCGACCGGACGAACGCCTGTTCCAGCGACTCGCCGCAGGAGTAGACCCGACCGTCCGCGAGGAGATGCGAACACTCCTCGTAGTCGTCGGGCAGACGTTCGCGCTCGTTGTCGGTCAACTCGGTGAAGCCGACGATGCGGAAGTCCGACCGTTCCGCGAAGAAGTCGGCCCACCACGTACAGAACCCGCAGTCGTCGTCGTAGACGAGTGTCACGTCGCTCATGTGCGGAGGTGAGGAGCGTCGGGCACTAATCTGTGTTGGAGTGTCCGAAGCCCGACCCCGAGCAGATAACTAGTTAACTCGAATCCGAGTGGCAATTTTCACACGTTCCCGACGTTTTAGCCTCGTCACCACGAAGTAGTGTGGTATGCGACTCCACGACAGAGACGTGCGACAGGACGTGCGGGAACTCGGCGCGCTCTTGGGGGACGTGCTGGCCGACCAGACCTCGGCCGAGGCCTTCGAGTTAGTCGAGTCGGTCCGGACCGATTCCATCGACTACCGCCGAGGAGACGCCGACAGTCGGGACCTCCTCCGGTCGGAACTCGCCGACCTGCCGCCGGAGCGCGCCGGGGTGGTGGCCCGCGCCTTTGCGACCTACTTCGAACTCATCAATCTCGCCGAGGAGCGCGAGCGAGTCCGGGCGGTCCGGGAGGGAAGCCAAGCGGGGACGCTGGCCGACAGCGTGGCCGAGGCCGCCGAGGTGCTGGCCGACGAGGACGCCGACGAAGCCGAAATCCAGCAGGTCTTAGACGACGTGCTGGTCGAACCCACCTTCACCGCCCACCCGACCGAGGCCCGCCGGAAGACGGTCAAGGCCAAACTCCGGTCGGTGGCGCAAGCCCTCGAAACGCTGGACGAGCGCCGACTCACCGACCGCGAGGAGGCCGCCGTCGAGCGCGACCTCGAAGCCGAGGTCACCAGCCTCTGGCAGACCCCGCAAGTCCGGGACCGGCGGCCCGAGGTCACCGACGAGGCGCTCAACGTCCAGTGGTACCTCGAAAACACGCTGTTCGACGTTGTGGGCGAGGTGTACGACGAACTGGAGCGCGAACTCGGCGACGAGTTCGGCGAGGTTTCGGTCCCCAAACTGTTCGAGTTCCGGTCGTGGGCCGGGAGCGACCGGGACGGCAACCCCTTCGTCACCCCCGAAGTCACGGCCGAGACGCTGGACCGCCAGCGAGAGGTGGTGGTCGCGCGGTACCGCGACGAGTGCAAGCGCCTCTCGGGCGTCCTGAGCCAGAGCGACCGGGCCATCGCGGTCGGCGACGGCCTCCGGGAACGAATCGAGGCCGACCGCGAGCGACTGCCGAAGGTCGCCGACGAGGCCGAAGAACGCTACCCCGACGAACCCTACCGCCAGAAACTCAAGTTGATGCGCGAGCGTCTGGACCGAATCGGCGACGTGCGGCCCGGCGAGTACGAGGACGCCGACGAACTGCTGGCCGACGTGGACGCCATCGCCGAAAGCCTCCGGGAGAACGGCGCGGAAGTCGTCGCCGAGAACGACGTGGACCCCTTCCGGCGACGGGTCGAGACGTTCGGCCTCTCGTTGGCGAGTCTCGACTTGCGCGACCACCAGCAGAACCACACCGAGGCGGTCGGCGAGGCCCTCGCTCGGGAGGGCATCGACTACGCCGAGATGGACGAAGACGAGCGCGTCGAGACCCTGACCGAGGCCATCTTGCAGGACGACGCCATCATCGACGTGGAAGCGGCCGCGGACGCTGACGACCTCGGCGAGACCGCGAGTCGGGTCCTGACGCTGTTTGCCCGGACCGCCGACTGGCAGGACGAGTACGGCACGCAGGCCATCGACACCTACTGCATCAGCATGACCGAGGAGCCGAGTCACGTGTTGGAAGTTCTGTTTCTGGCCGACCAAGCCGGTGTCGTAGACCTGCCGGGCTACTCGGGCCTCGACGTGGTGCCCCTGCTGGAAACCGAGTCGGCGCTCTCCGGCGCGCGCCGAATCATGGGCACGCTGTTCGAGAACGACGCCTACGCCGCTGTGGTCGAGGCCCGCAAGGGAACCCAAGAAATCATGCTCGGCTACTCCGACTCGAACAAGGAGAACGGCTTTCTGGCGGCGAACTGGAGCCTCTACCGCAACCAAAAGCGCCTCGCCGAAATCTGCGACGACCACGACGTGCGCCTCCGACTGTTCCACGGCCGGGGCGGGTCCATCTCTCGGGGCGGCGGCCCGATGAACGACGCCCTGCTGGCGCTCCCCAACGAGACCATCACGGGCGAAGTCAAGTTCACCGAGCAGGGCGAGGCCATCGCCGAGAAGTACGCCAACCCGAAAATCGCCGAGCGAAATCTAGAGCAGATGCTCAACGCACAACTCCGCGCCCGCCACGAGGCCATCCGGGAACCGATTGAGGAGGTCCCGGACGAGTGGGCTGAGGCGATGGAGACGGCGGCCGATTCTGCCCGCGAGGCCTACCGAGGCCTGCTGGAGACCGAGGGGTTCGTCTCGTACTTCGAGCAGGCCACGCCAATCGAGGTCATCGAGGAACTAAATCTGGGGTCGCGGCCCGCCTCGCGGTCCGGCGAGCGCACCGTCGAGGACCTGCGGGCGATTCCGTGGGTGTTCTCGTGGACCCAAGCCAGAGCCATCCTGCCGGGGTGGTACTCGCTCGCTGAGGGGTTGGATGCGTATCTGGACGCCGGAGGCGACGTAGAGACGCTCAGCGCGATGTACGACGAGTGGCCCTTCTTCCGGACGACGCTGGACAACGCCGCGCTGGCGCTGGCCCGGACCGACCTCGAAATCGCCGCAGAGTACGCCCAACTCGCGCCCGAAGACCTGCGCGAGGAGTTCTTCCCGAGAATCGAGGACGAGTACGACCGGGCGGTCGAACTGGTGGGCGAGATTACCGGGCGCGAGGGTCTGCTTCGCCGGGACTGGCTAGAGGAGAGTCTGGAACGGCGCAACCCCTACGTGGACCCCCTGAACCTCCTGCAGGTCAAACTCCTCGCCCAGTCTCACCGCATCCCCGAGGAGGACCGCACCCTGCGACTGACCGTCAAGGGCATCGCGGCCGGAATGAAGAATACCGGATAGCAATCGGGGCTTAGAGGTTCGAGACGGTATCTTCGAGTTCGGCTATCATCATCACCTGCTCCTCGGTCGCCGCGGCGATGCTGTCCACCTCGTCGGACACCCGGTCGGCCTTCTCGGCGGCGTCGTCTATCATGCTGGCGACCTCCTCGGTGCTGGCGGCCTGCTGGTCGGTCGCGTCGGTGATTTCGCCCATCCCGGTCGCCGTCTCGGTCGCGGCGTCCACGATGCGTTCGAGTTTGTCGCTGGTCTGTTCGACCGCCTCCACGGTGTCGGAGATGGAGCGTTCGCTCTCGCCGAGGCTATCGAGGGTACTCTGAGCGCGGTCCTCGATGCGACCCACCATCGACTCGATTTCCGAGGCCCGGTCTTGGGACTCCTCGGCGAGATTCTTGACCTCCTCGGCGACGACCGCGAACCCGTCTCCGGCCTCGCCGGCGCGGGCGGCCTCGATTGAGGCGTTGAGCGCCAGCAGGTTGGTCTGGTCGGCAACGTCGTTAATCATCTCGACCGCATCGCCGATTTCTTCGACCGCATTTTGCAGTGCTTGGGCATCTTCTACGATGCTCTCTCGGGCCTCGTCGGTCTCGAGGGTGGCCTCGATTGCGCGCTCGCCGAGTTCCTTGCCCTGTTCGGCGAGTTCTTGGGCCTCGCGACTCTGCTCGCCGACCTCCTCGGCGCTGGCGGCTATCTCCTCGATGGTGGCCGACTGCTTGGAGACCTCTTTGGCAATCTGGTTCATCTGCTCGGACTGCTCGTCGGTGAGTTGACTGATTTCTTGGGCGCTCTCGTTTACGTCCTCGGACGACTCGTTGAGGTCCGCGACCGTCATCTGGGTCTCCTCGCCGACCGCATCGACACGGTTCAGGCGGCGCTCCAACTGCTCGTTCTCCTCGCGGAGTGCTTCGAGTTCCTCGTCGTCACCGCCGTCCTCGTAGGCGTCGAGTCCGACGCTGGCGTCCAGCGCGAACAACCGGCCGAGCGACGCGACCTGCTCGAACGTCTCGTCCACCCGGTCGTTGACGGCCTCGACTATCGGGCCGGTGTCTACCGATGAATCGGCCGCAACGACCTCCCCACCGTCGGCCGCAACCTCGTCGTCGCTCTCGGCGAGGTGGTCTTCGACGGTCAACTCGACTTCGGTCCGGAGCGCGTCGCGGAGCGCGGGCAGGACCGCCTCGAACAATCGGGCCTGACTACACAGGAACTCGGACGCCGACAGACCGAGGTCCTCGTGGGCCGCGCCGAACTGGCCGCGCTGAGCGAACCCGTCGGCGTCGTAGGCGGTTTGCTCGGTCAGGGACGCGCCGAGGTCCGCGAGCGCCTCGCGTTGGTCGTCGTCTACCTCCTCGTGGTCGGCGTAGGCGTCTCGGATGCTGTCGGCGACGGCCTCGCTTCGCCCGTCGAGGCCGAGGCTCGATAGGGTTTCGGCGTCCGCGTCGTCGAATCCCGCGAGTGCCTTCCGTGCGTCGAGGTCGGCCGGTTCGACCGACAAATCACGTGTCGATTCCGGGAAGATTTCAGTCATTTTAGTCAATCACAAAATACCTATCTGGGGACTTAAATCATCACGATTTCCGAGAGCGGCGATAACCGTTACAGGCGTCGGCGGTCTTATCCGAATGGGATGGGGAGATGACCGAGGAAATAGAGACCGACATCGACAGGCGAAGCTTTCTCAAACAGAGCGCGGTCGGCGCGTTCGGGGTCGGAGGAGTAGCCACGCAGGACGAACCGAATCGGTTCCGGGCCACTCGGCGGATGGCGTTCGACTACCCGGAGCGACTCGGCGACAGCCTCCGGCAGAAAATCGTTCTGCTGACCGACAAGACCGACGACGACCCCGACGTGAGCGAAATCGACACCTGCGAGTTCTCCAACTGGCCGCCCGACGAACTCACTATCTGGGAGGGGATTCTGGTCGAGTGGGACGGGTCGGTTCAGGGGTTCTTCGGGACGAATCCCGACGTACGCGCCGAGCAGTTGGTCGAACGCAAGCAGATATTCGTGGACGAACAGGACACGCCGCCCGAACTCGGCACGCCCTACATCATCTCCGGCCTCGTCGAGTGCCCGGAGGGGTTTGCCGGCGTGACCGCGACCCAGATTCCCGGTATCGACATCAAGACTGGCCCCGGCGTGAGTACCGGCGATAGCGACCGAGACCTGCCCGACCAGTTGGGCTAACCGCCGAGAGAAGGGCTTTTGTCCGCCCGGAAGCGACTCGGAGACGTGTCTGGCGACGACCTGCCGCGCGTGGAGGTCTACCCCGGTTGTGAGGCCGTCGTGGAGTTCGACCCGGCGCTGACCTTCGAGTGCGTCGAGGACTGCACGTGGTGCTGTCGGCACGGCGTCCTCCTCTACGACAAGGACTTTCTGGAACTCGCCGAGCGGGCGGACCTGAGCGAGGCCACGACCAGATTTCGCGGCGAGGACTTCGTGCCCCGCGAGGAGAAAGACCGCGAGTCACACGTCGCCGACGACGGGGCGGCGTGCTACTTCCTCCGCGACGACGGCTTGTGCAGACTCCACGCCGAACACGACTGGAAGCCCGCGCGGTGTTCGGTGTTCCCGCTGGAGGTGGTCCTCGAAGACGGCGAGATTCGCGTCTCGACCCGCGAGAAGGCGTGGGACCACTGCGAGGGGATGAACGTGAGCGAGCGCCGGGTCGTGGACAACTTGGACGCCTTCTTGCCGGAGTACCTCTGGGAGTTGGAGAATCCGGACACGAAGCGCGAACTCTGACTGCTCGGCGGTCGCGGTGCTGTGCAGTCCGCGGTGCGGTTTCGCGTCCGCCACCGACGAGCGACCACTCTCCCAGACTGTCGTCTGGCTCAGCCCTTTCGGGGTAGTCGGACTGGCAGTTACGGTATGCGCGACTCCGCCGCCATCACCGCGGTAACGCCGCCGAATCGACACTGCTGACTGACTCGCCAGCTATCTGCCCGCAACTGCGCGAAGCGTCCGGACCGAGTTGGCCGCGCTCTCGTATTTCAACTTTCGCGTCGGGAGCGTGACGCGGGAAGCAACCGTAGAGACAACTTTCACCGTCTTTCCACAGTAGAATGGTTGCTCTCGGAAACACCGCGTGTTTTCGATAATGGAAACGTCCTGCCCAAGCTTGAGGACACCCCGACACGTGTGCGGTTTCTTCCGGGCAGAACGCACTTCCGGCGGGGCGACGAAGCGTTGGTACTCCAAATGGACCGGCTCAGGGCCACGCGCGTCACGAATTGGTTAGAAGGGACAGTCACCTTCTTCCAGACCGTCATCGCCGCATCGCTCGTCGTTCTCCTCGGACTCGGGGTTCTCAATCTCGGTATCACCATCGTCGCCTCGCTGACCACGTTCGGCGCGGCCGACCCCTCGGGCATCATCTCGCTCATCCGGTCGGCCATCGACATCGTTCTCTACCTGTTCGTGGTGGTCGAACTCTACAAGACCATCGTCGCCTACGTCGAGGCCAAGAGCGTCGTCGTCGCGGTGATTCACGCGGGTCTCATCGCGGTCGTTCGCCAAATTATCATTTTCAAGCCCGACGACTACAGTCCCACAGAGGCCATCACCCTCGCGGGGGTGTACGTCCTGCTTCTGGTCGCGCTCTTGGTCGGATTCTACGTCGTCCACCGCGAAATCGAGGACGACGAGGTGGAGTAATCTCGAAAGCCCTCGCCCGGTTTGGTGCGACCAGCAAGCGGTCGGGCCAGCACGCGCCGGGGTGGACGATAGAAAGTAGCGCCAAGTCGAAGTCTCAGGACGGGAGCGGACAGAGACTCGCGGTCAGCACCGCGAGTTCGTCGGTGTCGTTTCGCGCGCCGTGGACTTCGCCTCGCTCGTGGAGGACGACCCCCGGCGCTTCGACGGTCTCCTCGTCGTCGCCCTGCACCACCGTCACCGTGCCTTCCAGCACGTGGAAGACGTTGGTCGCGTCGGGATGGTCGTGGGCGGAGAGTTCCGCGCCGGGGCCGAGTGCGAACGCTTTCACCAGCACGTCGTCGGTCACGGCCAGTTCCGTGTCGATGACCTCGCCCTCGTCGGGATTGAGGTCGGGATAGCGGTCGAGTCCCATGCCACTTGCGACGTGCGGGCGAGTCTTAAAAGCCGGTCCGAGCGGGCCGAAACCCGTCCGGGAACAGGTCGGCCGACCCGTCCGGAAAGTCCGAAAAGCGGGGTCGCCGGGTGGCGGAGCAGAGCGGCAGTCGATAGGTGCCTCTGTGGCTGTCGGTTCGACGACGAGTAGCGGCGAGGCGGTCGGCTGTCGCGCTGGCGGAAACCGGGCCGGTGGGCGGGTCCGGCCCGGCCGGGTGTGTTCGTCGCCGCTCGTCGTCGCGCCGGGATGCAGTTGCGGTTGCGGTCGACAACGCACTGCCGGGAGCGGAAACGACAGCGCGCCGGTCGCAACGACCGCATCAGTACGTACGGACCTATCCCACTTCAACCGAAGTGACCGTCCACACGGTTCAGCGCCGTTCACTGCCGACTGAACGATTGTAAACGGTTCAACTTTCGCATAGCGTATGCTATCTGTTCGCAATCGCGGACTGAAATCGCGGGCCGGAAAAGAACGAGTCGTTGGCAGACGCCGTGGCGTCGAAATCCGGCTTACGTCCGATGCTCGCCGACGAATCCGGTCGAGAAGGCAATCCACGCCAGCACGCTCACGAACAGAATCGGCGGGAGGATGGCGAAGCCCCACAGCGGGTCGATGCCCCACGCCAGCAAGAGGAGCACGTCGGCCAATCCCAGCGCCAGAAACGGGAGGACGGCCAGCGCCGCCCGCTTGCGGTCTATCGACCCGGAGGACGGGAAACGGTTCTCCATGTCCCTCTCTCGGTTCCCGACCGACAAAAAGCGTCCGTTCGCGGGTGGCCGGTCGGGAGCGCGACGAGTCGCCGGGGGACAGGGCTTTGGGGAATGCTGACGTAGCACACAACATGGCGACTGCGACCCAACTCGAAGCCGAATCCGGCGTCGAATCGGGCGTCTGGTGGCTCGACCTCGGCGGCGTCAACGCCTACCTTGCCGACGACAACGGGGACCTCGTGCTGGTGGACGCCGGGACCCCGCGAAGCGGGCAGGCCATCGCCGAGGGCATCCGCGAGGCGGGCTATCGGGTCTTCGACGTGGACCGCGTGCTGGTCACGCACTACGATTTGGACCACGTTGGCGCGCTCTCGAAACTCGGCCTCGACGCGCCGGTCTACGCTGGCCGGGCCGACGCCGAGGTGCTGGCCGGCCAGCGCAACCCGCCTGCGACGAATCACAAGGGACTCCTCCAGCGCGTGTCCCGGCCCTTCGTCTCGACGCCAGACCTGCCGATTCGGCCGGTGGTGGAGGGCGACCGAATCGGGAGTTTCACCGCCTACCACACGCCGGGCCACTCGCCGGGCCACATGGCCTACGTCGCCGAGTCGCCGAGCGTGGCGTTTCTGGGCGATTTGGTGCGCGAGGAGAACGGCGAGTTGTCAGCCTCGCCGTGGGCCATCAGCTACGACACCGACGAGGTGGCCCAGAGCATCCGCCGGTTGGCCCGCCACGCGCCGGATTTCGAGATGGCCGCGATGGGCCACGGCACGCCCATCATGCGAAACGGCGGGGAGCGACTGCGAGAATTAGCCGACCGTGTTTAGGCAGACAGTTCCTCGGCGACCGCCTCGGCCGACAGCAGTTGCGGGTCCACGATGAGGTCTGCCTGTCCGCGGGCGAAGTCCGGCAGGGTCTCGTCGGTGTAGACGACGACCTGCACGTCGTCGTTGAGGTCCTTGGCGATGGAGATGACGGTCGCGCCCTCGGTCTCGGTCAGGACCAGCGCGTCGGCCTCGGTGATGCCGGCCTCCTCGAGCGCCGGTCGGTTGGCGATGGTGTCGATGTGGCTCACTTCGACGCCCTCGTCGGCGAGCGCGTCGCCCAGTCCGTCCTCGTCGGGGCCCAGCAGGATTGCCTTCATCTTACTCGTACTCGATGGTCGCGGGCGGTTTGTGGGTCACGTCGTAGACGACGCGCGAGACGTTGTCGTTCTGTCCCGTGATGCGACTTTGGATGCGCTGGAGGGTCTCCCAGTCGATTTCCTGCGCTCGGGCGGTCATGCCGTCTCGGCTTTCGACCGAGCGCACGGAGACCACGTGGCCGTGGACTCGGTTGTCGCCCTTGACGCCGGTTGCCTTGCCGAGGACCGCGGCGAACGCCTGCCACGGGTCGTACTCCTCGAGTTCCTCCTCGACGACGTGGGTGGCCTCGCGGGCCACTTCCAGTTTCTCGTCGGTGACCTCGCCGAGGATGCGGACCGCGAGTCCGGGTCCGGGGAAAGGCATGCGCTCGGCGATGATTTCTTCGAGGTCCAACTCGCGGGCGACCTCCCGAACCTCGTCCTTGTAGAGGTCGCGCATGGGTTCCACGATGCCCTCGAAGTCCACGACTTCGGGCAGGCCGCCGACGTTGTGGTGGGACTTGATGGTGCCCTCGCTCTCGATGCGGTCGGGGTAGATGGTCCCCTGCACGAGGTAGTCAGCGCCGGTGTCCTCGGCGACCGTCTCGAACTCCCGGATGAACTGCTCGCCGATGATGTGGCGCTTCTCCTCGGGGTCGGTGACGCCGGAGAGCGCGTCGAGGAACCGGTCTCTGGCGTCCACGATGCGGAGACTGTCCATGTAGGAGAACGTCTCCCGAATCTCGTCGGTCTCGCCCTTCCGCATCAGGCCGGTATCGACGTAGACGGGCGTGAGTTGGTCGCCGACCGCCTCGTAGGCCAGCGCGGCGGCGGTGGACGAGTCCACGCCGCCGGATAAGGCGATGACCGCTTGCGCGTCACCGACTTGTTCGCTAATCTCTGCGATTGCCTCCTCGATGAATTCGTCCGTGTTTACCATTAGGCTTCGACCTCCTCGGGTTCGTCAGTTTCTTGCTCGCCGGTACGGTCGAGTACGGCCTCCAGCAGGCCGACGAAGGGCGGACTCGCTCGGGTGGGTCGGGACCGGAACTCGGGGTGGAACTGCGTGCCGACAAAGTAGGGATGGTTCGTGAGTTCCAGAATCTCCATCCGGTTGCCCGACTTACCCGAGAACACGAGATTTGTGTCCTCGAACTTCTCGAAGTACTCGGGGTTGACCTCGTAGCGGTGGCGGTGGCGCTCGGTGCAGGAAGTCCCGCCGTAGATTGCTTCGGCGAGCGTGCCCTCCTCGATGTCGGTCTCGTGGGCACCCAGTCGCATCGTGCCGCCGAGATCTTCGAGGTCGTACTGCTCGGGCAGGAGGTCGATGACCGGGTGGGGCGTGTCCTCCTCGATTTCGGCGGAGTGTGCGCCCTCCAGTCCGAGGACGTTCCGGGCGAACTCCACGACCGCGAGTTGGAAGCCCAGACAGAGGCCGAGGTAGGGAATGTCGTTCTCGCGGGCGTACTGGATGGCCTTGATTTTCCCGCGGGTTCCGCGAGAGCCGAATCCGCCGGGGACGACGATGCCGTCGGCCTCGTAAAGGCGGTGTTCGTGGTCCTCGGCCATCTTTTCGGAATCGACCCACCGGACGTTCACGTCCACGTTCTTTTCGAGTCCGGCGTGCTTGAGCGCCTCGTTGACCGACATGTAGGCGTCTTCGAGGTCGTACTTGCCGACCAGCGCAATTTCGACCTCGCCGTGGGTGTCTTGGGTGACGAGGTTGCGCCACGTGTTGTCGCGCTCGTCTTCGGGGAGCGCGTCGTCGGTGAGGTCGAATCGGTCCATCACGTACTCGTCGAGACCCTCCTCCTCGACCATCAGGGGAACGTGGTAGATGTCCTCCACGTCGGGGTTGGAGAACACCGCGTCGGTCGGCACGTCGCAGAACAGCGCGATTTTCTCCTTGGTCGAAGGGGCGAGTTCGTCCTCGCACCGACCCACCAGAATGTCGGGTTGGAGACCGATGCTCCGGAGTTCCTTCACGGAGTGTTGCGTGGGCTTGGTCTTCTGCTCGCCGTTCTTCGAGTAGGGGACGAGCGTGACGTGGGTGAGAAGGAAGTCCTCGTCGTCCTCCTCGTGGGCGAACTGCCGCAACGCTTCGAGGAAGGGCATCCCCTCGATGTCGCCCACGGTGCCCCCGACTTCCACGATACACACGTCGTGGCCCTCGGCGGCCTCGCGGATTCGGCGCTTGATGTCGTCGGTGACGTGCGGGATGATTTGGACCGTCTTCCCGAGGTAGTCGCCAGCGCGCTCCTTCTCGATGACGTGCTGGTAGGTCTTGCCCGTGGTGACGTTGTGGTCGAACGTCATGTCCACGTCGAGGAACCGCTCGTAGTTCCCCAAGTCGAGGTCCACCTCGCCGCCGTCCTTCAGGACGTACACTTCCCCGTGCTGGAAGGGGTTCATCGTCCCCGCGTCTACGTTGAGGTACGGGTCGATTTTGACCGCTGTCACGTCGAACCCGGCGTTGGCGAGCAGACGGCCGGTGCTGGCGGCCGTGATGCCCTTGCCGAGTCCCGACATGACGCCCCCGGTCACGAAAATGAACTTGTTCCCGAGGGAGGGGTCGTAATCAGTTTCCGGTTCTGTCGGCATACTGGGTGTCGGCGGGCGCGATTCAAAACCATTTCGGAGCGCACGAGGGGCGTCAGAGAATGGCACAGAGACGCGGTGACTCGGGTGGTTGGCCGAGCGCCGCGTCCGGCGGTCTCGGCCGATTCGACCCGTCGTCTGCCCGTATCCAAATCTTCTTGGGGCGACAGTCGTCAGGGTCGGCCAATGCAGGACACGCCGACGCGCCGAGGACTCCTCGGTGCGCTCGCCGCCGCAACGATGGGAAGCGTCGCGGGTTGCTCGAACGCCTCGCCGCCCCAACGAGACGAGACCGATTCGACGGCCGACGGCGGGACGACCGGACCGGTACGGGAGGCCTCGGCCTCGACCTCCTCGGACGCCGAAAGCGTCTACACTCGGGTCTACCGCCAGACCTCCGACGCGGTCGCGCTGATTCGCGCGCCGAGCGGTTCGCAGGGGTCGGGGTTCTGCTACGACGACTCGCACTTCGTGACCAACTACCACGTCGTCGGCGACGCCGACCGGGTGAGCGTCCAGTTCGACGATACCACCTCCCGTCTCGGTCGGGTCGTCGGGCGGGACCCACGGAGCGACCTCGCTGTCGTCGCCGTGGACGTTCCGGACGGCATCGAACCGCTCTCGGTAGTCGATTCGGAACCCGCCATCGGCACGCGAGTCGCCGTCGTCGGGAGTCCCTACGGCCTCCGAGGGTCGCTCACGTCCGGCATCGTCAGCGGCGTGGACCGGCAGGTGCCGAGTCCGGCGGGCGACTACCAGATTCCCAACGCCATCCAGACCGACGCACCGGTCAACCCCGGCAACTCCGGCGGTCCGCTGGTGAACCTCTCGGGGGAGGTCCTCGGCGTGGTCAACTCCGGCGGGGGCGACAACATCGCGTTCGCCATCTCGGCACCGCTGGTCCAACGGGTGGTTCCGGCGCTCGCCGAGGCCGGCGAGTACGACCACCCGTACCTCGGCGTCCGCACGGCGACCGTCACCGAACTCGTCGCGCGGGCGAACGACTTCCCGAACGCCGAGGGCGTCCTCGTGGTCGATACGCCGGACGATTCGCCGTCGAAGGGTCGGATCAGGCCCTGTACCGGCGTGAAGCGCGTCGAAGGGTTCCGCGTGCCGGTCGGCGGCGACGCCATCCTCGCCGTCGGCGACCAGCGGATTCAGACCTCGAAGGACCTCCACGCCTACCTCGCGCTCAACGCGAGTCCCGGCGAGACGCTCTCGGTGCGACTCCGGCGCGACGGCAAGGTCACGACCGTTCCGGTCGAAGTCGGCGAGCGCCCAGAGCTAGTGGCGTAAAGACATAAGTAATGGGTGTGGGGAAACAATATAATTTCCTAACCACTTATTTTGATTGCTCTACGCGCAGGCCGAGTCCGCTATCGCTCTCGAAGGTGCCCGACCAGAAACCCACCCACCGCGTCGGCGACCTTCTCGTGCTGGCCGACGAAGAAGTGGTCCGCGCCCATCTCGACCGTCTCGTGGCCCAACTCGTCGGCGCGCTCGACCAGCGGCTTCC
This sequence comes from Halorussus lipolyticus, assembly GCF_029338375.1. Lineage (NCBI taxonomy): Archaea > Methanobacteriati > Methanobacteriota > Halobacteria > Halobacteriales > Haladaptataceae > Halorussus > Halorussus lipolyticus. The sequence continues at coordinate 1,810,921 of NZ_CP119804.1, read as the reverse complement.
AGTTCGCAGTGTCGTCGCGCGTGCCGTAGACCACCTGCACCGGTCCTTCGACATCCTCCAGCGCCGCTGTGGCGTCCAAGTCCTCGGTCAAGCGCGAGGCCGGTGCGAGTAGGGCGACAGCTTCCGGCTGTGGGTCGCTCGTCGCCGCCGCCAACGTCGCTATCGCACCGCCGAAACTGAACCCGAAGATGCCCACGCGGTCGTACCGATTTTGCGCCCAGCGCAGGGCGTTGCGGGCGTCCTCGCGCTCGCCGTAGCCCTCGTCCCAGTCGCCGTAGTCGAACCGGAGGCAGGCGATTCCCTCGGCGACGAGGACTTCGCTGACTGCTTCGAGGCGGGCGTCTCCTCGGTGGCCGCGGTGCTGTGGATGAGGTGGGCAAGCGACTACTACTGCTTCGGGGTCGGCCTCCTCGGGGGTGTCGAGGGTCGCGCGCACGTCTCGGCCGCCGGGGATGGGGAGGTCCTCGGAGTTCATGAGTCGGGTTTGGGGCAGGATTCGGATAAGGGTTATACTCGTGAGTTTGGGTTTTACTCGTTTTTCGAATGAGACGGGTGTCTTCCGAGACTAGCGACGAGAACCGGAATGGACTCCTGTTGAAGCGACCGGGACCGGGCGGCCCCTTCATCCTACCCCGTGGTTTGGGGGCGTTCGTTGGCGGTTGGTCGGCCGGGCGCCTCCTCGTGGACTGTTCCACCGAGCGCCCGCCTGTCAGCGAGCCAGTTGAATCGATGATATTTCGGTTCGTCTCAGGAGCGTCTGACGACTGTTGGGGAGGTGAGGATTTTAAGGGTCAGGTCACGAAAGGGGTGGATATGGGAGTACTTTCACGCCTGTCGTACGTCGTCCGGTCGAAGATAAACGCCGCCCTCAATCGGGCCGAGGACCCCTCGGAGACGCTCGATTACTCCTACGAGCAGATGCGCGACGAACTGCAGGAGGTCAAGCAGGGTATCGCCGACCTCACCACGCAGAAAAAGCGCCTCGAGATGCAGAAGCGACGCTTAGAGGAGAACGTCGAGAAGCACAACGAGCAGGCCCGTCAGGCGGTCAATCAGGACCGCGAGGACCTCGCCCGGCGCGCGCTGGAGAAGAAAAAGCAGAAGATGAACCAAATCGAGGACTTGGAGAGCCAAATCGCCAGTCTCCAGAGTACCCAAGACGACCTCGTTGAGAAGAAAGACCAACTCCAGAACCGCATCGAGGAGTTCCGGACCAAGAAGGAGAGCATGAAGGCTCGGTACGAGGCCGCCGAGGCTCAGACCCGCGTCTCCGAAGCCATGACGGGCGCTGGCGACGAGATGGAGGACGTGGGCCGGGCCATCGAGCGCGCCGAGGAGCGCACCGAGGACATGGAGGCCCGTTCGGAGGCGATGGACGAACTCCAAGAGTCGGGCGTCTTCGATGACGCGCTCTCGGACAAGGACAGCCTCGACCGGGAACTCGAAGAAGTCCGGACCTCGGGCGAAGTCGATGCCGAACTCGAAACTCTCAAGACCGAGATGGGCAAGGGGTCGGGGTCGTCGAAATCCGAGTCCAGCGACGAGGACGTGGACCTCGAAGCCGAACTGGAGACCGAGACCGAAACGGAGGCCACGGACGACGACATCGAGACCGAACTAGAGGAACTCAAGGACGACGACGAGAGCTAAGTCGCCCCGGTCGCGTTCTCCGATTGTGAATCGACTGCGGCGGCGAGTTGCCGGGCGGTCTCGGCCCGTTCGGCCGCCGTGATTCGGACCGTCGCGCCGTCGCGCCGAACGACGTAGTGGAGGCCGGGCGCGTGGTCACTCGCCGGGACGAACAGCGTGTCGCCGGTAGAGCGCGCGCCGTTCGTCTCCAACAGCGACCGCCACGCGGTGGCGAACTCGCGGGCCTCGGCCTCGCTCTCCCACTTCGTCAGCCAGTGGGTCGCCGGCCCCTTCGCGCCCGCCGCGGCGTAGTAGTACATCCGGTCGCCGGCCCACCCGTCTGCGACCTTCGCGGCGCGAGCGAACGACAGGTTGTTCATTCTGAGCGAGTGGCGGACCACCAACTCGCCCACCGTATCCGCGTGGTAGCGCGTCAACTGCTCGGCGTCGGGTATCTCGGGCGGAGCCGGAATCTCGGCGCGCTCGACGCGCTCGCCGGGATGGAGGAGTTCGGCGGTGGAGTTGACCGGGGCCTCGATGGCGGCCGACCGCTCGGCGGGCGAACTCCCGGCCCGCTCGTAGAACTCGTAGCCGTAGTAGTAGGGCGTCCCGGCGACGCTGTGGGGCCACGCCGACCGCGCCAGCGACCGGTTGTAGCTACGCACCGAGTAGTTGCTGTCGTCGTACCGCGCGAGGTACTGCTCGGTGACCCACATCGCGTCGCCCTCGACCAGCGCGGTCGTCACCAGCCGTGAGTCGGTAGACCAGTACTCGAACTGCGAGCGTAGCTCCCGGCGCGAGGGACTCAACAGGTCGTGCTGGAACTGGAGCGCGTGGACCAACTCGTGGGCCAGCACGACCTCTTGAGTGAGTCCGTAGTCGGCCAAATCGTCGTCGTCCATCAGGTAGATGTGGACCGCGGCTTGGCGCTCGACGGCGTAGCCCAGCGGTTGCCTGCGCTCGGTCGTCGCGTTCGAGTAGAGTTGGAGCGTCTGTGCCCCGATTGGCAGGATAGCCCCGAACTCGTCGGGCATATCGTAGGGGGCACCGTCCTCGTCGTCGTACTGGTGGAGCGTGATGCCTTGGGTCGCCGAGAGACCGCGAAGCTCCTCGACCCGGTTCAGGACCGTGCCGGGGTCGTAGTCCGGTTCGAACCCTTCGGTCTCGATGACGACCGACTCGTTCTCGGTCTGGGTCTCTTGGGCGACGCCGCGTTCTCCTCGGGTTACCGTCGCTGGTTCAATTCCTACCTCTGTCTTTGAACCATCAAAATGAATGTTTGAGACATCTAATTCGTTTTTATCCCCTATCGTCTCCACCTGTTCGTCCGTTACCGCTCCCTCGACACCCACCATCGTCCGGTCGCCCGCGGCCGGGGCCGCACCCGCCAGCACGAGCGCGACCGCCAGCGCGAGGGCCAACCGGGCTAACCGTGCCATGTGGTCACACATGGGCCGCAGTGACAAAAGGCCCGCGGGTATTTCCGTGGCGGGAGCGTACCCGGACGCACATGTCGGGGAGCGGAGGGTCTGACGATGATTCTCAGCCGAGTGACACGATGCGCGAGCGGGCAGACGAGAGCAGTTGGAAGCTCTGGTTGCTGATGGAGGCCAACCGGTGGGTCGTGGCCGGGACGTTGCTCGTCGGGGTGTTCGTCGCGCTGGTGGTCATCGGGGTGGTGGACCCCTCGTCGCTCCAATCGTCGGTGGCCTCGTCGGACCCGACCGAGACGCTGTTTCAGGCGTTCGTGACCGCCATCATCACCGGCGTGACGCTGGTGGTGACGCTGAATCAGTTGGTCCTCTCGCAGGAACTCGGCCCGGTCGGCGACCAGCGCAATCGGATGGAGGACGCGATGCAGTTCCGCGAGGACGTAGAGGAGGTCCTCGACGCGCCAGTCAGTCCGCCCGAACCCTCGTCTTTCCTCCAATCGCTCATCGACGAGACCTGCTCGCGGGCCAACAGTCTCACCGATGCGCTCGAAGACGCCCGCGACGAGGAGTTGAAAGACGCCATCGACCAGTACGTGGACGCGCTCACCCAGAACGCCAACGAGGTCAGCGACGAACTGGCGGACGCCGAGTTCGGGAGCTACGACCTGCTGTCGGCGGTGCTGGACTTCAACTACTCGTGGAAGATTTTCGTCGCCCGGCGCATCCACAACGAACACGACGACGCGCTCACCGACGAGGCCAGAGACGCCTTCGACGACTTGGAGGAGGTCCTGAAGTTCTTCGGTCCGGCGCGCGAACACTTCAAGACGCTGTACTTCCAGTGGGAGTTGGTCAACCTCTCGCGGGCGATGCTCTACACCGCGGTTCCCGCGCTGGTCGTGGTCTCGTCGATGATTCTCTACTACGACGCCAGAGCGGTGCCGGGTTCGACGCTCGGTCTCAGCAACGACATTTTAGTCACGAGTCTCGCTGTGACGGTCGCAACCGTCCCCTTCATGCTTCTGCTCTCCTACATCCTCCGGATTGCGACCGTGGCCAAGCGAACCCTCTCCATCGGCCCGTTCGTCCTCCGGAACGTGAACCGGAGCGACGAACTCGACTTCGACGGGGAGTGAGTCGAGACGCGAGTCGGGTCGGTCCGACGAGCGCGACTCGGAGTAAAGCCGCTATCGAAGACGGTTTTACCCACCCCTCACAATTTCCACACAATGAGTGCCGACGACACGACGGCCGACGGTAGCACGGCCACACCGGAAGACCGACACGAGAACGCCCGCCAGCACGTCGTCGCGGTAGACGAAGACGACAACGAACAGGAAACCGTCAACCGCCTCGACGCCCACACCGGCGACGGCATCCGCCACCGAGCGTTCACCTCGCTGGTGTTCGACGGCGAGGGCAACGTCCTGCTGGCCCAGCGCGCCCCCGACAAGCGCCTCTGGGGGACGTGGTGGGACGGCACCGTGGCCTCCCATCCCGTGCAGGGCCAGAGCCAAGAGGAGGCCACCCGCGAACGCCTCGAAGAGGAACTGGGAATCACGCCCGACCAGTACGACGACCTGCGGGTCACCGACCGCTTCGAGTACAAGCGCTACTTCGAGAACGCGGGCCTCGAACACGAGGTCTGCGCCGTGCTGAAACTGACGCTGGACGACCTCTCGCTCGACCCCGACGAGGAGGAAGTTGCGGGCCTGATGTGGGTGCCCTACGAGCGACTCCACGAGCATCCCGAGTGGTACCGCCAACTCCGACTCTGCCCGTGGTTCGAGATTGCGATGCGGCGCGACTTCGAGTAACTGAACCGAGGCGTTCGACCGACTACTCGCCTCTCGAGGCCAGTCCCGCGAGGTGGCCGGCCTCCTTCACGATTATCTCCTCGATGCCGAGTCTGGCGGCGTTCTCGCTCCCCGGCAGGCAGAAGACGACTGCCCCGTCTGCGACTCCGGCGGTCGCTCGCGTCCCGACGACTCTGGTGCCTATCTCCTCGAACGACAGCGACCGGAACAGTTCGCCGAATCCGGGGAGTTGCTTGTCGAGTAGTTGCCGGGTCGCCTCGATGGTCACGTCGTCGGGGGTCACGCCGGTTCCGCCGGTCGTGACCACGATGTCCACGTCGTCTCGGCCGACTAAGGCGTCGATGGTGCCCTGCACGCTATCGTAGCCATCGTCGATGAGGTCACGGCTGACCACCTTGTGGCCCGCGTCTTCGAGGCCCGCGACCACCGCGTCTCCCGAGGGGTCGTCCGAGAGGCTTCGAGACGACGATATTGTCACGACCGCCGCGCCGAGGGTGTCCACGTCGTGATGGTGGTGGTCGTGGTCGGCGTGGTCGTCGTCCCCGTCGTGATGGGCGTCGTCGGTCTCGGTTTCGGTCGGTTGCTTCTCGCTCGGGTGGCTCTCTGTCTGGTTCCCGTCGTCCTCCTCGTCGTGTCGCCGGGTGTCGCGCGATTGGAAATCGACCATGTGACAGTATTTGGCAGACAGCACCTTAAAGCAACGCCGCAGTGAGTCGGAACTGTCATCGAAGTATCAGGGCCGGGAGAGTCGGTGGAGTCGTTTGAGGTACAGTTTTACCGCCCGAAGCCTATCAGACGAGTATGCAAGCCGTCCAGTTCAGCGACCACGGGGACCGGAGCGTCATCGAGTACGACGACTTTTCGGACCCCACGCCGGACCGCGACGAGGTACTGGTGGACGTGAAGGCCGGGGCGCTCAACCACCTCGACGTGTGGACTCGCAAGGGACTGCCCGGAGTGGACCTCGACATGCCCCACATTCCGGGGAGTGACGCCGCGGGGGTCGTCCTCGAAGTCGGCGAGGAGGTCACGCGATTCGAACCGGGCGACCGAGTTGCTGTCTCGGCGGGCGTCTACTGCGGCAAGTGCGAGTTCTGCAGAGACGGCGAGTACTCGATGTGCGTGAACTACCACCTCATCGGGGAACACGTCCGCGGCGTCCACAGCGAGCGCGCCGCCGTCCCCGAGCAGAACCTCGTGAAAGTCCCCTCCGGCGTCGAATGGGAGACTGCCGCCGCGGCACCGCTGGTGTTCCAGACCGCGTGGCGGATGCTCCTCAACCGCGGGGATTTGCAGGCCGGCGAGAAGGTGCTGGTGCTGGGGGCCTCGGGCGGCGTGGGCCACGCCGCGGTCCAAATCGCCGACTACGCCGGGGCCGAGGTCTACGCCACGGCCTCCTCTGACGAGAAGTTGGAGTACGCCGAGGAGGTCGGTGCCGACCACACCATCAACTACGAGGACGACGATTTCGCCGACCGAATCCGCGAGTTGACCGACAAGCGCGGCGTCGATATGGTCGTGGACCACGTGGGCGAGGCCACCTACCCCGACTCGCTCAAGAGTCTGGCCAAGGGCGGTCGGGTCGTCACCTGCGGCGCGACCACGGGACCGAACCCCGGCGCGGGCCTGAATCGCATCTTCTGGAACCAGCTATCGGTCATCGGTTCGACCATGGCCAACCCCGGCGAGGTGGACGACGTGCTGGAACTCGTCTGGGACGGCACCTTCGAACCCCGAATCCGGGAGACCCTGCCGATGAGCGAGGCGGCCCGCGCCCACGAGATGTTGGAGGAGCGCGAGGGCTTCGGTAAAGTCGTGGTCGTGCCCGACAGCGAGTACGACGGATGACCGAGGACACGTACACCCACAAACCGGGACAGGTGGACGACGAGCGAGGCGGCCGTCAGAGCGATGACGACGACGAAATCGTCCACCCGAACGCGCCGGTCGAACGCGGCAACGAGGAGTGGAACCTCCGCGACTGGGTGCTGGTCGGCGTCATCTTCACCTGCTTCATCGTGATTCCGGCCGCGATTTACGTGATTCCGCCCGTTCGGCCGTTTCGGTTCGCCTATCTGGTCCTCCCGCTGATTCCCGCGATTCTGCTGGGTCTGGTCGCGGTGTGGTCGGCCCAGCGGTCGTCAGGGGCCTGAAAAGTCGAAAGAAATACACTATCGACGGCCAGATAGTCGGCCATGAGTTCGGTTGCAAATGCGGCGTCGGCGTCGTCTGTCGTGCCTTGGAACGCATTTTTTTCTCACAGTCTCGCGTTCGTCGTCGGTATCCTGTCAGTGTTGGTGACCAAGTTCGTCCCCGGAACTCTCACGCAGTGGCGAAGTGAATGGCAGTCCGACCGGACCGAAGCGATGGAGTGGTACGAAAACGTCGCGGCCGACGCTCAAACTGTCGTGGTTGCTATCCGGGAGTCACCCGACGACGAACGACTGGACCCTGCGATAACCGACCTTGACGAGCGACTCAACACGCTCCCGATGCCAATCGAGACAGAAGTCGAGGAGGTCGCACAGACTCTCGTAAACGTCTACGACGACTTCGAGGGCGAATCGCCAAGGCTCCGACAACAACTGAGTGCGAAAGCGATAGAGTTGCGGCGTCTCGCCACCGACAACGCGACAGAAAAGCGAAAGCGAGCGACTATCGGCAGACGGCTTTTGAAAAGACTACGCTCATAGCTCGTCCGGGACAGCTCGAAACTCCTCGCACCAGTCCTGCATGAGGGTTTGTTTGTGACCGGGGGTCGTCGGTAGACGCCCGAGTGTCTCCCATCCAGCTACGTTGTCGATTTCGCTACGTATCGTCTGGACGAGACCGTTCTCGTCCTCGAACTCCCCCGGAATCCCCCAACGCTCTTCGATGCGGTCCTCAATGGCGTCAGCAACGTCACTTCGGAGGCAGAAGACGATTCGCTCTTCGACCGGGACGCCGATGCTCGCTCCGCGGTCGAACTGTTCGAGTATCGTTTCCACGTCGTCCGTGCAGTCCTCGCTACACGCAGGCGTTCGAACCAAGACGGCGAGGTTCACGACTCGTCCGACATCTACGAGGTCGTCCGTCGAGGTGACGATATTACTGAGTTCCGGGAGCAGAAAGACATTGAACTCGCGGTCCCTTCGAAACGTCTCGCAAATCCGTTCGAGGAGGTCGACAGTTTCGCTCCGCCGAGTCGAGTCGAGACACATGTCTGGACAGAGAAGAAGGACGTGTATCCCCGGAAAATCGACTGGCGTGTAGTCGTCCCCTTCTCGGAGGCACCAGCGCTGAAGCTTCCGTAGACACTGGGAATTACGTTTACTCATATCGCTCCACAACGGGAGTATGTTACTGAGGCATATATAATTAGGGGAAGATTACGCGTTCTTGGTTCAACATCTATTGAATCTACCTCCGATTAAGCCCTCGTTACCCCGATATATTCGGACTATTCAATATAATTTGATTCAACTGATGCTGAACTATACAAAGGTTTTATTAGTATCGGCTCATACATGCCAGTAACGGACGACAGATTCCCCGGAACCGAAACAACTCCGGGTACCCCGCCCGCGACCGGACAGCGAGTGTCATCGCATCTGATGTCGTGGGTGAACAACCTACAACCATGTTCACTGGAGAGAGACGCGCACGAACCGGCGATATTTCTGCGGAGAACGCCGGTCGTTCCATCCGCCGAGAACAGTCACGGAAACAGGCTCTATCGCTCTTAAAGCGACCGAAAAGCATCCAAATCGGGAGGTCGGACAGATGAAGCATCCAAATCGGGAGGTCGAACAGATGACGGATACCGACTCGTTGGACGACCTTAGCCAGTACCTCGATATGCTCCATCAAGCCACCACCGAGACGGGATTCCGAATCCTAAATACGCTCAGCGAACAGGGCGAAGTGAGTCCGACCAGTTTGGCGGAGACACTAGAGATGGAGAAAAATGCAGTCCACTATCACATCAACAAACTATCAGATGTTAGCTTGGTCAAGAACCGAAAACGTAGTCACAAAGGTAGTGACGGTTACTACTCGTACTACATCGTGACCCCACTCGGGGAGTTAGCGGTCGAGTCAATACACGATTTCGTTGAGGGCAAGGAGGACCTCCTTGACCGGCATCCGACTGCGGCCGACCCTGACGACCCGGAGCTAAAACCGTCGGACGATGCGACGGGAACTCGGCCACCGATCAACAACTCGGTCGCCAGCAAGCGGGTCGAACAGACGACCTCGAACGCACTCCAGCGCAAAAGTGGAACGGAAGGCTCGTCGGGCGCACTCCCCGATGCGTGAACCATGCGAGGAACAGACATAGACTCTACCGACATTCCCGACGACGCTGATACAATCGTCAATTTCATCGACCCGTCCGGGACGGTCATCGCACAGCGTGTCGCGCCAGAACTACCGCTTCCCTCTGTCGGAGAGCGAGTGACCTTCGGCCGAATCGTCGCCGGGAGCGACGGCCCGGAGTACGTGATGTCCGACGAGGCGTACACCGTCATCAGCATAGAGTACGACTACCCGTCCCACGCCGACGAGGTAGTGGACGCCGACGTGGCGGCCGTCGTCGCCGTGGAAGTCAGCCCCACCGAAGAGTAATTTTACTGGAGGCTACTCCTCCGAGACCACGGATTCGTCGACGAACTCCGCACCCGTCCAGCGCCACGACCCCACCGAAACCCCATCACCCAGAGCGACAATCACGTAGGACCGTCCGGGCCACGTCGCCTGCGCGGCGTCGGTTTCGCTCGGTCCCGCGGGTCCTCGCGGGTGGGAGTGGTAGAACCCGACGACCTCTCGGCCCGCGTCCTCGACGGCCTCCATCAGTTCCAACTGCTCGCGGGGGTCGATTTCGTACCGCGTCCGAGGAGTTCCGGCGACGTTCTCGGCCGGGTGGTGTTCGAGGACTCGGTGTTCGGCGTCGTCGTCGCGTTCGATGCGAGTGCCTGCGAGAATGCCGCAGGCTTCGGTAGGTGCTTCTTCGCGTGCGTGAGCGAGGAGTTCGTCTCTGATGGAGTCCGGGATGGCGATAGTGGGCACTGGGCGTTAGGTTGGTGTTCTGGTGGGATAAGTTATCGTGGAAGCTGGATTTCGGCTTGTCCTCTCGTTCATCTCGTTGTGACTACAACCACGAACCGTAGAATCGGGGTGATGATGTCTTCTTGAAGCCCCCGCCCGGTCGCGGTCGCTGAGTGACATATCGACGCTCTCCGCATCGCCCGCGTCGATAGGGGTCACTCAGCGACTAAAACTGAACGCGACCGGCCGGCCCCTTCATCCCGCCCCGTGGTTTGTCTGGCCGGGCGTCTGCTGGTGGTTGGTTCTCCGAGCGTCCGCGCTGGTGCGCATAGTTCTGCGCGTGCCAGCGTCCTCCTCGGTCGGTTCGGCGCTCTGACGCGGTATTTTTCCGGGGCGTGCCGACTGATTCCGAATTTCGAAATTCAATTTCGCAAGTCGTAATCTATCGTCGGATTTATTACGATGAGCGAACTTCGGTCTACCAACAGATGACCGAGGAGACCGCAGGCGACGGACGGACCATTCTGCTCATCGGAAGCGGACCGATTCAAATCGGACAGGCCGCGGAGTTCGACTACTCGGGGGCGCAGGCCTGCCGCGCACTACAGGAGGAGGGCGCGCGGGTCGTGCTGGTTAACTCCAACCCGGCGACCATCATGACCGACCCGGAGATGGCAGACGAGGTGTACATCGAGCCAATCACGACCGAGGCCATCGCCGAAATCATCCGGAAGGAGGACCCGGACGGCGTTATCGCCGGTCTCGGGGGCCAGACCGGCCTGAACGTCACCGCGCGACTCTCCGAGGAGGGCGTGCTGGACGAACACGACGTGGAAATCATGGGCACCCCCCTCGACACCATCTACGCCACCGAGGACCGCGACCTGTTCCGCCAGCGGATGCACGAACTCGACCAACCGGTCGCGCGCTCGACCACCATCTCGCTGGACGAGAGCGAGGCCGTCGCGGAACTGACCGAGGACGACCTTCGGGAGCGGGTCGAGTCTGCGGTCGACGAGGTCGGCGGCCTGCCCGTCATCGCCCGGACGACCTACACCCTCGGCGGGTCGGGGTCCGGCGTGGTCGAGGAGATGGACGAACTCCTGACTCGCGTCCGGAAGGGTCTGCGCCTCTCGCGCAACAGCGAGGTCCTGATTACCGAGTCCATCTCTGGGTGGGTGGAACTCGAATACGAGGTGATGCGGGACGCCGGGGACTCCTGTATCATCATCTGCAACATGGAGAACATCGACCCGATGGGCATCCACACCGGCGAGTCCACGGTCGTCACGCCCTCGCAGGTCATCCCCGACGACGGCCATCAGGTGATGCGCGACACGGCCCTCGAAGTAATCCGCGACTTGGGGATTCAGGGCGGATGCAACATCCAGTTCGCGTGGCGCGACGACGGCACCCCCGGCGGGGAGTACCGCGTCGTGGAGGTCAACCCCCGCGTCTCCCGGTCCTCCGCACTCGCTTCCAAAGCGACCGGCTACCCCATCGCCAGAGTCACCGCGAAAGTGGCCCTCGGCAAGCGCCTCCACGAAATCGAGAACGAGATTACGGGCCAGACCACCGCGGCCTTCGAGCCAGCAATCGACTACGTGGTCACGAAGGTCCCGCGCTGGCCCGAAGACAAGTTCCCCGACGTGGACTTCGAGCTGGGGACTGCGATGAAGTCCACCGGGGAGGCGATGGCCATCGGCCGGACCTTCGAGGAGTCCCTCCTCAAAGCCCTGCGCTCGTCGGAGTTCGACCCCGACGTGGACTGGGACGAGGTGGACGACCAGACCCTCGAAACCGACTACCTCGAAGCCCCGACGCCGAGTCGGCCCTACGCGATGTTCGAGGCGTTCGAGCGCGGCTACACCGTCTCCGACGTGGTGGACCTCACCGGCATCGAGGAGTGGTACGTCGAGCGCTACGAGAACGTCGCCGACGCCGCCGTCTCAGCGCAGAACGGCGAGTTCGAGCAGGCGGCGGAAACCGGGTTCACCAACCAGCAGGTCGCCGCGGTCGCTGGCGGCGAGACCGAGCGCACCGCCGACGCCGCACCCCGGAACCCCCGCGGCGGCGCGAGTGTGATAGACGACGTGGAGTCGGCCGCGCCCTCCCGCGACTTCAAGCAGGTGGACACCTGCGCCGGCGAGTTCGCGGCCTCTACGCCATACTACTACTCGTCGCGCAGACCCGGCGCTGGCCTCGGCAGAGACGAGGTGCAAGTGAACCGGGATGTCGAGAGCGTCGTCGTGGTCGGCGGCGGTCCCATCCGCATCGGGCAGGGCGTCGAGTTCGACTACTGCTCGGTCCACGCGGTCCGCGCCTTGCGGGAGGCCGGCATCGAGGCCCACGTCGTGAACAACAACCCCGAGACGGTCTCGACCGACTACGACACCTCCGACGGTCTGTTCTTCGAGCCGATTACCGCCGAGGAGGTCGCCGACGTCATCGAGGCCACCAACGCCGACGGCGTGATGGTCCAGTTCGGCGGCCAGACCTCGGTGGACATCGGCGAACCCCTCGAAGACGAACTCGCGCGCCGGGACCTCGACTGCGAGATTCTGGGCACCTCGGTCGAGGCGATGGACCTCGCCGAGGACCGCGACCGGTTCAACCGCCTGATGGACGACCTCGGGATTAGCCAGCCGGAAGGCGGCTCTGCGACTAGCGAGGACGAAGCCCTCGAACTGGCCCACGACATCGGCTACCCGGTACTGGTCCGGCCCTCCTACGTCCTCGGCGGACGCGCGATGGACGTGGTTCACGACGACGACGAACTGAAGACGTACATGGAGGAGGCCGTCAGAGTCTCGCCCGACAAGCCCATCCTCATCGACGAGTTCCTCGCGGATGCGGTCGAGTTGGACGTTGACGCCGTGGCTGACGGCGAGGACGTACTCATCGGCGGAATCATGGAACACGTCGAGAGTGCCGGGGTCCACTCCGGCGACTCGGCCTGCATGATTCCGACCCGCGCGCTGGACGACGAGACGCTCGGTCGGGTCCGCGAAGTCGTGGCAGACATCGCTGACGCGCTGGATACGGTCGGTCTGATGAACGTCCAGTTGGCCGTGCAAGACGGTGAGGTCTACGTGCTGGAGGCCAACCCGCGCTCGTCGCGGACCGTCCCGTTCGTCTCGAAGGCCACCGGCGTCCCCATCGCCAAACTCGCCGCGAAGGTGATGGCGGGCGACACGCTGGCGGAGTTGGAGGCCGACGAGCAGGTCCCCGAGAAGGTCAGCGTCAAGGAAGTCGTCCTGCCCTTCGACCGCCTGCCGGGGAGCGACCCCCGCCTCGGCCCGGAGATGAAATCGACCGGCGAAGTCATGGGCACCGCCGAAACATTCGGCAAGGCCTACGACAAGGCCCAAGACGCCGCCGGGTCGCCCCTCCCCGACGAGGGCACCGCAGTCGTGGACTTGGAAGTCGATGGCTTCGGCGACTACTACGACCTCGAAACCTTCGAGGACCTCGAAACCGCGATTCAGCGCGGCGAGGTGGACCTGCTGGTGACCCGGAACCGCGACGCACTGGAGGCCGCCGTCGAGGAGGACATCACCTACTTCTCGACCGAGGCCAGCGCCGAGGCCGCCCTCGAAGCGCTCGCGGCCCGCGAGGAACCCCTCGACGTGGAGTCCGTGGGGTCGCGGAAAAAGCAGTCCCGCGAGTGGGGCCGCTAACTCGGGTCCGCCAGACGCTGAAAACGGTCCAAAAATGGGTGGACCGAGGGTGTTTCGAGTTCGGTATTTTTGCGGCGTTAGCACTCCTTATACAAGGAGACCGAAGACTTCAGCCAGTGGGTATCGCCGCAACTCCCATCGGTGAACGTCCCTTTGAGTTCGACCGTACCAACATCGCGTTGTCCCATGGCACAGTCGTAGTCCTCCATGTTACACACGCTCGACGGTTGCATGCCGAGTGTACTCTGCCGAACTTGGCTACCACATTGGTCCGTGACGTTCCACTCCCACTCGCAGTAGTCGTTGTACACCGAGGACTGGTCGACTCGCTCCAAGGAAGGTTCACTGTAGCTCCAAGCGAGGCCTGTGTATGAGTCCATCCAATCGGTTATCACGCTGATGCTGTACGAGGTACTCGTGCTTCCGCCGCTGGGACCTGCGGGCTTCCAGTAGCCGCTGTCGACATCCTGCCACGCCATGTCGTTCTGGTTCCAGTAGTGTCTGTTCCACGCGGCTTCGTTTTGCCAGTTACTACCGTAGACTTGGTATCCCGGTTCGATGGTCATCGGCGAGTGGAATCCGTGCAGAGTCCCTTGGTCGTCGTACTCGGTGTCCTGAACCCAGTGGTACGTGGAACTGATCTTGCCGTAGGGGTCGACGGCGTTATCTAGGGTAGTGTTGTAAATAACTTCCATATCGTTCAGTCCCGAGATGGTCCCCGCACTCTGGGTGGTCAGGTCGTCGTCTGAGGCTTCGAGCGCGGCGGAGATGTCTTGTACTTGGTCCTCGAAGCGGTTGTGGATTAGCCCCTCTGCACGACCCTTCGACTCGGCGGCTCTGGCTTCGCCGGCCATCCCGATGTACCCGTGAGCAACGCCGTCGGCGTCGATTCCGTACGCGTACGCGACGACTTCGCTGTCTTCGGGCGAGTCGCTGTCTCCGTCGGTCGCTCCGGGTCGGGCCGCCGGAATCCCGTCCAAGGTTTCGCCGGTGTTGCGCTCGTACTCGGCGACTGCTCGTTTGCGAAGCTGTTTGCGTCGTTTGTCCGAGACCGGATTATCCACGGTTCCTTTGGCGGCGTGAACGTCGGAGGCTTTGTCCGACCGGTTAGCCGCCGCGAGGGTACTCCCAGTCGCTAGTGTCGCAAGGCCTGCTACACCGGCCTTGAGAACGTCTCGTCGGCCAGTCTGTTGTTCGCTTCCATCGTATTTATCAGCTTCTTCCATACTACAATTAATATAATATGTCTGTGGATAGTATATGCACGGTCCTGCAGACCACTGCGATTCTTTACATCCCTGCAATAATAATCTGTAATCTAATATAATCAATAAACAGCTATGGTCGAGAGGACTCACGGTCGCTCACGAGAGCGACGCGAAAAGGTCGTGTTTCGTCGGGTTGCCGCCCGAAGCGGGGTAGGCGATGGCGACCCGAGGAGGCATGCGACCGGGGTACGACCGCGACCGAGATATACGTTTCTCAGACGACGAGACTGAGTATGGGTCGCAGTCGCAAAAAATCAGTCCCGCGAGTGGGACCTGTAGCGTGGTCAGTTCGACCGCAAAACCGCGGATTCTCGCGGTGTTAACACTCTTTGTGGGCCATGCCCGACGACTTCAGCCAGTAGTTGTCGCCGCAACTACCGTCGGTGAACGTCGATTTGAGTTCGAGCTTACAGATATCGCGTCGTCCCATGGCACAGTCGTAGTCGGTCTGCTCACACATACTCGACGGGTGCATGCTGAGCGTGCTCTGCCGAACCGATTCACCGCATTTGTCGTTGACGTCCCAATACCACCCGCATTTGTCGTTGTACGTCGAGGACAGGTCGGTTCGTTCCATGGCGGGGTCAGTATGACTCCAACCCATGGTTGTCGAGACGCCGATATCCGTCAAACTAAAGCTCGCAGTGATGCTCATCGACGTGGTCGAGGATCCGCCATCGCTGGGACCTGCGGGTTTCCAGTAGCCGTCGTCGACCTCGAACTCCGCCATATCGCTCTGGTTCCAGAGGTGTTTGCTCGTCACGCTTTCGTTCTGCCAGTTGCTGCTGAAGGACCGGACTCCCGGCTCGATGGTCGTCTCCGAGTGGAATCCGTGCATGGTGCTCTCGTCGCTGTTGACGGTGTCCTGAATCCAGTAGTTCGTGGAACTAATCACGCCGTGGGGGTCGACGGCGTGGTCTAGTGGGAACTCGTAAGCAACCTCCAGTTCGTCTAGGTTGTCGATGGTCCCATACTCAGCCTGGGTACTCAGGTCGTCGTCGGAGGCTTCGAGCGCGGCGGAGACCTCTCGCACTCGGTCCTCGAAGCGGTTGTGGATTAGCCCCTTCGCACGACCATTCGTCTCGGCGGCTGGGTCTTCGCCCGCCATGCCGATGTACCCGCGAGCAACGCCGTCGGCGTCGATTCCGTACGCATACGCGACAATGCTACTTTCAGACGAGGGACCGTCTTCGGGCGAGTCCCCCGGTCCGTGGGCCGCTCGGGGTTCGACCGTCGGAATCCCGTCCATCGTTTCGCCGGTGTTGCGCTCGTACTCTCGGACCGCTCGCTTGCGGAGTTGCTTGCGCTGTTTGTCCGAGACCGGGTTGTTCATCGTCCCCTTGACGACGTGAACGTCGGAGGCCTTGTCCGACCGGTTGGCCGCCGCGAGGGTGCTTCCGGTCGCTAGCGTCGCAAGGCCTGCTGCACCGGCCTTGAGTATCGACCGCCGACCCGTTTTTCGCTCGTCTGCATCGAATGTGGAATTTCGTTCTTCCATTCCAACCATAATTTTATTCTACTTAATAATATATTTAATTCTGCTACAATAAGAAATAATATTACTGGGGCACAACGATATTGCATCCTCGCAAGGTGACTTGTGGGGAAATAAATTTCTGGCTCTAAAATAGAGTAAAAATCACTATGGCTAAGAGGGGTAATTCGTTCGAGGACAGTGTGCCGACGGCGGACGACTTGGTAGAAACGATAGCGAAAACCGAGGACCTCATCGGGATGCTCCACGATGGACCGAAGTACAAACCCTACCTCGCAAACGAACTGGGCGTCTCGAAATCGACGGTGTACAACTGGGCGACGGACCTCATCGAGTACGACATCGTCCGACGAACCAACGAGGGGTACGAACTCACCTCGCTGGGTGAGCAACTGTTCGAGTTTTACGGCTACGTGCATCGGGTGACGACGCAGTTCTACAGCATGAAACCCCTACTAGAGGCCCTCCCGGACGACCATTACCCGCCGTTTTCGGCCCTCGTGGACGCCGAAATCGTGGATGGGAGCGCCCACCCCTACGCACCCTTTGAGACGCTCGTAGACTGGATAAAAGACGCCAACCACGTCATCGGTACTCCCGCAATCATCTCCACCGAGAAACTGGAAGCACTCGCCCCGAAATTCCGGTCGAACGAAATGACCGCAGACGTCGTTCTCGAACAGACGGACGTGGAGTTGATGGAGCGCCACGTCCCCGACACGCTGGACGCTATCCTCGAAAACGCTACCGTCTACGAAACCGACCGAACGATTCCGATTCGACTGTACGTCGCCAGAGACCTGTCGCCGTCGGTCGGTATCGTGACATTGAGCAACAATCGACAAGTCTCGATGTTCGTCCAACTCCGGGGCGACCAAGCGGTCGAGTGGGGACTCGAACTCTACGAGCAGTACCGCGAACACGGGACCCGAATCGAGACTCGTCCGTAAGTTCCGGTCGTCTCGGACGACTTCGACCGGAGTCTACGGGATGCGCTCGATTCTGCTCGACGCGAGTGTCAGACCGCGACCAGACCGACCGTTCCGCCGACCAGCAGGGCCGCCAAGGCGTACCACGGTTCGCGCCGGACGGTCCGCTGTGCGGCCGGAATCTTCCCGGTGTATTTGATTCCGAGAGCGACGCCGACGAAGGTGACGGTGAGGCTGACTGCGGCGGTGGTTCGACCGATACCGTGGCCGTACCCGACGAGGACGCCGACCACCGCCCCGAGGATAGCGGCGTGGACCTCGGTGTAAGTCAGGGAGTTGTCGCTCTCGAAGACGGACTTAGCCATGGGAAAGACTAGACGGCACGGAGCTTAAATTTGTTTTCGCCGCGCTAAAATTAGCAGTAGCCGAGGAGACGACGCCGGCCCTGCGACTCGCGCCGTCACCCCGCGGTTCGCGCCGTCAAATTCCCGCGCTGGGCGCTTGGTCCTGATACCGCAGGAGTTGGGCCGCCCTGTCGGCCTTCGCCAGCAGGACCTCCTTGAGCGTCGGCGGGTTCCGGATGCGGGTGTCGTCGAGGAGGTCCTCGGGGAGTGCCAGCGTCCCCTCGGGAACGGACTCGTCGCCGTGGACTGCGACGTGGTGGTTGTCTACTTTCATCACGAGCGGACTGTCGAGGCGTTCGACGCCCTCTCCGGAGGCGTACAGTTGTTCGTTGATTCGCTCGTGTTGCTCGCGGCGCATGGCCGGTTGCTGGCCTCGGTGCGGTTCGACGTAAAGCCGACCGAGGTAGTAGCCGCTCGAAAACTCCTCGAACATGAGACATGGTATCGTATACCACCTACAGAAATAAATCTTTCGTAAAGTTTTATATAGTAGGGCAAGTCCACTTCTAAGAACTTTCGACGTTTCAGGGTTGTGGCGGGGTGAGGGGCAGTAGGCAAATGAGCAACTGAAAGCGGATGGCGGCACTCGCTCGCGGTCACCGTGTCCCATCGGTGGCGCTCAACACGGCAGACGAAGGTTGTGTGGTCGTTAAACTATCTCCTTCTTTCTTTCGCAAATGAAATCCGTTCTCCTCCCGATGCGCACCAGTCTCGCCCAGTTCTGCGAAGACCTTTGTCGCTGGCGCTCCCGTGGCCGTGTATGACGACGTTGGAGCGCTACGCGCGTCGGTACCTCGAAGACGGCCCGAACCTCGCGTGGTTGGTCGCGGTCAACGTGTTGGCGATGCTGGTCGGCGTCCAGTTCTACGTCGAGACCCTGCCCGAGGTTCCGGTCTACCTCTGGCCGCTCTACGCCGACTCGCCCGCCGCGCTGTTTCTGGTGACGCTCTCGCTGGTGACGCTCCTGCCGAACCTCGGCCGGTCGCTCGGCGAGGCCCCCCGAAATCGCGCGCTGGCCTACCTCCACACGTTTGCGTTCGCGTGGCTGGTCAAGTACGGCGTCTGGACGTTCGTCTCGCTGAACCTCGGCTTCGGGGCCTACTTCGGCCCGCCGTGGAACCCCGACGCTTTCTGGTCGTACTGGTTCATCATCGTGACCCATCTCGGGTTCGTCGCCGAGGCCTACCTCCTCCCGCTCTACGGCGCGACCACTCGGGGCGCGCTGGCGACGGCGCTGACAGCACTGTTGGCCAACGACGCCCTCGACTACGTGCTGGGAATTCACCCGCCGCTCCGGTACGAACCCGGCGTTCTCCTCCCCACAGCGACCGTCGCGCTCTCGGTCCTCGCGGTGGCCGCCGCGGCCCGCGGGTTCGACAGACTCCCGCGTTCAGGTAGTTGAACCGAGACGTAATCTGTTCCTATTTTAAACTCTAAGCAGGCTCCTGAATGCTTCATATAGCTCTGTGAACAGAACGAACGAATGTCGGCCTTTTTAAGTCACGGGGCTAAAGGGCCAACTGATGACCCCCTATCGAGCCGTTTTGTTGGCGCTGTTCGTCGTCGGAGGTGCGCTGACCGCCGCCGTTCCGGCGGGCGCGACGACCGTCGGTGCGGACGCGAATGGCGGCGTCGCGGTGTCCGACGACCCCGCTGAGGACGTGCGACCGACGGCCGCCAACGCTACTAACAACTCGACGCTGGGTGCAGACATCTCCTCGTTCATGCAGTCGAGCGCCGCCGAGGTCGACGGTGCGGTCGAAACCG
Source organism: Halorussus lipolyticus (assembly GCF_029338375.1). Lineage (NCBI taxonomy): Archaea > Methanobacteriati > Methanobacteriota > Halobacteria > Halobacteriales > Haladaptataceae > Halorussus > Halorussus lipolyticus. The sequence continues at coordinate 1,791,471 of NZ_CP119804.1, read as the reverse complement.
GCATGTGGGCCGCGGCGTTCAACGCCACCGAAAACCAGTCGGTACAGGCTCAGTTGGTCGAGCGCCGGACCGGTGAACTCCGCACGGAACTCGCAGACCTCCGCCAGCGCAAGCAAGCACTCGCCGACGAGCGCGAGGCCGACAACATCTCCGAAGTCGCCTACAAGGCCAAAGTCAGCCAACTCGTCGGCCAAATCAACGCGCTCAAGTCCGCGATAAACACCACGTCCGCCCGCGCGACGCAGGCCAACGCCAACGCCAACGTCGATTCGCTCGACGACCTCCGGGCCGAGACCGACAACCTGACCGGCCCCGAAATCTCGTCAGTCGCGCGCAACGTGACTGGCGTCGCCGTCGGTAACGCCGAGGTCGGTCCGCCCGACGGCGTCGGTAACGGAAACGCGAACGGCGTCGGCAACGGCGCGGCAGGCGAAGGGAAAGACAAGACGGGACCACCTGCCGACGCCGGTAACGGGACGGTCGGGAACGCCACGAATGCGAGCGCCCCCGGCGGACCGCCCGGTAATTCCGGCGAGTCGGGTCCTCCCGGCAACTCGGGCAACTCGGACGCCCCCGGCAAATCTCCGATCACCGGCAATAGCTCGGACAACCGAACCGCGCCCCCGAACGGAACCGCGCCACCGAACGGGACTGCACCCCCGAACGAGACCGGACCGGGCACGCCGCCCGGTAACGGAAGCGGCGCTGGCACCGGCAACGACGCCGGGACCGGCAACGGCGTCGGCAACGGAATCGGCCTCGGAAAGGACTCCTCGCAGGTCGTCTCGTCGGTCGCCGCCGTGACGACGACGCCGGACTTCTTCGACCGCGTTTCCCACGCTCTCGGAGCGGGTACCTACGCCGTCGAGTACGTCGCGGTCCCGTAGGTCGCCGCCTCGGAGGAGACCCGCGTGGGGCCGACGAGAGACACGCTTTTGAGTGCCCGATTCGTAGCTCCCGATAGCGAATGGACTCCGCCGAGCTACTCGACATTCTGGGCAACGAGAACCGCAGGCGCATCCTCCGACTCCTCTCGCGTCGGCCCTGCTACGTCACCGAAATCAGCGAGTACCTCGGCGTCAGCCCCAAGGCCGTCATCGACCATCTCCGGAAACTGGAGGACGCCGGCCTCATCGAGAGTCGGACCGACGACCAGCGCAGAAAGTACTTCAGCATCTCGCGCAATCTCCGACTGGAGGTCAGCGTCTCGCCCTACGAGTTCGGGATGAAAAGCGCCTATCCGGCCAGCGCCAACCTCGACGTGAGCAGGTGGCGCTACCTCTCACTCAACGTCCAACTCGACGCCGAGGAGACCGACGAAACGAACGAAACGGACGCTGACGACGACGAGGAGCGCACGGAAGCTGAGGACGGGGCCGAAGACGACGAGACGGTCGAGCAAGCGACCGGCCTCGCCGAGGAGTTGGACGAACTCCAGCAACTCCAGCGCGAACTCTCGCTGGCCCAGCGGTGGGTCCACGGCAGAATCGCCGACGTGCAGAACCGACTCGGCGACGCGCTCGACGGCGAGGACGAGAGCAGACTCCACGCCGAGGTCCTGTCGGCCGTCGCCGGGGGTGGGTCCTCGGTCGGCGAAATCAGCCGTGCGGTCGAGGCCCCCGAACACGTCGTAGACGCTTGCCTGTCGGAACTGGCCGACGGTGGCTTCGTGGAACGCGACGAGGACGGCGAGTGGTCGTTAGCGGAGAAGTAGTCAGATGTCCGCGGTCAGTCCGTTTCTGAGGTCACCGCCGAAGTACGCGCCGAGCGCGCCGGCCAGCAGGCCGGTCCCCGCGCCGAACATCGCTAGCGGGACGCCGGCGTCGCCGAACGCCGTCAGCGCGAGGTTGCCCAGTAGCGCGGTCAGTCCGGCGGCGACTGCACCCGCGGCGGCCGATTCGAGGAGGGTCGAGCGTTCGACAACCAGACCGAGGAGGAAGGCACCGGCGAAGACGCCGACCAGTCCCGCGAGGTTGTCCAGAATCGGGAGCGGGATGAAGGCGTTCCCCGCGAACATCCCGCCGCCCAGCAGGACGAGGGCGTAGAGGAACACTCGCGGCGAGAAGACACTGGCCGCTCGGTGCTGGGCGCGCTGGACGAACGACGAGGCCTCGGTCGTGTCCTCGTCGGCATCGTCTTGGAGGGTCTCGGTGAGGTCGTCCGCGAACGAGTCGCGGGTGCGCTGGTCGGAGCGCTGGGGCATGGTGGAGTGTGTGGCGCGGGAGGTAATGGGTCTTTCCCGTGGGCGGGTTCGGATTCGGATGGGTCGTTCTCCTCGTTACGCATTCATTTATATTCGTTAAGAAAACACGATTAAGTCCCAAACAAATATAAATAAACCTGAGGTTGTCGGCACTCGAAGACGAGAAGCGAAAGCGACGAAAGACTGGCTTCAGACCCTCGCTGAAACGGCGTTACCGGCCGTGGTGAGCGCCGCCGTGGTGTTCACCGCGAGGACCGTGCCCGCCGTGGTGCTGGCCGGTAGCCTCGTCGTGGTGATGACCGCCAGCGCCGTCGTGGTGCGGGTGGTCAGTCCAGTGGTCGCCGTGCTGGTGGGTTCCCCAGTCGTTGTGCCATCCCAAGTGGTCGCCGACGTGTCCGACGGTCGAGATGGGGTCCTCGGCGAGGTCGGTGGGATGAGCGCCGGCCGTCGCGGTCAGCGCGAGGCCGAGGAGCATCAATCCGGCGAGGCCCACGAGGACCGCTTGCAGTTTCGTGGTCATGAGTTGCACCTCCTAGGTGTGGGTAGGCGACGAGCGGACATAACCCCGCGAGGCGATTCCCACCGGACGGGAAACCGACGCGAGCAGAGTAACTTTCCCACGCGGCGAAAAGATGGTTTCAAGTCCGGCGCGCCGGTACTCCGGAGTATGAATCCCGGCGACCGCGTCCGCGTCCAGCGGGCCGACCAGACCTACGAGGGCGTACTGCTTCCCTCCTCGACGAGCCAGAACCTCGTCGTCAAGCTAGAGGGCGGATACAACGTCGGTATCGACCGCGACGAGGCCGACGTCGACGTACTCGAAAGCGACGTGTACGACGTAGGGAGCGGCGACACCGACGACGAATCGTCGGTCGAGTTCGACTCCGACCTGCCGACCATCTCGCTCATCTCGACCGGCGGGACCATCGCCTCGACGGTGGACTACCGGACCGGTGCCGTCACGGCCCAGTTCGACGCCGAGGACGTGCTTCGGGCCGTCCCGGACCTCGCTGGCCGGGCCAACTACCGGGGCCGGGTCGTCGCCAACATCCTCTCGGAGAACATGACTCCCGACGTGTGGCGGGACCTCGCCGAGGCCGTCCACGAGGAAATCGAGGAGGGCGCGGACGGCGTGGTCGTGATGCACGGCACCGACACGATGCAGTTCACCGCCTCCGCGCTCTCGTTCATGCTCGACACGCCGGTCCCGGTCGTGTTCACCGGAAGCCAGCGGTCGGCCGACCGGCCCTCCTCGGACAACGTGATGAACGCGGTCTGCGCCGTCGAGGCCGCCAAGGCCGACTCTGCGGAGGTCATGGTCTGCATGCACGCCACCGAATCCGACGACGTGTGCGCGCTCCACCGGGGCACTCGCGTCCGGAAGAATCACACCTCGCGGCGCGATGCCTTCGAGACGGTCGGCGCGAAGCCACTCGGCGAGGTCGAGTACGCCGGCGGCGACGCCGAAGTCAGTTTCCGCCGAGCGTACGCCGAGCGCGGCGAGACCGACCTCTCGCTCGCGCCCGAGATGGAGAGCGAGGTCGAACTGCTGAAGTTCACCCCCGGCATGGACGAGTCGGCGCTCGACGTGGCCGAGGGCAAGGAAGGACTGGTCCTCGAAGGTACCGGTCTGGGTCACGTCCACTCGGCGTGGACCGACCGAATCGCCGAGTTGGTCGAGGACGGCACCACGGTCGTCATGACCAGTCAGTGCATCGACGGGCGGGTCTGCGACCGGGTGTACGACACCGGGCGGGACCTGCTCGACGCGGGCGTCGTGGAGGGCGAGGACATGCTCCCCGGCACCGCGAAGGTCAAACTGATGTGGGCGCTGGCCAACAGCGATAATCCCGAGAAGGCGGTCCGGACGCCCGTCGCCGGCGAAATCACCGACCGGTCGGTCCCGTGGGAGTGAGATGACGGGCGCGAGCAGAGAATCGGGCGTCGAGGTCCGCGAGGCCCGGCCTGACGACTACGACCAAATCGCGGCGTTCACCCAGAACACGTGGCCCGACCGCGAGGGCGGCGACTACATCCCCGACATCTACCACGATTGGATAGCGGGCGAGGGCAAGCGCACCGCGGTCGCCGAGGTCGATGGCGAAGTCGCGGGTCTCGCCCAGACCGTCCTGCTGTCCGACTGGGAGGCGTGGAATCAGGGGATTCGCGTCAACCCCGACTTCCGCGGGCGAGGAGTCAGCGTCGCCATCACCGACGACCTGTTCGAGTGGGCGCGAGAGCAGGGCGCGACCGTCGCCCGGAACATGGTCTTCTCGTGGAACGTCGCCGGACTGGGCCAGTCGCGCTCGACGGGGTACGACCCCGCGACCGAGTTCCGATGGGCACACCCGGAACCCGACTCGGCGGCCAGTTCTGCGCTCGACGTGACCGCCGACCCCAACGCGGCGTGGCGGTTCTGGACCGACAGCGAGGCCCGCGACCACCTCCGGGGTCTCGCGCTGGACCCCGACGAGACGTGGGCGCTCTCGAAACTGACTCGAACTGACCTCCGGAACGCGGCCGACGACGGCGGCCTGTTCGTCGTGCAGGACGACGGGACTCGCGGGTTCGCCCACCGAATCCGGGAGTACGAGCGCGAGGCCGAGGAGAGCGAGCAGACCGAGACGTGGGCCGAGTACGGCGTCGGCGCGTGGGACGACCCAGAAAGTGCCGATGCGCTGTTCGGTGCAATCGCACGAGATGCCGCCGGATTGGGGGCAGACCGGACTCGCGTCCTGATTCCCGAGTGCGTCCGGTACGTCAGCGACACCGCGTTCTGTCGGGTGGAAATCGCCGACGAACCCGACTTCGTGCTGGCGGCCGACCTGACGCGCTGAACTTCTGCACTCGGGTGCTAATCGTCGCCCGCAGGACGCTCGTCGGAGGGGTCGTCGGACGGCATCCCGTCGCTCGGCGTCGGAACGCTCTTGTCCGAAACTTCGATGTCGTCGTCCTCCCAGTCGAACTCGTCGAGTTCGTCGCTCTGGCGCAGGACGAACGGGCCGGACGCCAGCGTTTGGAGCGTGACGGTCATCGCCCGGATGACGTAGGACGTGAGGACGACGTAGGGAGCGAGCGCGATAGTGTAGGAGAAGGCGACGAACATCGTCAGGGGTGCCATGCTGAACTTCTCGGAGACCAGCCATATCTCCTCGGTCGGGACGAACTCGGGCGAGTGGAGCGCCAGCATCACGTAGGAGATGTAGACGATGGTCGGGAGCGAGACGTAGAGCAGGCGGGCCGACAGGCGGGAGAACTCGCGCTTGTAGTACAGCGACTTGAAGTACTCCCGGCCGGTGGCGAACACCTTCAGGGTCTCCACGAGGTCGTCGATGGCCGCCTGCTGGTCGTCGCTCAAGCAGTGGCCGTACTTGCGCTTGAACCGGCGAGCGACGTGGAGTTGCCACGAGTAGTCGTAGTCGAGGCCCGCCAGCAGGACCTTGAACGACCCGAAGTTCGACCCGGAGAGGGTTTCGCCCGCTTTCTCGGCCTCCTTCGAGACCTCCTCGGAGAAGATTTTGGCCTCGTCGGCGAACTCGTCGTTGTCGCCCTGTTCGGCGATTGCCGCGATACCCTCGGCCTGCCGGTCCACGACCTTCAGAATCGACCGCAGGAACTCGGCGGGCCGGGCCGGACTCACGTCCGACTCGATGAACTCCTCGATTTGGCCGCGGTAGCGGACCGAGGCGTCGATGCGCTCGCGCTGGGTCTCGATGTCGGTTATCTCTTCGGAGAGGACGATGGAGTTGATGGAGACCACGATGGAGACCAGCAGAATCGACCCGCTCAGGAGCGCGCTGAACAGCGTCTGGACCGTGCTGGTGTTTTGCAGGAGGTCCTGCAGGTTCCACGGTCGGACGAGCGAGGTTCCGAGTAGGACGAGCAACACGCCAGACAACAGCGCCAACGCGACCCACATTCGCTTGCCTCGAAGGAGGACCCACTGGCGGACCCGCTTGTACGGCGAACTCGCCGACTCGCGGTCGCCCGGTATCAGCGAGTCGAGCGAGCGATGTTCGGTCTCCCCGTCTCCCGTCCCCATTCTCAAAACAAGTAGTAGTCCGCGACGTTAAGCACTTCTGGCTACCGCGGAAGGCCGGGCCTACCGGCCGGAAGCGACCGTCTACCGACACGTCAGGCGGTCGATACTCGGGGGTCGGAACGGACCGGCTACCCACCGCTGACCGGCGGGAACAGCGCGAGTTCGTCGCCCGATTCGAGTTCGGTTTCGAGGCCGTCCTCGGCGTGGACGTTGGTCCCGTTTCGCAGGACGTTGATGTGGTCGCGCAGGTCGCCCTCCTCGTCGTGGATGCGGTCTTTCAGGTCGGGATGCTCGGCGACCAGCGCGGCCAGCGCGTCGCCGACTGTCTCGCCGGGGTCGGCCTCGACCTCGATTTCCTTTCCGCCGGTAATCTCGGCGAGGTCCGCGAACAACTTCCAGCGCATGCCGGGGCGTTGGGTGTGGTCGGTCTTTGTTCCATCGCTCTCCCGTGACATGGCGTGTTTGGACCGTAGAACTGGCGGTGATTCTGATTTCGAAGCCGCCCATTGACGGTTGGTCAACCGAGCGTTCGCACGACCGAACCGCGGCTATCAGCCGGAGTGGAAATCAAATAGTGATGTTAAAGAAATAAAATAGTTGCTTTAGAAAACAGGAACGTTTCCGCGGCCCGCTCATCCCCACTCGGCCAACTTCATCCCGGTTGTCACCAGCACCGCCACGCCAGCGCCGATGCCGAGCAGAGCGTGACCTCCCAGCGGACCACCGGGCGAGTCTGCCGGACGACTGGCCGCCGACTGGCGACGACCGGCCGACGCGCTACTCGCCGGCGTCGAGCGCGTCGGCGGCGTCGGGCGAACCACCGGTCTCGGGCGCGTCGTCGGTCTCGACGCCGAGGCCACCGATGTCCTCGTCGTCGTCCGCGACCATCGGGCAGTCGGCGACCCGGAAGTGGTCGGTGTCCGGCATCGCCAGAATCGCGGTCCCCTCGTGGGTGCAGGCCACTTCCGGCGGGTCGCCGAAGTGCGGACAGCCGTGACACGTGTCTTTGGGAATCGTCCGCACGTCCCGGTCGCCGTCCGCGGTTCGGTCGCCGCCGACGCTAGCCGCGGTCGGAGCGGCCGTCGAATCCCCCGATGCGGTCGTCTCGGACTGGGCCTCCTCGGGCGGAACCGTGACCGCCGGACCGTCGCCGTCGTCGGCCAACTGCTCCCAGAGCTTCTCGCCGTCGAGTTCGCCGACCTCGACCGACTCGAAGGCGTCGGCCCCGTCGGCCTCCTCGCGGCGCTTGCGCCGGCGCTCGTCCACCGCCGAGGCCACGTCGGCCAGCGGTCCCTCGCGCTCGGAGGCTTGTGGGTCCTCGGACGAATCCGGTCGCTCTGCCGGCGGTCGGTCGCCGGTTCGCTCCCGAACCTCGTCCGCGAGGTCGGCGAGGGGTTCGTCGCGCTCGTCGCTCATCCGTCGTCCTCCGTCACGATGTTGTCGAGGGCGTCACCGATGTCCCTGCCTTCGGTGTTCATCACGCTCTCAACGTCCCAGTCGGCGCGCTCGCCCTCCAGCGCCGGCGGGTCGCCCACCAGCAGTCGGGCCGACCCGAAAAAGCCCTGCTTGGGTTCGACGTCGTTGAAGGTGCTGGCGCAGTGGGGACACTTGGGTTCGGCCAGCAGGCCGATGTGGACCGTCTCGCCGCAGTGGCCGCAGTCGGCCGACTCGACGCCCCGGCGGTTGGCGAGGTGGGCGAGTTCGTCAGCCGCCGCCCGCGAGGCGTGGCGGGCGGTCAGGTTCTTGGTGTGGTCCCGGATTTCGACGGTCACCTCCGCCAGCGTTTCGAGTTTGGCTTCGAGGTCGTCGGTCGTGTCGGTCAGGTATTCGAGGACGTCCTCGTAGTTCTCGAACCCGGTCTGGACCTGCTCGTCCAACTCGGCGACGGTATCGGCGAGACCGTCGAGTTCGTCGGCGAGGCGGTCGGCCTGCTCGGCGACCGTCTCGGTCTGCTGGGCGAGGTCGGGGTGGGCGTGGTCGGCGGGGGCCTTCCCGTCGGTTTCGCGCTTGACCTGCACCACCCGGTCGCGCAGGTCCTGAATCTTCCCCTCGAAGTCGTCCTCGGTCTCTGCGAGGTTGGCCTCGACCTCGGCCAGTTGGGTCTCGAACTCCTCTTGGGTGGCCGAGAGGCGCTCGCCGAACTCCCGCCGGAGCGCAGAGAAGGCTTCGGCCTCGACCTGCTCGGGCGCATTACCCTTCCGGAGGCGCGCGAGGAGTTCGTCTCGACTCACCCCTAGCTCCTCGGCCTTCGCGTCGAGCCACCCGCCCAGCGAGTCGTCCGGTACGTTCGACTCCTCGCTGACATCTTCGCCAGCCATTCGGTTTCAGTTATCACAGCCTCAACTTAATGGTTAGCCTCACGTCCCGCCAAACTTCTCGCAGATGACAGACGAGCGTCCGACGAGCGTCGTTCGGGCGAACGCGACAACTTTTGTCCGACCGGTCCGAACGCCGACACGATGACCGACCTCGCGGACCCCGACGACTCACTCGCTGTCCAATCAACCGACCCGCTCGCCGACGTAGACGCCGTGCTGTTCGACCTCGACGGGACCCTCGTGGAGTACGAGCGCTCGCCCGGCGAACTCCTCTCGCTCGCGTTCGAGTCGGCCGGGTACGACCCCTTTTTCGACGTAGACGAGTACTTCGCTCGGTTCGAGGACCACCTCGCGCCGGGCGTCTCCATCCGGGAGGGCCGCGCGAACTGCTTCGCCGCCATCGCCGACGACTGCGGCCGGGACCCGAAAGAGGGCCGAGCGGTCGCCGACGCCTTCGCCGCCGAGCGCGACCACTCCCGAGTCGAGCGCCTGCCCGGCGCAAAGAGCGCGCTCGACGCCCTCGCTGGAGACTACCCTCTCGGCGTCGTGACCAACGGCCCGCCCGAGATGCAGACCACGAAACTGGAGTCGGCCGGGTTGGCCGACTACTTCGAGACGGTGGTGTTCGGGGGCCACGACGCCCCCGCAAAGCCCGACCCCGAACCCTTCGATGTCGCGCTGGCGGAGTTGGGGGTCGAGACCGACCGAGCGATGCACGTCGGGAACTCGGTGTCCTCGGACGTGGCAGGGGCGCACGCCGCGGGGCTACGGTCGGTGTGGGTGCCGGCAGAGGACGGGAGTGAGCCAGAGCCGGAGCCGCATCATTCGTTCTCCTCGTTGGCAGATTTCGTAGATCGCTAAACGAGTAACTACTGAAGGTCCAACAGATTTACTCCAATCATCACGACGCCCACGACTGCCAGCAACAGCGAAAACAGGTCCCCATCGACCAGATACTCGTACCCGCCCCAGACCGCCACGCCGGCGAAGAACGCGAGTTGCCAGTTTCGAGTGTCGATGGCGTCCCGGAGGACGCCCGCGAGCAGGAGGCCCGTCAGATACACCGCAAACCCGGCCGAGACGAGGCCCTCGCCGTCTTGGACTGCGACCGCGAGGCCGACGGCGCTCAGGGCGAACAGAACCCCGGCGAGGAGTTTCGCGGCCACGTCGGCCACACGGTCTCGGTCCACGGATTAGTCGTCGGACCGGGCGCTCTCGGCGTCGTCCGCGCCCGGATTCACGTCGGTCACGGTGCCGACGCCCTTGCTCTGGCCCTCGCGGAAGACGAACCGCTGGCCCTCCTCGACGAGGTAGGGTCGGAACTTGAACCGGACCGTAGTGGTGCCCGAGTCGCCCGGCAGGAGTTGGCCCTCGTGGGGGTGGAACTGGGCGGCCTCGCTGACGGTTTCGAGGTGGATGACCGGTTCGTAGCCGTCGCCGATGCGGGTCGGGTGGTTGAGGACGACGACTTCGGCCTCGAACTCCCGAACCGGGTCGGGATTCGCGTCCTTCGGCAGGAGGACCATCCCGCGCTCGATGTCCGACTCCCGAACCCCTTTCAAGGCGATGCCGACGATGCGACCCGCCTTGGCCTTGTCCACGCGGTGGTAGTGCATCTCGATGGACCGGACTTCGACCTCCCGGAAAGCGCCGTCTGCCATCGGTCCCAACAGGAGTTCGTCGCCGGCCTCGACTTCGCCGGACATGATGGTGCCGGAAGCCACCGCGCCGACCCCAGTCACCGAGTAGGTTCGGTCGATGTACATCCGGAAGTCGCCCGAGTCCGCCGTCGTCTTGGGCAGGCGCTCGAACAGTTCGTCCAGCGCGTCCATCCCCTCCATCGTGACCGCGCTGGTGGTCAAGACGGGCACCACGTCGTCGCCGATTTCCTCGATTGCGGCGTCGATGCCGTGGCGCTCGATGCGGAGGGGCGTCTTGCCCACGTCCCGGAGGAGGCGCTCGACTTCGCGCTCGACCTCCGCCACGCGCTCGTCGTCCACGACGTCGGCCTTGGTGATGGCGACGAGCGTCGGGAGTTCGGTGGCCAGCAGGACGCCCAGATGCTCCCGCGTCGTCTTGGTCGGGCCGTCGTCGGCGGCCACCGTCAGCAGGCCGTAGTCCAACTTCTGGCCCACCAGTCCCCGAATCGTCGTCCGAAGCCACGGTTCGTGACCCACGGTGTCCACGAACGAGACCAGTCGGTCGGACTCCTCGACGACCCGCGCCCGGTCGGACTTCCGGTGGGGGTTGTCCATCCGGACCGGTCCCTCGCCGTCGAAACCGTAGACGCCGTAGGAGAGGTCGGCCGAGAGGCCCCGCTCGACCTCGTGGGGTTGCACGTCGAGGTAGCCCCGCGTGCCGCCCTCGCCGTCGTCGGACTGGCCGGTGACGAGCGTGCCGACCAGCGTGGACTTACCGTGGTCCACGTGGCCCGCGGTGCCGACCACGATGTGTTCGCTGTCGGTGTCGAGCATCGCGCCCTCCCGAATCGTGGCGACGCCGACGAGACCATCCGCGTCGTCGTCGGTGTCGCGGTTGGTCACGAACATCTCGTCCTTCTCGGTCGCAGAGCCGTCGTCGGCGATGCCCCACGTCTGTACGTCCTCGATGTGCGCGCCGGCCTCCTCGGCCAGCAGGCTGAGGACATCCATCGACTCGGAGAAGTCCTCGTGGCTGATGCCGGCGATGCCGCCGTCGTCCGTGACGCCGACGACGTAGGTGGCCTCGCCGTCTCCCGACAGTACGCGGTGGCGGAGTTGGGCCGCCAGACTCTCCATCCGGCCCTCGGACAGATGGAGGTCGCGGGTGAGTCGCTCTTTGAACTCCACGCTTCCGCCCTCCTGTTCGCCGCGTTCGAGGGCTTGCTGTAGTGCGGCCCGGTTAGGGCACATACCATCGGATTAGGTCGGAGCAAAGAAAAGCCTTGCCCGGCTTCAAACGCCCACGTTTCCCCACCGTCGCGCCTCGTGCCCCCCGATTCGGGCCGACCGATTGCCCGAATCTGACGCCAGCCAACAATTATAGAGGAGTCTCTGAGACAACTACACATATGTTTAGCAATCAAAAATGTCCTCGATTCGAGCGTCGAACGCGCCGACCTACCGCTGTGTCACGTTGACCGCGATGGCCGGGTCGTGCGTGAACTCGACGGCGACGGGCGGTTCGCTCGCGTTCTGTTCGTAGACGAGCGTCCCGCTCGTTCCCTTCGGGACCGCGAAGACCGTCCACCCGACGTATCGCTGACCCGACGAGATGGGGAAGTCCACGAAGCCGTCGTGGTCGGTCAGCGGTTGGTAGCCGTAGGTCCGGTTCTCGGTCCGGAGTTTGAAGTTCGCCTGTTTGACCGTCACCGTCCCGTTGCCGGTGTTGTTGATGGACATCCTGACGAGGACGAACTGTTCGCCTCGCGGCGCGCCGTAGTATTTGGTGTCGCTCTCGTTCGGGTCGATTTCGTCGGTCACGCGGGCGTTCCAACTCACGCTGAGTGTCGTGGTGCTGTTGGCCGGAGCGGCCGACTCGGCGGCGATAGGTGCGCCGCCACCGCCGCCGCCGAGGAGAGGAATCGAGGGGCCGACCAGCACGCCCGCGCCGAGGACTGCGACCAGCACGACGACGGCGAGGAGGGGTTTGGTCGGGATTTTTCCGGCGGACGGAAGATTGGTGTCGCCGAGCGCGTCCGAGACCTTCGCGGAGACCTGCTGGCCGATTTGCTTCGCTTGGTCTACCGGCGAGTCGCCGCCGCCGCCGCCGCCCGAACCGCCACCGGCGTACTCCTCGGCGAGGTCGGTCCATCCCTTCTGTTTCAGGATTTTGGCGACGCCCTCGCCGTCCAAGAGTTCGACGGGCGACCCCTGCGCGACCTTCTTGGCGTGGTCCGAGAGGACTCCCGCGGTGACGATTGCCGACTCGTCCACCTCGTACTGTTGGCAGAGTTTGGCGAACTGCTGGACTTCCTTCCCGCCGACCTCCTCGTCGCCGGGACGCGCCCAGAGCAGGCCCTCCTCGCCGGACTGGGGACGCTGGACTGCGACGAACGTCCGCCCGTCGTCCTGCTTGACCTGTGTCTGCCAGCCCTGACGCTCCCAGAGGGCCGCAACGAACTGACCGAATTCGGACTGGTCCATTCCCTGTAGCATGGTTTCACCGCGGGGGAACCGTGTTCGGGTTCATATCCTCAGTCCCCGTATAAAAAACATCGGACCCTTCTCGCGGGACGGAGGTCGGACGCCATCGGGACCGGCTACCGCCGTCTGGCGGCCAACAGCACTGCCGCCAGCACCGCGAGGAGACTCGTCACCGGGCCGAATCCCGGCACGCTCGGCACGAGGCCCCCGCCCTTGTCGCCGCCGGTGGCGTTCGCGCTCCCGTTCTTGCTCGCCTGCTGAGTCAGCGGTTTCCGCGTCTCGCCCATCCCGACTTGCGTGAGACCCACAGCGGTCGTTTCGGTGGTCGTCGTCCGCGTCGTCGTGGTCCGGTTCTCCGGTTCGGCGTCCTCGGTCGTCGTCGTGTTCGGCGTCCGGGTCGTCGTCGGTTTGGTCTCGGCCTTCACCTGTCCCGGAATCGCCCGCTTCTGGTCCGGAAGCCGAATCTCGAACTCCCGGCCGGGTTCGATGTCCCGGAAGTCGAACGCGACTGCGAAGGTCCGGTTGGGCGAGACGGTGACGGTCTGTGACATGTGGAAGGGCGGCAGGTCGGCGTCTCGCGCCGAGATGTTGATGGTCGAACCCGGAGTCAGCGTCGTGGTGCCCCGAATCGTGGTCTTGTCCTCCACGACCAGTGGCCCGTTGCGGGGGCCCTCGATGTCAACCCGGCGGGGCGCGATGCGGAGCGTGGTCGAGACGTTCTGTTTCTCGTCGGCGAGGTCGCTCCCCTCCGGAATCGTGAACTCGACTCGATACCGGTCGCCGGCCTCGATTCTGTGCGCGCCGGTGTCCACCGCGAGGTAGAACCCTTCGGTGTTTCCGTCGAGGAACACGCGCTGTATCGACGCCCCGGTGAACTGGTTGCCCCGGCCGTTCATCGGCGGGTTCGTCTGCTCGAAATCGACGCGCATCGTTCCGCCGTCGCCGTCGAGTTTCGCCTTCGAGAGCGCGCCCTTGACGCCGGTGGCGTTGACGTAGACCAGCGCCCAGTCCCCGCGGGCGACCGACCCGTTCCACGGCGGGACAGTCGCCGACCGCATGTCACCGGCCGTCTTGAACTCCGCCACGTCGGTCTTCGCCGGCGCGATGCGAGCGGTCACGTCGTTGGTCGCGCGCTCCTCGACGACCAGCGCGCCCACGTCCTTCTCTTGGTCCTTTACCGTGACGTTCATCTGATACTGGGCCGGTTCCAGCGGCGCGTCTATCGAGGGGGTTCGGAGTTGGCGACCCTTGACAGAGCCACTGGCGGCCCACACCATCTCCTCGAGCCCGTAGCGATTCGATTGGCCCGCCTTGAACGTGTTGAGTCGGAGCGTCGTCTTCCCGCCGCTGACCTGCACTTGAAGCCAGAAGTTGGTGTTCGGCGACCCGAGGTTCACCGTCGCTGGCTTGTTCGTATTGACGGTGATGTTCGCCACGTCGCCGGTCTGCTCGTAGACGGTACTCTTGGCGAACGAACCGCTGGCCGCGGCAGTCGTCGCCGTGCCGACGGCGACCCACGGGACGACCGTCGCTGTGAGGAGGGCGACTGCGACCGCGACGACGCCGAACTGGGGAGGTCTCGGTGACATGGCGGGGTGAAAGTTAGCGAGGTGTTATAACCCATCCGTATTGAATGTTACCACACGCACGGTGGCGCGGGGACTCCTGCTCTCACGAGGGCAGGCTTCCTGTTTCGACGACGTGACTTGCAGACACACGCTGGAAATCAGCGGTGTCCGTAGCGGTCACAGTCTCCACAGGCGTTGATTCGGGCCATCCCAGCCCTAATTCAGAAAAACCGCGTTGCAGGACGTTCATCGCTGCGTTCGCGTCCCTCTCTGTCTCAAACTCACATGCCGGACAGGAGTGTTCCCGAACCCAAATGGGCTTTGCCGTCTCCACACCACACTTCGCGCACTCCTTCGTCGTTCCACGGGCTTCGACTTGTACGACGTGGGTCCCGTACAGGTCGCCTTTGTATTCGAGGAGGGTGATGAATTGACGCCACGCCGCATCCTGCTTGTTCCGCGCATTCCTATCTCCTTGAAGCATTCCAACAACGTTGAGGTCTTCCACGAAGACGGCGTCGTACTTCTTGGCGAGCCACGTCGTCAGCTTGTGCTGGTAATCCAGCACCTTCCGACGAATCTTCCGCTTGACTTTGGCGACCGTCTCGCGTTGCTTCTCATAGTTCCGACTCCCATGGTCTTTCCGCGATAGCTTGCGTTGCTCGCGGCGCAGACGCTCGTATTCGTCTTCAAGGTTGAGCCTATCCACCGTCTTGCCGTCAGACGTGTGGATGTAGTTGAGGATTCCGAGGTCGATACCGACGCTGTTGCTTGCATCAAGCGAGACCACGTCGGGTTTTGCGGGAGTGTGTTCCTCGTCGGTTTCGAGACTGAGCGTGACGAACCATTCACCGGTTCGCTCTTTCTTGAACGTTGCTTCCTTGATAGTGGCGTGGTCGGGAATCGGTCGGGAGTACCGGATTTTGACCCAGCCGACCTTACTGAAGCGCACGTACGCATACTTGTCGTGGCCCCTCTTTTCATCGAGGTCGAAACCGGACTGATTGTACGTGACGCTTCGGTAGTCGCTAGGTGCTTGCCGTTTGAGCCAACCGACGTTGTGCCCATTGGTCTTGAGTTTTTTCAGGGAACTCAGATTCCGGTGGAATCGTGCAACGGTGGCTTGTGCGGCCTTCGAGTGGAGTTCACTAAATACCGGCCACTGTTGCTTCCACTCGGGAAGTTTGTTGTTCTGGTCGTACTCAGACGGTTTGTCGTCCTCTGGGCTGTTCTCGTAGTCCCAGCGGACGTGGTTGTAGAGTTGGCGATGAGCGTCTAGTTGGTGTTTCAGTCGCTCCGCTACCTCGCCGCTTGGGTACGCGTAGTAGCGGTGACTGTATTCCATCGCTGTCCCTTGATTAGTGATGTGTTCACTTAATTATTCATCATCGAGTGTCGGCTTTATCCCCGAACTGTCGTGGTCGGTATATTTAAAAATATGTTCAAATAAGATTGGTGATGGTCTGCCCCGGCGCGCGATTGCACCGCCTCAGTTGCGCTCGTCCAGCACTTCGTAGGCCTCCTTCACGCGCTTGAACTCGTCTTCGTCGCCGGACTCCCGGTCGGGGTGGACCGACTTGACCTTCTGGCGATAGGCCCGGCGGACCTCCTCGGCGTCGGCGTCGGTGTCGAGGCCGAGGACGCGGTAGGCCTCGGCGGGGGTCGGGCCGGAGTTTTGCACCGTGCGAGCGCCGCCTGCTCGGGCACCGCTGGCCCGTGCGCCGTCGGTCCTCGCCCCGCCCGCTCTGGCGCGGCGCTGTCGGGCCTCTCGGCCGAATCTGCTCTCGGAGAACGAGTCGCGCGCGCTGGCACCGAAGCCGCCGGCCTCGCCGTCTGGCCGGCGATAGCTCCCTGCGCGCCCGGATTCGACGCGCTCGCGGAGTCGCCCGCTGGCCTGATACCAGATGAGATAGGCGGCCGCGCCGAACGGAACCGCGATGGCCAGCAGGGCGGGGCTGTAGACGAACGCCAGCACGAATTCGAGGGTGGCGATGCCCGCGAGGACCGCCGCGAGTCCGAACAGGAGCCGGTCTTGCTGCACGCTCGGGTCTTAGGCGCGCGTGATTGTAAGCGTCCCGCTGAAGGCAGTGGTTCGCGTTTTTGGGTTCACAGTTATAATTTAATGTACGGCGCGTGCGTGTAACCGATAACCGGGAGAATCGGCGTGATTGCGGTTTCGAAGACCCTCGGACTCGGAACCGCAGGAGCAGACGGGGCCGCAGTCGGGAAACAGTCGTTCCCTCGCGCGTTTCGACATAGCAAGACCCATCCCGACCCGCCACCAACCCCGGCACATGAACGACAGCGCCGAGGAGACCAAAGTCGAGTGGCGCGAGTGGGGCGACGAGGCCTTCGCCGAGGCCCGAGACGCCGACAAACCGGTCCTTCTCTCGCTCTCCGCGGAGTGGTGTTCGTGGTGTCACGAGATGGACCGCGAGGCCTACAGCAACCCGATGGTGGCCGCGAACGTCAACGACTCGTTCGTCCCGGTCCGGGTGGACATCGACCGCCAGCCCCGAGTTCGGGAGCGGTACAACATGGGCGGGTTCCCGTCGAACGTCTTCTGCACGCCCGACGGCGACCTGCTGACGGGTTCGACCTACCTCGGCATCGACGGGATGCGCCAAGTCGTCCAGCGCGTCCGGGACCTCTGGACCCACAAGGGCGAGGACGCCGCCCGAATCCCCCGAAGCCTGCGCGAGGACCCACCAGCAGGGGAGCTATCGCCCGAAATCGAGCGCCTCGTCGCGGGCCAGTTGGGCGACAAGTTCGACGAGAGCTACGGCGGGTGGGGCGACAGCGAGAAGTTCCCTCTGCCCCGGACCGTCGAGTTCGCGCTGAAGCGAGAGCGCGAGCAGGGACTGGCCACCCTCTCGGCGGTGAGCCAGCACCTCTACGACGACTACGACGGCGGGTTCTTCCGGTTCGCCGAGGGCAGAGACTGGTCCGACGCCCACCACGAGAAACTCCTCTCGACCAACGCCGCGCTGGTTCGGGCGTTCGCCAACGCCTACCTCTACACCGGCGACGAGACCTATCGTAATCCGGCCGAGCGCACCATCGAGTACCTGACCACGACGCTCTGGAACGGTGAGGCCTTCGCCGGAAGCCAAGCGCCGGGCGACTCGCCGGACCTGCCCGACGGCGGCGACGGGGCCACCATCGGCGAGGACATCAGCCTCGGCGAGGAGGTCGGCGACGACGACGCCGCGGACGAATCTGCCGAGAGCGACGGCGAACCGCCCTACTATGCCCTCGAACCGGCCGACCGCGAGGCCGCCGACGCGCCCGCGGTGGACCCGACCGCGTTCGCCGACTGGAACGCGATGGCCGCCGACGCCCTGCTCACCTTCTCGGCCTACACCGACGACGACCGCGCCCGCCAGTACGCCGAGCGCGCGCTGGACTACGTGCTGTCGGAGTTAGTCGAGGAGGGCGAGATTACGCACTTCGACGCCGAGGAGTTCGGCGACGAGGACGAGACCAGCGAGTCCGGTCTGCTGGCCGACCACGCCCACCTGTTGGGTGCGCTCACGACCGCCCGGCAGGTCACGGGCGACGAGAAATATCTGGACGCCGCCCGCGAAGTCGCCGACTACGCGCTGGCGAATCTGCGCGACGACGGCGCGGACGAATCGGGGGCCTTTGTTGACGGTCCTCGGGAGGGACCGGGCCTCCTCGACCGACCGCTCCGACCGCTGGACCACAACGCCGAAATCGCCGACGCGCTCGTGGACCTCGCCGTCATGACCGGCGACGACGAGTACCGCGAGGCCGCCGCGGACGCTATCGCGGCGTTCGCCGACGCCGCCGACCGCCTCGGCGTGCAGGTCGCGGCCTACGCCACCGCCGCGGCGCGACTCTGCCGGGACCCCCTTGTCATCGAAGTCGCCGACGAGGCGGGGTCGGACCTCCACCGCGCGGGGATGCGGGTCGCCGACCACGAGAAGGTCGTCCTGCCGGGCGTCTCGGGCGCTGAGTACGACGAGGGTGCGGCCTACGTCGTGGTCGATGGGGAACGGAGTGGGCCGGTCTCCTCGCCCGAGGAGTTGAGCGAGCGCGTGGCCGAGTTGACCGAGTAGCGAACTCGAAGACGACGAACAGTCATTTTTCGTTCGTTTCAGAACACGGACCGCGACTACACAGACAACTAAGCAATTCTTTAGAAAATAATAATCTTTACGTTATATGTGTATTTATCGTCTTATCTCTCGAACGCGCCCGTCCATCGCCCCGCCCTCACCGACTTTCCACTCTTTCAACAACAAACCAGCCGAGAGTTTATGAGGTGGGAGCGTCTGGCCCCAATATGGCGAGTTTACGAGACCTCGGCCTCTCTGAGTACGAGGCGAGAGCGTACCGGTCCCTGTTGGACGCCGGGCCGACAACGGCCAAAGAGTTGTCGCGGGCGAGCGACGTGCCGATGGGTCGCATTTACGACGTACTGAGCAGTCTGGAGACACACAACCTCGCGCGTTCCCAGAGCGCGAGTCGGCCCAAGAAGTACGTCGCGGTCGAACCCGAGACGGCGCTGAATCGTCTGCTGGACGACAAACTCGAAGAACTGGAGGAGCAAGCCGACCAGTACGAGGCCATCGTGGAGGACCTCACCGACGAACTCGACGCGGGCGACCCGGTAGAGGAGGGCTTCTGGACCGCCGCGGTCGGTCCCGAGGACTCGACGGACCTGCTGGTCGAGCGCCTCGACGCGGCCGACGACCAAATCGTGATGGTCGCGGGCGGGTCGTCGGCCCAGTTCGACATCGGCGACGTGGGCGACTTGGTGGCTCAGCACCTCGAAGCCGCCTTAGACCGGGGTGTCGAGGTCTCCCTGCTCCTCTCGCCGGACGTGGTGGAGACGCTCCCGCCGAGCGTGGGCGAACGCTACGCTGAGACGTTCGCCGACCACCCCAGATTCGCGGTGCGGACCGCCGAGGGTCTGCGAGGGACGTTCAACCTCATCGACGACGTGGAGGTCTGTATCGAGGTGGCCAACCCCCTCAATCCGGACGAGGCCTTCGCCATGATAGACATGAAAGACCCCGAGTTCGCGGCGGGCGTTCGGGAAACGTTCGCGCCGCGGTGGGAGCGCGCCGAACCGCTGTCGTTCGAGGAGTAGGGACTCGATTTCCGAGGGGTTTGCACGGCAGGTGGTTGGCCGGGCGACGCACGTGGCGAGTAGGCGTCGCCGGACACTGCGAGAATCGAGAGCCAAACTCCTTATTACCGAGCCAAATAAGATGTGATTGATGGGTTTCGACCTTCTAGAAACATCGAGTGGACTCTTGCACTCGAATTTCGGGGAGTACATCGGCTACAAATCGAGTCTCGCGCTCGTCGGAACGACGCTCAAGTATTTGTCGATAACGTTACTTCTCCCGGTCGTCGTCGCGCTCTACTACGGCGAGAACGTGGTACCGTTTCTGGTCACGTCGGGGGTGATGGTCGGACTCGGGGTGGCCCTCGAACGGCTCCAACACGAACCGGACTTGGGCCACCGCGAGGCCTTCCTGTTCGTCAGCCTCACGTGGTTGGTCGTCCCGCTCGTCGGAATGCTCCCGTATCTCATCGCGGGCGAGGGAACGGTCGCCCACCCGGTCAACGCGCTGTTCGAGAGCATGAGCGGGTTCACGACCACCGGTTCGACCGTCCTCGGGGAAATCTCGTTCGACCGCCACTCCCGGTCGATACTCATGTGGCGGCAGTTGACCCAGTGGCTCGGCGGCATGGGGATACTCGTCCTGATGGTCGCCATCCTCCCCGAACTCTCAGTCGGCGGTGCCCAAGTCATCAGAGAGGAGTCTCCCGGCCTCTCCATCGACAAGCTTACGCCCCGGATTCAGGACACGGCCCGCGCGCTGTGGGGAATCTACGCCGTCTTCACGCTCGCCGCCGTGTTGGTGTACTACGGGCTTCACCTGTGGGGCGTCGCGCCGAACATGGACTTCTACAACGCGGTGGCCCACGCGCTGACCACCCTCCCGACCGGCGGATTCTCGCCCGAGGGTCGAAGCGTCGAGGCGTTCTCCCCGGCGATTCAGTGGGCGGTCATCCTCTTCATGGTCGTCGCGGGGACGAACTTCGCGCTGTTCTGGTACGTCTCGAAGGGCGAACTCCGACGCCTGACCGACAACGTGGAGTTCCGGACGTATCTCCTCGTGATGGCCGTCGTGAGCGGCCTCTTTTCGATACTGCTGTTCTCGGGCGTCGGTCTCGCGGAAGTACCGACGAATATCGCTCCGCTCGCTGGCGCGCTCGAAAACTCGGTCCGGCAGGCGGTGTTCCAGACCGTCGCCATCGTCACGACCACCGGGTACGCGAGCATGGACTTCAACACGTGGGACCAATCGGCCCAACTCGCGCTCCTGTTCGCAATGTTCCTCGGCGGGTCGGCCGGTTCGGCCGCCGGGTCCATCAAGATAATTCGCTGGTATCTCGTCCGCAAGGCGATGTCCCGCGAGGTGTTCACGTCGATTCACCCCGAGGCGGTTCGCCCAATCCGGGTGGCCGACGACGTGGCCGACGACGATTTGGTGAGTAGCGTCTTGGTGTTCGTGATGATTTTCATCTCCATCTTCGCCCTCTCGTCGGTACTCATCTACCTCGACAGCCTCCGCATCGGTCTCGACATCTCGGCCATCGAATCGGTGAGCGCGTCGATTGCGACCCTCGGCAACGTCGGGCCGGGCGTCGGCATCGTCGGTCCCATGAACAACTTCAACCGATTTTCGGGGCCGGCGAAACTCTACATGGTATTTCTGATGTGGATCGGTCGATTAGAGATTCTCTCGGTCCTCGTCGTCCTCTCGCCCTCCTACTGGCGGCGGTGAATCGCCGGAGGACGGTCGCTACACCTGCGAAAGGATGTTCGGGCCGGTCCCGGCGCGGTCGGGCGTCGGGGGCTTCCATCCGGCGTTGATTTCGGAAACGCGACGTTTCTCGATTGAATCTGGGTTAATCCAGTGACAAGACGGCCAAATCTGGGTTGACGAGCGTCCGGGTTCAAACGGTCGGCGGGCGTCAGGGTCAACCGGGGTGGGAAACCAATGAACGACTCACAGCGAGACGGAGAACAGACGAGCGAAGAATCCACCGAGGGACGCATCGACCGACGCTCGGTGCTGAAAGGGACCGCTGTCGCGGGCCTCGCCGGAGCGGGACTCGCCGGGACTGCGAGCGCCGCGGGCGAGAACGAAATCACGTTCTGCGCAGTCGGGAGCGAGACGTTCAGTTACGAGGTCAGCGTGACCGGCGAGGTGATGCGGGGCGGCACCTACGAGAGCGACAGTTACGACGAAATCCTCAGCGAAAGCTCCGCCAGAGGAGCGGTCTCTGAGGGGCGGTGCGACAGTTGGCTGTTCACCGGCGACCCGGAGAGTCTGGAACTCGACGGGCCGGGCAAGGTGTTCGTCAACGGCGAATTGTTCCGGGACACGACGAGCGGCGGCGACACCGGCGGCGGCCAACTCCCGAACAGAATCCGCATCGAGGCCAAAGGCGAGCGCGTCGCCTACAAGTTCCGGGTCTCCGGACGGGTCGAGAAGGGTGCCCAAGCCGGGACGCTCGGCGTGGACGTAATCGACGGCAACGTCGTGCGGGGCAAGGTCGGCGGGTCGATAGGCGGCAACCCGGACCCGGTGGACGACTACCGGTACTCGGGGTCGCTGGCGTTCGACAGCGCCGACGGGCCGCTGAAGGTGACCCTCGACATCGACGGCTAGTCGTGGGCCTCCTCGCAGTGGGCGATTCGGGCCGTAAGCATAAGCGGGCGGAGGTCGTGTCAGATACCATGAATCGGGAGCGACGGGCGGTCTTGAAAGGCATCGGCGCGCTGGTCGCGGGGGCGGCCGGGGGTGGAACGGCGGCCGGGAACAGCGGTGCGGTCGGTGATGGTCGCAGGAAGGGCGGTGCGGTCGGGAGCAACGCCGAGGAGACTCCTCGCGGGGCGACGAACCAGCAGGTGGACACGTCGCTCTCGCCGGGAGTCACCCTGTTCGACCTCAACGACGACGGCGAGTACGCCGCGCGAGTCGAGTCCGCGCCCGACGAGGTGCGCGACGACGCGCATCCCGACCCGATTCACGTCACCTCCGACGGGAACTCGACGGTCGATTACGCGGCGTCGATAGCCGCGCCAGACGCCGAGACGACGCTGGGCGGGTTGACCGACCTCACCTACGACTACTACGCGGGACCGGACGACACGGGCATCGCGCCCGACCAGACGTTCGTGGTGGTCGAGAACGATGACGGTCGCCACGGGATGTATCTGACAGTCGGCGCGGGCGGGAGCGCCGAACGGTGGACCACCTTCGACGTGCTGTCCCGGATGACCGGCAGTGGGTCGGGCCAGTGGTTCGAGTACACCGCCATCGAGGAGGACTACGACGGCGAGACCTTCGGAAACGTGGTCGAGCGGTTCGGCGACGACGCGCTCCTCGTGCGGGTCGGCGTCGGTCACGGCGACGCGGTGAACCCCGTCGTCCTCGACCTGTTCTACGACAACCTCGTCGTGAACGGGAGCGCCAACCGGTTCCCGACTTCGGTGGCCAAGCGCGTCTCGAACGCGCAGGCGTCGTCGCTCGTCTCCTCGAACGCGCCCCCGTTCTGAATCGCCGCTCCTCGGCGGTCGTGTGACGCCCGCGGCCGCCGTCGTTAGCTATATAATTATTTCTTTCTGAATTGTAATTATATTCTTGGCAATCATTTTTGTTTCTCTGTGTCGCCGAGGACCGACTCTCCACGCCGAGGACCGACCGACTGTCCTCACGAGCCAACCGCGACCAGCGGTGGTGCGGCGTCCGCTCGCCACCGGACCGGTCGAATCGCCGTCGCGGGCACGAAAGGAAATAGTCATACCGCGGGCCTCGCAAAAGTCGCCAAGAATGAGGGAGGATTACTGATGCGCGTTATCATTATCGGCGCAGGTGAGGTCGGCTCCTCCATCGCCTCCAGCCTCGCGGACAGTCACGAGGTCGTGGTCGTGGACGTGGACGGCGAACGAGTGGACGCCCTGACCTACTCCGAGGACGTGCTGGCCATCCAAGGCGACGGAACTTCGATTGCGACGCTTCGGGAGGCCGGCATCGACGACGCCGACATGATAATCGCCAGCACCGACGAAGACGAGACGAATCTGGTGGCCTGCGGCACCGCCAAGACCGTGGACGACCCGTTCACCATCGCGCGGGTCAAAAACGTCGATTACCTCGAAACGTGGCAACACGCCGAGGACCAGCGGGCCTTCGGCGTGGACTTCATGGTCTGTTCGAATCTGCTGACCGCCCAAGACATCGTTCGGGTCATCGGCCTGCCCGCCGCGCGGGACGTAGACCCCTTCGCGGGCGGCGCGGTCCAGATGGCCGAGTTCGAGGTCGGCGACGAGAGTCCGGTCGCCGACCAGACCGTGAGCGAGGCCGACCGCTTCGACTCGCTGACGTTCGCGGCGCTCCTGCGTAACGGTGACGTGGAGATTCCTCGCGGAAACACCCGCATCCGGGCCGGCGACAGGGTGGTCGTCATCGGGAGTCCCGGAAGCGTCCAAGAGTTCGCCCGCGAACTCGCGCCGAACCAGACGCCCTCCAACAACGAGGACTTGGTTATCATCGGCGGGAGCGAAATCGGCTACCACACCGCCCGTCTGCTGGAGGAGCGCGGTCTCCACCCCCGACTCATCGAGCAGGACCACGACCGGGCCCGAGAGTTGGCCGAGGAGTTGCCCAACACCGTGGTCATGGAGAACGATGCGACCGACGCCGAGTTCCTCGCCAGAGAACACGTGGACGAGGCCGACGCCGTGGTCGCCGCGCTCGAAAGCGACGAGAAGAACCTGCTGGTCTCGGTGCTGGCCAAGCAACTCGGCGCGCACCGGACTGTCGCAATCGTCGAGACCACCGAGTACGTCAGCCTGTTCGAGACGGTCGGCGTGGACGTGGGCGTCAACCCCCGCGAGGTCACCGCCGAGGAGATTACGCGGTTCACCCGCGAACTCCACACCGAGAACGTCGCGCTCATCGAGAACGACAAGGCCGAGGTCCTCGAAGTCGAGGTAGACGGCGACTCGGCGCTCGTGGGCCGACCCATCCGGGAGGCAGTCGCCGACATGCCCGAGGGGTTCGTAGTCGGCGCGATTACCAGAAACGAGGAGTTCGTGGTGCCGCGGGGTGACACGGTTATCCAAACCGGGGACCACGTGGTCGTCTTCGTGGAGGGAGACGTGCTGGAAGAAGTGACTTCGCAGTTATGATGGGTTTATAATAGGATGGCTCAGTCGATGCTGAACTTGCGGGTGGACTGGCGAGCGAGTTGCAGTCTGGTCGGTACGGTCGTCAAGTGGCTAGCGGTGGCGATGGTCTTCCCGCTCGTCCTCGCCATCTTCTACGGCGACGGCGTAACCACCTTCCTCGCGTCGATGGCGCTCGCCGTCGCGGTCGGGTGGAGCCTCGAACAGTTGGACGACGACCCGGACCTCGGGGCGCGCGAGGGGTTCCTGATGGTCGCGCTGACGTGGCTCGGCGTCTCGATAATCGGGGCCGCGCCCTACGTCATCGCGGGCGAGGGAACGGTCGCCCACCCGGTCAACGCGCTGTTCGAGACGATGAGCGGGTTCACGACGACCGGAGCGACCGTGATGGCAAACATCGGCTTCGAGGACCACTCTCGGGCGCTGATGATGTGGCGTCAGCAGACCCAGTGGCTCGGTGGGATGGGCATCGTCGTCCTCGCAGTCGCCATCCTGCCCGAACTCTCGGTGGGTGGTGCGCAACTGATGGACGCCGAGGCCCCCGGTCCCGGCATCCAGAAGCTCACGCCCCGCATCGCCGAGACGGCCCGCGCGCTCTGGAAGGCGTATCTGGGCATCACCGCGCTCGAAATGGGCCTGCTGTTCTCGCTCCACCTCGTCGGCCTCGCGCCGAACATGACCCTCTACCAGTCGGTGGCCCACGGGTTCACCACGATGGCGACCGGCGGGTTCTCCCCGGCGGCGAGGAGCATCGAGGCGTTCTCGGCCGCAGTCCAGTGGCTGATAATCCCGTTCATGGTGGCGGCGGGGACCAACTTCGCGCTGTTCTGGCACGCGCTGAACGGCGAACTCGAAGTCTTCGGCGAGGACCACGAGTTCCGCTTCTACGTCGGCGTGCTGGCGGTGTTCTCGGGCCTCCTCGCGCTCCTGCTGTTCGTCGGCGGAACGGCCGAGTCCGCTGTCGTCGGTCCCGTCGCCGGGAATCTGGAGAAGGCGGCGCGCCACGCGGTGTTTCAGGTGGCCTCGCTCGTGACGACCACGGGGTACGCCAGCATGGACTTCAACACGTGGGGCACTCCGGCCCAGTACGTGCTGTTCATGGCGCTGTTCATCGGCGGGTCGGCGGGTTCGACCGGCGGTGCCGTCAAAATCGTGCGGTGGCTGGTCATCCTCAAGTCCCTCAAGCGCGAGTTGTTCACCACGGTCCACCCCGAGGCGGTCCGCCCGGTTCGACTCGGCGGCCGGTCGCTGGACGAGCGCGCGGTCCGGGGCATCTACGCCTTCACCCTGCTGTACTTCGTCATCTTCTTCGTGGCAGGCCTGCTGGTGTACCTCGACGCGGCCCGCACCGGGACGAGCATCGTCGCGCTCGACGCGATGAGCGCGGTGGCCGCGACCCTCGGCAACGTGGGTCCGGGCTTCGGCATGGTCGGGCCGATGAACAACTACCTGCCTTTCCCGTGGACCTCGAAACTGTTCATGGTATTCCTGATGTGGATCGGCCGGTTGGAGATTCTGCCGGTGTTGGTCCTGCTGACCCCGGCCTACTGGCAGTCCTGAACAGTCGAAAAAACCCCGCAGTCTCACTTTTCACTCGTCGCTGGTCTTGCCGAGGTAGTCGCCGACCAGCAGTTCGTGGCCCCGGCGCAGGCGCTCGGAGACGGCCTGCCGGGAGATGTCGAGTCGCTCGCCGACCGTCCGGAGGTCCACGTCTCGCGGGACGCTGTAGTAGCCGAGTTCGAAGGCGGTCGAGAGCGCCTTGCGTTGCTTGTCGGTCACGCCGGTCTGGGCAGACGGGGCGTCGTTCGACCCGTAGAGTCGGGTGACGGTCGCCTCGTACCGCTTGGAGAACTCGTCGTCGAAGACGTCGGCGATGTTCCCCCGGTCGGCGAACCGGAGTTGGAAGTTCCAGACGCCATCGCCAGCGGTGGCGCGCAGAATCACGCCGCCGCGCTCGGCGATGGCGTCGGTGAACTCGCAGATGGCGCTCTCGAATCTGACCTCGAAAAGTTCGCCGTCGTCGTTCTCGCCGAGTTTCCGGGACTCGACCACCGACGGGTCGGTCCCGAGGAGTTTCTCGGCGCGGTCGTCCTCGACCCCGGAGACCCACACGTACTCTCGGGGCTGGCCGTTCCCGCCGACGGTGCGCTCCATTCGGACCGTGGTCTCGGGTTCGCGCTCGAAGGTCTCCGCCAGCGCCAGCGTCGATGCCGGGACCGCGACTTCGAAGGTAGTCGCTACGCCCATGATTGCTCGAAAACCGTTGCGCGACGACTCGTCGTCACCGCAGTCGCGTCTCGTCTCTCGGATTCCATCCTACCTCTACTTGATAAAATGTCGGTATAAGGCCACGGCCTCAATATTAATGCCATCACTCGGCGCGTCGCTGACCGTTGACGAGCAAGGTGTTGCGAACGAGTGCGTCGTGGGCGCGCCGGAGTCGCTGGGAAACCGAGTTGGCCGAGATGTCGAGGCGGTCGGCGATGTCCTCGACGGTGGCCTTTCGAGGCACCTCGAAGTAGCCCAGTTCGGAGGCCAGCACGAGGGTCTCGCGCTGTTCGGGCGTCAGGCCGAACTCGCCGTGCTTGGGTTCGGTGGTCCGGTACTTCCGCCGGAGTTCGAAGTCCGACCCGAAGTGGTCTCGGAAGTCCGAGAGTTGGTCCTCCTCGACGAAGCGCAACTTGAGGAACCACTGGCGGTCGGCGACGGCCTCTTGGATGATAGCGTGCTGGTTTATCATCGCGTCCACGCGGCGCTCGACGTTCTCCGCCCACTCGACTTTGTACAACGCCGTGCCGTCGAGTCGGTCGAGGACGCTCACGTCTCCGACCGTCGGGTCGCCGTCCAGCGCCGAGGCGAACTCCTCGACGTCGCCGCCGGAGGCCCAGAGGAACGGCATCACCCACTCCCTGCTGTGGGTGGCGAGTCGCTCCATCTCGACCTGCATCTCCGGAATTGCCGCGAGCGCGCTCTGTAGCGCGAAGTCCTCGGTCGGGACTTCGAACTCCGCGACGAGACTCATGTCTCGGTGATTGCACCTCCGGACGGAAACCTCGTGTGGCGGCGCGCACGAAAGGCCCCGGACGCCGGAGTAGCAACCACGGCAGTAACGCTTTCCGCTCGCTCGTCGTACCCGTGGTATGGTTCGCGCCTACACGACGGTAATCACGGGAACGGGAGCGAGCGAGGACGCGCTGGCCGCCATCCGGGAGTTAGACGGTGTGACGGAGGCCCACGTCGTCGCGGGCGATTTCGACATCGTGGCCGAAATCGAGGCCGAGACCGTCCGGGGTCTCCAGAAAATCGTGACCGCCGGGATTCACGAAATCGAGGACGTGGGGACGACCCGGACGTATATCCAGATGGACTGATTTTATATTTCTTTTAGCCTTGTAATACATTCCTAAAAACCGCTAGATATTGTTGTACTGGCGATAGCTGTTTCTCGGCCCGTTCGGAGACCGTCGCTCGTCGGCGTTCCAGCACGCGGGAACAGGCTCACCAACCAACAGCGAACGCTCGGCCGACTAACCGACGGGCGGGGCTTCAAGAAGCGTTCACGGTCTCGGCTACTGTTGAATCCGTACCGACACGGCGCGACCGAACCGGGCGCTCAGAAGACAGCATGGCACTAACTCTGGGATTTACTACAGAAACAGCGTCACACGGCCGTAACCCAGACCCGGTACTCGTCGGGTTGGTCGTAGACTTCCCGGAAGACGCGCTCGATGCACTGCGAGACGCGATTCGCGTCGGCCAGCGCCGACACCCGGACGTTGATGCCCTCGGCCTCGTCGGGCCGGATGATGTCGTCTATTTTGAACGCCGGGAACTCGCCGAGGACCGACTTCAACTCGTCTAACTCGGCGTCCGTGCAGTCGAGGTTGAGCGTCCCGTCGCCGAACTGGACCCACGGCGGAGCCTCGTCCGGGTCGTCCTCGTCGCCTTCGGAGGAGTCGGTATCGAGCGCAGAGGCGTCGGCGTCGGCCTCGAAGGTGACGAAGGCGCTGGCGCGCTCTCGGTGGGCAGAGATGCCCTCGGCGAACAGTTTCTGGCGCTCCTCGGGGGTTTCGGCGTCGAATCGAGTCATACGCCGGGCTACGCGGTCGGTGCTGAAAAAGGGCGTCGGATAGAGACGTGGAGTCCTGCAACTGAAACGGCGAAAGAAACATCATCGGAGCGTACACAATGTATACACATGAGTACGATTCGAGTGACCGACGAAGTGAAAGAGCGACTTCGGGACTTGAAGCGAGACGACGAGAGTTTCAACGACCTCCTCGACCGGTTGAGTCGGAGCGAAAAGGACGTAGAGGAGATGGCCGGGTTCCTGAGCGAGTTCGATGATGGGGGCCTTCGAGAAAACGTCAGGGACACCCACGAGGAGCTAAACGAATCGCTCTCGGGACGCCGCGACGAATGATAGTCCTCGATAACGACATTTTGGTTCGGTTGGGGCAAGCGGACCCGGACCCGGTTGTGGTCGAGCATCTACAGCAGTACAGCACCGACGAGTGGACGATTCCGGCCATCGTCGCGTTCGAGTTCTACAAGTCGTGCGAGAACCGTACCGAGATGGAACAGGCGCGTAATCACTTGTCGTCGCATCTCGACCGAATCGTGGATTTCACTTCGCGGACGGCACTCGAAGCGGCCTACCTCGACGAGCGACTACGGGAAGACGGCGTCTCGCTCGACCCGGCGGACCTCCTGAACGTGGCGACGGCCCACGCGGAAGGTGGCACCTTCGTCACCCACAACAAACACGACTTCGACAAACCGCCGCTGAGGGAACTCGTAGACGTAGATGTCGTCTTGTCTCGCTGATTCTTCTCGTCCGAAATCAGCTAACTGCTACTTTCCACCCGACCTCTCCACCCACCGACACCCGCGAGGCTTCAATAAGACATTTGCCCCGGCGTGGCGAACGGAAGGGTATGAAAGGTGTCGTCGGTGGGGGAATCGCGGGTCTGTCAGCCGCCTACCGCCTCCAACAGCATGGACACGACGTGCAGGTATTCGAAGCCAGCGACCAAATCGGCGGTCTCGCGGCGGTCTACGAGACGGCAGGCGACCCAGTGGAGAAGTTCTATCACCACCTCTCGGCCTCCGAGGAGACCATCATCGACCTCATCGGCGAGTTGGGTCTGGAGCAGAATCTGGAGTGGCCCATCGGCAAGAACGCCTACTACTGGGACGGGACGGTCTACCCCATGGACAAGCCGTGGGAGATTCTGGCATACCCCCACATGAGCGTCTACGACAAGTTCCGCCTCACGATGCTCACCCAAGAAATCGACGTGCGCGGCGGGGTGCCGAAGTTCGACACCTACGAGAATCTGGAGGACTTCGAGGACGTGGCCATCGAGGACTTCCTGCGCGAACACACCACCAACGGCGTCTACGAGGGCTTTTTCGAACCCCTGCTGGACGCCAAGTTCGGCGACCGGAAAGACGACGTGAGCGCGGCGTGGTTGCTCGGGCGCATCAAGTTCCGCGGGGAGCGCGACCTCCTCCGGGGCGAACCGCTGGGCTACCTCGAAGGCGGGTTCGGGCAGTTGCTCGACGCCTTGGTCGAGGAGGTCGGCCGGGAGAACATCACCACGAACGCCCGCGTCACCGACTTGGACCTCGAAGACGACGCGGTTAGCGAGATGACGGTGGAGGTCGCCGGCGACGAATCGCCCGCCGAGCAAGCGCAGGCCGAGGCCGCCGACGGCGGCACCACCACCGAGACCCACCAAGTCGACGACGTGGTGGTCGCGGCGATGCCCAACGTCCTCGAAGACCTCACGGGCCACCCCTGCGAAATCGACTTCCAAGGCGCGGTCTGCGCGCTGGTCACGATGGACGAGGCCCTGACCGACACCTACTGGCTCAACGTGGCCCACGACGCGCCCTTCGGCGCGCTCATCGAACACACCAACTACATCCCGCCGGAGAACTACGGCGGCGACCACCTGCTGTACGTCGCTAGCTACATCCAAGACTACGACGAAGACCTCTGGCAGATGGACCAAGACGAAATCGAGGACTTGTGGCTCGGCCACGTCGAAGACATGTTCCCCGACTGGGACCGGTCGCACGTGACGGACTTCCGCCTCGCCAAGAACCCCCGCGCCGCCCCGATTTACGAGCGCGGGTACCTCGACATGGTGATTCCCTACGACCTCGGCGAGGAGGTCGCAGACGGCCTCTACTACGCCGGAATGGCGAGTCGCGCGCAGTACCCCGAGCGCAGTCTAAACGGCGGCATCGTGGCGGGCTACGAGTGTGCCGACCGCATCGCGGGCCGGAAACAGGTCGTGAGTCCGGAGTAACAGAAACTCGTTTTCAGGCCTCGGCGTCTTCGTCCACGCCGGGCGCGTCCGTCACGTCCACTTCCGCAGGCTCGTCTTGTCCGCCGACCTGAATCTCGCCGTCAGGTCCCTGCACGTACACGTCGTCGGCAAATCCGCCCTCGGCGTAGGGATGTTCTGGCTCCTCCAACTTTTCTGGAGTAGAGGGCGCGTCTGGAATCCCACCGGCGGGCATGAACTCGCCGAGGGGGTCCTCGATGGCGATGCCGTGGCGGTCGAAGAACTCGGCGTAGCGGTCGTAGTGCTGGTCGAGTTCGTCGCTCGGGAACTCCATCATCTCGGTCCAGCCGTGGTTGTAGAAGTCGAAGTTGGCCTGAATGTGGGTGATTTCGCGGGCCTCGGCCTCGGGCGCGCCCTCCTGTAGCGCAGTGAGGTAGGTGTCCATCGTCGCGTCGAAGAAGGCGTCGAGGCGCTCTCTGCGCTCCTCGCGCTGGTCCTCGTCGGCCTTTTCGAGGAAGATGCGGGTGTGGAGGTCCACGAGTTTGTCCTTCACGAGGTCCGAGACCACCGGCAGTTCCAGCGCCTTTCGGGAGGCGAAGTGGCGGACGTTCTGGTTTATCTTCATCGGTCGGGGGTTGGGACGCGACGCCCAAAAGTTCGTCTGTTCGTGAATCTCTGGCATGATTCGGAGATAGCAACCGACTTTAACCCCGAAGATGAAGATTCGGTTATGAGCGAGTCGTACGTGATTATCGGTGACGGGATTGCGGGAAGCTCCGCCGCGGAGACCATCCGCGAGGAGGACCCGGACGCCGACGTATCGGTCATCACCGACGAAGGTGAGGCCCTGTACAACCGGATTCTCATCAAGGAATTCGCAAAAGGAAAGCTCCCCGAAGCGCCCATCTCCATCCACGAACCGGAGTGGTACGACGAGCGGGACATCGACCTCGAACTCAACACGTTCGTCACCGAGGTTGACCCCGACGCCCACGAGGTCCACACCCACGACAGCGGGACCTTCGAGTACGATAAACTCCTCGTGGCGACCGGCGGCACCCCCACTCAGCTTCCGGTGGACAACAGCGACGCCGAGGGCATCCACCACTTCTGGACCTTCCAAGACGCGCGGAAGATTCAGGAGAACGCCGACCAAGCCGACCAAGGCGTCGTCGTCGGCGCGGGCCTGTTGGGCATCGACCTCGCGGCGGTCTGCGCCGCCCAAGAGGTTGACGCCAAGTACATCATGCGTGGCAACCGCTGGTGGCGCTACGGCCTGAGCCTCGACGGTGCCGAAATCATCCACGACGCTCTCGAGGAGAAGGGCGTCGAGCCGGTCCTCGAAAGCGGCGTCGAGAAGTTCGAGACCGACGACGACGGTCGGGTCGTCTCCACCATCGACGCCAACGGCGAGGAGTACGACAGCGACTTCGTGGGCGTCGCCATCGGCCTGAACTTCAACACCGAGTACCTGCAGGGTACCGGCGTCGAGGAGGACAGCGGCATCGTCGTGGACGAGTACATGCAGACCAGCGTCGAGGACATCTACGCGGCCGGTGACATCACCCGGTACTACGACACCATCCTCGACGAGTACGCCCAGAACGGTTCGTGGGGCAGTGCGAAAGAGCAGGGCCAAATCGCGGCGAAGAACATGGTCGCCGACGACGAGGACGAATCCTTCCGCTGGGTCTCGTCGTACTCCATCACCCACTTCGATTTCCCCTTCCTCAGCTTCGGCTTCCCGACGCTGGGTGACGACGAGTGCGAGCGCAAGTACAGCGACACCGAGTGGCGGCGTCTCGCGTTCAAGGACGGCAAACTCATCGGCGGCGTCCTCATCGGCGACATCGCCCCGCAGGGCAAGTACAAGGACCTCATCCGCCAAGAGGCCGAAGTCGCGGACCAGAAAGAGACCCTGCTGGAGAAGGACTTCGACCCCGAAGAACTGGCGATTCCGCAGGAACAGTAGTCCGCGAAGCCCGATTCAGCGCTCGGCCCGACTCACCGCGCGAACCACGAATCGGCCGGAATTTCGTACCCTTCTTCGTCGCAGATGTCTCTGCCGAGCGACCGCACCGACTGTGCTTGGGGTAGCGTTTCGGTCTGTCGAATCGACCGCTCGATGTCGTCGGCGAGGCGGTCCACGGCCGATTCGCCTCCGAGCTTTCGTATCGATTCGAGCGCCTCGCGGTACTCGTGGTCCTCGACTGCCGACCCCGAGCGTTCGCTGAGTGCTTCGTCGGCAGTCTCGGCGATTGCGTCGAGATGGTGGCGGACGCTTGCCATGGACGACTCGACGGGCCGAACGCTCAAAGTCCTGCTTGCCGCTGGCGGGGTGGTTTCGCGCTGTCGCGTCTCCCGTCGGAGCAAAACCGCGGCCCAACCCAACGTTGTTGTAGTTGGAACCGTTAGCGCAGTCTATGCCCCAACTCGAAATCTCGCTGTCCGACGACGTGGACATGCAGATCGACCAATTGGTCACCCAAGAGGAGTTCGTGGACCGCCAAGAGGCCCTCGAAGAAATCCTCTCGCTCGGCATCAAGGAGTACCAGACCACGATGGAGTCCGACACCCGCGACGAGATGGAATTCGCCGACGAGATGATGGAGACCACCGAGCGCTCGCTGGGCGACGAGGACGAAGGCTACCGCTTCTGAGGCGTCTCGACGCTCGACTCGCCGTCTGCTTTTCCAATTTCTCCCCGAGAGGAATATCTATCCGCCCGACCTGTTGGTTACTGGCGGCAGAAGCTTTAAGATACTCCACGGCATTTGGTACCGTGTAGCATAATGTCCTCGAACACGACCCCACGAACCGAGAGGGACGGGCGAACCCTTCGCGTCCGTCGGACGACGACAGTGCCGGCCGGCACCCCGGTCCGGCACTTCGACGAGTTACCGGACCGCGCCCAGCAACTGCTGGCCGAGTACGACGAGCGAGCGACGATTGCAGTCACGCCGGAAATCGCATCGGTATTCGCCGACGAACCAGTGGTCGTGTTCTCCGAGTATCTCCGCGTCGAACTCGCCTGAGTTCCCCGCCGACTCCGCCGACCGTCGTCTCACGCGCGCCAGCACGCTGGCCGCCGAGCGACGGGAGTCGGGACCGAAGGCGTTTTTGCCGAAAGGGGCCGAGAAGGAGATATGAACGGAAGCGGCGAGATGACTCTCGCCTTCGAACTCTCGGCGCTGGAGGAGACCGCGACACCCGAGGCAGTCTTCGACGACGCCCGCCGGTGGAGCCAGTACGTCGGCGTGGTCTCGGACAAGCCCACCTACGTCGTGACGAACTTCACCCGGAAGAACCGCATCCGACAGGACTTCTTCTCCGGCCCCAAGGGGAAAGGCGAGAGCCTCGAAAGCGTCCGCGAGCAGTTCGACACCGACCGCCACGTCTTCGTCGGCACGACCGACGAGGACCGCGAACTCGCCGAAGCCAACGAGTGGGAGTACCTCGACGTCGAGGAGGCCGCCGAGGCCGCAGACTGGCAACTCGCCGACGACGCTGACGACGAGGCCGGGGCGGGCGAGGAGGACCAGCGCGACGACTGGCCCTAGTCGGTTACTCTGAGGAGGGTCTCCGTGAAGGTCTCTCCGTCCCGGCGGAGCGTTTTCAATCGTTCGTAGGCTTCGCGGGAGATACAGATTTGCTTCGCCATCTTCGGTGACGCTACTTGGCCGCCCGCCGATACGTGAACCTTTGCATCGGAATCGGTCGGAGACGGTCTCGATTCATCGGTTACTCCCGAGTCAGCACGACGAACGTGAGGAACGACGAGGAGCTAGCTTCAGACTCGAACGGAGGCGTCTGCCCCACCGACAAAGACACGCTCTGGCGAACCCTGACGAGCGAAGCGAGTCACGACACCGCTACCGCGGGCCTCACACCTCCCCAACCTCCTCGCTCACTTCCTCACTTCGTTCGGTCGTTCGCTCGTCCCTCGCGCGAGGGTGCGCGCAGTTCTGCGCGCACCCACACGCGCCGGAGGAGGGCGATTACACGCCCCGGAGGAGGACGATTCGTAAGGACAGTTCGTGACTATCCCGATAACAAATATGGATAAATGTTAGAGAAACTCATGTAGTGTTCTAAGACAACTAATTATTTCTATAATGAGGCCTACTCGACAACGACCACCTAACGACTCACCACTCTCGGATTCGCGGCCTTTAAACGCTCGAAAGCCCAATCCTGTGGCATGGCAGAACCGCGCGTTCCGGGCGGTCGCGGGGCGAAACTCGAACTCCCCTGCGGCGAGTCAGTACACGTCCACGACCTCGACATGGGGATGCGTGAGTACGACTGCGACTGCGGCGACAACCACGCGGTCGTGACCGACGTCCATCCGCCCTCCCGCTTCGTCCCCGAGTTCCTCGTGAACGTCCTCAGAGAGACCGTCGAGACCGACGACGACCTCGGCGAGTTCGGTACGGCCCACATCATGGGCGTCGTACTGGAGGAGTTCCCCGGCGAGGTCGTCAGCGAGAACGTCGAGGACGACCAAGACGTCGGCTACGCGCTGGTGTGGCTGACCGACTTCGACTCCCGGCGTCTCCACGAAATCGTGGTCGAACTCATCGTGGAACTGATGGAACACGCCGTCAGTCACGCCGAGAACGACGACGCGATGACCGAGTTCGAGGAGGAGATGCTCGACTTCGACGTCTCGGAGTTTGTCGAGCAGTACCGGAGCGAGCGCGATTTCTCCGGCCCGCACGACCGCGCGGTCTGAGAGTCCAACCCCGCACTCCTGTCGCCAAAATTACGTTTGTCTGACTGAAGGTTAAGTAGCACTCGTCCCCACAAACGAGTAGACGCATGGCTCAACGCGCGAGGGAGTACGAGCGAATTCGGACCGTCCTCGCCGAGGCCGACCCCGACGAGGCGTTGACCGCCCGCGAAATCCTCCAGTTGCTTGACGCCCGCGGCGAGCGAATCGAGAGCGCCCACCGCGTCGCCACCGTCCTCGGGCGGCGCGCCCGCCACGGCGACGTGACAATCATCGAGTCGTCGCCCTACCGGTATCGACTCGAAACGTAGCTTTTACTCCGGATTGGGTTCGTAGTCGTCGCCGACACAGACCTCCAGCACCTGCTGGCGGGTCCCCATCGCCAGCGCGTCGTACTCGCCGGTCTCGCCGTCGAAACTGAACCCGACCGGTTCGTCCCGGCGCACGTCGATGTGGAGTTCCGACGCCAGCAGTCGGGTGACGTGTTCGGTCTCGTCGCCGAACAGTCGATGGAGCGCGGCCTCCTCCAACAGGTTCGTCGAGGGCATTCGCTCGATGATGGTCGCCTCCAGCAGGCCGTCCTCGCAGTTGGCCTGCGAGCGCCCCTCCGCCGGGAACCGCCGGGCGTTGCCGACCAGCACCATCACCGCCTCGCCCGACCACGATTTCTCGTCCGCGTCGGTGGGACACTCCGCCTCGACCGAAAGCGGGAGCGCGTCGAACTCCCGAACCGCCCGGAGGCCCGAGACGACGTAGGCCAGCATGCCGAGTCTGTCCTTCATCTCGGGCGACGTCGAGGCGCTGGCCTCGGCGGTCAGTCCCGCGATGCAGGAGTTGACGAACAACTCGTCGTCGCCCGCGGTCGCCACGTCGATGCGCCGGCGCTCGCCGCGCATCAGGACCTCGAAAGCGTGTCTGATGTCCTCGGTTCCCAGATTCCCGGCGAAGTTGTTGCCCGTCCCGGTCGGGACGACGCCGAAGGTCACGTCCTCGAAGGCGTCGGCCGCATCGAGACCCCGAACGACCTCGTTGATGGTACCGTCGCCGCCCGCGGCCGCCACCACGTCCGCCCCGGCCTCACCCGCGAGTCGCCCGAAGGTGACGGCCTCACCTGCCGAGTGGGTCTCCAAGACGGTGAAACCGGCCTCGTCGGCCAACTTCCGGACGCGCTCGCGGTGGTCGCCGTCGCCGCTGACGGGATTCAGAACGAGAACCCGGTCGTCCGGGACGCCGCCGTCGGCCACCACCTCGTCGGCCACCACCTCGTCGCCCGTCCCCACCTCGTCCCCTGCCAAGCCCTCCCAAATCTCGGGCATGTGACCACTTAGTTGGGGGCAGAAAGTCAAAGGTCTACCGGCTATTATACGTTCTCGTGTACGCCGTCGATTTACACTCTCACACCCGATTCTTCCACGGGCACGACCGGGCCGCCGAGTACTACGACCCGCTGGGGGTTCGACTACTGACCGAGGCCGCGCGACTCCGTGGGTTGGACGGGGTTGCGCTGACGAACCACGACTACTACCGGTCGTTCGACGTGGCCGGGACGATTCCGGGCATCGAGATTACGACCACCCACGGCCACGTCCTCGTGGTCGGCCCGGACCCGCCGACTCGGACCGAACCCGGCGTCCTCTCGCCCGAGGAGGCCGTCGAACTCGCCCACGACAGGGGGTGTGCGGCCATCATCGCCCATCCGTATCGCAACAGCACGGTCCGGGAGGTGGACGCCGAGTTCGACGCCATCGAGGTCAACGGCAAACACCCCCGGACCGAGCAGTGGGTTCGGAAGTTGGCCGACACTCACGACCTGCCGCTAGTGGGCGGGAGCGACGCTCACTACCCCGTCGAGGTCGGGCGGGCCTATACCAGAATCGACGCCGACGAGTTCTCGCCCGAAGCAATCGTCTCGGCCATCCGAGAGGACCGGGTTGAACCGGAGGTCCACTACGGCCGGTTCAACCGGGCACTCAGGTTGTTCTACCGCCGGATTCACGAGGGAAAGGGGTACCTCCAGCAACCCGACGGGGCAGAGACCGAGACCCCCGGCGTGGGCAAACCGCCGCAGTGACCGCTTGGTTCGGTCGGCAGTCTATCTGGTCGTCGCGGTTCTGTCGCCGGGATTCGGTCGCATTCGCAGTTCTATTTTCGGCTGGTTCCGATTGAGTAACACGCTTTCTGCCTTAAAATTTCACGTTCGTTCGCCGTCTGCTGTGGCGCGTAGGAGCTAATTAACTAACAGGAAATCGGGCAAGTATCAAGACGGATACGACGATGAGACAAGACGAAAAGCGCCAGCACGGCGAGGATTCGGCCAGTACCGACGACCGACTCTCGATGGACCGACGCCAACTGCTTCAGGCGACCGGTGTCGGCATCGGCGGCCTCTCGCTCCTGAACTTCGGCGGCGAGGTAGCGACCGCACAGAACGACTGCGCGTCGGGTCCGTTCGAGCGGACGTACACGGGCGACACCATCAACTTCGGTCAGATTCGCGCCGAGCAGGCCCGCGGCGAAACCGGGTCGCTCGGGGCGGCGACGCCGAACAGCGAGGCGGCGGCCGACCTGCGAGAGTCGGCCCGGAGCGCAGGGGGCGAACAGCCTCCTCGGCAGGAGTCCCGAGAGACCAACGCCGACGAGTCTGGTCTCCTCGACGTACTGACCGAGTACGACGGCGTGAACGCCTCCGGCACGCGGGGCGGCGTCCCCTCGGACTCGCAGGTCGCGGCGGGCAACGGGAAACTCGTCCACGCGCTCAACCGGCAGGTGGCTATCTTCAACAAGCAGGCCGGGAAAATCGAGCATCAGGTCCCGCTCGAACGCCTCTGGAAGCCGGTGATTCCGGAACCGGAAGGCGGGTTCTTCTACGGCGAACCGTTCGTCTTCGACCCCCGAGCGCGCTACGACCGCGACGCCGACCGGTTCGTCGTCTCGGCGACCCAGTACGAACCGGGCATCACGACCGACGGCGAGGTCATCGACCGCGAGACCTTGGAGGAGGGCGAGTACGCCGACCAGCAGGTCAGTCGCCCGCCGCAGGGGTGGTGGGTCATCGCCGTCTCGGCGACCAGCAACCCCAACGGCAAGTGGTACGTCTACCGGATTCCGCCGCTGAACAACGAGGGCTTGGTGGACTACCCGCCGCTCGGGGTCGGCGACGACGCCCTCTACCTGACCCAGAACTTCTTCGGGGCCGAGTTCGAGATTACGATGGTCACCCTCGACAAGTCTGCGATGTACGCCGGGCAGGAGGTCACGGCGTACCACTTCACCGAGATGAACGACCCGGACTCCGACGGGTTGACGTTCACGGTCCAACCCGCGCTCCAACCGTTCACGGGCGGGGAGTCCGAGACCTACTATCTGGTGAACAGCGACTTCCCCTTCCCGGACCCCAGCCCTGAGACGCTGACGCTCTGGGAGTTGACCGACCCGCTCGAGGACCCGAGTCTGGAGTGCTACACGCTCGACGTGGCTCCCTACAGTTTCCCGCCGCCAGCGCGCCAGAAGGGCGGCGACGCGACCGACCTCGTGGACACCCTCGGCACGCGCCTGATGAACGCCGACTTGGACGGCGGGTCGCTCTGGACCGCCCACACCATCCAGTACGACTGGGACGGCGACGGCACCGCGGTGGCCGCGATTCGGTGGTACGAAATCGACGTGGCCTCGCGCTCGGTGGTCCAGAGCGGGGTCTACGGCGAGGCCGGGACCTCCTACTACATCCCGACGGTCGGGGCCGACGACGGCACGATGGTGATGGCCCACAACGTCAGCGGACCCGACACCTACATCCAGTCGGTCGTGGCGGGCCGGACCGACGACTTCGCGCAGGGCCAACTGGAGGACTCGGTGGTCGTCCAAGACGGCGAATCGAACTACGACTTCGGCGAGGGCTTCGGCACGCCGGGCAACCCCCTGCGCTGGGGCGACTACAACGGCGTCTCGGTGGACCCCTCGGCCGGGACGTTCTGGACCGTGAGCCAGTACTCGCCCGACATCGAGATTCCGCCGGAGGCCGAGGAGCGGGACCCCTACAACACCCGCATCGCCGAGGTCACTTTCGACGACGGACCGGGCCGGGGTAACTGAGGCAAACGCTCCTCGGTCTCCAACGCCCCAGAATAGCTCAGGATTCGGTTTCGAGTTCTCCGTTTTTTCGGCCAAGAGTAATCACGACAGGTGGTCGAGATACCGACGGTTCGGCGCGCTCCTGATTTTCGACCCGGCGCGTGCTGGCGCGGTCGTCACGAGCGAAGCGAGTGACTGCTCGGCGGACGCGGATTGTCCGCCGGTGTCTCTTGTGACTGCGCCGAACCGCGCGAGGGATGAGGACCGCAGGCCGAAGGCCGAGGACCGCAATCGGTTGGGGAGGGTGTGGCCCGCGGTTGCGGTGCTGTGCGGTCGCGGAGCAGGGCGGTAGACGGCTTTGTTCAAGCCTGAAGCTAGCTTCTCGGCACTTCCGTTGTCTCACTCACATCTCTTGTGTCT
Source organism: Halorussus lipolyticus (assembly GCF_029338375.1). Lineage (NCBI taxonomy): Archaea > Methanobacteriati > Methanobacteriota > Halobacteria > Halobacteriales > Haladaptataceae > Halorussus > Halorussus lipolyticus. The sequence goes on along the minus strand of NZ_CP119804.1, from coordinate 1,751,451 downwards.
CTCTCGTCACCGTCGTTTCGAGTTCCGAAATCGTCTCGGCGCTCGTCGTCCGGGCAGATTCCGCTCGGAACGACGCCGCGCGATTTAGAGAATCAACTACAATTGTCTCGGCCCAATATACAATCTTTTAAGAAACAAAGACACGTCTCTAGCTCGAATCGAACCGTCTTTCGAGATTCGAACCGACCCCACTAACGACCGGCAATCACCCCAGTTTCTCGTCCAGAATCAGGCGCGTCTTGGTGTTGACGACTTCCTCCAACTCGCGGGCCTTCGAAATCAGTTGGTTCACGCTCTGGGTGTCGGCGGCGTCCACGACCAACACGATGTCCTCCTCGCCCGATACCTGCCAAACGAAGTCCACCTGCTCCCAGTCGGCGACGTCCTCGCCGAGGTCAGAGGTGTTCACGTCCACCGCCACGTCGAGTTCTATCATCGCTTTGACGTTACCGGTCCGGGTGGCGACCGTGAAGCGTTCGATGACCCCCTCGTCGGTCATTCGTTCGACCCGATTGCGAACGGTCCCTTCGGAAGTGCCGACCTCCTCGGCGATTTCGGTGTAGGGCTTTCGGGCGTCTCGGCGCAGGATGGAGAGGATTTCGCGGTCCAGTTCGTCCATGGAGATGTGTGGATAGACGGGGGTACCACTTGATGATTACGAAATTCGTAATCTCGCTACGAAAGCAAGGTTTATACACCGGGATTCCGTATGAATCTCGTAATGTCGGCCGCATACGTAGCGTTGGAGGGTGGCAGTGTCGTGGAGGCACGCTGTCGCGCTCCGGGTACGTCCCACGGGGAACTGGTATTCACGACCGCATACACCGGGTACGAGGAGAGTCTGACCGACCCCTCTTACGAGGAGCAGGTCCTGACGTTCGCTTACCCACTCATCGGGAACTACGGCGTCCGAGACGAACGCTTCGAGGACGAGCGAGTCCACCCGAGCGCGGTCGTCGCGCGGGAACTCACCGACGACGTGGCCCAGTGGCTCGAATCCGAGGACGTTCCCGCGGTGGACCACCTCGACACCCGCGACCTCGTGGGCCAGATTCGAGAGGGCGGTGCGATGAAGTGCGGCATCTCGGCCGGACCCGACGCCTCGCCCGAGGAGGCCAAGGCGGCCCTCGCCGACTGTCCCGGAATGAGCGACCACGAGGACATCGGCGCGCAGGTCAGCGTCGCGGAGCGCGAGACCTACACCCCCGAGAGTGGGGCCGAGGACCTCGATGTGGCGCTGGTGGACTGTGGCGCGAAGGGAAGTATCAGAGAGTCGCTCCTCGAACGCGACGCGACGGTTCACGTCCTGCCCTACGACGTCGAACCCGCCGAAGTCGCCGACCTCGACCCCGACGTGCTGTTCCTCTCGAACGGTCCCGGCGACCCCGCGAACTTCGAGTCCGCGCAGTCGCTCGTCTCCGAATTCGTCGGCGAGGTTCCGCTCGCGGGCATCTGTCTCGGCCAGCAAATCATCGCCCGCGCGCTGGGCGGCACCACCGAGAAGATGGACTTCGGTCACCGCGGCGTCAACCAACCGGTTCGTGACCTCCGGACCGACAAGGTGGTCATGACGACCCAGAACCACGGCTACACCGTCGCCGAACCCGGTGACCTCGAAGTCACGCAGGTCAACGTCAACGACGACACCCCCGAAGGACTGGAAAGCGACGAACTCGACATCATCACGCGCCAGTACCACCCCGAGGCCAACCCCGGCCCGCACGACACCCTCGGCTTCTTCGACGACGTGCTGGAACTGGCCGACGCGGAGCGTCGAACACCCATCGCGGCCGACTGACGCTCGGTCTCCTCCTGCGGCCACCGCTTTTCTGGCGATTGCACTCGACCAGCAACTGCTCGACAGCAACCGCCACCGACCAGCAACCCCACCGCCCCACCAAATAAATTCGAAGTAAAAAGCTAGAAAATTATTTCAGTTCGGAGTTATTATGTTTGGGCGCATGGCTCCGTCACGACGACGCTTCCTGCAGGTCGCCGGTTCGACCGCGGCCGCAGGAGCCCTGATTGGTGCATCGAACTCCGCAAGTGCATACTCCCCGCAACCCAGCATGCGGTGGGAACCCGCCGATTCGAGCAACTACACCCAAGCCACTCGCAGTCCCTCCGAGATGCGGTGGATAATCATCCACGTCACCGAGGGCAGTTACGAGGGGACGATTAGCTGGTTCAAGAATCCCGACGCGAACGTCAGCACGCACTACGTCATCGAGAACGACAGCAACGCCGAAATCACGAAGATGCTCAACCGCGGCGACATCGGGTGGCACGCGGGCAACGGCGGCTACAACGACACCTCGCTGGGCTTTGAACACGAGGGGTACACCGACGAGACCACCTTCACCGACGAACTCTACCGGTCGTCGGCGAAAGTCGTCCGGTACCTCGCCGACAAGTGCAACATCCCGCTGACCCGGCCCTCGGGCGTCGCACCCTGCGACCCCTACGACGGCATCGGCGGTATCATCGGCCACCATCAGGTTCCCGACCCTTACGACTGCGGCTACAACTCCCACACCGACCCCGGTTCGACGTGGGACTGGGGCACCTACATGAACTACGTGCAGGGCACCACGCTCGGCGTCCGCTTCGACATCGGCGAGGGCGTCGTCACGACCGCCGAGGTCAACGTCCGGAGCGACCCCGACATCGCGGACAACGTAATCCACACCAACCCGGTCGGCGAAGTCGGCTACGTCCAAGACGGCTACGTCACCGAAGACGGCTACACGTGGTGGAAAATCGAGTACGACAACGGCGTCACCGGGTGGTCGGTGGACCGATTCCACGCCTCGAACGCCATCTGAGGCGGCCTATTCTGCGTCTTCGTCGTCCTCACTCTCTTCGACTTCTATCTTGACCGGGCCGCGGTCGTCGGGGTACTGCCAGTCGAGTTCGACCAGTCCCCGAGGAGTCCCGTGGAGTCCGGACCGCGAGACCACCTCGAAGGTCCGATTGCTCGCCTCCGGCGTGAACAGCGCGGCGACCATCAACCGGGCCACGTCCGCCCGCGGAATCGTCCCCGAAACGGTCGCGCCGCCCTCGCCGACGACCACGTTGCCGGTTGCTGGCGCGTCGGTCAGACCGCCGGGCCGCAGAATCGTGTATCGGAGTCCCGACGACCGGAGCGCGGCCTCCGAGTCGTTTTTCGCTCTCAGAATCGGGCCGAGGACCATGCGGAACCCGGCGGGCATCCCGCTCTCGGAGTCGCCGACGCCGATGGAACTCTCGAAGACGACGGCCTCGCAGTCGGCGGCCACCGCCGCGGTGACGAGGTTCCGGACGCCCTCGCCGTCAACTAGCGGTTCGCCAAAGAGCGGCGCGAGCGTCGGGCCGCTTCCGACCGCGCACAGCACGGCGTCACAGCCACGGACCGCGCGGGCGGCGTCCCGCGGTTCGAGGAGGTCGCCGACCACCACCTCGTCGGCCCCGCGAGCGAGGAGTTCTCCTCGGTCGTCCAGCGACCGCGCGAGGCCGACGACCTCGAAGTCGGTCGATTCGAGCGTCCGCAGAATCTCTCGGCCGGTGCGTCCGGTCGCCCCCGCCACCAGCACCCGGTCGATGGAGTCGGCGGGCGAAGCAGTCTCCTCCATACGAAAAGGGACGGGCCGTGCGCTCAAAGGCGCTCCGGCGATTTACTCGGCCGGTGGATGCGCCAAATTTACATCCGCGGTGGAGGAGTCTTCGGTACGATGGTTTTCGAGTTGATACTCGGATTTCTGGTCCTCGTGACGGCCTCCTACATCGGGACGACGATGGCGCTCCGGGGTTTCTTCGGCCGGGAGCGGTATCGCCCGCCCGCCGAAACCGAACCGGGCGGTCCGCCGGGAAACGACGACCGAGACGACGAGGACTGAAAACGCCTACCGCTCGTCGGCCAGCGGGAGGTCCGCGAGTTGGCGCTCGACCATCTCGGCGATGTCGGCGCTTCGGTCGGAGTGAGTTCGCGCGAGGTCGTGGGCTTCAGTGACGCCTGCGGGGTCGGCGACCGGGACCATCCGGAGGGTCGTGCCCTCGGGACCGACCTCGGCGAGGACGTAGGCCTGCGGGAACGACGAGAGCGCCGGGCAGACCAGTCCTCGAACGTCGCCCGAGATGGCGGCGGGCAGGTGGACGTGGCCCGAGAGGTGGAGCGCGTCGTGGCCCGCGAGGGCGTCCACGAACGCCGAGGAGTCCCCGACCGGCGGGTGAGGCGCGTAGTGGTTCTCGGCGAGGTGGGATTCGAGGCCCGGCGGGTTGTGGTGGCTGACGACCAGCGCAGTGTCGGTCTCGGGAAGGGTGGATTCCAACCACGCGAGTTGATTTTCGGAAATCGCGCCGTCGTGGGTGGCGTCGAGTTCCCCGTCGGGCGAGGACGCCGAGTTCAGGCCCAGCACGTCCACGCCGCCGAGGCGCTGGCGGTAGGGGAACTCGTCGGGCGCGAACCGGTCGGCGAACTCGGAGACCGGTGGGGTGTCGTGGTCGTCGAAGGACTTGGGCACGTCGTGGTTGCCCGGCACCGCGACGAACGGCGCGTTCAGGTCGGCCAGCGCGTCGGCCACGCCGTCGAAGTCCTCGGGGCGGCCGTCCTCGGTCAGGTCGCCCGCCAGAATCACGCCGTCTACGTCACGGTCGTTGGCGTCGGCGACCGCGGCGCGAAGGCGCTGTTCGGTCCGGTGGTAGGCCTTCCACGTGCCCTCCTTGTCGGTCGAGAGGTGCGGGTCGGCGAACACCGCGAGCGTGGTCCGGTCGTCGGTCCGCGGGCGGTCGAACCGCGCCAGCGTGGCGGGTTCGGCGCGGGAACTCAGTTCGGCCCACTCGGCGGTTCCGGCGTCTGTTCGGGCGTCGTCCTCGGGTATCGGTGCGTCGCGTCGGAGCGTCTGAACCCCACTTCCCTCGGTCATTGGTTGGTCGCAACTACCAGCCTGAACCTCATAAACGTAGCGCAGAAAGTATATATTTGACACCCTAAACTATATAGATTGGTTGGGGGCGTGTCGGCGAGCGTTCGCCGGAAATCGTCCGACCCCGACTCCTCCGAGACGCGACAGGGAATTCTGTTCGGTATCGGAATCTTCTGTAGATGTTTAAAATCTATTTCTCTTGCTAAGAGAATTAATTTTATTTCTCTATCCGTAGTCGTGCCGGTCCAAGCAGAAACTACAAGACGCCTCCGCCCACTTGTCACGCCGAATGCTCGACGAGTTGCTCGGTCGCGCGGCGTTGAAAGACCGCATCGCCGACCTCGAAGAGGACAAGCGTCACCTCGAACGCCAACTGGAGGCCGAGGAGGAACGCCGCGCCGAGGCCACCACCGCCAGACAGGAGGCCGAACAGCGCGTCAATCGACTGGAGGACCGCATCACCGAGTTGGAAGACCGCGTGGAGCGGGCCGACGCCGACGAGGCCGACCTCGAATTTCGGGGCGTCGAGACCGTCCGCGGCGACCGCCTCGCTGAAATCCTCGCGCGCCTCCAGTCGGTCGCAACCGACGCCGAGGGCGCGCTGACCGCGATGGTCGCCGACGAGGGCGGCCTGCCCGAGGCGGTCGAATCCGCGTTCGGCGACCACGCCACACTGGTCGGTCGTGCCCGGCCGTGTCTGGCCGTCGCCGACGACGCGGGCCTCGTCAGCGCCGCGCTCGCGCCGCCGGTCGAACCCGACCCCTTCGCCGAGTGGGGCGAGGAGTTCGTCCTCGACCGCGAGTGGTTCCTGCCGACCGGCGAGTTCGCGCTGGCGCTGGTTCGGTCGGACGTGTTCGCCATCGGCGTCTACGACGACAGCGAGCGCGTCTCCTTCGAGGGATTCGACAGCGACGTGAAATCCGACCACTCGAAGGGCGGGTTCTCGCAGGGCCGGTTCGAGCGCAGACGCGACGCCCAGATAGACGAGCATCTCGAAAAGTGCGAGGAGACCATCGCAGAGGTCGCAGGCGAAGTCGAACGCCTGTACGTGGTCGGACAGCGCACGCTCCTCGGCGAGTTCGAGGACCGGGCCGACGCCACCAGCGCGGTGGACGCGACCGGGAAACCGAAGGCGGCGCTGGACGACGCCTTCCGAGAGTTCTGGACGACGCGACTCTACCGCATCTGAGCGACTGTTTGTATCGCATCAGAGTCCGGTCGGCGGGAACCCCCGCGCCTCCCGGAAAGCACCCTGCACGACCTCTGAGAGCGCCGGGTGGACGTGAATCGTCTCCGCAACGTCGTCGGCGTCGGCCCCCGCAGAGACCGCGGTCGCGACCTCGTGAACCAGCATCGATGCGTGGGGACCCACGACGTGGAATCCCAGAATCTCGGCGTCCGGGGCAGTCAGGACCTTGGCGAAGCCCTCGTCGGTCAGTGCGGACCCGAGGGCGGTCCGGTCGTACTCGAAGGTCCCCACGTCGTAGTCGTCGCCGTCGAGGTCACCTTCGGTCTCGCCCAGACTCCCGACTTGGGGCGACCCGAAGACGGCGTGGGCCATGCCGGGGTACTCGACGCTGGCCTCCTCGCCGTGAATCGCGTTCCGGACCGCGTACTCGGCCTCCTTGTCCCCCGAGTGCTTGAACATGTAGTTGCCCGCAATATCACCGATTGCCCAGACGCCTTCCGCCGAGGTCCGGAGGCACTCGTCGGTCTCCACGAAACCTTTTTCGTCGGTCTCGATGCCTCCGGCCTCGACGTTCCACGTGTCGGCGTTCGGCTTGCGACCGGTCGCTAGCAGGATTTCGTCGCCCCGGACTTCGATTTCCTCGCCCGACTCGCTCTCGGCCCGGACGAGTTTCTCTGCGTTCTCCTCGGCGAGTTCGGTCACTTCGTACCCAGTGTGGACCTCGTACCTGTCGGCGTAGGCCCCGGTCAGGAATTCGGCCACCTCGCGGTCCTCGCGCCCGACCAGCACGTCTCCTCGGCCGACGATGGCGACTTCGGCCCCCATCGCACCGAAGAAGTGGCTCATCTCGACGGCGATGTACCCTCCGCCGACCACGACGAGGCGGTCCGGGCGCTCGCGGAGACCGAGCGCGTCGGCGCTCGTCAGAAACTCCACCTCGCCGGTCCCGTCGATGGCGTCGGGAATCATCGGTCGAGACCCGCCCGCGAGGACGACCTTCTGAGCGGTTAGCTCGTCGGTTCCGGCGTCGAGGTCGACCTCGATGGTTCGCTCGCCGACGAACCGGCCTTCGGTCTGATAGAACGTGATATTCTCGCTCTCGCGGGCGATTTCGGCCTTCGACTCGGCCTCGGCAGTGATTTTCTCCGTCACGTCGTCTACGATGTCGGCAAATCGAACGTCCTCGATTTCGGCCTCGACGCCGAGCGCGTCGGCGTTTCGGACTGTTCGGGCAACGTCGGCGCGATGAATCAGCTTCTTCGAGGGGTTACAGCCCCGATTGAGGCAGGTCCCACCGAGACCATCGCGCTCGACGATTGCCACGTCGAGGTCCTCGTCGTCTGCGGCCGACGCCACGACGTTGCCGGTTCCTCCTCCGAGGACGATGATGTCGAACTCGGGCATGGAAACGAGACGGCCGCGAGGACAAAGAAACTCCTTGCTGATGAGGGTGTTACGTCGGTGGAGCGAATCTGGACAGCGAGAAACGAGTGAGTGGTTCGGACTTCGAGGTTATCCGAACATGTCGCGCATCATCGGGTGCATCTCCATCAGTTGCTCCTCGGCGATCTCCTCGTAGAGCTTGTAGGTGATGGAGACGGTCAGTAGCAAGCCTGTGCCGGAGACGCCGCCGATGGTGCCGAGCATGTTGGCCATCACGGCCAGCAGGCCGACCAGCGCGCCGCCGATGACGGTGACTTGCGGGATGTAGCGCTCCATCACCTTCTCGATGACGCCGGTGTTCTGGCGGAAGCCGGGAATCTGCATCCCGGAGTTCTGAATCTGCTTGGCGGTGGCCTCCGGACCCATGTCGGTCGTCTCGACCCAGAAGATGGCGAAGATGGCTCCGCCGATGACCATGAACGTGAGGTCGATGAGGACCCGCAGGATGACCTGCCACGGCTCTTGGGCGACGGTCCCGGTCCACCACATCCAGTCGCCGGGTCGCTGAATCGGCGCGACGTAGTAGAACAGTCCGCCGGTCGGGTTCCCGGCCGTGCCGTAGGTTCCCAGCCAGCCGGGCATGCCCTCACCCAGTTGGCTGTAGAGGATGCGCCCGAGGAACTGGAGGTTGGCCTGAAGCGCGCGGACGAGAATCATCGGCAGGACGCTCGCGTAGATGAGCTTGACGGGGAAGCGACCGCGGGCACCCTTGACGCGAGCGTGGCTCAGCGGAATCTCGACCCGGACGCTCTCGGCGTAGACGACGATGGCGAAGATGAGTACCGTCGTGACGAGCGCGATGATGTTGCCGTCACCGAGCAGGAGGTACTGGATGCCGTCGCCGGTCAACAGCGAGGGCGCGTTTTCGGCGCTCCCGGTGACGAGACCGAACCACGTCGGGAGGAGACCGGTCTGTCCGGGGAGGCTGGGCCACGCGAACAGGCCGCCCAGAAGCTTCTGGCTCACGCCGGCGATAATGAACAGCCCGATACCGGAGCCGACGCCCCACTTGCTGATGATTTCGTCCATGAACAGGACGAGGATGCCGCCGACCGCGATTTGGGCGAAGATGAGCCATTTGGCACCCATGATGCCGCCGGGGAGGCTCGCGGCGACCTGCTGGTCAACCTGGAGGAACCCGCCCGCGAACACCATCGGGAGGCCGGTCAGGAATATCATCACGACCACCAACAGCTTCTGGAGGCCCTGATAGAGGACTTGATCGCGGGGGTCGTCGGTGTCGAGTCCCAGCAGGTCCGCGCCGCCGAGCAGTTGGAGGACGATGGACGCGGTAACGATGGGACCGATGCCCAGTTGGAGGACTGTACCTTGACCGCCCGCCAGTATGGAGCGGAACTGACCGAAGGCGTCTGCGCCTCCGATGTTCACGCCGTACAAGTAGACGTTCGTGAGGAAGAAATACAGAACCAGCACGCCCGCGGTCCATCCAAGCTTTCGCTTGAACGGGACGTGGCCCTCCGGCCGACGCACGGAGGGCATCCGCGTAAGTACTGGTTCCGCCGCTTCTTTCCAACTCATATATCGCAATACATCGGACGGGGGCTTGTATGTGCTTCGCTTTTGGCCACGAGTTGACGGGCGCGAAATTCCCCACTAGACGAGTTATGGAAGCCCTGAGACTGCGAAACCGCCGCTCACCGAACGCTTCGGTCCGGGCGTTCGACTCGCCGACGGCACAGCGAGAACCGGTCGGTCCGGGCGCTCCGCACTCGACCCGGAACCGAACAGCCATCAGTGCTAACAATTAACACGATTCGAGCCGTGTTTGCTATCATGCCGACGATTCGGTTCAGCGGAGACGAAATCGAGTGCGACCGAGGAGCCGTGCTTCGAGACGCCCTCCTCGACGCCGGGGAGTCCCCGCACAACGGGGCATCGGAGTACCTCAACTGCCGAGGCCACGCCACCTGCGGGACCTGTGCCGTCGAGGTCAGCGGCGACGTGAGCGAGATGACCGACGCCGAGCGCAGTCGGCTTTCGTTCCCGCCTCACGACGAGGACTCGGGGCTTCGACTGGCGTGCCAGACCCACGTGCAAGGCGACGTGGACGTGGTGAAACATCCGGGGTTCTGGGGCCAGAAGGTCCAGCGCGACGAGGAGACCGGACGAGACGACCGGCGGTCCTCGGAGTCGGTCGAGGCCGGTCCCGACGAGTGAGTTCGGCCTGACAATTCGAGCGTTGTCTCTCGAATAGAAATGCAATTACTATCAGATTGTATCGTTGTCTCTAAGCACAAATTTCTTGGTCGGTTCCTGTCGTCGCCTCGATGTCAGTCGGAGTCGGGGTCGGCGGTCCTCGAAGCCTCGCCCGTCTCGTGACCGCATCGGCCGAGATTCAGAGTCCAACTGCTGTTTCCGCGATACATCGACACCCCACCGGCACCCGCACAACCCCTCCCGCCACCCGAATTTATTCGTCGGCCGTCCGAATCTCCGCGTATGACCGTCTGGGTTCTGGGCGACCAGTTGCACCCCACAGCCGGACCGCTCGGCGACAGCGACCCGAGCGAGGAGCGCGTCCTCCTCGTAGAGGCCCACGGGTTCGCCCGCCGGATGCCCTACCATCCCCAGAAACTCACGCTCGTCTTCGCCGCGATGCGTCACTTCCGCGACGAGTTGCGCGCAGGGGGCTACGAAGTCGAGTACCGGCGTGCCGAGACTTTCGGTGAGGCCCTGTCCGCCCACTTCGACGCCCACCCCGACGACCGACTCCGGGTGATGGAACCCGCCAGCCACGGCGCGGCCGACCGACTCCGCGAACTCGTCGCCGACGCCGCGGGCGAGGACGGCCGCCTCGAAGTCACCGAAAACGACCTGTTCGTCTGCTCGCCCGACGAGTTCGACGCGCGATTCCCCGACGCTCTGCCCCGCCACGAGACCTTTTATCGGTGGATGCGCAGGGAGACGGGGTATCTGATGGAGTCGCCAGAAACCGATACGGCAGGCGAGGAGGTCCAATCGGACCCCGAACCCGCGGGCGGCGACTGGAACTACGACGACGAGAACCGCGAGTTCCCGCCCACGGAGTACCAGTTTCCCGACCCGCCCGCTTTCGAGGCCACCGAGACCACCCGCGAAGTCGCCGACTGGGTTCGCGACGAGTTCGAGACGTGGGGCGACGACGCCACTCACTTCCGCTGGCCCGTCACCCGCGAACAGGCCCTGACCGCCCTCGACCGATTCGTCGCCGAGCGCCTGCCCGAGTTCGGCCCGTATCAGGACGCCATGGTCGCTCGGTCGTGGTCGGGCAACCACGCCCTGCTCTCGTCGGCGTTGAACCTCGGTCTCCTCCGGCCAGAGGAGGTCGTCGAACGCGCTATCTCGGCATACGAGGCAGGCAACGCCCCAATCGGGAGCGTCGAGGGGTTCGTCCGGCAGGTGGTGGGGTGGCGCGAGTTCGTCCGCCACGCCTACCGCCGGCGGATGCCCGAGATGGCGCGAGCGAACCACCTCGGCGCGACTCGGGACCTCCCGGCGCTGTACTACGACGGCGAGACCGAGATGAACTGCCTCGAAACCGTCGTCGGGCGCGTCCGGAACCGGGGATACAGCCACCACATCGAGCGCCTGATGGTGCTGTCGAACTTTGCGCTCCTGTACGGCGCGAATCCCAACGAACTCAATCGCTGGTTCCACTTCGGCTACGTGGACGCCTACCACTGGGTCACGACCCCCAACGTGGTCGGCATGGGCACCTTCGGGACCGACGCGCTCTCGACCAAGCCCTACGCCGCCAGCGCCAACTACATCGACAAGATGAGCGACTTCTGCGGGGACTGTCGGTACAATCCCGACGCGACCACCGGCGACGAGGCCTGCCCGTTCAACGCCCTCTACTGGGACTTCCTCGCGGAGAACGACGACACGCTCCGGAGCAATCACCGGATGGGCCTGACCTACCACAACCTCGACCGGAAGGACGACGCGGACCTCGCCGCCATCCGCGAACGCGCCGCCGAGGTCCGGAGGTTGGCCGACGAGGGCGACCTATAGGAGCGTTTCGACCTCGGCCACCGAATCGAGGACGGCGTCTGGAACCATCTTATAATTCTCTGTGTCCGCGCGCGAGGCTACTCCCGTGAGGACCAGCGCGGTCCGAAGACCCGCCCGCTCGCCGAGGCGCATGTCGGTATCTAGCCTGTCGCCGACGACCAGTACCTCGTCTCCTCGCCCCGCGACCCGCGATTCGACTGCTTTCGCGGCGGTTTCGCCGGGCTTGCCAAGCATCGCGTCGGGATTCCGCCCGGCGGCCTCCGCGACGGCGGCGACGATGGCTCCCGACCCCGGAACCGGGCGGTCCGCAGAGGGAATCGTCGGGTCCGGGTCGGTCGCCAGAAAGGCGGCGTCGTCCAGCGCCCAGAGGGTCTCGCGGAGTCGGTCGTAGGTGAACTGGCGGTCGATAGAGGCCACGACGACATCGGCTTGGTCGGGGTCGGCGACGAGGAGGACGCCCCGGTCGGCCAGCATCTCGCGCAGACCCTCCTCGCCCAGCAGGTAGGTCGGGGCCTCGGGGTACTCCTCAGCCACGTAGTCGGCGGTCAGCGACCCCGAGGTCACCACGTCGTCGGGTCCGACCGCGAACCCGAGGCCTGCCAGCCAGTCGGCGTAGTCGGCGGGGGTTCGGGTCGGGTTGTTCGACAACATCAGCAGGTCGAGGCCGCGCTCGCGGAGTCGGTCAACCGTCTCGATGGCTCCCGGAATGGGGCGGTCTCCTCGGACCAGCGTGCCGTCAACGTCGAGGACGACGCTTCGGACCGTCACGAGTCGCTCGCCTCCACGGGGTTGGGTTCGGAGTCGGCGTCGAGGACCCACCGGACCAGTTTGGCCTCCACTCTGTCGCGGTCGGTGAACTGGCCGTCACCGGCGAAGACGGCCTCGCTCCGTTCCAGCATCTCGTTCTCGGTGCCGGACTGGTCGGGCACGTCCCGAATGTCGTTCAGCAAGGCCTCGAAGTCCTCGCGGATGTACATCGACTGAGGGTTGGGACTCGGAGACCTTGGCTCTGTTTGCACCCTCGGGTCGGCGGCGTTCTTCGGCGGCGCTACGCGGCGAGCGGTTCGCTCAACCGGGAGATGGCGTCCAGCACTTCTTCGAGGTCCGGTTTCTCGTAGGCGTCGTCGGCAGACCACGCGTAGCGCACGGTCTGGGTCTCGTCCACGACGAAGAACGCTCGCTTGCCCAGACCCGCTTGGCCCTCCCACGAGTCGTACCGAACGTCGAACCGCTCGGTCACGTCGCCGTCGGTGTCCGAGAGGAGCGGGAAGGTGATGTCGTGCTGGCCCGCGAACTCTCGGTGGGCGTAGAGGCTGTCCTGCGAGATGCCCAAGACCTGAACGTTCTCGAACTCGAACCACTCGACGTTCCGAATCGCGCATAGCTCTCGGGTGCAGACCGGACTGAAATCGCAGGGGTAGAACGCCAGCAGGACCGCGCCGTCGTCGGTGTACTCGGAGAGGCGATACTCGTCTCGGTCCTCGGACTGGATTCCGGGAAGTTCGAAATCGGGAACGTCTGTTCCGACTGAAAGCATTTTCTCACTAGAAGAATTAAAATAACTAAAAGGTAACGAGAGGAAGATTAGTTGGCGCGTTCCCTCGTACCAGACCGTCAACCGACGGAACTACCCTTCGAGGACACGTCCTCGTGGGTGACGCAAGAAATACTAATATTTGTTTGAGAATCGTTTCTGTTTCTAAGAGCAGTATGTAGGTTTCTCGAATCGCGCGGAGCGACTGGCGACCCGGCGGGACGCCGACCCCAGCCACACCACAAAGCACTTGATGACCTCCTGTGAGCCACGGAACATGAACCGCGAGACGATGCTGGCGGGCGCAGTCGTCCTCGTCGTCGCGGTGTCCGTCCTCGCCGTCGCCGTGGTCCCCGGCGCGATTGCCGACACCGAGTCCGACCCGGTTCGGACCGGCCACCTCTCGATTCAGGAGGTCGCAATCGCACCCGGCCCGGTGTCGGGCGGCACCGCGACCCTACAGGTCGATACCCGCCTCGAACACACGCAGGGGCGCTCGGAGAACGTGACCGTGCTAGTCCGGGCGGTCCACCTCGAATCCGGACTGGTCGAGACGACGAGCGAGCGGGCCGTTTCCCCCATCTCGGGCGAGCGAGAGGTCTCGGTCCGCCAGAACCTCTCGGTCGAACGCTCGGGTGGCTACCGCATCGAGACGGTGGTCTACCGCGACGGCGAGCGCATCGCCGAGGGACGAAAGGAGGTCCGCGGCGTCGGCACGCTGACGCCGGAGTACGCCCGGACCAGCGTCAACTTCCACTGGCAGGGCCAGAAGGGTCTCCCGCCGGTCGAGTACACGATTCAGGATGCTGAAGACAACCGGACGACCCTGAACGTCTCGACCTTCCTGACCAACGAGGGCGACGTGGCCTCCGACCAACTGCGCGTGGTCTTCACCGTCCGACAGGCCGACTCGAACATCGTCGCCGACCGCTCCTCGGCGCAGGTCGGCCAGATAGCGCCGGGCCGGACCGCCACTCCGAGCGTCGAACTCTCGGTCCCCGACGGCTACAACTACTACCTCGACGCGGTGCTGTGGAAAGATGGCGTCATCGTCGGCACCGCTCGGAGCGTGGCCAACCTGAACCCGACTGAGACCGTCGCGGCCAACGAGACGGTCCGCGAGGTCGGCATCGAGGTCGGCGACTTCGACGGCGACCGACGGGGCGACAAGGACCGGGACTACGAGACGACCATCGAGAGCGGCGCGTCCGGCGGCGTGCCCGGATTCGGAACCGGCGTGGCCGTCGTTGCACTCGGCGGCGCGCTCCTGCTGGCGCGACGGAAATCGTGAGAACCCACCTATGAGCGAAGCCAACACCGACACCGAGATTCCCGACGAATCGACCGCCAACTTCGACGTGCAGACCAACCTCTACCGGGCCGCGCTGGGCCTGTTCGCCCTGCTGGCCGTGGTCGCGGTGATTCAACTCTACGCGAGCGCGAACGCCACCATCAACACCTTCATCTCCCACGAGTACCGGCCGCTGTTCCGCGCGGCGTTCAATCTGGTCGTGTTGCTTGTTTCAGGGATTGGGATTTCGTGGAGCGTCCGGAAATTGAGCAACAACTGACCCTTTCCGAGACGACCACATCCCGAAACGTAACACCTCGATACTTCGTTGCTCTGTCTCGTCCGAAGGCCTCGGACTGTTCGTCTTCGAATCGGTAGACTCCGGAGATGTCTAACCGTAGAGAGCAACGTCGCTTGTCTCGCCTCAACGCGTCGTTTTCCGGATCCAGAGACGGGCATCTGATTCGACGGCGGCCGAGAGCAGAGGCACGAGTCGGATGCCGGCGAGCAAGGGCCTCGAATCCCACCGGAAGAACGTGGCGTAGTGAGGTCGCCAGCGCGTCTCCGGAGATGGATTCTGGCCCTGTCGGTACGTGGTAAATATCTACTCACATGGACTGGACCGACC
Organism: Halorussus lipolyticus; assembly: GCF_029338375.1. Lineage (NCBI taxonomy): Archaea > Methanobacteriati > Methanobacteriota > Halobacteria > Halobacteriales > Haladaptataceae > Halorussus > Halorussus lipolyticus. Next base: position 1,736,451 of record NZ_CP119804.1, on the reverse strand, counting down.
AGAACGAGACAGTTCGGAAATCGAATTCCTGTAGAGCGTTAGCTCAGACTTCTGTCGGATTGTAACGAACTGGAAAGGAAGTGGGCCAACGCGGATACTCATTTTGAATTAACTCCTGCATCCGTGTCAAGATTGAATCCCGGAACATGAATCTCAGATTCCGAGGTGGTCTCGCCGCTGGTTCATCTTCTCGCGCTCCGACCGCCGGTCGTAGTGCTTGTCCAGCACGTCTTGGGTTACGTCCATCCGGTCGCTCACGATCTCGACCGGAACGTCCTCCAGAAGGTGGGCGGTAATCGCACCGCTCCGAACGTCGTGGGGCGACCGCGACGACGGGCACTTGCTCATGTACGCCCGTTCAGTCGCCTCGCACTCCCCGATGTCTCGGTCGTGCGGACACCCGTCGCCGTACCAGCACGGTCGCGTCATGAGGTAGACCGAATTCCGGACCGTCGAGCGCGACGCACGGCCTTGGGAGGTGGTCAACACCGGACGCCTCCCGTAATCGTCGGTCACATCCTCCCGCGGACCGTCCCGGTAGTCCTTCACCACGCGAGCGACGTGTTCGGACAGCGCGACCCACCGCTGGCTGTTCTCCGCGTTCTTCAGCGGCGTGTCCTCCTCGGGACGATGCACCAGCTCGACGGCGGGTTCGTCCCAGTCGAAGTCGTCGAGGTCGAGACTCCGGAGCGCGCCCGAACGCATTCCGGTCCGCCAGAGCAACAGCAGGATGACGTGGTTGCGACTCGCGTAGTGATAGCGTTCGAGATAGTCGAGCGCGGCCTCCGCCCGGTCCGGTTCGAGATTCGTCTTGCTGGCCTGCTCGCTGTCCGAGACCGTCGGCAACATCACCTTGTTGCGCAGTCCCTCCGGCACGGCGTCGATGGACGCGCAGAACCCGAGGAACACGCGCAGGGTCGAAAGTTGGCCCTGTAGCGAGACCAATTCGAGGTCGGCGTCCTCCCGACGATGCACGCGGAAGGCGTGGAGGTCCCGCCCGGACACGTCGTTCATGTTCGTGATGCCCTCCTCCTCGCACCACAGCACGAACTGCTTCAGTCGGTAGCGGTGCGATTGCAGGGTCTCATCGCTCACTTCGTCCCGGCGGTGGTCGATGTAGAGGTCCACCGCGGCTTCAGGTGCGATGGGTTCGAGATCGTCACTCATCGAGCATCGCCTCCCGTGCGTCCTTCAGGCGACGGAACTCGGCTTGGCTCCCGCCGTGGTCGGGGTGAGCGCGCTGGACTTCTCGGCGGAACGCCTCGCGGACATCCTCCGGGTCGGCGTCGCGCGGGACGCCGAGGAGTTCGTGGGGCGGTTCGCTGGCGGCGACCGAGACGGGGTCGGCGGACTCCTCGCCCGGCGGGAGTCGCGCGTTGGCGAACTCGGACTCGCCGGTCTCGACCGGGCGCTGTTCCATCTTGCGCTTCTCGCGGACGTAGAGGTAGAGCGTCCGAACGTTGTCGCGCAGACGCGAGTAGGCGTCGCAGGCGACCGCGTACTGCTCGCCGTCCATCGTCCACCGGACGACCGCGCTCGGGTCCTCGGGGTTCGCGTCGGCGTAGGGGTAGTTCGGGTTGCGCTTCTGGTGGCTGGCGTCCGTCGAGAGTCGCCAGTCGTCAACGCCGAGGAGTTCGAGTTCGGCGTCGAGGTCGTCGATGGAGTCCCGGAGCGACGCCTCGTAGCGGTTGTTCCGCTCGCGGTTCGTCGGGTCGGTTCGGTCGAAGCCGGTCGGCCAGTTGAGCGCGCTCATGCCTCTCCCTCCGTGTCGCCGGAGACTCGTCGCCACTTGTCGTGTACTTCTTCGCGGACCTCTTCGTCGGGAATCTGGTCGCAACCCTCACAGTGGAGCGGTTCGCCGGGTTCTTGTCCCCACGACCAACTCCCGCAGTTCTCGCACTCGGGGTACTCGATGCCGAGCCGGTTCTCGATTACCGAGAAAATCCGCTGGGACCGGGCTCGCAGACGGTCGAGCGTGTCGAACGTCACTTGCTCGTTGGTGATGAGGTCCCACACGGCGGACAGTTCGTCTTGGAGCGCGTCGGTCTCCCGGCGCTTTGGGTGTGGTCGGTCGAGGAGTTCCTGAGCGCGCTGTTCGTCGCTTCGCTGGTCGTCCTGTTCGGTCGGCTCGTCGTCAGAAGTTCGCGTTTCAGGCATCGGTCAGTCGCACCTCCTCGGTCGCGCCGCAGACGGAACACTCGGTGACTCGGTACGGTTCGCGCGAGAACGACGAGTCCGGGTTCTCGGTCCGGAGTTCGACCGCGACAGCGTGGGGCGTCTCGCGCTCGCAGTCCGGGCACTCCTCGGTCAGCTCCGAGAACGCGCCCGCGGCGTCGGTGTCCGGAGTCTTAGCGACACCGCCGTCCGTAACGAGTTGGTCGTCTTTGTCGTTCCTTCCCCGGACGGTCACTACGTCCTCGGGTCGGAACGAACGGTTCGTCTCGCAGGGCGTGCCCCCGCCGTGAGCGTAGACGCCCGCGGCGACGAAGCGAATCTCGTCGGTGTGATGTTGGCAAACGGCGTGTCCGTCGGCATCGATAGCGAACGCATCGCCGCGTCCGATAACACCGTTCTCCTCGGGTCCTGCGAGTTGGTCGCCGCAGACGCCGCACTCGATGGGGTAACAGAAGTACCGCCCTTCCAGCCACTCAGCGGTGACTTTCGGTTCGTCCTCTTCGTTCGGAGCGCCGCCGTCGGTAGCGAGACCGCGGCCGCGGTCGAGGAGCGCCATGTCGTGAGCGGTGAGCGTAGCGATTCGACACCCGCAGGGGTCGAAGGCGTGAGCGTCGGGAGCGTAGGTTTTGACGCCCTCGATAGTCGCGCCACAGTCGGGGCACTGCATCAGGCGTCACCTCCGTCGGTCGAGAGTCCGACCTGCTGTGCGCGGCGCTCGGTGCGCGCTTCCAGAAGGTCGCGCCCTTCGTCGGTCGTGGCGTACTCGTTCGTCCGGTCGTCCTTCTTGCCCTTCTGGAGGAGACCGCGGTCGGTGAGACCGTCGAGGTTCTGGTAGAGCCGCGAGTGGTTGATCTCCTCGTCATACTCGGTTTCGAGGAGGTCCTTCACGGCGAGGCCCTTCGGCGCGTCGCCGTCGCGCTCCAGCGCGCGCACCGCGTACAGCAGGTCGCGCTCGAACGCGTGGAGGTCCGCGAAGCGAACTCCGGCGTTCATGCCGACCCCTCCCGGTGGTCGCTCCGGAGGTCCTGATACGGACCGGCGGGCGTCAGCAGCCGGAGGTCGTCGCGCTCGAACGTTTCGCCGGTCGATTTGTTCTGTAGTTGGCGGAACGTGCCGTCGGCGTCGGTGTGGCGAGCGCAGGAGACGCACCAGAAATGGTTGTTCGTCGGCTCCCACGACCGATGCCCGTTCGGGCACACCCACTTCCACCGATCTGACTCGTCTTCGAGACGTATTTCCTCAGACATCTGTCGCCGACTGACGAACGTGCTTGTAAAAGTTCGAATCCTTAAGCGAAGTGAAAGTGAAACTGTAGCCGAAGCGGTCGGCGTGGCTTCGATTTTTCGTTGTGGCGATGCGCGTCGTCGTGCGGGAGTTTCAAGTCCCGTCGTCGTGTTTGCGTACATGGCTTCCGTACTCCAGTTACGGAGGCTCACGCGGACCCGATGCCCCTAACATCGGGGTCCGCTTTCTGAATGGACCCGCCGGGGAGCGACGGGTCCGCGATTTTGTCTCCGTACTGCCCAGTGAAAATGGCAGGGTAATAAAATTTGCCCAATTATTTGGTCATAGTGACCCAATATTTGTCCACAATCTGATTTATTCGGTGGCATTAATATTCTGCTCTTGTGAGTCCCAGTCAATGCGACGCCGTCGCGCATCGTGGATGACGGGAAGCGACGACAAAATCCTTGAACTGCTGGAGGAAAGTGGCGTCGCTCTCAATAAGAAGGGTTTAGAGGTTAACTTTGAGTTAGAGGACGAAGGAATTTCGTATTCGACCATCAAGCGTCGTCTGCCGATGCTGGAGGAATCTGGACTAGTTGAGCAAGTTCGTGAGAAAGGTTCCTACTATCGAATTACACAGAAAGGACAGCAGTATCTCGCTGGCGACCTCGACGCGAGCGAGTTAGAAAGGTAGAACGGAAATAGGCCGATACATCCGTTATAGGGCCTATCTCAAGCAATAGCGGGAAATTACGACAAAGCTAATTACTGGACTATCACAAAATGTTAATACGGTACAGCCAAACTTGCAAATAGAGAGGGACATGACTTCCAAAGAATTCCTTCCACTGGCGATCTTGAACTCGGCTGAAGAGGGCCGTGTGGAAGGACGGACACGGTTTCAGAAGTTGATTTTTCTTATACAGAACGACTTTAATGTCCCTGAAAAATTCGATTATATACCGTACGATTACGGCCCATTCTCGAAAGAACTCTGCGAGGAAATTGAGCGACTTGAACGACAAGGATTCGTTAAGAGAAGACAAGAACAGATTCCCAACGGGAAAAAATACCTCTATAATCTCACGGACGAGGGGCGCGCCCACTTTCAGCAGTTAGAAGATTCGGAGCCCGAAGAAGCGAAGGAAGCAGCCGAAACTGTAGAACAGACTTTCAACGATGTTCCTATATCACGTCTGTTGGAATATGTGTATAACAATTATCCGGACTATGCAGAAGAGAGTGTTCTTTAGTTCTCTTCCTTAGCTTCTTCCGTCTCTGGTGCTTCTTCAGAGTGATCCTCATCACCCTGTTCCCCTGAATCATCTAAGTCCTGAAACTCCGGAACTTCATCTGGCTCTATGTCACCTTTTGGTAATGATGCGTATTCTCCCTCTTTCTCCTGATCATGGAAGTGAATTTGGGATACGTCCTTGTGGGAGAGATAAGCCGCGTTGTTCTCTTTCTCAATAGCTCGCTCTTTTCGAGAGTCTTTTGCCAACGGGGAGATGACGATGTCACCTTGCTCATCAAGTGAATTGTATCGGGCAACTATACCCTCAATATTGTCTCCTGTTGAGGTGACTATCGTGACGTATTCTTGGCGTAGTTCTGATTTCGTATATTCCCACGGTTGTTGTTTGTCGCTAAACGTCCACTCGGTATCACCGTGGAATTTGTTTTTAACCTTCCCCGCGGAATACCCCATGATACAACTCAATCCTGTTTGTATTAAAATTCCAGTGAGCAATCCTAAGGATGTGATATTTTGAGTATCACCGAGCCTAATCGGCTCGTTACCGCCTAGGTGTCTAAAAAGAATCAGCAATATCATCGCTGACAAAACCCCTGCACTTAGAGCATATCCAAGTTTATCCACCCGTGGCAAATCGTCAACTGCCTTATTACCGTGTATAAATGCTTTCACGAAAGCAAATCCGGGTAAGACGAGTGGGAGAAGAATCAGTGAGCCCAGACTTAGCGGTGCAGGTGCCACGTAGCGTGTCAATATAAGTTAACTCGTGATAAATTTGCCGAAACTATCAACAGGAATTTGAACAGATAAATTGGAGTTTTATTGTCATCTTTCATATTGCAGGTGATTAATAAGTGATCGAGAAGAGCAAAACAGGACGAGACTCTTAGAGAAAAACGAAATCTACAGTTGGACGTACGGATTCTCCGAGTCCCGTAGGTACTCCCTCGCGGGATTCGTCACACCGTCTGCTCGGTCCTCTCTAAACTGCTGGGCCTCGGCGACGTGCGCGAGTCGGCGCGGCTTACCGAACGTTTTCCGGAACTCCGGCGAGGTGCCGAACTTCTCTTTGACGTTCGAGCCAGACTCGTCGTACGTCGGGGGCACTGACGGCAGTCCCTTCACGTTGGGGAGGCTCCCGTTAGCGTCGAGGTAGCCTTCGAGGTCGTCCTCGTCTTGCGCTCGAAGCTTCAGTGCTCGGGCCTCGTTGGGAATCATCGTACTGCCGTACTTGTCGGCTCCCGTCGGCCCTCCTCCCGAGGAGTATCGAGAGTACTGCCACGCACCGTTCAGGAGCGAACTGAACCCTTGCACACCGAGGTCGGTGATGAAGGAACCGAACCACTCGGACCGCGGACTGATGATTGGTAGCCCAACCTCGCTCCCGATGTCCGAGAGGTCCTCGACGAACGTCTGCATCCGTGCCGCGCGGTTCGTCTGCCAGATCTTGTTCGGTTGGTGGACTGTCAGCGCGATTCCCGCGTAGTCGCCTTCTTCGAGGGCTTGCTCCAGCACTTGAAGACACTCCGACGCGGTGTCGTCACTCGCGTTCGGGTCGAGCGACTGGTAGTCCATGTAGAGGTGGAAGTACGAGTCGCTGTCTTTTCCAGCGACTGCCTCAGCCATCTTCTCGTTGGACCGACGCCATGCCTCGACCAGTTCGTCGCTGAAGTTGCGCGACATCTGGGGAACTGGAGGGATGACGACCGAACTCGGCCGCTCGTCCGCTTGCGCCGCGAGAACTTGGAAGTACGTCTCGAAGTGCTCCGGTTCGAGAGAAATCCACGCTTCTTGGGTCGTGTCGATTTTCTTGTCAGTGGGTGAGACCTGAGCCGCTCCATCGACTTCTTCTAAGAGTCGATTGATGTTAGCGTGGAGGAAGGGGTGGATGAACTCCGGGAGTTCCCGAAACGCGTCTGAGTGCTTTCCTTGGGTGAGAAGCGACTCGAAGTACTCTTTGTCCCACGTGCTGTGTTTGAACAGGTAGTTGGTCAGCGTCTTTGTCAGTTTGTAGTTGTACAGCTCGGGAGGGTCGTAGAAGACGAGCGGATGATTCTCTTCGAGTTCTTGGATCTCCTCGTCGCCCACGTAGGTCCCCCGGTCGTTTGTCCGCGTTTTGATACCGGGTTTGTCTCGAAGCCACGACCACTTCGCGGCAGGCACCATGATCGGATTAGTTTGGTCGAGCGCATCTACATGGTCAAGAAGGGCGTGTAGCCCTTCTGCCCCTTTCAATTCGGGTATGTAGACCGGGGACGGAATGTCGTCGTGATTCCCCATTCGAAACGTTTCCTCGCCGTCGCTGGATTCGGTCAAATATCGATGTTCTTCAGTCATATTCATTCCTCCGAACTAACTTGTTCGGGCGGCTAGGTGTAAGTACATGTATCCTATTAAATGTATGCAGACCAAAGTGAAAGTGGAAAGAGTGCCTTGGAAATAGGACACAGAGACAAAAAGAACAGAACGAACCGTATTTAAAACTCTTCCGCGGTGACGTTGCTAGTATTGTTTGTTTCTTTATCGAGAGGCTCCATAACATCTTCATCAAGAGATCGGAAAAATTTGAGCGTTCGATTACGCTCGTCATGATATCGGATATCACCGAGAATCATGTCCTCTGAGACAAAATCACCGATTTCTACTGAGTGCTTTCCCTTCGAGAAAGTCGGAATATTCTCAGCGTGAAGATGGATATGGACGTGGTGTACTCTCGACGTGCCGCGAACACCTTCTTGAGTGTAATAGGTGTTTTCAGTGACTTGTTCGTCCACATCACGATAAGGAACCTCTTGATCGTCAATACGGACCGATAGCTGATTTTCCACTGAGGTCCGCCGACTCTCGAAGTAGTTGGCTTTCGATTCTGGCAGAATACCAGTATCTATCGTCTCTTCACGCTCACACTCTTCACAGTAGAAGGTGGTTCGGATGTCTTCGGAAATGGTTGTATTTGGATTTGTTTCTCGTGATTCGGTATCTTCTTTGAGGACGAACACACCGTCTTCCTCGGTCGCACCGCACTCTGAACAGCAAACGATGAACATTATATAGGGTCACTATTTCGAACAAGTTCAATATTCTGGCGATTTGAGAACCGGGTATGCCGATCTATTTCTTCTAGGGGGTGAAAACTCGTACAACAAATTTAAAATAAGGATTCTGCAAGGTACTGAACAAGACCAGATGATAGACCTAACGGACTTACAGGAGGACATTCTGACGCTCGCGGTCGAGCATCCCGACAAGACCAACGAGGAGATCGCCGCGATACTCGACTGCTCGCCCGACTGGGTAGGTGACGTTCGCCGAGACTACGAACACAAGGTAAACGAGAATCAAGTCACCGACGAGCTGAACACCGTCTCCGGAACAGCAAGCAATCCACCCGCTCCGAGTACGAACGAGGAAAGCGAGGGGACAGACCGTACGATGGAAATTGTCTTAGCAACCGGACTCTGGTGGATGCCAATTATCATCATGCTCCAAGGTGGGCAACCGCCCGTGGGCGCATGGGCATTTTTCGGCATTGGGTGGATCGGCGTACCTGCCGCGGTCTTCCTCGACGCGAAGGGCCGAGGCAGTATCGGCGGTGGGCTGATTTACACGATAGCGAGCGTGTGCCTACCGATGGTTGCCGGATTAGTGTACCTCTCTCGGCGTGAATAGATTCCGCAGTCTCAGTATCAACGGTTCTTCTCACTAGATGGAACCACAGATGAACTAGTATTTTCACTCAATTTCACTCTCTAATTCTAGCTCTTCTACAGTTTCTTCATTGATTCCGTTTAGAGTCCGGTAAACACACTCTAACACCTCTTGCGTTCGGCGTCTAATTAAGACTGCATCACTCGATTCTATATCAATGAATATGCCATCAGCCGTCACTCGGGTGTCTGTTACTTTCGGCAATGTAGGAATGCTCTCTTCAACCGCGGATAAAAATACGTTTGTATCGAACGGTTCTCCATGATTCATATCGTCGTGAATCTTTGCTATTCGATGCCTTTCAAATCGAAATGCCTCGTCTAATTGGTTCGCACTTGCTGGATTTCGACCGTTACGGTAGTATTTGAGTTCTACGATGCATGCGCTTCTAATAATAGAGTGGTCGTATGAGTGCAACATTGGTCGAAGCTTTCCCTTTCGGAACTCTACATCATCCAGTTGTTCTAAGGATTCTCGAATGCTGGTACGAGTTTGGAAAACATATGATGAGTAGCTGAGATAACCAGTAAATAGTAGAAGTAACGTGTTAAACACAGTCAACGGATTTGATGAAAGGTATTCTACTATCTTTCCGGATATCATAAGTAGACGAAAGGAAGAAGCTGATTAGAGTTTTACTGAAACTGATTATTGTATTCTGCTTGCCAAGCTTGAAGTGTTTCTAAAAATCTCATGTAGCCGAATAACTGTTCTCCGATCCACAATCCGTCCACCCCGCAGATTTAACACACACCCGGTTTCTCTCGGTCCTACATGACCACCCTCCGAACTCCGTTCCCCTACGTCGGCGGCAAGTCCCAACTCGCCGACTGGATTCGCGCGCACTTTCCCGACCACCGACGCTACGTCGAGGTGTTCGGCGGCGCGGCGTCGGTCCTGTTCCACAAGACGCCCGCGCCCGAGGAGGTCTACAACGACCTGAACACCGACTGCACGCACTTCTTCGAGACCGTCCGCGACCAGCCGGACGCGCTCGCCGACTGGCTGGCCGACGTGGACTACACCGAGGAGCGGTTCGACCGCTGGGCCGACGCCTACTACGCTGGCGAGCGGGCCGACGCCGCGGTCGAGCGCGCCGGGCGCTTCTACTTCCTCCGGTACGCCCAGTACAACGCCGCGATAGCCCACCGGTCGGGCTTTCGCGCTGGCGAGAAGCGAGCGCGCCGCTGGCAGACCGCGCGGTCGCGCGACCGACTCCGGACGCTGGCCGACCGCTTCGCCGCGGTCGAGATTCGCGCGCTCGACTGGCGGGACGTGCTGGCCGAGTACGACGACCCGGACGCCGTGTTCTACCTCGACCCGCCCTACCTCGGGCGCGAACACTACTACCGCGCGACCGAGTTCGCCCACGACGACCTCGCCGACGCGCTGGCCGACCTCGACGCCGACTGGTTGGTGTCCTACGACGATCTCCCCGCGGCGCTCGCGGACCGCGAGGACCTGTTCGTCGTCTCGACCGACCACTACCACCACATGGGCGCGTACTCGAAAGACGACTGTGGCGCGACCGAGCGATTGGTCTGTAACTTCGACCCCGACGCCCTCGACCGCGACCGCGGCCAAACCGACCTCGCGGCCTTCGGCGACTAATCGCGCCCGCGCAGTACTACGCGCGATTGGGACTCGTCGATCGTCGGTAGACGAACTATCTATTTCGCGCTGCGCTCCCGGACCCGGTCGGTAGACGAATTATCTACCCCGCGGATCTCGACAGGGTAGACGAATCGTCTACTCACGCTCGCGGCGTCCGGTAGACGAAACGTATATTTGGGACCCGGTTCGTCCGAATCTCATGTCAGCCGAACTGACGAAAACCGACACCTACGGAGAGACCTTCCGCGTCGAGTACGAGAACGTCGCCTCGCCGCTGGGCGGCACGACCCGCTTCTACGTCTCGGAGGTCGGAGGGCGCGAGCGCGTTGAGGTCGGCGACGGCCCGGACGGACGCCGCAACGCCCGGACGTTGGCGGCGACCCTCGCCGCGGCTGGCGTCGAATCGCTCGCCGTACTCCCGCCCGAGTTCGGACCGAGCGCCCACGACGGCGACGAGTGGGAAGCGTGGGCCGACGACTCGTTCGCGGTGCCAACGAGGGTCGCCACGGCCTCGCGCGCCGCTATCGCAGGCTGGCTGAAGGTCGTCCACAGACAGCGCGAGGAGTGGATAGCCAGCGAGGTCGGCGTCTCGGAGGACACCGTGGTTCAGTACCTGAGCGACCTGCGGGAAGGGCGGCGATAATATTACTGCACATATATCGGATAACCAATAGAAATATGTGGCTCTAATTTCAATATAAAACTATGACACAACCGTTGGATGAAATTGATTCGCTAATTCTTGAGGCAATGGACCGGAGAAAGACTCTTGAACTGGAATATAATGGAGAAGATGAGCGAAGATACCACGAACGGGAATTCGAACCTTGGTGTTACGGAGTTCACGTCTCAACGGGTCATCGAGTACTTCGGACGTACCAAGTTGCAGGACATAGTGAATCTGGTATGCCAGATGAACTACCTTTCTGGCGACTCGCTCGGCTTGACCGGATGCGAAATGTGTCCATCTCTGAGAATGATATTCGTGACAGTTCTCCCCCGCACTACAACCCAGAAGATAAACACATGCGGAATATTTTCGACGCACTACCAGAGTAGTACAACTGCTCCTACTCAGTTTCGCCAACTGACCAGTTTGTCTCGGCCTCGACCGGCAACTCCTCGGTGCCCAGCACATCGGCGATCTCCTCGGGCGTCACCGAACCCTGCTCGACGGCGAGTTCCATCAGTTCCTCTATCGCACCGACCGGCACGGCCGTGGTGTCCCCGGCCATCTTGAGGTAGTAGTCGGCCGCGGCGTCGAGCGCGGTCGATTTGTGGCCCTTCCCGGTCGCTTCTTTCAGATTCGCCCACTTCCGTTTCCGCGTTTCAGTGGCTTCGATTCGCATACTCGTTGCACAACCTCCCCGTGGACCTAGTATTCTGCGGTCACTCAAACCCGGCTGGTATATAAACGGGCCTTCGGAAGGGGGTGGTCACGTCAGAAGTCGGGCGGAGTTTCGACGCGGAGGGTCGCTCGTTGCACAACCGATTTCGTTCGACTTGTGCAACGAGCGGGATTCGTTTCTCTCGACGGGCAACCCCCAGTCTAAACAAAAATTGTGGCCTTCAGCTAATCGGGAGGGTCAAAAGTGTTTGCCTCGATATCGGCAAAACGGCAATGGGTTAAAGAACCTCCCGAGTGAAGGCTTCAATATGAGCGAATATCCGGGTGTAGGGGAAGCTATAGCCCGGTACTCTACCGTATTTCTTGCGTTTGCTCTCATCGAGTGGGTATTAGAGCTTCTGGGTGCCTTGGTGGCCTTGGTGATTTTGCTGATTTGGTACCCTTCGGGGGTCGGTTACTTTTTCGTCGGTCTAACAGCACTCATGCTCAACAATGTGGGCCGGATGCTGGATAATGGAGAAACAGAGGACGGAGAAACAGTTCGGGAGAGCTTTGAGGAACTCGAAAACCCGACTCATCTTGAAATAATGAGTCAAGTTTTCGGTCTCTATCTCGTGGTAGGCGGGATGATTTCGGGTATCCTCCTGATAGCAACAGCAGCTGCGACTTTTGTTGGGGTCTACCTCGGACAGTCTCTCCTCGCGTTGTTCACGGCCGCACTGGTGCCTGTAGTCGATACCTATCTCGGGGAAAAATTCGGCAAATCTCTTTCGGGAGTGATTGGTACTCTGGTCGGGAAGACGGTTCTCGGGGTTCTACGCCTCTACGGGATTCGGAACGTCTCAGTCGAGGAGTTCACGGACCGACGACAGTTCATCCAGTAGCCACTGACTCTTTTTTCGTGAGTAGACACCACGCTCGATTGAAGATAATCGTACTGAAGGCGATCCAGAGTCCGAAGACGCTGTTTACCTGTGCGGGAATCGAGAACTGAGTGTTGGTGATGAGGTAGTAAATCGGAATCGTAGCGAACAACGCGAGGAAACTGGAGACAGCTATCTCAAAAGCGAATTTCAGCGAAAACGCGGCTACTCGCCGCGGGATGCTGTTTGCGTAGAGGTTATCATTAATCCACGTCTGAAGATTCACGTAATAGAGTCAACCTACGACTCAGGAAAATAATTTACTAATCTGTCTTCGGAGATTCGATTCTGTGTTCTTACAACCCCGTGAAGTCGCGTAGAGAAAGGATCCCGAATAGAATTGGTTTTCATCCATACAGTTAAGCCAAAAGGTAATGAGTAACGGTTTCATGGGTTGTGTGTTCTGCTCAAGACCCGAGACAGACTGGGAGGTATTCGATGATAATACTGGGCAGAAAGTTGGAGCAGTTTGCCAGCGACATCGAAAAGAGTTCAAAACACCCACAAATGAGTGTAGCGTGCCCGGATGCCAAGAAAAATCAGACTACACAATGCAGTACGTAAACGATAGTGGCGAGACCATCCGTTATGCTACCGTCTGCGAAGGTCACTTCCCTTAATCATATATCTCAATTTAGAGAGTGAATCTCCGCGCTATCTGAACCCTCCTCGCCGGTCCAAAGCACTTCGTCGCCGCCCTCGATGCCCAACTCCTCGGCTACGTCCTTCGGAATCGTCACCTGAATCACGTTGTCTCCTTCCTGAGCGGTCCGAGTATCGGCGAATCGCTGTTTGATTCCCATGATTACTCCGCACTTCCTGCGAACCGTCTCTCTAATAAATGTATAGGGTAGCGAAAGTAACTGAGTAGCGCCGTTGGGGTAGCTCCTAATTTTTCTACAATCTATAGCCAGCGTCGTTCAACGCGGGTGTGACGACCGGTCGCTCCGGTCGTGATACTCCCATGACACGGGAAGACGGGCAAGAACGCCCACACTCCTCCTTTTCGGAGGACGACGGACCGCGTTGGATAGATTGGAAACACTACGACGAGGAGAACAGCGACGAGGAGGCATCGCCGTGACCGACCGCGGCGACGGCGACGGGTGCCAGCACGTCGATTTCTCCGACGACGACCCGGAGCGGTGCGGCCGGGACGCCGAACCCGTCGAGGTCGGGAACGTGACGACGTGGCTGTGCCCGACTCACGCGGCGAAGTTGCGCGGTCAACCGGCCGACGGGCGGGAGGCGACCGCATGACGACCAGCGAGGACTCCGGCGAACAGGCACGCAACCGACTCTTCTCGAGCGAATCCATGACTGACAACCACTCGACGGCGACGGCAGAGGCACAGAACTGCGAGACGTGCGCGGGCGTAACGCGCCGCGCGTTCATGGCTGGTGCGGCTGGCGCGGCGGCGACCGCGGCCGGAGCGGGGAACGCAGTCGCTACTGGAGAAGACGGCACTGCCGAGGCGCTGAGCGGGAGCAACACGCTCGCACAGGACACCACGACGACCGACACGCCGGACTGGTCGAGCGGCCGGTCCGGACTGAACTGGGACTCGGCGTACGCGCCGAACCCGTACTTCGAGGCGACGCTGGAGAAGGCCCGCCACCGCACGGAGTGGGGCACGGACGACGCTGCGCTCCTCGACTACGAGAACGACAACGGAGAGACCTCGACCCTCGGCGGCACCGTGGACCGCGAGGAGTCCGAGAACGTCGTGTCGTTCCGTGCGGACAAGATCGAGTTCGCCGACGGGTCGGCGTTCCCGCGCTCGACCCAGTACGACGAGGACGGCGACGGCGAGAAGGACACCGACGTAACCGCGCTCGCGCCCACGCATTGGAGTACGACCGGCGCGACCAACGGTAGCATCTCGGTGTCGAGCGCGGACCTCGACGTGTCCCCGGCGCTGGAAGTCTCGACCTCCTCGGTCGCCGACGGCGAGACGGTGAACGCGACGTTCGACCTCACGGCGTTCGGCGCGGCGATTACCGACTCGGCGGCCAAGCGGTTCGCCCAGCTCGTGGTCAACACGGTGTCGCTCGACTCGGGCGCGCTGGTCGAGTTCGTGTTCCGGGACTCCGACGGCGACGAGAAGGTCCTGAAAATCGGGTCGTCGCTCGACGCCACGCAGTCGAACGTCGTGGCGACCGCGACGGGCTACGGTCAGACGGCCCAACAGCGGTTCGGCGACCTCTCGACCGTGGCGAACGGCGACGGGTCGTTCGACGGCCTCGCCGAGGTCGAAATTCGCGTTTCGGACGCCAACGCGACCGTTCAAATTCCGGCCTTGAACGCCGAGAAGATGGGTCGCTGGACCTTCGGGACCTACCTCCAGAACGAGGGCACGGACGACGAGGAGCGAACCAAGCGGTACGAACCGAGCGGCGAGGTGACGGCGACCTCGCTCGACACCTTCAGCGAGGCGTTCACCGAGGAGGGAACGACGTTCTACGACCTCTCGTACCCGGTCCGAGTCACGATGGCGGACGCGGACCTCGACTACGAGTACCGGTTCCGAGACGTGACCGACCGCGTGGGGTACGACTCGATACTCGAAACCCGAGGGAAGGTCGTGCTAACCCAAGCGTACGACCTGAACTGGCAGAGTCCGGCGTTTAAGCAGGACGTGACGGTGCCCACCGAACGCTACGAGTCGGTCGAACTGGCGACCGGCATCGAGGACGTGGCGTTCGCGGACGTGGACGACTCCAGTTGGACGGCGTACACCTCCAACTTCGACAGCGAGGGCGCGACGGTCACGATGAAGGACCCCGCGGCCTCGGGCGTCGTCTACGGTGTCCGCGAGTTCCTGCTCCTCCGAGAGTCCGACCGCAAGGAGGTCGAGGACTCGGGCGGCGGCGGGAAGGTGCCCGACGCTCAGTCGTCCGGCGGGTCTCCTCTCGCCGCTATCGCGGCGGTCGCTACGGGCGTGATTGGTTTCCTCACGGCGTGGGCGAAGGGTCTGGTCTAAGTGGAGGGCCGCGACATGACAGAAAGACAAAACTGGGTGAAACACCTGTTCGTCGGCTTGTTCACGACGGTCGTCGTGAGTCTGGCGGTGAAGTTGCTGTTCGGCGACGTGCCGGTTTGGATGCCGGTGATGTCGTTCACCCTCGCCGTGGCTACCGCTCACGTCTCGGACCCGGACACACAGTCGCTACGCCGTCGTCTCGGGGACCAGCGAGCGGAAACCGACGCCGGTCGGACGATGAAAACGGCGGCTGGAATCGTCTCGACGGCGGGCCTCGCTGGTCTCGTCAAAGAGTACGGTATCGGCGGCGTTCTCTACCAGTTGTTCGAGTCGTTCATCGGCGCGATAGACTCGGCCGGGCTGGTGTTTCTCGCGCCCTTCCGAGCGTTCGGGAAAGGACTCGGCGAACTGGTAGACGCGGTGGTCACGTCGCCGATTCAGATAATCGCGGAGTCGGCAGACTACACCGCGTTTAGCATCACTGGCGGCCGATACGGGTTCTTCGGACCGGCGACGTTCGCCGTCGGCGTGCTGGCAGTGATTGCTGGCCTCTGGGTGTT
The DNA here is from genome assembly GCF_029338375.1 of Halorussus lipolyticus. Lineage (NCBI taxonomy): Archaea > Methanobacteriati > Methanobacteriota > Halobacteria > Halobacteriales > Haladaptataceae > Halorussus > Halorussus lipolyticus. The sequence continues at coordinate 1,720,657 of NZ_CP119804.1, read as the reverse complement.
CACCGAGGCAATCAGACGCATGGAACTCTCGCCGCTCCGACTGTTCCGAGGACTCAGGTAACGACCATGCGAGGCTACCCGCAGACGTTCGTAGAGGGGCGACGCATCAAATGGGGCACGCTCGCCAGCGTCGTAGTCGGCGGGCCGGTGTACGCGTGGTACCGCGGATACATCGGGTCGCTGGGCGGGTTCGGGGACTGGATTCAGACGGGCCTCGACGGGATTCGGACGTTCGCGGTCGGACTCCTCGACGGGTTGTTCGCCAGCGGCGCGACGGCGATTTCCCGAGCGTGGTGGTCGTACTGGGCGGCGGCGCGCTCGACGTTCGGACCGTTCTCGTGGATCGTGACGGTCGCGGTGGTCCTCCTCGTCATGTGGCTGTTCGTCGTGGGGGTGCGTCGCCTTGGCTGAGTGCGTTCCACCGGGCGTTCCCGGCTGGGTACCGGACTGGGTGTTCTGTCCGTCGGACCGAATCATCAAGGTCGTCGCGCGCTGGCTGGTCGGCGGGATTCTCGACCTCGGCGAGGAGGTCGTCGGCATCGTCCTCGAGCAGTGGTCGATTGTCCGGTCGGCGTTCGGCGCGGCGGGCGGCGACGTGCTGGGCGCGGGCGCGGCGGCTGGCCAAGCGGTCGAGGACGTGTTCGAGACGCTGAACAGCGGCCTCCTCGACCTCGCAGCGTCGGCGGGACTGGCCGGGCCGCTGGTCTCGGCGCTGTTGTTCGTGGTCTACGCCGCACTGGCGGCGGCACTGGCGCGCGGGACCGTCGCGCTCGCAAGGAGGGTCCGGATATGGGTCGTCTGAAACCGCTCGCGGCGCTGGGCGGGGTCGGGTCGCTGGTCGGCCACTACCTGTTCAACGGCGCGGGCGTGTTCGCGCTCGCGGACTGGGTGATGGTCAACATCGACCTCCTCCTGCCGCTGGCGACGACGCTCCAGCACCGAATCGCGCCGAAGGTCGGCTGGTTGGACCAGTCGCTCCTCAATCAGGTGATTCTGGCGCTGTCGGTCGTGTTCATCCTCGTGACAGTGACGCGACTCGCCCGACGAACGTTCAACTAATCGAACGATTCGATTTTTCAACTATGCTCAAACCAAACGAATCAGAACCGAACGCGGACGACGAGAGGAATCGAGGAGAGGAAACGACTGCTGGCGACGGTCTCGACGGACCGGGCGAAATCGGCCGGGTAGACGAGCCGTCTACCGCGCCTCGTCGAGTCGCGGGGGTCGCGCCATTCACGCTCCTCGCGCTCGGGGAGAATTTCGACCTCATGGTAATCGAGATTCCGTGGTGGTTCACATGGGTCGTTCTCCCGATACTGCTCCTCGCGGGCCTGTGGTGGGCTATCCGCGAGCGGTCAGTGTCGGGCGCGGCCGACCGCGGCGAGCGGAACGTCCGGCGGGCGGTCACGGGTGCCGGGTTCGTCGGCGCGGGCGTCCTCGGGGCGTTCCTCGGGACCGCAGAAGGAATCGAGTCGGTCGGCGTGATGTTCGGGAACGTGCTGTTCTCGCACCACGAGATTCTGGCGAAACTCGGAGCGGTCGCGGGGTCGTGGGCGGTCCTCGACCGCGTAACCGCGCTGGGTCCGAGCGAAATTCTGCTCGTGGTCGGCGTCCTGAGCCTCCTCATCCTCACGTGGAACGACAGATGATGGGGGCACAACGCCGACGCGCCGCGCTCGTGGTGGTCGTTCTCCTCTCGCTCGCGGTGCCAGTCGTCGGGCCGGGCGTGGCGCTCGCCCAAGACGACACCGAAGCGGGCGACCAGTCGGACGCGACCGAGAACGAGACGTGGACCTACGGCGAACTCGCGGACTACGGCACGGTCAAGAGCAACGCACCGAGCAAGGCGATTCGACCGTTCGGCGACGCCGGGTCGTTCTGGATTCGCCACGTTCCGGTCCGGTTCATGGCGTCGCCGGAGGACCGCGAGTACGTCGAGCCGCGCACGGTCGTTCAGCGCGATTCCATCTACGTCGGGTCGTTCCGCGGCTGGGACTCTGAGGAGTTGGACGCGACGTTTCACGTCGTGCTGTGGGAGTTCGAGACGGTCGAGCGAACGACCGAGGACAACGAGACCGTGACCGAGCGCGTCGTGACGAACGCGACGCACACGACGGTTTCGGCGACGCTCGCGGGCGGCGACTACGGGTACGCGGAACTCGACCTCCCGGCGCACTACGGCGACCCGATGCTGGTGACGGTGTGGCTGGAGGGCCACCGCGAGGACGTGAGTTGGCGGTTCCGCTACAGCGTCTCGGAGGCGGCCCAGTCGGTGCCGATGCAGACGGCGGGCGGCATCGCGGGCTACGCCGCGCTGTGGATGTTCGCGCCATGTATGCTCACCTCGGTCGGCGTGGTCGCGCTCGACCGGCGGTTCCTCGACAAGGTGGGCAACGGACCGATGGTCTCGGTGCTGGAGGTCGTGTTCGCGCTCGCCGTGGCGACGTTCCTCGCGGTGTTCGTGTGGTACAACGGACTCTTGGAACTGCTGGCAACCGCGCCGTGGTCGGTCGGTATCGCTGGCGGGGCGCTCCTCGGGGTCGCGGTGCTGTTCGCGTTCAGCGAGGACCCCGAGGAGGTCCTGTTCTTCCAGTTGACCAGCGGCGAGGACAGCGCCAGCATCAACGACGACGGGACTGGTCGGTGGCACGTCCGGACGCGCGCCTACGACGTGGTAGAGACCGCGGACGGCCGGAAGATTCGACGCGAGGGCTGGATTCCGTGGCTGGTCGCGGTGTGGCCCTTCCACGACGCCGCGCCGACGGTGGACGTAGACGAGGCGGCGCTGGGCACGCGACTGGTCGGTCCCGAGGAGGACGACGAGTACGACGAGGTGTTCCTCTCGGACCCGACGGCGGACGCGCCTATCGACTACGAGGGGGCGAGTCTCACGTTCTCGACGCCGGACCTCCTCGACTGGCCGGAGTCGGAGGACGAACTGGTCGCGGGGCGCTGGCCGGTGCCCTCGGTCGCGTGGGGGCCGCTGGTCGGCGCGTTCCTGCTGGTCGGGCTGGCGTGGCACGTCGGCGGCCTGCTGTTCAACGAGGGGTTCGGTATCGCGTTCGGCGTCCTCGCGGCGCTGGCGACCGTGGTCAGACCGACGGTCGGGAAATCCGAACTGAACCTCGCGCCCGCGCAGTACGGCGCGCTGGTCGAGAACCTAATCACGCACGCACGGGAGTTCGAGGACGTTGCGGACCGCGAGTACTGGAAGGGCGAGGCGCTGACCGAGAAAGCGGACAAGCGCGCCGAGCGCGTGCGCCAACAGGAGGAACGCGACCGGACGACCTTCGAGAAGATTACGGACGAACTCGCGCCGCCGGAGTCCGAACGCCAGCCGCGCAACTCGGAGGTGGTCGCGGGTGACGACTGACGCGACTCGACGAGGAGTGGTAGACGACTCGTCTACCGACGCCGTCGACGGCGACGACTCGGGCGACTGGAGAACCGAGATAGACGAACCGTCTACGTCGGCGGGCTCGCAAGCGTCGCGCGCCGAGGAGGGCGACGTGCTGGCGGACCTCGGGTTCGGCGAGGGCGAGGTGCGCGATCTCCTCGACGGCCTTCCCGAGACGCCCCAGCTGCGGCCCGCGCTCCAGAAGTTGACCGGCGACCAGTTGGGCCTCTTGCGCCGGTTCATCGACGGCTTCGAGAACCGGCGGACGTTCCTGCTGTGGTGCCAAGACGCCGCGATTCACACGCTCGGGCGTCTCGACGGCGACTGGATGGTCGAGCGGGCGTTCTCGCGTCTCGACCTCTCGGTCCTCCTCGTGTCCCGGCGTCGGTTTGCGTGGGCGGACACAGACGACGATGGGAACCCGAAAATCCTCGACGCCGAGTCGGCGGCGACCGCGCGTCGCGGGGTCGCGGCCGTGGACCTCCTCCCGGCGTTCGTGGCGTCCCACCGCGGGTTCCGCTGGTCCGCGACCGAGTACGTCGAGGACGACCGGACCGAGACCGACGAGGGGCCGCCGGACCCCGAGGAGCAAGACGCGCCGGGCATGCGGCCCGCGCTGGCGGAACTCGACCAACGCCAAGACTGGGCGCTCCGGCAGGTCCTCGACGGATTCGAGTCGGAGGACCAGATGCTGGCGTGGGTTCAGCAAGTCACCGAGGCGAGCTACGCGGAAGTGCCCGACGACCTCGCCACGCGCTTGTACACGGAGAGTCACACCCGCGAGATGCTTCTGGACCGCGAGGGCGAGCGCGCCCGCTCGTGGTTCTTCCGGGAGTCCTTCGCGGCGAAAGAGATTCTGCCAGCGTTCGCGGTCGCGGCCCGCGAGGTCGCCGACCGCTCGGGCGAGCTGGCGGAACGCGAGAACTCGGAGCTACCTGTTCGGAACCTATGACGTGGAACACAGTAGAGACGCTGACGGACCTCGACCCGCGAGAGAACACCGGGACTTACCTCGGTACCTCGCGGCACACGGACGCACAGTCTATCAGACGCAAGTTCGGCATACCCGAACTCGACGTGGACCAGTTCGACTACCCGTCGGTGATTCCGGGGTGTCTGTGCAAGGCGGCGGACAACAGCGCCTACTCGCCCGGCGGCGGCACGGACGCCCTCATCGAGGGGCCGATGGGCGCGGGGAAATCGACGTTCCTGAAGGCTATCGGCGCGCACCTCATGGACTCGGTTGGACCGTACCCGTCCGAGGCGGTCGTCTGGCGGGCCAGCGAGTCCCGGAGCGAGTGGATTAGCTTCGCGCCGTGGGCAAAGGTCTGTCTTCCGGCGAGTTGCGAGGTCGAGGCGATGGTCGTCTCGACTACCGAGGGCGACGCCTACCGACGAGAAGTTCCGCTGGAGGACGTGGTACGCGAGGTCGTCTACTACGACGACCCGATGGACCTCTGCCAGAACCATCTGGAGTCCGGGAAGTTCCACGTGGTCTACCCGGACCCGCAGATGACCGGGTGTCAGGAACTCTACGAACGCTCGCCGAAGCGCAAGGATGGGTTGGAGTTCACTCCGAACGACCCGGTGAACCACTGGTGGGTCGGGTTCCTCCTCGCGCGCGTCGAACACGGCCCGTACATCTGGACCTCGCTTCTCTCCGACGAGATCGGCGACGTGATTCCCCAGTCGGCGAGCAAGGACAAGTTCGCCAGCTACCAGAAGGTCGAACTCTACCGCGACCTGTTCATCGACTCGCGGAAGTACAAGCTCAGCGTCTACCACGCGGGCCAGAACGCGGAGGACGCCCACGAGAAGGTGAAGCGAAAGCACCGCTGGCGGGTGACGCTGAACGGTCGAGCGAACCCGACGCGCGCCTCGCAGGTTGTCGGCGTCAACCGCGTGCCGATGTACAAGGACCTCACCAGCGACATGCCGACGGGCCGCGGTCTCTTTTGGACCGAGACGAACTTCGCGGCGTTCGCGTGGCCGAACATCCCGAAACCGACCGAGGAGGAACTGCGCGTTCATCTGACGCCGAAAGTGCCCTCGGACCCAGCGGATGCCGGGGAGTCTGCCGACTCGGAGGGGGTGGTCTCGCTATGAGCCGCGCCCGGTCGCGCGAAATTGTCGCGCGAGTGAACGGATACGCACGCGCGTACTTAGAGTCCTATAGGAGCAAACCCCCGAGGGGGTCCATTCGCGGCGTGACTCGACGACTCTCGGTAGACGAATCGTCTACTGCTGGTCGCGGCACGACGCTGGCGCTGGTCGCGCTTCTGCTGGCGTCGGCGGTCGCGCCGTCACTCCTCGCGGGGACCGCGGCGGCGTCGGTCTCCTCGACGCCGGAGATGCCGCCGGGCTTCGTGTCGATACCGGACCAGAACGTCGAACAGGGAACGCCCGCGAGCGAGTCCTTCCCGTACCGCGCGGCGAACATGACCGACGGCGACGTGCTGGCGTCCGCGCACGCGTCTACGACCGAGGTCGTACTGACGACGCCGGAGGACGCCGAGCAGACGCTCGGACCGAACACGACGGTCGCAGACGGTCTCGGGAATCTGGCTATCGTGATTCGTGACGACTCGGTACACGAGGGACGACGAATCGCAATCCGCGCCTCGGAGGTGCGTGACGCGCTCGGTTACTTGCCGAACAGAATCGCGGGCGTTCACGAGGGCGGGTCGCGCTGGAGTGAGCGCGTCACGACGACTTCCGGGTACATCGTGGCCGAGTTGCCGCATTTCTCGGACAACGTGATTACGTTTACTGGCGAAGTCGAGATTCAGGGGAACCCAGCGACCGACGGCACATCCTACCAGTACGATATTAGCGATATGGATTCGGCGCGCGCGCCGAATCTAACACTGACGGGCGCGGAATCGTCCGAATGGGATAACGTTTCGGCGACAGGTCTCGGCGATGGCGAATCACTGGAGGTCTGGCCTGCGGGCCATCGCATCGAGGGTCCGAACGGGTCGGAACCCGAGGTCGTTCTGACGGGCGACCGAAAAACGACTTGGCGAACGCCATCCGGGTCGGTCTCGCCGGGCGGGTCGGCGTCCATCTCGGTTGACGGGAATCTTGCCCCGGCAAGCCCGGAGTTGATAGTTACGGGTCGCGGAACGACGCACACGAACCCGCTTTACGGTAGCGATGACCACTATCTCGGCGTCGCGGGCCAATCGGTCGGAGAGGAGATTTCGGCGGAGGTGCGCTTTGATAACGTCCCGGACCTCGTGAGTGGGATTAAGAGTTATTGGCGTGCAAACGGCGGAACCCATACCTTCGACGTTTACATCGTGGAAGAAACACCGGACCATAACTATGGCGAGGGGACAAAAGTCGCGTCGGACGTGACGATCTCGTCAACCGGAACGCAAACAATCGACATTCAGGACTACGAACCGTCGAATCCGGGCGGGGATGTGACAGTTGAGTTCGTCACAACCAGCACGTCCGGCGACAAGTTGGAACTCAGATACGACGATAGTCCGTCAAAAACGTCTAGCAGTGTGTCGATTTATCAAGGAACCGGAACGAAGGGCGTGGAAATGTCGCTGGTAGAATCGCCGTCAAACGTGACGGTTACCGACGATACCGGTGCGTCGGCGTCGGTCGGCGAACTCCTCCCCGGCGAGATGAAAAGCAAGTCGTTGGATTTGACGACCGACTCCTCGACGCTCGACTTCTCATCGTTCAAGTCGGGGTCGGTGGATTGGCGATTAGAGTTCAGCGAGCTTGCTGAAACGGAGTCTCCCGCGCTCGACCTCGACGGCGACGGGGTGGACGAAGTGTCTCACTCGGGCAAACTCGCGGACGGCGAGACGGTAACATATCAAGCGCCGGGGCTGTCGGTGGACGATGATTTAATGACAGTCTCGACCGCGAGCGGTTCGACGGTGGACGTGTCGGTGAAATTGAAAGAAGTATCAGAGTCGCGGAATATCGGCTTTGAGCTAAACGGGAATTGGCAGAACCAAAGTGCGCTGGCAGACGGCGAGACGGTGAATTACGCGATTCCAGAGTCGTGGCTGGCGAACGGGACAAATCGGATTAACGTCTCAGTCGCGCCGGGTCTTTCAGCGGACGCGCCAGCGCCCAACGTCGGAATCGAGTTCCGCCATTCGGCCCGCGACGACCAGTCAGTCGAGTTTGCTGGCGAATCGTGGTCCGAACGCTACAACGTGACGCGGACGTGGGCGGACGTGAACCAGAACGCGACGCTTGAAATTCCGTTCGCTGGGAATGTCGTTCAGACCCGAAACCTCCGAGTCTACCTGAATGGGACCGAAACCGCGCCTACATGGTCGCGGTTCGACAACACGACGCTGGAGGTCGGTCTCGGCGACCTCGCGCCCGGCACGGAGGCGCGGGTCGTGGCGAACGGAAGCAAGGTCCGGGTCCGAGACGGCGCGGTCCGAGTAACGAACCCGACGACCGAAGGAAACCGTCTGAACACGACGTTCGAAGTGGTCTCGCGCGGGCCGGAGTTCAGAATCGACGTGTCGGGTACGGCGTCGAGCGAGTGGGTCCACTACGTCGCGGACCCGTCGTACACGAACGCGAGCGCGAGCGCCCGAATCGCGGACGGGGGCGCGTCTCAATACGTGCGCTTGCCGAACGCGCCCGAGGGCGGACGCGCGACCGTGCGGACGCTCGACCTACGGGCGAACCCGCAGAACGACGTGGTGGTCTCGGTCGCGGACCCGGACGAACCGAAGTTCCGGATTCGTCCGGGCGAGGTCGCGGGTGACTCGGTGGAACTGGCCTACCACGGCGGGGAGTCCGGCGTCGCCTACGACCTCGTGTCCGAATCGAGCGACCGCGTAGAGGAACCCGGCGTGACGGGTTCGCCGGTCGTGTTCTCGCTCGACTCGGACAAGTCGAACCTTCTCAGAATCTCGGTGTCGGACTCCGGCGGGGCCTCCTCGGGCGGTGGCGGGTCCGACGGCGGTGGCGGAATCCCACCGCTGGCGAGTACGGCGCGCTCCGTGGCCGACGACCCGCTGGCGAACCCGCTCCTCGTGCTGGGCGCGGGCGCGGCCGTGATTCTGGGCGTGGGCGTCCTCGCGCGTCGGCGCGGGGTGCCGATGTGGGCGAGCGGCGGCGTCCTCGGGCTGGTGTTCGTCGTGGCGCTCGAAAGCCTCGCACCGGGCTACCTCTCCGGTGCGCTCGCTCGCGTGGTCGAGGAGTTGGCCGCGGGACTCGGCGGCGTCTCACAGTTCCTGTGGCTGGCGGGCGGTCTCGTCGGACTGTGGGCGCTGTTCCGACTCGTCCAGAAGTTCACCTCACCGGACCGAACGATTCTGAACATCCGAGGAGGGAAGTGAGATGGTCGGGACGGAACTCGGCGTCGGCCTCGACGTTCTCGACCCGGTGGTCCGACTGGTCGAGACGCGGTTCCTCGAAGCGTCGGCGTGGCTGGCGCTGATTCTGGCGGGGCGCTGGCTTCGCCGGACCGAGGCGGTCGCGTCGCTCCTCGGAACGCTGGGTCTGTTCGTCATGCTCCTCGGACTTCTCGCCGCGGTCGGCGCGTTCGACCCGACGGAACTCCTCGACCTCGGGCGCGAGGCGCTGGCGGTCGTGAACCGAGGTGGGCTACCGTGACCTACTCCGACGGCGACCTCGCCGACTGGCTGAACGAGGTGGGCGAGGAGGACGACCGGAGCGACTCGGTAGACGGTGCGTCTACCTCGCCTCGTCGAGTCGAGCGCACGGACGCGCCCGACCTCGCGGACCCGGACGCGCTCGCGGACGAACTGGCAACCGCGGACTCGCGGGCGAACGCGCTCGCGGACGAACTCGCGCTCGCCGAGACGGGCGTGCGAGACGGCGCGAACGCGTCCGAGGACGCGCACGGCGAAGCGGCGGGCGCTGGCGGGCGGGTACGGGCGGCGGGCGTACTCGACCGCGTGCGCGCCGCTGTAGGCGCACAGACGGACGCGGCCGCAGACGGGGGCGCTGGCACGGACGCCCGCGCCGAGGCGAGCGCGGACCCGCTGGCGGACTCGGACGCGGACGCGGACGCACGGACGGACTGGCGCGAGCGCGCCGACGCGCATTATGCGGCGGCCCGCGGGTACGCCCGGACGTGCTGGAGCGCGTGGGTCCGGGCGTGGGCGTTCGTCTGTATGGTCGCGTGGGCGCTCGACCCGCGGACGCGCTTCCCTGCGCCGCCGGACGCGGACCCACCCGACTGGGCGTTCGCGCTCGCGCCCTACGTCCGCGGGTTCGCGGCGTGGGCGCGGGCGGAACTCCGGCCCGAGGCGCTGTTCGCTCGCTGGCTGGGCTGGGTCGAGGACCGCCAGAACCGACTCCTCGCCGCGTCGGGCTTCGCCGGGACCGTCGTCTCGTTGGTCCTCGCGGCGGTCGGACAGTGGCCGCTCGGCGGACTCCTCGGGGCGTTGGTCCTGTGGGTTCTCGTGGTCCTCTACGTGCCCGCGGGCGTCGCGCTCGCGCTCAAGCAGTACCGCGGGGAGTTCGACCGTGGTTGGTTCGACCTTCCCGACCACTCACGGTCGGACCGCTGAACGACCCTCGTAAGCGAATCTGGCAAAGCCCGTTGGCGGGTTCTCACCTTCTGCTACTCCCCCGTGCATTTGATTGTCCGTCCGTGACGCGCCGGTTCGACCAGCGGTCGCGGTGCGGTAGGCGGCGCGCGCTCTGCGCGCCGCCGTAACCCTTCTCTACCCCCTTAGGGGCACTACCCTAAGGCGGTGCGGCAATGTCAGTGCGCTCCCGAAGCGCCCTCGACGGCGTTCTCGGACGCCCACGCGCCGCGTATCGACCGGTTCGACCCCGGCGACGACCCTCCCAGTTCTCGGAAAACTGGGTCGAATCAGACCCGCAGACGCACGATAACACCCGAGTGAAAGTAGAAGAAGGCAGAAGTGAGACACGAACGCAGTGCCCGCGACCAGAAGTAGACGAATCGTATAGCGAAACGGCCGACGCTCGATAGCGTCGCCACTACGAGAAAGAGCGAACCCGGACCGCGACCTCGCTATCGAAGGTCGGGCGGGAGTTCGTCGGCGCGAACGCGCACGTCGCGCTCGCCCAGTTCCGCGCGGTCGCGCAGGAACGCGAGGTCGTGGGCGCTCGCCTCGACGTGCGCGAGGTAGCGGAACCCGAGTTCGGCCTCACCGCTGGCGTCCGGGTCGGCGTCCTCCTCGTCCTCGCCGTCGAGGTCGTCGTCACGGCGTTCTTGGCGCTCGCGGCGTGCCTCGCGTCGGTCGTCGGCGCGGTCCGCGCGGTCCTCCGGCGTGTCGTCCGGATAGACCTCTTCCAGCACGTCGCTGGCTTCCTCGCGGGCCAGCGGCGCGCTGAACGCGACGAGTACCGGGTTCTCCTCGACCTTCACGAACACCTCGGCGTCCTCCAGCCGAGCGACGTGATAGCGAACGGTCGAGCGAGCGAGTCCGGTCTCCTCGACTAACTTGTCGTAGGTCGCGCCGCGGTGTTCCGCGACGACCTTCATCAGGTCGTAGACGGCCGTGGTGTTCGGCTTCAGCGCCTCGCGGTAGACCTCGGTGGCGACCTCCTCGTACCGCTGGCGAAGCATGTGCTTGCGCCCGGTCGGGCGCTCGAACTCGTACTCGGGCGCGAGCGCACCGTCGAAGAACTCGTCTTCCACGAGGTCCGACCGTTCCAGCCCGGCCCAACGAGCGTGCGTGGCGCACATCGTGCGCAGGTGATCCATCACCTCCTCCCACTCCGAGACATGTGGGAGTTCGCCGCGCTCGACGCCAGCGAAGAACGCCTCCAGCTTCGGGTGATACGCCGAGTTCTCCGGACTGAGCGTGTGCCAGTCCTTCCGGCGGTAGACCTTCAGCGCCGAGTTGAACGGTTGGTCGGGGAACCCGAGGAGGTCCCAGCGGTCGGACTCGACCAGCGCCTCCAGATACCCTTGGCGCTGGCGGCGCTGGTGGGCCTCGATTTCGGACTCGCCGCCGTAGGCGACGAGCTGACGCGACTGGTCGAGCGTTTCTACGACGTTGCCCATCTTCTCGTGGGCGAACCGGACGTGCGCCTCGGCCTTGGCGACGCGCCGGGAGTTGGGGTTTCGGTCGTCTACGTCGAACACGTCGCCGTAGACCGCGCGCAGGGCGTCGTAGGCGCGGGTCTCGGCATCCTCGGGCTGTTCGGCCCATGTCGTCCAAATCTCCAGTCGAGTGCCCTCGCCGTGGGGACACTCCAGCGGGTTCCCGTCCTCGTACACGAGGTCGCGGAACTGCGGTTGGACCTCGACGTGAAGCGCCAGCGGCGGCTTTTTCAACTCGTGACCGTTCTTCGTCTCGACCACGCGCCGGAGCATGAGATGGTGTTCGTAGAACTGGCTGTAGTCGTCGCCAGTGCCGTATCCGGCCTTCCATCCCGAGGACTTGAGAACGAGCGCGTAGCGGCCCTCCTCGGGGAGCCAGTCGGCGTCGAAGGGTTCGGCGGCGACGTAGGGTTCGCGTTCGTGGTCCTCGACGTTCTCGCGCCAGTAGTGAACCGCGTGGTCGTAGAGGGTGCCGCGGTCGAGACCGCGCTTCTCCCGGTCGGAGGGCGCGAGGTCGTTCAGCACGTTCTGAATGCTCGCGCCGTGGGCGCGCGGTTCGGGAAAGCGGTCGGTCTCGGCGTCGGTTACGTCCGAGACGTGCTGGTCGGGCGAGACGACGCCCGCGCTCGACGGCGTGTCGAGACTCACGCGGAACCAGCCTCCTCGGACTCGCCGCGAGCGTCGGTAGACACGTCGTCTACCTCGCCTCGACGAATCTCCTTCTCGGGCGTGGCGACGGTCCGAACGAATCCGTCGGCGAACTGTACGCGGACGCCCACCCAACCGGAGTTCACGGCCTCCTCGACCGAGAGGGACCCGACCGGCGTCGGCATAACGACCTCGTAGCCGGGGTGTCGGTCGCACACCCAGCCGTGCGTGACCAACACGTCGCCGATGGCGTCGGCGAGGTCGTCGTCCACGATCTCCGGCCGGGCGACCTCGTGACTCCCGAGGGAGTTCCCGACGGGAGTTCCGCACTCGGGGCAAATGAGGTAGCCCTCGTCGTCCTCGGTGCGTTCTCGGAGAACAGTTTGCGAGGAGACGCCGTAGCGACCGAGACCGCTCCGGTTCATCGGCTTAGCCCTCCGTCCGTGACCTTCGGTCCGCGGAGTTCGACGCCGCCGTTTCGACCGTCGTGTTTCTGCGGGTCGGGGTGGTCTACGTCCTTGCCAGCCGCGGACCCGCGCATAATGCGCGCCCACGAATCGCACTCAGGGCACCGCAGAGCGCGTCTGTCGGCGGTGCCGTAGCTACGACGGAACTCCGGGGTGACGTGGGCGTCGCAGAACTCGCAGGTGCGACAGTCGCCGTCGGCGTCGGGCAACTGGAGCGCCATCACGGACACCTCCGGCTACGGAAATCGCTACCCGGCGCGGTGGTTCATTCGCTATACGACTGAACTCCCCTGAAAAGCCCTCCTACTGGTTGGGGTGAAAACCCGGAAACGGACCGTTTGAGATGGGTACGGACCCGTTTCTCTTTCGACCAATCAACGTGAGGAAAGCGAGTGGGCCAACGCGGATTTGAACCGCGAACCTCCCGGTTATCAGCCGAGCGCTCAACCTGATTGAGCTATTGGCCCGCTGAACGCATTCAATCGTTGCGCCCTTGTATGTTTAAGCGTTTCCTTTCGATTCGGCTTCGACACGCCCTCACGGGGTTTTCCGGAGATATTAGCCGGTTGGGTTTTTCATCGCTACTTCTCCTCGTCGTCTTCGAATTCGATGTCGTAGGAATCGTCGTCCACGCGATAGGTGTCCTCGGAGTTCGACTGGCCGTGCGAGCCGCCAGCGCCACTTGCACCAGCGCCAGCATTCCCTGCACCGCCCGCGCTAGCGCCGGTTCCGCTGGCGCTCACGTCCTCGGCGTTCGGGAAGCCGAAGGTGTAGACGTTGCCGGTGGCGAACCCGCCGGTCTTCTTCTCGACGTAGGGCTTGACGACCCACTTCTGGACGGTCTCGCGGACGAGGATGCGCGAGGGAGGGAAGGCCAGCAGGAAGCCCACGGTGTCGGTGACGAGGCCGGGCGTCAGCAGGAACGCGCCCGCCGCGATGAGGAGCGCGCCGTCGGTCAACTCGTCGGTCGGGACTTCGCCCTTGCCGAGCGCTTCCTGTAACCGCCTGACGGTGTGGCGGCCTTCGGCGCGGACGAACAGCGTCCCGACCAGCGCGGTCAGGACGACGAGCGCGACTGTGAGGACCGGCCCGAGTTGCGTCGCCACGTAGACGAGGAACAGGGCGTCTACGAGGGGAATGATGAGGAGTCCGATTAGTGCGCGTTTGAGCATCGGTACTTGAGTGTGGGTTGTCGTTCACGCCGTAAAACGCTTTAGGTGAATGCGGGTGGGAAATATTGTGATTCGGGGACCCTCAATAAGTCTATTGTATTCGAGCATATATTAATTATATAAAAATAGACTAGAAATACTTAATTCATACCCTTATAATTTCATCCTATGCCTGAGCAATCAAGGCGCGAACTACTGAAAGCTGTATCGGGAATCGGAATCGGTGCTGCAACGAGCAGTGCTTTTACACGTACCGTTTCTGCTACTGAAACGTTGCCGAATGATGTCTGGACATACAACCTCGGTTGTGACCAAGATTCGAATTGTCCGGGTACAGTCACATCTGGTGAATTTGTGATCCGTGATGATAGCGAATTTACAACCGTGGGAAGTTACGGTCTTAATTGGTATGGTACCGCGTACGGCGATGTTTTAGGTTGGGCCCACGGCCTCGGGCTTGGAGGTGGATGTGAGGTAAATAACAATGATAGTTTTGATGGGACATCATCGAACCTTCGAGGTCAGCGATACAGCATCCATGTTCCAGATCCCACAAACCAAGACAGTATCTTGAAAGATACCTCTAACCATCTACACGGAGTTCATCCATCGCCAACTGATGACGACATGAACTGGTCGAAAACCATTTTAGAGGCGAGCGTCATGAGCGCAATGAGTCAGATTGACTTCGGAATTCCCATAAGTACTCTAGTAAACTCAATGGCAGAGTACGACGGGTTTGACTTTAATCAGCATGACGTAGGCTACGGATATCAGCATACTTCGGACTCGTATCCGGTAGAGTTCTGGAATGAATGTGCTCATTCTGATGCGGTGATTTACTCTAGCGGCGATAAGCTACTTGAAACAGTCACGCTAAAACACGGCTACTTAGAACATATCCATTTGACGGGAGCCACGGTCTGGGAGGAAAAAGAGTACACAGTCTCTGGATTCGAATCTAACGTAAGCTCTTCCTCAACCGATCTTACAGCTAGTAGTTCGGATGTCGAGCGACCAGATAGTAGACCGTCTAGTGGCCACCCCGAAGAGATGACACCCGAGGAACGTAGACAGTGGGGTGTGAAATCGGTGAAAGGAAAGGGTCTTACGAGAGAAGTTAACGGACAGGTAGAAGAAATCACACACATTCTAACGAAGAATCCGTTCACAGTCGTTGACGAACGGCGAACATCCGAAAAAGTCGAAATCGAAAACTGAACACCTTTTAGCTCATTCCAAATCTTTCATCAGCTACAGTCAACGTTTGTACTTTGAAGAATAGTCGGCTTGTCAGCTAATTCATATTCGAGGTATATCTCTGGGCAGACTTTCTGTGATGTATAGTCCTGCAATTCTTCACGTAGCGTGTATCCAGCGACAGAGCCATGAATCGCAACAATTTCTTCATTTTTCGGGAGTTCTAACTTAATAGTTTTTTCCGATTTTGACTTTAATTTGTGCGAGGACCACTCTTGACGCCCTTCAGTAGTTTCGAGTGCAAATTTATATGTATATGTTTTCTCTTGCCCATTCACTAGAATAATAGTTAAGCTAGCGATATCCGTTGATGAGCTGTTAAATTGGGCACATCCAGAAAGTAATGGTAACGTGCTACTGGCGAGTAGGATCTCTCGGCGACTGAATGACATAGAAATTCAAGTAGTCTTAGGAGGAATAAAACTTGTGGGAATCAACAGTTGGTAGAAAACGTTCTATTCTGCATAATCTAAGATTAGACTGTGGTTTTGTAGATAGTGTGAACACACCGAGTCGGATCAGACGAATTTCTCTTCCCTTACACATTTTACTTTATTCAATGTTAGCCGTCGCGCGACTGGAGGTGGTTCCACCGAGCGCAAGCACTTGAGCAACGGCCACAGATCGAATAACCACATATCGTTTAAAGACAATAAATAAAGTCTTAAAAATATATTATTCTATCTTAGATCGAAACCGACCTCAACAATGACCGCTGATGAGAATCAGGCTCCGACCGGCAGATAGGCATTAGTTCCCGTGACAATTGCAACCTAGCGACACCCTTCTCCATCCCCGGCACGCTTTTGCCACCCGAAGCGGTCTATCAGCCTATGCGACTGCTGTTCATCCACTCCGACCACCTCGAATTCGAGGCCACCACGGAGGCCGGCGAGGACATCGCCGAGACCGAGGAGGTCCCGATGCAGGGTCGGATGGACGACTGCGTGACCGCGTTCGTCAGCGTCGAGAGCGAGGACGAGGCCGACTTGGACGCCGTGGTCGAGAACGCGGCCGACGAACTACGCGACGTGACTGGCCAGTTGAACACGCGGAGAATCGTCCTCTATCCCTACGCGCACCTGAGCGACGACCTCGCCAACCCCGACAGCGCCAAGACCGTGATGCAGAATCTCGAAACCGCGCTCGAAGGCGAGTACGAGGTCCTGCGGGCACCCTTTGGCTGGTACAAGTCCTTCGAGGTGTCTTGCAAGGGTCACCCGCTCTCGGAACTCTCCCGGCACGTCACCCCAGAGCGCGGCGAGGAGGACGGGGCCGACGCCGCCGAACAAGCGCCGAGCGAGTGGAAACTCGCGTTTCCCGACGGCGAGACCAGAGACGCGCTGGCGGCCAAAGATTCCGACCAAGTGAGCGCCGACATGCGGGCGTTCGTCGAGGACGAAGTAGAGGGCAAAACCGCCAGCAGGGGCGAGCAACCGCCCCACGTCGAACTCATGCGGGAGAAGGAACTGGTGGGCTACGACGAGTTGAGCGACGTGGGCAACCTCCGGTGGTACCCCCGTGGCAAGTTAATCCGGGATTCGCTGATGGAGTACGTCAACGACCTCGTGGTCGAGTACGGCGGCATGCCGGTCGAGACGCCCATCATGTACGACCTCGGGGTGCGGGCGATTCGGGAACACTCCGAGGAGTTCGGCGAGCGCCAGTATCGCTTCGAGTCGGGCGACCGGAAGATGATGCTCCGGTTCGCGGCCTGCTTCGGCCAGTTCTCCATCATGCGGGACATGCACATCTCCGAATCGGACCTGCCCCTGCGAATCCACGAGATGTCCACCTACTCCTTCCGGCGCGAGCAGAAGGGCGAGGTCATGGGTCTCAAACGCCAGCGAGCGTTCACCATGCCCGACATGCACACCGCCACGAGGGACATGGAGCAGGCCAGAGACGAACTGGAGGCCCAAGCCAAACTCTCCCTGCGGACCAGCGAGGACCTCGGTCTGAACTACGAACCGGCGATTCGAGTGACCCGGAACTTCTACGACGACAACGACGAGTGGGTCGAGAATCTCGTGGACGACCTCGAGAAGCCCGCCCTGCTGGAAATACTGCCCGAGCGCCACCACTACTGGTCGGCCAAAATCGACTTCGCGGCAATCGACCGACTCGGCAGGCCCATCGAGAACCCCACGGTCCAAATCGACATCGAGAGCGCCGAGCGATTCGACATCGAGTACAGCACGGGCCAAGAGTCCCACCATCCGCCGATTCTCCACTACTCGCCCTCCGGCGGCATCGAGCGCGTGCTGGCCGCCCTGCTGGAGAAGGCCGCCACGCAGGAGACGCCCCGACTGCCGACGTGGCTCTCGCCCACGCAGGTCCGGTTCGTCCCGGTCGGCGACGAACACACCGATTACTGTGACGCCCTCGCCGACGACCTCGAATCCGCCGGAATCCGGGCCGACGTGGACGAGCGAAACGAGTCGGTCGGCAAGCGCATCGCCAGAGCCGAGACCGACTGGGTACCCTACTACGCAGTCGTCGGCGACCGGGAGGTCGAGAGCGACGAGGACCTCCTCGGGGTCAACGTCCGGGCCGACGAGACCGAGCGCGAGATGACGCCCGAGCAACTCCGCGAGGAGGTCCGCTCCGAGGTGGGCGACCTGCCGAAGAAGAAGCGCTACCTCCCGAAGCACGTCAGCAAGCATCCCCACTTCACCGGTCGGAAGTAGTCAATCTCCTGGCGATTCTCCTCGTCTCTGGGCCGAACTCTTAGCTTTCGGCAGGAATCTCCGATTCTCTGGTTTCAGTCGCTCTCTCGTCGGCTCAGTCGTGGCTACCGGTAGCAAACCGCAATTTGAATATTCTTTATGGGAATAAAAACAAGCCATTTTAATACCTCTAAGTAATACGATGGGGTGTCAATGGCTTCGCTCGACTTCGAACCGCTCACCTACGAAGAACTGTCGCCCGAGCGACGGCCGACGCTGGCCCAAGCGTTGGTGCCCGTCCTCGGCGTAATCGTCTTCCTCGGCGTCGGGTCCGGACTGTTAGGGATGAACCCCCACGCGCCGCTCCTGTGGAGCATCGTCCTGACCGGACTGGTCGGCTACTACTGGATGGGTCTCTCGTGGGACGAGTTGTACGACGGCATCGCCGATAGCCTCCTGATGGGGTTGCAGGCCATCCTCATCCTGTTCACTATCTACGCGCTCATCGCCACGTGGGTCAGTTCCGGGACGATTCCGGGCCTGATGTACTACGGCCTGTCGATTCTCACGCCCGAGGTCTTCCTGCCCGCGACGGCGATTCTGGCGGCCATCGTGGCCTTCTCCATCGGGTCGTCGTGGACCACCGCGGGGACGCTGGGCGTCGCGTTCATCGGCATCGGGTCGGGCCTCGGCATCCCCGAACCCATGACCGCCGGAGCGATTCTGAGCGGTGCCTACGCCGGCGACAAGCAGTCGCCCCTCTCGGACACGACCAACCTCGCGGCCGCAGTCACTAACACCGACCTCTACGACCACATCCGGGCGATGCGGACCGGCACCGCCATCGCGTTCGGCATCGCGCTGGTCCTCTACGCCCTGCTGGGTCTGCGCGCCGGCGGCGCGATTCCTGAGGGCCAAGTCGCCGAGATTCAGGGCGCGCTGGTCGGCACCTACGACCTCTCTGTGTTGGTCTTCCTCCCGCTGGTCGTCACCTTCGGCCTCGCGCTCTACGGCTACCCCGCGCTCCCGTCGCTCGTCGCAGGGGTCTTCGCGGGCGTCTTTACGACCATCGCGGTGCAGGGCGCTGGCTTCACCGCGGCGTGGGACGTGTTCCTCAACGGGACCGCGCCCGAGACCGGCACGACGTTGGTCAACGACCTGCTGGCCGCCGGAGGAGTCTCCGGGTCCGCGTGGACCATCTCGGTCGTGGTCGCCGCGCTCTCGCTCGGCGGCCTGCTGGAAGGGATGGGCGTCCTCGCGGTGCTGGCCCACTACCTCGCCGAGAGAGTTCGGAGCGCGACCGGACTGGTCGTGAGTTCGGGTGCCTCCGCAATCCTCGTCAACGCCTTCAGCGCCCAGCAGTACATGGCCATCGTGGTGCCGGGGATGACCCTCCGGAACCTCTACGACGAGTACGACTTGGAGAGCAGTGACCTCTCGCGCGCCGTCGAGGCCGCCGGAACGCCGACCGGGGCGCTCTTTCCGTGGCACGCCGGCGGCGTCTACATGGCCTCGGTGTTCGGTCTCCAGTCGTCGCTCCAGTACGCGCCCTTCTACTTCTTCGCGTACCTCTCGCCGCTGGTCCTGCTGGTCATGGCACTGACCGGCCGGGCCACCACTCGAAAAGAGACCGCCGACTCGCCGACTGCGGCGTCGGCCGACGACTGAACCCGGTCGATTCTGACGGTTTCTCAGTCGGCCTTCGCCGGACTGTCGTTGTCGTGTTCCACGCCGGGAATGTTACCCACAGCGAAGTCGTCGCCGCCGTCCTCTCCCGCGGCGATACCGCTGGTGATGATGGTCCGAATACCCTCCTCGACGGTCATGTCCACGTCGTAGACTCGGTTCTCGGGGATGTGGGCGAGGTAGCCGCCCATCACGGGGTTCGGCGCGAAGGGGAGGAACATCGCCACGAGGTTCTCCTCCTCGACGGCCTCGTTGATGGCCTCCGGGGCGTCTGCCGTCTCGAAGCCGATGATGTACGACTCCTCGCGGGGGTACTCCACGAGTTTCACGTCCTCGAAGTTCTCGGCCTCGCTCCCGAGCATCGCGTCGCCGACCCGGCGAAAGCTCTGGTAGACCGACCCGATTCCGGGCACGTCGGCGAGCGCCGAGTCGATGGCGACCACGAGTCGCTCGCCGTACCTGACGTGGGCCAGCGACCCGATGGCGACGATGCTGGCCAGTAGCAACACGACCGCGACGAACTCCGGGACGTACTCGAAGACGATGCTGTAGACGCCCAACTGGGCGAAGAACTGGCCGACCCAGAGGTTGCGAAAGAGCGCCACGACGCCGGTCCACTCAAGCACCGCGACGACGGGACCAAACGCCCCGGCCACGAAGTTGATAATCATCGCCAACACCCAGATAGTCACGACGAGCGGGACGATGATAGCGATACCAGTCACGACGACGCTGAGCAGTCCGTCGTAGACCGACTCGCCGGTCTCGCGGGCTGTCTCCGCAGGTGTCTCCCCTTTCCCCATCCGTACCACTACAACTCAGTAGGCGACAATAGGGATTGTGGCAGAATCGAGGAGAAGGCGGTCTTACTCGGGTCGCCCGGAAACGAAGGCGACCTTACTCGGGTCGCCCGGAAACGAAGGCGACCTTATTCGGGTCGTCCGGAAACGAAGACGACCTTATTCGGGTCGCGCGCCGGTCCCGGCCCTGTCGAGGCCCGCGAGGTCGATGTCGCCCTCGGGCATCGGGACGCCGGCGTACTCGTCCTCGGCCAGCAGGAGCGCCCCGTCCAAGTCGGCGTAGTCCAACAGGGGCGCGAGGTGGGCCGCGCCAGCGATGGCGGCGTTCGACTCTATCATGCACCCGAGCATGACTTCCAGACCGTGCGCTCTGGCCGTGTGAATCATTCGCTTGGCCTCGCGGAGGCCGCCGCACTTCATGAGTTTCAGGTTGGCGATGTCGGCCTTGTCGGCGATTCGCGGGATGTCGGCCAGCGTGACGCAGGACTCGTCGGCCGCGATTGGGAGCGCGGACCGATTCCGGACGAACTTCAGGCCCTCGGGGTCGTCGGCCGAGACGGGTTGCTCCACGAATTCGAGGTCGTACTCCGCCAAGTCCTCGATTTTCCGGACGGCCTCGCGGGGCGACCACGCCTCGTTGGCGTCCACTCGGATGGTGGCCTCGGGGGCGTGTTCTCGGACTGTCGAGATGATTTCTTCGTCGCGGTCGGTGCCGACCTTGACCTTCAGCACGTCGTAGCCGCGTTCGACCGCCGTCTCGGTCTTCTCGGCCATCTTCTCGGTCGAGTCGATGCCGATGGTGTAGGAGGACGTGACGGACTCCTCGGCGTCCAGTCCCCAGTAGCGGTAGAGGGGCAGGTCGGCGCGCTTGGCCACCACGTCGTGGAGCGCGATGCTGACCGCGCACCTCGCGGACGGGTTGCGCTCGACGGTCTCGCGCATCCGGCGCTCGATGCGGTCGAGTTGGTGGGGGTCGCCCACCGCTTCCACGACTTCGAGGAGGTCGGGCAGGACCGCTTCCACGGTGTCTGCGGTCTCGCCGTAGTGGCTGGAGGGTGCGGCCGCACCGATGCCCTCGATGCCGTCGTCGTCCTTGATACGGACCACGACGTTCTCGGCGGTCTCTTGGGTCCCGCGAGAGATTGTGAAGGCGTTTTCGAGGGGGAGCGAGACGCGCTCGAACTCGGCGTCGAGGCTCATAGAATCGCCTCCAGCACGGCGTCCATCTCGTCACCGTCACCGAACCGAACCGGGTCGGTCGCCGGGGCGTCGAGTTCCTCGCCGAAGGTCGCCACGGCGTCACGCGCTGAGGCGTCGTCGGCGACGTGCTTGGTGTTGAGCGCCCCGGCCACGATTTCGGTCTCGGCGACCGGTCGGGCGAGGTCCTCGTAGAGGTCCACGTAGTCGGGGACGGGCGGCAGGTCGAACTCCTCGTAGCCGTGGACGACCTCGCGGCCCGCCTCGTGACAGAGGACCAACTTGTCCGCCATCGACCCGTGGAGGATGCCGCAGGTGACCGCGGAGTAGGCCGGGTGGACGATGCTCCCTTGGCCCTCCACGAACAGGTAGTCGTAGTCGTCGCCGCGTTCGAGAATCATCTCCTCGACCGCTCCGGCGGTGAAGTCGCTGACCACGCGGTCGATGGGGTTGCCCCACCCTTCAATCATGATACCGGTCTGCCCGGTGGGGATGAATCCGGCGTCAACGCCGCGTTCGCGGGCTGATTCCAGCAGTTCGAGGGTGGCGGTCATCTTCCCGACCGAGCAGTCGGTGCCGACCGTGAGGACGACCTCGGCGGACACTTGGTCGGCGACTCCCTGCGCGACGGTGAGGTCCTCGGGGGGCTTTCGCACGTCCCAGATGTCCGCGTCGTTCGATTCGGCGAGGCCGGCGAACTCCTCGTCGTCCGCCAAGAAGTAGTGGAGGCCCGAAATCAGGTCGCATCCGCGTTCGAGGGCGGTGGTCACGTCCGAGCGCCACGACTCGTCGAACCCGCCGCCGATGGGCGCGATGCCGATTATCAGCGCGTCTACCTCGGGCGCGTCGGCCATCTCGGCGACGATTGGGGCGTCCTGCACGTCGGACACGTGGTCGGAGACTCGCTCGCCGGCGTGGTCTCGGTCGAGGACGGCCTCGACTTCGTAATCGGCGTAGCGGAGCAGACCGACCGCAGTCTTGGCGCGGTCGGGGAACTTCTCGTGGGCGAGTACGGCAACTCTCATGCGTGGTAGGTGGTCGGACCGGGGCTTAAAACTCGGTGTGGCGGTAAGGGTTCGGTTTCGGAATCACTTGCGCATCTTAGACGCCCATAAATGTTTTTCTAAGCTGGAAATAGGTTTCCCTAAACATCTTATTTCTGTTTGTGGCGTTCGGTGCCGTTTCGCGTTCCGAACCTGCAGGGGTCCCGGCGGTCGGCACGCCGTTCGATGTCACCGCCCACGGTCGGGGAAGCCGTCACCGCACCACGGTCACGGGAACCGGTGACCGGCGCACCACGCGCTCGGCGGTACTCCCGAGGAGTAGCCGCGAGGCCCCGGAACGGCCGTGACTTCCCATGACCACGTGGTCGATGTCGTGGTCCTCGACGTACTCCAGAATCACCCGCGCCGGACGCCCCGTCTCGACGGCGGTCGTCACGTCGCACCCCACGTCGGCCGCGATTTTCGCCGCGTCGGCGCAGGCCCGCTCGGCCGCTTCCGTGGCGCGTTCGTGCCACGTTTCGGCGTCCGCCAGACCGTGGGCCTCGGCCTCGTAGACGACGCCGATGGGGTCTACGACGTGGAGAATCGTCACTGCGGCGTCAGGGTGCTTCTCGGCGACGTACTCGACCGCGCGCTTCGAGAGGAGCGACCCGTCGAACGGGACGAGGAGGTCGTCGGTCATGACCTCAATCACGGCGTCCCGGCGAATAACTCCGACGGCGAGTTACGCTCCGCCGCGCAGAACCAACCACGCGACGAACACCGCCACGCCGCCGAGACCGGTACTCGCCACGGCCTGCGTCCGAAGTCGGTCCAACAGTTCGTGGGCGTCGTCGGTGACTTGAGCGACCTCGTAGACCTCGCCGCCCAACTCGCACTGGGGAAGGAAGTCCATGGCGACGTGGAGGAACACGCCGGCGGCGAACCCGAAGACGAGAGCGTTCACCGGGTCGCTACTCGGGAGCGTGAGGAGCGCGGACGGAATCGCCGTAATCCCGACCCCTGCGGACGGGAGGAGCAGAAACGAGACGGGTTTGTCGGCACGCCGGAGTCGGTCGGCCGCGGCGTAGCCCGCGGGTCCCTTGTGGGAGACGATGGCAAGCCCGAGGAGCAGTCCCAGATTCGGCATGTTGCCGTAGACCAGTCCGATGATGGCCCCCGCCGCCAGCGAGTGGGCCGCCAACTCGATTGCGGTGTGGTCGAACGGGAGGTCCAAGTGCATCGCTCGGTGGCCGAGCGTGTGGGCCGAGAACCCGACCAACACGCCGAACGCGATGCCGAATCCGCCGAACTTCGGATGGTGGCCGATGGCTCCGGGCACGATGAACACCGCCGCGCTGGTTATCATCGCGCCGCTGGCGAGACCGTAGCCCCAGACCAGTCGTCCGGCATTGGTCGTCGCGCCCGCCCGTTCGCCGACGAGTGCTGACCCCGCCATCGCCGCGAACGCGACCCACGAGATGCCGACGACTTTGGTCAGGTTCGCCCAGAGTGCGAACGGAGTGA
Organism: Halorussus lipolyticus; assembly: GCF_029338375.1. Taxonomy (NCBI): domain Archaea; kingdom Methanobacteriati; phylum Methanobacteriota; class Halobacteria; order Halobacteriales; family Haladaptataceae; genus Halorussus; species Halorussus lipolyticus. The sequence goes on along the minus strand of NZ_CP119804.1, from coordinate 1,696,804 downwards.
GTGCCAGAAGTACCACCGGACCGACGAGACCGAGCCGAGAGACACGCATGTTGTTAAACAACTAGCCCGAGTTAATAAGCACGTCGGTCGAGCGTATTTCTGTAAATTTGGCTGACGAGTCGGCCGAGTCTCGCCGCCGGAGGAGACGCCGAGGTAGCCGAGGCGTCCGGGGCGTATTTGCCGTTCGAGGCCGTCCGTGGCGGTATGCGAGACCTCCCTGCGGTATCCCTGACGTGGCGTGACGGCCTGTTCGCCCACTGGCCGGTCGAGGCCTCGCGGGTCCAGTCCCTCGTCCCGGACGAACTCGACGTGGACACCCGACGAGGGTCGGCGTGGGTGTCGGCGCTCCCCTCGCTCGTGGCGGCGAGTCGGCCGTGGCTTCTGCCCGAACCTGCCGGCCTCGACTTTCCGCAGGTCAACCTCCGGACCTACGTCCGCCACGAGACCCGGCCCGGAGTCTACTTCCTGAGCCTCGATGCCGGGACCTCGCTGGGGGTCCGGGTCGCTCGCGCGCTCTGGGGCCTGCCCTACCACCACGCCGAAATCGACTTCGAGACCGACGGCGAGTGGCGGCGCTTCGAGAGCAACCGCCTCCACACCGACGACTCGCCCGCCAGATTCGCGGCGACGTATCGCCCCACCGGCCGACCCTCCCACGCAGAGTGCGACTCGCTGTCGGCCTTCCTCGCCGAGCGGTACCGCCTCTATCTGGTCCGGGACGGGACGGTCTGGTGTTCTCGGGTCGAACACGACCCGTGGCGACTCTGCCCGGCCGAGGCGACGGTCCACGCCGACGGTCTCCTCGAATCGGTCGGTCTCCCGGCGTCCTCGGCGGACCCGATGGTGCGGTACGCGCCGATGGCCAAGTTCACGGTTCGGACGCCCTTCCGGCCGTGACCATTGCCGACCCGGCCGCGACCACCGCCGACCGGGCAGTCCGGCCCGACGGCAGTACCGATTTACGTTTCGCCGTGGTGTGGTGTGTCGTGCCAACGATACCCGACTCTTTCCGCGACCTTTTCGACAAACCGACGTTCGCTCACATCGCCACCCTCCTGCCGGACGGGACGCCCCACTCGGTCCCGGTCTGGATAGACTACGACGCCGACGACAACCTCCTGCTGGTCAACACCGTCAGGGGGTCGCGTAAGGAGCAGAACATAGACGAGAACTGCCACGTCGCCGTCTCGATGACCGACCCCGACGACCCCTACCGGTTCCTCTCGGTCCGGGGCGAGGTGGCCGAACTCACCGAGGACGGCGCGGTCGAACACGTCAACCGACTCGCGCAACGCTACTTGGGCGTCGAGGAGTACCCTCGGGACGACGAGGGCGCGCGAGTCGTGGTCAAAATCCGCCCCAACAGCGTCACCGCCCGCGACGAGAACCCGGACCGAGACTGAAGGGCGTCTGTTACCCTCTAGAAGACTTATGGCGAACTCCCTCGCAGACTGACGTGTGCCAGTGACGACACGACGCTCGCTCCTCGCCGCGGTCGGCGTCTCCCTCGCCTCTGCGGGGTGCGTGACTGACGCCGGAAATGGAACCGGCGAGGACACGACCGACGAGTCCGGAAGCGGGGCGGAGACCGCCTACGTCTCCAAGTCGCCCGACCCGGACCACGCCATCACCCTCCGGAGCGAGGCCGGCGAGTCGGAGGTCAGGGTCCGCGTCGTCCGCGAGGCGACCGGCGAGACGGTCTTCGAGACGACTACCGAAGCCAGTACCGGCGAGAAAGCGGTCTACAACCTCCGGCAGGCCGACCCCGAAGACATCGAGGCCTTCCGAATCTGTGCCGAACTCGTCGGGTCCGGTGAGGGCGAGACCGAATCCATCGACGACAGTCCGCGACGGGACTGTCAAACCATCCGGACCAGCGAGTGCTACGCCGACGCGCACGTCACGGTCGAAGAAGACGGGTCGGTTCAAATCGTCTACGCGGTGTGTTAGTCACGCCGTCGCTCGCTTGAACTCCTTCAGACCCAGCACTTCGCCGTCGAGGTCGTCGGCCGACGCCTCGGTCGCGGCCCAGTGAATCAGGTCCGCGGCGTCCGCGGGGTCTCTGCCCTGTCCGCCGGTCAAGTCGGTAGCGACCGCGCCGGGGTCCACGACGCCGACTGGATACTCGATTTCGGTAGCGAACTGCCGGACGACCGCCTCCGCGCCGGCCTTCGAGACGGCGTAGGAACCGTACCCCGGCTTTGCGTCGCGGGCGATTTTCCCGGAGGGAACCAGCACCCGCGCGTCGTCGGCGAGGTGGGGCAGGGCCTCCTTGACCGCGGTGAAGACGCCGCGAACGTTGGTCTGGAAACTGTCGTCGAACGCCGAGTAGGCGTCGTCCGCGAGGGGCGTCTCGCCGGGACTGCCGTGGAAGACACCGGCGCAGGGAACCACGAAGTCGATGCCGCCGTCGCTCTCGCGGGCCGCGGTCTCCATGAGTCGCTCCACGTCGAACTCGTCGCGCACGTCGGCCCGCATCGCGGTGGCGCTCCCGCCGCCGTCCTCGATGTCGGCTGTCACGGCCTCGATTTCGGCCTTGTCGCGGGCACAGACGACCACGTGTGCGTCCTCGGTAGCGAACCGCCGTGCGACCTCCTCGCCGATTCCCCGACTCGCGCCGGTTACGACCGCTGTCAGTCCGTCCATACCTCCTCTGTGGGACTCCGTGCCCAAACCGGTTTCTCCCTCCCGCGAGCGAACGCCGGGCGTATTCTGTGACGATAGGTAATCGTTTTCCTTCCTTTTAGAAATGAGAACAATTGCTAAAGAAACGCAGAGACACTTCGAGCCGCGGCGGACGCTCGGTGGAACTTTCCACCAGAGCGAACGCTCGGCCGACCAACCGACGGGTGGGATGAAGGGGCCGCCCGGTCGCGTTTACGTGGTCGTCTCCGCGGCCCCTATCCGAGGCGGGCGGTGCTGAGAGCCGAGGATATGCCGCGGAGCGACCGCGACCGGGCGGGGGCTTCAAGAAACGTCCACAGCTCCGATTCCGCAGTTTACGGTCGCAACTAATCAGTATAAAGCGACCTAACCCCTTTTCGCAACAACCGATTTACCCCACGACGTCGTATCCCCGGCGTGCGACCAGCAATCCAACTCTACACGCTCCGCGACCTCGACGTACCACTGCCCGAACTCCTCGAACGAGTCGGCGACACCGCGTTCGAGGCCGTCGAGTTCGCGGGCCTCGGCGATTCCGACCCCGAGGAGATCAGCGATGCGCTCGATTCTGCCGGCCTCGACGCCGCGGCGGCCCACGTCGGTATCGAGGACCTCGAGGCCGACCTCGACTCGGTGGCCGAGACCTACCGCACCCTCGACTGCGACCGAATCGTCGTCCCGTATCTGGACGAAACCCACTTCGCCAGCCAGCAGGCCGTCGCCGACACCGGCCGCCGGTTGCAGGAACTCGACGCCCGACTGAGCGACCACGGCGTCTCGCTCGGGTATCACAATCACGACCACGAGTTCACCGGGCTCGGCGACGCGGACGCCGAATCCGCCTTCGATCAACTGGCCGACGAGACCGGCATCGACCTCGAACTCGACGTTGGGTGGGCGACAGCGGCGGGCCGCGACCCAATCGACTTGCTCGACCACCTGCGCGGTCGGGTCCCGTTGGTCCACCTCAAGGATGTGGCCGACACCACGCCGGTCGAACTCGGCGAGGGGGATTTGGACATCGAGGCCTGCGTCCGGGCCGCCGACGAGGCCGGCACCGAGTGGCTAGTCTACGAACACGACCAACCCGAGGACCCCGAGACATCGCTAAAACACGGCGCTGAGACGCTGGCAGACCTGCTATCCTGAGTCCACGTCCCCGGATTTCCGGCGTAGTCCTCCGGCCTCAGATTGCGGGCCACCAGTCGGACACGCCCCGCGGGCCGGAGGTCGCAGTGCATGTCAAAAGAAAGTAACAGTCTCTCCCTAAACAGTTCCGCTGACGACAGGTATTTCAGTCAGGCCGTTCGATTTTAAAACATCCATGGCCGCGACGCTCATGGACACATCACCATCATCACGCCCCGCCAAGGGGCAGTTCATCACTCATGGACGATACAGCGAAATACGTCATTCACGCCGATATCACCGCGGACGGGGTGGTAGAGCGGAGTGACGTCGTCGGCGCGGTCTTCGGCCAGACCGAAGGCTTGCTCGGCGACGACTTGGACCTCCGCGACCTCCAGCAGTCCTCGAAACTCGGCCGAATCGACGTCGACATAGACAGCGAAAACGGACAGTCGTTCGGTACTATCACCATCGCGTCGAGTCTCGACAAGGTAGAGACCTCTATCCTCGCCGCCGCGCTCGAAACCATCAGCAGGGTCGGTCCCTGCCGGGCCACCGTCTCCATCGCGGGCATCGAAGACGTGCGGGCCGCCAAGCGCCGGAAAGTGGTCGAACGCGCCAAGGAACTCCTCAGCGACTCGTTCGACGAGGACGTGATGACCTCCCGAGAGATTCTCGAGGAGGTCCGCCAGAGCGTCCGCGTCGAGGACATCGTGGAGTTCGAGGGCCTGCCCGCCGGGCCTCGGGTCGAGGACAGCGACGCCATCATCGTGGTCGAAGGGCGCTCGGACGTGCTGAACCTCCTGCGGTACGGCGTCAAGAACGCCATCGCGGTCGAGGGCACCAACGTCCCCGACGCGGTGGCCGACCTGACCCAGAACCGGACCGTCACGGCCTTCCTCGACGGCGACCGGGGTGGCGACCTCATCCGGAAGGAACTTGCACAGGTCGGCGACATCGACTACGTGGCGTTCTCGCCCGCCAACAAGTCGGTCGAGGACCTCGCGCGCCACGAGGTCATGTCGGCGCTCCGGAGCAAGCGCCCCTTCGAGAAGGAGATGGTCGGCGAGGGCGACCGAGAAGCCGACAGCAGTGAGACCGAGGAGACGACCGAATCCGAGTCGGAAGCAGATTCGGCACCTCCGGACGCCGACGCGAAATCGGCCCCCGCAGACGCGGAACCGACGCCCGCGGACGGCGGCACCGAACCCGGCACCGCGGCGACCGACGGGAGCGCCCGCCCGGCACCGGAATCCGACGAGACCGGACCGGACGGACCGTCTGGCGAGGCCCCGGAGACGACCGAGGGGCCGGACCTCCTCAGCGGCGACGAACCGCTGGACGGTCCCGAGACGATAGACGACCCCGAGGCCCTCGCCGGGGACGAGACCGTCGAGGCCGAAACCGACTCCGCCCAGAGCGACGGCGACGGGGCGCAAGCAGACGACCCAGACGCCGACTCGGCGGCCGTCCCGGCGACGCTCCGCGGACACATCGAGGCGGTCGTGGACGCCGAGACCGGGACCGCTCGCCTGCTGAACGAGTCCTTCGGCGTCCTCGCAGAGGTCGCCGCCGAGAACGCCTTCGACGCCGTGGAGGAGGCCGACGAAGTTCCCTACGCCGTGGTCCTCGACGGGACGTGCGACCAGCGCCTGCTGGACGTGTCGGCCCAGCGCGGGGTCGGACAGGTCGTCGCCGCCGAGACCGGCGAGTTCGTCAAGCAACCGGCTGACGTTCGAATCCGGACCGCAGAGCAGTTCTAACAACCTATTTTTCAGAGGTCGCGGGTCATCACGATAGCCTCGCGTCCGTCGTCGTAGTGGTCTTCTTCCCGACCAACGTCCGCGAAGCCAAGCGACTCGTAGAGCGTTCTGGCGGCGTCGTTGTCGGGGTGGACCGCGAGGCGGATGCGCGAGCAACCCGCGTCCCGGAGTCGGTCGAAAGCACCCCCGAGGAGCCTCCGGGCGCGACCCTCTCGGCGGTAGTCGGGAGCCACGACGAGTTCCGCGACGTAGCCAGCCTCGTCGTCGTAGAAGGCGACGAGGTAGCCGACCGGGGTGTCGTCGGGAGCGGTAGTAACGAGGGTCAGGGGCGGCCCCTCGATGGCGTAGTCCAGCAGGGGCGGATTCGGCTCTCGGAGGTGAGTCTGGACCTCTCGCAGGGTTTCTCGGTCGGCCGGTTCGGCGGGGCGAATCACGGCAGGACGACCACCGCGAGGCCAGCGCCGACGAGCGCGCCGGTGAGGGTGGCGAGGAAGTTGACGCTCTGGTTGCCGAGGCGGTCGCCCTCCAGCGTCGCGCCCAGCAGACTGTCCATCGTCATCCCGCCGGCACCCGCCAGCGCGATGACCGCCGCGCCGGTCGGGCCGACCGTCTCGAACAGGAGCGCGGCGATGCCCGCGACGACCCCAGCGCCGGCGATGCCCGCGACTTCGCCCTGCCACGTCACGCCGCCGTCGGTGCCGGGTTCGACGCGTTCGAGGGTGGTGATGAGTCGGGGCTTGTCGAAGACGCCGCCGATTTCCGACGAGAGGGTGTCGCTCATCGCGGTGGCGATGGACCCGGCGAACGCGAACAGGAAGATTTCGCCCGGAATCGGAAGCCGACCGCGGGCCGCGTAGGCCAAGACGGCCGCGAGCGCGACGGCCGCGTTCCCGAGGACGTTGCCGCTCCCTCTCGCGCCCTCGTTGTCCTCGGCGACGCCGCGGGCCTCTTTCTCCTCGTAGCGGAACTTGGTCGAGAGGCTCCCGATGCCGAAGAAGGAGATGAGGACCGCGAACCAGCCGTACCCCCCGAGGACGATGGTGAGCATCGCCAACAGCGCGCCGGTCATCATCCCCGGAATCGAGGCGGTGTCCAGCAACCACGAGACGTAGCCGAACAGCGCGGTCACGGCGATAGCGACCGCGACGGCCTCGACGGTCACGACCACGGTCAGGTCGGCGAACAGCCACAGCAGGAAGGCCACCGACAGCATCACCAGTGGGTCGTCGCGGGCGAACAGCACCGAGCGAAGCAGGCCCGCTAGCACCGCCCCGCTGGCCGCGAGGAAGACGATTTTGGGGAGCGCGGGCGAGAACGCCACGCCGTCGGCGACCAGCGCGACGACCTGCCCGACGACTCCCGCTATCAGTCCGCCGCCGACGAACGCGCCGGTCCGCAGGATGGGTTCGGCGTCGAACTGCCACGCGATTTGCTGGGCGAGGTTGCCGTAGCCCACGACGACGACGCTGGCCACGAGGACGTGGGTCGGCAGGCCAGCGAACGTCGCCAGCAGGGCGATGCCGGTCGCCGCGAAGGCGAACGCCGCGAGGCCGTGGAGTCGGCCCTCTTGGCGGTCGGCGGGCCGGGCGAACCACTCGAACAGCGGCCCGTCGGTCACGGCGAGCGCCCCGATTGCGAGGGCTCCGAACGCGGCGGCCGTCGCCCACCCCAAAACCGGGGCTGTGAGCGAGAGCGTAGAGACCGCGGCGTATGCCGCCGCGCGCCGAACTCTGGTGGTCACGTTAGTCCCCCGTTTTCCCCGACGCCTACTTAATCCTCCCGAAGCGCCCGGAAGCACGGCCGCCGTTCCGGGGTTTCCGTCAGACGAGCGTCTGACTCCGGCGGGTGAGGTCGGTGTCGGCCACGCCGTTCGGACGCGCTCGGTGGAGCAGACCACCGGGATGCGCTCGGACAACCAACCGGCAGGATGCGCTCGGACAACCAACCGACATGGGTGGGATGAAGGGGGCGGGGCTTCGAGAAGTCTTCATCACTTCGATTCTGTTGGTTGCACTCACGGTTACGCCGAGACGAAGCGAGAGGGCACAAAGAAATACACCCCCATATTTAGAAAATATATAAACTATCTAAACACATCTAATTCTGTCTCAAACATACAATTTCGGAGCCACAGCACGAGGAGCGATACTCGTCGTACTCGCGCACCAACTTACATTCGCGGTACCGGCGTCCCACCACGGTCTCACACTCGCCACACCGAAGCACGTACTTCGGGTCCGCGAACGGCGGACAGTTGACCGTCGAGGAGACCGCCTCGGCGCGCTCCCGGAACGCCGGGCCGTGGTCGGTCGCGCCGAACCGCTGGAACTGCTCGACGTGGACGAGTTCGTGGCGGAGGGTGGCGGTCCACTCGCCCACGTCGAAGGCGTCGAACGCCGCCCGCGTCAGCGAGAGCGTGCAGGTCCGGAGGTCCGCAAGCGAGGTTCCGGTGCGCTCGGCCGCCTCGCGCCAGTCGAGTGGCTCGCCCACCTCTGCGCCGGGAATCTTCGGGCGCTTGACCGCGGCGGCCCGACGCTTCGCGCGGGTCGAGACCTCCCACTCGACCGGCGACAAGTCCACGTCGAGACCGTACTCGCGGGTGGCCTCGCGGCAGTAGGCTCTGGAGCCGAGGAGGACCTCCTCGTCGGTCTCGGCGTGAGCGAGGGCGCGGACGGTCGGGGACTCCTCGGGGTCGGTGTCGGGCGAGAGGCGCGACCCGGACGCGGGGCGAGCGTCGGACGGGTTCGGGGGGTCGGACATCTCGGTCGTTGGTGGTCGGTCGGACGCCCGCCTCAAGAGTGTCCCGACTGGTCGAAAACTGGCGCGGTCGAACTGCGCCGAAGACTGGGCCGCCGAAAAAGACGTGAATCGCGGAAATCAGTTACGGACCGTTACTGCCACCGGCAATCTCGTCGTGTTCGGACATTCTCGTTCACCTCCGGCAAAGCATTGACGACATGACTAGTAATATTCTTCTGATTATTTTAAATAACAGACGAAGCAATAAATCTCGTGAGCGTCCCGTCAGTCCATCCCGACTGACGACGAACTCCCGAGACGGGTCGGTCGCGCTACGGGCCGCTCGTCGAGGAGCCGTGGTTGTCGGTCGCAGTCATCGTTTTCACCTCCGTTCTCCTCGTCCGGAGATGCGTCGAAATAACTGTCGAAGTTCCGAGGGGCCGATTCGAAGTCTACGGGCCGGTCACGACAGTCGCCGCGCCGTCAGTCTCGCGCATTCGTTCTCCTCCGGTCGAGGAGTCGGATGCCGTCCGCGAATAGCTGTCGGTTCGGCGAGCGGTTTCGCCGGAACCGACCCCGGAGTCGGTCGCTTACGGGCCGCTGGTCGAGGACGTGTTACTGTCAGTTGCTTCCATCGTTCTCACCTCCGTCGGTGAACTCGGACGCCGACCGGAAATAAGTGTCCGACTTCGGACACGCCGTTCGGCGGTCTCGACCGCTCCGCAGTTACGGACCACCGATGTCGCCGACATTGCTGTCTGTTTCTTCCATTTCTGTCACCTCCATCCCGAAATCCGGAGCGAAGTAAACATAAATTCCGGAACGGTGTTTCCGTAGAGCGTCACCGAGCGCGCTACTCGCCGATTCGCTCGCGGGCCGCCGCCGTCACCAGCGGCAGGGTAATCGTCGCGTCGGCGTACACCGAGGCGTTGCGCGCGGCCTTCTCCAACTTGCCCCACGACCGGGCCTCGTCCAGCGTCGCCCCGGAGAGACCGCCGGTCTGTGGCGGGTCCATCGTCAACTGGACCGCGTAGTCGTAGGCCTCGGGCGAGACCAGCATCGTCTGGAGGACGTAGTTCTTCGGGACGCCCCCACCGACCACCATCGCGCCGGACTTCTCGGCCTCGAAGGCTTGGTCGGTGATGGTCGTCATGTCGGCCAGCGCGTCGAGCGTGAAGTCGGCGGTCTGGGAGTACATCCACGCTTGCAGGCCCAGCACCGAGTCCTGAATCGCCGGGCAGTAGATGGGCACGTCGTTCTCGTAGGCCGCGGCCGCGACTCCCGCTCCCTCCGAAATCTCCTCGCGGTCGTTGACCTCGCTGTTGGCCTTGCCGAGCGCCGCGGTCAGTTCCTGAATACTCACTGCCCCTTCGCCTTCGACTTCGGGGAACACCTCCGAGCGCAGGTGATTTTCGAACAGCGCGAAGTGTTCCTGTGGCAGGTAGACGTTGTAAATCCTATCGACCTGCTCGTCGCGCAGTTGCTCGTCGTGGTCGCGCAGGGTCCGGTCCTCGCCGGGGTCCTCGGTGCCGTGGTGGTGCTTCCCGCCGATAGCCTCGATGGCGTCGTGGGTCAGGTTCGCGCCGGTCGTGACCAGCGCGTCGATGTGGCCGTCCCGGATGAGGTTCGCCACGATTCTGCGCATCCCGGTCGGCACCATCGCGCCCGCCAACCCGAAGAAGTTGGTCACGTCGTCGTCGCCCAACATCTCGGCGTAGATGTCCACGGCCTCGTGGATGTCGGCGGCACCGATGCCCGCGTCGCCGTAGGACTCGGCCAACTCGCCGACGGTCATCCCCGCCCGGACCTCGGCGTGGGCGATTGGGTCGTGGTGGAACTCCTCGCGGTGGGGTTCGTGGTGCCCTTCGTCGTCGTGGCCGCCGTCCTCGTGGTCGTCAGTCATGTGGGTTGCTGGTCGGTCCAGACGCTTGAACGCCGCGATTGCGAGAGCGAAAAACGGAACTCAGTCAGTCGGCCGCCGACGCCGGAGCGTCGGCCGGGTCGGACAGGGCCTCCTCGGTCCGGAGTTGGTCGAGCGCGTCCGCGCCGTTGACCGCCATGGCGACGAACCCGACCTTACTGATGAGGTCCAAGTAGGTCACGACCATGACCTCGGTCCCGGTCTGTAGCAGGCCCACGCCGAGCGGCCCGAGTACCCAGACCACCGGATAGAGCGTCCAGAGGACCACGGTCAGGTTCCGGAGTTTGGCGAACACCGCGTCAACGCGGTCCCCGTGGAGGGTCGCCTGCCGGGGCAGAACCGACAGCAACAGGTAGAGGAGTCCCCCGTAAGCGACACAGCCGACCAGATACGCGACGTAGCTGTACGGCGACGGGAGCAGTCCGGCCACCACGCCAGCGCCGATGACCAGCACGTCCACGCCGACCAGCGCGGCGTAGACCCGACGGTCCGGTTGACACAGCATCCCGAGATACAGCACCAGCAGGGGCGTCGTCACCAGCCAGTCGAGGTAGCGAGGCAGGTAGAGCGCACCACTACCGGCCTCGATTTTTCCGAGGCCGAGCGCCATCGTGAGGTACGCCACCGCCGCGAATCCGGTGACGCCCGCCAGCACCGCGTAGTAGGTCCGGTAGCGCCCCGAAGAGACGAGTCGCCAGAGCGGGACGGCCGTGCCGAGGGCCATCCCGAGCGTGCCGAGCCAGAACCAGACCGGCGTGAGGTCCATCATCGGTCGCTCACCTCCGCGGCCTCGAAGCCGGTCTCGTCCATCGGTCCGGTACCCTTCGTGACCCGGAAGTCGTCGAGCAGGGCCGAGAGTTCCGCCGCGCGCTCGGCCAGTCCCTCGGCGTCGTCGCGGACCTCCGCCAGCGTGGTCGTCTGGGCCTCGGCCGCGTCGGCGACCGACTCGGCCTGTCCGGTGGTCTCCTCGCTGATGGACGCCACTTCGTCCACCATCTCGACCACCGCGGACGACGACTCTGCTTGGTCCTCGGTGGCCTCGTTGATTTCCCGGATTCGAGCGTCGGTCTCCTCGACGTACTCCGCGATTTCCTCCAGCGCGTCGATTGCGCCCTCGACCGTCTCGACGCCGGTCGTGATGCGCTCGCTGGTCTCGTGCATCTCCGCGACCGATTCGGCCGTCTTCGACTGGACGCGCTCGATGCGGCCCTCGATTTCGGTGGCGGACTCTTTGGTCTCCTCGGCGAGGTTCTTCACCTCGTCTGCGACCACCGCGAAACCGTCGCCCTCCGCGCCGGTCCGGGCGGCCTCGATGGAGGCGTTCAGCGCGAGCATGTTGGTCTGCTCGGCTATTTCGGTGATGACCTCGACCACCTCGCCGATGGCGGCCATCTCGTCTTCGAGTTCCTCGATTTGGGCCGCGGTCCGCTCGGTTGCGGTCTCGACCGCATCCATCTCCGCGAGGGCGTCCTCGGCGGCTTCCCGGCCGTTCCGGCCCGCGGCGGCCGCCTGCTCGGAGGTCGCCGCAACTTCGTCCACCGTTGACGCCACCTGTTGGGCGCTGGCCGACAGTGCGTTCATCTCGTCGGCCACGTCGCCGAGGTTCTCGGTCTGTCTGGCCGCGCCCTCCGAAATCTCGCCGACCGACTCGCTGACCTCCTCGCCGGTCGCCATGACCTCCTCGGCGCTCGATTCCACGTCCACGACTGCGTTCGAGACGTGCGAGGAGAACCGCTTGACTTTGGCCACGGTGCGCTCGATGTCGTCTAACATCTCGTTGAGCGACTCGCCGATGGCGACCATCGCCTCGCTCCGGCTTTCGGGGTCCACCCGAACCCCGAGGTCGCCGTCTGCGGCCGCGCTCATCACGTCCTCGTAGTGGTTGGCCTTGGTTTCGAGGTGCGACGAGAGGGCTTCGGCCTCCTCGCGGGCCTCCTCGGCGCTCTCTTTGGCGTCCTCGGCTTCCCGGCGCGCGGACTCGGCGGATTCGCGGGCCTCCTCGGCCTCGCGTATCTGTTGCCGGAGCGAGTCGCGCATCCGGCCGAAGGAGTCGTACAGCGACCCGAACTCGTCGCGGCGCTCGGTCTCCAAGTCAACGTCGAGGTCCCCGCTGGCCATCTCGTCGGCCTTCGCCGAGAGTTGGCGGAGCGAGATGACCGTGTTGCTCCCGACGGTGACGCCGACCAGTGCGAGGCTAACCACCGCCAGCAGGATGAGACCGAGGATGTTCGACGTGACTGCTGACCCGAGCGCGTAGGCCTCGCTCTGTGGCGCGTGGACGACGACCACCCAGTCGGCCGACTCCATCGGCGCGTAGGCCATGAGCATCCCACTGTCCATCTGCATGAATCCGGATTCGCCAGCGACCCCGCGCTCGACTGCGGGACTGTCGTCCCCGCCGCGGTGAATCGCCAGTAGCTTGCTCGCGTTGGGGTGGGCGAGATACCGGCCCTGTCCGTCGAGGACCACCGTCGAACCGCCCTCGACGCCGCCGGTGAGCGACCGGGTTCGCTCGGCGATGTTCACCATGTAGATGACCCGCTTGTTCGGTCGGTCGGGAACCGGCGAGACGACCGCCACGACCGGGAAGTCCACGATTGGGACGCGGAAGGGCGCGGAGACGTACACGTCGTCAGCGCCGTCGTAGTTCGGCGGGTCGGTGGCGAAGGGCGCGCCCTGCTCGCCGGGACTGACTCCCGCGAGTTCGTCGCTCGAACTCGTCACGATGGTTCCCTCCTCGGCGTCGTAGTAGTGGACCGCGACCACGCCGTCGGGGACCGTCCCGTCGGTTACCAGCCCCTTCAAGTGCCCCCGGATGCGGTCGGTGTCGCCGGTCTTGAGGGCTGGATGCTGTGAGGTCAGTTTCGTCTGGGTCTCGACGCTCGACAGCCACGTGTCGAGCGTGTCGGCCCGCGAGTTCGAGAACGCAGTCAACTCGTCTTGCACGTCGGTCCGCAGTCGCTCGCCGGTCTGGACGTGTATCAGCGCCCCGACCACGACGGTCAGCGCCACGACCGACACCAGCGCGACCGCGAGCTTCGATGCGTAGCTCCGTCGTACTCTCTCCACGAATGGCCATTTGTGTCCCATCTTGGTTTTTCTCGAAAATAGATATGTAAGCGCGTGAAATAAGCTTGTATGGATGTATCAACGCTGATAACCACGTGACGACGCCGCTATTCGAAGTGAGACTCTCAAAAGCGGTAGTGCCAACTGCCACGAGGGCCCACGTGACGCCGGTCGGACGCCAGCGGCGGTTCAATTAGCCGTACCCGAAGGTCGGCTATCGGGGCCGGTTGGCCGCGGCCCGTACCCGCCGAGAACCGTCGCGTGACCGTAGCTCCGGCAACCGCGAGGGTTGTTGAAACCCGACGGACACGTGATTCAAGTTGAATTGAAGGGTTTTAATACTACCTATTTCAGAGAATGCGTCCAGCGCGACTCGGCCCTCGGTCTCGCCCGGACCGAGATACCCCACGCGTAGCGTCTGTCGCGTCCTTCTTCGACCAACTGATTGGCGATGTCGCCCCGATAGTCCCAGTTCGGCGGTGGCGGTTTCGACTCGTTCGCCGCGAAGATTAACTCCCCGCGGGCCGAAGCCCCGGCCGTGATAGAGCGTATCTGGCACGGATGGACGACGCCCGAGGAGGCCGACGAGTACGAGCGCCTCCTCCACGACGAGATTTTCCCGCGCTTCGCCGACGAGGACATCGACGGCTATCGCGGGTTTCGCGTCCTCCGGCGCGCGAACAGGGGCGACGAGGAGGTCGAATTCGTCACCGTCATGCGCTTCGACTCGCTGGACGCCGTGAAGGAGTTCGCGGGCGAGGACCACGAGCAGGCCCATATTCCGCCGGAAGCCGAGAAAGTCCTTTCGCGGTACGACGACCGGGCGCGACACTACGAGGTCAGAGCGCGGGGCGACTCCTAATCGAGGACGAGCGTCCCGCCCCGGATTTCGGCCACGGCTACGTACTCCGACTGCGGACGTACCGGTAGACCGCCACCGAGGCGACCATCCCGACGAGCGCGCCGAACGCGACGGGGAGGACGCCGCCCTGCGCGAACGCCACGGCCCCCGCGAGTCCGAGGAGAACGAGCGTGATGGCTCGCCGGACCCACGGGTTGCGAATCGTCGCGCGAAGCGAGTCGGAGTCGGCCATTCGGCTCACAGCCCGGTCGGCGCGTCGATGTAGGTCGTTTCGAGGCCCCAGTCGTCGGCGAGCGTCTGGAGTGACCGGACGCCGAAGGTTTCGGTCGCGTAGTGGCCGGCGAGGACGACGGTGAGTCCGGCCTCGCGGGCCTCGTGGTAGACCTTCTGTTTGCCTTCGCCGGTGATGAGGGCGTCAGCGCCCGCCTCGACCGCTTCGTCGAGCCAATCGACGCCGCTCCCGGTCAGGACAGCCACGTCCTCGATTTCCTCGGGGCCGAAGTCAAGGACCCGCACGCCCTGCCCGAAGTGGTCGAGTTCGGCTTCGAGGGTCTCGCGCAGGTGGTCGGTCGGGATGGGTTCGGGGGCGCGGCCCCGCTGGCCGACGTGTTCCGGTCCCACCTCGCCGAAGGGTTCGCGGTCGTCCAGTCCGAGGAGGTCGGCGATACCGGCGGCGTTGCCGAGTTCGGGGTGGGCGTCCAGCGGCAGGTGCGAGACGTAGAGCGCCACGTCGTTCTCGATGAGGGGCGCGATGCGGTCGTACTGGCGGCCGGTAACGCGGTCGATGCCGCCCCACGAGAGGCCGTGGTGGGTCACGAGGGCGTCCGCTCCTCGGTCGGCCGCTGTCTCGATGGTCTGCTCGGCGGCGTCCACCGCGAACGCGACCGATTCGACCTCGCGGTGGTCGGGGCCGACCTGCAGGCCGTTCTCGCTGGCGTCCACGTCGGCGAAGTCGTCGGTTCGGAGGCGGTCGTCGTATCGGGAGGCGAGTTCGGCGAGGTCCATGTTCTACGCTGGTGTTCTCGCGGGAGGGGCTTGTATCTGTATCTCCGCGCTCCTACTCAGTTGGTACTATTGAAGAAGATACAATAGTAGTCAGATGTCGATTGAACACTCGATACACCTCTGAACCGCCCTCCTTTCCGAACTAAAGTACTATCTCTACGGTAGTCCTCAACACATATCATACATCAATTCCGATTATGTTTTCTATGGTTAGAAAGACATAAATTATATCTATATGACTTAATTTGTGGGTGTCATCAGATAAGTACGAACTGATGGGGCGGCGTCGATTCATGAACACCCTCGCAAATTTAGGCCTTTCAGCGGCTACGATTAATACCCTCTCGCAGGAGAGTATTGCGCAGGTCACCTCCGATCCAAAAAAAGAGGTTCCATACGTGAAAGGATACGAATACAAGCATCCAGATGGGCTGAATAGTCCGCCTGAGGTTGAGACTATTCATTCGACAATTCCCCGCGGACGTTGGGTCCGAATCCAGGCCGCGTATGACGCCGCGGAGAGAGTTTCGAAAGCAATCGAAAAAATAGGTCCGTCTAACTCCATCAACACTGGTGTAAGGTATGATTCGACGTCCCCAGAACAGGTTGAACCCTACGTAGTCGTGTCCTACGACACACTAAAGAAATCTAACGGCAAGGTGATCTCTGAGCCAAGTATCACATTTGAAGAAGTAGAAAATAACACCCCCTCCTACGTGAGTGGAACCGCTGGCGGCTCAGAGAATACAGAAGTTATCGAGAAAATACCTGTTGTCTTCGAAAAGAAGGAGAAAATTCAACAGGAATACTACGATACGGCGTATCGGCCATGTCCTGGCGGTTGTAAAATTGACTTGGGTGGGACGCTCTGCTTTTCGTTCTGGGACTATAGTGTTTCACGTCGCCGGTTCTTGACAGCAGGACACGTATTACAGAACGACGATGGTTCGGTACCCGGTCAGGTTCACCAACCGGAGTGGGATAAGAACCTCGGTTACCCACTTGACAGTTCTATCAGGGTTGACGGCGGTCAAATGGATGCAGGTCTGATAGAATACAAGTACAGCGACGTCGATTATACAAACAAGCTCGCAGAGGATGGGGGAGGGTATACGGATACAGTCAACAAAGTACATGGCTGGGATTGGATTGCGAACGATGGGTACCAATACGAAATCACTCATCAAGGGAAATCTGCAGGAAGGAACTCGGGTACAATTAAGGAAACGGTAGCTAAGAATGGAAAGCGAAACTTCTGGACTACTGCTGACCAAGCTAGAGGTGACTCCGGAGGTCCACACTATCGGTTTGACTCGGGTGATGGTTACTACTGGCTCGTCGGTTTGCATTGCTGGACTAACGACGGTACTGATTCCGGAGCCATTGCGTTAGACAAGATCATGAACGACGAGTACAACCTCGCACTGTAGGTGGGAGAAGTCTTATTCTCTTTTACGGAGTACTAAAAATATGAAGAAGACGCGCCGTGGATTTGTTTCAGTAAGTGTTCTTACGCTCGTAACTGGTTGCTTGAGCGAACAGAGCAATAGTTCCGAGACAAGAGAGACCGCAATTCCGGATATGAGCAAACAAGGCCAAGCCCCAAAAGTCTCCGTCCGAAAGGAAATCCAAAAGAAGGACGTGGAGTACATCGAGGGAAATAATTCGGTGAGATATAAAAGCGGTTATAAAAAGCCTACCTCGAACACTCAAAACAAGACGAGGATGGTACCGACGTATGATGTAATCCCGTTTTCGCAGTGGGCAAAGGCACAATGTGCAGAATTAGCAACTAGTAAAATAAACAAATTGCTGCACGAACGCATTGATGAGGAACTATCAGCAATTTCGGTCGGGATTAACCATACTTCTAAAGAGAAAGAAGTATACGTAGATTATAGCACGACTCTAAATCCAGAGGGAGAAGTAATTAAAGAACCAAGTATACCCTTCGAAAAAGTAGTGGAAGCAACGCCAAAGGTGGTTATTTCAACTATCGGGCTATCTGGCAAAGAGCATAAAGAAAGCTACGAGATACATGTGAAAACTTCGAGTCGGAAACAGCAGTAACGAACCGAGTAGTAATTCACACTTCGACTTCTTACTCCGACAAATCGGCATCCGCGAAGACGAACTCCCGGAGGAGTTTCCCGCCGAGGGCCGCGGACTGGCCGTCGTCGCGGTCGTTGACCTCCACCACGTCGAAGCCCGAAACGTCGGCGGCGTCGGCGACCTCCCGCACCACGTCGCGCATCTCGCGGGGCGTCATGCCGAACGGCTCCATCGTGCCGGTGCCGGGCGCGAAACCGGGGTCCGCGCCGTCGATGTCCACGCTGAGGTAGACTGAATCTTCAGCACCGAAGTCGGGCGACCAGTCGCCGACCTCCTCGGGCGGGACGACGGTCACGTCGTCCTCGCTGGCCCGGTCCCACTCGTCCTCGCTCCCGGTGCGCGCGCCGAGGACAATCGCCTCGTCGGCCACGTCGAGGACGTGGCGGGTCACGGTCGCGTGGCTGAGTTCGTTGCCGTCGTACTCCTCGCGGAGGTCTAAATGGGCATCGAGACAGACGAAGGCGTCGGGTTCGACCGCCCGGACGCCCGCGACCGTGACGGTGTGTTCGCCCCCGAGCAGGAGGGGCAAGGCGTCGTCCCACCGAACGTCGGTCGCCACCCCTTCCAGATACTCCAGATACTCGCTAGCGTCGTCCCACGCCCGAACGTCGCCGTGGTCGTGGACCCCGAGGTCGGAGAAGTGTCGGCCCGACCGGGCGTCGTAGTCGTCGTAGGTGCGCGCGAATCGCCGGATGCGCTCCGGGCCGAATCGCGCGCCGGGTTGAAACGTCGTCGAAACGTCGAGGGGCGCGCCGACGACCACGTAATCGGCCTCGTCGCGGTCGGCGGACGCGCCGGGGAACATCTATTCGAGAATCTTCCGCTGGTCGTCCATTTCGAGGTATTCGAGTTCGTCGTCGGGCGACAGCGAGACATCACCGGGCGTCTTGATGGTGATGGTCTCGTAGGTTTCGAGGTCCATGACCTGCGCCACGTCGTCGCTCTCGACGGAGACGACCTGACCCTGTTTGCGGTTGATGATGGGGACCCAAATCTTGGCGTCCACAGGCTGAGAGAGACTGCGCTTCTTGCCGTCGAAGACGCCTTCGGCCTCGATGCGGGCCTTCGCGCTACCGTGCTTGCCCGGTTTTGCCGTGCTGTAGGAGTTGATTTCACATGCGGCGTCGTCGATCATCACGTAGTTGCCTTCCTGCAGGTCCCGTACTTCCTTCTGCTCTTTTGCCATACGCCGGGATAGCGTCCGGGGTAGTATAAACGGTTTGGAATGGGTTTCCGTCGGTTTGGACGACAGATGGGCGAGAAGCGGGGGAGAGAAGGGAGGGTGGCAGAGAGGGGAACGCGGCAAAGAAGGGCGTGAGCAAAGCGGAGAGTGCGTCGGGAGGACACCGGGAACGTCAGCGGGAATCAGTCGTTGCGGTAGCCGTGTCCGGCGACCAGCGCGACGGCGTGGACTGCCAGCAAGAGGCCGAAGGCGGCGCGTTGCTCGGGGACGCCGCCGCCGACCAGCACGGGCACGTAGAGCGCCGGCAGGACGACTGCCGACCAGAACCCGGCGAACTCGAAGGGTTTGGACGCGGTGTCGAGGGCGGACCGCACAGCGTCCAGCGCGTCGGCGAGTTCGTCGGGCCGTTCGTCGGGGAGGGGCGTATCGAGCGTGGAGGGGGCATTCGACATCGGGGGTCACCTATCTCTCCGTACAACCCCCACCATCATATAAAGGGGCGAGCGTTAGCTGAAATTCGCGCGTTTTAGCCCCGGCGAGTTAGTTTCCCGTCTTTTCACCCCGTCGAACTAACGTTTTACAATACGCTGAGAAGGCTCTAGAAATTTTAAAACTGAATCTGAGCAAGTATCCCCAAATCAGAGAGTCGTGGTAACTTCCACCGCGAGTATCGTCCCCGAGTCCCACGGGATTCGGCGTCGGAATCGGCTCTCAGGCGCGGCGCTCGATGCAGTCGGCCACCCGCGAGAGGCCCTCCTCCAACTCGTCGGTCGGCAGGCCGAACCCGATGCGGAAGTAGTCGTCGTAGCCGAACAACTCGCCCGGTGCGAGGACCACGCCCTCCTCCTCCACGACTTCTCGGCAGAAGTCCACGCTCCCCGAGAATCCCTCCGGGACCGACAGGAAGCCGTTGACGCCCACCGGGTCGTACCACGAGAGGTCGTACTCGGCGACGAACTCCCGGACTCGCTCGCGGTTGTGGGCGGCCAACTCGCGGTTCTCCGCCAGAATGGCGTCCTCGCGCTCGCCGAGGGCCTGCCGGGCGATGTGCTGACCGAAGATGGACGGCGAGATGGTGGTGTAGTCCTTCCATTTCCACGCCTCCTCGATTACCTCCTCGGGGCCGGCAATCCAGCCGAACCGCAGGCCGGCGAGGCCGTAGGCTTTGGTCAGACTGGTCGTGCTGATGCCGTGGTCGCCCATGCTCGCCACGGTCGGCAGGGGGTCGTCGGCGAGGAGCCTGTACACTTCGTCGCAGAGCAGGTAGGCGTCTTCGTCCTCGGCGAGGTCGTAGAGTGCTTGGACCGTCTCCTCGGGGTGGTAGCGCCCGGTCGGGTTGTTCGGGTTGTTGAGGACGACCACCTCGGTTTCGGGCCGAATCGCGTCGGCCACGGCGTCCACGTCGAGTTCCCACTCCGGGGGTTCGAGCGAGACCCTGCTCACGTCGCCGATGGACTCGGGGACAGCGTGGAGCGCCTGATACGTTGGGGTGACAACGACGGCATGACTATCTTCGTCCATCAGCGAGAGGAACGCGAGGAGGTTCGCTTCTTGGGTCCCGCAGGTGAACAGCAGTTCGTCTGCTCCGCGGTCGTACCGACTTCCGACCTCGGCCCTGAGTTCGGGGTCGCCGTTGGTCGGGATGACGTAGCCCAACTTGCCGGGGTTCAGGTCGAACCGGTCGGCCCGGAGGCTCCGAATCCCGCTCTCGGCCAGCATGATGTCGGCCTCGTGTTCGTACTCGGCGAACCAGCGTTCGAGTTCGAAGGGTGCGATGTCCATGCAGGCCCTACGACGCCAGCGAGGTAAAGCCGAGGGAAGCCGGAAAAACGCACCTCAGACGTACATCAGCGGAATCATCGCGCCGACGCCCACCGCGAGGCCCGCCAGCAGTTCCCGGTGGCCCTCGCCCGGCAGTTCCGCGCCGGTCTCCAGCGCCTCGGGGATGAACTCGGTGGCGACTAAATAAATCATCGCGCCCGCGGCGAACCCGAACCCGAAGGGGAGGAAGGCCTCGGCCCACCGGACGAACGCGAAGGCGATGACCGCGCCGATGGGTTGGGGCAGACTCGAAAAGACTGCCGCGCCGACCATCCGCCACTTGCTCACGTCCATCGCTCGCATCGGGATGGAGATGGCCAATCCCTCGGGGACGTTGTGGATTGAGATGGCGACGGTCATGAACACCGCCAGCAGGGGCACCGTGAACCCGAGAATCGGGATGCCGCCCTCGAAGCCCAACTCGGCGAACGAGACCCCGACCGCGACGCCCTCGGGGAAACTGTGGACCGTCAGGATGCCGAGGATGAGGACGAGTTTCCGCAGGTCGCCCTCCGCGAACGCCTCGGCCTCCATCGCGTGTTCGCCGTGGTCGTGACCGCCGCCGCCGTCGGCGTGGACCTCCTCGTCTTCGGAACGAACGCCTTCGTTTTCATGATTGATTTGATTGTCTTCGGAATGCTTCTCGTTGCTTTCGCCGCCCTCGATGTCGATGGCGTCGAGCGCCCAGTCGGCGACTTCCACCAACACGACGCCCGCCAGCAGGCCCCCAATCATCAACACCGGGAGGCCACCCGACGAGTACGCCAGTCCCTCGTTGACCAGTCCGAACAGCGAGGCGGACACCATGATGCCCGACGCGAGGCCCCAGAGCGCGACGTTCCACCGGTCGCTGAAGTCCTCGACCACGAAGAACGGGAGCGCGCCGAGACCCGTCGCTAGCGCGGTCACGAGGCCCGCGACGAACACCAGCACGAGGTTCTGGGCGAAGCTCATACCCCCATCTACTCACTACTGGTCAAAAAGAGTTTCCAAAACACTAACTCGTTTTTGGCTATCCTAAAACAGCGTTCCCTCGGGACGGGACTCGGAGCGCGTGCCCGGTCAAGGTTACTCCCCGCCCCGACGCTGGCGCATCTCGTGGCGAGTGAATTGCGGGGTGACTCGCGTACCCTTCTTGCTCCGGAAGGTCCGGTAGAGGAGGCCCGCGACCCCGACCGAGAAAGCTCCCGCCACCGCCGCCGACTGCACGTCGGCCAGCGCGTAGAGGAAGGCGGTCGAGAACGCGCCCGAGGCCAGCAACATGCCGTAGACGAGTCGCTTGGCCAAGTTCTCGAACACGTCGTTGCCGTCCTCCACGTCGGCCCGGACGTAGAAGTCGTCGCGCTCGATTCGGTCGAGCGTGCTTTCGAGTTTCGGCGGGACGCGGACCGACGACTGAATCGACCGCTGAATCTGGTCGCCGGTCTCGCTGGCGAACTGCTTGATGGACTCCTCTCGATACCCCTGCTCGGTCAGGTAGTCGGTGGCGACCGAGATGAAGTCGAAATCCGGGTCGAGGGTGACGCAGACGCCCTCGACCACCGTGGCGACCCGCAGGACCAGCGCGAGGTTCGGGGGCAGGCGGAGGGGGAAATCGTAGATGGTGTCCTCGACCTGTTCCACGATTTGCTGGACCCGGTAGGTCTCGATGTCCTCGCCGCGGGCGTCCTCGATGGCGAGTTCCATCACCTTCCCCATCGTCGCCCGGTCGGCCTCGGGGCTGAGGGTGCCCATCTCGACCAGCGCGTCCAGAATTCCGTCGATGTCTTGGTTGGCGACGGCGATGTAGAAGTCGATGATTTTGTTCTGGATGAACTCGTCCACCCGGCCCGACATCCCGAAGTCGTAGAAGACGATGGTACCGTCGTCGCACACCGCGAGGTTGCCGGGATGGGGGTCGGCGTGGAACACCCCGTCTTCGAGCAACATCTGGAGGTAGGCCCGCTGGAGGTTGACCGCGAGTTCGTGGCGGTCCACGCCCATCGCGTCGAGTTCCTCCACGTCGTTGATTTTGGTGCCGGTGATGTACTCCATCGTCAGGACGCGCGGCCCGGAATGGGAGTCGATGACCGCCGGAATCGCCACGTCGTCGTTGCCCTCGAAGTTCGAGCGAATCTCCTCAAGCATGGCGGCCTCCCGGTCGTAGTCCATCTCTTGGCGAATCGTGCGAGCGAACTCGTCGGCCAGATTCTCCAGCGAGAAGGCTCTGGCCTGCCCGAGGAACCGCAAGAGGATGGGCAACGACCACCGAATGACGCGCAGGTCGGCGTTGACTAACTCCTCGATGTTGGGTCGCCGAATCTTCACCGCGACCTCCTTCCCGTCGATTTCGGCGGTGTAGACCTGTCCGAGACTCGCCCCGGAGATGGCGTCGGTGTCGAACTCGTCGAATCGCTCCTCGATTGGACCCACCTCGTCTTCGAGGACCGACCGGGCCTCGGCCCACGGCGCTGGCGGCACCTCGTCCTGCAGTTTCGAGAGGACATCGACGTACTCGGGCGGCAGGATGTCGGGGCGAGTCGAGAGGAGTTGCCCGAGTTTGATGAACGTCGGCCCGAGCGTCAGAAGCGACTCCAGCAGGGTGTTGGCGCGTTCGACGCGTGTCTGGCTATCGACACGCCGGGAACTGCCGAACAGCAGGAACCGGCGTCGGTCGCGGGCGTAACTCAGCAGGAGCGGCAGGAAGTGGTACGCGACGACGAAGAACCGCCGGTACGCACGGAGGTTAGCCAGTGTGACCACCCCGCAGGGTCACCGGCTCTCGACGTGGATTTCCTGTTCCGGGGTGGCCTCGCGCTTGGGGAGGCGAAGCTCCAGCACGCCCCGGTCGATGGTCGCCTCGGCGTCGGCCCCGGTGGCGTCCGGCGGCAGGGGCAGGTCGGCGTCGAGGAACAGCGAGCGCTCCTCTTGGAGGTACGAGAAGTCCATCGGCACGTCTTTCTCTCGGCGCGCCTCGATTTCGAGTTTCCCGTCGGAGACGCCGACGTCCACCGTCTTCTCGTTGGCACCCGGCAGGTCGATGACCAGCAGGTAGGCGTCGTCGCTCTCCAGCAAGTCGGCGAACACCGCGTCCGGCAACTCCCGCATGGCCTCACGAAGCGCTGACATACCTGCGTCTTAGGACGGCGGGGCGAAAAAGGGTGTGGTCCCGTCTGCGGGGCTTTCCCACACGTTTTTGCCCGCGGACGGCCGATTTCGACCCATGAGCGAAGACCAACCGGACCGAAAGCAGTCCGGGTTCAAGGACAAGACCCGCGTCGGCGAGGCCCGCGAGCGCCTCCTCGACGCGGTGGTCTCTCACGACCGGACCGAGGAGGTCCCGCTCTCGTCGGCAGACGGCAGACTCCTCGCCGAGGAGGTCGTCGCAGAGCGAAACGTCCCCCACTACCCGCGGGCCGCGATGGACGGCTACGCGGTCCGGGCCGAGGACACCTTCGGCGCGAGCGACCGGTCGCCCGAGGTGCTTCGACAGAGCGAGCAACTGACTCCCGACTCGGCGGTCCGGGTCCACACCGGGAGCGAACTCCCCGACCGGGCGAACGCGGTGGTGATGATAGAGCAGGTAGACGAGTTCGGCGACGAGGTAGAGATTTTCGACGCCGTGGCGGAGGGCGAGAACGTCGCGCCGGTCGGCGAGGACGTAGCGGAGGGCCAGCACCTCTACGACCCCGGCCACCGTCTCCGGCCCTCGGATTTGGGTCTGCTCAAGTCGGTCGGCGTCGAAACGGTGGCGGTCCGCGAGCGCCCCGCGGTCGGGGTGATTCCGACCGGCGAGGAGTTGGTTCAGTCGAATCCCGGTCCCGGCGAGGTGGTCGAGACCAACGGGCTGACGATTTCGCGCTACGTCGAGCGGTGGGGCGGCGACGCGACCTACCGCGACGTGGTGACCGACGACCCCGAGGCCCTCCGGACAGCCATCCAGCGCGACCTGACGAAAGACGTGGTGGTCACGACCGGCGGCTCCTCGGTCGGCGAGCGCGACCTGCTCCCCGAAGTCGTGGCCGACCTCGGGGAAATCCTGTTCCACGGCGTCGCCCTCAAGCCCGGCCATCCCGTCGCGGTGGGCGTCGTGGAGGAGACCCCGGTCGTGATGCTCCCCGGCTACCCCGTCGCCTGCATCATCAACGCGGTCCAGTTCCTCCGGCCCGCGCTGAAGCGAGTCGGTGGGCTTCCCGAGAGCGACTTTCCGACGACCGAGGCCCTCCTCGACCGCAAGATTCGGAGCGAACCCGGTATCCGGACCTTCGCTCGGGTGCAATTGGGAGAAAACGACGAGGGCGCGACGACCGCAACGCCGACCAGAGCGAGTGGGTCGGGCGTCCTCTCCAGCGTGGCGCTCGCCGACGGATGGGTCGAAGTGCCCGAGGGACGCGAGGGAATTCCGGAGGGAGAGACCGTCTCCGTGCAGGACTGGGAGTGGTCGGCGTGAAGCGGGACGAAAATCACGCCCGACGTTCAGACACGCACTTTCAAATGTCTAGAAAATCCACATATTGTCTAAGGAAACAAAAACAATTGTCTGCGGTCGGCGCGCGCTGGCGCGGCGCTCTCGTGCGCCGCGCCCCTTCCGCGCGAGGGATGAGCATCGCAGGCCGGAGCGTAGCGGAGGCCGAGAAGCGCAGTCGGTTGGGGAGGCCCGTGGCCCGCGGTTGCGGTGCGGTCCGGGTGGATGAAGGGGCCGCCCGGTCGCGGGCTTCAGAGGCGTTCATCTCCGAATCTTCTGCTGTCGCCTCTGACCTGTTTCTCCCGCATAGAACCCCGAAGACAGCGACCAACCACCAACAGTTGCACGGAGCTGATACCCAATGACTGACCGAAAAGAGTTCAGAGACCTCTCAGACCCCGAAGACGCCCGCGAAGCAATCGCCAGCCTCGACCTGACCCCCGACCCCGAACAGGTCCCTCTCGAAGACGCCCGAGGCCGAACCCTCGCCGAGCGAATCGACGCTGGCCTCGACGTGCCGGGGTTCGACCGGGCGAGCATGGACGGCTACGCGGTCCGGGCGCGCGACACCTTCGGCGCGGACGAATCCGACCCGGCTACCCTCGAACTCGTCGGAACTGTCCACGCAGGAACGAAACCCGACGTAGAAATCGCCGAGGACCAAGCGGCCGAAATCTCGACCGGCGCGGTGATGCCCGA
This sequence comes from Halorussus lipolyticus, assembly GCF_029338375.1. Lineage (NCBI taxonomy): Archaea > Methanobacteriati > Methanobacteriota > Halobacteria > Halobacteriales > Haladaptataceae > Halorussus > Halorussus lipolyticus. The sequence goes on along the minus strand of NZ_CP119804.1, from coordinate 1,671,394 downwards.
GGGCGCGGACGCCGTGGTGATGGTCGAGCGAACCGACGAGACCGAGGAGGGCGAGGCGGTCGAAATCCGAACTGCGGTCGCGCCGGGCGACCACGTGATGCTCGCCGGGGCCGACGTGGCGGCGGGCGAGCGAGCCTTGGGTCCCGGAACGCGGCTTACCGCCCGCGAAATCGGTCTCCTGTCGGCGCTCGGCGTCGAGGAGGTCCCGGTCCGGGGCAAACCCACGGTCGGCATCGTCTCGACCGGCGACGAGTTGGTCCGGCCCGGCGACGAGGTAGACAGCGCGGCGGGGCAAATCTACGACGTGAACAGCTACACCATCGCCGCCGCAGTCGCCGAAGCGGGCGGCGAGCCAGAACTCTACCCCCACGCTGGCGACGACTACGACGAGATGGAGCGCATCCTCCGGGAGGCCGCCGACGAGTGCGACCTCGTGCTGTCGTCTGGGTCCACGAGCGCCAGCGCGGTGGACGTAATCTATCAGGTCATCGAGGAGCGCGGCGAACTCCTGCTACACGGCGTGGCGGTCAAGCCCGGCAAGCCGATGCTCGTGGGCCGAGTTGCAGACTCGGCTTACGTCGGTCTCCCCGGCTATCCCGTCTCGGCGCTGACCATCTTCCGAACCTTCGTCGCGCCCGCAATCCGGAACGCCGCCGGGGTCCCGGAACCCGCCACCGCGACGGTCGAGGCCCGGATGGCGACCGAAGAACGCTACTCCGAGGGCCGGATGCGGATGATGCCCGTGGGCCTGACCGAGACGGGCGAGGCGCGAAGCGCCTCGAAAAATGCGAGCGGTGGAACCGCGAGCGACGACCTGCTGGCCTACGTCGTGGACAAGGGGAGCGGCGCGACCACCAGCCTCGTGGAGGCCGACGGCGTGGTCGAGGTCCCCGCCGACACCGCCTACGTCGCCGAGGACGAGACGGTCGCGGTCCAACTGTTCTCGCCGGACGTGCGCCCGCCGACCGTCCTCGGCGTGGGCGAGGACGACCCCGCGCTGGCGAGGCTCCTCGATAGCCTCGAACGCCCGCGCTACCTCTCGGTCGGGTCCCGCGAGGGTCTGCGCCGACTTCGGGACGGCGTGCCGGACTTCGCGGTCACGTCCGCTGGCACCGCCGAGGACCGCGGCGTCGAGGCCACCGAACTGGCCGCCTACCGGCGCGAGTGGGGGCTGGTCGTGCCCGCCGGGAACCCCGAGGAAATCGGGAGTCTCGCGGACCTCGTGGACCGGGACCTGCGGTTCGTCAACCGGGGGAGCGACTCGGGGCTTCGGACCAGCCTCGGCAGGGCAATCGCCGACCTCGCCGACGAACGTGGCTCCTCGCGCCACGACCTCGTGGCGTCCATCGACGGCTTCGAGTTGGCCGCGAAGGCCCACGAGAGTCCCGCCAGAAAGGTGGCCAGCGGACAGGCAGACGCCGGACTCGGACTGCGGGCGACCGCCGAGAAACTCGGCCTCGGCTTCGTGAGTGTCGGGACCGAGGAGGTCCACGTACTGGCGAACCCCGAGCGCGCCGAGAAATCGGGCGTCCGGGAACTCGCCGACGCGCTGGACGACGAACTGGACGAGATACTGGCGGGGCTTTCCGGGTTCGGTCAGTAGAAGCCCACGGCGGGAAGCGTCCTCAGCGCGGGGTCAGCCCGTAAATCAGCGAGCGCCCGAACACCAGAATCGGGATGATTTCGAGTCTGCCGACCCACATGTTGAGGAGGAACATCGCTTCCGCGAGGGGGTTCATGCCCGGTCCGGTGATGCCGGTCGAGAGGCCGACGTTGCCCTGCGCGCTGGCGACTTCGAACAGCGCGTCGGCGTAGCCGAAGTCCGGTCCGGCGACGTTCACCAGCACGATGGAACTGGCGACCAGCAGGACGACCCAGAGCAGACTGACGATGGCGGCCTCGCTGAACTCCCGTTCCATCCCGTTTCTGCCGAGTTTCCGGCCGTTTATCTTGGCGGTGACGACCGCGCTCTCGGGCAGGAACACTCTGGAGAACTGCCAGACGATGCCTCGGCCGATGGTGTAGGCCCGGATGATTTTGATGCCGCCGACGGTCGAACCCGCGGCCCCGCCGATGACCATCCCGACCGAAATCAGGAGCTTTCCGCCCGCTTTCCAGTCGCCGATGCCCGACGACTGGAACCCGGTACACGAGAGGGCGCTCACCCACTGGAACACCGAGTCCCGGACCGCGGTGGTCTGGGCCGCCGAGAGACCGACCGTCTGCAAGCCTGCGTAGTTGGCGGCGTCGAACGCTGAGGTGACGGCGGCCGCGTTCTGAAGCGAGAGGACCACGACGCCGGCCCCGAACAGAACGAACAGCCACCGGGTCTGGAGGTCCTCCCAGAGGGGTTCGGCGTCACGGTTCGAGAGGATGCCGTAGTGAATCGGGAAGGCGATGGCCCCGAGCGCCATGATGGGCAGAAGCACCGTCTCGATGAGCGGCGAGTCGTAGGTGGCGATGGAGTTGTCCGTGACCGAGAATCCGCCCGTCGAGAGACCGGTCATGGCGTGATTGAGCGCCTGCCAGAACACCTGCCACGTCGGCAGTCGAGAGCCGTAGTCCGACAGCGAGATGGCGACGAACATCGCCACGATTGCGAGTGCGGTGTAGAGGACGAAAATCTTCCAGACGGTCCGGACCGTCGAGATGATACTCGGGTGAATCTTCTCCTCGCGGGCCTCGCTCCGGTAGAGAGCGTAGCTCCCGCTTCCGGGCCGGGCCAGAATCGCGGTCGTGAGGACGATGACGCCCACGCCGCCGACCCACTGGATGAACGACCGCCACCACTGGATGGCGCGGGGCAGGGTGGGTTCGTGGACTGCCATCGTCAGTCCCGACCCGGTCCATCCGCTCATGCTCTCGAAGAAGGCGTGGAGCGGGTCTCGGAAGTAGACCAGACTCGACCGGGACTCGACACCCAGCATCGTCACCGCCTCGTAGGTTCCGGCGGGGGCCGACTCGACGTAGGTGGCCATGACCTCGGGCGGGGTCAGGTACGCAGTCAGGAAGAAGGGAATCGCGCCGAACAGCGCGACGCAGAACCATCCCGCGGCGGCGATAATCATCCCGTGTTTCATCCGCGGTTCGGGGGCGTCGGCGAAGTACTGCTTCGCGCCGAGACCGATGCTGGCGGTGAGACCGCCAGCGAGCAGGAAGGCGAGCGCGGGATACCACTCGGCGAAGACCAGCGCAACCCCGACCGTGATGGTCATCAGTCCGGCCTCCATGGCGAGGAGCGACCCCACGTCTCGCGCGATGATGGCGAGGTCCGCCGGAATCCGGCAGACCGTCCGATTTCGGGCCACGTCAGACCTCGCTCGCGTGGTCCTCGAAGTGACCGAACACGTCAGTCACCTCGGGCGTCGCGCCGCGCTCCGAGTAGACAGTCACCACGTCACCGACTCGGATTTCGGTGTTCCCGCGGGGCGTGATGGGTTGGTCGGCCCCGTCGCGTTCGATGGCGACGACGAGCATGTCCTTGGGGAGGAGACCCTCGGTAGCCGCCCGCTGAATCGTCTGCCCGGCGATGTTGGCGTCGGCGTTGACCGTAATCTCGAAGACCTCGGCCTCGTCGCCGACGCGCATGTAGTCGATGATGGAGGGGCGCTTGACCGCCCGGTAGAGGTACTCGGCGATGAGTCGCTGGGGGTTCTGCATCGTGTTCACGCCGATGCGCCGAAACAGGTCCATGTGTTCGGCGTCGTGGACGACCGAGACGATGTTGGGGACTTCGAGTTCCTTTGCGAGTAGACTGACCATGATGTTGGTCGCGTCTTGGTCAGTCGTGGAGATGAGCGCGTCAGCGCGGTCGATGCCCGCGTCCCGGAGCGTGTCTTTGGTGGTCGCGTCGTCGTTGAGGACGAGACAATCGTAGGTCGAGGCCACGTGTTCGGCCTTCTCCTCGTCTTTTTCGATGACGACAACCTCGTTCCCGCCCGCGGTCGCAATCTCGATGAGCGGACTGCCGATATTGCCAGCGCCGACGATAACGATGTACATCTTTCCAGACAGTAGCCTCACACGAGCGTAAAAGCGTAGCGGTATGCGGCCGGCATCAGAAATATATACAATTGCTAAAGAAATTTCTATACGTGTAAAACATAGGGGTGTACAGCCGAAGAAACGAGATATTTGGGACGAGAGCGGCTGAGGGTCTTCTCAATCCGCGTCGGCGGTCACCAGCAGTTCGTCGAAGGTCTCGACTCGGTAGTCGCCCAAGACGCATTGCTCTCTGCGGCTGTGGCCGTGGCGCTCGACGTGAATCGCGTCGAGGCCCGCGTTCCACGCCGCGCCGACGTCGCTCGCGCCGTCGCCCGCGTAAACGCCGTCGTGACTGTTCTGATGTACGCCGATTTGCTCGCGGGCGTGGTGGAGCGGTTCTGGGTCGGGCTTCCACCCTAAGTCCTCGTCACAGCAGATGATGGTGTCAAACCAGTCGCGGATTTCGAGTTCGTCCAGCACGGGATTGGCGAGGAACGGCTGGCAGTGGGTCACCAGCCCGACCGGGCAGTCGAGGTCGCCCACGAACTCGGCATCCTCGTAGAGGTAGGTCTCCTCTGCCCGGCGCTGTGGGTCCTCGATGTCGTGGAACGCAGGCCAGAACTCCTCGGGGTCGATACCCCACTCGCGAAGTTGGTCATTGCGATTGCCGCCGAGACCGTGCCAGAGGATTTCGGCCTCGCGGTCGGTGAACTGCCGACCGAGGCGGTCGCCAACCCTGTCGAACACCGACCGGGGATACGACCAGTCCACGTCGATGAGTGTGCCGTCTAAGTCGAGCAACCAGTAATCGTACTCGCGGGCGACCATAGGGACAATGCTGTAAGCACTCGGGCAATTTAAACGTTTTCCGGTCGCGTGACGCCTGACCACCGGGGATGCGCTCGGTGGAACTCTCCACGAGGATGCACCCGGCCCCAGAAACAGCGGTCTGGGTGGACTGAAAGGGGCCGCCCGGTCGCGGGCCGCAGGCCCGTGGTCGCTTGCTCGGCCACTATCTGCGCCGGGCGGTGCTGAGAGGCGCAGATATGCCGAGCAAGCGACCGCGACCGGGCGGGGGCTTTCTAAACCTTCTTTCCGGTATTCTCAGTGTCTGCTGTCGAGACCGTGAAACGGAATCCAACTTCTCAGTCTTCTTCCTTCTCAACCTCTAGCGAACTCCCGAGATACTTGTTCAGCACCTCCGAGACCGAATCGGCGTTGAACGTCTCCAAGTCCGCCCGAATCTCGTCTTTCAGGGCGTCTAGATACTCCTCGTCGGTCTCCAGCGCGCGATACTCGACCGAGAGGACCGTCTCGCCCAGCGCCTCCTCGGTGAGTCGCCGAAAGTGGCGCTCGTCGTTGATGTCGCCGCGCCAGAGGTTGTCCCGGAAGAACAGCCAACCCTCCTCGCCCGGCGGGTCGGCCTCCCGATAGAGGCGCGTCTCGAACTCGTTCGGTTCGACCGAGACCCCGCCCGCGCTGGGTTCGAGCCGAAACCGGACCGCGAAGACGTATCTGGCCTCCATGGAGTCAGCGCAGGTCGTTGGTCAGTTCCGCCATGTCTATGTCCTCGTCCGTGATGCCGCCCTCCTCGTGGCTGGTGAACCGAATTTCGACCTCCTTGTAACCGATTTCGATGGTCGGGTGGTGGAATTCCTCCTCGGCGAGTTCGCCGACCTCGCTGGCGAACGCGACGCCTTCGAGGTAGTCATCGAACTCGTAGCTTCGGACGATTTCGTCACCTTTGCGCTCCCAACCGTCAGGGAGTTGGGACTCGATTTCGTCGTCGGAAAGTAGCTCTGCCATACCGGGACTTCGGTACTATTGTAAATAAATTCCTGTGACGGGAGCGTGTCCGAACCTTGGAGTGTAACGCTTCAATCGAAATTTACATATCGAAACGAAAAGATATATTTATCCAGAATAGTCTCATACGACTACAAGGTTTGCAGGCTCTGTATGGTTGGTGAAAAGTCGTTTCAAGAATACGATTGGAAGATTATTTTTGGAGTCGGTACGCTGGTCGGTACCCTTTTAACGGTACTCAGTATCTTGCTAATCTCGCCGCAAGGAGTCGGGAATGTACCCGCAGATATCTCCGGTTCGGACCCCGCATACGCACTCCGTCTGATTCAAGCCATCGGAATTCTGCTCCCGCTTTTCACTGGGCTATTGCGACTTACGACGAGTGAATATGCGGAAGTTGGACAGGACATCAACAAGTACCTCTTTATCGGTATTCTTCTTCTCGTGGTCGGTGGAAGCATCGCTGTCGCCGGAGGACTGACGGCAGATATGGCTGGAGTCTTACGGACTGCATTGGTTTTCGTCCTGCTCACGTTCGTCATGATTGCCATCGTTGCAGGACTGATGTTCAGGAAGATGCCTACCGAAGAAGGGTCTCCCGAAGAAACAAGCGGAGAAACGGGCAACGATGAAAACTGCCAGACGCCGGATAATAACGGAACACAGAACGAATCTAAGGGACAAACGCCAGAGAAGGATGGAACCGAACCGGCGCAAGCAGAGACAAAAGCCGAAGATGCAGCAACCGATTCAGAACAGGCCGATGATACGGATAGCGAGCAGTTAGGAGACGGAAGTGAACAGTTATGAGGAGGGAAATCAAACTTCGAAAAGAGCGCAAGCGGAGACAGGACCAGAACAATGGCAACTAAACAGGAACTCAACGAGATCGTTGATTACATCCTGAAGTCGCTCGGGGTGTTCGCCACACTCACTGTTACGTGGGTCGTCTTAGATTCGCTTGCAACTATCACCGACGCCGGATTCATCGGTTTTCTGGCTGCGCTTGTCTTTACCTCGGCGTTAGGTGCGATGATGGCCGTTGTCGCCTTCGCTGGCTATCTCTTGATCAAATAGCTGTTGCAACCGCCGATTTCGAGTCAGTAGCGTGTGTTCAGACACGGTTCGCCTGCCACAATAGCTGTGAATTACGAGAGTCTGAAAACGGCAAAAACCGATACGGCTTCAGTCGTCGTCGCCGACGGCCGCCACAATCTCGTCGGGTATCTGATCGGCCATCTCGTCCGGGATTTTGTCGGGCATCTCGCTGCCTTGCTCGCGGACGAACTCCGGGGGCGCGCCCTCCTCGCCGAAATCCGGGTCGAAGAGTTGGAGTGCGGTGTTGATGGTCCCCCAGTCGTCCTCTGCCGCGGCGTCCCGCAGGCTCTTGGTCGGCGGCGCGAGGAGTTGCGAGACGAGCGCGTCGGCCATCGAGGACACGATGTCGCGCTGGTCGTCGGACAGGTCGCCGTGGGCCTCCAACTTCGAGAGAGCCTCGGAGAGTTCTCGCTCCTTGACGCGCTCGGCGCTCTCGTACATCGCCGAGATAACCTCGTCGGCGCGCTTGCGTTTGTAGCCCTCCAGCAGGTGGTCGAACTCCCGGTCAATCATGGCCGAGACCGACTCGGCGGCCCGCTGGCGTCTGCGCTCGGTCTCGTCGGTGACCGACTCCAGCGCCTCCATGCCGTAGAGCGTGACGCCCTCTACCGCGTCGGCGGCGGGCGAGACGTCCCGAGGACGGGCGATGTCCACGGCCAGCACCTCGCCGGCGTCGTGGAAGTCGCCCGCGTCGAGAACGTGGTCGTCGCTTCCGGTCGCCGTGACCACTACGTCTGCTGTGTCGAGCGCCGACGAGAGACCGTCGAGCGTAGTGGTGTGAGTCTCGTCGTGGGCGACGTCCTCGGCGAGTTCGGTCGCGCTGTCGAGCGAGCGGTTGGCGACGTACAGCGACTCGACGCCGGCGTCGGCCAGCGCGTGGGCCGCGATGGTGCCCATCTCGCCCGCGCCGACGACCAATCCGGTGGCGTCGCCGAGGTCGGTGTGTTCGGCCAACAGCGTCACCGCCGCGCTCCCGACCGAGACTGCGCCGTCGTTGATAGCGGTCTCGGTCCGGGCGCGCTCCCCGACGTGGATGGCCTTCGTCACCGCGTCGTCGAGCATCGGGCCGATAGCGCCGACCTCGCGGGCCGACTCGTAGGCGTCCCGCACCTGCCCGAGAATCTGGTCCTCGCCCAAGACGAGCGATTCGAGTCCGGCCGCGACTCGCAGGAGGTGGCGAAGGCTCTCCTCGTGGCCCATCTCCACGACCGAGTGGCCGCCCACATCGGGCGAAAAGTCAGACAGCACTGCTCGGCCGGTCGCCGCCGAATCGGTGACGACGTAGGCCTCGAAGCGGTTGCAGGTCTGCATGACGAACGCTTCGTCGACGCCCGGCACGTCGAGCAGTCGCTCCAGTACCATCTGCTCGTCGGCGTGACAGGCCGCCTCAACGTCGTCTAAACTCGCCTTGTCGTGGCTGACCCGAACGCCGGAGACGACACCCGTCGCCACCGTCACGGGTACCGCCTCCCGACTCGCGTGCCAGCGGGAGAGGTTCTGAAAGTCATGGATATACCCTTCGAGAGCTTGCCGAACCGTCTTATCGGGAGCTTAGTCCGGACCCTACGTAAACCCTTCCAAACGCGACACATCGTGGCACGTTCCCACAATCGACACGCCCGAAACCGGCCAATCCCCAATCGGTTCGGTCGCCGAATCGCTACTCTCCTTCGACCCCGGTCACGTCGAAGCCGAGGTCCCGAACGTCTTCGAGGATGGCGTCTTGGTCGGCGCTGGCCTCGTAGTAGAACACCACGTCGAAGGTGCCCTCGCGCAGAAGCTGTTGGCACTCCCAGACGAACGACTCGTCGTCCAGCGTCAGGCCCTGATGCTGGTTCGACGCGAAGTCGGTGTCGTCGGTGCCCGAGTAGACGAAGGTGTCCTTCGGGTCGAAACCGGCGTGTTCGGCGATGATTTCGCCCACGTCCACGGTGGCTTGGTGCATCTCGGTCTCGTCGTCGCTCCCGAGGTCGGTGTGGACGACGGCCCCGTTGAGTTGGATTTCGCCGGGTTCGAGCAGTTGCTTGGTCCTTCGATAGAGGTCCTCGTCGAGTGCGTCTTCCATGTCCGAAAGAAGCCGACCGGCCGTTAAACGCCCTACGGTTCCGAGGAGACCGGCCGCTATCCGGGCGAATCGTCGGCGTTCGATTGCGCAGTCGCTATCCGATCTGCGTCAATAAAAACTCAGTTCGACTGTTACGCGTTACAGACGTTCGAGGTTCTTCGCGCGCGGACCCTTGTCCGCCTGCTCTATCTCGAACTCGACTTCCTGCCCCTCTTCGAGGTCGGGACCGCCGATGTCTTCCATGTGGAAGAACACGTCTTCGTCAGCGTCCTCAGTGTCGATGAAACCGTAACCGCCAGTGTCGTTGAAGAAATCAACCGTACCTTTCGCCATTGCATTCTGTCTCAAGTCGCTCCACGCTTAAAAAGGTATGCAACTAGCTGGAGCTATTCGGCCGACAGGTCGGTCGGTGGAGAGTTCGGGGTCAAAAGGCTAATTGCGCTCGGAAGTGTCGGTGCCACCAACGGATGTTCCAGTGGGCACAGCGGCGAGTTCAGGCCGCCTACGAGAGACTCCTGCGACGCGAAATATCGGGCGCACCGGCCCACGTCGCCGTCATTCAGGACGGGAACCGACGCTACGCCAGCAAGCAGGGCGGGGAGGCCCCGGACGGCCACCGGGCGGGGGCACAGACCACCGAGCGCGTGATGAACTGGTGTCAGGACATGGGGGTCGAGGAGCTAACGCTGTACGCCTTCTCGACCGAGAACTTCGACCGGCCCGACCACGAGCGCGAGGCCCTATTCGACCTGCTGGAGGAGAAACTCTACCAGTTCGGCGACGACGAGCGGGTCCACGACGGGGAGGTCTGCATCCGCGCTATCGGCGAGGTTGACCAGCTCCCCGAGCGCGTCCGAGAGGCCGTCGCGTACGCCGAGGGTCGGACCGAGCAGTACGACTCGTTCACCCTCAACGTCGCGCTGGCCTACGGCGGTCGCAACGAACTCCTCGGGGCGGCCCGCGAGGTTGCCGGGGCCGTCGAGGACGGCGAACTCGACCCCGAGGACATCGACGTGGCCGAAATCGAGAATCGCATCTACGACCGGCCGGTTCGGGACGTGGACCTCATCATCCGGACCGGGGGCGACGAGCGGACCTCGAACTTCCTGCCGTGGCACGCTAACGGCAACGAGGCCGCCGTGTTCTTCTGTACCCCCTACTGGCCCGAGTTCTCCAAGGTCGATTTCCTCCGGGGCATCCGGACCTACGAGTCCCGCGAGGAGTCGTGGCGGCGCGCGAAGGCCAAGCGGGCGCTGGCGCTGGTCCGGGAACTCGGCGGCGTCGAGTTGGCCGAGGCCCGCAGAATCGTGAGTCGATTCCGCGGAAACCTGCCCGACGAGTCGGCGGTCGAGGAGTTGGGCGTCGAGGAGTTAGAACTCGAGAGCGAGTCGTCGTCGGTGGACTGACCCTGCCCGATTCGTCAGACTTCCGCTGTCTCGGAGTCTTCGGCGCTATCCTCTCCGAGCGGTAACTCGACGTTGATTTCGTCGTACCAGACTCGGGGGCGCTTCGCTTGGTCGGTCTCATCGAAGTCGAGCAGTCCCAGTCCTTCGAGTTCCTCCAGATTCCGGTGGACTTGCCGCACGTCTCGTCCGACCAATCGGGCGGTTTCGCGGATGCTGGCGGGACGCTCCCGGACGATAGTTCGGAGCAGTTCCAGATTCTTGGGCCGCGTGATTCGGTGGAGTTCGTCGGGGTCGTGATAGACGCGCTCGACGTAGGGGTCGGGCGTCTCGCCCCTGTCGAGTGCGTCGAGGGTCTCCTCGATGCGCTCCGAGTCGCCCGCTCGGAAGTGGATGTGTAGCACTCGGTCGTCGTCCGGTCGTTCGTCGTCGGGTGTGTCAGGGCCAGTTTTCGCCATGATTGCTGTGGTGGTTCGGAGTGCCGGGGTGGTCGGGGAAGTTGTCGTAGCGGACGATGGCGTGACAGGGTTCGGTTGTGGTCGGCCTCAGAGATACCCGTGGACCGCCCGCAGGAGGTAGCCGAGGACGACGCCGGTCATCAACACGAAGGGTCCCTCGGAAATCTCGCCCCGGTAGACGAGATACCCCATGCCGACGAACAGGAGCGCGACGAGTAGGGTCGCCAGAACCAACACCGTCGTTCGCCACGCCGTCGCGCCCGCTTTCCGGAGCCTGTCGGAACGTGATGTTTCGTCCATACCGGACTTCTGCGTAGAAATCAGTTAAACGTGGGTGATAGCGCCGTATTCGGAGCCGCCAGTGGATAATATATTCTAAAGCAATAAGAATGATTTTCTAAGCATCAAAATTGTTTCTTTGGCTACCGACCGAACCGCCGCTGGCGGTTCTTGTAATCGAGGAGCGCCCGCAGGTACTCCCGCTTGCGGAAGTCCCGCCAGTTCACGTCGGTGAAGTAGAGTTCGGAGTAGACCGACTGCCAAATCATGAAGTCCGAGAGCCGTTCCGCGCCGGTCTTGAGGACCAAATCGGGGTTCGCGGGGAAGACCAGATGCTCCTCGACCTCGCTTTCGTCTACCTCCTCGGCAGATAACTCGCCGCTTTGTACGTCCTCGGCGATTTTTTCGACGACGCCGGCGAACTCGTGTTTGCCGCCCAGTCCGATGGAGACCTGAATCGGCGCGTCGGCGCGCTGGGTGTCGTCCGGGCCGCGGACTGCAAGCGGTTCGGGTGCCGACACTTGGTCGAGTTCGCGCCGCAACGTCGGGGCGGCCTCGGGGTCGAGGACGCTGACGTAGACGGTCACGCGCTCGGCGTCGTACTCGAAGGCCCACTCGAAGAAGGCCTCCAGCGTCCCGTAGGCCCCCTGTTCGAGGAGGTCACGCTCGGTGATGATGACGGCGACGTGGCTGGGCGGGTCTGCGCCGTGTCTCCGGAGGCGGGCGGCGAGATAGCGGTCGTAGACTCCCACGGCCGGGGGTTCGCCGGGCACTGCCCTAAACGTCACGGAGTCGGCCATCCGGAAGGCAAAGGTCTTTTCGACGGAGTGAGTACCACCGCGTGGCCGATGACGAAGCACGCGCTCCGAACTGGTCTCGGCAACCAGTCGTGACGAGCCCTATGAGTGCCGAGGCCGTTTTGCACCCTCACTAGACGCTTCTGCAGAACGACGGATGCCGTCGAAGTTTCGAACGTGTCACCAACGACCACACCGAACCGCCGAGTCGCGCGCCGACGTGTTTTCCCGCAGGAGAATGAGTCACAAAGTAACGCATGAGACGCTGATTCGCCGTCTTATCTTAAATGACCGCTCTGTTTTGCATTGTTTTCACCTAGTTTTTCTCTGTTATAGTAAGTAGTAAAATAATACGACGGAAATGGAATTTGCGGCGTTATTGACGGTTCTACTGAACGTTTAAACCGTTGAAAGTATCGGGACGGCAACCAGCCTTGATATATCACCCAGAAACCAGAGTCGACTGCGCTATGAGCGAACGCAACGCGACACGACGACGGTTCCTGAAGTTGAGTGGCACAACTGTTGCGGCCTCCACGCTCGGCGCGGGGTCGGTTTCCGCGGAGTCTGCTTCGTGGCAGTTGGTCACGAGTCCGGTGGGCGTGACGCTCTACGACGTCGAACAGACCGCGCGCAACAACTTCGCGGTCGGCGGCTCTGGCGTCGTCCTCGAACGGACCGACAAAGGGTGGAAAGCGGTCGTACAGGACGGCCCGACCAGCAACGGGAACAGCCTCTACGGTGCAGACGTGACCGACGACGGCAAGCGCCTCTGGTTCGTGGGGTCGTCGGGTGCTATCGGCGAGTACGACGTCGAAACTGGCGACCTCGTGGACCACTCCGCGCCCAACGACGCGACGAACAACTTCAAGGACGTTGCCGTGACGGGCAAGGAAGGCGAGGCCAACGTCTACGTCGCAGGCGCATCCGGCAACGTCTTCTACTCGTTCCAGAACGGAGCGAGCGGTTCGTGGAACTACGTTTCGCCCGGTCAGGGCGCGGCCATCAAGTCCATCGACTTCTACGACACGAAGAAGGGCCACCTCCTCAACGGCAACGGCAAGGTGTTCCACACTATCGACGGCACGACGTGGAACAAAACCGGTATCGCCGACACCGACATATCGCTTCACGGAATCGACTCGGACGGCAAGGAGAACGTCTGGGTCGCCGGTGGAAGCGGCACGGTCTACCACTACAAGCCCGACGCCGAAGGCACGCCCAAATGGTTCAAGAACAAAATCGGCACGGTCGGTCTCCGCGACATCGAAGTCGAGAGCGGTGACGGCTACGCCGTCGGCAACTCGGGTGCCGTCTTCGACCGCGCCGACGGTTCGTGGTCGGAGGACACCACTCCGAACTCCCAAGGGCTGAAGGCGGTCGTCGACCAGTCCAACAACGACATCGCGGTCGGCGCGTCCGGCACCATCTTCGAGACCAACCCCGACGCCTCAGCCGACGACCCCTCGTCGGGCGGAAGTCAGGACGGTGACGCCGGACGAATGGCCCGCTCCTCGACCCAGACCTCCGGGTCGAAAAGTCTGACCTTCACGCTCGAAAACATCGGCGACCAGTCGGTCACTATCGACCAGTTCGCCCTCGAAACCGACGTTTCGGTCAGCACCATCAAGCAGACCGGTGACGAAGTGACCCTGAACGGAGATACGGTCGGCACCGCCGACAGCACCGACGGTTTCGCGGTGGACGGCAACCTCAAGTCACTCGACACCAGCGCGGTCTACGACGCCGGTACCTCGGGACAGGCCGACTTCGGCCTCTACGACGGCGGCAACGTCGCGCTGACGGTTGACCCGGTGCAGGACAAGCCCAACAGTAACTACATCGGCGCGACGCTGGTCTACGGCGACGGCACGCAGGAGACCTTCTGGTTCAAAGTCACCAACGTCAACTCGTAGAACGGCCGCCCACCACGTCCCCCGACGCTCGGGGAGTACAGTCTATCACTTTTTTCGCCCGCAGAACGAACCGCTTTTGCCACCCATCTACCCAACACACGGCATGGACCGGCTTCACGAGTCCCTACACGACGCGCCGATTATCGACAAAGACGGCTACCAGTACCTCGTTCACCCCATCAGCAACGGGGTGCCGATGCTGGAACCCGAACTGCTCCGCGAGGTCGTTGTGGGCGTCTCGCAGGCCGCGGACCTCGACGTGGACAAAATCGTCGCGCCCGAGGCCATGGGCATCCACATCGCCACCGCGCTCTCGCTCCAGACCGACATCCCGCTGGTGGTCATCCGGAAGCGCGAGTACGGTCTGGACGGTGAGGTCCCGCTCCACCAGACCACCGGCTACTCCGAGTCGGAGATGTACATCAACGACGTCGAGGAGGGCGACCGAGTTCTCATCGTGGACGACCTCCTCTCGACCGGCGGCACCCTCGCGTCCATCTGCGACGCGCTGGACGACATCGGCGCGGAAATCGCCGACATCGTGGTCGTCATTCGGAAAGTCGGCGAGACGGCGCTGGACGAGACCGACTACGAAGCCACGAGTCTGGTGGACATCTCGGTCGAGGACTACGAAGTCACGATTCACTAGACGAGAGTGCTTCTTCTGGCGATTGGCTCGCTTCGCTAGCCACGAACGTAGCGGTCTCCTCAGACCACATATAGGAGTTACTAACGTGTATTTTTGATTCTTTTACGTTCATATTGGTTGCTTTGGGGGAGACCGCTCCGTACCGCTACCGCGAACCTCACACCTCCCCAACCTCCTCACTCGTTCGCTTCGCTCTCTCGTTCGTCCCTCGCACGAGTCTCCCTCACTTTGTTCGGTCGCTCCCGCGCGCCGAAGTGGAGAGAAATCACGACGCAATTTTCCTAGGACGGTCAAACCGACTTCATGGGCACGAACTTGTATAATATGGTAATTTCAGGAGTGAAAATGCGCTCGAACGCGAAACTATTATGAAACCCGGCCGGTACGTCCGGGGTATAGCATGACCCAAACCGACGGGGAAATCGAACTCGAATACGAACTTGACGACAAGCCGCCGTGGTTGAAGTCGCTCCTGCTGGGCATCCAGCACGTCGCGGTGATGATTGTCCCGGCGACGGCGGTGGCCTACATCGTCGCGGGCGCAGTCGGCCTCAGCGCGGCAGACACCGCCTACATCGTCCAGATGGTACTGTTGTTCTCGGGGCTGGCGACGGTCGTGCAGGCCTACACCGTCGGCCCGGTCGGCGCGCGACTCCCAATCGTGATGGGCACGAGTTTCACCTTCGTCGGCGCGGCGACCTCTATCGGCGCTGACGCCGGACTAGCGGTCGTCTTCGGGTCGATACTCGTCGCCGGATTCGCGGTCGAGGGTCTCATCGGGTGGCAGTTCAAGCGAATCAAATCCTTCTTCCCGCCGCTCGTGACCGGTCTCGTCGTCGTCATCATCGGTCTCTACCTCGTCCCGGTCGCCATCGACTACTCGGCCGGAGGAGTCGGCGTCGAGGACTACGGCGCGCTCCACAACATCGGCCTCGCGGCGCTCGTGCTGGGCGTCTCGGTCGCCCTCAACCTGTTCTCGTCGGGCGTCACCCGCCTGCTGAGTACCCTCGTCGGCATCACCGTCGGCTACGCGACAGCAGTCGCGTTCGGCCTCGTGAACTTCGCGCCGGTCGCCGACGCCTCGTGGCTGGCGGTCCCGAAACCCGGCGCGTTCGGCGTCGCTTTCGAACCAGTTCCCATCGTCACGTTCGCCTTCCTGTTTCTGGTGTCGGCGATGGAGACGGTCGGCGACATGTCGTCGGTCACGGCCGCCGAGGGACGGACCCCGACCGACGACGAGTTCCGCGGCGGCCTGTTCACCGACGGCTTGCTGAGTTCGCTCGGTGCCGTCTTCGGAGCCTTCCCCGTCACCTCCTTCTCGCAGAACGCGGGCATCGTCAACTTCACGGGCGTCATGAGTCGCCACGTCGTCGGCGTCGCGGGCGTCCTGCTGGCGATTCTCGGATTTAGCCCGAAGGTCGGTGCCGCGGTCACGACTATCCCGAGCGCGGTGTTCGGCGGCGCGGTCCTGCTGATGGCCGGGATGGTCTCTGCGAGCGGGACCCGGCTTATCTTCCTCCACACCGACCTGAACCGCCGGAACATGGTCATCGTCGGCGTCTCGCTCGGTCTCGGTCTCGGCGTCGCTACCCGGCCCGAGGCCCTGCAAGGCCTACCGAGCGCCGCCGAGACGTTCTTCGGCCAACCCGTCATCATGACCGCACTGACCGCGCTGGTCCTCAACACGCTGACGCCGGGCGAGCAGAGTCCGCTGTTCGACGCGCCGCCCGAGCGGACCGGCGAAACCCCCGGCGAGCGTTCGTCGGACACCCAGACCCCCGCGGCCTCGGGCGAGGACTAACCCCGCGTTCGGAGTTCCATCGGGGGTACAACTTCGCCCCGGAGCAACCCCGACCGAGCGCGATTCAGCCACCGAGTCCGATTACCGGACGAGGCCCCGAATCGCTGACGCGACCCGGTAGAGAAGCGTCTGGTCCTCGTAGTGTCGCCATCCGCGAAATCCGCCCGAGAGGGTCACCGCGTCGTAGCCCTCCTGCGCCAATCGACTCGTCGCTTTCTTGGCCACCACCCCGGCCTTGCAGACAGTCACCACGTCCGCGTCCTCGGGAATCGAGTCGAGGTGGTCGTCGAGCGCGGCGGTGTCGCCCCGACGCAGGTCGCCGTAGACCGGCGCGTTGTAACTGCCGTCGATGTGGCGGCGCTGGTAGTTCTCCCGCGGTCGAACGTCGAGGACGAACACGTCGCCGTCTCCCAGTCGCTCGCCGAGTTCCGAGGGCCGAATCTTGCTCATGTTCCCCAATACTCTCTCGGCGCGTATAGGCACCGCGTTTTCGGCGATAGCGCCGGGCGACCGACGACGAGTACCGGCGACCGACGAAGAACACGGGTCGGTCGGGCTACACGTCCCACATTTCGGCGGCGACGAGCGCGACGGTCCCGACCAGCGCGACCCCGACCAGCGCCAGATACGGCGTCCTCGGCGGCGGGTCGAAGGGTGCCCACCCGGCCAGCACGCCGACAACCGGTATCAGGGTGAACGCGAGCGCGACGACGACGAACGAGACCCGGAGGAGAGTCGCGGCAGTGTCGAGTTTATCCAGTACCGACGACGAGTCGGTCTCGTCGCTCGCGGTCGGTTCGGATTCGGCCACCGCTGTTTCGGACGAGGAGTCGGCATTCGAGACTGAAGACATGGGAGACCTGTCGCCCCGGAGGTAAATCGGTCTGTCGGCTCCGGTCGGGTCAGACTCCCGTTTCGTCCGCTCGTCAGTCTTCTCGGCGCGCTCGGCCGTGGTCGGTACAGAGGACCTCACCGGTCTCGGTGTCGAAGAAGAACTCGTCGCCCGCCTCGATTCGCTCGCCGCCGACGCCGCACCCCTCGTCGTGGTTCAGGAAGTACTTGCCCTCCGGGCGACCGGTTTCGAGGCGGTCGGCCGCTCGGGCGAACTTGACGAGGCCCTCGCCGATTTGGGTGCGCTCGGGGGAGTCGGCCTCCTCGAAGTGGATGATGGGCATGAGCGTCTGGGGAGTACCACTCCGAGACCGAAAAGTATCGGCCCAAACCCTCAATTCGGACCGAGGCGTACTGTGGATAGGATTTTACCGCCCATGGACATCGAAGCCTACGAACTCCGCGAGCGAGTCGAGCGCGTCGAGGACGCCGAAGCGACCGAGAACGACCTCGTGACGCTGGCGATTCCGCCCGACACGCCGGTCGGCGAGGCCTTGGAGCGCGTCGAGGAGGACCGGGCCGAGGCCGAGTACATCGACGAGCAGGGCGAGGACGCCGCGTATCTGGAGGCGCTGGAAGCTCTCAGGCGGGTTCTCCAGCACCGGGATTCGACGCCTGACAACGGCCTCGTCGTCTACGCCGGCGTCGTGGACGGCGAGACGGTCGAGTACGTCTTCGACGACCTGCCGTCCCCCGTCTCGGAGTTCGTCTACGAGCGCGACAACGAGTTCGACACTGACCCGCTGGAGACGTGCCGCACCACGAGTCAGACCTTCGGCCTGCTGGTGGTCGAGCGCGGCGGGGCCGCGCTGGGCCTCTCGGAGGGCGACGACGTGGAGAAAATCGAGACGTTCGACAGCGACGTGATGGGCAAGACCAAGGCGGGCGGCCAGTCGGCCCAGCGATTCGAGCGCGACCGGGAGCGCCAGAAAGACGAGTTCTTCGAGACGGTCGCCGACGAGGCCAAACGCGAGTTCCTCGGCGACCACGGCGAGGAGTCCGACGGCGCGGACGAGGGCATCGACGGCCTGCTCGTCGGCGGCACCGAGATTACGGTCGAGGACTTCCGGGACGGCGACCACCTCGACCACCGCCTCGAAGACGCCCTGTTGGGCACGTTTGCGGTCGAGTACGCCACCGAGCAGGGCCTGCGTCAACTCGCGGAGAAGGCCAGCGACCAGATTCGGGACGCCGAGCGCGACGAGATGCGCGAGGTCCTCGACCGCTTTTTCGACGCGCTCCACGTCGGTTCCGCCGATGGAGACAGCGCGCCAGATGCCGACGAGACCGAGGTCGTCTACGGCCGCGAGGAGGTCGAAGAAGCCTTGAGCTACGATGCGGTCGAGACGGTGCTGGTCTCGGCGGACCTCCCGGCCGAGACGGTTCGAGAGATTCGGGAGCGCGCCGACGACGAGGGCGGCGACTGCGTGGTCGTCTCGACCGACTTCGCCCGCGGCGAGCAGTTCCGCGAGGGGTTCGACGGCGTGGCCGCGATTCTGCGGTTCGCCATCGAATAAGAATCCCGAATAATTCTTTCAGAAACAAGTACGTATATCTAAAACAGATTTTCGTTTGCTTCCGGACACTCATCGCCGGCCTAGCCTTCATAACGGATGACGGATAACTATCGATTGTCGTGAGCAAGTCCGTGCAGGTCTCCGAGGAGGTCGCTGGTATCATCTCGTCGGAGACGGCCGCGAAGATGCGCGAGCGAATCGAGAGCGGTGCCGAGCGGGACGCACAGGCGAGAAAAGAGATACGGGAGCGGTTCGAGTAGGTTCAGTACGTCTGATAGCTCGCCGACCCCACGTCCACCCGGACCAGCACGTTCTCGGGGTACTCGTCGGGTTCCGCGCCGTACTTGGTGTTGATTCGCTCGGCGGCCACCCGGCGTTCGTCGTCGTCCTCGACCACCGTGGCGGTCCCGCGGAGCGTCACCATCCACTGGGCCGTTCCCGCGTCGTCTTTCTGGACCGAAATGGCGACGCGGGGGTTCGCCCGGACGTTGGCGAGTTTCCGACCGGTGGTCAGGACCTCGACGGCCCCCTCGTCGTAGTGGTACCAGACCGGCGCGACGTGCGGTCGCTCGTCGGTGCAGGTGGCGAAATGGGCCATCAGGGGTTGGCTGGTCAGTAACTCCTCGGCCGCCTCCGGGACGGGATTGGCCATAGGACCTGTTCGGGCCGAAGCGAGAAAAAGCGTTCCGACGGGGGTCAGAGCAGAAGCCACGCCAGCAGGGCCACGATAATCAGTTTCTTGACGACGATGACGGCGATGACCAACTGCTTGGTCGTCATGGTGCGCGAGACCCGGACCAGTCGCCGGAGGACCTTCGGGGACCGGGCCAACTCGCGCCCGAGGAGTCGCAACTCCGTCACGAAGGTCTGGCCCGCCGACCCCTCGCCCTCGACGTACTCGACGTGGGCCTTGGGGACCCACTCGTCGCCGGTGTAGACGACCGAGATGTCCTCGCCCTCCAGAAACGACACCTGTTCGAAGTCGAACCCGTTCGACTCCGCGAGGTCTTCGAGTTTCAGCACGTCCCGGTCGCTGTCGAGGTCGTAGGCCGACCGCTCGGTGTCGGTGGTCCAGTCGAACCCCAGCGTCAGCACGACCCGGCGCTCGCCGACGAACACGTCCCGGATTTCTGCCCGCTCGGCGTTGCCCCGCCGCTCTTTCTTCTTGGTTCGGAGGCGCTCGTACTCGGTCTGCGAGGCCGACCGGTCGGCCTCGCCGACTGTCTCGCTGGCCTCCGCGGCCGATTCGTCGGTCGTCGTCTCGGGGTCGCTGGCGGTCGGTTCTCCCGTACTCGCGGCCCCGTCGCTGGCGGTTCGACTCATCGGTACTCGTTCGGAAGTAGTCGCCCTACTGCCATAAGTGTGTCTCGGCGAACCACGACAAGTGGTGGCTCGGCGTGACCCGGAGCGCAGTGACTCGTCGCGCGCAGAACTACGCGCGCCGAGTCGTCGGCATCCCTCCTCGGCCCGAACGCATTCGGTGGCGGAAACCGAATCTCGTGGCATGGCAGATTACTCGGACGACCAACTCGACAAGCGGGTCGTGGCCCAGAGCGGCGTGGAAATCGGCTTCGTCGAGGAGGTCCGGGACGGCGACCTGTACGTCGCGGTCGAACCCGACGCCGACGACGCGGTGTCGCAGTTGGGGTGGGACGGGATGGTGAACCAAGACGTGCATCACCTCGAAGACCGGTACGTCTCGAACGTCACCGACGCGACGATTCGGCTTCGAGTGTGACGGGTCGCGTCTCTCAGCGGCGCGGAACTCGGCGTTCCGGGGCCAGCGGTTTTTCGTGGCCGACCGTCGTAACGAGGGTTCGATGAACTGGCCGAAGACGGAACTCCGCATCGGCCTGCCCGAACTCGGCGACGACCAAGGGCCGTTCGACTGGTTGATACTGAACGGCGACCGGTTGGTGGTGGCCGGAGTCCTACTGGCCGTGGTGTTCGCGCTCCTCGTGGCGGTCGAACTCGTGGTCCTGCGGGCGGTCCGCTGGTCGGTCCCGCTGTTGTACGTCTACAGCGCGCAGGTCGGCGGAAACCTGACGCTCATCACGCTGGTGCTGTCCATCAACCAGTTGGTCCTCTCGCGCCAGTTGAGTTCGCCGGGGGAACTCCGAGAGCAGATACGGGAGGTCACGCGCTACCGCCAAGAGGTCCAGACCGCCTCGGGCGGTGAAATCGCGCCAGTCACGCCCTCGGACTTCCTCGCGCAGTTGCTGGAGAACACCGACGAGCAGGTCAAGCAACTCCACGACATCAAGGGCAACGGTGCCGACCTCGACGGGGAGTTAGACGACCTCGCCACGTCGCTGGAGAACCACATGGAGGGCGTGAGTCGGCTACTGACCGACTCGGACGTGGGGACGTTCAACGCGCTGTCGGCGACGCTGAACACCAACTACGGCGAGCAGATTCGGGAGGTCCAACTTCTCGCCCAACGTCACCGCGAGGCCTTCACCGAGGACGAGCGCGCGGAGCTGTCGGAACTCGTGAGTCGTCTTCGGCAGATAGACGTGGCCCGCCAGTATTTCAAGACGCTGTTCATGCAGAGCGAGTTGGCGTCGCTGTCCAGAATCCTGCTCTACGTCGGCGTGCCCGCCGAAATCGTCTCGACGGTGATGCTGGTGGCGGCGGCGGGACCCTCCGCCCAGTCGTTCTACACCAATGTTCCGCCGCTACTGCTCGCCGGGACGGTGGCAGTCGGATTCGCGCCGCTGGCAGTGCTGTTCGCGTTCGTCCTGCGCATCGCCACGGTGGCCCAGCGGACCGCCGCGATTACGCCGTTCACGACGCACGAACAGCAACCGTAGAAATAAAAACACGTCTTTTACAACTATTCTCCGTTACTTAGAACACGTATTTCTTGCTGAAGGCTCACTCAGAGCGCGTCGGCGGTTCCCGCGAGGGGGACGCCGTCGGCCGTGCGTCCGGCGAGGCGGCCGGGCGACCCGTCGGCAGTCGGGGCCGCGCGGCGGAACTGGACGAGGAGGTCCCCGTCTCGCTCGTCGGTCTCGACCGGAGACGACCCGCTTCCCATCGCCAGCGCGGTCGGTGCGCCGAATCGCAGGGAGTCAACCGCAACCGACCCGGCGGGGTCGAAGTCCGAGTCGCCGCGGATGGCGACGGTGACGTACTCGTCCTCGCAGTCCTCGTCGCAGACCTCGACGGTGGCCTCGCGGTAGACCGTTAAGGTCTCGTGGACCGTCTCGATGCGGCCGTTGGCGTGGGTGACGGTCAGCGTAATCGACTGTTTGCCGGCGCTGTCGAAGATGTTGCTCGCGCTCTTGCCGGTTGCGGTCGCACCGTCGCCGAACTCCCACTGGTACTCGACGTCCGAGTCCTCGGCGGAATAGTCGGCCTCGCACAGAATCGGACTGTCTACGACCGGCGCTGTCGGGCCGTATTTGACGGTTACGCTCGGTCGAGAAGGGGTGTCTTCGACGGCAGTGTTTGAACTGTCAAGGTGGATACCGGTGTTGGCCATATCGTTCCAGAGAGATGATAAGAAAATAAAGGTTCGGATTTCCGCGTATAAGGCTTGTGGCCGATTCGACACCGACTCGCCCCGGTCGCGGTCGGTCTATTCGTCGGCGTCGAAGTCCAGCGCGGCCGAATTGATGCAGTAACGCTTGCCAGTCGGTTCCGGGCCGTCGTCGAAGACGTGGCCGAGGTGGCCGCCGCAGTTGCCGCACAGCACTTCGATGCGGTCCATCCCCTTGCTGGTGTCCCGGCGGGTCTCGATGCGGTCGTCGTCGGTGTCGTAGAAACTCGGCCACCCGCACCCCGAGTCGTACTTGGTCTCCGAATCGAACAGTTCCGCGCCGCACCCGGCGCAGGCGTAGGTCCCGTCGTCTTTGCGGTCCACGTGTTCGCCCGAGAAGGGTCGCTCGGTCCCGGCCTCCCGGAGGACCTCGTACTCCTCGTCTGAAAGTCGCTCGCGCCACTCGTCTTCGGTCTCGGGCAGGTCGCCGGCGTCTCGGGAAGTCTCCTCGCTCATGGTCCGACTTGGGCCTCGGGAGGGTTAGGGGTTGCGCGAGTCGGACCCGCCCCGCGCCCGAGGTCAGTCGGTCCGCCGCCCGGTCACTTCCGCTATCTCCATCTCGTAGACGGCGGCGTCCACGTCCTCGATGCGCTCGCCGAACAGCCGAAACGGTTCGAACTGCTCGTTTACCTCCCGGTCCGATTCGGGCGGGAGTTCCCTGAGCGTCCCCCGGACGAGGACGCTCCACGACGACTGCTCGTCGTCCTTCTCGTAGACGACCAGCGTGGCGGTGTCGGTCGAATCCAGATACGCCATCTTGGTGCTGTCGTCGCGCTCGCCGAGTCGGACCAGCAGGCGCTGGCCGTCGTAGTGGTACCCCACCGGGACCGCGTAGGCGTCCCCGCCGTCCGCCAGCGAGAGGACGCCCACCTCGTTCTCGCGGAGGTATTCGTCTACCTCCTCGTCGGTCATGCCGAAGGTGTAGACGTATTCGACGTGTTCCATGCGAAACGCAACGGTTCCGAGTGTGATAATCGCTTCTAGAGTCTTACCCGAGCACGATGTCGAGATACAACATCACCGCGACACCGAGCATCGTCCCGAGGGTTGCGATTCGCTCGTGACCCCGAGCGTGGGTCTCGGGCACAATTTCGTCGCTGATGACGAACAGCATCCCGCCCGCCGCGAACCCCATCGCGTAGGGGAGAATCGGCGCGGCGATTCCTACCGCGAGCGCGCCGAACACCGCCAGCGGAATCTCCACGAGGCCGGCCCGGACTCCTGCCAGCGTGGCGTAGAACAGCGACCCGAATCCGGCGTTGGCGGCGGCGACCGAAACCGCGAGGCCCTCGGGGATGTTCTGGATGCCGATGGCGAGCATCAGCGCCAGCGCGTCGCCGAGGTTGCCCGACCCGAACCCGACCCCGACCGCCAACCCCTCGGGCATGTTGTGGAGGGTAATGGCGACGATAAACAGCAAGACCGAGGCGGTCCGGTCGTCGTCGGGGTCGATTCGGGTCCGGCCGGTCGCCGTGTCCTCCTCGATTCGAGGGTCGCCGTCCGCTCTCTCCTCCTTCGAACGTTCTCCGCCCCGACCGGTGATGACGACGTGGATATGAGGGACCCACTGGTCGGCCCGGTCGAGCAGGACGACCCCGAGTGCGAACCCGGCCAGCACCGGCCAGATGCCCCCGATTTCGATTCCGGGAAGGATGAGACTCGTGAAACTCGCCGACAGCATCACCCCCGCCGCGAATCCCAGCGCGCCGTCGAGCGCCCGGTCGGAGGGGTTCGGCCAGACGACCACCAGCGCCGCCCCGAGAGTGTTCAGCGCGGCGATGACGATGCCGCCGGCTAAGCCCTGCATCACGGGGTCGCGCCCCACCACGCGGACGAACCACTCGGTTATCCCGGCCATGAAGCCAACAATCGGCCGACGAGAGCAAAAATCCGCCGCCGGGAACCGCGTTCGCGCGAGTCGGGAGCGTCGGGAGTCGCGCGAGTCTGAGGACCGGCGTCACCCGACTCGGACGCCTGCCCGAGAGATTGAAACCTCCACGTATCTAACACGAACCATGCGAGTCTGTGACATCTGCGAGGACCGCAAGCCGGAGGGGACCCGGTTGGTCTCTCGCAACGGGGGCGACCTCTGGGTCTGCCACGGGTGCATGATGCGGGCGGTCACCAACAAGGCCGACGAACTGTCCTATCGGGATTGGTGAGAACCACCAGCACCGGTCGCTGAGCGTCGTCGCTAGCCCCGAGCAAACGCCCCGACCGCATCGCGTTTGTTTCGATGCTATCGTTCTCAATGAATCTGCCTAGATTTATAATGCGTGTGTGATACCATCTCACAAGACAATGAGTCATGCTCCGAACGAGTCGAACCGAGAACCGACCTCGAACGACCCCGAAAGCGACGCCCCCGCCGAACGCGGTTCGGCGGGACGCTCGCTCGACGCGATTTTCGAGCTACTCGCTGTCGAGCGCCGCCGAAACGCGCTGTACGTGCTGTATCGCCACTCCGACCCGATTGGGCTGACCGACCTCGCCGAGGAGGTGTCGTCTCTCGAAGGCGTCCCCACCGAGCAGGTCGTGGCCGACCTTTACCACGTCCACCTCCCTCGACTCGCCGAAGAGGGCGTCGCCGAGTACGACGCCGACGAAGGTGTCGTCTGCCGCACAGCTTCGTCCGGCCGGTTTCGAGCGTATTTGGCTCGCGCCGCGGAGGACGAAGGCCGCCCGCTCCGTCGGGCCTCGGAGAGCGCCACGCTCTCGGAGTTCTGAGTCCCGGCTACTTCGTCCCGAGTCGCCAGTCGTCCTCGGTCCGCTTGATGCCGGCCACCGCCGACCGCGCCGGTGGTTTCTCCAAAAGCTATCTGTAGCTTAACTAGATACCACCCCGCGCGAGGAGTTCGAGGCCGAGATACCCCGCCGCGCCGGTGGCGAAGACCCCGACGACGAACAGCGCGTAGTTCCACGCCGCGCTGTCGGCGGTCGTCACCGACAGCGAGTAGCGCCGGTCGGTGACAGGCCAGAGGAGTGGCACCCCCATCGGCGTCAGCAGGTCGGCGGAGAGGTGTGCGAGGACGGACAGCGCGACGACGCTGGCGGCGAACGCCCGGAGCGACAGCGGGCCGATTGCTGGCGCGCCGAACCCGAGCGCGAGACTGGCGAGATTCGTCCCACTCGCGCTCCCCCCGAGGCCCGCCATGGCTACGCCGACCGCGACCCACGCGCCGACGCCGAGGAGGCCGGCGAACGCGAGGGTGTGAGTCGGCCCGCGGTGGGAGACGAACGAGACCCGGTGGTCCCAGTCGGGGAGCATCGTCAGCCAGACGGCCCCCGCGCCGCCGACCACCGCGGCTCCGGGGTGGCCGAGCGAGAGAAGCCACGCGCCGAACGGGGCGTAGACCGCGAGCGCCGCGCCGTAATGACCGGTTCGGAACATGGGCGTCGGTGGACAGCGCGGCGACTTGATTATGACGGAGTGGAGCGAGGACGCCTTTCGGATTTCACATCTGTTTGGCTCGCCGAGCGAAGCACGCGGGGAACGGCGTTGTCTGACCACCGGTCGCTTCGGACCTAGATTCAAGGTCGCGTCTCCCGTCTCTGTGGCCACTTCATGCGCGTCCTCATCGTCCCCGAACTCTACCGGCCCGACGACGCGACCGCAAACGGCACGCTCAACGACGCGGTGGTCTGGGTCGAGACGTGGTTGGACATCGACCCGGACCTCCACGTCTACTGGTTGCTCGCGCCGCCAGAGACGGCGAACTACGACCCCGAGTACGTCCACGCCGACCGGGAGCGCGTCACCCTCGTCGAGGCCGACCCCTTCATGCACGGCCATCGCCATCAGGGCGCGTTCACCGAATCGGGCTACAGCGAAGGCCAGTTGGAAGCCCTCGCGGAAGCGACCTACGACCAGTTGGGCTACGTGGACGTGGTGGTGGACCAACTCCGGCGCGGCCGGGCCGACCTCGCCAAGTGGCTGTTCGCACTCGACGGCCACCGGGTCGGCCACCCGTGGCCCGTCGAAATCATCACCAACGTTCACGACCTCCAACTCCCGTTCAAGTACGCCGGGACGGGGTGGCGAAACGGGTTCCAGCGCGACACCGAACTCACCGAGTCGATTCTCTCAGACGGGATGTGGTTCAAGGCGACGGTCGATTGGGAGGGAATGGCCGAGTACGGCAGTGAACTGCTACAGGAGTCGGTCGTGGACAGCGCCCTCGACGCCGCCATCCAGACCGGCAGTCCCATCGACTTCTCGCAGTTCGAGGACGAGTACGCCGAGCGACCCGAGTACCTCCACGTCGCGGGGTCAATCTGGGACAAGAAGCAGGTCGGGACCGTGATGAACCTCGCCGAACTCCTCTACGAGAAGTTCGGGATTCGGACCGTGATGACCAGCATGAGCCGGATTCCGGCCGAGTACGCCGACCTGCCGTGGGTCGAGGCCTATCCCAAGGCGTCCCGCGACGAGTTCGAGTCCGCGCTGAGGAAGGGCGACCTCTGTATCTCGGCGACCGAGTACGAGACGCTGGCCCGGACGTGGTTCGAGCAGGCCGGGAGCGGGCAGGTCCTCATCGCCCGCAACCAACCGTGGATTTACGACGCCATCCCGCGGGACTACGGCCTCGCCGGAACCATCGACGAGTTGCCCGAGTTGGCGGTCTGGGCGGTCGAGAACTGGGACGAAGCAGTCGCCGAGAGCAAGCGCATGCTGGAGTACACCAAGAAAATCCGCGACCCGGTGCAGTCCGGCCAGCGAACCTACGACGACATGGCCGACCGCACCGCCGAGAAAGTCGCGGAGTACGCCCCCGACGAGAACGACGCGACAATCGGGGACGCCCTCGAAGCACTCGGCGACGAGTTCGCGCTGGACGAGTTGAACCGGAAAACCGCGGAGTTCACCGGCGACGGCGAGCCGATTCTGTCCGGCGAGTGCGCCCTGAGCGAGGTGGTTTACGCCCTCAGGCGTCGGGGGTACGCCGACACTGGGAATCCGGGAACGCCGACGTTCGAGAAACGAGAGAAGCGCGAATAATTCAGCGTTCGTCCGACCCGCCGTCGGGGGTCCGCTCGCGGCGGGTCAGCGCCCGGACCGGAGCGCGGCCCGGAACCCGGCGACGCGATGGCGGCGATTCGGTCCTCGCGTCGGATTCAGTCGTCCGGTTCTCGACCGCGAACTCGTCGCGTTCGACCAGTTCCGGCACGATGACGCGGACGAAGTGGACGACCAGCACGAGCAGGAGCGGGCCGAGAAACAGGCCGTACCACCCGAACAGCACCGGACCGAGGACGTAGGCCAGCATCACCAGTCCAGTGTGGAGGTCCCGGCCCGAGACGTAGGGCCGCAGGACGAGTTCGGGAATCGTGTCCACGACCACGAACGTCACCAGCAGGAAGACGACGGGGAACCAGAGCGTGGTCGGGTCGTTCACGCCCGCCACGACCGCCAGCACGATGCCCAGTGGGATGTAGACCAACTTCATCCCGACCACCGGAATCAGGCTGGCGAGCCCCGTGAGCAGGCCCAACAGGGTCGGCGAGGGCACCGAGACGAGGACGGGAGCCACGAGGTCGAGGAGGTTGAAGATGACCGCCGACAGGATGCCGATGACGAACGCGGTCAGGATGTTGCCGAAGTAGACGGTTTCGAGGTCGCTGTCCACCGCGCTGGCGAACGCCACGGTGGGACTGTCCTCGCCGGCGACCTCCTCGCGGAACCACGCCGCGAGTCGGTGGTCGTCCCGCAGGAGGTAGAACGCCACGACGAGGGTGATGACGATGCCGAGCGCGGTGCTGGCGAGAACCCCGAGAACCGCCACGAGCGAGGCCAGCAGGTCGCGGACGGCCTCTGCGCCGCGGTCCGAGACGAGTTCCTGTAACTGCTGGGGGTTCGCCTGCGCCATGCCGACGAGTTGTGCGGGGTCGAGCAGAAGCGAGGTGTCCACGTAGGGACCGAGGACGCCCTCGAACTCGGTGAGGCCGACCCCCGCCAGCGAACTCAACTCTCGGACGCTGACGAGTACGGTGTAGCCCAACAGCAGGAGTCCGGGAAGCGCCAGTCCGAACAGCGCCGTGGCGGCGGTCAGCGTCCGCTGGTGTATCCGGCCCAACAGCCGGCGGTACATCGGTCGCGTGGCGTAGTAGACGAACAGTCCCAACAGGAACGTCCCGAGGAAGGACGTGACGACGTAGCCGACGGCGACGGCCAAGACGACGGCGACCAGCCACCACGCCAACCGTTCCCGGTCGAAGGAGAACTCTCGTACCCAGCCCATGCCAGAGCGTTCGGCGCGGAGACGTAAGTTCCTCTAGGCGTCGATTCCTTCCGTGGTACCGGGCGTCTACCTGTGAGTCGGTCGCCCGATTCGCAGTCTCGGACAACTAATTATTTCCTATAAAAACAATCAGAGTTGGGAAAGAAACAGAAAAGAGTGTCAGAACAGGGGTTCACCCATCGTCTCTCTGCCGAAGACCAGCACCACCAGACCGCCGAGGAGGAACGCCACCGCAAGCGGCGCGAGCGCCACCAGATACCCCGTCTCGACCAGCGCACCGGCCAGAATCGGGCCGAGGACCGCGCCGATTTTGCCGACGCCGCCCGCGAACCCGTTGCCGGTGCCCCGGACCTCGGTGGGGAACAGTTCCGGCGTGTAGGCGTAGATAGCACCCCACGCGCCGAGGGTGAAGAAACTCGCCGCGAGCAGGCCGCCGAAGAACGGCCAGAAGCCCGATAGGCCAGCGCCGAACAGCGAGACGTTCGGCATCGACGCCGCGAAGACGAAGGTGAAGACGCCCGAGAGGGCGAGATAGCTCCCGAGCGTCGGCTTGCGGCCGATTTTCTCCACGAGGTAGGCCGCGCTGAAGTAGCCGGGGAACTGGACGAGTGCGATGAGGAGGAAGTAGACGTAGATACCTTCGAGGGTCACGCCGCCGACCGAGATGCTCTCGACCACGCCCGCCGCGCCGACCGTCTGGGGAAGCCAGATGAACACGCCGTAGTAGCCGAAGTTGATGGCGAACCACGCCGTCGCAATCATCGCGGTCCGCGCCCGGAGGTCGGTCTCGAACAGCCGCGAATAGCCCGCCGACTCGGTGGTTTCGACCGACTCGGCAGTGATGGGCGTGAACTCCTCGCCGTTCTCCTCGGCGATGGCCCGGATGCGCTCGTTTGCGCCGTCGATGTCTCCTCGGCGCGCGAGGTAGTAGGGCGTCTCCCGGAGTTGGGACCGAATCACGAACACCAGCAGAGCCGGGAAGGCCGCGCTGGCGAACAGGAGTCGCCACCCCGCGACAGCGCCGAGGACCGGCACGGTGACAGTCCCCGCAGGCCCGGTCAGTACCGAGAGGAACAGCCACGCCAGTACGACCGCCAACACGTTTCCGAGCGGCCAGAAGGCGTCCAAGTAGACCAGATAGCGTCCTCGGCGGTCGGTCGGCAGGTGTTCGGAGAGGTAGGAGGTATCCACCGCCAAGGCCCCGCCCAGACCGACGCCGGTCAAAAACCGGAGCGCGAATCCCGAGTAGAACCCGGTGGCGAAGGCGGTCAGCCCCGCGAACACCGAGTAGACCAGCACGGTCCACTGGAAGGCGTCGATTCGGCCGCGCTTGTCGGCGTACCAGCCCCACACCCAGTTGCCGGCTATCATGCCGACGAGACTCGCGCTCCCGAGCAGTCCCGCCGAGAGGCCCGACAGTCCCCACGCCGAGATGAGGACCGGGAGGGTGAAGCTGATGATGATGACCTCCATGCCGTCGAAGGCCCACGCGCTCCCGCAAATCGCCAGCAGGCGGCGGTGGAACGCACCGACGGGAATCCGGTCCATCACTTCCGAGACGGTGACGCGCTCGTCGGTGGTGACTCCGTTTGGCATCGTTCTCGTGGCGAGACTGGGTTTCGGACGCACTTAAGGATGAGGATTCAGCAACGATTCCCAGTTTCGAAGACAAAAAGTCTTCAAAATGGCACACCGATCCATTCTGTTCTTCTTCGCCGACGCCCCGCGCGGACTCGGCCCGACGCGAAAGGTTGGATATAAGTACGCCCGTGGCCGATTTTTCGGGTATGAAAGACCAAGGACGTTCCACGCGCTCCCGAACCGGCGGCCGACGCCGCCCGCACGACAAGAAGAAAAAGCACCAGTTGGGCCGTGAACCGACCGAAACCACGGTCGGCGAGACGCGCCTCCGAGCCATCGACGCCCGCGGTAATACCGAGAAGGTCCGCGCGCTCTCGACCGACGTGGCCAGCGTCGCCAAGGGCGGCGAGACCGTCGAGGCCGACATCGAGGACGTCGTGGAGAACGACGCCAACCCGAACTACGTCCGACGGAACATCGTCACCAAGGGCGCGGTCATCCAGACCAGCGAGGGCAAGGCCCGCGTCACCTCCCGACCCGGCCAGTCCGGCAACGTGAACGCGGTCCTCGTCGAATAGTCGTCCCTTCTCACCGAACTCGTACTTTTTCCCGGATTCGGTAGCCGCGGCTATCGGTCGTCGTCGGGTCGCTATCGGGTCGCCGTCGGACGCTCGAAGAAAGAAAACTGGCTCTTAGACGCTGACGCCGTCCTCGACGCCTTCGAGTCCCTCGTCGGTAATCCGGAACTGGACCTTCTCGCCCGCGGCCTTGGCGCGGTGCTTTTCGAGGGTCGCGCGCCGATTGCCGCCCCGGAACCGCTCGACGCGGACGACCGTACCGGTCCAGTGTTCGAGGGTGTGACCACCGAGTGGTCTGGTGCGGTCGCTGTCCGGGTCGGTGTAGACTTGGTTGGTCAGGACCACCGCCAAGTCGTGTTTCCGGGCCAGCGAGAGGAGATGGGTGACTTGGCTGGCGACCTCTCGAAGGGCCTCGCCGCCCTCCTCGTCCTCGGCGCGTTCGAGTCGGTAGAACCCGGTCGCGCTGTCGAGCACCACGAGGTCGGCGCGCTCGGCGAGTTCGGCGGTGTCGCGGACGGCCTCCTCCTGTTCCGCGAAGTCGTAGGCCTCCTTGACGATGATGCGGGAGGTCAGGTCCTCCACGTCGTCCGCGCCGACCTCCTCGGCGCGGGCCTCCGCAACCTGCTCGAATCGGGATAGCGAAAGTCCCTCGGTGTCGATGTAGACCGCGGTGCCGCCCTCGGCGGCGACCTCGACCGCCGCGCCCAGCGCGACGTTGGTCTTGCCGGCGGCGGGCGGGCCGTAGACCTGCGTGACGGTTCCGACTTCGAAGCCGCCACCGAGGAGACCGTCGAGGGGACCGCATCCGGTCGGGATGGACTCGTGATTCACGCCAGTCGCTTGGTCCTACCCGGTCAAAAGGCTCCGGATTCGCTGTCAGCGTTCGATTTTGTGGTACCTGCTGTCACGGCAAGCGCCGGGAGTCCGCTCGTCGGCGCGCGGTTCTGCGCGCGGACGAGTACTCTCGCAACTATCCATCAGTCGAGATTAGTAAACGAGATAGATAGTATCGAATCGCTTATGTCCGTGAGTGATGTTATCATATCTAGTATGATGGTCGCAACCGTCTTGGAGTGCCCTCAATGCGTCGAGGAGAATCAGGCGGAGTTCACGGGCGAACTCGTGGACGGCGACGGCATCTGGCGGATGCGGTGTTGCGGGACGCTCGCCGACGGGCCGCACCCGGAAGGCGCGTGAGTCGGCGCGAGGGCGGCGTCCGCCCGTCGTCACGGGACGCGCTCGACCGAACGACCGCCGAGGTAGTTGAACTTTTTACACCCGACGCCGAAGGCTCGACTCGTGATAGTCGTCGCCACAGCGGACTTCGAGGTGTATCACGGCGTGGTCAACGAACTGCGCGACCGGGGCGTGACCTTCACCACGGTTGAACCCGGCGACGCGCTTCCGGACGGTGCGACCGTCCTGATTCGGGCCGAGGACGACGACGCCTTCGACGCCGACGAGACCGGCCAGACCGTCGAAACCGTCGTCGCGGACCCCGAGGACCCCCGGCGCGCCGTGGACGAGGCCCTCGCTCGCCTCCGGGGCGGTGAGGGCCGGACCATCGTCGGCGTGGACCCCGGCACCCGGCCCGGCATCGCCGTGCTGTCGGGTGACATGGTAGTCGCGGCCTTCCACGTCCCGCTCTCGGACGTGGCCGAGACGGTCCGCAGAGAGGTCGCGGACGCGGTGGACCCCGTGGTTCGCATCGGCGACGGCGCGCGCTTGCAAGGCGGCCAACTCGTCCGCGAGTTAGAGGAGGTCCCTGTCGAACTCGTGGACGAGACCGGGACGACGCCCTACCTCGGCACCGGCGCGCGGGGGATGGGCGACGTGCTGGCCGCGGTCAACATCGCTCGCTTGTCGGGCGAACGAGTCGAAGGCCGGGACGTGGAACCCACCGCCGGGGAACTGCAGGTCATCCAGAACAAGTCCCGCCAGCGGGCCGACGACAACCGGGAGATAGACGAGGAGTTAGCGAGGCGCGTGGCGGCCGGGGACCTCACTCTGGAAGAAGCGATGGACGAACATCGGAACGCCGACGAGTGAAAGCAACGTTCTCCGTTTCTTCAGTAATAAGGCTCGTTCTTTCGGAATGCTCTACAATTCTCTGGCCGCGTCCTCGGCGCGGCGCATGACCTCGCGCACGGCCACGCCCGCTTCCGTCGCCACGTCAGCGCAGTCGTCGTACTCGGCGCTCACGTCGTAGACCTCGCCCGCGTCGTCGCTGGCGATTTTCACGTCAACCTCGTAGCGTTCGCCGTCGAGCGAGACCACGACCGTCTCGAATTTTCGGTTGGCTATCCAGCGGTGGGTCGCGCCAGTCTGGCGAATGCCGAGGGTGCCGGTCTCCTCGGCGAGTCTGCGCGCGACCGATTCGGCGTCCTCGGGTTTGCAGATGACCTTCACGAGGTGGCCGGGCCGGGACTTCTTCATCGTCAGCGGGACGATGGACACGTCTCGCGCGCCGACCGCCGCGAGCGAGTCCTGCAGGCCGCCCAGAATCTCGGGCGGGGCGTCGTCCAGATTGGTTTCGAGGACCGCCACGTCGTCGGAGACGAGATTCCCGGAACCCCCCGATTCGCCGACCATCGCTCTGAGGACGTTCGGATGCTCGGGGAAGTCGTACCCGCCAGCGCCGTAGCCCGAGGCTTCGACCCGGAGCGACGGCAGAGACTCGACACCCTCCGCGAAGTGGGCCAGAATCGCCGCGCCGGTCGGCGTGAGGAGTTCGGCCTCGACCGGACCACCCCGGAGCGACCAGTCGGCGCGTTCTGCGAGTTCGACCACTGCCGGGGTCGGCACGGGGTAGACGCCGTGGCTCATCTCCACCTCGCCGCCGCCCGTGGCGAGGGGCGTCGTCACGACGCGCTCGGGGGCCAAGTCGTCCAGCAGGAGCGCCGCGCCCACCACGTCGGCGATGGCGTCGTCCGCGCCGACCTCGTGGAAGTGCGTCGAGTCGAGGTCGGTCCCGTGGACGCTCGATTCGGCCTCGCCGAGGAGTTCGAAGATTGCGAGGGCGTCGGCCTCGACGCTCTCGGGCAAGCCCATCCCTTCCACAAGTTCGACCACCTCGGGGTAGGTCCGAAGCGCACCGGAGCCTTCGGCGTGGGTGTGGTCGTGCGAGTGGTCGTGGCCAGCGTGGTCGCCGTGGGTGTGTTCCTCGTCGTGCGAGTGGTCGTGAGAATGGTCGTGGCTGTGGCCGGTGTCGTCGGCCTCCTCGTCGTCGGACTCGGCGTCTTCGTCCTCCAGCAGGACCGAGACGGTCGTCGCCGAAATTCCGTTTTTCTGGGTCTCGCCGACCTCGTAGCGAATCGGGAGGGCCTCCTCGACGGGGGCGAGGGCATCGCGGTCCGCCCCCGCTGAAAGGAGGGCCGCGAGGAGCATATCGCCACTCGCGCCCATTCGGCCGTCGAATGCGAGCGTCTTCATGGTGGGAGGTAGACGCTCTCGGCGAAAAAGGCGGTGATTGTTTGTCTCCCGGAGACCACCGCCGCGACTGCCCCGCACAGCACCGCAGACCGCGCCCCGAACCTCCCCGCCGCACCCGCGCAGAACTGCGCGGGTGCGGCGCGTCCCGTGGTCTGTGACGCCGAGCGAATCGGTTGGGTACCCACCGAGCGCACCCGCAGTCTGCCACAAACTACACCAGTACACCAAACTGCTTTGTAGCGCGAACACGTATGCAAAATCATAGCATGCGCCCGGACGTGACGACCGCGTTGGCCGGTTTAGTGGACGAATACCCCGGTAGCAAAGGACTTATCCTTCGCGGGCGCACATCGACAAACAATCCCCGTATTACTAAATCATGAATGAAGTCCAACTAGAGGTGGCAAAGGCGTACCCGAACGATTCGGGACGCGGTATCGCCCGTCTCGACCCGGATACGCTCCTGCATCTGAAGCTGAGTCCGGGCGACATCATCGAAATCGAAGGCGGTGACACGACCGCGGCGAAGGTCTGGCGCGCGGACCGACAGGACTGGAACACCGACACCGTGCGCATCGACGGGTTCACGCGGCAGAACGCCGACGTGGGCATCGGCGAGCGCGTCGAGATTCGGAAGGCCGAGGCCGAGAAGGCCGACAAACTCGTCCTCGCGCCGCCCGAGGAGGCCAGCGTCCAGTTCGGTTCGGACGCGGCCGGGATGGTCAAGCGCCAGATTCTCAAGCGCCCGGTGGTCGAGCGCGACATCGTGCCCGTGATGTCCTCGACAAACCACCCGTTCATGCGGTCGCCCGGACAGGCGATTCCGCTCATCGCGGTCGAGACGGAGCCTGAAGGCGTCTGTCTCATCACCGAGGACACCGATGTCGAACTCCGCGAGGAGCCGATTTCGGGCTTCGAGAAGACTGGCGGCGGCATCACCTACGAGGACATCGGTGGCCTCGAAAACGAGATTCAGCGCGTCCGGGAGATGGTCGAACTCCCGATGAAGCACCCCCAGATTTTCAAGAAACTGGGCATCGAACCGCCCCAAGGCGTCCTGCTTCACGGCCCGCCCGGTACGGGGAAGACCTTGCTGGCCAAGGCGGTGGCCAACGAGACCTCCGCGAGTTTCTTCTCCATCGCGGGGCCGGAGATTATCTCGAAGTACTACGGCGAGTCCGAGCAACAGCTCAGAGAGATTTTCGAGGACGCCACCGAGGAGTCGCCCTCCATCATCTTCATCGACGAGTTGGACTCCATCGCGCCCAAACGCGAGGACGTGACCGGCGAGGTCGAGCGCCGGGTCGTCGCCCAACTGCTGACCATGATGGACGGTCTGGAATCCCGCGGGCAGGTCATCGTCATTGCGGCGACCAACCGCGTGGACTCGGTTGACCCGGCGCTCCGGCGTCCCGGCCGGTTCGACCGCGAAATCGAAATCGGCGTTCCGGACGAGACCGGCAGAGAGGAAATCCTGCAGATTCACACCCGCGGGATGCCCCTGTCGGACGACGTGAACCTCGGCAGTCTGGCCAACGACACCCACGGTTTCGTCGGCGCGGACATCGAGAGCCTGACGAAAGAGGCCGCGATGAAGGCCCTGCGGCGCTACCTCCCCGAAATCGACTTGGACGAGGAGGACATCCCGCCGAGCCTCATCGACCGGATGATAGTCAAGCGACAGGACTTCAACGGCGCGCTCAACGAGGTCGAACCCTCCGCGATGCGCGAAGTCCTCGTGGAACTGCCCAAGATTTCGTGGGACGACGTGGGCGGTCTGGAGGAGGCCCAGCAACAGGTCAAAGAGAGCGTCGAGTGGCCCCTCTCGTCGCCCGAGAAGTTCCAGCGGTTGGGTATTAGCCCGCCGAGCGGGGTCCTGCTCTACGGCCCGCCCGGCACCGGTAAGACCCTGATGGCGAAGGCGGTGGCCAACGAGACCAACGCCAACTTCATCTCGGTCCGCGGGCCGCAGTTACTGTCGAAGTGGGTCGGCGAATCGGAGAAGGCCATCCGCCAGACCTTCCGGAAGGCCCGGCAGGTCTCGCCGACGGTCATCTTCTTCGACGAGTTGGACAGCCTCGCGCCCTCTCGCAGTCAGGAGATGGGAAGCAACGTCTCCGAGCGCGTGGTCAACCAACTCCTGACCGAACTCGACGGACTGGAGGAGAAGGGCGACGTGATGGTCATCGGCGCGACCAACCGCCCGGACATGATAGACCCCGCGCTGATTCGGTCGGGCCGGTTCGACCGCCTCGTCATGATTGGCCAACCCGACGAGGAGGGCCGCGAGCAGATTCTCAAGATTCACACCGACGACACGCCGCTGTCGGCCGACGTGAGCCTCCGGGAACTCGCGGAAATCACCGACGGCTACGTGGGTAGCGACCTCGAATCCATCGCCCGCGAGGCCGCCATCGAGGCGCTCCGCGAGGACGACGAGGCCACCGAGGTCGGCATGAGCCACTTCCGGCAAGCGATGGAGAACGTCCGGCCGACCATCACCGAGGACCTGCTGGACTACTACGAGCAGATGAAAGACGAGTTCAAGGGCGGGTCCTCGAGTCCGACCCAAGAGCGCCGGAACGACCGCATCGGGTTCCAATAAAACGTTACGACCTTTTTATTGCGAGCGCAGTCGCCAGCGGCGACTGCGCTCGATAAAAAAAGCTCGACCAAAAACACGGCGTCACCCCCTCAAGCGCGCCGGTAGGCGCGCTTTCGAGGGATTCCTTGGTCCGCTCGCTTCGCTCGCGGGAGAACTGCTAGCCCGACAACGGAGTTGCTGGCCCGTGACCGCAGGCGGATGGGTTCGTCAGGAGATAGCAAGGAAATGAAAATGTTGCTTAAAGAGTTGTAATTATTTCTTTAGATATGCTCTACAATTGAGCGTGCGGTCTGAGAGAAATCGCGGGGGAGCCGCGATTTCGACCGCAAGAAAAGTCTCAGTAGATTAATTCGTCGTCGTTCTCGACCATGTAGAGGGTCCGGGCGGCGATGTTGACCGCGTGGTCGCCGACGCGCTCCAAGTCCCGAACCGTGAGGAGAAGCCGCGACACGTCCTGAAGCAGTTGCTCGACTTCCTCCTCGGTGTTGTTCTCCAGTTCGGTCTCGATGAGGTCGCGGACGACGATTTCGCTGGCGCGTTCGCAGAGTTCGTCCAAGTCGTCGTCGCGCTCGGCGATGCCGTAACAGCCGTCGGTGTCCTCGTCGGCGTAGGCCGTCATCGCGTCGTCTATCATATCGACGGTGAACGCGCCGAGTTCCTGAATGTCAACCTCGGGGAACACGTCGTGGTTGGCCTCGTGAGTGTACTCGCCGAGGTTGGTGGCGAGGTCACCGATGCGTTCGAGGTCGGTGATAATCTTGAACGACGCCGCGATGAACCGCAGGTCGCCGGCCACCGGCTGTTGGAGGGCCAACAGGTCGATGCAGTCCTGTTCGAGTTCGAGGTAGAGTTGGTTGACCTCCTCGTCGCCGTCAATGACCTCCCACGCCAAGTCGTCGTCTTTCTGTTCGAGGGCGTCCAGTCCCATCCGAAGGCGCTCCATCACGACCTCGCTCATGTAGAGGACGTTCTCGCGGAGGTCGATGAGCTTCTGCTGATAGTCCTCTCGGGGCATATCTACGAATGCGCGTGTCCCGGTGTTGTACCTTTCGCCCGCAGTATCTGACGGGCGTCCGCCACTACTCGATGAGTCGGTCGTCGCTCTCGACCATGTAGAGGGTCCGGGCGGCGACGTTGACCGCGTGGTCGCCGACACGCTCTAAGTCCCGAATCGTCAGCAGAACCCGCGACACGTCCTGTAGCAGGAACTCGACCTGCTCGTCGTCGGCGTCCTCGCCGAGTTCGGTCCGGATGAGGTCCCGGACCACGAGTTCGCTGGCGCGCTCGCAGGTCGCGTCGAGGTCGGCGTCCCGGTCGGCCAGCGAGACGCACGCCACGGTGTCCTCGTCGGCGTAGGCCGTCAAGGCAGATTCGACCATCTCGACTGCGCGCTCGCCGAGGCCCCGCAGGTCCACCTCGCCGAACACCTGCCGGTCGGCGTAGAGGGCGTACTCGCCGAGGTTGACCGCCAAGTCGCCGACCCGTTCGAGGTCGGTGATGATTTTGAACGACGCCGCGACGAACCGCAGGTCGCCCGCAACCGGTTGCTGAAGCGCCAGCAGGTCGATGCACTCCTGTTCAAGTTCGAGGTAGAGTTGGTTGACCTCCTCGTCGCCATCGATGACCGCCCACGCGAGTTCGTGGTCCTGCCGGTCGAGGGCCTCCAACCCCTGCCGGAGGCGCGAGACGACGAGGTCGCCCATCTCGCAGACGGCCTCGCGGAGCGATTCGAGCCGATTCTGGAACTCAGTTCGTGCCATGACGTGTGTGTTCGTGTCGATTGGTCGGGTACGCGATTGACGCCGTTACGCGATTGGCGTGGCGATGCGTCGGGCGACGACTCCGGCGCAGACGACCAGTCCCGGTCGGTCGAACCTCCCACAGTCCCGCAATCTTTCCATTCCACCGCAGAACAACGAAAACGACCGCGAGCGACGACCGCAGGGAGGAGCGAGCGGACCAAGGGAGGACGAGAGCGAACGAAGTGAGCGGCGGGACGACCGCCGTGTTTTTGGTCGAGCTTTTGCAAGGGAGGAGATTCGACGCTAGCGAATCTCCGACCGCTGGAAAAGGTCGTAACGTTTCATCCGAACTTCCCAGTGATGTAGTCCTCGACGCGCTGGCTGTTGGGATTCTCGAAGATTTGGTCGGTCTCGCCGTACTCGACCAGTTCGCCGCCGGTCAGGAAGACCGCGGTCTGGTCGGAGATGCGGGCCGCCTGTTGCATGTTGTGGGTGACGACGACCACCGTGTAGTCCTCCGAAAGCTCCTCGATGAGGTCCTCGATTTTGGCGGTGGCGATGGGGTCGAGCGCCGAGGCCGGTTCGTCCATCAGGATGACCTCGGGGTCCACCGCGAGACAGCGCCCGATGCAGAGGCGCTGTTGTTGGCCACCCGAGAGACCCAGCGCGTTGTCGTCGAGTCGGTCCTTCACTTCGTCCCAGATTGCGGCCTGCTTGAGCGAGCGCTCGACGATTTCGTCCTCTTTTTCGGGTTCGGCGCGTCCCAAAAGCTTGTCGAGGAGTCCGTCGTTGATGTCGCCGTGCTTTCGCGGGCCGTAGGCGATGTTGTCTCGAATCGACTTCGGGAAGGGGTTGGGGGCTTGGAACACCATGCCGACGCGCTTGCGGAGTTCCACGAGGTTCACGCCGTCTTGGTAAATCTCCTCGCCGTCGATTTCGACCGAGCCGTCGACCTGCGCCGAGTTGATACGGTCGTTCATCCGGTTGAGACATCGCAGGAAGGTGGACTTCCCGCACCCGGAGGGGCCGATGAGCGCGGTGACGCTGTTCTCGGGGATGTCCATCGAAACCGACTGGATGGCGTGGTCGTCGCCGTAGAACACGTCCAAGTCCTCGACCGAAATCTTGGGAGCGCCGTCGAACTGGTAGTCGGTCCACTCGTCTTTGAGTTGCTCTTGGCTCTCCCCGCTGACCGTCATGGACTGACTCGCGGACTGTTCGCCGGTCTCCTGTTCGCTCGCTTGCTCGCTCTGTTTGAATTCTGCGTTGCTCATTGTTCGAGTTTCCTCCGGAAGTAGATTCGAGAGACGATACCGACCGCGTAGAACGACAGCACCACGATGAGGAGCACCAGCGCGGTGGCCCATCCGAACGCGGGGTCGGAACTCACGACGCCCGCGGTGATGGTCGCGTAGAGCTTGTAGGGCAGGGCGCTGATGCTGTCCAGCAGGGCCGGGTTCGCCACGAAGGGCGGACTCGACGTGAACTGGAAGTTGGTCAGCACCTGCGGTCCCTGACTGGCCTGCAAGTTACCGGTCGCCACCAGCAGGATGGGTGCCGTCTCGCCCGCAATCCGACCGACGCCGAGGATGACGCCCGTGATGACGCCCGGCATCGCGGCCGGCAAGACCACGCTCTTGATGGTCTCCCACTGGCTGACACCGAGCGCCGCGCTGGCGTCCCGGTACTCCTTGGGTACCGTCTTGATGGCTTCCCGACTGGTGATGAGGACCAGCGGGAGGAGCATGAAGCCAAGCACCAACTGGCCCGCCATCAGCGAGGTCGTGTTACCGAGTCGCGGCACGAGGAAGGCGTAGCCGAACAGGCCGTAGACGATGCTCGGCGTACTCCACAGGCCGTTGGTCGCAATCTCGACGGCGCGAGTGAACCCGCCCTGTTCGGCGTACTCGGTGAGGAACACCGCCGCGCCGACGCCGAGCGGGACCGCGAACAGGACTGCGCCGATGACCAGCCAGACCGTCCCGACGATAGACGGCAGGACGCCGTTCATCACGTCGCTCGACAGCGAATAGCCGTTCATCGTGAACGGCCAGTAGAACCAGACGCCCGGAATCTCGAAGACGAGGTACTGGTCGAATCCGGGAATCTGGAACCAGAAGGCTGGTTCGCTGAACAGGCCGAACTTGAGGTCCTCGACCATCCGCGACCAGCCCTTTCCGGCGACGAACAGGATGAGCAGGAGCAGAACTCCCAGCATCCCGAAGGCGTTCAGGCCGACCAGCAGGTACGCGCCGGCCTGTCGTCCGCGGGTTCCGAAGCCCTCGTGGGCCTTCGCCGCGGCCCACGCACAGACGAGGCCGGCGAAGATGGTCAGTACCGGACCGATAACCGGACCGGTGAAGGCGGCCGAGAAGCCCTCGGGTTCCCACTCCCACTCGGTCGTGATGACGTTCAGGAGGAACAGCGCGCCGACGGTAATCGACAGCGCGCCCGCGGGGAGCGTCGAACCGATGTCCTCGCGGGGGAGGACGGTTATCGCAGTGAAGCCAGCGCCGAACAGCAGGGAGACTGCGAGCCACCCGACGAGGCCGAAGCCGAGCGTCTGGGAGGCGAACAGGGCACCGGTCACGACGCCGACGAGACCGAACAGGCCGCCGGTCAGGAGGCCGGCGCTCCGGTCGGGCGTCGTGTCCACGAGGCCGGCCCGCGAGGCGACGCCGAGCGCGATGACCGCGAGACCGGTCGCGCCGAGGGTCAGGCCGTAGAGGTTGAACAGGCTGACGCCGAAGAAGTCGGCCTCAACCTCGGTCCACTGGAAGATGGCCGCGAAGCCGAGTATCACCGAGACGACGTTGAGACCGACGATGGCCGCCGCGACGCGCTCTGACAGCGACGACTCGTCGGTCACGAGGTCGCTCGTCTCGTAGCTCATTGGCTACCACCCAGTTTGCGCTCCATGTGGGCCTCGATGAGTTGGGACCCGATGCTGAGTCCGAGGACGGTCACGAACAGCACCACGCCCGCCGCGAACAGCGCCGACATCTGGTCGCCGCTGGCGATGCCGTACTGGCCCGCGATGAGGCTGGTGAGCGTCTCGGTCCCCGAGAACACGTCGTAGATGGGGTCCGGAAGCACCTGCTGGTGGGGAAGCATCACGGTCACGGCCATCGTCTCGCCGACAGCGCGGCCGACGCCCAGTAGGACCGCGGCCGAGACGCCCGAGAACGACGCCGGGATGGTGACGTTCTTGATGGTCTGCCAGTCGGTCGCGCCGAGCGCCAGCGACCCGCTTTTCATCGACTCGGGCACGCTGTCGATTGCGTCCTCGGCGACCGAGACCACGGTCGGCAGGGACATCACGCCGATGACCAGCGCGGCCGCGAACAGGCTTCCGAAGTTGGCGAGGTTGAACTCCTCCATCATGTACGTGTTGATGATGGTGTAGCCGATGAACCCGTAGACGATGGAGGGAACGCCGGCCAGAATCTCGATGCCGGGCTTGATGACCTCTCGCGCCCAACTCGGCGCGATTTCGCTGATGAACAGCGCGCCGGCCACGCCCAGCGGCGCGGCGATGGCCATCGCCAGTACGGTCGTTACCAACGTCCCCCACATCATCGGAACCAGCGAGTAGATGCCTTCGCTGGTACTCCAGAGCGGTTCGCTGGTCCTGAATATCAGGTCGAGACCCATCGCCTGAAAGATGGGGAGCGCCCGGAGGACCAGATACACCGTGATGAGACCGAGGATGACGATGGTCGAAGCCGTCATCAGGAACATTAGCAGTTTCGCCGTGTTGGCCTGATGGGCCTTCCACCCGTAGACAGCGGCCCCGAAGAACGCGAGGAGCGGGAAGACGGTGTAGGCAGGCGCGACGAGGAAAGCCAACAGCGCGCCGAGGACCGACGCGACGGCCACGCCGTCCACGAACTGCGCCCCGCGGTCCATGTCCTCGAC
This sequence comes from Halorussus lipolyticus, assembly GCF_029338375.1. NCBI lineage: Archaea > Methanobacteriati > Methanobacteriota > Halobacteria > Halobacteriales > Haladaptataceae > Halorussus > Halorussus lipolyticus. Next base: position 1,629,091 of record NZ_CP119804.1, on the reverse strand, counting down.
GGTCGCTCGGGCGGACCGAACGCGGGTGTCGATGCTTCCTATCATTTGGTGTCGGGAAGCTTTTCGAGTTGGTTCTTCCGGCGTTTCTCGGTCAGCATCGAGTACCCCGACGGTTTGACGAAGTTCTCCTGCCCGAACTCGTTGATGAGCATCCGGAGGTAGGCGGCCTCCATCTCGGAGGTTCCGTCGTAGGTGTAACAGTGGAGGTCACGCGAGAGCGGATACCCCTTCTCGGAGAGGTTCTTGCCGCGCTCGTAGACCTTCCCGTCGAACGAGAGTTTGACGGTCGGCGTCTCGGACGTGAGGAAGGCCAGCGCCATGTACGCGATAGCGTTGTTCGACTGGGCAACGATGGTCTTGACCTGCTGGTTCTGGCCTTTCCGCACGTCCACGCCGGACATCGGGGCGTCGGGGTCGCCCAGCATGTTCGCCCGGAAGGCGGTGTCGGTGCCCGACCCTTCGGCGCGGCCGATTGCCTGAATTTCCTTGTCGTCGCCGGTGTAGGCGTCTATCTCGGACCAGTTCTCTATCTCCCCCTGATAGATTTTCCGGACCTGTTCGGCGGTCAGTTTCTCGACGCCCGCCTCGTAGATTTCCTTGCTGACGACGATTGGCTGAGCGTCCACGCCCACGACGTGGTTCTCGAACTTGTCGAGTTCCTCGTCGCTCAGGTCGGGCAGTTCGGCGTCTACCGGCGCGCTGGCGTTGCCGATGTCGATGAGGCCGTTCTTGAGTTTCTCCAGTCCCGTGCCGGAGTGGCTCAGACCGACCGTCACCTTGAACGGCGGCGACGAGCCTTCGGCGTCGAAACTCTCGTACTTGCTCGCCCAGTAATTAGCCAGTCGTTCGTCCGTGTCGATGCCGTACTTGCTCGGTCCCCAGTACTCCTCGTCGTCGGCCGGTGGGTTGGAGTTCCACACCGACGCGGCTTTGCTCGTTATCGGGTACACCGTCGAGGAGCCACCCGCCTTCAGTTGGGTCGAAGACGAGTCATCTGACTCCTCGCTCGTCGTCGTCGCTTCCCCACGACTGCCCGGCGGCGTCTTGCTCGTACTGACGCACCCGGCTAGCGACGCGATGGCGGTGCCCCCTCCGAGGAGAATTGTTCGACGGTCTACAGAGGGTCTTTCCCGCATTGGGATGGATTTGCCGAAGACGAAGTAAATACCCTTCTATTATTTCTATATAGACGTATTTACTCATGCGTATGCAGGTCTCCGAAAGTCGGCTGAATGACGTAAACCGTGGTTAGGTGGAACATGGAAGGCGATACGGGTGAGTATCCGGGACGACTCCCGCGGTACGTGCCAATACCCAATCACGAGTCTCCGCGTATTCCGGTGCGTTTCGAGATTCGTATATAGATTGGGATAGATTTATTGTTCCCCACACCCGCGTTTCTCACATGGAAACGCGGAAGGTCCAAGTCACGGGCGGCTCGACGTTCACCGTCTCGATTCCGAAGGATTGGGCGACCGAGAACGGAATCGAAGCGGGCGACCGCGTCGAATTTCATCCCGAAGGCGACTCGCTTTTGCTCTCTCCTCGGACGACCGAAGACACGGTTGAAGGGACCGTGGACATCTCCGACCTCGAAGGCGCGCAACTCATGCGCACGGTGTTCACGCTGTACGTCAGCGGCTTCGACATCATCAACCTCGAATCGACCCGCGTGACGCCCGACCAGCGCCGGACGGTCCGGGACGCCACGCAGGGCCTCGTCGGTCTGGAGGTCATCGAGGAGACCGGCGACCGGGTGGTCCTGCAGGACCTGCTGGACTCGTCGGAACTCTCGATTCACAACGCCATCACCCGGATGCGACTCGTCTCGGCGACGATGCTTCAGGACGCCGTGACCGCGCTGGTCGAGAACGACGATAGCCTCGCCACCGACGTTATCGAGCGCGACGACGACGTGGACCGCCTCTGGTTCATGGTCTCGCGCGTGTTCCGGTCGGCGCTCCGCAACCCCAGCACCGCGGCCGACATCGGCCTGCCCCGCGAGACGTGTTTCGACTACCATTCGAGCGCCCGCCAGTTGGAGCGTATCGCGGACCACGCCGCCAAAATCGGCCAACTCGGTCTCAACCTCGGCGAGATTCCCGACGACGTTGCCGAGGCCCTCGAAGAACTCCACGCCGAGTCCGCCGACATCGTGGAGATGGCGATGGACGCCCTCCTCGAAGACGACGGTACCGAAGCGACTCGTCTCGGTAACGAGGCCCGCGAGCGCGTCCGGGGAATCGACGAACACACCCGCCACGTGGACGACCTCATCCGCAAGATGGACGCCCAGCGCGCCCAGCAACTCAGTCTGGTCGTGGACTCGCTGTCCCGGACCGCCGACTACGGCGGCAACATCGCCGAGACCGCACTCCAGAAGGCCGCGCCCCGCCCCGAGAACTGACCGCTCCGTCGCTGTCCGTTTCCGAGCCTCGCCGCCCCGGCATTCTTTGGCTTTCTCTAAAATAGCAAACTGTTTCTTTTAGCCATCTACAGCACTTCGGGACCGACGAGTGGCCAAAAAGCGTCGTCGGACGGTTCGACCGCGACGACCGGCGCTCAGAGTTCGCCGAGTTTCCGCAGGAGCTGTCCCTCGTACTCCCGGTCGCTCTCGACGCCCTTCATCTCCAGCACGTTGCGCTCTAGTTTGTCGCGCGCGACGCCGAACGCCTGTTCGGCACCGTAGCCCTCGCCCGACCCCGCGGCCTGCCCGCGGTTTGTCCGGAGGCGAATCTTACACTGGATGAGCGGCGTGCCCCGAAGCTTCTCCTTGTGTTCGTGGAACCGGACGTGGGCGTGGCGGACCCGCATGTCCTGATACTTGTCCGAAATCTCGGTGATGGACTCCCGAATCGACTCTCGGGTGAGGGTGTCCAGCAGGTTGACGTTCGTGACCTGCACGTCCATCACGTCCTCCTCGGTGTAGGAGAGCGCGCGAAGCACGTCGGTCTTGGTGACGACGCCGCCGACCACCCGGTCGTCGTCCTCGGGCGTGACGACGAGTCCCGAGTAATCCTTCTCGAACATGCGTTCGACCGCGTTCTTGACGCTCTCGCTCAGGGTGGTCGTCGCGGCCGGACTCGACATCACGTCGTAGACCGGCAGGTCCAGCAGGCGCTCGCCCTCGCCCGACCGGTCTCCTCGGGTCGTCTTCTGGACGTTCCGGGTTGCGAAGTTCACCACGTCGTGGGTCGTGACGACGCCGGTGAGGAAGCCGTCCTCGTCCACCACCGGAAGCCGCGAGACGCCGTGTTCGCGCAGGCGGTTGATTGCCTGTCCGAGGGTGGCGTCCTCGGCAATGGTGATGACGTTCTCGGTGTAAATCTGCTCGACCGTGAGCGAGTCGAGATTCTCCAGCACGGCCTCGAGGATGAGGTCTTGGCTGATGACGCCCCAGAGATTGCCCGATTCGAAGACTGGCGCGACCTTGGTGCCGCCCTCGACCAGCGTTCGGGCCACGTCACGGACGTTGGCGGTTCGCTCGACCTTCGGTGCGGATTTAGTCAGCGTCTCGATTTTGGTGTGGTCCTCGATGTGCGAGCGCAGGAGTTGCTTCTGCGTGATGACGCCCTCGTACTCCCCGGCGCGCGTCACGATGATGCCCTTCGGGTTCTCGTCCTCGAAGACGGACCGGGCCTTCCCGACGTTCGATTCAGCCTCTAGCTCCGTGTAGTCCGCCGTAGCAATATCAGCGATGTCCATCGGTACCTGAAGATACTCCTCGGATGGTCTTGAAAGTTATCGCGCGTCGAACGAAGTGACAACCGGCGATAGGATTATATTCTTGCGAGTAGAAGGGCCGGGAATGATACCCGACATCGGTGCGGTGTTCGGCGAGTACACCTACCTCGCCACCGAAGTCGTGTGGGGGGCAGTCGCGGTAGGACTTCTTTATCGGGCCAATGCGCTGGTTCAAGCCGGGCGGACCATCGCCGTCCTGTACCCTATCGCCTACGTCTGGGACTGGTACACGCTCCATATCGGCGTGTTCAGCATCCCCCTTCGGACCGGTATCGAACTCCTCGGAATCCCAATCGAGGAACACATCTTCATGCTGGTAGTTCCCGGATTAGTGCTAGGGATTCACGAGAACCTCGTGGACCGGGACCGCGAGGACCCTCCGAACTGAGACCGCCGAAAACGGCCGGTAAGGGGTGATTACCGGCAGACGGCGGGCGGATGAAACAGACGTGCAACTGTTCGTAAGCAATGGTTTCCGGTGGGTAAATGGTGAATAACAAAGGCTAATCCGAGCGATGTGTTCTATCCATGCTGGGTTACGAGCAAGGGGTGGCATATTAATGAGCACCATTGGTGACTCATCCGGAACCGGAAGTACCGAACCGGAGGAGACTCCGGACCAGCAGGACACGGCTGTAGCGGCCGAGGAAGTCTCTGACATCGTCGAGTCCGAGGACGACGAGGACCCCGAAGAAAAACTCTCCAGAGACCTCGTTTTCGACGTTCTCAAAAATCGACGGCGACCTCTGGACGACCGACCCCGTGAGTCCCGACGACCTGACCGGCCTCGGGATGCGGTTCTCCGACGCGATTCGACACGTCGAGGCCGGGTCGGGGTGGGTCGTCATCGACGCCCTCGGGGTCCTGTTGATGTACGCCGAGGACTCGCGGGTCTGTCGGTTCTTCCAGACGCTCTCGAACCGGGTGCGGGCGAAGGAGGTCCACGGCGTCTACTTCGCTAATCACGACGCGGTGGCCCACGAGACCTACGAGCAACTCCGGGCGATGTGCGACGCCGAGTACCGAGTCGAGTAGCGGCGAATCGCTCGTCGGCGGTCGGACGGCGTTTCGCCGGCGGACATCCGAGCGACGAACTGCGGAATGCGGTTGTCGTGGCTGGGTTTTCGGACCCTGACTGGGTATCAGGGAGTGCCTGAGTGGTCCTCAGGCGGGCTTTTCTGCGACGCTAGACGGGTCGGTGGTGCAACAAAGCGGGTCGAACAGCCGACCAGTTCCCGTGAGCGAAACTTCGCTTCGCGGAATCCGGACAGTTAACAGGACTCCAAAGCCACTGACTTCGGAGTTCTGAAGCGCAGTAAAATTCGTCCGCGGAGAATGACAGTGGGTTTGGGCAGATTTGAACTGCCGGCCTCCTCCATGTCAAGGAGGTGTCATAACCAACTAGACCACAAACCCATGTTGGTGCGACCTCCTTCGGACGCATTTCTTCGTTTGTCCGGGGGATAATTGAACCTTTCGGATTCCAACGCGGTCCGGCGATTTACCATGAAGGTTCGGCCGAACGGTGGCTGTCCGGGCAACGGTGGCGGTAGTTTCAGTCGGAGGAGACCGCAGAGTTGCCCCGTCAGCGATGGTAATTCTTTGCCCAAAGTGTATTTCTAACTATTTAAAACAATTATATGTGGCTTAGAGAAATATTCCGTTTTCTACTCCCCGAAGCCAGATTCGAGCAGGAACCGGTTTCCAGCGAGCGCCACCGACCCCTTCGAATCCGACCTCGTTCCCCGACACCTTTAAGTCGATGTACGATTGTGTTCATCGTAAGACGAAGACGTACATTGGTGATTTCAAATGCAGGACTACATCGAACGCGTCACCGACGGCGAGAATCTCACGTTAGAGGAGGCCCGCGAGGCGGCGACGGCCGTCTTCGAGGACGCCACCGAGGCCCAAATCGGCGCGCTCCTCTCGGCGCTCCGCGCCAAGGGCGAGACCGAGACCGAAATCGCCGGGTTCGCGCAGGGGATGCGCGACGCGGCGCGGACCATCGACCCCGACCGAGCGCCGCTGGTAGACACCTGCGGCACCGGCGGCGACGACTACGATACGATTAACGTCTCGACCACGAGCGCCATCGTCGCCAGCGGCGCGGGCGTCCCCGTCGCCAAGCATGGTAATTACTCGGTGTCGTCCTCCTCCGGGAGCGCGGACGTACTCGAGGAGGTCGGCGTCGAAGTCGAGGCCGAACCGCCCGCCGTCGAGGACGCCATCGAGGCTGACGGCATCGGGTTCATGCTCGCGCCGGTCTTCCACCCCGCGATGAAGGCCGTCATCGGCCCGCGGAAGGAACTCGGCATGCGCACGGTCTTCAACGTCCTCGGTCCGCTGACCAACCCCGCCGGCGCTGACGCCCAAATCGTCGGCGTCTACGACCCGGACCTCGTGCCGGTCCTCGCCCGGTCGCTCGCCAAGATGGACGTGGAGCGCGCGCTGGTCGTCCACGGGTCCGGCATGGACGAAATCGCGGTCCACGACGAGACCACCGCCGCAGAGGTCCGCGGCGACGAAATCGAGGAGTACACCGTCACGCCCGAGGACATCGGTCTCTCTCGCCACCCCATCGAGGACGTGGCCGGTGGCTCCCCCGAGGAGAACGCCGAGGACATGCGGGGCATCGTGGAGGGCGACGTGACCGGCGCGAAGCGCGACATCATCCTCGCCAACGCCGGGGCCGCCCTCTACGTCGCGGGCGAGGCCGACTCGCTCGAAGGCGGCGCGCAACTCGCCGCGGAGGCCATCGACGACGGCGAGGCCGCCGACCAACTGGAACAGCTCTGTTCGAGCGTGCCAGCATGACTCGCGTCAAAATCTGCGGTCTCACCTCCCGCGAGGACCTGCGAGTCGCGGTCGAAGCGGGTGCGGACGCTATCGGCCTGCTGGTGGACGTGCCGGTCGATTCCCCGCGGGAAATCGACGCCCAGCGAGCAGTCGAACTCGCCGACGCGGCCCCGCCGTTCGTGACCACCGTGCTGGTGACGATGCCTGACTCGCCGGAGCGCGCCGTCGAACTCGCCCGCGCCATCGACCCCGACGCGGTGCAGATTCACGGGGACCTCGGCGTCGGCGACATCGCCTACCTGACTTCCAGCGTGAACGCACAGCTCCTCAAGGTCGTGGACGCCGCCGAACCCGAGAACGCCCGGCGCTACGACGACGTGGCCGATGCGCTACTGGTCGATTCCGTGGACGACGTGGGCGCTGGCGGCACCGGCGAGACCCACGACTGGGAGCGCACCACCGAGTTCGCCGCGGGCCTCGACTCGCCGGTCGTCCTCGCTGGCGGTCTGACTCCCGAAAACGTCGCCGACGCCGTTCGCTCGGTCGAACCGTTCGCCGTGGACGTGGCCAGCGGCGTCGAGCGAAGCGACGATACGCCAGACTCGTCGGAGGCGGCGTCTCCGAACGCTGGGCGCAAGGACCCGAACGCCGTCGCCGACTTCGTGGCGAACGCGAAACGCGCGTATCCGACCCCGACACCATGAAACCGGAACGCGCGCAGTTCGTTGACCTCGCCGGACGTGACGACCTCTCCGTCGTCCGACTCGAAGCCGAACTCGACGCCGAGACCACGCCGCTGTCGGCCTACGCGGCGCTGACCGGGCGCTCGACTGGTGCCGACGCCTCGGAGTACGCCTTCCTCCTCGAAAGCGCCGAGAAGACCGCATCCAGCGACCCCGATGGCGCGTTCTCCGCCGAGCAGTCGGGCGACCGCCACGCCCGGTTCTCCTACGTGGGTTACGACCCCGAAGCGGTCGTGACGGTTGACCCCGACGAGACTACCGTCGAATCGCTCGGCGGTCGGGCCGCCAAGTTCGTCGCCGGCGACCACTCCGGCGATGCGCTCGACGCCCTGCGGTCGGCCATGCCCGACGCCCGACAGCGCGGCTTCCCCGAGGGCGACCGCCAGCACTTCGAGGGCGGTCTGGTCGGCTTTCTGGCCTACGACGCAGTGTACGACTTCTGGCTGGACGAGCGTGGCGTCGAGCGCCCCGAATCCAGATTTCCCGACGCCCAGTTCGTCCTCAACACCAAGACGGTCGCGTTCGACCACCGCGCCGGAACCGTCTCGTTGGTGTTCACGCCACTGGTCGGCCCGGACGACGACCCCGCCGAAATCTACGACGACTTGCAGGCCGAGGCCGAGCGTGTGGCCGACCTCCTCGAATCGGCCGACGCACCTGAGACCGGCGGCTTCGTCCGCGAGTCGGCGACCGCCGGGCCGCGCGAGGAGTACGAGGACGCCGTCCGAACCGCGAAGGAGCACGTCCTCGACGGCGACATCTATCAGGGCGTCGTCTCCCGGAAGCGCGAACTCCGGGGCGACGTGGACCCGCTCGGGTTCTACGACGCCCTCCGGGAGGTCAATCCCTCGCCGTACATGTATCTCCTCGGCTACGACGACCGAACCGTGGTGGGCGCGAGTCCCGAGACGCTGGTGTCGGTCCGCGGCCGTGAAGTCATGGCCAATCCCATCGCCGGAACCTGCTCGCGGGGGTCGAGTCCGGTCGAGGACCGCCGTCTCGCGGGCGAGATGCTCGCCGACGAGAAAGAACAGGCCGAACACACCATGCTGGTGGACCTCGCCCGAAACGACGTGCGCCGGGTCAGCGAACCCGGAAGCGTGCAGGTCGAGGAGTTCATGAACGTCCTCAAGTATAGCCACGTCCAGCACATCGAGAGCACCGTGACTGGCCGACTCGCTGTGGACTCGGACGCCTTCGATGCCACCAGAGCGGCGTTCCCCGCGGGCACCCTCTCCGGCGCGCCCAAGATTCGGGCGATGGAGATTCTCGACGACCTCGAACGCTCGGCCCGCGGCCTCTACGGCGGCGGCGTGGGCTACTACTCGTGGTCTGGCGACGCCGACTTTGCCATCGTCATCCGGACCGCGACCATCGAATCGGACGAAGACGTCACTCCTGCCGACCGCATCACGGTGCAGGCCGGCGCAGGTATCGTGGCCGACAGCGACCCCACGGCCGAGTACGAGGAGACCGAGAAGAAGATGGACGGCGTGCTGACCGCCCTCGACCGCATCGAGGAGTCGCGGTCGTCCGGCCCCGACGACGAGGCGGAAGCCCCGGAGGTGGGTCGATGACTGCGAGCGTCGAGAGCGACCCCAAGCGGTCGCCTGACGACGAATTGGACGTCCTCTTCGTGGATAACTTCGACTCGTTCACCTACAACCTCGTGGAGTACACCAGCGAACACGCCGACACCGAAGTCGTCCGCAATACGGCCTCGCTGGCCGACGTTCGAGAGGCCGACCCGGACGCCATCGTCGTCTCGCCGGGACCGGGCCATCCCGAAAACGAGCGCGACGTGGGCGTGACGCCCGACGTGTTCCGCGAGGTCAGCACCGAAGTCCCGACGCTCGGGGTGTGTCTGGGGTTAGAGGCCGCCATCTACGCCTACGGCGGGTCGGTCGGCCGCGCGCCCGAACCGGTTCACGGCAAGGCCTTCCCGGTGGACCACGACGGTCAAGGAGTTTACGCGGGGCTGGACCAGCGGTTCCGCGCCGGTCGGTACCACTCGCTGGTCGCAACCGAGGTCCCCGACTGTTTCGAGGTGACGGCGACGACCGACCACGAAGGCGAGGAACTGGTGATGGGCGTGCGCCACCGCGAGTATCCCATCGAGTGTGTCCAGTTCCACCCCGAGAGCGTGCTGACCGCCGTCGGTCACGACGTGATTCGGAACTTCGTCCGGAAAGTCGCGTAGCTCTGTGTAGTAGTCGGGTGCTTGGCTCCGTCCTTTCGGATTAGTCGGACTGGCGGCGTGCGAGGTATGGGCGTCTTCTGCCCTGCGGCCGTGCTGACTGACTCGCCAGCTACCTGCTCGCAACCGCGAAGACGACTCGCGTCTTCCACGGCCACGCTTTCGCGTGACCGAGCGAAACGTCCGGTCGGGGTTGGTCCCGTTCTCGGACATAAACCTTCGTGGCGGTTACTCGCAACGATAGAGATAAGAAAATATTTTCTAAGGAAATATTATTCTATGCTAAAGAGTCGTATTTGTTTTCTCCCCTCGGCGCACGCGCCGAGAGCGGTTCCGACGACGCGCTCGACTACAGCAACACGCCTGCCGTGTAGAGCGCCCCGACGACCACGATGGCTGCCAGAAGCAACTTCCACGCGACGCTCAGCACGATTCGACCGACCAGTACGACGGCCGCGAGGGCGACGAGGCCCACGAGCAGTTTTCCGAGCGGCGTCGCTAGCAGTCCCGCCGCGAGAGCGATGTCCATGATAAAATCAAGGCTCCCCGACCACCGTAAACGTATCGACCACTTAATACTCTGCCATGTCTCGAAATCGGTGGTGGGCGGCCGGATAGGTCAGGCTTACTCAAGTACTTCTCCGGTTGGTTGACTACTTTCGCCGCGGTCTGCATACTCTTATTAGGGTCCGGATGCTACCTCTGATCGACCACTCATAGCCGTGAATCCGCCTTTTATACGACCGGATTCCGGCGCGATTAATTTCGACCAGAGGCATCAAAGTGCAAATTAATTTGGAGTAGTCCAACTGGGACAGCAAAGGTTAAACCGGAGGATTCAGAATGAAATCGCCGTCACGAATGATCCGAACTACACCACTCGCGGGAGCGGAATTCGACGGACAGAGACCCGAGGTGACCGGCGTATGAGCGGTGCGGGCGAACTGACGGCCGACGAACTCACTCTGCCCATCAAGCGAACCGAAGGTGAGACGCTTGAGGACCGCCTCACTGGCAACGCCTACCACAACATCCTCCCGGCGCGCTACCTCCGGAAGAACGCCGACGGGAATCTCATCGAGGAGCAAGAGGACCTCTTTCCGCGCGTCGCCGAGAACATCGCGCTGGCCGAGGCCGTCTACGAGGCCGAGAAGCGCGACGAGGAGATTGCGGTCACGCCGGACCAACTCAAGCCCGACCATCCCCGGCGCGACGAACTCGCCGCGGAGGTATTCGGCGCTGGCACGACTGCCGACGACGACGCCGAGACCACGCTCTCCGTCTACAACGTAAACAAATTCTCTTACGAAACCATTGTCCCGGAACTCCCCGACGAGATTCAGAGCCACGTCGAGGAGGTCCGCGACGAGTTCCAGACGCTGATGGAGGACCTCTCGTTCATGCCGAACTCGCCCACCCTGATGAACGCGGGCGACGAACTCCAGCAGTTGTCGGCCTGCTTCGTGGACTCGCCGGCCGACGACATCGACGACATCCACCAGACCGCCAAGGAGGCCGCGCAAGTCTTCCAGTCGGGCGGCGGCATGGGCTACGCATTCTGGAAGCTCCGACCCTACGGCGACGCGGTGGGTAGCACGGGCGGCATCGCGTCCGGTCCCATCACCTTCATGCGGACCTACGACCAGATGTGCGAGACCATCGCGCAGGGCGGTGCCCGGCGCGGTGCCCAGATGGGCGTCATGCGCGTCTCCCACCCCGACGTCATCCAGTTCATCCACGCCAAGAACAAGGACGTGAGCCTCGCCGAGACGCTCCGTCTGAACGACCCCGACGACTACACTCACAACTCTTTCAAGGACGCACTCGGCGAGGCCCGCGAACTCATCGACGACGAGGGCCGCGTCCCCAAGCACCTCCGGAACGCCGCCGAGGGCCACCTCTCGAACTTCAACATCTCGGTCGGCATCACCGACGACTTCATGGAAGCGGTCCAGAACGGCGAGGAGTTCACCTTCACGAACCCCCGAACCGAGGAGCCGCACGTCGCCACCGAACACACCAAGGAACTCTACGAGATGTTCGGCCTCGGCGAACACGTCGAGGTCGGCGAGGAACTCTCCATCCCCGCCGAACTCATCTGGAACCGCATCGTGGACGGTGCCCACGAGAACGGCGAACCCGGCGTCATCTACCTCGAGCGCGTCAACAAGGAACACTCCTTCGACGTCGAGGAGCATCCCGACCACCGGATTCTGGCGACCAACCCCTGCGGCGAGCAGCCACTCGAAGAGTACGAGGCCTGCAACCTCGGCCACATCAACCTCTCGACGCTGGCCGACACGGACGCCCCCGACTGGCGTGTCTGGCACGACGAACACGGCGACGAGTACGAGAGCTTCGAGGAGGCCGTAGACGCCTTCCTCGCCGACGCGATGGCGTGGGACGACTTCGACCACCGCATCGAGTACGGCACCCGCTTCCTCGAAAACGTCGTCACCATGTCGGACTTCCCGGTGGACAAAATCGAGCAGAAGGTCCGGGAGATGCGCAAAATCGGTCTCGGCGTCATGGGACTGGCCCAACTCTACATCCAGTTGGGCGTCGAGTACGGGAGCGAGGCCGGCAACGAAATCGCCCGCCAGTTGATGCGCTACATCAACAACGAGTCCAAGTGGGCGTCCCACGAACTCGCCGAGGAGCGCGGGTCCTTCGACGAGTGGGACAAATCGAAGTACGCTAATCCCACCGAGTACCGCGAGTGGTTCGAGAAGCAGACCGGTCTCGACGCCGACAACTGGGAGGACGGCTTCGCGGTCCGGAACCACAACACGACCACCATCGCGCCGACTGGCACCACCTCGATGGTCGGCAACACCACGGGCGGGTGCGAACCAATCTACAACGTCGCCTACTACAAGAACGTCTCTGACGACGTGCAGGGCGACGAGATGCTCGTGGAGTTCGACGACTACTTCCTCCGGACGCTGGAGGACAACGACATCGACGTAGAGGAGGTCAAGCAGGAGGCCCAAGACCAGATGGCCGAAAACGTTTTCGACGGCGTGGAAGGTCTGGAAACCGTCCCGGACGCCATCGGCGAACTGTTCGTCGTGACTTCGGACCTCACCGGTAAGGAACACGCCGCGGTCCAGTGCGCCTGTCAGGAGGGCGTTGACTCGGCCATCTCGAAGACGTGCAACTTCCCCAACTCCGCGAGTAAGGGAGACATGCGGGAGGTCTTCGAGTACATCTACGAGAACGGCGGCAAGGGCGTGACCGTCTACCGCGACGGGACTCGCTCCAAGCAGGTCCTCACGACTCGCGCCGACAACAAGGAGTTCGCCGACGAGTCCGAGGCGGCCGAGCAGTTGGTCGAGCAGATTCAGGAGGTCTTCGGCGGCATCGAGGGCTTCCTCGACAACGAGGAGGTCCAGACTGCGCTCGACCGAGAAATCGAGTCCCTCCTTGAAGTCGCCGACGGCGAGGACGCCGAGGGTCCCTACGCCAGCAAGCGTCCTCGGCCTGACGTGCTTCACGGCATCACTCAGCGCATCGACACCGGGTACGGAAAGCTCTACGTCAACATCAACGAGGACGACCAAGGCCGACCCTTTGAGTTGTTCGCCAACATCGGCAACTCCGGCGGCTTCACGGCCTCCTTCACCGAGGCGCTGGCCAAGACCATCTCGACGGCGCTCCGGTCGGGCGTGGACCCCGAGGAGATAGCCGACGAGCTACAGGGCATCCGGAGTCCGAAGGTCGCGTGGGACAAGGGCGAGCAGATTAACTCCATCCCCGACGCCATCGGCACCGCGATGCGGCGCTACCTCGATGGCGAAGTCGAGAAGGCCTACCCCCAACAGCAGAACCTCACCGAGGTCGAGGAGGAAGTCGAGGGCGAGGCCGCGACGAACACGCAGGCTGACACTGGTCCGGAAACCGATGGCGGCGCAGTCGCCGCCAGCAAGGAGGGCGACCAGCAGGACATCATCGACGCGGGCGGAAATCCCGAGTGTCCGAACTGTAGTTCCATGTCGCTAATTTACTCCGAAGGGTGCCAGAAGTGTACCAACTGCGACTGGTCGAAGTGCTGAATAGCTGAAATCCGGATTTCGTCTTTTCTCCCGGTTCTCCTCTCTCCGCGTTTCACAGTCGGTAGAAAGGAGTAAGTCGCTGGCTCGGCGAGTGTTGAACGTGAGCGACGACGTGACTTCGGCAGGTGACGACAATGCAACCGACGAGCGAGGAGGTCGCCCGTGTCCAATCTGCGAGGAACCGCTGTACTCTCGCCACTGCAAGTACGTCTGCCCGCAACACGGCGTGGTCTACGACTGTTCAGACACCTTCTACTAACTACACGATTCTCCAGACAATACTTTTATTTCCTTTAAACCACTATTTATTGCTCTAGCAATTATATTGGTTCTTTGAGCGTTTTCGTCCGGTCGTCGCGTACCGTTGCCGACTCGGGGAGAACCGAGGCCGTGAACACTTCTCGAAGTCCCCGCCCGCTCGCGTGACCGCGAGCGGTCGGCCCCTTCATCCCACCCTGTGAATCGGTCGGCCAAGCGTTCGCTCGTGGTCTGTTCCACCGAGCGCACCCGAGCGAAGCGAAAATCGAGCGAGGCCACCGATTCGCCTACTGCATCGTGACCCACGTCAGGAAGGCCACCGCGACCAGTTGAAGTCCGCGGAGGACCAACACGGCCTGCTGGACCGTCGGGTCGCCCGAGTAGAGCATCTTCATGCTGAAGAAGAAGTAGATGGCGACCACGTTCTCGGCGAGCATCACCGCGCCGAACGCGACGAGGCCCAGCAGGAGCGGCGTCCGGAACTTCCGGTAGTTGCGGACCCAGACGGTCGTGAGAAGACCGAGGAGCAGGATGTTCACGACTGCGATACCGCTTGCGATTTGTATCGTACTCATGCTAGGGTCCTCTCATTCGATGTGTTCCATGATTTCCTCGAAGGCCTCGCGGTGCTGTTCGAACTGGTCGGTGAGAAAGTAGAGTTTGCCGTACTCGTTGTCGCCGGGTTCGACCACGCCGTGGTCTTCGAGCATGTCGAGGTGGTGGCGAATCGTCTTGTACCGCACGTCCATCGACTCGGCGAGTTGGTTGGCGTTGCGTGGGCGCTCCGAGAGGTGGCGGATGATGCGCGCGCGGTTCTCGCCGCCCCGCGTCGCCGTGAGGAGGTACCAGAGCGCCTTGTCCATCGCGCTGTCCCTCGATTGTCAGCCACGGGACTTATACCTACGGCTCGACCCGCTTCGAGACCCACCCGGTCGGCCCGCTGGGGAAGGGCTTGCGCTCTTTTTCCGGTTGGAGGTCCCCCTCGCCGTCGGTCGCCCGGACCACCACCTCGTGGGGCGACGAGGCCTCGTAGGTGTACTCCCACTGCCGCCATGCGTCCTCGGCAGTCCCCTGTCCGTCCGCGGCCCCCTGTTCGCCGGGCGAACCGGGAAGTGGCTCGGAGAGGGTGGCCTCGTTCCACGACTCGCCGCCGTCCGTCGAGACTTCGACCTGTTGAATCCCTCGGGTTCCGGCGTAGGCGTGGCCGCCGACCTGCATCTCGGTCCCACCCGACTCGCCCTCGCCGAGGCGGTTCACGGCGTGGAGTTTGGCGACGGTGTTCACCGGCCCGGTCCCGTGCCACCCCCGGCGCTCCCAGTAACCCTTGGCCTCCTCGTCCAAGACCTCGATTTCGGTGAGCCACTTGACGTTGATTTCGCCCCAGTGGCCCGGAATCAGCGCCCGAACCGGGTGGCCGTGGCCGCGGGGCAGGGGTTCGCCGTTCATCTCGAAGGCCAGAAACCCGTCTTCGAGCGCCGACAGCGGGAACTCCTCGAAGAAGTCGTCCTCCGCGCGGAGCATGACACAGCAGTTGTCGCCCGCCTCGACGCCGGCCGATTCCAGCAGGTCCGTCACGGGCACGCCGGTCCAGAGCGCGGTGTCCATCTTCTTGCCGTTCAACCCCTCGCCGACGCACCGCAAGGTGACGAACCGGTGTTCGACCGACCCGGAACTGGTCAGGTCGTCGAAGTCGAATTCGGCGTCCTCCTCGACTGCACCGGTCACGCTCAGGGTCCACTCCTCGCGGTCCACGGTGGGGTCCACGCTGTTGATGTCCACCTGATAGAAGTTCTCGCTCACGAGCGGTTCGATGCCCGCCACGTCGAGAGACCGCTCATCGGCCGCCCCGAGGAGGTCCTCGACGCCGGCCGAAATCTCGCCGTCGGCCTCGGGGACTTGCCCGCCCTTCCGGGACCCGAGGACCGCGCCCACGCTCCCGACAGCGAAGGCTCCCGCGACGGCTTGGAGGACGCGCCGACGTGCCGCGGAGGTCGAGGCCGCGGTCGATTCGCTCCCGGTCCGCAGGCCGGCGAGGCCGACCACGATGCCCGCGCCGGCACCGGCTGTGAGCGTCGAGACTGCCGACCCGGTGAGCGCGAGACCGACCGCCACGCAGGCCACTCCCGCGACGGGTGCGCCGGGGACCGCGAAGCGCCGGGCGAGGACGACACCGGCCCCGACTGCGAGTGCGAACAACCCTGCCGTCAGCGCGAGTGCCAGCAGGAAGCCGAGTTGGCCGCCGAGACTGCCGAGGGTCTGAATCGACCACGTAATCACGGCGTCGGGAGTCGAAGCGACCACGAAGTCGCTGACCGGTGCGGCGACGAACGCCGGCGTGAGGCCGGCCACGGCGTAGGACCCGGCGAGGGCCGCGATTCCGGCCGCAACCGCAACGACCGCACTTTCGAGTACGTTTCTCATGCTCAGACGAGGCATCGCCACGGTAAAAGGGGTTTTTCGAACTCTCACCCACTTGGCTCCGACTCCGTTCCAAATCCGTTCCAAATTCGGCGTGAGTTCTCACCGCCGGGCGCTCACGGCCCGGTAGGCCGGTCCCGCGAGGAGCGCCACGGCGACGGCGGCGGCCACAGCGACGAGTTGCAAGCCAATCGCGTCCAACCCTGCGGTCGAGAGCGTGTCGAGCGAACTCCCGGCCAGCACCGCTGTGACGGTCCACGGGATTTCCCCGATTGCGGTCCCGGCGACGAACGCGCCGGTCGAGACGCCCGAGAGGCCCGCGGCGGCCGAAACCGGGTCGGAGGGCGCAGGCGCGAGGCGGGAGGCCACCATCCCTCGGAGGTCGCCCGCGGTAGCGAAGAATCGCTCACCGGAGTCGCCGAGGCGTGCGACCAGTCTCAACCCCCACCCGGTTCGCTCTGCCGACCCTGTACCGAGGTAGCGCGCGACGAGGAAGGGCAGGAGGGCGCTCCCGGTCGTCCCGGCCAGCGCGATGGGGAAGCCCCAGACGGGACCGTAGGCGTAGCCTGCGAGGACGGCGACCAGCGTGGTCGGCCACGCGAACAGCGGGCGGACGAGGTAGACCCCGACGAGGAGGACGCCGAACAGCGCGGGCCGGTCGGCGAGGTCCCGAGCGACCCCGAGGAGTTTCTCGGGACCGGCGAGCAGACTCGCCACTGCGACGACCGCGAGGAGGGCGAGTCCGGCGACCTGTCGGCGCGCGACGGTGGCCATCGGAGCGTGGGTTTCTGCTCGGCGGGTATCTTCTTTTTGGGTCGCTCCGCGGTAGTGTTCGGAGTAGCAGACGAAACCGGAACTGCGGTCTCGAAAGCCCTCGCGCGGTTCGCGGTCAAGGGGTGGCGGCGCTCCGCGCCGCGACTGGTGAGCGGTGGAACCGCGAGCGAAGCGAACGCAGACGCCAAGGAGGGTGAATGTTTCACCGAGCGAAGCGGACAGTAACCAATTCAAAGATGCTTAGATAAACAGTTTCGTTTTCTTCAGCTATCTCTGCCGTTCCGAGTCGCCAGCAAGAGACCGGCGAGGGCGAGACCCGCGAGCGCCGAAATCACCGAGAAGCCGGGGATTCCCACGCCGTCGTCTTGGAGGTCGGACTTGGACTGGACCGACGGGTCGTCGGGCGCGTAGTCCACGTCGTCGGGCACGCCGTCGCCGTCGGAGTCGGGGCGCTCGGTGGTCTCGGAGTCATCCGAGGCGGCCGTCGTCGCCTCACCGGTTCCGCCGCCGGCCGCGGCCGTGGTCGAATCGTCCGCGAGCGCCTTCGAGTCGGAGCCACCGGCCACGTCGAATTCGAGCGTGAGGCCGTCCTCCTCTCTGGCCATGTCGCGGTGGCCGACCGGGAAGTAGGTGATTGACGCCTGTACCGTCTTCTTGCCGGGGTCGTCGCTGTACACGTCGGCGCTTATCTCCCGGACCTCGCCGGGTTGGACCACGAACGTCGAGGTGGTCAGGCCGCCACCGCCGCTCTGGATGTTCTGCCCGCCGCCGACCCGGACGCCGTTGGGCAGTTGGAGCGTGATTTGGACCTTGACCGGGCAGTTGTTCGTGATGTCGCTGGCAATCGCGCCGGAGATGTGGCCGGGGTCGTCCGCCGAGATTCGGGTCTCTTGGGTGTGCAGTTGGACCGCCTGCATGCTCGGCTCCTCGGCCGAGGGCTGGCAGACCTGCGTCGTCGTGGTGGTCGTGGTGGTCGTCGTCCCCTGCGTCGTCGCCGTCGTCGTCGTCGTCCTCTGGGTCGTCGTGGTCGTCGCAGTCGTGGTCGGTGTCGCCGTCGGTGTTGCGGTGGTCGTGGTCGTCGCTGGCGCGTTCGTCCGCTCGTCGCCGACCGTCACCGACGGTTCCGAATCGACGTCGTAGCGAATCCTGATGTAGTCCCACTCCGCGCCGGGATTGCCGCCGTGGTCCCGCATCGCAACCTGCGAGTAGCGGTAGGTCTCGTCGGTGGCGTACACCTTGCTCCCCGTCTCGCCGTTGGCCTCGTTCTCCGCGAAGGCGTCGAGGTCGCCGTTCGGCCGGACGAGGACCTCCTCGGTAATGTAGTCGCCCACCGAGAACTGGCCCGCGGTCAGCAGTTTCTGGCTGTCGGGCGAGTTCCACCCGATGTTGACGCCCACGCCGTCGTCGCTGTTCTGGTAGGTCCGCAGGAAGAACAGGCGATTGCCCTCGCCCTCGTCGTTCAAAAGCCACGCCCGGCGCTGGTCGCTCCCGCCGCCGGTCGAACGCGAGACCACTCGCGTCTCCCAGCGAATCGGCATGTCGGACTGCACGAGCGGTTGGGTCAGGTTCCGGTGGATGCGCACGCCGTCGCCGCTGGGCTTGAGCGTCCCGCCGGATTCGGTCCAGTCGCCCGACTCGACCACCCAGTTGGGGTGGAGCGTCCCGTCGTCGAAGTCGTCGTAGAAGTTGTACCGGACCTGATTCCACGGACTCGCCACCGACGAGGCGTCGGGGTTCCCGTAGTAGACCGCGAGGTCCGAGCGCGTCTGGCCCGCGCCAACCGCGAGTTGGACCGCGATGCGGTAGCCCCCGCCGGACTCGCTGACGCCGAAGTCGAGGACCTCGCCGGTCGATTCGTCCACGACCCGAATCGAGGAGGGCGACGCCGACCCGATGTCGATGGTCGGGGTCACCACCGGGTAGTCGTGGAGGTCGGTGGCGGACTCCTCGGTCACGGTTATCGGTCGCTTGTACTGCCAGTCGGCGTCCCACCACGTCGCCGCGGTGGTGGCCGTCTCGCCGGTCGCTTCCGGACCGCTCGGACCGGCCGGACCCTCCTCGCCGGGCGCGCCCCCGACGAGGACGCCTGCCGTCACGCCGGAGCAGACGACCGTCACGACCGCGAGTATCGCCAGTACGGACTCCAATCGTCTCATTCGTGCGTTACGTGTCCGGCACCCCATACTTAATTTGTGATATTAATTTCCGCGCAGACAACTGTTCCCGGCGACAGTATTCGCCGAGGTTCACGCAACTTTTAATCTCGTTCGCAGGCGATGCAGAAGCAATGGCCGACGACGCAGGCGAGGTCCCCCCAAGCACCTCCGAGGACGGAGACAGCGACCCCGACCCCGTGGAGTTGGGCGTCGAACTCCTCTCGAAACTCGAACACCCCGAACTCACCGTTGCCGAGGCCGTGGACCGCATCGAGACGGTCACGACCCATCCGGCGACCACGCGCAAGATTCTGGACGAGGCCGAGAAGCGCGGCGTCATCGAGCGCGAGGAGGGCATCGTCAAGACCACAGGTGGCGGTTACGTCAGCTATCAGAGCGAAGTCGTCACCAAGGAAGGGGAGTTCTCCTGTCGGCGTTGCGGCGCGAGTATCTCGACTGGCTACTTCATCAAACTCGACGCGGGAGAACACGGCGCGTTCGGCCCGGAGTGCATCCGGAAGGTCACGGGCCGAGACTGACGATTAGCGACCGCGACTCAGTTCCTCGATGAGGGTTTCGAGGGTGCGCTGTTGCTCGGCCAGCAGTTCGTTCTGGCGCTCGACGGCCTCGGTCAGCGCCGCTAACTGCTCGTCGGTGTCGTCGGCCTCCAACTCCGAACTCGCCGGTTCGAAGCCCGAGTCGGCGAACCCGCCCGACTCCTCGGCGGTCGCTCGCTCGCTGTCTGCCGACTCGTTGGTCAGACTAACTTCGTCGCGCTCGGCCGCCGGTCGTGCGCCACCGGGGTCCTCGGCAGTCGAATCAGCTTCGACCGCCGGACTGGCAGGTTCGGTAGTGCCGGCGGAGTGGGCCGTCGATTCGGTCCGGTCGGCCTCCGCGCCCGACTCGCTCGCACCGCCTGCGTCTGCACGACCGGCGTCTGTGCCCGAACCGGCGTCCGTTTCGGTATCGGCGTCTACATCCGCGCCGGCACTCGCCGCCGCGGCCCGCGCCGCCGCGTCACTGGCTTCGTCGGCGCTGACCGATTCGCCTGCGCGCTCGCCGGTCGTCACGCTGGCGTCGTCAGCCACGATTGCGCCCTCGTCGTCCAACTCCGGCGGGTCGGCGTCGATGGGGTCCACGCCGCCGCCCGCCAGCGGGTCGTTCTCGGCGGGTTGGCCGGGAGCCTCGGACTCGCCCTCGGCCTCGCCGTGGTCGTCGGGTTCGGCGTGTTCCCGAGCGAACTCGTCGTAAGAACTCGCGTCGTGATGCTCCAGCAGAGCGCGCTCGATGCGCTCGCGGACCTCGCGGGTCTGGTCGCTCGGTGTCTTGATGCGTTGGGGACGCCCGTCGGTTTCGAGGATGATTTGCGACGAGACGTTGCCCTCCTCCACGTCGAGGGCGGTCACGTCGTCGAAGTGGAACTCCTCGTGGTCCTCGTCCCAGACCGCCGCGCCGACGTGCTTGACGACGCGCTCGCTGGTGATGACCAGCGTGAGTTCGCTGAACTGGTAAGTCTGCTTGACCGTCTCGTCGGGACCGGTCACGTCGGCCGCGTTCAGCACGCCGGCCAGCACGGGGTGGAGGGCCTCGTAGAGCCGATTCGAGGGAATCTTGAACTTCTCGTCGCCCTCGATGCCGTAGTCGAGTTTGATGGCCGACTTGCGCCGCCCCTCCGAAATCTCGATTCGTTCGGCCTCGTGGGGGTACTCCTCGACCGATTCGTCGCTCAGGAGTCCGTCTGCGCGATAGATGAGAGTCCGAGTGCGAGTCACGTAGAGGCCGTCCTCGCCGCCGAGCGGGACCTGCGCCGCGACCTGTTCGCCGTCTAGCCGGGACTGTACGATGCCGGGAACGCTCATGCTCAGGTATGTTTATCCCCCCGGCTTAAATCCGCCGGGTGCGTAGCGCGACGAATCTCTCTCACGAAAAATCCCCGTGCGTCCCGGTGACGAATCGCCGGAAGATGAGAACTTTAAAGAGCAACACCCACCTACTCGAAATTGAGCCCGGGTGGCTTAGCTGGACATAGCGCCGCACTCATAGGGTTACTGAGATTCGGTGCTCAGGCCTTGGAAGCCTCCCATGCCCGAGAGGCCCGCCGAGCCTCGTACCTGGGTCATGCGGAGATCGAGGGTTCGGAGCCCTCCCCGGGCATTTTCTTCATCACCATGAACTCCGAGCGAGTCGTCTCGCCGGAGAACGCCTACGAAAAGGATTTTGAAAACCGGGCCGCTCAGCGACTGTTAGATTCTCGACGTGTTCGTCGGGTTGGACGGGCCCGCCCGCGGGAATAAACGCCGTCGCGCTTCCCGTGTCGTGCCACATGCACCGCTCGTCCCAGACTAGTCCAGTATTCGTGTGCTGATTGGTCATCGTGTTCTCGAAATCTTCGGTCGTCCTCGCTGACTGTACGACGTTCTATTCTCGGCGTTATTATTTAGAATACCAAGAGAAATCCGGGGGGGAACCTGTGTCATTTCCACCACTATCGGTGTTCAGAACGCCTCTCCAACAGTTAGGGAAACAATAATATTGCTTTTAATTGGGTGAAGATTGTCGGACTGCCTACTCCGGACGAGCGAGTACCGACAGCGATTCCTGCGGGTCGGTCAGCCACTCGGTTCCCTCGTCCGTCACGAGGAGCATCTCTTCCAGTCCCAGATACCCCCACTCGGTGTCGGCCCCCAACTCGACCGTGTAAATCTCTCCGGCGCGAATCTCGCCCTCGGGTGCGGACCCGTACCGGTCCCACTGCGGGCCGAGGAGCGTCCCGCCGTCGTGAGCGTTCCGCCCGACCTGATGGCCGAAGGCGTGTTCGTACTCGGGCCACCCCCGGTCGGTCAACTCGTCGCGCGCGGCCGAATCGACCTCGTGGCCCGCCACGCCCGGCGCGATTCGCTCCCGGCCTGCCTCGATGGCGGACCGCACGTCGGCGAAAGCCTCGCGTAGCCCCTCGGGCGGTTCGGGGTTCTCGTCGGACGGCCGGTAAAACAGCCTCTGCATGTCGGCGCTGTAGCCGTCCTGTTTCACGCCGAAGTCGATGTGCAGGACCTCGCCCGGCGGAAGCGTCAACTCGCCCGGCAGGGTGTGACCGACTTCTCTGTCGCCGCCGGCGTGGACCGTCGGGCAGTAGTCCCAACTCCACGCGCTCCCGAGACCCCGGTCGTCCATCCGGTCGTGAAGCCAGTCGGACACGTCGGCCTCGGTCCAGTCGGGGTCCCATCGGTCGCGCATCTCGCCAAGTAACTCCTCGGTGGTCTCAACCGCCTGCCGGACGCGCGCTCTCTCGGTGGGCGACTTGATACCCCGGACCGCCGAAATCACGTCCTCGGCGCTGGTCAGCGACTCGTCGTAGTCGGTTCCGGAGAGGAGGTCCCGCAGTCTGAGGTACATCCCGTGAGTCAACCCATCTGCAGTGTTGTCGTCCCGCGAGAAGTTGACCGCGATTTCGTCGGGGTCGATTTCGTCCAGCAGGCCGAGGAGGGCCTCCTCCAGCGACTCGTCGTAGGGGTAGACCTCGTGCGGGAGTTCGCGGGCGTTCGGCGCGTCGTGGCGGCCGACGACCACCGCCGACCGGTCCTCCTTCGAGACCACGATTGCGGTCGGCCACACCACGTCGAACCCGAGGAGGAAGGGCAGACACGGTTCGTGGATTTCGGTCGTCTCTCGGCAGAAGGTGAGCCAGCAGTCTACGTCCTGTTCGGCCAGCGCGTCGGCGGCCTGCTCGGTCTTTTCGGCAATCAAGTCAGCGTCTGGCATGGTCGTCACTACGGGTCGTTTCAGAGGGTCGGTCAAAGAACGTTCCGGCGACCGAGGCGAGTGCCGACGCTCGTCGTCGCCGACTCTCGCGCTACCGGACGTAATCGACGCCGTAGACGTTCAGTTTCCCGCTTCCACCCGAGAGGCGAAGTCGCCGAACCGGATTTTCACTCTCCACGACGCCGCTTTCGAGGACCGTGTTCTCGGGGCCGTGCGTCGTGGTCACCGTTGCGGTCGTTTTCAGAAAGTGACTGTCCTTCTCGTTCACGTTCGGTCCGTGGACCAGTAGCGTCCCGGACCCGGTTCCCGAAAGCACCTCCCAACTCGACGACGTTTCACGCCGTATCCCCGACACGGACCCCGAATCGTCGGTCAGACTGTCGGCCAGTCTTCCGCTCCGCTTGGTCACGTACTCGTAGCGCTGGTTGCTGTTTACGTCGTTGACCTTACAGTCGAGGCCGCCGTCGATACTGAAGTTCACCTCGTAGGCGTCGAACTTCGGAAGCTTCCCGGAGTCGTAGTCGATTTGCTCACTGTTGCGGACTGTATCGAGGAGTTTGCGCCGCGTTCCATCCGAGTCGGCGGTGTGGCGCAGTTCCCCGGTCTCGACCGAATCGAAGGCGGGCGACTTGCCCGACGTGGCGAGTCGCTTCCATTCGGACCCGTCGCCGAGGTACTCGTTTTCGGTGTCGGTGGCGAGGAACTTCGCACCCGCTCGGGGTTCGTACTCCGAGCGCTTGTCGTCTGTGTCCCGAATCTCGACGTCGCCGTCGAGTTTCTCGAAGTTTTCGTTCAGCGGGACGTGCCAGTCGGTCGCACCTTCCTTCGGCGTGTTGTAGTCGTGATTCTTCGTCATCTTAGCCACCGTATCCGAGCGTTCCGTAGCCCTGTTCGCCGTACTCGTCCTCGGGGGCCGAGGATGTTTCCGTCGTTTCGTTCTTCGCTGTGGTGGTTGCAATCTCTGTGGTAGTCGGTGTCGCGGTCTCGGCCGTGGTTGCAGTCGTCGCCGTGCCACCGTATCCGTAGGTAGTCTCGGTGGTCGTCTGGCTGGTCGTCTTGTCGCCTCCCCCGCTACAGCCAGCGAGGACGCCGACGACGGCCGTCGTCAGAAACGCGCGACGTCGCATGCCTCGTCGGTCTCAACTCCGACACAAAAGCTCACCGGTTGACATCTCCGCGAGGAGAAACGATAGTTAGGATTCGTGGAGGTCCGAGGCTTCGACCTCACCGTCGAGATACTCCCTGCCGAGCGGGCTAATCGTGTAGATGTCGCTTCCGAGGTGTTCGACCAGTCCGTGGTCGGCTAGCGTCCGACACCGGTCGGCGACCTCCTCGCGGGCGAGGGGCAACTGCTCGGCGATGGTGTTGAACGTATCCTTGCGCTCGGCGCGAAGCAGGGCGAGCAAGTGGTCGTCCTCGGGACGCATCCAGTCGGCCTGCTCGCTCATGGTGGTCTCTTCTTCGTTCGTCTCCTTCATCCTTTGTGGAGGGGTACGGTTGATTCCACCGCCGACGTTGACGTTGGTTACCGACGCGCAGGCAACGCCTGATTACCGGTCGAGTGGTCGGGGTATGCCGGTATTTCTACTGTCGTAGTATCCGAGAGAAAAACGCTCAAATCCGGTTTTAAATTTTACGAACGGTTTAGAAGGCGTTTTGAAAGGTACTCTTTTCGTATTGTTCACGGTAAACGGTCCTGAAATCGCGCTAACGCTCGGCCCGTTATATGACCCCTGCGGTGTAACGAATGGATGAGGACGAAACGTCCCCATGACCGAATCCACCCTCCAAAACGAAAACGGCTCCATCACCTCCCCCGCGGACGCCGGCGAGGCGAGCGCAGGGCGAACCAAACTCGCTGTGATGTACGACCAGTACCGAGACCACACCCTCACCACGCCCTTCGAGGTTGTCGGGTTCTGGTCGGCAATCGCACTGCCCTTCCTCTACCTGCCGCTGTTGGCCTCGGGCATCTCGACGCAGGGCGAACTGCTGACCTTCATCGGCCTGCTCGCGCTGAACGTCGCCGCCCTACTGGCCGGCCACAGCCACAAGCGAGAGTGACGCTTCGGCCCTCCACTTTCGGCCCTCCATTCTGCCGCCCTCTGACTTCACCGCCCTGTTCGACGCCGCGCTTCTCGTTCGTCTCGACTGGCCGGTCTCTGCTGTCCCGTCCCACACGGTTCCCGGAACAGATGGTTTAACCGGACGCTTCGGTAACGTTCGAGCATGAATCTCGATACGGTGTCGCTGGGTCGCACCGGGACGAAGGTCAGCGAAGTCGCCTTCGGGACGTGGCGCTTCGGCCGAGAGGACGACGACGAGGAGGTCGAAATCGGCAAGGAGCGCGCCCACGACCTCTTGGACGCCTACGCCGACGCCGGCGGGAACTTCATCGACACCGCCGACATGTACGGCGACGGCCGGAGCGAGGAGTACATCGGCGATTGGTTGGCCGACCGGGAGCGCGAGAACTTCGTGGTCGCGTCCAAAATCTACTGGCCGACCCGCGACGACCCGAACGGGCGGGGCCTCTCGCGCAAGCACCTCCGGAACAACATCGACGAGATTCTGGAGCGTCTCGGGACCGATTACGTGGACCTGCTGTACGTCCACCGGTGGGACGACGAGACGCCCGCCGAGGAGTTCATGCGCACCCTCGACGGGTTCGTCCGCGAGGGGAAAGTCAACTATCTCGGGACCTCGACGCTCGGACCGAACGCGTGGAAGGTCGCCAAGGCGAACGAGTTGGCCGACAAGCGGGGCTACGAACCCTTCAAACTCGCACAGCCTCGGTACAACCTCGCCAACCGGGAAATCGAGGGCAACTACCTCGAAATGTGCGCCGACTACGACATCGGCGTCGTGCCGTGGAGTCCGCTGGCCGGCGGGTTCCTGACGGGCAAGTACAGTCGCGGCGAGCAACCGCCGAAGGGGACGCGGGGCGCGACCGACCAGCAGTTCCGCGATTCGTACCTCACCGACGAGAATTTCGACGTGTTAGAGGCGGTCGAAGCGATTGCCGAGGAAGTGGACGCCACGCCCGCGCAGGTCAGTCTGGCGTGGTTGACCCACCACGAGCAGGTCACGGCCCCCATCGTCGGCGCGCGCACCGTGGACCAACTGGCCGAGAACCTCTCGGGGACCGAAATCGAGTTGACCGACGAGCAGTTCCAGCGTCTGGCCGAGGCGAAGTAGCCCTCGCAGTCGGCGTTCGTTCTAGCGTTTTTCCAGATACTGCGGCACCAACAGCACCAATCCGGCCAGCGAAATCGCCGGGTGCGACAGCGCCTCGACGCCGAAGAAGTAGAGCGCGCTGTTCACCGCGACGACCGCCAGTCCGACGACGAAGAGCGCGGTCACAGTCCGCGACCAGCGTCCCTCTGCGTGGTTCTGCTCGGGCGCGAATCCGGAGAACTCGTTTCCTCGTTCGGTCATTGCTCCGTGGTGTCCGGCCCGAGGCTAAAGTCCTTCTGGAGTCGTACCAGTCCGAAAAGAGACCCGCCGGACAGTCGTTGCAGTCACCGCCGGGTGACGGCCGACCTGACCTTGGGGAGTTCGCGGGCCAGCGCCTCGTGTTTCACCAGACAGAATCCCGCGAAGATGATGAGGAAGCCTGCGACCGTGTTCAGGTCGATGACCTCGTTCAGGAACCACCACCCAGAGAGCGCCGCGAATATCGGAGCGACGTAGGAGACGAGGTTGATTTCGATGGGACCGAGGCGGTCCAGCAGGTCGAAGTATATCAGGAACCCGACCGCGCTCGCGGCGATGGAGAGGTACGCCAGCGCCCAGACGGCCTCCGAGGTCCACCGTATCGCGGCGAGCGATTCGCTCGGGCGGGCCACGCTCACGGCGTGCATCATGACCGCGCCGAGGAGCATCGACCACGCCTCCATCGTCTCGATGGGGAGTTGGGCCTCGATGCGCCGGGTGAGGACGCTCCCGAGTGCGAACGACGCCGCGGCCGCGAACACCAGCAGTTCCCCGACGACGCCGGAGGTCACGAGGTTGTTCGGATTCGGGTCGCTCAGGACGACCACGCCAGCGAGACCGAGCAAGAGGCCCGCGATTCCCGCAGGCGTCAGACGCTCGCTCGGCAGGAGACCGCGGGCGAACCCGGTGGTCAGGACGGGGTTCAGACTGACGACCACGGCGGCGACGGCGCTGGTCACGCCCTCGTAGCCCTCGCCGACGAACAGGAAGGCGTGGTAGGCGGCTATCAGGAGACTCCCGCCGACGACGACGAGCGACCACTCTCCTCGGGTGCGGGGCCGCCAGCGGTCGGTGGCGTAGGCGGCGTAGCCCAGCATCAACACGCCCGCGATGTCGTAGCGAATCGCCGCGAAGAGGACCGGCGGGAAGTAGTCGAGACCCGCCTTGATGGCCATGAACGCCGACCCCCATATCGCGGCCAACAGGACGAACAGCACGAAGTTCCGGTATCTGCTCACGTTCAAACTGGCCCGCCCCGGCGGGTCAACGTTTCGATGGGGGCAAGCGTTTGCCGGTTGCGAGAATCGAGGAGACTCCTCGAACGTCGAACGCAGAAAAGCGGGCGCAGATTAGGTCGGCGTCGTCTGGATGTTCAGCGACTTCCGGATGAGCTGAGTGAAGCCCATCGAGCAGAGGAAGTACCAGATGATCCACAACTGCATCGGACCCAGCACTTTGGTCGTCCAGCGGGCTTCGCCGATGAGCGGCGCGACGATTTCCCACTCGCCGGTGGCGACGTGGCCGTCCAGCACCATCCAGTAAATCCAGAGGAAGACGGGAATGGTGAGGAACATCGTCCAGACCATCGGGCGGAACTGCTCTTTGAACATGCCCAACTGGTCGCCCATCGCGTCCATCTGCTCCTCCCGAATCTGTTCGAGGGCCTCGTCGTCGCCGCGCTCGCGGGCCTCCTTGCGCTTGTCCTGAATGTCCTTCATGCGCTCCTGATAGGCGCTCATCTTGTCCATGTCCATCAGGTTCGCTTGCAGGAGCGTCGAGTAGAGACCGGTCAGCAGTGCCAGCACTAACACGACCACGTAGAACGGCAGTACGGCGTCGATTGGACCGACGAGGACTTCGATGGCGCTCCCCACGATGTTACGCACCGAACTCTGGGAGTAGCCGAGGAACAGGCCCGCAGACCCGACTGCGGCGAGTTTGTCCCACTTCGACCACGACGATTCTTCCATCTCCTCGTCGTCCGAGTCAACGTCGGTGGTCGAAGTCGAGACAGTCGTGGTGGGTTCGTCGTCCAGCGCGGCCTCTACCGCGCCGGGGTCTTTGAGTCGGAACTCGTCGTCCACGCTCTCCAACACGTCCTTTTCGATGAGTCGGCCCCACTGGCCGCTCGTGAGTTCGTCGTTCACGTCGGCCCACTCGATTCGCTCGGAGCCGCCGTCGGTGCGGTCGTAGACGACCGCTAAGGCGTCGGCCATCGCCGAATCGTCGGCGATGAGCGACTCGATTTTGTCCGCGGTCCGTGCCATTGTGGGAGATTTGGAATCCCCCGGTTAATCAACTTTCGCTCTTGTGCGCGTTCTGGACCTTCGTCTTCGATTCGTGTTCGGAGCGGTGTTGCGTCTCCGTGGGAAACGCATGAGGACAACTAATCACGTCTTACGGAATTGTAATCCTATTTCTAGCTTGCCTCTACAATTCTTTACTGGCGCAGAATATGGCTATAAACAGGTCCAGAACGCGAGGGAGCGACACGACCGAGTGCAGACGACGGGCGGATACGGAACGCGACCGACGGGCGGCTAGACGAGTCGGAGGTACGCCTGAAGCAACTGAAGACCGTCTGCCCGCGGCCGCGGAAACGAGACTATCTGCAATCGAGGACCACCGAAAACAGCACTCGAAGCCGAAACCGAAGAAACGACGACCGATTCAGGCGCGGTCTTCGATGGTTTCCTGCACGTCGTCCCAGACCTCGCCGGGCGTCTGCTCGCCGTCGATGCGGGCGAGTTCGCCGCTGTCGTCGTAGAAGTCCACGACAGGCTGAGTGTTCTCGTCGTAGACCCGAATGCGCTCGCGGGCGGTCTCCTCGGTGTCGTCCTCGCGCTGGTAGAGGTCGCCGCCGCACTCGTCGCAGACGCCTTCCTCCTCGGGCGGGTTGAAATCGACGTGGAAGGTCGCGCCGCACTCCTCGCAGACGCGGCGGCCGGTCAGGCGGTCAACGAGTTCGTCCTCGTCCACGTCGAGGTACAGCACCACGTCGAGGTCCGTGATGTCCGAGAGGAACTCGGCCTGTTCGAGGTTCCGGGGGTAGCCGTCCAGCACGTAGCCGTCGGCCTCGTCGAGGGCCTTGTCCACGATTTCGTTGACCACTTCGTCGGGGACGAGTTCGCCTTGGTCCATGTACTCGCCCGGCGTGTCGTACTCCAAGTCGAGATGGCTGATGTCCATCTCCTTGTTGCCACGGAGGGCGTCACCGGTCGTGACGTGTTCGACGCCGAACTCGTCTACGATGCGGTCGCTCTGGGTTCCTTTGCCTGCGCCCGGCGCGCCGAGTATCAGGATGTTCGGGTTCATGTATCGAACTCCGCCGCCCTCGCATAAAGGTGTTAAAGAAAGCGGAAAGAGTGTGTCGTGCGAACACCCATCACTCAAAAATTGGCGCGCCCCGGCAGGTTTTTGATTTGGCCCTGACTAGGCACGGGCATGCTTACCGTGCGGGCCCCGGCGACGAGCGCGAATCTCGGTAGCGGCTTCGACGTGTTCGGGGCGGCGCTGACCCGACCCGCCGACGTGGTGCGGGTCGAACGCGCCGCCGAGACGACCATCGACGTGACCGGCGTGGGTGCCCAGTACGTCCCGACAGACCCGACGGAGAACACCGCGGGGGTCGTCGCTCGGGAACTCGACGCACCCGCTCACATCCGAATCGACAAAGGCGTCCGGCCGTCGTCCGGGCTAGGCTCGTCGGCGGCCAGCGCGGCGGGCGCGGCAGTCGCGCTGAACGAACTCTACGACAGAGGCCTCTCCGACGAAGAACTGGTCTGGCTCGCGGCCGAGGGCGAGGCCGTCGTCTCGGGCGACGCCCACGCCGACAACGTGGCCCCCTCGATTCTGGGCGGGTTCACCATCGTCACCGACGACGGCATCACCACGATGGACGCCGACCTCCCGGTCGTGGTCTGCCTGCCCGAGACGGTGGTCTCGACTCGGGACGCCCGAGGAGTCGTCCCCGAATCGGTCACGATGGACCAGATGGTCGAGACGGTCGGGAACTCCTCGACGCTGGTCGTCGGGATGTGCCGGGACGACCCCGAACTGGTCGGCAGGGGCCTGACCGACCCGGTGGTCACCCCCGCTCGCGCCGACCTCGTTGACGGCTACGATGCTGTCGAGGAGGCCGCCCGCGAGGCGGGTGCAACCGGCGTGACGATTTCGGGTGCAGGCCCCGGCGTCTTGGCGGTCTGTCGCCATCGGGGCCAGCGCCGGGACGTGGCCTCGGCGATGGTCGGCGCGTTCGCAGAGGCGGGAGTTGATGCACAAGCCTACCAGACCGAAATTGGCGACGGCGCGGAAATTAGTCGGTGAGAAGATTTCGGGCGGGAACGTAGATTTCGCTCAGTTTCCGCGGTCCTGCAACTGGTCCTCCTCGGGCAGGTCGGCGTCGGTCTCGTTACTAATCTTCTTCATCATCGTCGAAGTCGCCTTGGAAGGCGACCTGTGCTTTGATATCTGGACGGTCACGGTCTTCGTCAGTACGGTCACGGTCTCTGTCAGTAGATTCGCTCATGTCGATATTTTCGGATGCAAGCCTCAAGAACCTTCGCCACGCTCCAACATACGGATTGCTGTATCTTTCCACTTCGAGAGCCATTTTTTCAGTCTGTCTGGTGGATCTGTCAGCTTCCACCAACGACGTAATGTGCCGTAAAGGCCGCTGAATTTCCCGAATAAGGCAAAAAATATCAATACTAGAGCATTGGTGAATGGTGTCACCACGTCCGAGTTATAGATGCCTATCACACCGAGCGCTAAATAACAAATAGCTCCGACGGCGGTCAACAGCGTAAGTGTAAAAAGAAGGGCGTTAGACGCGTTCTTTCTGAAATTGTAGTGAATCATCTGGCCATACTTTAGAGCGATTTCTTCTTCGACCAAATCGTAATCGTACTGCTGATTCAGAATCCCTTCTGCAATAGATTCTCTTGTGATGCCGATTTTCTCGGCAGTCGATGTGTACGTAGTAGCTGATAGGACGATAGATGTAAACAACAAGAGGCCCCCCGTCGTCGTATATGGTGTAATAAGTGTTTTAGACGATAGGTTTTTAGAGCTAACGGCTATTGACAGACCAGTAACAAGGATACTTGCCACGACGATATTGATTCGAAAAACCTGAATCGCCTTCTCATCAATGTCCGAAAGAGTAGATGTTTGTTCACTTATGGTTTCTCTCGCTTCCTCGCGAGCTAGTTGCGCTCGTGCGACTCTCTCTTCGTATTCGTCTTCTGGGATATCCACCATTCGTATTTATATCAGCAACAGCTATTTAGTCATATAAGACTATTCAAACACACTGATTTATTCCGCCATCCTGCTAGTGGTGGCAGAGCGTCTCTATCGAATGGAAGTAGCAGAGTCGGTACCTATCCACAACAAAAGAGAGGCCGCTCAGTTCCCGCGGTCCTGCAACTGCTCTTCCTCGGGCAGGTCGGCGTTGGCCTCGCCCTTCATCCCAGAGCCGATGTCCTTGCTGATGTCGGCGAGTCGCTCGGGGTCGTCCCAGTTGTTCGTCGCCTCCACGATGGCGTCGGCCATCGCCTCGGGGTCCTCTGCGCCGAAGATGCCCGACCCGACGAAGATGCCGTCGCAACCGTGGTGCATCATCAGCGCGGCGTCGGCGGGGGTGGCGATGCCGCCTGCCGCGAAGTTGACGACCGGGAGGCGGCCCTCCTCGGCAGTCTCGTGGACGAGGTGGGCCGGGGCCTCAATGTCGCGGGCGAAGGCCTCGCGCTCCTCTTTGGTCATGCCCTCGATTTTGCGGATGGCGCTCTTGATGTTGCGCTGGTGGTGGACCGCCTGATTCACGTCGCCGGTCCCGGCCTCGCCCTTGGTCCGAATCATCGCCGCGCCCTCCTCGATTCGGCGCAGGGCCTCGCCGAGGTTCCGGGCACCGCAGACGAACGGCGAGGTGAACTCGCGCTTGTCGATGTGGTACTTGTCGTCGGCGGGCGTCAGGACCTCTGACTCGTCTATCATGTCCACGCCGATGGCTTCCAGAATCTGGGCCTCCTTGGTGTGGCCGATTCGGGACTTGCCCATTACCGGGATGGACACCTCGTCGATAATCTCCTCTACGTCGGCGGGGTCGGCCATTCGGGCCACGCCGCCGCGCTTGCGGATGTCGGCCGGGACCGCTTCGAGCGCCATCACCGCGACTGCACCCGCGTCCTCGGCGATGCGGGCCTGCTCGCGGTTCACCACGTCCATGATGACGCCGCCCTTCTGCATCCGAGCGAACCCGCGCTTGACGAGTTCGCTTCCTCGCTTAAGCTCCTCGATGTCAGTTTCGTCGGCCATACGACTCCCTTAGGATGCCGGGACTTAAGGCGTACCGATTGCCCCACGTCACTTCCGCGACCAGATTTCGTCGGCCTCTCGGACGTTCCGGACGTTTCCGGGGTTCTCCAGTTCGGCGTCTCGACGCGCTACGAACTGGTCTACTTGCGCGGCCTCGTCGTCGTCGGCCGTCCGGTACGTCCCGCCGCCGACGAGGCCCAACAGCACGAGGTCGTAGAGCGCGAGCGAGAACGACGCGGCTCCCGCGAGTCGAACCCCGGCCCGAGGACTGAGCAGTAACACGAGCGCCCCAATCGAGAGAAACGGGAACGCGGCCAGCGACGCCGTGACGGCGTGGGGGTGATGGCGCTTCAGCAACGTCCACCACGCTCGATAGTAGCCGTTCTTCCGGTAGACGAGGCCCTCGTCGGTATCTACGGTATCGTCGTCGAAGGCCGTCACGTCCGGATGGTGGCGAATCGCCTCTCCGGCGGCGTAGGTTTCGACGTGGGCGTAGGCAAAGAGACCGACGCCCGCGACGGGCCAAATCGCGGGAAACAGCAGGCCGAGTCCGGGAATCGAGAGTTCCGCGAGGAAGAAGTCGGCGACGCCGAGACCTGCGACTACCGGCGGGACCGCCACGGCCGGGCCGAACCACGAGGTCCGGCACAGCGCCATCGAGCGATGCCGGACGCGCTCGTAGTGGCCGAACTGGTAGGCTCCGACGCCGACCGCGACGGCCCCGACGAGACCGGACAGAATCGCCACGTCCGCGCCTAGCTCTGTCACTATCGGGGTTTTATCAGAACGTTGGAAAAACGTTTCGGCGAGCGGTCGGGAAACCACTCCGGTATCGTCAGCGTTTAGCCACCGCCGTTCGAGGGTTCCGGCAATGACGAGGGTGCCCCGCCGCGCCGACTTGCCTCGGTATCTCGCTCCTCTGCCGGAGTCGCTGGAGGACCTCGCGCTCCGTTACGCGTGGGTCATCGTCGCGGTCAACCTCGCCGGGACCGCGTTTGGCTTCTGGTACTACGGGTTCCATCCCCTGCCGCTCTCGGACCCCCTCATCACGTGGCAGTTCGCTGGCGAACCGCCGGTGATGTGGCCCTTCGTGCCCGACAGTCCGGTAGCGACCCTGTTCATCGCGGCCAGTCTGGGCCTCTGGAAGTTGGGCCGGAACTCGGAGGTGGTCAACGCCTTGGCCTTCTTCGGGTGTCTCAAGTTGGGCCTCTGGACGCCGTTCGTCCTGCTCGCGTTCATGGAGGGCTTTTCGTATAACTCGGTGCTGATGTACAACTTCCTGTTCTGGAGTCACCTCGGGATGGTCGCCGAGGCGTTTCTCATCCACCGGTACAGCGACTTCCCGGTCGGCGCGGTACTGGTTGCGGTGGTCTGGTACGGGTTCAACGACGTGGTGGACTACTTCATCCCTATCGTCGGAACCCCGCACCACACCACGCTTCCGGGCCAAGCGGTGTTGGAGTCGGTGCGGGGGTTCTCGCACCCCTCGCCGACGCACGAGATTGCCGCCGCCGGAGCGGTCGTGATTACCCTCGGCGCGACGTTCTTGGCGTTGGCGACGCGGGTGAAGAAGTTAGAAGTCGGAAACCAGTCGTAGTCTCTAAGGTAACTATATCTGTCTTTTATATTTGAAATTGTTTCTCTAGGGACTCTACGTCGAACCGAACTGTCCCACTACGTTTCGGCCGACTCCGCCAGCACGTCGCCGTTCGCGTGCGCTCGAACCCACAACTCCCCGATTCGAGAGAGGCGCGTCCGGTAGGACTTCCCGTGTTCCTCCTGCTCGATGTACCCCTTGCCGCCCGGTCCGAGCCTATCGACGTTGTAGATGACCTTCGACCGGAAACTGTCGGTGTACTCCTCGTTGAGTTCGGTCGCCAGCGCCTCGGCGAGTTCCGAGACCGACTCGAACTCGCCTTCCTCGCCGAGTTTGAACAGGATGACCTCCTCGAAGGGCTTGACGTTCGAGAACGAGGCCACCGGGAGTTCCACGATGTGCCCGCCGCGAATCTCCTTCGCGCCGATGGTGGTCCCGCGCTCGTCGAACTCCGAGAGGAGGTCCCTTGCACTCGCCAAACGCTCACCGATGCGGTCGTCCTCGACTTCGCCATCGAGGTCTTCGAGGAGGTCCATCTGTCTGCGTAGCTCCTCGGCGAGTTCGGTTTCGAGGTACTTCTCCGGGGCGGTGTAGTAGGTGTGGATTTTTTCGCGGTCCTCCTCGCGCTCGACCATCACGGAGTGGGCCGCGGTAGCGAAGGCGAAGCTGACGGTCCGGGGCATCGCGGAGATGTTGACCCAGACCTCTCTGCCCGCGTCCAGTTCCGCATTAATCAGGTCGTAGGCCTGCTCGAAGGCGGCGTCGTAGTCGTACACGTCGGCGACGACCACGCGCTCGGTGGATGCCCCCAGTAGGTTCTGGAAGTCCTGTTCCAGTTTTTGAGAGAGGTTCTGGGAGTACTCGACGTTGGCCTCGCTCCCGACTGCGCCCTCCAGCAGGATGACGCGGTCCACGTCCAACTGGTCGCGGACGAGGGGCGCGATAAGCCGGTCGTAGTCGAAGCCGACCGGGACGATGTGAGTTTGCATATGAGTTGGATTAGTGGTATAGTTATAAAATACCAGTCTTCTACTTGTTGCTGTCTAAATCACCAAATAAGAAACTATATAAATCATAGTGTTTGTACCAATAATATAATTATACGTAGTTTAAAATTGACATATTCATATTACATCTCCGTGGATTAGAGACCAAAGGCGGTGAGTGATAACAAATAATGTGAGAAAATAGTGAGCTAACAAACTGTACACAAGTCCACTAACGAAAAAAGCAACTTCTAAACTTGCTACTCCATTAATACGTGAAATTATGTATCCGAACATTAAACAAGTGATAAGAAGAACACCAGCTAAAATAGTATAAAGAGTAAACTCCTTTGTTTTCCTTACTGTTTTTTCTTCATATGGATGGGAGCCATCCTTATCATATCTCATCAGTAATACTATAGTGTTAATTGAAAACCCCGTTAGAACGCTCAAAACAGGAGCAGAAGCAGCAATAAAACCTGACCAAATTATTACATAATTGGCGAGCGTGTAGCCAATAACTGATGGTATTATACCAAATACAATAACCAAGAAGACATAATCAAATGGTGTTTTTAGGCCAGTCTCCTCGCCAAGAGATGAATAGTGATCTGTGACAATACTTCCAATATTCCCGAATATCATCTTTTGACGTTGGTAGTTCCCGTAAGTGGTTCTACAATCTGTTGGTTCAAAATATCGTTGGCCAGTTTATTTACTTCGGCTCGGAGCGAATCCGCAGTAATAAGTCCTGAGGCTGTATGAAGATCATCAGTATCAAGATCTTTTCGCATGGCAATCTCTTCATTTAGTAATGAGAAAGTTTCGCTACCCCCTCCATCTTTCTGAATAGTTACGGAGAAGTTTTCTACATCGTCACTAACGATTTCCCCAAAGTGTTTTTCATTTTCTTTAAGTCTCCCTGCCTGATTCTTTAACCAATCAAAACTTCCCCCATGCTCTGGCCGAAGCACGACAGACTGAGTCCCGACCTCTTCAGTCTTTAGGCCCTTTACTAAGCTCATTTTGCTTTCGTCATCCCCCGGAATTTTCCGAACATTAATATCTAATTTAGCAATTCTGTCTGCCTCTAAAACCTTCTCAAGGACCTTCTCTGTCGTAACCGGTTCCATTTTCAGCGTATAATCAGTAACTCCACTCAGACAGGATTGCTCAATATGCTTCTTTAATTTCCCTTTCACCCCGATACGGTTTACTTGGTGAAGTATAATTAGCGCAGTTTGCCCATTGTCGTAGGGTTTGCCTTCTTGTGTTTGTGGAAGATAAATGAGGAAGTACAATGGCATCTGTTCGGCTTCATCTTCACCTTTCAGGTGGGTCATATTGCCGGAGTCAACATGTCGAATTTCAGCCTCATATCCGTGATAACCTGTAGAAACGATACCTTCAATCACGTTTCCATCTCGATGGAATTCCTCAATAACGAATGTTTTATCGTTACTCGCAGGCTCAAGATTTGTTTCTTGATTACTTTTGAGCATATTTTCAACCAAGTCTAAAAAGTGATTTTGACTGAATGCTGTATCGTGAGCCTGAAGCTGAGTAAGATTATATCCGTTATCCGGATTTCCATGTTCGTATATTTCAAACTCGTATGGAACGAGCTTCTCCGAGGGCATTGCGAGATACCTCCGATTGAAACTATATAAAAGTATGGTTAGCTGACCAGTTTCAACTCTCTGGTTATACTACGGTCTAGTACTAGTCATCCGTATTTTGCCCTAGAACCGTCACCTTTACCCACCGCTCCAACACCACTCAAACCGAGATGAGTCTCCGAAGTGCAGTTGCCGCCCCGTTCCAGCAGAAGGGCACCGAGTCGATGCCCGAGAGCGAATTCGTCGTGGCGCTGTCGCTCGACCGCGACTGGTTCTCGCCCGACCAAGCCGAGCGACTGGTGGACTTGGCGACCGGACAGGGCCTGCTCGCGCGGGACGACGAGACCGACGAAGTTCTTGCGGAGTTCGACCCCTCGGCGGTCGAGATTCCCGAGGACTTCGTGCCGGACGAGTCGGTGCTACAGGAGCAATCGACCTTCGAGAAGCTCCTCGACAAGGTGGTCTCGGCGGGCACCGACAAGCAGACCGCGGTGGCCGAAATCAACGACTTGCAGGGTCGCCTCGGCGTCACCATCGAGACTGCGGCGGTGGTCTACGCCCGCCGCCGAGGAGTAGACGCCAGCGCCGAAGCGGCCGAGGCCCGCGAGGAGTTGAAAGCCGAAAGCTGATTCGGCCACGGTGCGACGGTTCGGGCATGGTCGAGGACCGAACCACAGACGGGAAGCGAATCGCGCAACTGCTGTCCTCCGAGGTGTCGAGCAGGGAGGACTCCGGACTCGACGCCCTCGAAGTCGTCAACGCCGACGCCGACGTGGAACCGTCGGCCGAGGGCGAACTGGCCTACGAAATCGCGTTCGCGGATGGGGGCGAAATTCTGGCCGAGGTCTACGTGCAGGAGGACCGCGCCCGAATCGAGTTCCGCGAGGAGGTCGATTCTGCGGCCGAGGTCGCCGAATCGGTCGAACTGCGCGTCCGGCCCAAAGCGGTCGAACCCCCGCGGACCATCGTCTTCGTGGAGGACGGCGCAGAGGTCAAGCGAGCGACCGACGTGTTCGTAGCGATTCTATAGTCGCTTCAGAATTTTCGGTAGCTCCTCAGCCAGCGCGTCGCGCTCGACGTGTGCGTCGGCGTCGGGGTGGCGGTCGGGTCCGTCGTCGTAGAGGACCTGCACCGTGTACATCCCGGCGTCTCGCGCGCCCTCCACGTCGGTCTCGGGCTTGTCGCCGACGTAGACAGCTTCGCTGGGTTCGACGCCGAGGGCCGACAGGATGGCCTCGAAGGCGCGTTCGTCGGGTTTTCCAGCGTCGAGGTCGCCCGTGACGGCGATGGCGTCGAAGGTGTCCACCCAGTCGAAGCGGTCGAGTTTGCCGCGCTGGGCCTTCGAGGGGCCGTTTGTGAGCAGGCCGAGGTCGTAGTCGGCCTGCAAGTCCGCGAGCAGACCGGCCACGCCATCGACCTCGCGGAGCGACTCGGCGACTTTCTCGCGGTAGGCGTCGGATAGCTCCTCGGGGTTGGTCTCGGCGTCGTCGGGCAGGAGGTCGGCGAAGATGGGCACCCGCGAGTCGCTGTCGAGGTGCCGGGCGTGGGCGTCGAGGTAGTCCTCGCGCGTGAGGTCCGGCGCGCCGACCGCTTCGGTGCTGTCGTCCAGCACGGCCTGCCGAGGACGGCCGGGCGCGGTCAGGGTGTGGTCGAAGTCGAAGACAACGGCGGAGAGAGTCATGGCCCGGTCTTGGCACGACGCCCTCTTGAGAGCTACGGGCGCGAGCGAGGGCAGGCACGAGCGAGGGCGGGCACGAGCGAGGGAAGGGTATCGCGGACCGAAGCTATCACGGACCGAAGGCCGCGATGTCGGCCCCGACCGTCGCCAGCGCGTCGGCGGGGTTTGGGTCGCTGTCGGCCAAATGTGTGTAGTGGTGTTCCGGAAGGCTCGACAGCGCCGCCGTGACGGCCTCGCTGTAGGTCTCGACGCCCGGTTCCGTCGGGTCGTCGCCGCCCCAGACGTCGCGGATGACCGTCATCGAATCGATTCGCACTTCCAACCGGCGCGGCTCGTAGCGAGCCAACAGCTCGGAGAGGCCGAGCTGGAGGGCGACGTACTCGGCGGTGTTGTTCCCCGTCCGAGAGCCGACGGGTCGGCCCAGACGGGCGAGTTCGTCCTCCTCGGCGTCCATGATGACAGCGCCAGCGCCTGCCGGGCCGGGGTTGCCGCGCGAACTGCCGTCGACGTAGAGGACGAAGCTGTCGCTCGTCGGTTCGGGGACGGACGGCCGGGTGAGTTCCGACGCCAGCAGGCGTTCGAGCGCGGAGCGCAACTCGTCCGAGGTGGTCGAGGGTTCGAAAAGACCGCCGTAGCCGGGAACGGCGTCGTCGATGGCGTCGGTGGCGGCCGGCATCTCGTAGCCGACGCCCGCGAGTACCTCGTCCACGAGCGCCGCGAGCGGCGAAAGGTGTTCGGCCGGGAGGCGGTCGTCGGTCACGGCGTCTCCTCCTTCGGTCCTCGGTACCGGACCGCCGCGGCCTCGCCGCCGGATGGCGTGGTTGACTGGTCGCACCAGTTCATACGGGACCTCGGTGGTCGAGCCGGATAATCCCTTCAGGTGCCGCCGGCGACGGGCGGTATCGAATCGGGCGACCGCTCGGGGCCTCGACGGCGGAGCCGAAACACAGTAGAATAATTGTCTAAGAAATGGAGAAGAATGTTAAGAACAACGATATGCTTCTTTCGTCCGCCAAGAGTAAGAGCCTTGCCCGAACCACCGAAACCCTCGGTATGACCTTCTTCGACCGCCTGCGAGAGCGAATCCGGGCGACCGACGGCTTGCTGGCCGTGGGCCTGAACCCCGACCGCTCGCGCCTCCCCGACGACTGCCGGGACCACGACTACCCCCGGCGGGCCTTCAACCGCCGAATCGTGGACGCGACCCACGAACACGTTGCGGCTTACACCGTCAACCCGGCCGTGTACGCCGACCGCGAGGGGTGGACCGCGCTGGCCGAGACGATTGCCTACGCTCGGGGTCGGGGCGTCCCGGTCGTCCTCGACGCCAAGTACGCCGACCTGCCGGACCCCGACGCCGACCTCCTCGGCCGCGCCGACGCCGTGACGGTTTCGCCCTACCTCGGCCGGGACGCGCTGGCGGGTCTCCTCGACTCCAATCTCGGCGTCTTCGTGACCTGCCGGACGCCGAACGCCGGCGCGGCGGACTTGCAGGACCGCGAACTCGCCGGTAGCGGAGCAGACACTGGCGGGGGCGACGAATCAGCAGACGGACCGACCCTCGGCCAGCGCGTGGCCGACCTCGCCGGAGACTGGGCCGCAGACGCCGAGGCCGACGTGGGTCTCCTCGTCGGCGGTGAGTCCGACGACCTCGAAGCCATCCGCGAGCGAGCGCCGGACCGGCCGTTTCTCGCGGTCGGCGGCGCGCGAAACGACCCCGAGGTCGCCGGCCACGCCGCGCCGGAAAGCGGTCCGAACGCGGGACTTGGACTGGTCGAGGCCTCGCGGGAAGTCCTCTACGCGGGCGAGACCGCCGGACGACGACGCTCTCGGGGGCAGGACGACCACGCCGCGGCGGCCCGCGAATCTGCCCGGCGACTCGTGCGCCAACTGAACCGCCACCGGTGAATCCCGCCACCGGTGAGTCGCGGGCGAATCGGTCCGGTCTCAGAACCGCATCACTTCGTCGTCGTCGAGGTCGTCGGGTTTGACGGTCCCCTCGTCGCCGCCGCGTTGGATGGTGGCCGCACACTGGGCGCAGAGGCCATTAGCTTCGTCCCAGTGTTCTTCGCACGCCAGCGTCCCGCAGTTGGGACAGGAGTGTTCGGCTTCGTTGCGCTCGCAAATCTGGCAGAGGCCTGTGACACTCATGAGAGTTTCACTCGCCACAGATAGGGCGTCGAGGCGTATGAGTGTGTGGGAGTACCAGTCATGGGAGAGAGAGAATCGACCGTCGAACGTGGTACAAGTGGGTTGGTCCGTGAAACTCCGTGCCGGAGCAATCGAGTCAGCGCGCAAACGACGACAGGAGAAGAACCGAAAACAGAACGCTCGGTCAGTCGTCGGCGAGTTCGTCCCGAAGCGTCCCCACCTCGGCGACTCGCTCGGCGTGGGCGTTGTGCTGGTGGATGGACTCGTCGTTGCTCTGCTTCATCGTCACTACGGCGTCGTCGGGCAGGTCCGGGAACTCGGCCACGACGCCCTCGGCCATGTCGCGCACGCAGTCCTCCACGAACTTGGCGTTGGCGTGGGCCTCGAAGGTCATGTGGTCCTCGTCGGGGCGCTTGGCCAGATTATAGATGCGGGCGCTCATCGAATCTCGGGCGACTTCGATGACGTCCATCAGGTTGGCCTCGGGCGCGCCGTCGCTCTCGACGGTCAGGGTGGCGTGGCCTCGCTGGGAGTGGCCCGCCTGCGGGACCTCACGCAGGAACTCGCTGACTTCCTCCTCGCCGACGCCGAGGTCCTGCAACTTCTCGCGGGCGGTCTGGCTCATCATCCCCTGCGAGCAGGGACAGACCGTCATGCCGGTGACGCGCGCGCCGATCTCCTCGCGGGTGCCCTCGTCGGTCGCGGTGGCGCTGGCGATGATGTCCGCGGTGGCCTGCGTCGGGCGCTCGCTGGCCGGGGTCTCGTCCTTTATCATGTACTCGGCTTCCATCTGGACCTCGGCCTTCGATGTGTAGTCGTGTTTCTCCAGCAGGCGCTCGGCGACTTCGCCGCACAAATCTTCGACCGAGTAGGTGGGTTCGGCCACCGCGTCCTCCAGAATCTCGTCCACGACCTCCATGTTCCGGCTCATGTCCGCTCCCTTGCGCCAACTTGGGAGGTCCACCAAGACTTCGAACTCGGCGGTCAGCACGATGGGGCGCTTGTCGGGGCGGGCGAGTTCGACTAACTTCGTGACGCCGGTGACGCCGACGCGGTTGAGTCCGACGGTCACGTCGGGTTCGGAGGCCTGCACGTCCGGCAGTTGCTCGCTCATTACCGGCGACTAGCGAACGGGCGGGATTAGGACTTTCCCTTTCGGCAGATTCAGTCCAACTTCCCGAGCGCCCGGAAGAAGTCGCTAGACGGCTCGGCGATTCGGGTCGGCTCCTCGGCCGGTCGGACCGTCACCGACTCGGGCATCTCGAACCGCTTGCGAGTGCTGTCGGCGCTGACGTAGCCGAACTCCGCGCCCTCGGCCCGAATCACGATTTCGGCGTCGCCGTCCATCACCAGCGGGGGCATCGACTCGGCGGCGCACATCTCGGTAATCACGAGGCTGTCGGCGTCCGGATGCACGAGCGGTCCGCCCTCGCTCAGGTTGTACGCGGTGCTTCCGGTCGGCGTCGAGACCAGCACGCCGTCGCCGTGCCCGGTCGTAAAGACGCGGCCATCGACTCGGACCTCGTAGTCGAGGCCCTGTCCGTGGCCGCGTTGGGGTCCCTGCACGACGATTTCGTTGAGCGCGGGATGGACCGACCAGTCGCTGTCGTCCTCGCCAGTCGCCCGCAAACGGGGC
Organism: Halorussus lipolyticus; assembly: GCF_029338375.1. Classification (NCBI taxonomy): domain Archaea; kingdom Methanobacteriati; phylum Methanobacteriota; class Halobacteria; order Halobacteriales; family Haladaptataceae; genus Halorussus; species Halorussus lipolyticus. Next base: position 1,586,987 of record NZ_CP119804.1, on the reverse strand, counting down.
ACCTCACGGGAGGGAATCGTGTCGGTCTCCCGATAGCCCGCCACGACGGCTTCGACAGTCTCTACTGCGTCGTCGGGCGCGACGCCGTTGAGGAATCCGACCTCGCCGAGGTTGACGCCCAGAATCGGGGTCGGGCCTGCTCCTCGGGCCGCGAACAGGAAGGTGCCGTCGCCGCCGATGGAGACCACCAAATCGCAGGCGTCCATCTCGTCTACTGGGTAGCCCTCGCCGTCCACGCGCTCTGCGGTCGCGTCGTCCAGTCGAATCGTGACCTCCTCCGGCAGGGTTTCGCGTATCTGTTCGGCCAGAAAGGCCGCCCGTGAGTTGCCCTTCTGGGCGACGATGCCGACTCTCATCGTCGGGTATTCTCGCCCGCCCGCCAAAAGTCCGCCGACGCGGAACGGTCGCCGTGGCGGAACAGTCGCCGCGTCGGAATGGTCGGCGACGATTTCGGTCGCCGGACGCAAGAAACATTGAAATGTGACCGGTCCGAGGTGCCGGACGTGCATCGCGCTCGACTTCCGAGGAGGTGGCCTTCGTGACCGAGGACGACGACTGGTTCGAGCGCGCGCTCCGCGAGGACGACGAGGACGAATCGTCGGACGCCGCCGAGTCAGGAGCATCCGGGTCGGACGAGGCGGCCTCCTCGGCGGGACCCGCCGAGCAGGTGGAAGCCGAGCGAGTCGAAGAAGCCGAACTGGACGCCGGGGACCGCGACTCCGATTCCGGCGAGAACTCCCCAACCGGCGGATTCGGTGACGCCCCGGACTTCGACGCCGGAGAAACAGGATTCGGCGGTTCCGAGCAAGACGAACCCGACTTCGGCGACGCCGAGGCAGACGATAGTGAATTCGGCGGCCCCGACTCGGACGACGGCGGATTTGGCGGTTCAGAGTCTGAAGAAACCGTATTCGGTGGTTCCGACCCCGACGACGAACCGGGCGAGGGCGGCGAGTTCGGGATGGGTGGCGGCGGTGACTTCGGCGGCGAGGACGCCGAGAGCGGATTCGGCGACGGAGACGCTGACGCTGGTGGTTTCGCTGACGCCGACCCCTACGACGAAGACGACGAAGACGAGGGGGAACTGTTCGATGACGACTTCGCCAGCGCCTTCAAGAACGCCCCCGGCGGCGGCATGGGCGGCGAGGCCGGAGGCGGTGGCGGCGGTGGATTCGGTGACGAGGGCGGTGGGTTCGGCGGGGGCGGCGGTGGCGGATTCGGCATGGACGGCGACGAGGGTTTCGGCGGCGGATTCGGCGGTGGTCCCTCCGAGAGCGACGACTTCGACGACGAGGAGTTCGAGTCGTCCATCCCCCGCATCGACCTCGGCATCGAGGGGTTGGACGACATGATTCAGGGCGGCGTGCCCGAGCGGTCGCTCATCACCACCGTCGGGTCGGCCGGGACCGGGAAGACGACGTTCGGCCTCCAGTTCCTCCACGAGGCCCTCGAAAAGGGCGAGAACGCGGTGTTCATCACCCTCGAGGAGAGCCACGACCGCATCGTCAACACCGCGACCGAGAAGGGGTGGGAGTTCGACCAGTACGAGGACGATGGCCAACTCGCGGTCATCGACTTGGACCCAATCGAGATGGCCAACAGTCTGACCTCGATTCGCAACGACCTGCCGCGACTGGTCGAGCAGTTCGGCGCGAGTCGCCTCGTGTTGGACTCGGTGTCGCTGTTGGAGATGATGTACGACAATCAGGCCACCCGCCGAAACGAGGTCTACGACTTCACCAAGAGTCTGAAGCAGGCGGGCGTGACCACGATGCTCACCAGCGAGGCCAGCGAGGACAACGCCTACGCCTCCCGGCACGGCATCATCGAGTACCTCGTGGACGCCGTGTTCATCCTGCGCTACATCCGGAGTTCCGACGACTTCCGCGAGACTCGCCTCGCCGTCGAGATTCAGAAGATTCGGGACGCCAACCACTCGCGGGAAATCAAGCCCTACTCGATTACCAACGAGGGTATCAGCGTCTATCGGCAAGCCAACATCTTCTGAAGCGACCTTTTTTCGTCGTCGGGTGTCCTCGGGCGAGTGCTGGTGCGCTCCGCTGAAAGACACATATGTCGTTGTTTAGAATTTGTCCACATATTCAAAAGAAATGATTAGTTTGCTCTACAGCTCCTGTGTCGTCTCGGCCGAGACTCGCCGGTCCCTACCGGACCACCGTAATCGGAATGGTCGCGCGCCGGACCACCGTCTCGGCCACGCTCCCCAGCAAAATCCGCGAGACGCCCGACCGCCCGTGGCTTCCCATCACGATGTGGTCGAAGCCCTCGTCGTCGGCGTACTCCACGATGGTCCGGGAGGGCCGACCCATCTCGGTCGCGTTTTGGAGGGTGACCCCGTACTCGTCGGCGACTGCTTGGGCCTCCTCGAACAGTGCTTCGGCGTCGTCTTTCGCGCCCTCGTACCACTCCTCGGACCCGCCGGGGATGCCGACCGGGGCGCTGTACCCGGCGTCGATGGGGTCGATGACGTGGAAGACGGTGATTTCGTCGTCCGGAAATTCTTCGAGCGCGTGGTGAAGCGCGTCCGACGACTGAGGCGACCCGTCGATGGGGACGAGAACTCGCTTGCTCATGTCCGAAAATAGAGAGGGAGCGGGTTAAACTTTCAGGGACGGCGCATCGACCAGTCCGGGGAGTCGGACCGAGACGACCGTGCCGTCCTCGTCGCCGTCGAAGGCCACATCGCCGCCGAGGACGTTCACGCCCCACTGGATTATCCAGAGGCCCAGTCCGCTTCCGTGTTCGAGGTCACGCTCCTCGCCCTGACTGATGACCGCGACCTCGTGGTCGGGAATCCCCGGTCCGTCGTCGCGGACCTCGAAGACGACCGAGTTCTGGTCGCGTTCGACCTCGGTGAGGCCGATTTCGACCCGCGGTCTGTCGTGGGTGTCGTGTCTGAGCGCGTTCTCGACCAGATTCGAGAACACCAGTCGGACCACCGCGGGGTCGGTATCGAGCGCGAGTCCCTCGGGGAGGTCAACGTGGATGCGACTGCCGGGGTAGTCCTCGCGGAACTCCTCGGCGAGGTCGGCGAGGAGGTCCCCGACCTCGACACGCTGGCGCTCGCCGGACTCGCCCATCGCCCGCTCGAACCGGCGGGCCTTGTCGCCGAGTTCGGCCAACTCGCGGCCGGTCTCGATGATGGTCTCGGTGTGGTCCCGAATCTCGTCGGGGTCGTCGGTGTCTTGGATGACCTCGGCGTATCCGGTAATCGTCGTCATGTCGTTGCGGAGGTTGTGGCGCAGGACCCGGTTGAGGACTTCGAGGCGTTGCTCTCTGCGCTTCTCCTCGGTCACGTCTTGGAAGACGAGGGTGTAGCCCACGTGGGTCCCCGTCGAGTCGGCGACTTCCGAACTGGCCACGCTGTACTCCCGGCGCTCGCCGTCGGTCCGGACGGTCATGAGTTGCTCGTCGGCGGTCACGTCGATGGGGGTCTCCACGAGGTCGTTCAACCGACCGCCGATGTCGCCCACCGCGTCGATGCCGAACACGCGCTGGGCCTCCTCGTTCACGTCGATGACCCGGTGTTTGGTGTCGATGATGAGGACCGGTGTCCCGAGGTCGTGGATAGCGGCGCGCTCGCCGACCCGCCGGGCCGCGGGCGACTGTTCGAACATGTCGAGGTGAAAGAGACCGTAGAAGTCCAGCGCGAGGTGAATCGTCAGCGTCGTCGTGGTGAGGTTGAGACCCGGATGCGGAACCCACTTGAATAGCCACGCCGCGTTTGCGACGAACGGCGCGAAAAACGACAGCGCGACCACGACGGTCTGGCCGCGGTAGACCGACCCGTAACTCACGAACGCTTCCAAGAGCAACAACAGCGCGACGGTGGTCAGCGAGTAGAACATGAGCATCGACATGTAGAGCCACATCTGGTGGGTGTACGCCACCGTGGCCGCGCCGAAAATCGGGTCGATGTGGTAGTTGCTCCACGCGAGTTGGTGGAGCGGATTGGTCGCCACGAGCATGACCGAACTCAACTGTATCCCGCCGAGGAGGAACATCCACTTCGACCGGACGATTTCGGCCCGGCCGGTGTATTCGAGGGCGTAGGCGAGGAAGAACACCGTGATGAAGCTTTTGCCGAACCAGATGGGTATCTCGAGCAGTTGTCGGACCACGGGGTCGAAGACCAGAAGCGCGAACCCGTAGGCCCCGGTCCAGATGCCCTCACAGACGACAGTAGCGATAAGTAGCCCACCGCCCGGTTCGTCGCGGTAGGGCCAGAGATGCCAGAGGAAGTATAGCGACATGACGAAGGCCGAGAACGGCCCGAGCGCCAGCCACGTCAGAGAGATATCCATCTCAGGCGTTACAACAGAACCAACCAATAAAAAAGTAGGTTGGTTTCGGCGAACCAACAGGTGTCGATGGCTTGACTATTCAGTCGCGGCCGTGCTTCGTGACGCACTTCGAGAGACCGATAATCTCGACCGGTTCGGAGTTGTCCGGCGAGTAGACCACCATCTGACCCTTCTCCATGTAAGGGACCTTCCCCTCCAACTTCGAGGGGATGTTGACGCTCTTGATGGCGTCCTCGTCGCCCAGATTCAGGACGACGGTGGTGTTGACCTGCTTGAAGACCGGTTCGGCGATGTCTTGTGGGTCTTGGGTGATGAGGAACAGTCCGAGGCGCTCCTTTCTGCCCTGCTTGGCGGCGTCGGTGAACTTCCCGATGACCTTCCGGGCCTGCACGTTATCGGCGTCGGTCAGGAAGTTGTGGGCTTCGTCCATCCCGACCACGAGGGGCGTCTCCTTGATGCGGTCGTGTTTCGGGTTGTTCGATAGCTTTTCATCGATGAGGAGACTGGAGACGGCGAGGACGAACATCTCTTTCGCCCGACTGGAGGTGAGGTGATACGTCGGAACGATGGTCAGTCCGCCGGAACGGACCAGTTTGTGGTCGAGTTCGGTGATGGGTTCTGCGCTCTGGTCGAAGATGCCGCTCGGAATCGCACGAACTCGGCGCTTAACGGCGTCGTAGGTGGCTTCGTGGATTTTCCCGGACTCGTCGAGTTCCTCTTTGAGTGCGGGGTCGTCGAGGAACGAGCGGAACTGCTGGTACGTTCCGTCTGGGTACTGTCCAAAGAATCGATTCAGGAGTTCCTTCAGCGCGGGATACTGGTTTTCGTTCAGCGAACTTCCCGCGACCAGCCACGGTCGGGTGCGTGCCATCGAGAACGGAATCGTGAATGATTCGTACTCGGCGCGGTGGTTGTCCGCCGAGTAAGAAACACCGTCCTCTTTCGGGGCGAGGACGAGCGTGTCGTCGTGGCCGCCGTGGGCGATGTTCTCGGACTCCCACTTGCGTTCGTCGTCCCGAGTCACGTCGGGGTTGTCGTCGTGCATCTGGGCGTATTCGTCCTGCGGGTCGAACTGGACGACCGCTGTCCGGCGGGACGCGCCGTCCTCCATCTCGTATCTGCGCTCGTCGGCGAGGAACTGCCGGAGCATGTTCTTCGCGCCGTGGGTCTTGCCCGACCCGGTGCCCCCGGCGACGAGGGTGTGGCGGAACACGAGGGGGTCGCCGTCGTCGTAGTCGTCCTTGAGTCGGTAGTCGATGGTCGGTGGTTCCGCGGCGGTCCGAACCTTCTCGCCGCCGACCGAGAGGTGGCCGAGGAACACGCCGTTCTCGGGCATCTTGAGGCCGGTCTTGATTTCGGACTTGTCGTCGGCCTCGCGGACGACCGACTTGGGCTTGGGTACGCGGTCGGTCATCCGACGCTTGAGGTCGGCGTCCGGGCCGGTTCCATCCTTATAAAGGACTGCAACCGGTTCGAGGTCCGCCATGAGTTTGTAGTCGGTCTCCTCGATTTCGTCCCGGCGCATCGCGCGCTTGGCGTGGATTTCGGTGGCGTCGTCTACCCGGTACTCCTGCAAGTACTCCAATCCGCAGATTCGGCAGAATAGCTTCTCGTCGTCGGGATAGGGCACGAGGAGATACTGGCCGACCCGGACCTCCTCGCGGTTGTCGGCGGTGACGTAGGCTTGGAGGTGGGTCTCGTCGTCGTCCTCGCCGATGCGCAGGCCCTCGGCCGCAGACAGGGTGCCGATGCCCCGGTCGCGTCCTGCGGGGTTGGTGTCCATCTGGTCGAACTCCGTTTCGTCGCCCGCGCTGGCGGTCGAGGAGGCCTCGAAGTCGCCGGGGTCAGGGGAGGTGTCAAGGCCGGAGTCGTCCGCGTCGAAATCGTCGGTCTCGAAGGTCGACGACTCGGACGCCTCCGAGTCGCCGTCAGCACTGGGCCGAGTGAAATCGCCGGGGTCGGGGTCACTCATCGTTCCTCGGCAATGGGCGCATGGGACAAACAGGTTTCCCTCCGGGGCGACTGGTGGGGCGACCGGTGGCCTCCTCGGCGCGTGCGGAGCCGGGGAAATAATAACCTATCTTAAGAAATTGTTTTTCATTCCCTAAACGGAATAACAGACACTCGCGTCCTCGAATTCCGAGACGCTCGGTCTTCGCTACCCCGGAAATTTCGTGCGAGCGCGCCCCTTTTATCTCCTGACGTGCTACATCCGTTCTATGCTACTCATCCGTGGCGAAGCAGGGGGCACCACCCTGACCGGGACGCTGTACGAGCGTGGAGAGCGCGCGCCGCGGTTCAAGGGCGCGCCCGACGAGGACGCCCCCTACGTCTGGGTCTGCGACGAGTTCTATCAGGTCGAGAGCGGCGGCACCGTCCAGAAGGTGGACGGCGAGGAGGTCAACGTCGCCTTCGAGTCGCCGATGCCCCGCGGGTTCGACACCCGCGAGCAGGCCGAGGAGGCCGCGCGCGAACACATCCGGACCCAGTTCGTCCGCATCGGCATCGACGCCGACGACGTGGAGATTTCGGTGGAGAAGCAGGAAGCCGAGGCCGCAGAACCCCAGTAAATTGTCTTTCAGCGTCTCGTCTATTTCTCCGGGCGACGAGTAACAGACGCGGAGTTGGCAGTCGAAGGGACAGCGATTCGGTCGTTTCGAGTTAGAAAGCCCCCGCGGGCTCGCGGTCGCTGAGCAGGATATTTCGTGCGCGCAGTTCTGCGCGCACGAAATACTAGCCTGCACAGACGACTGAAGTGAACGCGAACCCGCGGCCCCTTTCAGTCCACCCAAACCGGGGATTGTCAGGTCAAGCGCCTGCCGGTGGCTGTTTCACCGAGCGCATCCCGAAGTCAGGTTCTCAGTAGTCTCTGCCCCATCGAATCGCGTTGTAGTTCTCGTCCAGTTCGGTGTTCAGCGAGTCCTCGAACGAGTCGATGAGCGAGCTGGCACTTCCGCGGTCGATAGCCGCCAACTCGTCGGCCTTCGAGATGGCGCGCGGTGGGCCACGCTGGAGAGCGACCTCTTGGAGAATTTGGCGTTCGATTTTCGTTCGGAGCGTTTCGTCAGTCGCAAAGACCTTCGGGGTTTCCACCTTGAACACGAGGTCCCGACGAGGGTCGTAGACGATACAGAACGCGACCCGATACTGCTCGGGGTCGAGTTTGCGGTCGAGATAGCGATTGTCCTCTTTAGCAAAGAAGTTGTCTGCACCGGCCTTCGAGAGGAACCAGTTCGTCAGCGTCAAATCGTCGGTCAAGCGCTCGTACTCGTCGCCGACTTTTTCTCGGCGTTCGAGAACCTGCGAGAAGAACGCGGCGTCGTGTGCCCACGGAATCGGCCCGATGTCGCTTCGCTTCTTGAGCGTCCGAACGATAGTTTTCGCAGAGACGTTCTTGACGAACCCGGCAAGCGGGATGTTTCGCTCTGCGAACTCCTCGACCAGTCTGACGTAGTTATCGAAAATCTGACTCACGTCGTCAGAATCCAGAAGGTCTTCCAAAGAAGGACTCCGGGATTGCCACCGGACGAGTCCTTTCGGGTATACCGGTCCGTCGAGGAGGAGAAAGTCGGAAACGCGCTCGGCGTTGTCGATGGCGTGCTGGCTTTCGGCGAGATAGAGCGCGAGTGCGTGGACGGCGTCCTGCTCGTATTGGTTTTCGGGAAGGTGGGTGTGGACGATGCGGCGCTTGCTCCCGCTGTTGTACGACTCCCAGTCGGTTTGGAACTTTGCGGACGTGTCGTTCAAGTGAACTGCCTTCACCACCGTCCGACAGTCGTGAAGGTCAAGATTCGAAGGAGTGGCACTCATCGCGGCGTGGGCCACGTCGAGGACGATTCCGTTTTTGAACGGTCGGGGGTTGAGTGTCCCGGCGTCCAGACCGTGCGTCGTCGGGAACGGTTCGTCTTCTAACGCGATTTCCTCCGCAGTAACTCGCTTTCTGGCTACCTCGTTTATCGGTTCGAGGACGGTTTCGAAGTCGTCGTCCTGAAGCGGGTCGAACTGACTGTTCCAGAGGTCGGTTGCGAACTCCCGGTGGTCGCGGTCCTCGGCGTCGTAGTCGATGCGGTCGGCGAGGCCCGCAATGCCGTCGAAATGCACCGGGTCGAGCGTCATGGACGTTGGGTTCTCGCCAACTCCGCAAAAAGGATTGGGTTCCCGAAAGCCGAAGGGTAGTTAGGACGCGACGCCCTCCTGTCGCGCATGAAAGCCGCGCTCATCATTCTCGACGGCTGGGGAGTAGGTAGCGAGGCGAACGCCTCGGAAAATCGAGCGGCGAAGCCGCGAGACAGCGAGGACGGCGGACGCAACGCCATCGAGGCCGCCGACACGCCGAACTTCGACCGGTACGCCGAGGCGGGGGCCTACGGCACCCTGAACGTCACCGGGCGGCGGGTCGGACTGCCCGAGGGCCAGATGGGCAACAGCGAGGTCGGCCACCTCAACATCGGCGCGGGCCGGGTGGTCAAACAGGAGTACACCCGCATCGAAGACGCCATCGAGGCGGGCGAGTTGGGTGACAACGACGCCATCGACGCCGCATTCGAGTACGCCCAAGAGAACGACGGATGCGTTCACTTCATGGGACTGGTGAGCGAGGGAGGAGTCCACTCCGACCAGCGCCACCTCTACGCGCTCATCGAGTTGGCCGCCGAGCGCGGCGTCGATGCGGTCACCCACGCTTTCACCGACGGTCGGGACACCCCGCCCGAGAGCGGCGAGGAGTTCCTCGGCGAATTGGAGGCGGTCGTAGAGCGCGAGGGAACCGGCGACGTGGCCACCGTCTCCGGACGATACTACGCGATGGACCGCGACCAGAACTGGGAGCGAACCAAGCGCGCCTACGACGCCATCGTGAACCGCGAGGCCGAGTGGGAGGCCTCCTCGGCGGTCGAAGCGGTCCGCGAGTCTTACGAGCGCGACACGACCGACGAGTTCGTGGAACCGACCACCATCGAGGGCGGTCCCGCCCTCTCGGACGGCGACGCCGCGGTCTTCTTCAATTTCCGGTCTGACCGCGCCCGCCAACTGACCCGAATGCTGGCCGACATCGACCCGGTTTGGGAGTTCGACACCTCGCCGCCCGAGATTCGCTTGGCGACGATGACCCAGTACGACAAGGAGTTCGGCCTCCCCGTCGCCTTCCCGCCTCACCAACCCGAGGACACCCTCGGCGAAGTCCTCGCGGGCCACGGTCTCACGCAACTCCGCATTGCCGAGTCCGAGAAGTACGCCCACGTCACTTACTTCCTCAACGGCGGGCGGGAAGTCGAGTTCGACGGCGAGGTCCGGAAAATCGTCGAGTCGCCGGACGTGCCGACCTACGACCAGCAACCCGAGATGAGCGCAGAGGAGGTCACGGACACCGCCATCTCGACCATCGAGAGCGACGACCCCGACGTGCTGGTCCTCAATTACGCCAACCCGGACATGGTGGGCCACACCGGCGATTTCGACGCCGCGGTGCAAGCGGTCGAAGCCGTGGACGCCCAACTGGGCAGACTCGTGGAAGCCGTCGAGAGCGCAGGCGGGCACGTCCTCGTCACCGCCGACCACGGCAACGCAGACGACATGGGCACCCCGGAGAACCCCCACACCGCCCACACCTACAATCTGGTCCCGCTGGTCTACCTCACCCCTGAGGGCGACGACGGCGGCCGGACGGTCCGTGACGGCGGGTCGCTCTGCGACATCGCGCCGACGCTCCTCTCGCTCATCGGCGTCGAACAGCCGAAAGCCATGACCGGGCAGAACCTGCTGGAGTAGGCTGTCGAACACCAAATTTCGACTTCCGTCCCGGCGCGCGCTAATTCGACCCGACGGTTCGGCGCGCGCTGGCGCGACCCGCAAGTGGTCGCGCCAACCGCGCGAGGGATGAGTAGCGTGGGAGAAGCGACCGAAGGGAGCGACGACCGAGCAACGCAGTCGGTTGGGGAGGGTGTGGTCCGCAGTTGCGGGGCGGTGCGGGGCGGTTGCGGCAGACGGCGTTGCTCACACCTGAAGCTAGCGCTATTTGTCTCCGATTCGGAACACATCGCTATATATTGCTCAAAGAAACGCAAATGCAGTTAAAAGAAACTATTTATTGGCCGCCAGTTCGGAACGAGAGGTCCAACGTATCAGCCGAGTGCGTCAGCGACCCCATCGAAATCACGTCCACGCCGGTCCCGGCGTACTCCGGCACGTCCGAAATTCCAATTCCACCGCTGGCTTCTGCAAGCACATCCTCCGGAAGCACCTCGACACCTTCTGAAACCTCCGCAGGCGTCATGTTGTCCAGCAGAACGATGTCGGCCCCGGCCTCCGCGGCCCGCGCCGCGTCTTCCGGGCGTTCGACTTCGACCTCGATTTTGGTGGCAAAGGACTTCTCGTCGCGGAAGTGCCGGACGGCCTCCGCCATCCCCATCTCGGCGACGTGGTTGTCCTTGACCATGACCATCCCCGAGAGCGTGAGGCGGTGGGTGTCCCCGCCGCCCGCCGCAATCGCGCGCTTCTCGACGCCCCGGAGGCCGGGCGTGGTCTTCCGGGTGCCCGCGATGGCCACCTCGTCGCTGACCTCGCGCGCAGACTCGACCGCTCGGCGGGTCTTCGTCGCCACGCCCGAGGCGTGGCCCGCGACGTTGACCGCGACTCGCTCGCCCCGGAGGACCGACTCGGCGGGACCCTCGACTTCCAGCAGAACGTCGCCCGGCGAAATCTCCTCGCCCGCATCGACGGTGGCCTCGCAGTCCACGTCGAGATAGTCGAAGACGGCCGCCCCAGCATCGAGGCCGGCCGCGACGCCCGACTCCTTGGCGACGAGTCGGCCCGTGGTCTCGCCGGGGACGTGGTTGGTCACGTCGCGGTGGCCCACGTCCTCACGTAGCCAGTCCTCGACTTTCCGGTCAGTCACCCGCACGGGCCTCGGCCTCCTCGTCGTCGGCGTCCGATTCGTCTTCGGCGAGCGCGTGGCATCCCACGGGGTCGGCGTCCATCGCCTGCCGGGCGACCAGCAGGGAGACCACGCTGGCGTTCCGGAGTTCGTAGAGGCTCCGCGAGGTTCTGGTCCGGGTGTAGGCGTCCACCTCGCCCTTGAGTCGCCGGAGAACCGCGGTCGCACGCTGAAGTCCGTCGGGCGTCCGGCGCAGACCCACCTGCTCGTCCATCACTCTCCGGAGGCGGACGAACTTCTCGCGGGCGAATCCGGAGGGCAGGTCGGGGTCCCTGTCCAGCAGGTCCGGCGCTTCGACGCGCTCCGGGTCGAATCCGACAGCGGACTCCCCGGCGCGCAGGCCCCAGACGAGACCCTCCAGCAGACTCGTGGACGCCAAGCGGTTCGCGCCGTGGACGCCGGTCCGGGCGCACTCGCCGACCGCAAAGAGGCGGTCCAAGTCGGTCCGGCCGCGGTCGTCCACCGCGATGCCGCCACAGAGGAAATGCTCGCTCGGTTCGACCGGGATGCCCGACTCCCAGTCCACGCCGCGGGCCTCGCACTTCTCGGCGAGGTCCGGGAACGACTCGGCGAAGCGTAGCGGGGATACGTCTAGATACACCCCGCCCGTGCGCTCGCGCTCGTCCGCGACTGCGCGGGCAACCACGTCGCGCGGGGCGAGTTCGGCGTCCTCGTGGTAGTCGGGCATGAATCGCTCGTCGTCGGCGTTCCGGAGGAGCGCGCCCTCTCCTCGGACCGCCTCGCTGACGAGGAAGGGGTCCTCGCCGGCATAGGCGGTCGGATGGAATTGGATGTACGCCATGTCCTCCACGTCGGCCCCCGCGAGGGCGGCCATCGCAATCCCGTCGCCGGTCGCCGTCTCGGGGTTCGTGGAGTTCCGGTAGAGCGCGCCGATGCCGCCGGTGGCGAGGACCGTCGCGCCCGCGAAGACCGACTCGCGCTCGCCGTCCTGTTCCACGACAGCGCCGTGGACCCGGCCCTCGTGGGTGATGAGGTCGAGCGCGGCGGTGTCGGCCCGGACGGTGACTCGCTCGTGGTCGTCGAGGTGGTTCAGGAAGGGTCCGAGGAGGTGCTTGCCGGTGCTGGCGTTGACGTGGAGGATGCGGGGTTCGGAGTGGGCCGCTTCCTGCCCGTAGTCGAAGTCCGAACTGTCGGGATTTCGGTCGAATGGCACGTCCAGCGTCTCGACCAGCACGTCCTCGACCGCTTCGGGGGCGTCCTCGACCAGCACCTCGACCGCCTCCGGGTCGGCGGTGTCGGCGCTGGCCTCGATGATGTCCCGCTCGAAGGCCTCGGGGTCCGAGCGCGTCGTGGCGACCCCGCCCTGCGCCCAGTGGGAGGTGGTCTGTTCGGGACGCTCGGCCTTGGTGACGACGAGGACCTCCGCGCCTTCGCGGGCGGCCGAGAGCGCCGCGGCGCATCCGGCGACTCCGCTTCCGACGACCAGCACGTCGGCCTCGGTGGGGGTGCCGGAGTCAGTAGGGGTGTCGGAGTCGGTGGGGGTGTTCTCGGTCATGGTCAAATATCCAGCATCCTCTGCATGGCTACGTCCGCCAGTTCGGCCTCCTGCGGGGCGACTTCGATGACGTTGCGCTCGCGGCCCGCGACCAGTTCTTCGAGGACCCACGTCAGGTAGTTGGGGTCGATTTGGCGCATCGCGTTGCAGTCCATGCAGGCGTCGCCACAGAGGGGCACGACGTTGACCTCGGGGTGCCACCGCTGGAGGTGGTTGGTGAGGTGAATCTCGGTGCCGATGGCCCACGTCTCGCCGGGGTCTGCGTCCTCGACTGTCTGGCAGATTGTCGCGGTGCTTCCGGCCACGTCGGCGGCCTCAACGACCTCGCGCCGGCATTCGGGGTGGACGATGACGTTGGCGTCGTCGTACTCGTCGCGGACCTGTTCGATGTGGTCGGCGCGGAATCGCTCGTGGACCTGACAGTAGCCGTCCCAGAGGATGATGTCGCTCCGAGCGACCTCCTCGGCGTCTTTGCCCTCGGGGTCCCACGGGTCCCACTCGGCGATGGACTCGGCCATGTCGAGGCGGTGGGCGGTGTTCTCGCCGAGGTGCTTGTCGGGGAGGAACAGCACCTTGTCGCCCTGCTCGAATGCCCACTCGAACACCTTGTCGGCGTTCGAGGAGGTACACACCGCGCCGCCCTGTTCGGCGCAGAAGGCCTTCAGGTCGGCGTAGGAGTTCATGTACGTGATGGGAATGATGTCGGCGTCGGGGGCCGCGTTCGTAATCTCGGCCCACGCGGCGTCTACTTGCAGGGCCTCGGCCATCCCGGCCATCGGGCAGGACGCCTCCATCGAGGGGAGGATGACGGTCTGGTCGTCGTCGGTGATGATGTCGGCTGACTCGGCCATGAACGTCACGCCCCCGAAGACGACGTATTCGGCGTCCGCCTCGGCGGCCTCGACGCTCAACTGGTAGGAGTCGCCGATGAAGTCGGCGTGTTCGACGATTTCCCGGCGCTGGTAGTTGTGGCCCAAGATTACGAGGTCGTCGCCCAACTCGGCCTTCGCCGTCTCGATTCGGTCACGCCGTTCCTCCTCGTCCAAATCGCGGTAGGCCTCGGGCAACTGCTCGAGGTTGTCGTATTTGAAGAGGCTCAGGTCTGTTTCGATGTCCGCCGTTTCCATTTTTGGCACAGTCAGCCACCTCCGATTGCAACAGACTTCGGTGGCCAGTATTGAAAATATTTTCTCTTCATAGCTGGGCGGTGAATTGGTTCCGGTGCTGTTGGCTTTCTCGTTCGGTGACGAGTCAAACGGTCTCGGCGCACGAACCGAAACCGGTCGGGAGTTCGTCTCGGCGACAGCTTCGACTGCGAGCGGTCCGCGAGCGCCAACGGAAATAAATACGATTCTCTAAGACAACTATTTGATTTCTAAAAACTGGCAGATATTTCTCAGTGGCGGGAGAGACCGCCGACCTGTCTCTCCGGCCGTCTACCGCATCGCCGACTCGACTCACCGACCGTCGTACACCACGTCGCCGTCCACAATCGTCAGCGCCACGTCGATGTTTTCGATGTCCTCGGGATGCTCCCACGGCGAGCGTTCGAGCGCCACCAAATCCGCCCTTTTGCCCTCCGCAATCGTTCCCAATCGGTCCTCGTCGAACCCGGCGTAGGCCGCGCCGCGGGTGTAGGCCCGCAGGGCGTCCGTCACCGAGAGGCGCTGGCGCTCGGCGGGCGCGTTGACCGTCTGGTGGATTCCAAACAGGGGGTCGAGGGGCATACAGTCGCTCCCGAACGCCAGCGGAGCGCCCGCTTCCAGCAGGTCGGCGTAGCGGTTCGACCGCTCTCTGCGCTCGGTGCCGAGGCGCTCGTCGTAGAGACCGCCCTCTTGGGCCCACTTCAGGAAATTCGGCTGGACCGAGGCCACCACGCCCGATTCGGCGAACTTCTCGACCGCCTCGTCGTCGGTGAGTTCGGCGTGTTCGACCCGGTGGCGGGCCTCACCGGGACTGTCGGTCTCGGCGTAGGCCGACAGGACTGCATCGACCGCTTCGTCGCCGATGGCGTGGGCGGTCATCTGGAAGCCAGCGCCGTCGGCCTCGGCGACGAGTTCCCGGAGTTCGTCGGGCGAGACGACCCACTGGCCGGTCTCGTCGTCTTCGACCTCCTCGGCGTCGTCGGCGTCGGCGTAGGGGTCCGAGAGTTTGGCGGTCCGACCGCCGAAACTCCCGTCGGTGAACGTCTTGACGCCGCCGGTCCGGACGAACTCGCTCCCGTGGTTGGTCCGTAGTCCGGTCTCCACGAGAGCGTCGAGGTGGTCCGACCAGTAGTTGATTCGCACGCGAAGCGAGAGGTCGCCGTCCATGTCCATCTGGCGGTAGACCTCGGGGGCGCGCGAGTCCCGAACCATGTCGTGGACGCCCGTGACGCCCAACCGGTTGGCCTCGCGCTGGGCGGCCGTCACGAGTTCGCGGGTCTGTTCGGTGTCGGGTTCGATGGCCTCGTAGATTACGTCCACGGCCTCCTCGACGATGACGCCCGTGGGTTCGCCCTCCTCGGCGTGAACGTCGTCGTCGGGCATCTCGGCGACGTAGCGGTCCAGCGCGACCGAGTTGACCGCCGCGATGTGCATGTCCTCGCGGAAGGCCGCAATCGGGCGCTCGTCGCTCACGGCGTCTAAGTCCTCGCGGTCGATGTATCGGGAGTCGTCCCACGTACTCTCGTCGTAGCCGAACCCGAGAATCCAGTCGTCGTCCGCCTCGTCGCTCGCGTCGGCGGCGTCTGCCGTCTCGGCGAGCAACTCCACGCAGTCGCCGGGCGAGGAGGCCACCGAGAGGTCGGCGTGGACCAGCGAGCGCCCCAGATGCTGGAGGTGCGTGTGAGCGTCGATGAACCCCGGCAGGAGGACCCGCCCACCGAGGTCCACCACCTCGGTCTCGACGCCGTTCAGAAACTCGACTTCGTACTCGTCAGCTACACGCACGATTTCGCCGTCGCGGACCGCCACCGCCTCGGCCTCCTCGCCCGGTTCGCCGAGCGTGTGGACTTCTGCGTTCGTGAAGATGTAGTCTGCCGCCGCTGTCATGGCAGAGACGTGCGCCGGAGAGGCGATAATCGTTGGGGAATCGGCGATAGCGAGTCGTCGGCCGACTGGCGACCCTGAAACTGCGGCGGTGGACGACGGGAGAAACGAGGCTACCGCGGCGCGTCCACCACGGAGACGAGGCCGTCGCCGGTCACGACGAGTTCGTAGCCGAAGAAGGAAAACCGGGTGCGTCCTCCCGACCGGGGCGTCCCGTCGTATTGGTCGGCGAAAAGGGCGTCTAAGGCGTCGGGGTCGATAGCCTCGGCCAGCGGGTCCATCGTGGCCGGGTCCGTGTTCGACACCGCGGCGACCGCCGCCACGACGCCCTCGCTGAGGGACTGGTCGTCGGCTACTTCGTACGTCAGTACCGTTCCGGGGTCGAGTGCTGATTGCTTCTCGCTCATGGATGTTCGAACTCGCAGACCACGACGGTCTCTGTAGAGTCGCTACGTCGAACACTAGCGCCCCGACAGCGTACCCTCGGGGGTTCGTCAGCGAAGGGTTTTAAATAGGTTTCAGTCGTCGGTGACCAGCGTGGCCGCGACGAGGTTCCGGAGTCCTCGGCGCATTCGCTTCGAGACTGCCCGAGGAGAGATGTCGAACTGTTCGGAAATCTCCTCTAAGGTCGTTTCTCTCGGCTCGTCGAAGTAGCCCGCTTCGAAGGCGGTCACGATGGTCGCTCGCTGGTCGTCGGTCAGTCCGTACTGCTGGCCGGCCTCGACTTCGGTCAGAGTGTGAATCCAGTTGAGTCGGAGGTCGATGTCGTTGTCGGCGCAGTAGCGCTGGAGGTTCACGATGCCCCCGCGGTCGGGTGACCGGAGTCGGAACTCCCACACGCTATCGCGTCGCCGGACCTCTAACAGCGTGGCCTCCGACCGAAGGACGCCCTCGATAAGGCCGGGTTTGTCCGACCAGACCGCCCGGACCAGCGCGCCGTTGTCCACTTCGTCCAACACTGCGACGCTCTCGATGCCGGAGTTGTCCCGTAGCGCGCCGACGAACGTACTCACGTCGTCACCCCACACCCAGAAGAATGGGAGTGCGCCCCCGCCGGTGGGTACGATGCGCTCCAGTTCGACCTGCATCTCGGGGGTCGCGTCGAGTGCCTGCCCGAGCGGGAAGTCCTCGACGGGAACGGACAACTCCGCGATGACGCTCATGCAACTCGGGTTGGACATGCGCATGCAAGGTTGTTTGGGTGGTCCGATTCGGGCGCAGTTTTTTCCGGAACCACTATGCGAGGGGCGGACAAATCGCGGCGCATGAACCGCATCATCGGCGAGCGGGACCTCTCGGAGACGCCGTTTTCGCCCGAGGAGGCCCGACAAACGTACCGGGACATGGTTCGAGCGAGAGCGTTCGACGAGCGAGCGCTGGCGCTCCAGCGCAGAGGCTGGATGAGCAGTTGGCCGCCCTACAAGGGCCAAGAGGGTTCGCAGGTCGGTGCCGCGCTGGCGATGGAAGACGACGACTGGCTCTTCCCGACCTACCGGTCGAACGCGATGCAAATCGCCCGCGACGTGCCGATGAGCGACGTCCTGCTGTTCCGGCGTGGCATGCCGGAGTTCCACTCGGGCCACGAGGTCCCTAACTTCCCCCAAGCGGTCCCTATCGCTACCCAGATTCCTCACGCCGCCGGGGCAGGGATGGCGATGAACTACCGACAGGACGTGGATGGCGACGAGACGAACCACGCCGCGCTCTGTTACTTCGGCGACGGCGCGACCAGCGAGGGCGACTTCCACGAGGGCCTGAACTTCGCGGGCGTCTTCGACGCGCCGACCGTCTTCTTCTGCGAGAACAACGAGTGGGCGATTAGCCTGCCTCGTCACCGCCAAACCGCTTCGGACACCATCGCCCAGAAAGCCGACGCCTACGGGTTCGAGGGCGTGCAGGTTGACGGCAACGACCCACTCGCGGTCCGCGAGACGGTCGCCGAGGCCCTCGATTCGGCCCGCGACGGCGACCCCGTACTGGTCGAGAGTCTGACCTACCGACAGGGTGCCCACACGACTAGTGACGACCCGAGTCAGTACGAGGAGGCCGCACGGGACCTGCCCGACTGGCGGACTGCCGACCCCCTCGAACGCTACGAGGAGTACCTCCGCGAGCAGGGCGTGTTGGACGACGAGTTCGTCGCCGAAGTCGAGGACGAAGTTGACGCCGAGCTGGACGAAGCGGTCGAGCGCGCCGAGTCGGTCGAACCGGGCGACCCCCACGACGTGTTCGACCGGGTGTACGCCGACCTGCCGCCGAACCTGCAAGACCAGAAGGCGTGGCTGGACTCCTTCCTCGCGGAGAACGACGTGCAGGAGCTAGACCACTGAGTCGAATCGGGACAGCCGAAATCGGCTGTTCGCCCGGTCAGTCGAGCGCCATGTAGGTCTTGGTATCGGCCACCCCGTCTATTCCCGAGATGTCCGACGAGGCGGCGTGGAGTACCTGATACACCTCGTCGGCGTCGGCTTCCACGATGATGTCGAACTCGCCCGCGACGACGTGGGCCTCCGAGATGCGGTCTAACCCCCGAACCGCGTCTACTACGTCCTCGGAGCGTCCAGCGGCCGTTTTCACCATGATAAAAGCGTGAACCATCGCACTGTGTGGTTCTGTACCATACGAGAAAAACCTTTGGGACGGAGAAAACTTATTCAACCAGTCCCGCGTAAGCGTTACCATGCGATTCGTTATCATTGGTTCGGGTCGGGTAGGGCTTCGCACGGCCCGCGTCCTCCGCGAGGAGGGCCACGAAGTCACGTTGGTCGAGGCCGACGCCAACAAAGTCGAACGCGCCCGGAACGACGACTTCGAGGTGGTGGAAGGTGACGGTGCCCGCGAGGAGGTGCTGAAGCAGGCCGACCTCGAATCCGCCGATGCGGTCGGGGCGCTCACCGGCGACCTGAACGTCAACTTCGCTGGGTGCATGGTGGGCAAGCACTACGGGTGTCGGACCGTCCTGCGCATCGACGAGGACTACCGCGAGGACATCTACCGGAAGTTCGCCAGCGACGTGGACGAGGTGGTCTACCCCGAGCGTCTGGGAGCCATCGCGGCGAAGAACGCCCTGATGGGCGGTAACGTCCGGGCCATCGCCGACATCGCCCAGAACTTGCAGGTCGTGGAACTCACGATTACCGACGAGTCGCCGGTCAAGGGCTACTCCATCAGCGAACTCTCGCTTCCCGCTAACTCCCGGATTCTCGCCTTCGGAAAGGCCGACGAGGCGATGGGGATTCCACTTCCCGACGACTCGCTCGAGGTCGGCGACCGGGTGGCGGTGCTGGCGGACTTCACGGTGCTACAGGACGTGCGACAGATTCTGGTGGGCGACGCCAGCAGAGAGACTGCACAAGCGATGACGGGAGGCAACTGACATGGTTACCGCATACGTCATGGTCAAGGCGAACACGGGCGAGGCGGACAGGCTCAAAAACTCCATCATGGACCTCGACGGCGTCATCGACGCCCACATCGTGGCGGGCGACGTGGACATCATCGCCAAGTTAGACGTAGACTCGCCCGCCGACGTGAAGGAAATCGCGGCCGACGGGATTCAGGGCGTCAAGGGCGTCGAGGACACCCAGACCTACATCGCCATGGACTAGCCGGTCTCTCGGTCGGGCTACATCGGTGCGCCGCCGGAACCACCGGGACCCCGACCGCCACCGCCTCGACTGCTGTCGCCCCGACCGCCAGCGCCGCCCTCGTCGTAATTTTGTCTCGCGCGCTCGCGCAGTCCGGCGGCGGGGTCCCGGTAGTCGTAACCGGGGATGATTCCCTGCACCCACGTCCCCTCGACGTACTCTACGACCGCCAGCGCGTCCTCGGCGGCGTACTCGGGATTTTCGCGGTCGAATTCGAGGGTGACGACCACCTCGGCGTCCTCGCCGGCCCCCTCGCGCTGGATTTCGGGCGGTTCGGCCGAATCGGCGTTGGTGACGGTGTAGGCGTCGTCCAGTCGGAGTTCCAGCGTCTCGAACCAGCCATCTTCGACGACTTCGGCGACGGCCTCGCCTTCGACCACGGCGTCGAGCATGGGTGCCCGGACCTCGACCTCGTAGTGGTGGGCGTCCGGTGTGTCGTCCTCGTCGGTTACGGTGACGACGCCGGGAAACGGCTTTTGGGGCGTCTCGAACTGGTTTTCGGCGGTCTTCTCGAAATCGGGATGCTCGCGGAAGGCGCGTTCGACGGACTCGTCGGTCATTGGGTCTGGATAGGTCGTTCGGAGGAATGTGGGTTTCGACTGATGGAAACAACGTCGACAACGCTTGGTCTCTTTTTCGACTGTAACCGATTTTCACGGGCGCTGAGGATGCGAGCGCACGAGGCGCTCGCGGCGTAGCGCGCCGAGAAAGATGCGAGGGATGGGATTCGAACCCATGGACTCCTACGAGAGCGGGTCTTAAGCCCGCCGCCTTTGGCCGCTCGGCAACCCTCGCGCAGGTGGGGATTGACGACTCTCCCCGAAGTGGGTTTCGGTCTTCGCGGCCGGGCAAGGAAGTGGTCGCGTCCATGGTTGAAACCCGACCTGCTCGCACGAGGGTTGAAGTACCAGCGAGCGGCCAACCTCGCCCGGACGCTTCGCGCAGTCACGCGAGCGAAGCGAGTGTAACCGGCGAAAATCGAAGATTTTCGTGATGTGGCAAATCTTCGATTTGCAACACCTCGGAAGACGCGGTTTGTCTTCCGGTGGTTGCAGGCAGATAGCTGGCGAATCACCCAGCACTGTCGTCACGGTGACTCCGCCGCCTCGCTGATGGCGCCAGAGCCGCACCTACCCCGTAACTGCTAGTCCGACTAACTCGAAAGGGCTGTGCCAAAAGGAAAGAGCGGCGCGTTTAGTCGTGAATCTCGACGCGTTCGAGCGTCACGTCCTCGTTGGGGTTGTCGTTGTGGTCGGTCGGGACCGAGCCGATCTCCTCGACCACATCCATGCCGTCTACGACCTCGCCGAAGACGGCGTGGCGGTCGTCCAGATGCGGTTGGGCGTCGAGGGTGATGAAGAACTGCGAGCCGTTGGTGTCGGGGCCGCTGTTGGCCATCGAGAGGACGCCCGCGCCGTCGTGGCGGAGTTCGTCGTGGAACTCGTCTTCGAACTCGTAGCCGGGGCCGCCGCGGCCGGTGCCGGTCGGGTCGCCGCCCTGAATCATGAAGTCCTCGATGATTCGGTGGAAGGGCACGTCGTTGTAGAGGGCGTCACCGCGGACCTCGCCGGTCTGTGGGTCCTCCCACGTCGTCGTGTCCGGCGCGGGGTCGTCGTCCGCGGCGGGGTCGTGTTCGGCCAGATTCACGAAGTTCTCGACGGTTCGCGGGGCGCGCTCGTCGAACAGTCGTACCTCGATTTCGCCGTGCGTCGTGTGAAGCGTCGCAGTCAAATCGTCTGCCATAGTTCCGTGGACGGACCATAGACAGATAACGATGCCGGACGCGAGCAACGATTCCGAGGAGACCGGCGATAGTCAGGTCGAGCAGACCGACGATACTCGGGCGAGCGTTCGCCACGGTGTCGAACATCGAGGATAAATCCATGTTCCTATTAGCAATAGAATCACGTCTAAAAGAAATATTCCAATCTGTCTAGCAGGTCGCTACGATTCCATCGAAAGACGAGTGGCTTCGCTGTGGCGACCGCTACCGTTCTAAATCGACGTCCGCGGCCGCCTGTAGGGTGTTGGCCACGCCCGGTGACTCGGTGAGTCGAACGACTTCCCGCTCGTCGTCGTACTCCACGATACCGGCCTCGGTGAGTTTCGGCAGGTGGATTCGGCGGAGTTCGGTCCGGGTCTTCTCGATTTCCGCGGAGGTCAGCACTGCGCGGGTCTTCTCGGTCATCGACGCTGTGAGCAACTCCGCGAGTGCGTCCACGCGGAGCGAGTCGTCGGCCTGCAAGAGGTAGTGACAGACATATCGCCGTCGGTGGTCGGACAGCGCTCGAAACACCGAGTCGAGCGATTCGCTCTCGCTGTTGACTGGCAGTACGTCCTTCTCGGAGACGTGCGGGATGAAAACTGTCTCCCGATTCTCGTCATGACTCATGTATAGTCGAAGACGCTCGAAGTACGAACCGCACCCCCGGCGGCGTCCCAACCACCCCCGACGAGGCGCGCGCCGAGCGCCACTCCGTCCGACAAACACCACCCTCTCGGAGAAAAGGGTACTGCCCGATAATTCATGCCGAGGCCCTCAGACGGCCGAAAACCGCACCGAGGAGGCGTCGGTCGTCTCCCGCGGTTTCACCCCGGTCGCCTGCGATTCGCGCTCAGTCGTCGGCCGCAGTCTCGGCCGTCTGCTCGTCGGTTTCGAGCGGTGGACTCGACCAGTACTCGTGGTCCTCGACCCGCCGGAAGCAGGCCGCGCGGTGGCCCGCCGAGTCGTCGCCTTCGACCGCGTACTCCTCAGGGTCCTCCTTCGCGCAGACCTCTCTGGCGTAGGGACACCGGGTGTGGAACCGGCACCCCGAGGGCGGGTCCCGCGGCGAGGGCACGTCGCCAGAGAGGGTATCGACCTCCCGCCCGTGTTCGCTGGTGTCTGCCCGCGGGACGCTTTCGAGCAGGGCCTCGGTGTAGGGGTGGCCGGGGTTCTCGAATATCTCATCGACCGGACCGACCTCCACGATTTCGCCGAGGTACATCACCGCCACCCGGTCGGAGATGTGCCGGACCACCGAGAGGTCGTGGGCGATGAACAGGTAGGTCAGGCCGAACTCGTCCTGCAAGTCGTCCAAGAGGTTGAGAATCTGGGCCTGCACCGACACGTCCAGCGCCGAGACGGGTTCGTCGCACACGATGAAGTCCGGTTCGAGCGCCAAGGCCCGAGCGATGCCGACCCGCTGGCGCTGACCGCCCGAGAACTCGTGGGGATAGCGGTCCACCTGCCCGGCCGACAGGCCGACGCGCTCCATCAGTTCCGCGACTCGCTCCCTGCGCTCGGCTTTCGTGCCGATGCCGTGAACGTCGAGGGGTTCGCGGACGATTTCGCCGGCGGTCATCCGCGGGTCGAGGCTGGAGAAGGGGTCCTGAAACACGACCTGCGACCGCTTTCGGAACTCGGTCAGGTCGTCCATCTCGAAGACGTTCTCGTCGTCGAAGTAGACCGCGCCCCCGGTGGGTTCCCGGAGGTTGAGGAGCGTCTCGCCGGTCGTGGACTTGCCACACCCTGACTCGCCGACGAGTCCGAGCGTCTCGCCCTCTCGGACCTCGAAGCTCACGCCGTCCACGGCTTGGACGCTCTCGGGTTCCTTGCCGAGGAGCCTATCGGTCAGGTTGTCCTGCTCGTAGTAGTACTTCTGTAAGTCCTCGACGTGAACGAGGGGGTCAGTCATCCGCGCTCACCTCCTCGTCCTCGGCTGAATCCCTGCTGTCCCCGCTGGAAGTGCGCCGGGCGTCGCTGTCGAAGTAGTCCTCGGGGAGCGCCCGCGAGGGGTCGAACTCCTGCTGGGCGAGGACGCACCGGACGCCGTGTTCGCCCGCTGTGGCCTCGTCCTCGCGCGGTTCCCCGGTTTCGGCGTCGAACTCCGGCGGGTGGTTCAGACACTGCTCCATCGCCTTGGGACACCGGTCGGCGAAGTAACACCGGTCGCCCATCTCCGAGTCGATGAGGTCTGGCACGTTGCCCTCGATGGGTTGCAGGCGGGCAGAGGGTTCGTCCAAGTCGGGAATCGACCCGAGCAGGCCCCGCGTGTAGGGATGCACCGGGTTGTCGAACACGTCTTCCAACTCGCCGCGCTCCACGATTTCCCCGGCGTACATCACGCCAACCCGGTCGCACATCCGGGCGATGACCCCGAGGTTGTGGGTAATCATCACGATGCTCATGCCCGTCTCGTCCTGCAAGTCCCGCAGGAGGTCCAGAATCTGGGCCTGAATCGTCACGTCGAGCGCAGTGGTCGGTTCGTCCGCGATGAGCAGGTCGGGTTCGCCCGCCAAGGCTTGGGCTATCATCGCTCGCTGGAGCATCCCGCCGGAGAACTGGTGGGGGTACTCGTCGGCCCGGTCGGCGGGGTCCGGAATCCCGACCTGTTCGAGGAGTTCGATGGCCTCCTCGCGGCTCTCGTCGCTGACGTAGTTTCGACCCGGCAGGACCGTACTCGACAGCAGGTCGGCCAATCCGAACCCCTGCGTCCGGGAGCGAGTCGAGCGCGGATTCGACCGCGCCCGGCGCTGAACCTCGACCGCCTCGGCTATCTGCTCGCCGACCGTAATCGAGGGGTTGAGACTGCTCATCGGGTCTTGGAAGATGGTGGCGAACGACGGCCCGCGGAGCGCGCGTCGGACGTTCTCGGGGACTCGACGCACGTCCACGTAGTCGCCGGCCACGGCCTCGGGGTCGTCGTCGCGCACCTCGTCGGCCAACTCGGGGTTGCGATACCAGACCTCGCCGCTGGTGATGCGGCCGGGCGACTCCACGAGGTCGATGACCGACAGCGCAGTCACACTCTTACCCGACCCCGACTCGCCGACGATGCCGAACACCTCGCCGTCCCGAACGTCGAAGTCCACCGACTCGACCGCGTTGACCTGCCCCTCCTCGGTGAAGAACCGGGTCGAGAGATTGCGGACGCGCAGGAGTTCGTCGGCCATCAGACGCCACCCCCTTCGCCCTCGATACCGGGGTCCAAGGCGTCACGAAGCCAGTCCCCGACGAGGTTGATGCCGATGACAGTCACCACGATGGCCAGACCCGGCACCGTCGAAATCCACCACGACGAGGCCAGATAGTCACGACCCTGCGCGATGTCGAAGCCCCACGAGAGACTGGTCCCGGAGAACCCGAGGAACGAGAGGGCCGATTCGAGCAGGATGATGGCCGCGATTTGGATGGTCGCCAGCACGAGAATCGGCGTCACGCTGTTGGGCAGGACGTGTTTGCGGATGATGAACCCGTCGTCAGCGCCCACCGAGCGCGCCGCCTTGACGTACTCCTCGCCGTTGATGGACAGGGCCTCTCCTCGGGCCACGCGTGCGAACCACACCCAGTTCACCAGTCCGACGACGATGATGACCGTCCCCGGCAGGGCGAACGTCTCGGGCATGGTCGGCGCGATACCGGCCTGCACCAGTGGGTCGGGAAGCCTGACCACCGCCCGCCCGAACAGGCCGACGAGCGCGACGGCAAGCACCAGCGACGGGAAGGCGAGCATGATGTCGGCACTTCGCATCAGCGCGTCGTCCACCTTTCCGCCGTAGTAGCCTGCGACCAGTCCGACCGTGACGCCGACCGTCGCGGCGATAACCGTGCCGAACAGGCCGACCAGCAGGGAAGTCCTCGCGCCGTAGATAACCCGCGAGAGCATGTCCCTGCCGAGCGCGTCGGTGCCGAGCGGATACTTCGGCGAGGCCGAAACCGTCACCGTCTCGTTGACGACTTGGACCGACCCGTTGACCATCTCGGAACTGGTCTGGGTGGTTGTCTTACTGAAGCCGAGTGGCGGGAGTTGGGACTGGTCGAGCGTCTGGTTCGTGGGGTTGTGCGGCGCGAGGAGCGGCGCGAACACCGCCACCAGTACGATGACCACGACGACGAGGATTCCCATCTTGGCCAGCGCGCTCTGTCGGAGTTCTTTCCGGAGATTCCGGAGCGTTCGCGGTGAGAACATTAGTGAACCACCTGCGGATTGATGTAGGCGTACAGTGCGTCCACGAAGATGTTGATGAGGACGAACCCAGTCCCGATGACGATGAGCGACCCCTGAATCAGCGGCCAGTCACGCGAGTTGATGGCGTTGATGAGGAGGGTCCCCAGTCCCGGCCACGCGAAGACGGCCTCGGTGATGACCGCGCCGCCGATGAGGGTGCCGAGTTGGAGGCCAAGCACGGTGATGACCGGAATCAGCGTGTTCCGGAGCGCGTGCTTGTACCGGACCAGCGTTTCGGGAAGCCCCTTCGCACGGGATGCCCGGACGTAGGGTTTACCGAGTTCGTCGAGCATCCCGCTTCGGGTCAGTCGGGTGATGAGCGCGGTGAAGTAGGTGCCCAGCGTGACGGCAGGGAGAATCATGTGGGAAAGCCACGTCACGAGTCCCGAGAAGTCGAGTTGGGTCACCAGCATTCCGATTGCGGGGGCGAGACCGATTCCCCGGCGACTCGTCGGGAACAGGCCGAACTGGACCGACAGCACCAGCACGAGCATGATGCCCAGCCAGAAGTTCGGCGTCGAGATGCCGATGAGCGAGAAACTCGTCGCGGCGTAGTCGGCGGGTTCGTGTCGCCGAGTCGCCGAGATGACGCCCAGCGGAATCGAGAGGACCACCGCCACGACGCTCGCGGCGACGGCCAACTCGACGGTGGCCGGGAGGCGGGCGAAGATGAGTTTGCTGGCTTCGACTCCCTGAATGTACGAGTAACCCATGTCTCCCTGTAACAGGCTGAAGATGTAGTCGAAGTACTGGACGTAGAACGGCCTGTTCAGTCCCAATTCACGGGCGATTTGCTCGCGCAACTCCGGTCCGGCGTCCAGTGGCGCGACGAACGTAATCGGGTTGCCCGGCGTGACGTACCGGAGCGCGAACACCGCCGTCACGACGCCCCAGACGACGAACACACCTTGGACGCTACGCTTGAGGAGGAATCGTCCCATCGCCATCAGGCATCACTCCGTCGAAGCGAAAACATGAGTCGGTGTTACTGACTTTCGGCAGGTTCCATCGCGTAGGCGTCGATGCGTTCGTCACGACGGGCTTGCCATTCGACGCGATTTCGCACCCCGTAGACGCTGTACTGGCGGTTGAGGAATATCCACGGCGCTTGGTCGTGGAGCGTCTGGTTTACCTGCTGGAGCGTCTGGTCGCGCTGTTGTTCGTCGGTCTGGCTCTGGGCCTGATTCATCTGCTGGTCCACCTGCTCGTTGCAGTAGGAGGTCAGCGCGCCGTCGCAGGTCAGCAGGGGGATGATGGTCTGACTCGCGTCGAACGTCGCGTTCCCCCAGCCGATGAGGTAGAAGTCTGGACTGGTTTCGAGATTGCCGTCGGTGAGTTCGCCCGCCAGCGTGGCGAACTCGCGCTGTCTGACCGAACACGAGACGTTCGAGAGCTGGTCGATTTGGTTGGCGACCGCTTGGGCGATTTCCACGTCCTTCAGGTACCGGCCGACCGGCGTGTGGAGCGTGATTGACACCCCGGCGTGGCCGCTCTCCTCGACCAACTGCTCGGCCTGCGCTGGGTCGTGGGGGTACTGGCTCACGTCGGAGTTGAAGCCGAAGAAGCCTTCGAGCGTGGGTTGGTTCGTCGGGTCGGCGAAGCCGGATAGCACGTTCTCGATGATGCTTTCGAGGTTCACGGCGAGGTTCATCGCCCGCCGGAACTCCACGCTGGAGAACGGTTCGACGTTGTACTTCATCGCGTTGTAGAGGATGCGCGTACTCGGTGCCGCGCTGATTCGGGTACTCCCGTTGTTCCGGACCCGGCCGATGGACTGGGGCGGGACGTTGACGATGATGTCGCTCTCGCCCTCCAGCAGTTGGTTGACGCGAGTGCTGGACTCCTCGGCCGCCCGAAAGGTCAGCGACGTGACCGCGGGCGGTTGCCGCCAGTAGTCCTCGTTGCGAGAGAACTCGACTCGCACGTTCGACTGGAACTGTTCGAGAACGAACGGACCGGTCCCGTTCATCTGTTGGGCGATTTCGGACTTCGAGCGCTCCTCGACCCACGACTGCTGCATGACGTCGCAGTAGGTGGCGAACAGCGAGAACACGATGGGGTTGGCCCCGTCTGACATCACGTCCACCGCGCGCTGGCCGTCTACCACCTCTGCGCCGGTGACGCCCGCGAGTTGGTCAGCCTGCGGGCTGGCGATGCTCACGCTCTCGTCCACGATGCGGTTGATGCTGAACGCCACGTCCTCGGGCGTGAGTTGGTCGCCGTTGTGGAAGGTGACGCCCTCTCGAATCTGGAACCGCACCCGGCCCGGTTCCTGTCGCTCGTAGTTGGTCGCCAACTTCTGGACGATTTTCCCCTGCTGGTCGCGGCCGAGCAGACCCTCGTAGGCGTGCAAGACCACGTTGTCGGTCGGGGTAGACCGGTGGTTCTGCGGGTCGAGCGTGGTCGGCATCTGGCCTTGGGTAATCGTGACTGCGAACTCGTCGGGGAGGTCACCCTCCTCACTGGTCTCGGTCTGCGTGTCGGTCTCCGTCGTCGTCCCGCCCGTTGTCGTCGTCTCCTGTGTGCCACCGCCACCAGTACACCCCGCGACCGATGCGGCCGCCGCCGCGGTACCTGCTGTCTTGAGGAACGTCCGTCGAGACGCGCCTTCGTCGTGCGCCATACCATTTCAAACATACACTAGAACATAAATATGGTGTGGCAAACCACACGGTACGACGCCGTAATCACACCTTCTTGACGACGCTCTGAAGCGATTTCGACCACACCGGACGCGGGCCGTAAGTTTAAGTTGTCACGAACCGAAACAGGATATATGGCCGTTCACGGCCGTTCCTCCCCGCTCCGGGCATTGTTCGACGAATCGCCCACGCCGCACATCGCCCACCCGCCGCGGACGCATCACCGCGATTTCTACGTCGCCACCGACGGTTCGTACAACCTCGACAGCGACGAGGGTGGACTGGGCGCTATCATCGAAACGCGAGACGGCGAGCAGGTCGCTCGCCTCTCGGTCCCCGACCGCTCGGTCACGGACAACAACGTCGCCGAGTATCGGGCGCTCCACCTCGGTCTCGACGTACTCGCAGAGCGCGCTCCGACCGGCGCTCGCGTCGGCGTCCTCGTGGACCACGACGACCTCGCCGCGAACGTCAACAGCGCGACGCTGGCGACCCGCCGGTCCGACCACACCCCGCCGCGGAAACTGACAGTCCCGACCGCCGGTCGCAACCACTGGCGCGGCATCCGCGCTCGGGTCTGCCGGTTCGGCGAGGTCCGCGCGGCGGTCCTCGAAAGCGACCAGAACCCGGCCCACGCGCTGGCGAACTCCCCCGAGGAGTACGCCCACGTCAATCGCCAGACCGACCGGTGTCTCCTGCCGGAACGCCCGGAGTCCAGCGAGTCCCAGATTCCACCGCCGTCTCGGGCCGACCGCAACCCCGGCGACTCCCGAGCGAGCGACTGAGCGCGGGACGGAGCCGCGGCTATCCGCCCGCCGCCAGCGACCGGCGGGTCGGGGATGGCTGACGCGCCGTCGCCTCGAATCGGCGGGGCGGCGGCTTGTCGAGTCGGTCCGGCGGCGTCCGAAACCGGCGTCGGGGTCGCTCTCGGGGCCGACGGAGCGGTCGCTCGCGTGGCGGGTTTCGCGGTGGTCTCGGCGGCCGGCGCGACGCGGGCGAGGCGACGAGGAGCGGCCTACTCGACCAAGCCCACGGCGTACATGTGTCTGCGGAGGTCCTCCTCGGAGTCGAAAGGTTCGCCGCAGGCCTCGCAGACGTACTGCTTCTGGTCCCCCATGAGCGAGGAGACGACGCGAGCGAGGGTAAGGCTTGCCCGAATAGTCGAATCAGCGCGACGAGTCTCCTCGCCAGTAGCGTCGGGAGACCGACAACGCTGTTGGCACGTCGAACCGGCACGCGAGGGGTTGGTCCCGTCCTCGGACCTAAACCTTCGTACCGGCGAACTGCCCTAAGAAATAATGACTTGTCCTTAAGAATTATATTTAGCTGTATAACAATCCTATAAGTTTCCCTGTGGCGATACCTCTGTCCAGTACCCACCCGGCAAACGACCGCTGGTATCGGCCGGTAGGTCAGGGGACGCCGGGTCGCTCCGGGCGTCGTCTCAACCGCGCAACCGGAAACGATACGGCCCGCCGCCGCTTCGGTATCCGACATGAACGCGAGCGACCTGATGACGACCGACGTTGAGACCGCTCACCCCGACGACGAGATAAGCGAAGTACTGACTCGTCTCGGGCGCGCGGACTTCAACGGCTTCCCGGTCGTGGACGACGACGAGCGAGTGGTCGGCATCGTGACCCAACACGACCTCGTTCACATCTTCCAACCGAGCGACCGCACGCTCTGGATTCCGGTCGGCTTCCCACCCTTCCTCGAAACCATCGAGTACGCCATCGACCTGTCGTGGGACGACCTCGACACCGAACTCGACCTGCTGAAACACGCCGGCAAGCCGGTCAGCACGGTCATGACCGAGGACGTAGTGACGGTCGCACCCGACGACGGTTTCGACGCCCTCCTCGACCTGTTGGCCGACGACCACCGAGACATCAACCGCCTGCCGGTTGTGGACGACGACGGCAAACTCTTGGGTATCGTCGCCCGCCAAGACGTGCTTCGGGCGGTCCGCGACGAGCGACGGAAGGCCGACCCCGGACTGTAGCGAGGCCGATTCCGAATCGACCGCGACCGGCCGCGCTTTTCCGTCGTCGGACGGGCGTCAGTCGGCCGCCGAGCGGGGTCGCCGCGAGTTACGGGGTAACAGGGCGAACCCCCGGAGAAGTTCAAAACCCCTTTTATACTCCGCCTCGGAGATGGGATATGTTAATCACAGTCTCCGGACCACCGGGTGTCGGAAAGAGTACGACGGCCTCCGAACTCTCGTCGGTCCTCGGACTCGAACACATCAGCGGCGGAGATATTTTCCGCGAACTCGCCGACGAGCGAGGCTACACGACGCTGGAGTTCAACAAACTCGCCGAGGAGGACGACCAAATCGACCGCGACTTAGACCGGCGACTCAAGCAAATCGCCGCCGAGCGCGACGATGTGGTGCTGGAATCCCGCCTCGCCGGGTGGCTGGCGGGCGAACACGCCGACTTCCGGGTGTGGCTCGACGCGCCGCTGGACGTTCGGTCTGCCCGCATCGCCGACCGCGAGGACAAGACCGTCGAGGACGCCCGCGAGGAGACCGCGGCCCGCGAGGGGAGCGAGGCCGACCGCTATCAGGAGTACTACGGCATCGACATCACCGACCTCACCATCTACGACCTCGCCATCAACACCGCCCGGTGGGACGCCGAGGCGGTCGTGGACATGCTCACCACCGCGGTCGAGGAGTACGAACCCGCCGACGACGAGGGCAAGTACCCCGTCGAACTGGACGACGAGTTCTGACCCCATGCTCCGTGGACCACCCGACGACCGTTCGCCCGCCGACCTCCTCGAGTTCGGCGTCGTGAACCTCGACAAGCCGCCCGGCCCCTCCGCCCACCAAGTCGCAGGGTGGGTCCGCGATATGGCCGAGGTCGAGCAGGCCGCCCACGCCGGAACCTTAGACCCGAAAGTCACGGGCTGTCTCCCGGTTTTGACTGGCACGGCGACCCGCCTCTCGCAGGTGTTTCTGGAGGGGAGCAAGGAGTACGTCGCGGTGCTGGAACTCCACGACAAACCCCCCGCCGACATCGAGGCCATCGTCGCCGAGTTCGAGGGGCCGCTCTACCAAAAACCGCCGAGAAAGAGCGCGGTGGCCCGCCGACTTCGCGTGCGCGAGGTCTATGAACTAGACGTGATAGAAGTGAAAGACCGCCAATCCCTCCTCCGGATTCGGTGCGAGAGCGGGACCTACATCCGGAAACTCTGCCACGACCTCGGTCTCGCGCTCGGCACCGGGGCGCACATGGGCCACTTGCGGCGGACCGCGACCGACCCCTTCGACGACGCGACGCTGGTCACGATGGAAGATTTGGCGGACGGACTGGCCAGATGGCGCGAGGACGGCGAATCCGACTGGCTACGCGAGGTCGTCCACCCCGCCGAGCGCGCCCTCTCGCACCTGCCCGAAATCACCATCGCACCGAGCGCCGCCGAGGAGGTCGCCCACGGTGCCCAAATCTACGCGCCCGGCGTCATCGACGCGGAGAGCGCCGAGGAAGGCCAATTGGTCGCGTGCTTCACGCCAGACGAGGCCGCGGTCTGTCTGGGGACGATGGTCGGCGATGCCGAGGCGGAGGAGGGTCTGGTCGTGGAGTTAGAGCGCGTGTTGGTGTAACTGCTCGGTCGCCTGCCGCCAAACTCACTTTTTTCACCGCCGCGGGTCACCTCGTTTCTATGCAACTCGGAACTGCGGACTCCGAACCCGGCGAACTCGTCACCGGTTGGCTCGACGTGACCGACCTCCCCACTGGCACCTCCGAACGCCTCCCGGTCCTCATCGCGGAGGGCGAGGACGACGGTCCGACGCTCTGGATTACGGCGTCCATCCACGGCAACGAGGTCACGGGCCTCGCTGTCGCGCAGGACGTGATGACCGACGAGTTGGCCGAGGAAATCCGGGGCACCGTGGTCTGCATCCCGAATCTCAACCCTGCGGGCCTGCGGCGTAACGCCCGGACCTCCTACTACGACGACGAGGACCCCAACCGCTACTTCCCGGACCCCGACGCCGAGACCAGTCGGCCGCCGAGCGTCCAGCAGTTGATAAACGAGCGCGTCTACGACGAGTTCGAGAAGTCGGCCGACGCCCTCGTGGACCTCCACACCGCTCACGTCGGGTCGATGCCCTTCGTGATTCGGGACAGGGTTCTCTACGGCGAGGAGCGCACCGAATCCGAGGCCCGTGAACTCGCAGACGGCCTCGAATCGCTCGTGGACGCCTTCGGGATGCCCGTCGTCAACGAGTACTCTGCACAGGAGTACACCGACCAGAACCTCCAGCGTTCGACCGCGGGCGCGGCGCTGAACAACGCCGGAATCCCCGCGTTCACCGCAGAGCTGGGTGGCCACGACGTGGTCGAGGAGGACACCCGCGCCGCAGGCGTCGAGGGAGTCCGGAACGTCATGCGCGAGTTGGGCGTCCTTCCCGGCGACCCCGACCCCGCCGCGGTCGGTCCGGACGCGCCGGTCGAGTACCCCGTCAAGCGCGCAGTCCATCCCCACACAGAGACGCCGGGCATCGCGCGCCACCGAGTTGAGGCTGGTGACGTGGTTTCGGAGGGCGAGGTCGTCGCGGACATCTGTACTCCGCATGGTGAACCGAAAGCCGCGGTTGAGTCCGACCACGACGGCTACGTACTGGGCCGGATGCACGGCGTTGCGGTCTACGAGAACGACGCGCTGGCGAGCATGGCGGTTCGGGACGACGGGGACCTCGTGGTTCCGCGAGACGCCGACGGGTTCGACTCCGAGTGACATGGCCGCTACGAAACGAAGCGCTTAACTCACGGACGTGCCTTTGTCGAATTGCACACGGAGTGCATTGCGGGACCGTGGGGTAGCGGTATCCTCAGCCGATGGGGTCGGTTGGACCTGAGTTCGAATCTCGGCGGTCCCATACCAGTTTTCCACACTTTCCTCCTCGGTGAGCGATAGGTCTCTCGTTTTGAACGTCAGCTGATACGTCTCAAGCGGAGTTGCTGTTGGAAAGGCGAACTCTGAGGAACGGGATACGAATATTTGCTTCGAGATATGTCTCAAGTACAGTCAGCCTACGTTGTCGGTGGAAAATCCATGGCTCCACGCCGGGGGACGGCGTGAAGTCCCTACCCATGGTGGCCGCGGACACAGCACGGGTTACGTAACCAGTGGGTTGCGTCCAAGTGGCACCAGACTGTTATCCGATTCGTTACTTATTCGTTCTGTTATAGACTTACCCATGACAAATAATAACACTCTGTAAAGCTATCTGAACACACAAAGCATTTAACAATAGGGTGGATTCTGTTGAGTGTACCCCTACCCAGACAGGCATTCGAGTAACGTAGCACCCCTCTCCACTGGGATACGCAAGTGAAAGACACCTGTCACCGAATAACCAAACCAACAATGACAAACGCAAAAGACAAGCTACGCAGTGTCTTCCTGTCTGCCCTGCTGGTCATGTCGGTCGTTGCCGGCGTGACTGCATCCGCAGGAAGTGCTGCTGCTGTAGCTAACCTCAGCGACGATACTATCGTCTTCCAAGGGGAGACGATTGTAGCACAGAACAGCGGTAACTGGAACGGCGATACGGTTCAGCTGTACACCTACGAGGACAACAGCGTCGGTACGTACGTCGACCAGTACGAAGCCAACGGTAGCGGTGAAATCTCGTTCTCGTCGGACGGCCTCGAAGGCAAGTACATCCTTCAGGGTCCCGACCAGAGCGGTAGCTCCGGTACCCAGTTCCAAGTCGTGCCCCAGACGTTCTCGCTGAAGAAGACGAACGTCTCCACGACGACTGACACCAACCACGTCAACCTCACGCTGGACAAGACCAACCGTGCGGGCAACTTCAGCGTCAGCATCAACTCGACGGCTGACGGGTTCACCAACCAGACGGCTACGGTCAACCGTGACAACCAGACCAACATCAACGTCTCGATTGGCTCGCTCGCCGACACGGCCGGCACGGGCAACTACACGCTGACCGTTGACGTCACGGACACCTCCGCGTCCGAGGACGTCAACCTCGAACTCACCGAGCCCGGCTCGGTCAACGCGTACTTCCCGCAGAGCGTCATCAGCGACGAGCGCGGTGACGTCATCGACATCCCGGTCGAGATGGAGAACACCGACACCGCTAACGTCACCATCGGTTCCTCCGACGTGAACTTCGTCGCCGACGTTCACGTTCAGGACGGTGACGACGACGGCTCCAACGCGACCATCCAGCTCAACACCGCTCTCAACCCCAGTAACGACAGCTTCATCACTCTCGAGGGCTCCTCGGACAGCTTCGTTACGACCACGACCAACGACAACGACAGTAACGGTGTCGTCTACCGCGCTGGCGAGAACCTCTCGTCGCCGCTCGCCTCGGGTAACTACGAGCTGAGCGTCGCCATCGAGGACACCAACGCGAACGGTAACTGGCGAGCTGTCAACGTCGCAACGCTGTCGATCAGCCAGCGTTCGACCGACACGGCCCAGTCGTGGATCGCCCCCGACTCCGCCATCACCGGTGACACCACGGTCAGCGACCTGCCCGGCGTCGTCACCGACCGCGACAACGTCGCCTCCGGCGACTACGCTGTCGTTCAGGTCAAGGCCTCCGGCCTCTACGGTGACCTCAACAAGAGCCAGCTCAGCTCGTCGGTCAGCTCCGACGGTCTCAAGCTCAGCTTCGTCGAGCAGAACCCCGGTCCGAACTCCGACCCCGTTTCGTTCTCGGGTAACAACGACGCCGTGCGCCTGTTCGAGGACGCCGAGAACAACACGTTCTACACGGCTGTTGACACCGACGCAGTCGATGAAGTCAGTGAGAACGGTCTCACGACCGGCGAGTGGAACGCCACCTTCACGGTGACGCCTGAGTTCCACTCGCTCGTCAGCGAAAACGAGACGGTCTCCACGACGTTCACCGTCGAGGACCGCTCGGCTGAAATCAACGGCGGCAACGACGTCGTCGTGCCTGTTGGCTCGGCCAACATCACGGGTACCACCAACCTCGCGCCTGGCACGGAATTCACCGTGCAGGCCAAGGCTGGCGGTTCCTTCCTGAAGTCGGCCAGCGTCGAAGTTGGTTCGGACGGCGGCTTCTCCGCCCCGCTCAACTTCAGTGACGCCAACAACGGCACCGAGTTCACCGTCTCGCTCCGCAACACCGGTGCGAGTGTCGATTACGACACCATCTCCGGTACCGTGAGCGCGGACGCTGAAGGCGACCAGCCGACCACCACGACCACCTCCTCGAACAACACGACGACCGAGGAGACCACCACGACGACCGAGGAGACGACCGAGGAGACGACCGAGGAGACCACCACCACGACCGAGGAAACCACGACCGAGGAGACCACCACCACGAGCAGTGACGGTGGCATCCCCGGCTTCGGCGTGAGTGTTGCCCTCGTCGCCCTCGTCGCCGCCGCGCTACTGGCGCTCCGCCGTAGCAACTAAACTAGCTAACTAACTACCGGACCACTCCGGTTTTTGCGGTTCCATTTTTCGGACGCTACTCGGCGAGAACCATCAGTGGGTAGTCGAGTCGCATCGCGGCTGGCGACGACAGGAGTCGAGTGGAGACGGGCTACTTCTGGAGTAACAACAGACGTCTCTAACTCAGTGGCCGGTTTCGCTGGCTCATCGTCACCTGAGATGCGTTCATCGCACACTTATCTCCGAAAGGAGCGAGTTCCGCGACGTATTTTCACTTGAGGAAATATTTAAGTATTAATACTGAAAAGAGGGGAAACATGGTTCGTCCCAATTCCGACGCCGACGACCACGGCCCCGATTCCGACGACCGGGCGCTCCACAGGAACCTCTACGACGACATCCCGTTCGACGAGTTGGAGCCTTCCGGGACGTTCACCGCGGAGGCCGCCAAGCAGTTCTTCCCGGTCCACGAGCAGGAGTCCATCGACACGATGGACAGCCCGGTCATCATCGAGTGCGCGTATCCGGGGTGGCAACCCGGCGGCGAGCATTACCCCGCGGTCCCCGACTCCAAAGGCGAGCAGATTCAGGAGTTGGTCGATAGCGTGGACGCCGGGGCCGCCGCGGTCCACGTCCACCCGCGCGACGAGGACCGCCGTCCACAGTGGAACGACAACGAACTGTTGGTGGACCTCCTCGACCCCGTGTTCGAGGAGTGCGGCGACGTGGTGACGTTCTCGCAAGGGTGGGAGGTCGCCCCGCACGCCGATTACGTCTCGGGGGTGGCCGACCTCCTCGAACGCGGCGACGGCAACAAGTACTGTCAGGGGAGCGTCATCCTGCCGCCGGGACTGTTCGGCGCGGGGGCGCTCCACTCGATGTCGTCCATCCGGGAGGCATGTCGCTACTACGAGGACAAGGGCGTCAAGCCCATCTTCCAACTCTACGACACCCACGTCCTGCGGGACATCAAACACCACCTCATCGACCAAGACGAGACAGTCTGGGAACCCCACGTCCTCTGCATCCGGGCGGGTGCCCACGACTCGCTGACCACCGAGAACGACCCGTGGTCGTACTTCAAGGTCCTCTCGGAGATATACAACGTGCGCCAGAGTATCGAAAACAGCGTGGTCGGTCTCTATCCCGGCGGTCGGAACTGGCTTCCGATGCTGATGATGGGGTTAGTCGCCGGTGCGAACGTCATCCGAGTCGGTATCGAGGACGCCTACTGGCGCTATCCCCACCGGGACGAACTAATTCAGAAGAACTCGGAAGTCGTGGAGATGGCGGTCGAACTCGCCGAGATGCTCGGCAGAGAGGTCATCACCGACCCCGACCGGGCGCGGGAGTTCCTCGGGATGGAGTACACCTCACCGCGATAGGACGGAGAGAGTCGCCTCGGTAACGCGGGGCGCTACCAAGAAATCTGGAAGGTGGTAACGTCGCCGTCGCTGGTCTGCTCGACGCGGACGAAGGCGTCGTCGCCGCTGAACTTCTCGGCGGTGGCCTTCAGCAGACCCTCGTCGAGCGACGCGGGGTAGGGGTTCTTGGCTTCCATGACGCCGCCCCGGTCGCCGGTCTTCTCGAAGTCGTAGTAGCCGATTTCGTCGCCGCGATGGGTGTTCTGGTACTGTTCGTCGAGGGCTTCGAGTCCACCCGCCACGCTGTCGATGGTCGGCGGCCAGTCAACGAGTTCCGGAATCTCGGAGCCGATTTTGGTCACGGTCTTCGGACCGACGGTATCGGCGAGTTCCTCGAAGGCGTCGATGTACGCGCCCCACGAGTACCACTCGTCCTCCTCGGGTTCCGGGAGGCCGTGGTCGTCGAGGATGTTAAGCGCGCGGTCCTTGTACGTACTCGAGAACTGGCCGACGCCTTCGACGACCGACCGCACAGTCTGTCCGCTTACTTCGCCATCAGTGCTGAATACTTTTTGCGTTGCCATACATCATGAATTATACTTATCCGACTTAACTTTATTGTTATAATCTTATCAGTCCTGAGAATAGATAACGTAGTTGTTACTCGAATTTATCGAAGCGGAAGCCAAATTGTGGCGAGTTTCACGACCCAGAAAGGGTATTTCGGCGTCCCGTTATATGATTAATTAGCTAGGATAATTTTATAATCAGAAAGCTGGGAGGTAACAAGTATGAACGGCACGGAGACGTACGCGATAGACGACGTCGCGTTCATCGGCCGGACTGTGACGGAGTACGAACACATGTTCGACCTCGACCTCTCGGCGTGGGAGGGGGAGTCAGTCCTCGACTGTCCGGGCGGTGCGTGCGCGTTCGTCTCCGAGGCGAACACGCGCGGCATCGAGGCAGTCGGCGTGGACCTGATGTACGACGTTCCGCCCGACGAGTTGCGCCAGAAGTGCGAGGAGGACATCGACCGGGCAATCGCCGGGTTCGACGGCGTGGAAGACCAGTTCGTCTGGGAGTTCTACGACGACGTGGCCGACGTGCGCGCCCACTGGAGTCAGGCCTACCAAGCGTTCATCGACGACTACGAGGACCGCTTCGACACCGGTCGGTACCTCCCGGCGAAACTCCCGGACCTGCCCTTCGAGGACGACTCGTTCTCGCTGGTGCTGTCGGCCCACTTGATGTTCCTCTACATGGACAAACTCGACCACGAGTTCCACGAGCGGTCCTTGCTGGAACTCGCCCGCGTGGCCAGCGACGAGGTTCGGGTCTACCCCCTCGAACGATTCGACGGCCACCGCTACCCCCGACTGGACGAACTGCTGGATATGCTGGCCGAGGAAGGCTACGAGACCGAGATTCGCTCCGTGCCCTTCGAGTTCCAGCGCGGGGCCGACGAACTCCTCCGAATCGAGGTGTAGACGCGGGCCGGTCTGGCAACCGTTATCCCGCCGGACCCCACCGGGAAATATTTATAATTACAAGAACAATCTTCTATTGCTCTAGAGCAATAATTTAGTTGCTACTCCTCGCTGGGTTTCACGCCCGGATTCGTCACCGCGCCGTTGGCCGCAGAGCCGAAGGTAGCGCCGTACTTGGCCAGCACGCCGTTCTGATACGCCAGTTCCGGGTCGTCGCGGGCGTCGAGACGCGACTCGATTTCCTCGTCGGCGAGGTCCACCGCGAGCGTCCGGTCGGGGATGTCGATGGTCACGTGGTCGCCGTCTTCCAGCGCGCCGATTGGCCCGCCGGAGAACGATTCGGGGGCGACGTGGCCAATCATCGGCCCGCGAGTCGCGCCCGAGAACCGGCCGTCCGTGACCATCGCCACGTCGTCCTCGTGGCCCGCGCCGACGACTGCGGCGGTGACGCCCAGCATCTCGCGCATCCCCGGTCCGCCCTGCGGCCCTTCGTTGCGGATGACGATAACGTCGCCCGACTCGATTCGACCCTCTTGGACGTACTTCATCGCGTCCTCCTCGGTCTCGAACACGCGGGCCGGTCCCTCGTGGTGGAAGTCGTCCTCGCCCGTGACCTTCAGCACGCCGCCGTCGGGCGCGAGGTTGCCCGTCAGAATCTTGATTGCGCCCTCGTCGTGGAAGGGGTCGGAAACCGGGCGGACGAACTCGGCGTCGATTGCGTCGTCCGCGGGCAGGTCGAGTTCGTCCAGTTCCTCGGAAATCGTCCGCCCCGTGACGGTCATGGCGTCGCCGTCGAACAGGTCGGCCTCCACGAGTCTGCGAATCACGACCGGGACGCCGCCCTGCTCGTAGAGGTCGAGCATGGTCTTGGTGCCGCCGGGTTGGAGGTTGGCGATTTTGGGCGTCCGGCGGGAGATTTGGTCGAACTCCTCGATGTCGAGGTCGATTCCGGCCTCGGCCGCCAGCGCCAGCAGGTGGAGGACGCCGTTGGTGGACCCGCCGATTGCGACCTGCAAGGCGATGGCGTTCTCGAACGACCGCTTGTCGAGGATGTCGGAGGGTCGTCGGTCGTCCTCGATGCACTCGGTGGCGAGTTCCCCGGCGCGCTCCGCGATTTCGTATCGCTCCTCGAACTCGGCGGGTGCCCCGGCGCTCCCGAGGGGCGCGAGGCCAAGCGCCTCCGAAATCGAGGCCATCGTGTTCGCGGTGAACATCCCGCCGCAGGAGCCAGCGCCGGGGCAGGCGTGGCGCTCCAAGTCGTCCAGTTCCTCCTCGGTCATCTCGCCCTCGGCGACTGCGCCGACGCCCTCGAAGACGTTCTGGATGGTGACCTCCCGACCGTCGTGTTCGCCCGGCACGATGGACCCGCCGTAGCAAAAGACCGAGGGCAGGTCGGTCCGAATCGCAGACATCATCATCCCCGGCAGGTTCTTGTCGCATCCCCCAATCGTCACGAGGCCGTCCATGCGCTCGCCGAACGCGACCAGTTCCACCGAGTCGGCGATGACCTCGCGGGAGACCAGCGAGGCCCGCATCCCCTCGGTCCCCATCGAGATGGCGTCCGAGATGGTGATGGTCCCGAACTCGATTGGCATCCCGTCCGCTCGGTCCACGCCGTCGTAGGCCGCGGCGGCCACGTCGTCCAGATGGACGTTGCAGGGAGTGATGTCGGCCGCCGGGTTGGCGATGCCGACCATCGGCGACGAGAGGTCGTCGTCGTCGTAGCCCATCGCGCGGAACATCGCCCGATGGGGTGCCCGTTCGACGCCTTCGGTGACCTCGCTACTTCGCAGAGTTTCGGGTTTCTCGGTCATACATCGGGATGGCGGCCGAACGGCTTAAGTTGCCGCCCTCGGACAGATGTTTCTGTCTCACCACTCGCGCTCGACCGAGTGGGACTCTCCTCGCCGCGTGCTGTCAATAGACAGTCACGCCGACAGGTCTCGGTGGGCGTTCCGCGGCCGAAATTCCGAAACGAAGGCTCCATCGTCGTAACGTGGCGAAATACCGGTCGTCGCCGGGTAAGCCGGCGAAATCCTAGAATGAGAACATACTTTTCGGGCGGCGGCCGAAGGGACGGCATGGACCAGACGGTCGCCGTCGCCCACTACCCCGAAGGCGCTGGCCACGCGACTCGGATGCTCGCCGTCGCCCAAGCCTTCGAGGACGCGGGTGCGGGGGTCGTCCTCGCCGGCGGCGGCCCCGGTTCGCGCTTCATCGAACACAACGGCTACGAGGTGTTCCGGGCCGCGCCGGTCGATTACATCGGCGACTACCAACAGGGGTCGCTCGGCCGGGTGCTGACCCGGAGCCTTCCCTACAGCGGCAAGCGCGTCTTCGACTTCGTGCGATGGCTTCGGCGAGAGGACCCCGCCGCGCTCGTCACCGACGACATGTTCGCCGCGATGGCCGCGCCGCTGACCGGGACGCCCCTCTACATCGTGACCCACAACGCGGCCTCCTACTACGACGCCGCGGTCGAACAGGTGTTCACGTGGCTTCTCAATCGCTACCAGTTGGGCGCGGCCGAGTCGTTCCTCTATCCGGCGGTCTGGCCGCCCGACGAGGGCGACCCGCCGGGCGTGACTCACGTGCCACCCATCGCGCTCGACCCGGACGAGTGCCCGCCGCCAGACGAGAGCGTCGAGGTGTTGGTCGTGCCGAGCGTCTACTCGACCAACTTCGACGTGCTGGCCGAGACGCTCCGAACCGAGGGCCACGAGGTGACGCTGGTCGGCGACGACCGGTGGGAGCCAGTTCCGGCGCTCCTGCCGTGGATTCGGTCGGCCGACGTGGTAGTCTGCTCTGGCTACTCCACCGTGATGGAGGCCGCCGTCGCCGGGACGCCCTGCGTAGTCTACCCGTTCACCGACGAGCAACACGGCGTCACGCGGGTTCTCGAACGCCGCGGCGTCGAGGGCTTTCAGGTCGAACACTCCGTCACCCACGTCGCCCGAGCGGTCCAGCATCCCCCGGAGGCCCCGACCCACGAGAACGGAATCGGTCGAGTCGCCGACCACGTTCTCGGCGAACTGGGCTGACGGCCGACCTGACCACTTTTTGCCACTATCGGAACCCGCAACACCGGGCCACCCCAAC
The DNA here is from genome assembly GCF_029338375.1 of Halorussus lipolyticus. Lineage (NCBI taxonomy): Archaea > Methanobacteriati > Methanobacteriota > Halobacteria > Halobacteriales > Haladaptataceae > Halorussus > Halorussus lipolyticus. The sequence goes on along the minus strand of NZ_CP119804.1, from coordinate 1,545,535 downwards.
TTCGGGGCATGACTCGCGTCGCCGCCGGAGCGCGCCTCCACTTCGGCTTTCAGAACCTCTCGCTGGCCCACGAGCGACTCTACGGGTCGCTCGGTGTCGCGCTCGACTCGCCGCGAGTCGTCGTGACTGCCGACCCCGCCGACGAGGTTCGATGTGCCCACGACGCCGCCAGCGAGTACGCCCGGCAAGCGGTCGAACTCCTCGGCGTGCCGGGCGCTGACGTGACCGTCGAGGAGGCCCTGCCGCGCCACGTCGGCCTCGGGAGCGGAACCCAGTTGGCACTCACCGTCGTCTCAGCGGTGGCGAGAGCGCACGACTGCGACCCAGCGGTCCGGGAGCGCGCCCCGAAACTGGGCCGCGGCGGTCGAAGCGGCGTCGGCGTCGCCGCCTTCGAGTCGGGCGGGTTCGTTCTGGACTCGGGCCACCCGACCGAGCGGTTCACCGCCGACCGGCCTCCTCGGGGCGAGTGGTCGGTCCCAGCGGTCGCGGCCCGCCACGCAGTCCCCGAAGACTGGCGTTTCGTGGTCGTCCTTCCCGACTCGGAACCCGGCAGGAGCGGCGACGACGAGGAGGCCAGCATGCGCTCGGTGGTCGAGCGCGCCGACCCAACCCTCGCCGACGAAATCGCCGCAGTCGTGACTCGGCGTCTCCTCCCGGCCGTCGCGGAGGCCGACGCTGAGCGGTTCGGCGCGGCGGTGGCAGAGGTCGGCCGCCTCAACGGCGCGTGGTACGCCGACGAACAGGGCGGGGTCTACCGCCCGCCGGTCGGCGAGTTGGTCGCGGAGCTTTCGGAGTCGCCCGCGATAGCCGGTGCTGGGCAGTCGTCGTGGGGACCGGCGGTCTACGGCGTCACCACCGAATGCCGGGCGGACGCGGCCCGCGAAGCGGCCCACGCGGCGCTCTCGGCGGCGGGCGTCGGCGGTGAGGTGCTGGTCGCCGGGCCTCGGAATCGAGGAGCGCGAATCGATGGCTGAGGGGTGCTGTGGCTCTCGTTGGCTTGGCTTCGTCCTCTCGGAGTAGTCGGACTGGTCGTTGCGAGGTCATCGACGCTGGTGACTGACTCGCCACCTCCCTGTTCGCAACGACGCGAAACGTCCGGGCGAGATTGGTTGCGCTTTCGTATTTGAACTCTCGCGTGCGCAAGTCGGATTTTCCGCGGGGTGGCGCATTTCCGCCGACCACGGGACGCGCCGGAGTCACGCTCGGCCGCATCTCTGGTGCGGTTGCGGTGGAGTTGGTGCTGTGCGGTCGCGGTCTTCCGTTACTCAAGCGATAGTCGGTCTGCTGACTGGCTTTCCTCCGAATTCAGGAAATAAAATCCGATGTTTAGTGATTGTAATTCTATTTCAAGAGGCTATTTTATTGTCTTTGATGCGTGGATACACAGAGCCGCGGTGAGTCCCCAACGAACCTCTAGCGGATTTCTCCACACAGACGAAAGACACAAGCACCGCGGTTGCGACCACCCGAAACGAATCAATGGAGCGAGTCCCCTTCGGCGTCTCCCGACTGGACGACATCATCGGCGGTGGTGCCCCGCCCGGAAGCGTGGTCCTGCTGGCGGGCGAGGCCGGGGCCGGTGCCCGCGAGTTCTGCTACACCGCGGCGACCATCAACGGGTTGGCCCACACCGACGACGACCAGTTCGAACTTCACTACGGCGACGTGTCCGAGCGCGCCGCCGTCCCCGAGGAGATACACTACGTCTCGTTCACCGCCAGCGGGAACGAACTCAAGCAGGAAATCGAGTTCACGATGAGCGAGGACCTCGTTCGCGCGGGCGTCCGGGCCGTGGAGTTCGCCGACTTCAGCCAAGAGTACTTCCAGCTCTCGGCCATCCCCCGCGAGTGGTACACCCGCAAGACCCAGACCATCACCGACCTCGGGCAGGGGAGCGACCGGCGCGGCGTGCTGGAGGCGCTGGGCGAGTACCTCAACCAGAACGCGCCGGGGAATCTGGTCCTCATCGACTCCCTGACGGACCTCGCCCGAGCGCCGAACGAACACTTAGACTGGAGCGACATCACCCTACTCGTGAAAGGACTTCAGAAGGCCTCGCGCGCGTGGGACGGTTTGATTCTCGTGCTGGTGAATCAGGAGGCCCTGACAACCGAGGAGATGGGCAGTCTGATGGGCGCGGCGGACGGCACCATCGCTTTCGAGTGGGAGACCGGCGGGAGCGAGCGCGACCGGGTGATGTTCGTTCGGGAATTTAGGGGCGTCCTCTCGCGGTTGGAGCAGGAGGACATCATCCGGTTCGAGACCGAGATTCACGACGGCGGGTTCGACATCAGTAACGTGCGGAAGATTCGGTGAGGAGATTAATTATTCAGATATTGGCACTATCGTATGTGTGCAGTGAGGATGATTGGGAATTTTGACTTTATTATGATAGTCTGCTTGCTGATAGGTTCGTTCTAGTCGATCTAACAACATTTCTATTTCAACTTCTCTCCCTGCCAGTTCCCTTGTACAGGCTGAATCTCTATCTTCCTCTGAAGAATGAGGAATGTGGCACATATCATCGCCACGTTCTTTTAGCGTTAAAAGTACAGCTTGGTTGTAAAATCGGCTAGCTTGGGTGCGGATTAATCTTTCATCCCATCCTCTCGGAAATACGTTCCCATTGCCAGAGTAGCGAGACTCTTGTTCAGGAAGGTCTATTGAAACTTTCTTAATTGATTCTTCTAATTTCATCTCTCCTTCAAAGAATCCGACCAATATCTCTCGGAAAGATTCTGTCCGATTACCACCTTCGAAGGCCTTTCCGTGTATTGGTTCGTCGTTTACTAATTCTACAATTTTGTTACGGAGATTTGAATTGTCAACGACCACATCTTGAATCTCGTAAAAGTCTTCAGCCCAATCACTCATAATGAATCTTGACTTATGTATTGTGGTGCTAGGATAAATATGTTTGCCCAGCTGATTATAGAGTAATTGCGTAGAGTGGTAAATCAAGACAAAACTTGGATGACGGAGGTGATTACTCCACCGCGTATTCTCCGTCCACTTCCTCCGCTAATCCCAACAATACCGACCAGTCTAACAGATACTCGACACGCTCGCTCCAAATCTCCTCCCACGAGTTCGGATTCTTGTGGTGTTCCCACGTCGGCACCTCGTCCTCGAACTCCGCAAACACCTCCTCGGCAGACAGCGATTCGTCGGCACCCTCCAGAATCTCCAACAGGGCGGGCACCCCGAAGACGTTCTCCCGAAATTGCTCGCGCAGGTACTCCGGTTCGGGGTCGCGCCGAATCCGGGCGAATCCCGACGACTTCTCCTCGGCAAGCCCCAACGCTCGCAAGTAGGTCAGCCACGTCCGGGCCTCGTCCCGGCTCGTCAGGTCGGTCCGGTCGAGCATCCGGGCACAGCAGTCGTCCTCGCTACCGGGCACCAGCGGGACTGCACGCTGGGCCTCCGCGACGAACTCCAGACTCTCCGGGGGTTCGGGAACCAGTTTGAATTGCATGGTGTCTCTGCTGTCCTCCGGTCGCTCAGAGGCCGAAGCTCTCGGCCAGTAGCTCGTCGTCGCGCTCGCCGACGACGTAGGTGTCGCCGCCGACGACGTTGACGGTGGCCTGTGCGGGGGCGAAGACGCTCTCGTCTATTTCGTAGAAGTCCCAATCGACCGACTCGAAGATTTCGGCGAAGTGGGTGCCGTACTCGTCGTTGGCGGTCGAGACGATTTCCTCGAAGCGGTCGAACTCCTCGCGGACCGTGATGTGGACCTGCCCGCCGTAGGCCAGCGCGTCGTTGGTTCGGGCGATGGCGGTCTCCTCGTCGCCGGCCACGGGCGCGACCGGCGCAGAGCCGGTGACACTCACGATGTCGAGGGGGTCGTAACCCAGTTCCGAGAGGCGGAAGACGGCCATCTCTGCTGTACGCGAGGCGATGCTCACGCTCCCGGCGACGCTCGCGGTCGGGACCGCGGGCAGGAAGACGCTACTCGGTTCGACGCCGGTTAGGTCCGCGACCTGCTCGGCCACCGCCGCGGTCGGGTAGTCGTCGCTCTCGACGGCCAGCACCGCGAACTCCGACACGTCCTCGTAGCCCACGCGGGCGAATTCGTCCTCCTCGGCGACGAGCGCGCGGGCCGGGCCGCTCCCGAGGCCCTCGAAGTCCTCGGTCGTGACCTCCCATCCGGCCTTCTGGGAACACAGAAGCGCCAGCGCGGGATGGTCGCTCGTCAGTTCGACGTGTTGGAGGGGTGCGCCCGCCACCTCGTCCATTCGGGTTTGGACCGTGGCGAGACCCGCGGTCTGCATCTCCGCGAGCAGGAGACCGGCCTCGATGCCGCCGTCGAACTCGTGTCCGAAGTCGAGGACGGTCGCCCCGTTTTCGAGTTCGCGCGCTCCGATGTCTAGCTCCTCGGCGAAGTCCAGCGCCTCGTCGGCCAACTCCAAGGCGTTCCGGTTGAGACTGTCCATGGGCGACGATTGGGCGTCACCCCGTAAACAGTTTATCAGTCGATGTGGGTTCGATGCTGATTCGCGTGGTCCGCGCTCGACACGGCGGGATAAGATGCCTAAATATTTGTTTTATAATTGTGATTCTATTTTTCGAGCAAGTCTGTATTGCTATCGCTCCCGCTTGGCGTCCCGACCGAGGACCTCCTCGACCGCATCGACTTTCTCGTGCGCGCGTTGCTCGCGCGTGCGCTTGTCGTCTATCTTCAGGAAGGTACCCACGCGGTCGCCGTCCACCGCCTCGTGGGCCGCCTGCGCGGCGTCGAACAGTTCGTCCACCGAGTCGGCCTCGACGACGGTCCCCATCGGGTTGGTCTCGTAGGACACGTCGAACTCGTCCAGCGCGGCGACCGCTTTGGCGACCTCCTCGGCCATGCTGTCCTCGGTCACGGGTGCGACGCTGAGCAGTGCGATTGCCGTCATAACTGGACAGAGAGTCCGGTCGTTCTAAGGCGTTTGGTGACGACAGTCTCGTCTCCTCCCGAAGAAAATAACTGCTGTTAATCATCAGATTTGATAATTTATGATAGGATATAAATACTGTTGGTGATATTTCTCCCGCAGTAACGACATGAAAGGCAATCCGAGAGAAAAGTTACGTAATCTAACTAGAAGCGAAGCGGTGATGGCACTCGTCCTGTCTGTCTTGCTCGTCGGCAGTGCCGTCACGCCCGCTCTCGCCGTCTCGGCGACGCCCACGGCCGACGCCCCGGTCTCGGCGACCGAGACGACAGCAGTCGCACAGCAAGCACAGGAGGCCACCCACCCTGCGAGGTCCTCGAACCCGGAGGAGTCGTCTGTGGCCTCCTCGTCGGCCACGGACCGGCGATTCCCTGCGAACGGCGCTCCTCGAAGCGAGTCGCTTCCGGAGAACGCGACCACGACGGAGGTGACGCTCGTCACGGGCCAGACCGTGACCGTCGCCGAGGTCGATAACCGGACTCGCTACCACGTCGAGGCCGACGTGCCGATGCAGAGGATTTCGACCGACAACGAGACGTACATCTACCCCGAGTCGGTGGACTTCGGCACGTTCGACCGGAACCTGTTCAACGTCGATTTCCTCGTCGAGCAGAACCTCACCGACGAGGAGACCGACTCGATTCCGGTCATCGTGAGCGAGAAAGAGAAGAACACTGACGACGGCGAGTACTTCACCGCCAGCGCGGACGGAAACGTCGATGTCCTGAGCACCGCGCCTGCGGTCCACCAGAGCAAGACGCTATCGAGCGTCGGTGCGGCGGCCGGTGACGTGCCGAAGTCGAACGCTGGCCTCGCCTTCGACCAACTCGCCGCCAGCGACGACGTTGGAAAGGTCTCTCTCGACGTGAAGTACAACGTCACCCTCGACGAGGCCAACAAGCGCGTCTCGGCCGGGCAGGCCCGAACCAAGTACAACGTCTCCGGCGAGGGGATTCGGGTCGCCGTCGTGGACACGGGAATCGACCAGAGCCACCCCGACCTCAAAGGGTCCGTGGTGGCCCAAGCGGAGTTCGTTGACGACGGGACGTCGGCGGTCGGCGACGACCGGTACGGTCACGGCACCCACGTCGCGGGCATCATCGCTGGCGACGGAACCGCCAGCGGCGGAAAGTACACGGGCATCGCCCCCAAGGCGGACCTCATCGACGCCAAGGCGTGTAGCATCTATCAAGCGTGCCCGACTTCCGCCATCATCCAAGCGATGGACTACGGCGTGGACCAGAACGCCGACATCATCAGCATGAGTCTCGGCGGTCCGCCCGAGACCGTGCGCTCGAACGACCCGTACCGTGACGCAGTCCAACACGCCCGAGACAACAACGTTACTGTCGTCGTCTCGGCCGGAAACGAAGGACCGGGATACAGCACGGTCGGGTCGCCCGGTATCCACAAGAGCGCCATCACGGTCGGCGCGAGCGACAAGTACGGCAACATCGCCGAGTTCTCCTCGCGCGGTCCGACGCCCGCCGGAATGTACCTCAAACCCGACCTCGTCGCGCCCGGCGTGCGAGTGATGAGTGCCGCCTCCTCCGAGGCCGGATACGACAGCGATTACGTCAGCTACAGCGGAACCAGCATGGCGGCCCCCGTGGTGAGCGGAACCGCGGCGCTGATGCTCCAAGCACACGACGACTGGACGCCCTCGCGCGTCAAGAGCGCGATGGTCAGCACGGCCGACCCCCTCGGCTCGCAGGACGTTTACACCCAAGGCGCGGGCCGACTGAACGCCGCCGAGGCCATCGGTACGAACGTCGTGGTCGAACCCGGAACCGTGGACTTCGGGACCTACAGTAGCGACACGAACGTCTCGAAGAACCTCACCGTCAGAAACCTCGGCGAGACGGAGACGACGCTCAACACGACGGTTGCTGTCCGGAACATCGCCGGAGACAGCACCGCGAAGGTGGAACTCAACAAGACGAGTCTTACCCTCGCACCCGGCGAGAGCGCCGACGTGAAACTGATGCTCGACACCAACGTCGAGGCTGGCATCTACTCCGGTCGGGTTGAGTTCGGCGACCAGTATCAGACTATCTTCGGCTTCGTCCGCGCGAGCCAACTCACTATCCAGAAATCCGGTATCAACGGAACTTCGACCGACGGGGACGACATCTGGCTGTTCGCAGAGAACGAGGGGCCGTTCAGTACCGCCGGTATGGCCGGACTCAAGAATATTTCCGGTGACACCGCGACGTACACCATCGTCAGTCCCGGCAAATACAACGTTCTCACCGATGGCCTCAACGAGGACACGGGGCGGCCGATAGTCGTATCCAGGAAGATCAGCGTCACCGACGACACGACCATCGCGCTTGACGAGAGCAACACCGTCAAGTACACACTCGACACGTCGGCTATCGACGAGAGCGTCCGGACCCGAATGGCCGACGTGACGGTTCGAAAACCAGCCGATGAGCTGGCGTACATAATGGACCTCAGAACCGGCGCGTCGGACACGACCGCGGTTCGGTTCTCGAAGGACGCGGACCTCAACGTCAGCGTCCACCGCCTCCTCACCGCCGGCGCACCCGACAGCGCGGAGGCAACGTCTCTCGACGCGTCCTCGCTGTACTACCTCGTCAACACCGACGCCGGCGTCACGGGTCCGAAGACGACCAGCGTGGACGAGAGCCAACTGGCGAGAAAGAACGTCACGTACTACCGTGCCAACCGCTCGGCGACGTACAACGTCTCGATGACGGCGATTGGCGGGACGTGGTTCGACACGTACTACACCCACAGCGTCGAGGGGAGCATCGGTGACACCCGCGAGCAGACGATTTACCTCTCGCCGAGACCGGACGAGAGTACTGACCTCGCGGCCGACGGCGACGGAGGCCTGCAGTACCATTCGATGGAAGGCGAGGGAAGTGGCGGCGAGTGGTCGATAGAGTCGTCTCTCACTCTCGGTCCCGTCCCCGAGGCCAACGAGACGATGGCGTTCGACTTCAACCGCCATCCGTTCGTCCCTCACGTCAACGCGTTCTTCAGCGACGCCTCCAACGGGGCATGGCTGAACACCATCGTCAATCCGCAGTCGATTGGCGGACCCGAACTGTGGGGCTACCACGATAGCGCGACCGACCGGATTCGAGTCTACCGGAACGGCGACCTCGCCTTGGACGCGAAAACGACCGATGCTGGCTTCCTCGACTTCGATACGGCGAAACTCACCGATGGAGACGACGCGACCATCGAGGTCGTCTCGAACAACGACGCCACGCCGCTCTCGACCAAATCGGTCACCGACTACGGAATCACCTACACCGAAGGCGGCGACAACCGACCGCCGATGCTCGACAACACGCGCATCGAGTCGCTGAACGCGAATCACACGGTGACTCGCGACACGGTGACGTTCCGATTCCAGACTCACTGGACGAACGACCCCGACATGACCGCGGACGTGTGGATGTCGCCCGGTAACGTCACGACCACGCCCTTCGAGGACGATGCCGGATGGACGAAGGCCAGCGTCGAGCGGGTCGGCTGGGACACCTACGAGGCCACGCTCCGGGTCGAGAACCACACCGGGCGGATGAACCTCGCGCTTCGCCTCGCCGACGCAGAGGGCAACACGGTCGAGAACACGGTCTTCGACGCCTTCCGCGTCGAGAACACCAAGCCGTCGGTGAGCGTCACGGGACTCGCGGCGACGTCGAACCCCTCGACGGTCGAGGACGTGGTTCGGACGACCGGTCCGCTCCACGCGACGGCGACAGCGAGCGACTCGCCCATCGGTCTCGAACGGGCCGCGTTCTTCCTCTCGGCGAACTTCACCAGCTACGGCACGTGGCTCCCGACGACCTACCAGAGCGGCGAGTGGGTCACGTCGGCAAACCTCTCGACGGTCCCCGACGACGGGAACTACACGCTCTACGCGGTCGGCATCGACAAGGCGGGCAACTGGAAGATTCGCACCGCCGACTCGACCGTGGTCGTGGACCGGGGCGGGCCGGACATCGGCGCGACGCTGGGCCGGGAGAATTCGAGTCACGGGTCGGTCACGGTAACGTCCGACGAGGAGTTGGCCTCGAAACCGACCGCGACGGTCACACTGTCGAACGGGACCCAGCGGGACGTGTCTCTCCGGAACAACGCCACGCGAGAGTGGGCCGGTACCTTCGAACTCAGCGGTGACGGCGGCTACAACGTGACCGCGACCGGAACCGACCTGACCGGCAACACCGGAACCGGGACCTCCTCGGCGAACCTCAGCACGGTCAGCACGGAGAACAACACCGTCACGGTGAAAGTCGAAGGGTCGGGGCTGTTCATCCAGTTCGAGACGGACACGGAAGTCAAAGACACCTTCGTCACGGTCACGTCGAGTCGGTCGGAACTCGCGCCCCTCTCGCCGAACCTGAAGGGTATCAACTTCCTGAACGGACAGCTCGGGTCGAATCTGCGTAGCGCCCTCGACACCGCGATGATAGGGATTCCGGTCAACGAGTCCCAACTGCCCGAGGGCGTCTCGGCCGAGCAGGCGAACATCAGCTACTACAACGAATCGGCCGGGAACTGGGAGCTTCAGGGCACGACGATTCGGAAGGTCACGCTCCCGGACGGCACGAACGACACCTACTGGACGACCAACGTCACGCACTTCTCGACCTACGGCGCAGTCGCCGACGACCAGACCGCGCCGACGCTCGAAACCAGCGTGACGCCCGACGACACGCTCGGGTACGGCACGCCGAACGCGACCGTCGAGTTCAACTACACCGACGACATGACCGGCGTGAACGCGAGCGCGGTCGAACTCCACTTCGAGGGAACCGAAGTCACCTCGACGGACGCCGCGACCATCACGAGCAAGTACGCGACGTACAACGCCTCGCTGGACAACGGCGAGACCTACAACGCGACTGCCGTCGTCGTGGACGAGGCGGGCAACCGAGAGAACTACACGACGCAGTTCTCGGTCGAGGGCGACACGAAGCCACCGAAACTGTTCAGCGTCTCGCCCGGAAACGGCGCGGAGTTCGACGGCGGTACCTCGTCGGTCACTATCAACCTCAGTTTCACCGACGACCGGAGCGGCGTCGAACCCGGCGCGCTCCGAGCGAAATTCGACGGTGCCAACGTCCTCCAAAACGCTTCCATCGGGAACGGCACCATCGGCTACAAGGCGACTGGCCTGTCGAGCGGCGACCACAAATTCGAGGTCTACCTCGAAGACGAGGCCGGAAACGGCAAGTGGCACACCCTCACGTTCACCGTCGGAAGCGCAAGTAGCGGCGGCGGTGGTGGCGGTGGCGGTGGTGGCGGCGCAGGCGGTGCGCCCCCGCCAGCCATCCAAGAGGAGATACTCAAACAGACCGCAAGCTACGCCAAGGTCGAAATCACGAACGCGCGGTCGGGTAATCCCGGCCGGGTTTCGTTCGGCGGCGGCGGCCTCGCTGGCGGTGACGCGACCTTCCGCGGACTGACGGTCAAGCCCGACACGCGGGACGCCCAAGCCCGGTTCTTCGTGGAAGCCGAAGCGTCGTCGTCGGCACCGAGCGGCGTCTCGGCCTTCGAGGACGCGGGCCAGACGCTGGGCTACCTGACGCTGACGCCGACCTACATCCGGGACAGCAAACTCGGGACGGTCGGCGTGAAGTTCGGCGTGGACGCCTCGATGACGGACGCGCCGAAGAACGTCGCGCTCTACCAGTACGAGGAGGGCACGTGGTCGGCAGTCGAAACCAAGGTCCGCAACAAGCAGGGCGGGTCCTACCGGTTCTACGCCCCGGCGAACTCGACCGGCACCTTCGCGGTCGGTCTCGACTCGGCCTCCTTCGAGGTCAGCACGTCCTCGCTCAACGCGACCGAGGTCACGGCCGACGAGGCCGTCGCGGTGACGGCCACCGTCGAAAACGTCGGGTCCGGCGAGGGCACTCACACGGTTGAACTGACCGTGGACGGCGAAGTCGTGGCCTCCGAGGACGTGACGCTCGCGTCGGGCGAGTCGGCGTCCGTCGAGTTCGTCCGCACGTTCAGCGCGGGCGACCACGAAATCGCTGTCGGCTCTGCGACGGCCGGCACCCTCTCGGTCTCGTCCGCGACCACCGAGAAGGGCATGAGCGACGACCGAGACGAGCAGACCAAGGGCGGTAGCTCCGGTTCGGGCATCCCCGGATTCGGACTCCCCGCCGCGCTGGTGGCGCTCCTCGGCGCGCTCCTGTTGGCGCGACGACGCGAGTAACGCCACCGGAACACGGACCGGCGCGGTCCGCGATGTAGCTTTCCGCCGTTTTTCTTTCGCGTGCGTGAACGGTGTCGAAGCCGGCGACTACGCGGGCGCGTCGGTCGAGCGTAGCTAGAGGTGTGAAAATATTTGCTATAAAAATAATATTATTTCTATAACGAATGTAGGGGTTGCTATGCTTGGGGCTGAGAGACACCTCTCGGTGGGCAGGTGTTCGGAAATCGGGGGCTCCTCGTGAACGAAAATCCAATCCTTCCACATTCACAACGACACAGAAGTCGAACAATACAAGCACTGCTCGACAGTTAGCGCCTAAGAGAAGTGCGCTGGCGGGGATTCGAACCACGCCGAGACGGTCCTGCTCACTACGTTGCGCGGGCGTGCGACTCGTCTACTTCCAATCCCCGTAGAACGATTTCACCTCGCGCGGGAGCGAGCGACATGAACGTCGCTCGCCAACTTGCTTCAGTAGAAATGCGCTGGCGGGGATTTGAACCCCGGTTGCGACCATGGCAAGGTCACGTGATACCACTACACTACCAGCGCACGTGTTCGGTCTTCGTCTGCATTTCCAACAATGCCGGGCGAACAAATAAGGCTTCCGAAAGCAGACGGAATCGCCATACGGTGGCATTATTCAAGCCCCGGTTTCGAGGAGGACGCCGACGGTGCTGTCCCCGACAATTAATCTTGATTCGGGCACGCGCGACCGTCGTGAGGCGTGTGAGTCCGTGGCGGTTACGATGCTCCGCGGTTGGCTTCGTATCAGACGGCCTCGTCTCGAACGGAGTGGATGTGAGGAGGTCCCACGCTTCAAGCCGTGATTTCTGCCGGCAGGAGCTTTGTGAGGCCATCGCAATCCCGAGAGTAAAGCGGCACCCTTTTAAGACCTAAGCCGGTACGATTCGCTACAGTCTAGTGACGGGGCGTCGAAGCGGTATGGTATGACCGTCAGCGTCCTCGTTCCGTCATCCCTCGTCCGGGAAGCCGAAGACAAGCGCGAGGCGACTCGCAAAATCGGTTACGTCGCCCGCGCGGCGACGGTGTTCCGGGCCGACCGCCTCGTGGTCTTTCCGGACCCCGACGGCGAACGGCGATGGGGTGGCGGGTTCGTAAGCACCGTGCTGGAGTACGCCGCGACGCCGCCCTATCTCCGAAAGGAGGTATTCGGCAAGCGGGACGAACTGGAGTACGCGGGCGTCCTGCCGCCGCTCCGCGCTCCGTCACTGACCGGCTCCGAATCCGAGGGTTCGGGGTCGTTAAGACAGGGAATCGTGACCGAGGTCGGACCTGAAGGGCGCGTTCGGGTCAATTGCGGACTGCAACACCCGATCTCACTCGTCGTACCGCCAGAAATGGAGGTTGGCGAGGGAGAGCGCGTAACCGTCAGGATCTCTTCGCGAAGTCCGGTCCGTGCGAAACTCGTAGACGAGCCCGTTTCGGGCTTGTCGGTGATGCGCATGGACCTTCCGGCGGCCCTCGACCGCGACGACGCGGGCGTTCGAATCGGAACGTCCCGCCACGGGGTCGAGTTGACGGCCCGGCGGCTGACCGAACTGGTCGGCCGGACCGAGCGTGACGGTATGACCGTCGCATTCGGTTCACCGGGTCGCGGTCTGCCGGAGATGCTCGACCTCCCCACAGATTCGCTGGCCGATACGTGGCCAGTCGGGGAGGACGAGGCGGACGCGGAGTCCGGAGTCGAATCGGGCGCACCCGGCCGGTTTGACCTCTGGCTGAACGCGGTTCCGAATCAAGGTAGCGGGGTCGTGCGAACTGAAGAAGCGATGTTCGCCGCCCTCGCCTGCCTGAACCTCAAAGAGAAGTGATACGATGCCAGAAACAAGCAGACCACGCAAAGGTTCGCTAGGGTTCGGCCCCCGCAAGCGTGCGACCAGTGAGGTTCCGCGCTTCAACTCGTGGCCCGAAGGAGACGGCAGTCCGTCCCTGCAGGGCTTCGCGGGTTACAAGGTCGGCATGACCCACGTGGTGATGGTCAACGACGAATCCGACTCCCCGCGAGAGGGGATGGAGGAGACCGTTCCCGTCACCATCGTGGAGACGCCGCCCATGCGAGCGGTCGCTCTGCGAGCCTACGAAGACACGCCGTACGGCAAGAAGCCGCTGACGGAAGTGTGGGGCGACGACTTCCACGACGACCTCTCGCGCACGCTCGACGTGCCGGAGGACTACGACGCCGACGCCGCCAAGGACGAACTGCGCGAAGCAGTTCAGAACGGCGACGTCGCCGACCTTCGCGTCGTCACCCACACCGTTCCGGACAACATCCCCAGCGTTCCCAAGAAGAAGCCCGACGTGATGGAGACTCGCGTCGGCGGCGGGTCGCTCGACGACCGCGTCGACTTCGCGCTGGACGTACTCGCCGACGGCGGGGAACACGACATGAACGACGTGTTCCGCGCCGGCGAGTACATGGACGTGAGCGGCGTCACGAAAGGTAAAGGCACGCAGGGTCCCGTCAAGCGATGGGGCGTCCAGAAGCGAAAGGGCAAGCACGCACGGCAGGGATGGCGGCGCCGAATCGGTAACCTCGGCCCGTGGAACCCGTCCCGCGTGCGTTCGACCGTGCCCCAGCAGGGCCAGACCGGCTACCACCAGCGTACCGAACTGAACAAGCGCCTCATCGACCTCGGTGAAGGCGACGACATCAACGTCGATGGTGGCTTCGTCAACTACGGCGAAGTCGATGGCCAGTACGCGCTGGTCAAAGGTTCGGTCCCCGGCCCGGACAAGCGCCTCCTGCGCTTCCGCCCTGCCGTCCGACCGAAAGATCAGCCGCGCCTCGACCCCGAGGTGCGGTACGTAAGCACCGAATCCAACCAAGGATAAACTATGCAGGCAACAATCCGCAACCTCGACGGCGAGGAAGACGGTACGCTCGACCTGCCGGCGGTCTTCGACAAGACCGTCCGGAAGGACCTCATCAAGCGAGCCGTCCTCGCCGCGCAGGCAAACCGCAAGCAGGACTACGGCGCGGACGACTACGCTGGGATGCGAACCTCGGCGGAGTCGCCCGGTAGCGGTCGCGGGATGGCCCACGTCCCCCGGACGAACGGTCAGGCGGCCCGAGTGCCGCAGGCCGTTGGGGGTCGCAAGGCGCACCCGCCGAAAGAGGAGAAAGACCGAACGCTCGACATCAACACGAAGGAGCGAAAGAAGGCGATTCGGAGCGCCGTCGCGGCGACCACCGACGCCGACCTCGTCTCCGAGCGCGGCCACCAGTTCGACGACGACCTCGAACTGCCGCTGGTCGTCTCGGACGACTTCGAGGACCTCGTGAAGACCAAGGAGGTCGTCTCCTTCCTCGAAGCAGTCGGCCTCGACGCCGACATCGAGCGCGCCGAGGAGAACAAGTCGATTCGGGCCGGACAGGGTACGACCCGTGGGCGCAAGTACAAGACGCCCAAGTCGGTCCTGTTCGTGACCAGCGACGAACCGTCGAAGGCCGCCCGCAACCTCGCGGGTGCCGACGTGGCGACCGCCGGTGAGGTCAACGCAGAGGACCTCGCGCCCGGCGCGCATCCCGGCCGACTCACGGTCTGGACCGAGAGTGCAGTCGAGGAGGTGGCCGAGCGATGAGTTCGGTCATCGAGTATCCGTGGGTCACGGAGAAGGCGATGAACCAGATGGACTTCGACAACAAGCTCCAGTTCATCGTGGACCTCGACGCAGACAAGCCCGAAATCCGCGAGGAAATCGAGCAACAGTACGAGGTCACCATCGAGAAGGTCAACACGCAGGTCACCATGAACGGTGACAAGAAGGCCACGGTGACTCTCTCCGAGGACGACGACGCGCAGGAAGTCGCCTCCCGAATCGGGGTGTTCTGACACATGGGACGACGAATTCAAGGACAGCGACGTGGTCGCGGGACGCCGACGTTCCGCGCCCCGTCGCACCAGTACAAGGCGGACCTCACGCACAAGAAGCCCGAAGACGTCGATACCGTCTCCGGGACGGTCGTGGACATCGAACACGACCCGGCCCGAAGCGCGCCAGTCGCCGCCGTCGAGTTCGAGGACGGCGACCAGCGCCTCATCCTCGTTCCCGAGGGTGTCGGCGTCGGCGAGACCATCCAAATCGGCGTTAGCGCCGAAATCAAGGAGGGCAACACACTGCCGCTGGCCGAGATTCCGGAAGGAGTCCCGGTCTGTAACGTCGAGCGCCAGCCCGGCGACGGTGGCAAGTTCGCTCGCGCCTCCGGCGTGAGCGCGAACCTCGTCACGCACGACCGCGACGCCGCCGTCGTGGAACTGCCCAGCGGCGAGGTCAAGCGCCTCTCGCCCGACTGTCGGGCGACCATCGGCGTGGTCGCAGGTGGCGGCCGAACCGAGAAGCCGATGGTCAAGGCAGGTAACAAGCACCACAAGATGAAGGCTCGCGGCACCAAGTGGCCGAACGTGCGCGGCGTAGCGATGAACGCCGTCGACCACCCGTTCGGTGGCGGTGGCCGCCAGCACCCCGGCAAACCCAAGTCCGTTTCGCGGAACGCACCGCCCGGACGGAAGGTCGGGGACATCTCGTCCCGGCGAACGGGACGAGGAGGTAACTAGCCATGAGCGAAGGCGAATACCGAACCGGCCGTGAAGGTGAGTTCACCTACCGCGGCTACGACCTCGACGAGTTGCAGGACCTGAGCGTCGATGAAGTCGCGGAACTGCTTCCCGCTCGCCAGCGGCGAACTATCGAGCGTGGTCTGTCCGCCCAGCAGGAGAAACTGCTGGAGGAGGCCCGCGAGGCGACCGAGGAGGGGTCGGCAAACGACCCGATTCGGACGCACCTCCGGAACATGCCGATTCTGCCGGAGTTCGTGGGGAAGACGTTCGAGGTGTACACCGGTCAGAGCTTCGAGCGCGTGTACGTCGAGCCTGAGATGATCGGCCATTACCTCGGCGAATTCCAACTGACCCGAAAGTCGGTCGAACACGGACAGGCCGGTATCGGCGCGACCCGCTCCTCGAAGTTCGTGCCACTCAAGTAAACCATGGGAATCAGTTACAGCGTCGAGACCGACCCGGACACAACCGCCAAGGGGATGCTCCGGGAGCGGCACATGAGCCACAAGCACAGCAAAGCCATCGCCCGCGAAATCAAGGGCATGACCGCTGGAGAGGCCCGCGAGTACCTCCAAGCGGTCATCAACGAGGAGCAGTCGGTGCCGTTCAAGCAACATAACAGCGGCGTCGGCCACCGAAGCGACATCGACGGCTGGGACGCCGGTCGCTACCCCGAGAAGGCCAGCGAGGCCTTCCTGACCCTCATCGAGAACGTCGTCAACAACGCGGACCAGCAGGGCTTCGACGGCGAGGAGATGGAAATCATGCACGTCGCCGCCCACAAAATCGGCGAGGTGCAGGGCCGCAAGCCCCGCGCGATGGGACGAGCCAGCGCGTGGAACACGATGGAAGTAGACGTCGAACTCGTTCTTGAGGAGGTCGAAGAATAATGGCAGACGAACAAGAGTTCATTCACGACGGGCTTCAGCGGTCTCAGATCGACGAATTCTTCGCCGAGGAACTCGGCCGCGCGGGCTACGGTGGCATGGAAGTCGCCAAGACCCCGATGGGAACCCAAATCGTCCTCAAGGCCGAGAAGCCCGGTATGGTCATCGGCAAAGGCGGGAAGAACATCCGGAAGATCACCACCCAACTCGAAGAGCGGTTCGACCTCGAAGACCCGCAAATCGACGTGCAGGAAGTGGACGAGCCGGACCTGAACGCCCGCATCGTCGCCGACCGACTCGCCAACGCGCTCGAACGCGGTTGGTACTTCCGGAAGGCCGGTCACACCACCATCGACCGCATCATGGACGCCGGCGCGCTGGGTGCCGAAATCGTCCTGTCCGGTAAGGTGACTGGTGCCCGTTCCCGCGTCGAGAAGTTCAACCGCGGCTACATCAAGCACAACGGCGAACCCGCCGAGGACATCGTTGACCACGGTCAGGGCGTCGCCGTCCTCAAACTCGGCACCATCGGCGTGGACGTCAAAATCATCCCGCCGAACGCCAAGCTCCCCGACGACTTCGAAATCGAGGAGGGCGCGAGCCCCGAGGAAGTCGTCCCGGAGGCCGTCGAGGCCAACGAGCAGGCTGGCGTCGAGGAACTCCTCGAGGAGCCGACCGACGAGGAACTCGAAGACCTTCGAGCCGACGAGGAGGCGGGCGAGGAGCCTGCTGAAGTCGGCGAGGAAGACATCGACGAGGAAGTCGTCGAGGAGGTCATCGAGGACGAGAGCGCCTCGGAGGAATCCGAGGACGCCGAGTCCGACCAGTCCGTCGAGGAGGAACTCGACGAACTGGAGGAGGAAGTCGAGCAGGAAGCCGAGGACCTCATGGACGAGATGGAAGACGAGGAGGGTGAGGAATAATGGCGATTCTTCACACCGAGGAAATCCGCGACATGACGCCCGCAGAGCGGGAGTCCGAGCTGGAGGAACTCGAAACGGAACTCCTCAACGCGAAAGCAGTGAAGGCGGCCGGTGGTGCCCCCGAGGACCCCGGTCGATTCAAGGAACTTCGCCGGACCATCGCGCGAATCAAGACGGTTCAGCGCGAGGAAGGCGACTTGGACGAAGACGAATAACCATGCCACTAACACCCGAGACGCTGACGCGACACGAACTCAACGGGCTTCCCGTCCGCGTCGTGGACGCGGCGAATCCGGACCTCGTGGGAATCGAGGGCCGGGTCGTCGCCGAGACGCAGGGGACGTTGAGCGTCGCGTCTGGCTCTCGGGTGCGGCAGGTGCCAAAACAGGGCTCGAAATTCGAGTTCGCGCTCACAGATGAATCCGCCGGGGTCGAGAAGGCCTCGGGGACCGCGTCCAAACTTGCATCGGAAACTGCCGGAGTCCGCTCCGGTCAGTCTGGTGCTTGCGAGGGCGTGGCCTACGTTACGGTGGATGGCGCGCGACTGCTCTCACGACCCGAACTGCGCACCGAGAAGGCAGGTGACTCTAAATGGCAATAGGACTGAACGTATCAGAGCCGGAGGGAACCTGCTCCGACGAGAACTGTCCGTTCCACGGAACGCTTTCCGTGCGCGGCCAGACCCTCGAAGGAGAGGTTGCCTCCACCGACATGGACAAGACCGTGATCGTCGAGCGAGAGTACGACGTTCCGGTTCCGAAGTACGACCGGTACATGAAGCGCCGGTCCCGCGTTCCGGCACACCACCCGGACTGCATGGAACTGGAAGTCGGCGACACGGTTCGTATCGCTGAGACCCGACCGCTTTCGAAGACCAAGAGCCACGTCGTCGTCGAGCAGTTCGAGACGACGCGGAGCTTCGGCGCGGGCGGCACCGAACAACAGGACGAATCGGAGGGCGACGAATAATGGAAGCGCTCAAAGCCGACGTGACGCAGGGCCTCTCGAAGGGGTCCCTGCTGACGTGTGCCGACAACACCGGCGCGCGTGAACTCAAGGTCATTAGCGTCTCCGGCTACTCGGGCACCAAGAGCCGACACCCCAAGGCGGGCATCGGCGACAAAGTGACCGTCTCGGTCACGAAGGGTACCCCCGAGATGCGACGCCAAGTGCTGGAGGCCGTCATCGTCCGCCAGCGCAAGCCCATCCGCCGTCCCGACGGCACCCGCGTCAAGTTCGAAGACAACGCGGCCGTCGTCATCGACGACGTCGAGGAGCCGCGCGGGACCGAAATCAAGGGTCCCATCGCGCGGGAAGTCGCAGAGCGGTTCGGAAGTATCGCAAGCACCGCTACGATGATAGTATGACTGAGCAACCACGCAAACAGCGAAACCAGACCGAGCGCGCCTCGCTCCACGAGCGACACGAGCAGGTCAAGGCGACGCTCGCCGACGACCTCCGCGAGGAGTTCGACACCCGCAGTGTCCGCGTCAACGCGGGCGACACCGTCGAGGTCATGCGCGGGGACTTCGCCGGCGAGGAAGGCGAAGTGACCAACGTCGACCTGCGAGATGCCATCGTCCACGTCGAGGACGTCACCGTCGAGAAGGCAGACGGCGAAGAGGTCCCGCGACCGCTCGACGCGAGCAACCTTCGCGTGACCGACCTCGACCTCGAGGACGACCGACGCGAGGAGCGTCTCCGAGGTGAGAACGAATGACGAAGCACCAGAAACGACTCTCCGTTCCGAAGTCTTGGCCGGTCGAGCGAAAGACCGACACCTTCACCGTGAAGGCCGACTCCGGCCCGCACGGCGAAGATGGCGTCCCGCTCCTCATCATCCTGCGGGACGTGCTGGGATACGTCGATTCGCGGAAGGAAGCCCGCTACGCCCTCGAAAAGGGCACCGTCCTCGTCAACGGCGACGAGGGAGTTGCGGAGGACCGACCCATCGGCATGTTCGACATTCTCGCGTTCACCGAGCGCGAGGAGTACTACCGCGTCTTCCCCGACGAGGGCGGTCGGCTTGCGCTGACCGGCATCGACGCGGAGTCCGCCGACAGCAAGCTGGGCAAAATCGAAGACAAAACCAAGGTCACCGGCGGCCAGACTCAACTCAACCTCCACGACGGGCAGAACCTGCTGGTCGAGGACGCGAGTGAGTACAGCTCCGGCGACTCCATCGTCATCGCCAACGACGGCGACGACATCGTGGCGCACTTCCCCTACGAGGAGGGGAGCCTCGTGACCGCCGTTCGCGGCGCTCACGCCGGTGAAGTCGGCGAAGTCACCGACATCACCGTCACGCCCGGTAGCGGTTCGAACAACGTCGAAGTCGAGACCGACGACGGCACCTTCGAGACGGTCGAGGAGTACGTCGTGGTCATCGACGAGAACTTCACGGGTGATGACGAATGAGTGAAGCCGAGGCGGACTTCCACGAGATGCGAGAGCCGACCGTCGAGAAGGTCGTCGTCCACATGGGCGTCGGCGAAGGTGGTCGAGAACTCGCGGACGCCGAGGAAATCCTCGAAGACGTGACCGGTCAGCAGAGCGTGCGGACGCTGGCCAAGTCCACCAAGCCCGAGTTCGGCATCCGTCAGGGTGACCCCATCGGCGCGAAGGTGACGCTCCGTGACGACGACGCCGAGGAGTTCCTCCAGAAGGCGCTCCCGCTGTCGGACGTCTCAGCGCGTCAGTTCGACGAGACCGGGAACTTCAGTTTCGGTGTCGAGGAACACACCGAGTTCCCGAGTCAGGAGTACGACCCGAACATCGGCATCTACGGTCTCGACGTGACGGTCAATCTCGTCCGACCGGGCTACCGAGTCAGCAAGCGCGACAAGGTCACGCGGTCGATTCCCTCGGGTCACAAGCTGACCGCCGAGGACGCAATCGCGTACCTCGAATCCAACTTCGACGTGGAGGTCAACGAATGAGTGAAAGCGAAACAGACTCCGAGGCAACCGGAGAACACGCCGGAAAGCGCACCGGCCAGACGGACGAGTGCCAGCGGTGCGGTCGAAAGCAGGGTCTCGTCGGCAAGTACGACATCAACCTGTGTCGGCAGTGTTTCCGCGAAATCGCCCGGAGCATGGGCTTCAAGAAGTATCGATAACTATGGCAGGAAACGATCCGCTGGCCAACGCGCTCTCGGGCGTCGATAACGCCGAGAGTGTCGGCCATCTGGACCACACGGTACAGCCCGCCTCGAACGAAATCGGCAGTGTCCTTGAGGTCTTCTACGACCGCGGGTACATCGACGGCTTCGAGTTCGTCGACGACGGCAAGGCCGGTCGATTCGAGGTCGAACTGAAAGGCGCTATCAACGAGTGTGGCGCGGTCAAGCCCCGGTACTCCGCCGGAGCAGACGAGTTCGAGAAGTGGGAGAAGCGATTCCTCCCCGCCCGCGACTACGGCGCACTCGTCGTCACGACCAGCCACGGCGTCATGAGCCACTACGAGGCCCGCGAACGGGGCGTCGGTGGGCAGGTCATCGCCTACGTCTACTAGAACAATGGCACGAACAGAACTAGAAATTCCGGACGACGTAACCACGACCAAAGACCACCTCGACCTCTCCGTCGAGGGGCCGGAGGGGAGCGTCACGCGACGCCTCTGGTACCCCGACGTGTCGGTCGAAGTGGACGGCGACACCGTGGTTATCGAGAGCGAGGAGGAAGACGCCAAGACCAACGCGACCGTGGGCACGTTCGAGAGCCACGTTCGCAACATGTTCCACGGCGTGACCGAGGGCTGGGAGTACACGATGGAAGTCTTCTACTCCCACTTCCCGATGCAGGTCCGCGCCGAGAACGGCGAGGTCGTCATCGAGAACTTCCTCGGTGAGAAGGCCCCGCGACGCACCGAGATTCACGGCGACACGAGCGTCGAAGTGGACGACGAGGTTCTGCACCTGAGCGGTCCCAGCATCGAGGACGTCGGCCAGACGGCCGCCGACATCGAACAGCTGACCCGCGTTCAGGACAAGGACACCCGCGTCTTCCAAGACGGCGTCTACATCACCGAGAAGCCCCAGACTGGAGGTGTCTAACGAATGGCAGACGACGAACCACAGGAACTCGAAGACGTGAGCGGTGTCGGACCGAGCAAGGCCGACGCGCTCCGAGACGCAGGCTTCGAATCCGTAGAGGACGTCAAAGGCGCGAGCCAAGACGACCTCTCGGAAGTCGAAGGCATCGGGAACGCCCTCGCGGCCCGTATCAAGGCCGACGTTGGCGGTCTCGAAGTCGAAGAGGAGACCGAAGCCGAAATCGAAGAGGACGAGTCCGAACAAGCGGACGCCGAGGACGAGGACGTCGAGACCGAACTCCAGCCCCGCGGGCTGGTCGACAAGACGCCCGACCTCAGCGACCGCGAGGAGGAACTGCTGACCCAGCGCAAGCGCGTTGGCAAGCCGCAGTTCAACCGTCAGGACTACCACAAGAAGAAGCGGACCCCGACCTCGTGGCGACGCCCGCGCGGCAAGCTCTCGAAGCAACGCCGCGGCATCAAGGGCAAAGGCCCGACGGTCGAGGCCGGTTTCCGGACGCCCAAGGAGGTACGCGGCAAGCACCCCAGCGGTTTCGAGGAGGTCCGCGTGCACAACACGGACGACCTCGAAGGCGTGGACGGCGACACGGAAGCGGTTCGCATCGCCTCGAAAGTCGGCGCTCGCAAGCGCGAGCGTATCGAGGAACAGGCAGAGGAACAGGGCATTCGCGTCCTGAACCCGACCTACGTCGAAGTGGAGGTTGACAAATGAGCGACCTGAGCGCACAGAAGCGACTCGCCGCCGACGTGCTCGACGTGGGCCAGAACCGAGTCTGGTTCGACCCCGACGCCCAAGGTGCCATCGCGGAGGCGATTACCCGCGAGGACATCCGAGAGCTCGTCGACGATGGCTCGATTCAGTCGAAGGACAAGAAGGGCAACTCCCGCGGTCGCGCTCGCAAGCGAAAGGACAAGCGCGACTACGGTCACCAGACCGGCGCTGGCACCCGCAAGGGTAAGTCGGGCGGCCGACAACAGCGCAAAGAGGAGTGGCAACAGACGATTCGCGCACAGCGAACGAAGCTCCGCGAGCTCCGCGCCGAAGGCGAAATCACGCAGTCTCAGTACCGAGACCTGTATGACAAGGCAAAAGGCGGGGAGTTCCGTAGCGTCCAGTACCTGCTGAACTACATCGAGAGTAACTACTAACCATGGCAACAGGACCACGATACACGGTGCCGATGCGCCGTCGCCGCGAGGTCCGGACTGACTACCATCAAAGGTTGCGCCTGCTGAAATCGGGCAAGCCCCGGCTAGTCGCTCGCAAGAGCAACAAGCACGTCAGGGCGCAGCTGGTCACGATGGGTCCCAACGGCGACGAAACGGTAACGAGCGCGTACTCCGGCGACCTCGAAGACTACGGCTGGGAGGCCCCCACGGGCAATCTCCCCAGTGCGTACCTGACGGGTCTGCTGGCAGGTAAGCGAGCGCTCGACGCTGGACTCGAGGAGGCCGTCCTCGACATCGGACTCAACACCGCGACACCCGGAGGCAAAGTATTCGCAGTACAGGAAGGCGCAATCGACGCCGGCCTCGAAATCCCCCACAACGACAGCGTGCTGGCCGACTGGTCGCGCAACCGCGGCGAACACATCGCCGAGTACGCCGAGCAGTTGGACGAACCGCTCTACAGCGGGGACTTCGACGCCACAGAGCTACCCGAGCACTTCGACGAAGTGCGAGAAACGATTATGGAGGACTAACGTATGTGTGCAAACCACGACGGCTGGGAACCCCAGACCCGTCTCGGCCGTAAAGTCGCCGAGGGCGACATCGACACGATGGAGGACGCCCTCAACTCCGGGCTCCCGCTGAAGGAGCCGGAACTGGTCGACCAGCTTCTGCCGGGGCTGGAGGACGAAGTGCTGGACATCAACATGGTCCAGCGCATGACCGACTCCGGCCGCCGAGTGAAGTTCCGCTGTGTCGTCGCTATCGGCAACCGCGACGGCTACGTCGGCTACGCCGAAGGTCGAGACGACCAAGTTGGCGGTGCCATCCAGAAGGCAATCGACATCGCCAAGCTGAACCTCATCGAGGTCAACCGCGGCGCAGGTTCGTGGGAGGACCGCTCCGAGCGGCCCCACTCGCTGGCGCGTCGGACGAAGGGCAAGGCCGGAAGCGTCGAGGTCGAACTCATCCCGGCCCCGACCGGACTCGGCCTCGCCGCGACCGACACGGTTCGCAAGATTCTCGAACTCGGCGGCGTCGAGAACGCGTGGACCAAGAGCCACGGCAACACCCGAACCACGCTCAACCTCGCCAAGGCGACCTACAACGCCCTCGAAAACGCCGCGGAGTCCCGCGGCCCCCGAGGACAGGTAGACTTCGAAGAGGAGGTGGCTGACTGATGAAAGCAGTCGTCCAGATTCGCGGTGAGGTAGACATGACCGGTTCGACGCAGGACACGCTGGAGATGCTGAACCTCCACCGCGTCAATCACTGCACGCTCGTCCCGGACACGGACGCCTACCGCGGAATGATTACGAAGGTCAACGACTACACCGCCTACGGCGAGCCGAGCGCGGACGTGCTGGAGACGGTCCTGCGCAAGCGCGCCGAACCCGAGGAGGGTGACGCCGACGTGGACGACGAGTGGGTCTCGGAGAACACCGACTACGACGACGTGAGCGGCCTCGCGTCGGCGCTGGTCGACGAGGAGACCACCCTGCGCGAGCAGGGTCTCTCGCCCGTCCTCCGTCTCCACCCGCCCCGCGGCGGTCACGACGGAATCAAGCACCCCACCAAGGAAGGTGGCCAGCTCGGCAAGCACACCACCGAGCAAATCGATTCGCTCCTGAAGGCGATGCGATAACCATGACGGACAAGAAACGACGACAGCGCGGCTCCCGCACGCACGGCGGCGGTAGTCACAAGAACCGGCGCGGTGCCGGTCACCGTGGCGGCCGCGGCCGCGCGGGTCGCGCCAAACACGAGTTCCACAACTACGAACCGCTCGGCAAGCACGGCTTCAAGCGACCGGAGAAGGTCAAAGACGACGTTCTGACCGTCACGGTCCAGAAGCTCGACGAGGACGCGGCCCTGCTGGCCGCCGACGGTGACGCCGAAGAAACCGACGACGGCTACCGACTCGACGCCCGCGACATCGTGGAGGACGGCTGGGAGGCCGACGCCGTGAAGGTTCTGGGCGACGGACAGGTCCGGAACACGCTGGAAGTCACGGCCGACGCCTTCTCGGCCAGCGCGGTCGAACTCATCGAGGAGGAGGGCGGCGAGGCCGTCCTCAGCGAGCGCGCCGAGGAAGCCGAGGACGAAGACGACGAAGACGCCGACGACGAAGAGTAATCGCGGGGTTGCGGTCCCGTCTTTCTATCTTCTTTCGAGTGACCACCGACGACTGGCGAGTGGCGACTGACTAGTGGCGACTGGCCCGCGATGGCGTCGGCGTCTGGCGGTCGGCGACAGCAGTCTGTCGCGCCCGCAAAGAATGAATTGAATGTCTCTCGGACAGGATTTTGTTTTGCTACCGACGGTCGAGTTATATCTCGTCGGTCTCGTGGAGGAACGTCTGGAACTCGACGGTCCGGCCGTCGGGGTCGTCGGCGAAGAACTGGTAGATGTCGTAGCGGTCGTTCTCGTGGGGGTCCTCGCGGGCGCGCTCGCCGAGTCGGTCGTGCATCTCGTCCACGCCCGCTCGGTCGGGGGAGACGAACGTGAGGATGCCCTCGGTGTCGGCCTCCTCGCGTTCGCAGAACCCCAGCAGTTGGTTGTCGTACTTCAGAATCGTGCAGTCGGGTTGTTCGAGCCACACGTCCGCGCCGACGGTTTCGGTGTAGAACCCGACGATGCGCTCCAAATCTGTCGTGGCGAAGAAGGTAATCGCGCTCACGGGCGAACGCTCGCTGTCCGGCGAGAAAAAACCGGCGTTCAGACGATTCACGCATCGACTCGCCTGCGGTGTGAGGTCTCACGGGCGGAGAGTTTCGGCGGGGAACTGCTCGGGGTCTGTCACGGGAGAGAGCGATTATCTGACGCTGTGGGAATCATACGAATATTGAGAACTATATCGTACAATTAGCGAGCCTTTTCCTCCCGCGGTGATTCGCTCGAAACGTGGCGTGCGCGTCCCGTCGCGCCTCGAAATCCCCACACGTGGCACCTGTCATCTGCGCCGACGCACGCCACGACCAGTCAGCCAGCCGACGTTCGTCGTCCGGTTCGCTTTCCCGCAACCCCCTGCGGTAGTTCCCCCTTTCCCGCACCCTTTTCGCGGTTACTCTCCGTTCGAGGACAGTACTCTATCGAATCGGAGATTACTCTCGGCGATAACGTAGCGACGATAACGCGGACCGCAAAAGAACGAAACGGAGCGACTGAACCGAGAGCGCCGAGGAGCCGGCGGTCTCAGTAGCTGTACTGGGTGTGGAGGCTACCCGAAGCGTCGTAGAGGTAGCAGGTGTCGCCGCCGTTGTTCCAGATGTACGACCCGCCCCAGTAGAGGTCCGTGCTGGAGTCGGTGCCGTCGCCCGAGTGGAGTCGGACCGTGGCACCCGCGTCGAGCGTGAAGTTGTCCGGGAACTGGTAGCTGTTGCCCGCTTCGTCCTCGACGACCCAACCGGTCATGTCCTGACTGCTGGACCCGGTGTTCTCGAAGTCGACGTACTCGCCGTTGAGCGTCGAACCGTCCTCGCTGAGGTTCTTGACGGCGATTTGACTGTCGGTGCTACCGCCGTCGTTCGGGTAGGACTTCGTGACAGCGGTGGCACCCGACGAGTCGTAGAGGTAGGCCGTGTCGCTGTCGTTGTTCCAGATGTACGACCCGCCCCAGTAGAGGTCGGTCGAGGAGTCCGTGCCACTGCCCGAGTGGACCCGAACCGTCTCGCCAGCGCCGAGCGAGAAGCCGTCGGGGAACTGGTAGTCGTTGCCGGCCTCGTCTTCGAGGAGCCAGCCGGTCATGTCGAGACTGCTGGACCCGTCGTTTCTGATGTCCACGTACTCGTCGTTGAGCGTCGAGCCGTCGGGGTTGATGTTCGGGATGGAGACCGAGTAGTCCGACGAACCGCTGTCGGGCGTGTAGGCGTCGAACAGCGGGAAGGAGGTGTCGAGGACCGTGGTGTCGAAGACCTCTTGGCTACTGGCGACGCTGTTGGTGCTGTCCATCACTTGGTCGGCGTTGACCCGGAGGTCGGTGCCCAGACCGTTGGCGAGGCTGTTGATGTTAGCTCGCGCGTCGGCCGACGTTTCGCCACTGCCCATCAGGATGACCGCGCCGCCGTTGCTGACGAACGTGTTCAGGTTGTCGATTTCGGTGCTGGTGAACGACTCGGGCGGGGTCGTGACGATGACCGCTCGCGCGCCGTCGAGGTTCGCGCTGGAGAAGGTGTTGATACCCTCGAAGCCGATGTCTTGGCCTTCGAGGTAGCGCATGTAGTAGGCGGCGTCCTCGGCCGAGAGACCGTAGCTCGCGCCGAACTGGCCGTGTCCGCCGTCGATGAGGATGTCGCCCGAGGTGTCGGCGAGGTAGTCCACGAGGTTGGTCAGGAAGGGGTAGTTCTCGTAGGTCGAGGTGTCGGTGCTGTAGCCCTCGTTCTTCTCGTAGCCCTCGTCGATGAAGGGGCCGCCGACGACGCCGACGTTGGCGTCCTCGTCCACGGCCACGAGCGGGATGTCACCGCTGTAACTGTAGCCGCCGTCGAGGTACTGGGTGGCCGACGTTTCGGCGTAGACCGGGACCCGCGAGTCGGCGACGCCGCCCGAGGAGGTCCGAACACTTGCGGCCTTCGGGAAGAACAGGTCGTCGACCGGGTTGTCCCGAATCTCGCTGGACTTGGTGGGGTCGCTCTGTGCCCAGACCTGCGTGCCGTTCGACCGGGCGGTCTCCTCCGAATCGCGGAAGGCGCTGTGCTTGGAGAACGACGAGTCGTAGACCCGAGCGTGGCCCTGCTTGACGAGTTGGTGGTTGTAGTTGGCGTTCCGGGTGCCGTCACCGGACTTGTCGTAGTAGAGGTAGCCCAGCACGCGGCCGAAGACGTCCCGGACCGGTTCGTTGTCGTCGAAGACCAAATCGACCGTCTTACCGCCGAGTTCGTTCTGGCCGAACGTGGTGGCCTCGGCCGCTCGGTTTTCGAGGTAGGTGTTGGACTCGATGCCCTCCCACTCCTGAATCCGCTCGTACTGGCTGTTGGCGGACTTCTCGGCCGTGTCGGTGCCGAGGATGCGGATGTTCTCAGTCGTGCCGTCGTCGAACGTGACCTTCACCGTGTCGCCGTCGATGACTTCCTTGACCGAGACCGTGTAGGTCTTGTTCGGGTCGAGTCCGAGACCCTCTCGGTCGCCGAAGTACGAGAAGGAGGTGTTGAACTGGGTCGTGAGTATCTGGTAGGACGACCCGGCGTTCCGCACGTCGTCGGCAACTTGGTCGTCGTTGAATCGGAAGGCGAGGTTCAGATAGCTGGCGATGTCGTTGAGGTTCTGAGTCTCGTCGTAGTTCCCGTAGTCGGCTTGGTCGTGCAGGAACAGGTAGCCGCCGTTAGACACGAAGTCGGCCAGCGACTTGAGTTCGGAGTTGGTGAACGCCGTGCTGGGCGAGGTGATGACCGCCGCGTCAGCGCCCGAGAGGTCGCTGGCGAGCGAGGTCGTCGCGTTCACGGTGTAGCCGTTGTTCTCGGCGTACGATTCGAACTTCGAGAAGTCCGCGAGCGTGTTGTACTGGCTGTGGCCCTCGTCGTAGAGGACGGTGCCCGACCCACCGAGAGCGTCGTCCCAGACGTTGAGGACGAACTCCTCGTTGCCCTTCTGCCAGTTGGTGTCGGAGTCCGTGACCAGCATCGAACCGAACCCGACCACGTTCGAGTCGCTCGCCACGACCGGAATCGGCGTGCTGTCGGGGTAGGAAACCGCGTCACCGTTGCCGTCGTCGTCGTAGTTGTAGGCACTGTCCTCGGCCCATACAGCGACGTAAGCGTCGTTGGTCAGGGGATTTTTGTTCGCGTTCAGGAGACTCGAGGTGGAGTAGGCTTCGAGTTCCGGAATTTGACCGGACGCCGCGCGAGTCTGTCCGGTGAGTTCGATACCTGCGGCCGAACCGCCCGTCGCGGCCGCGAGTGCTGACAGGAAGGTGCGTCTCCGCATGGATAAAAACCAATACGCTTTGTACATAAATCATACCATACAGGAATATTGTTTCTATATATCGCAGAAATTTAACCAAATGGTTCGTTCGACACTGGGTAACAAATACAAACCGAACCGAGGAGTTGACCTTCTTCGAGTCCGTAGCGCCCGATATGAGCCAACGGAACGGCGGTGGTCGGTGATGGGCCGGGGCGAGAAAGTCCGGTTCGGGGCCGCGCTGGCGCTCGGCGTCGTCGTCCCCGGATTCCTGAAGTACCTGCTGACGTCTGCGGGCTACGGGCAACTCGGGACGGCCATCTGGGTCAGTGGCTACCTGACCGCGATTCTGACCATCTGGTACGTCTGGATTCGGCCGCTGGACTTGCAGGGTGCGACCACGTGACACGGAATCGGGGCGCTCGGCGAGGGACGACCCGGTTGACTGCCGCATAGCGGAACTTTAAAGGGTATTTCGGGGCGAGTTTCGAACAAGGATGACACAGTTCGTACCACTGCCCCTCATCGACGACTTCCTCATCAACTACAACGTCGGGCAGGCGTTGTTGTTGTTGTTCGTCCTGTCGGTGCTGGCGGCGATTCCGCTCGGCTCCCGAAAGGTGTTGTCGTTGAACGCCATCACGTTCGGACTGCTGTTCGTCGTCACCCCGGCGAGCCTCGCGCCCCTGCACTACAAGTTCCTCGGCATCGCCCTGCTGGTCGTCGCGCCCCTGCTGTACATCACGGCCAGTCGGTGACCGACTCGACGGCAGTTTTCACCCGCGCTCGACTTCAGAACCAACTATTCTCGCAGACGTTTCGACTCGTCGGCCAGTCGTCCGTCCTCAATCGAACAGTTCGCTGTTGAGTCCATCGGTCTTGCCGCGCCAGTAGGCCCGGAAGGCGAGGTAGCCGAACAGACCGAACAGACCGACCGTCACGGCCGTCGCTATCGGTTCCGTAGCCGGATTTCGGAGACCGAACAGCGAAGTCACTGCTCGTTCTCGCGTCCCGTCACTCCTCGCGGAGGAGCGCCACGCTCAACAGCGTCTCGCCACCGGTCACGGTGGCCTCTTGAGTCAGCGAGTAGAGGACTCCTTCCCGGTCGGTCTCGGCGACCTGCAACTGCTCGTAGGTCGTCGGGTCGTAGAGGACCCCGATGCGCTCGCCCGCTTCGACGCGCTCGCCGATTTCGCGCTCGGGGTCCGCCCGGAACAGGCCCGAGTCGTCGGCCGTGACCCGACCGAGGTGGTTGCGCGCCAGCACTCGCTCGCCGTCGGCGTCTGGGTCGCCCGGCAGGACCCCGAGGTGCCGGAAGGCGCTGAGAAGGCCCTCGACACCGGCCTCGATGGCGTCCTCCACGAGGTGCTTGTTGTGGGCCAACTCGGGCGTGATGGTCGGGATGCCCTCGCGCGTAGCGGCGACTCGCAACTTGCCGCCGAAGTCGCGCTCGGTCCACTCGGCGTCGGCGTCCTCGCCGGCCTCCTCGCCCAGAAGCAGGTCGGTGCCGAACGCCTCTGCGAGGCCGCGACACTCGTCGTCGCCCTCCATGAACACCACGTGGGTCAGCATGTCGGCGCTCCCGGTGTGGAGGTCGATAACCGCGTCGGCGTCGGCGACGTACTCCCAGAGCGTGGCGGCCATGCGCTCGTGGAGCGTCCCGTCGGCGTCGCCGGGCCAGACCCGGTTCATGTTCGGGTTGATGCTGTCGAACTCCTCGGGCGTGGTGTAAGACACGTGGTCGAAGGTCAGGGGGTCAGCGACCGGCACGGCGACGACTCGTCCCGAGAGTTCGGTGTCGGAACTCGTCAATCGGTCGTGAACCCGCCGGAGGGCCTCGGTCCCGTTGATCTCCCGGCCGTGCTGGGCCGCCTGTACGTAGACCGTCGGGCCGTCCTCCTCGCCGTCGTAGACGTGAACCGTGGTCTCGATTTCGACGCCCGACGGGAGTCGCGCGAGCGTCACGCGCTCGGTGGTGTGGTCCATGTGGGTTCGTCTCGGGCGCGGAAGTTGAACCTACCGTCCGCGACGAGGCGGGGACCGGAAACCGGTTCGGCGGAGGACCGTCGCCGAGCGACCTGTTCGCCGCCGGGGAAATGAGAATATTTCTCTAAGAACGAACGACAATTGTTAAAAGTCGGGTAAGGTTTGTCTCCCGCTGGCGCTCACTCGCCGTCGCAGGCGAAGTTTCGCAGGAGTCGGTCGCCGAACGCCAGCACCACGAGCGCCCCCAGCAGGTTGAACACCAAGTCCAGTAGGGTATCACGCCTGCTGTAGGACACCAGCAGGGGGTCGATGCCGAGGCGCTCGCTGACCGCGTGGATGACGTACTCCAGCAGTTCCCAGACGACACCGGCCACCGCGATAGCCCCGAGGACGCGAGGCCGCGGATTCTTGTCCCGGCGGTCGGCCGCGGCGTGGACCAACCCCGCCAACAGCGTCGAGGAGAGCAGGTGGGTCACGTGGTCCCACCACCACGTGTCGTCGTAGGGGCCGAGCATGCCGACCGCGTGGGCCAGCATCGCCACGGAGGCGTAGAGGCGTTGCCACGGCCGGAACTCGACGCCGTAGCGGCGTTCGAGAACGTCGGGCACGTAGGTCGCCGCGAACGCGAATACGGCGTTGACGACCGCGCCGGGGTTCCGGCGGCGGAATCCCGCGCCGAAGACGGTGACGATTCCGTACCTGACGACGCGCTCGATGGCCCGCATCGCCACGGCCCGCGTAGTCTCGGACATGCGTGTCGTCGGATAGTAACGGTCCGAGCGGGGAAATACTGTTCGTCGCCCGCCGTCTCCTCACACCACGTCGTCGATGTCCGCGGTCTCGTCCGAATCGGTTTTGAACCGGTCGACGGTCTCGTGGAGTTCGTCGGCCATCGCGCTCAACCCTTCGGCCGAGTCGGCGACTTGGTCCATCGCCGCGGCCTGCTGTTGGACGCCTGCGGATATCTCTTGCAGGGAGGCGTCGATTTCCTGACTCAGTTCGGCCGTGTCCTCCACGACGGCGCTCACTTCTTCGGCGTTCCTCGCTTGGTTTTCGACCGCATCGCTAACCTCGGTCACGCCGTCGCTGGTCTGCCGGGCCGTGTTCTGGATGTTGTCGAGTGTGTCCACGGCCGACTCGACTGCGTTCGCGCCCGCGGTCACTTTCTGGTTCATCTCTTCCATGCTGGCGACGACGGTTTCGGTCTGGGAGTGGGCCGCTTCGATGATGTCGGTAATCCGGTCGGTCGAGTCCTGCGACTCCTCGGCGAGGTTCTTGACCTCGTCGGCGACGACTGCGAACCCGTCGCCGTCCGTGCCAGCGCGGGCCGCCTCGATGTTGGCGTTGAGCGCGAGCAGATTCGTCTGGTCGGCGATGTCCGCGATGACCTCGGTGATGTTGCTCACGTCTTCCATGCTCTCTCGGAGTTCCTTGATGTCCTCCTCGATTCGGTCGGCGGAGGCGGTCGTATCCCTGATTTTTTCGACTGCTTGTGAAATATCGTGAGCGCCCTGCGAGGCCAACTCGGCGGTCCGCTCGGACTGAGCGTCTATCTCTTGGGACGCACCCGTGACCTCCTCTATCGACGCGCTCAGGCTGGTCACGTTCGACTCCGCGCGCTCGGTCTTTTCCGCCAAGTCGTCGACGCCCCGAGTAATCTTCTGACTGGACTCTTCGATTTGCTCTATCGAACTCGTTACCTCTTCGCTCGAACTACCGAGCTGTTCGCTCGACGCCGCGAGTTCCTCCGACAGCGAGGTCAACTGCTCGACGATGTTCTGGATGTTGTCGACCGCTTGGTCAAGCGACTGGTTCATCGACGTGAACTCCTCGTAGGTCTCGTGCATCTCGTCGAACTCCGCGTCGGGTTCGGGGACTGTCGGGTCGATGGTCAGGTCGCCATCAGCGAGCGATTTCAATTTCGACTGGAGGTCGGCGAGAACGCGCTGTTGGTACTCGCTCAACGCCTTCTTTCGGCGCTCTTCCGCGATACGCTCGGTTACATCCCGGTCGATTTCGAGCCCGCCCGTTATCTCGCCGTCTTCGGTGGCGAAGGGAACAACGCTTCGACTGACGGTACGCGTCCCCTCGTCAGTCTGTAGTTCCTCCTCTCGTTGCTGGACCTCCTCGCCGGTACGTAACGCTTCTTCCACTACCGCCGGGCCGTCAGAGTCTCGGAGTTCCTCCGGCGTGCGGCCGATTGCGTCCGCTCGCGTCGTCTCGAAGAGCGCGAGTGCTTGCTGGTTGAGATGCGTAATCTCTCCGTCGGCGTCGACGACCAGCGCCGCGGCTTCTAATCCATCCAAGATGTTTTGCAGAAGTACGTCCGTCTCAACGCCCGTCGCGCCCCGTGACGCCTCGTCGTGGTCCGCGTCGGTGTCGTCCGCCGATTCGACCCCGCTGAGTAGGATTGATGCCATCTTCATCGAAACCATCTCCACACGGCGCGTTATGTATGTGAACCTATATTGTAGGAACAATATACTTTTGAGAATTATCAAAATTTATAATCCAGCTCGTCGCGTGAGGCGGTTCGCCGACTCCGAAGCGGCGGTCGCGAGCGCTTCAGTCGCGCCACTCGTGAGCCAATAGACCGTACAGCACGGTATCGACGTACTCGCCGTCCAGAAAGACGTGTTCGCGTCGTCGGCCCTCTTCCTCGAATCCGAGTTTCTCCAACAGGGCACGCGAGGCGGCGTTAGTGGCGTGCGCTCCGGCGTCGAGTCTGTGGCATCGGCGCTCGTCGAAGGCGTACTCAACCGCGAGTTCGCCGGCCTCGCTCGCGTAGCCGTTTCCTTGATGTTCCGGGGCGACCCAGTAGGCCAGTTCGGCGTGGCCCGAAGACTCGTTCCAGTCGAACAGCGCGACGAATCCGACGGGGTCCTCCTCGACGCAAGCCAGCAGGTTGACGGCGTTGGACATGTATCCCTCGAAGTCCTGCTCCACTTTGTCGCGGTTCTGCGGGTGAACGCGACCCAGCAGTCGGCGAACTTCCGGGTGGTTGCGATATTTTTGGAGGAGGTCGAGGTCGTCGCGTTCGAGCGTTCGCATCGAGACGGTATCGCCGCGCAGGAAGACGGGGCCGGGCATGTCACTCCCGTCTCGGGTGCTAATTAAATGCTTTCTGAAAGGACGGGTAGCCGAGCCTACTCGTTCTGCTGGGCGTCCACGACCGCCACACCCGCCAGATTCACGATGTCCTTCACCTCGTCACCGCGCTGGATGACGTGGACCGGTTTGTCCATGCCCACCAGCATCGGGCCGATGGCGTCCGCGCCGCCGAGGCGCTGGAGGAGTTTGTAGCCGATGTTGCCCGCTTCGAGGTTCGGGAAGATCAGCAGGTTCGCGGGGTCGTCCAGTTCCGAGAACTCGTAGGTGCCCTGCAGGATGTCCTCGACGACGGCGGTGTCGGCCTGCATCTCGCCGTCCACCGGGAAGTCCACGTCGGGGTTGGCCCGCAGTTGTTCGGCGGCCTTTCGGGGCTTGCGGGTGCCCTCGTTGTCCACGCTCCCGAAGTTCGAGTACGACAGCATCGCCGCGCGGGGTTCGACGTTGAACCGGCGGGCGAGTTCCGCGGTGTGCTGGGTGATTTCGGCCAGCACGTCCTCGTCGGGGTCCTGATTGACCGTGGCGTCGGCGCAGAAGATGACTCGGTTCTTGAACGTCAGCATGTAGACGCCCGCGGCGTAGTCGGCGTCCTCGGCCGTGCCAACGACTTGCAGGGGCGGTCGGAGCGCCGAGGGGTAGTGGTGGGTCAGGCCGGTCAGCATCGCGTCGGCGTCGCCCTGTTCGACCATCACGCTGGCGAAGTAGTTGCTGTCCTTGCGCACGAGGTCCTCGGCCTCGCTCTCAGTGATGCCCTTGCGCCGCCGGAGTTGGTAGAGGCGCTTTGCGTACTCGTCGTAGTCGCCGTTCGCGGGGTCGGCGATTTCGGGGTCGAAGTCGAGTCCGAGGTCGTCTGCGGTGGCCTCGATTTTCTCGCTGTCGCCGATGAGGACCGGGTTGGCGATGCCCTCCTCCTGCATCTGGTAGGCGGCCCGAATCATCTTCTCGTCGTCGCCCTCGGCCAGCGCGACCCGCTTGGGGTCGGACTTGGCCTTGTTGAGGACCACGCGCATCATCTCGCGGGACTTGCCGAGGCGGGCCTCCAGCGTCTCGACGTACTCGTCGGTGTCCAGTTCGCTCCGAGCGACGCCCGAGTCCATCGCGGCGTCTGCGACCGCAGGAGCGACCTCGAACAGCACGCGAGGGTCGAGGGGCTTGGGGATGATGTACCCCGGTCCGAACTGGAGGGGTTGGTCGCCGTAGGCTTTGACCACGGCGTCGGGCACGTCCTGCTTGGCGAGGTCCGCGAGGGCCTCCGCGGCCGCGATTTTCATCTCCTCGTTGATTTCGGTGGCGCGAACGTCGAGCGCGCCTCGGAAAATGAAGGGGAACCCGAGGACGTTGTTCACCATGTTGGGGTAGTCCGAGCGCCCGGTGGCCATGATGACCGTATCGTCGCGGGCCTCCTTGGCCTCCTCGTAGCCGATTTCGGGGTCGGGGTTCGCCATGGCGAAGATAACCGGGTCGTCGGCCATCGACTGGACCATCTCCTGAGAGACGATACCGGCGACCGAGAGGCCGACGAACACGTCAGCACCCTCCATCGCGTCTTCGAGGCCGCCCTCCGGCACGTCACGAGCGAACTCGGCCTTGTACTCGTTGACATCGCCGTGTTCGGCCCGGTCCTCGGTGATGATGCCCGACGAGTCGCACATGATGATGTTCTCCTTGCGCGCGCCGAGACTGACGTAGAACCGGGCGGTGGCGATGGCCGAGGCCCCCGCGCCCGAGAAGACGATTTTGAGGTCTTCGAGGTCCTTGCCGTTGATTTCGGTGGCGTTGAGCAGGGCCGCCCCAGAGATGATGGCGGTCCCGTGCTGGTCGTCGTGGAAGACCGGGATGTCCATCTCCTCGCGCAGGGTCTCCTCGATTTCGAAGCACTCGGGGGCCTTGATGTCCTCCAGATTGATGCCGCCGAAGGTGGGTTCCATCGCCTTCGTGGTGCGAATTACGTCCTCGGCCTCGTCTTGGTCTAACTCGATGTCGAACACGTCGATGTCGGCGAATCGCTTGAACAGGACGCCCTTGCCCTCCATGACGGGTTTGGACGCCTGCGCACCGATGTCGCCGAGGCCGAGGACCGCGCTCCCGTTCGAGACGACGCCCACGAGGTTGCCCTTCGCGGTGTACTTGTAGGCGTCGTCGGGGTTCTCGTCAATGGCGCGACAGGGCGCGGCGACCCCCGGCGAGTAGGCGAGACTCAGGTCTCGCTGGGTGTTGGTCGGCTTGGTCGTGGAAATCTCAATTTTGCCCGGTGGCTCCTCGCGGTGATAGTCGAGTGAGTCGTCGTCTAGTCCCATAGTCGGGGCAACCGTCCCCGAGCCTAAAAAGCTACCCGAAGGCGTCGAATCGTGTTTCGACAGACGACGAAAAAGGAGGGCTACGAAAGAGCAACGTCGGTATCGTTTGCCGAGTCGGTGAAGGGTAAGTCTATCTCCAGTCCGTCGTAGGCGAGAATCGGTTTCTTCGAGCGGCCAGACCCGCCGCCCTCGAACTCGATAACTCCGACATCCTCGAGTTCAGTAAGGTTCCGGTGAACCTGTTTGTAGTCTCTATCGACTATCTCCGCGGCGTGGCGGATGCTGTCTGGTTCGTGTTCGGCGATAGCTTCGAGCAATTCCAAATTCTTCTGGCTGAGAAGCCTGCTCAATTCGGCGTACGACTCGAAGTTTAGCACCGGCTGAGCGTCTTCGAGAGAAACGTCTTCTTCGGCCGCCTCGATGCGTCGGCGCGTTCGGTCACGCAGTTGGTCGCGTTCGCCGACGGTCACTTTGAGTTTGGGCATGATAGCTGTCACCTCCGTTGGCGTTCTACACCGACTTCGGCCAGTTCCACTCATCAGGCGTCATCTCTCTGGCCTCAGCTTCGAACCTGTCGTAGAGGTCTAACATACCGGGGAAGTCGATATACTCTACTTCGCCGCGAATATGTCGTTCATGACCTTTCGTCTGTTCGTGGGCGTTGTCGTATCGAAGGACGGTATCACCGCCGACTTCTCCGAGATGGAGGCTGTAGTCCCATCCACTTGGATACTTGTCGTCCTCCGTTTTTCGAATGGTCACGTCCAGCACGTATCCAGACTCGACAGACTGCCAGTCTTCGATTACGGTGTAGCCCGCCATCCAGCAACCTATGTTATTGGGTCCATAGGTATAAAGATATGGTTCAGTTCTCTCCGTCTTCCTGCACCAACACGTCGGGGCGCTCCAGAATCGCGTCGTAGTCCCACGCATCGACCGCGGTGGTGGGCCACCTGCCCGTGTCGGTCAGGACCTCGAAGCCGTCTTCGGTCACGAGAACCGTGTCCTCGCTTTTCGCGCCCTGCACGGTCGGATTCCACGCGTAGGCCATCGGCGTCGTGACCTCGGCCGAGTCGTCCATCTCGGGGGCGGCAATCCACTCTCGGCCCGCGAACCCGGCCGCGCCGCCCTGATGGTGGCGCTCCCACTCGTCGGCGAAGCCGAGGTGTTCGTAGGCGGCCTGTATGGCCGAGAAGACGCTCTCGGGGTCGCCGGAGAGGCCCGCGATGGCTTGGGTCGCGCCGAGGGCAGTCACTTCCACGATTCGGGCGGCCTGATGGAGTTCGCCCAAGTAGTTCAGGTCGTCCTCGCTCATCTCGGACTCGAAGGCGACGGTTCGGGTCATGCTGGCGTGGAGGCCGTCGCGCTCGGTCGTGACCGAGACCAGCGCGTACTCGCCGATTTCGGCGTTCGTCGGCGTGTAGTGGCGGTACTTCCGAGCGCGGTCGGCCCCGCCGACCAGCGCGACCGGGACCTCGATGTCTCTGGCCGAGAGCGCGACCCGGAGCGCCGAGGAGACCTCTGATTCCACGTCACCGGGTTGGAGTTCCCGACAGACCGACTCGACGGCTTGAGCGGTCTCCCGGCCGAGTTCGCGGTAGGTCTCGATGTCCTCCTCGGTCAGCGGTTGGCGCAGAGGAGAGGCCTCGACTGACCCTGCGCCGGGCACGTCGAAGTCCGCCGCGACGGGTTCGGCGGTGCGGTCGGCGACGGCCTCGGCGAGCGACTGGTCGTACCAGTCGAACTCGGTGACGGGGACGTTTTCGGGTAGCTCCTCGTCCCGGAGTCGGTCGGCCTCGATGTTGTTCGTCACGACTTCGAGGTCCTCGCCGTCGTAGCCTACCGCGGCCACGCCGACGTCGCCCTCGCGGTCCACGACGTTGCTCCCGCCGGTCAGCCACGCGAAGGAGTTGGGCCGGGCGAACCAGACGGCTTCGAGGTCGTTCTCGGCGAGGTAGGCGTCGAGGCGTTCCTGCTTGGTCATGTGTGGTCGCTCGTGGGCGACGGCCTTCAAGGGGTCGGCTATCGAACTCGCCAACCAATACCTATCCCGAAGGCATGTAAAGAAATATTAATATTTTTCTACACCAGATATGTGATTGTTTTAGAATCATTTTAATTTTCTATCCGCTAATCAAGGATATCCAAAGGCATTTATGACTACTTAGGCTAAATAAACTACACACCGATGAGTAGCGGCAAGTTGGAAGACGATCTTCAGAACCTCTCGTTCGATGGAGGGAACGAGAGCTTAGAACGTACGATAACTGAAGCGCGCGAGACTCTCAATCACCAGATACAGGCGCTCAACGATATGGATACGAAGGCTGTCAAAATTCTTCGCGTAAACGTCCTCGTTATCGGCGTGCTTCTATCGGCGTTGTCGTTCGGAGCGAAATCTGATTCGTTAGCAGTAACTGACTTCTGGAGTCAGTATTTCGGTATCGGTTTGGTTCTTCTGCTTACGTCAAGCGCAACTGCGGCCCTCACGTATCGAACGACCGACTTTCGTGCAGGAGTCGATTCGGGAAACGTAATTCAAGTTCTCGACCACGACGTTACCGACGAGGAACTCCTCCGAGTCTTGACCAAGAGTTACGCCAAGTGGATTCAGTATAACACAGAGGCGAACCTCCGGAATGCGCCGTGGATAACGCTAACTACGATAACCTTAGTCGCGTCACTGACCTACTTTTCGTTGGGTGTGTATCACGTAGCTCTCGATACGGTTTCCCCGTTCCTGCTTGCCGGTACGAACTTCCTGTTGCTCGTTGTCGTCTACTTGAGCGGGTTTCCGGCGCTCGCACGCCGATATGTAGCACGTCGGCGACAACGACTGTAGTGCTACTCGTGGCACAATCTATTTACGCCTATCTACGAAAGAATAGTCAAGATGGACTCCGGATCAGACGAAGACCGCGAGCGCGAGATTTCCGAGATGGTATTCGACGGCGCACTCGTATTCAAAGGACCGACCGACGAAGTTCCACGCCAATAAACGAATATCGACCACCCTATCCCTCATCTGTTCTCGCCTTGGTCAGAACCAGTCGAACAGACCTAAGTACGACCGGCCGAAACGTCCGCTAAGGGGAGTTCCAACCGTGAAAGTCCACACAATCCAAACCTGTGCGCGAGGAGGTACCCGCTGATGGTGCGGTTCCGACATCTCGCGGCGGTCACCACCGGGCTAACGTTCACGCTCATCCTGCTGGGCGTCTACACCGCCGCGATGGGCGCAGGTCTGTCGTGTTCGGCCCAGTGGCCGCTCTGCGACGGCGGCGTCCTCCCGCAGACGTGGCCGAGTTTCGTGGAGTGGTTCCACCGACTCGTGGCGATGATTACCGGGTTCTTCATCCTCGGCACCGCCGTCGGGGCGTGGAAGTACACCGGGCAGAAGCGCATTCGGGGCGCGGCGACCCTCGCGCTGGCGGTCACGCCGATTCAGGTCGTCCTCGGCGGTGCGACCGTCTTCGTCTACACGCCGCTGGTGCAGGTGGCCCACCACACCGCGGCGCTGATAATCTTCGGCGCGCTGTTGGCGACGACGCTGTGGTCCTACGAGGCCTCGGGCGCACCCGACTCGCAGACCGCCGACGCGACCGCCGGCTATCCGAGCGACGATTAATCGAATTTAGCCGCTCTTTCCTCCGAATTTGGACGTTTCGAGCCAACGATTATATGGTATCGGGTAGACGTGATGTTCGGGGGAAAACAGATGGACATCGACAGGCGGTCGTTTGTCAAGGGAAGTGCAGGAATCGTGGGCGGACTGGCGCTGGGGGGCGTCTCCGGAGCGCAGGACGAAGAAGTGATTCAAATCGGGTCCGACATCCCGTACAAGCCCTTCGAGTACCGGACCGAAGATGGGTCGCTGGTGGGGTTCGACGTGGACCTCGCGGAGGCGATTTTCGAGGAGCTAGGCAGAGAATACGAGTTCGTCCAGACCGGGTTCGACACCATCATCCCGAGTTTGAACAACGGGAACTTCCGCATCATCATGTCGGCGATGACCATCAACGACCAGCGCGCAGAGCAGGTCGATTTCTCGGACCCGTACTTCATCGCCTACCAGACCGTGGCGATTCTGGAGGGAAGCGGTATCGAGAGCATCGAGGACCTGAGAGGCCAGACCGTCGCGGTCCAGAAGGGGACCACGGGCGAGGCCGCCGCCCAGCAGTTGCGCGACGAGTTCGAGGGCGAGTTGAACATCGACAGTTACGACCAGATTCCGGGCGCGTTCAACGCCCTGCTGAACAATCAGGCGGTCGCGGTTATCAACGACAACGCGGTCAACCTCCAGTACGCCGACGACCGAGACGCAATCGTCATGCTGGAGGGCGAGGGGCAGGCCGCCGAGGAGTTCGAGAGCGCGCCGCCCTACTACACCCTGACCGTCGAGCGCTACGGCATCGCCTTCCGGCAGGACGACGACGAGTTCCGCGAGCAGGTCAACGAGGCGCTCAACGCGGTCATCGCCAGCGGGCGCTACGCCGAGATTTACACCGAGTACTTCACCGGGTCGCCGCCGCCGAGCATCCTCGACCGGGCCGGGGCCGGCGGGACGACCACCGCAAACGGGACCGCAACCGGAAACGGCACAGCAACCGGAAACGGCACTGACACGATGGGCAACGCGACCGACACGACCACCAACGGCGGGTAATCCGGGATGGCGGAGACGTACAGCGACGAGCAGGCCGTCGAACCGACCGGCGACGATAGCCTCCTGACCGACGAGCGCGTCAAGTGGACCGGTCTCGCGGTGGCGCTGGCGTTCACCGCGGTCATCCTCGGGTTCATCGCGCTGGTCCTGCTGGAGTACGTGAACTACGACCTGCTGGTCTCGGTCGCGCCCCGGTTCGGCGTGGCGTTCCTCCGGGTGGTGGCGGTCGTGGTCGTCTCCAGCGTCCTCGCGGTCACCGCCGGGGTGTTCGTCGGTCTCGGGCGCGTCTCCCGGACCTCGGTCACACACGCCATCGCCACGGCCTACGTCCAGTTCTTCCGGGGGACGCCCCTGCTGTTCCAGTTGTTCATCATCTATCTGGGCATCCCGTCGCTGTGGCCGCCGGGCCAGTTCCCG
The DNA here is from genome assembly GCF_029338375.1 of Halorussus lipolyticus. Taxonomy (NCBI): domain Archaea; kingdom Methanobacteriati; phylum Methanobacteriota; class Halobacteria; order Halobacteriales; family Haladaptataceae; genus Halorussus; species Halorussus lipolyticus. The sequence goes on along the minus strand of NZ_CP119804.1, from coordinate 1,504,402 downwards.
ATTTCCGAAGGCTACACCGTCGTCCCCGAGATTATCGTCGTGGACTGGACCTTCCTCACGGCCATCGTCGCCCTGACGCTGAACCACGCGGCCTACGTCGGCGAGGCCGTCAAGGGCGGCATCAACGCGGTGCCCGGCGGCCAGATGGAGGCCGCCCGGTCGCTGGGCATGTCCTACGTCGATTCGATGCGGGAGGTCGTCCTGCCCCAAGCGTGGCGCAACTCGCTGGCGGCCATCGGCAACGACCAAGTGATTCTGGTCAAGGACACGTCGCTGTTGACCGTCATCGCGTTTCCCGAAATCATCACCGTCTTCCGAGAAGTCAACTCGAACCAGTTCGACGCGTGGACGCCGATTGTGCTGGTGGCCATCACGTATCTGGCCATCACGCTCCCGCTGATGCGTCTCGTCCAGTACCTCGAAGAACGGGCCGAGTGGGGGTCCGGGCCGGGCGGCGACGAGGACGACGAGGAGTCGGGCGAGGGCGACGAACCGGGCGGACTCCTCGACCGAGGTGAGACGGCGTGAGTGACGCCGACGACTCCGCGGTGGCGACCGACGAGACTACCGGCAACGAGGCGACCAGCAACGAAACCACCAGCGACCAGACCACCGACGAGGCCGTGGTCACGACCGACGACCTCTCTGCCGGGCAACCGATGGTGGAGTTCGACGGCGTGGATAAGTTCTTCGGGACCGCCCACGTCCTCAAGGACATCGACCTCGCGGTCGAGGCCCAAGAGGTCGTCGTCATCGTCGGGCCGAGCGGAAGCGGGAAATCCACGCTCCTGCGGTGCGTGAACCGACTGGAGGAGATTCAGGACGGCGAGGTCCGAATCGGCGGCGAGGCCATCACCGCGCCCGGCGTGGACGTGAATCGCCTGCGCCAGAAGGTCGGGATGGTGTTCCAGCACTTCAACCTCTTTCCGCACAAGACGGCGCTGGAGAACGTCACGCTCGCGCCGGTCCGGGTCCGGGGCCTCTCGAAGGCCGAGGCCCGCCAGAAGGGCGAGGACCTGCTTTCGGAGGTCGGTCTCGGCGACCAGATGAACTCCTACCCCGCGGAACTCTCGGGCGGGCAGAAACAGCGCGTCGCCATCGCTCGGGCGCTGGCGATGGACCCCGAGGTGATGCTGTTCGACGAGGTGACCAGCGCCCTCGACCCCGAGTTAGTCGGCGAGGTGCTTGGCGTCATGCGCGGACTGGCCGAGGAGGGCATGACGATGCTGGTCGTGACCCACGAGATGGGATTCGCCCGCGAGGTTGGCGACCGGGTGGTGCTGATGTCGGAGGGTCGCATCGTGGAGTCCGGCCCGCCAGAGGAGTTCTTCGACCACCCGAGTACTGACCGGGCCAAGCAGTTCCTCCAGCGCGTGCTGTAGGACTGCTTAAAACCGTCGGATTTTCTGAAATTCGCGCCCGAGAGAGTTTCTTTCAGTCGAAACCCCTTTGTGTCACCGACTACCATGAGGGCGGTAGATGGCTCTAGAAAGTATCGACGCTGGCGTCTGGTCGCTCGTCCCCGCAATCTTGGCGATTACCTTGGCGTGGACGACGCGAGACGCGCTCATCGGACTGTTCGTCGGAGTAGCGAGTGCCGGGCCGGTTTACGGCGCGCTGAGGCCGGGAGCGGACGCGGTTGGGGTGCCGCCGGACCTCGTGGGAACTCCGGCGGGCAACGCACTCGGGGCGCTGTTCGGTCTCAAAGTGATTCCGACGCTGGTGGCGACCGCGCCGCTGTTCAGTAGCGCGTGGTACGTCGAGAACGTCCTGTTGGCTATCTTCGCAATCGGCGGGATGATAGGACTCATGATTCGCGCCGGGGCGATTCAGGGCGTGCTCGAGGCGCTGGCCGATTGGGCCGATTCCCCGGCAGACGCCGAGAAGGCGGCCTACATCGCAGGAATCGCGGTCCACATCGACGACTATTTCAACTGTCTGGTGGTCGGGTCGATGATGCGCCCGCTGACGGACAAGTACAACGTCTCGCGGGCCAAGTTGGCCTACTACGTCGATTCGGCGGGGAGTCCCGCCGCCCGCCTCGCGTTCTACTCGACGTGGGGCGCGGCGCTCATCGGGTTCATCGGCGGCGGCCTCACCGAGGCCCAGAAGCAGGGCGTCCTGCCCGAGGGCATGGGCGGGTTCGTCAGCGGGACCGGCGAGAGCGCGAGCGCCGTCACCGCCGAAATCTGGCCGCTGTTCTTCAACAGCCTCTTTTTCGGGTTCTACTCGTGGGTCGCGCTGGTCATCGCGGGACTGGTCGCGTGGCAGGTCTTCCCCAACATCTTCGGGATGGGTCGAGAGGAGGAGCGCGCTCGGAACGGCGGCGGGGTCGTCGGCCCCGACCAAGACCCCATGATTTCCGAGGAGATGGACGAGTACGAGATGGCCGACACTGCAACGCCCGACTGGCGGAACTTCGCCATTCCGGTGGCGACGATGATTGCGGTCGGTCTCGGCGCGATGTTCTGGCGCGGGAGTCCCGTGGTCCACGTGCCCGGCAAGCCCGAGAACCTGCTGTTCGCACTCGGCGGATACAAACTGATGGTGCCGCCGACCGGCGAGTGGGCCTTCAACATCGGCGGGGTTCGGTTGGGACTGGCGGCCACCGCGGCGCTCGTGGTCGCGTTCGTCCTCTACCGCCTCCGGGGCGACATCCCGAGCAACGACGACGCCACCGACGCGCTGGTCCGCGGGTTCAAGGGCATCTTCCTCGCGGCGCTCATCCTGACGCTGGCCTCGTCGATTCAGAACAGCGTGACGGTACTCGGCATCTCGAACTTCGTCACCGACTGGTTCCAAGGCGTTCCCGCGGGCATCATCCCGCTCCTCGTGTTCTTCGCCACCGCCGGCATCAGTTTCGCCGACGGGAGTTCGTGGTCCACCTACGGCATCATGTTCCCCATCGCCATCCCGGTAGCGTTCACCACCGGCGCGAACCTGCCCCTCGTGCTGGGCGCGGTGTTCAGCGGCGGCATCTTCGGTGACCACTCGTCGCCGATTTCGGACACGACGGTGCTGGCGTCCTCGACCTCGGGGAGCGACCACCTCGTCCACGTCCGGACCCAGATTCCCTACGCGGCCATCACCGCGACCATCGCGGGACTGCTGTTCCTGATTCTCGGGTTCGTGCTTCCGCAGGGCTTCGAGGTCATCCCGTACTGAGGACCTCAAATTCGGTTTTCCCCGGTTTCTCCTTTTTGCCCGGCGTCGGCAGACCGGCCGACGCCGAGCGCGCTCGGTGGAACTTTCCACGGGGATGTGCTCGGTGAACCACCCACCGGAGCCGCCCGGCGAAGCAACTACCAGCGAATGCCCGACCGAACAAACCTCCGGGTGGGACGAAGGGGCCGCCCGGTCGCGGTCGCTGGTCGGCCCCTATCCGTCGCAACTACGTCCGTCGGATATGCCGGCCAGCGACCGCGAGCGGGCGGGGGCTTCAAGAAGTGTTCATCACGGCGATTCCGCGGTTCGCGGTCGTACTCACCTCGAAACGAACTAACCCGGAGAAGACACCAGAACAATCATTAAGACAATACAAGTATGGTTCTAAAACAACTACACAATTCCCTAACGCTCGTCGGAACGCTTGTCCTCGTCCTCCGAATCGCCCATCGGCAGTTCCGCCATGCTCTGATTCGCCAGCGTCTCGTTCGCCACTTCCTGTCCGATTTCGTCCTCGAACTGGTAGAGCGCGTGGGCCTCCTCGCCCAGACTGCGGATGTAACTCACGTTGACGTCGTGGGTCTCGCGGGTTCGCACCGATAGCTCCTCGGCCACTCTGGCGGTTTGGTTGGCCCGCAGTTCGACGGTCCGCGCCCGGACCACGAACTCCGAGAGCGAGGCCCGGTACTGACCCTCGGAAATCTCGCCGTCGGCCCACTCCTCGGTGAGGTTCCCCCGCACCGACTGGAGCGCGGCGAGGTTCGATTCGAGTAACTTGACTTCGTTTCTCAGGACCTCTGCGCGCTCGCCGGGCGTCGTCGCGTTTCTCAACCGCCCGGCGAGCGTGCGGTTCCAGAGGTCGCCCTGAAGCGAGGCCCCCTGCGCACCGACCGCACCGGCGAGTTGCTGACCCGGCGAGACGCCGGTCGTGGTCGCGTTCGAGTCGTTCCCGGTCGTGTCGTCCTCGTCCGGCCACGGCGGCGGACTCTGACTCGACTGGTCCTGTAGTCCCAACTCGCTACTCGACTTGGCTTGCGGTGCCGACCGATTCGGCCCGTCGGTTCGGTTTTCACCGGTCGTCTGGTTTTGCCAGCCCGCCTGCTGTTCGCCGGTCGTCTCGTTCTGCCCGCCCGCTTGTTGCCCACCGGCCGTCTGATTCTGCCCACCTGCCTGCTGTTCGGCGACTGTCCCGTTCTGTACCCCTGTCTGGTCTCCCCCATCGGCCGCGACTGCCCCGGTCGCTCCGACGAGCGCGACCACCGCGAGGAGCAAGACGAACGTCGGTCTCATTCGTCCGTTTCCACGCCGTCCACGGCCAATAAGCCGCCGTTACTGAACTCGGATTTAGCCGAATTAAGACTGATTCGGGCGGCCTATCGGTCCGCCACGCCTGCCGTCCGAGTTAGGATTCCCGTTGTTCTTGGGCCAGCGCGAGTACGTTCTCCCTACCCAACCGAAAACTCTCTATTTTGCCCTGCTCGCGCAGGCTCCCGACGACTTGGCTCGTCTTGGCCTCGGTCCACCCGAGTTCGTCCACCACCGCTTTCTGCTTGACTCGACCGCCCCGACGTTCGAGGAGTCGCAAAACGCGCTCCTCGTTGCTCAGGAGGTCCTCGGGCGGTTCGGCGTCGGCGTCGTCGGTCTCCTCGTCGCGCGACCGGTAGAGCCACCACCCGCCGCCCCCGAGCGCGACGAGGACCCCGAGACCACCCGCGACGAGCGCGAACAGTCCCCACGGTAGGTTCTCGGGGAGGTCGAACCACCCGGTGCCGGGCGTCGAGACGACGACTCGCGGTTCGTTGCTGGCGAACTCGATGGGACCGTTCCAGACCACCGCTTGGTCGCGCTTCTCGTAGCCCGTTTCGGGTTCGGGTTCGACGGTGGTGGCCTCGTAGCCTTCGGGCCACTTCACCAGCAGGCGGGTCTTCTCGTTGAGAATCAGCCCCGACAGCGAGTCGCCGACCCGGATTCGGTCGCCCGACACGTCGGCGAACCCGCGCCACTTGAACGAGTAGACCACCAGCCCGTATCGCTGGGGGAACTCCCGAATCTCGGCCCGGACCGAGTAGTTGGTACCGGACATCTCACGGTCCGTGGACTCCTCGGCGCTCCGGATGGTACTGTTCATCCGGCCGACGAACTGCTGGCTGTAGCGTTCGGAGTTGTTCTCGATGTCGGCCTTGTAGCCTCGGAAGGCCGCGGTCGTCTCGGGGTCGTCGAGTCGCGTCCGGTAGACCACTTCCCACGTGGCGGTCCCGTTTTCGTACACCTGTACGTCGAGGACCACCGTGTCGGGCGTGACCTGTTGCATCTGGGACCGGGCGGTCGCTGGCGTCGTCGGCGAGTCCATCGGACTCGCTGAGACCGCTCCCTCAATCGGTCTCTCTGAGACCGCTCCGCCAATAGGCGTACCGACCGCGGCCACGAGACAGAGCGCCGCGGCGAACAACGCGAACTGTCGCGCCCCCATTCGACTGTATCTCCGGCCCCCAGCAAAAAAGAGATTGCGTCATTTTGGGTCGTCTTACCCGCTCAGACGGGATTCCACGAGACGTTTCTCGGGCGTATTCGGTCGTTACCCCGATTAGGAAGGAGTTGGCAGGTTTAATCCGGATTAATTCGACGCCAACCCGCGCTCAGAATTTCCAATCGGCTTTCAGCGTTTCAGGGGTTCAAGCACCTGTCCGTCTTGCCGTGAATTGGCGAGACATCATGTCGAAGACGGAAACGCACACGGTTGACGCGGTGGAGTACGAGAGCGAGACACCCCTGCGCGTGCAGGCCGACTGGGAGGGCACCGAGACGCTCGACTCGGCGGTCACGTGCGCCATCTCTCGGGCGACCGGGGTCTCGGTGACTGAACTCGCGCCCCTCTACGAGTACATGGACCCTGACGCGCTCCACGAGTTCGTCGCGTCGATGCGCGACCGCGAGACGGAGACGTCCATTACGTTCCAGTACGAGGGCCACGACGTGACGGTCCGCGAGGACGGCGAAATCCTCGTCTGGCCCGCCCGGTAGCCCCCGACTGCCCCCGACTCCTCCGACCCGCAGGCGACTCAGAAGTCAGTCCGACCCGAAGTCGGTCAGTCCGGCCTGATTGTCGTCGGTGTCGTCCTCGCTGGCGTCGGCCTCCGAGTCGTCCTCGGACGCCCCCTCGGCCTCCGAACCGGCCGCCGAGTCGCTGTCCGAATCGGCTTCGGCCCCGGTGGCTCGGCTCCCGTGACTCCCCTCGAACGCGCCCCCGGAATGCTCCACGGCCTCCTCCTCCCGGAGTTCCTCTGCCTCCTCGACGATGTTCTGGACCTTGTTCGTGGTCTTGCCGGACCCGGTGACGAACGAGACGTGTTCGGCCTCCAACTCGTACTTCGCCGTCATCGCTATCGTCAACTCGCGGTTCTTGCAGTGGTGGGTCATCGCTGAGAGGAAGGGAAGCATCTCCCGCCGGGCGGTGGACATGCTCACGCCGTCGGCCTCGGCGATTTTGCGGGCCACGTAGTCGCGCTTGTTCCGGTTGGCCTTCGAACTCCCGAGCTTTCGCCAGTAACTCGGCGGGCCATACCGGGTCCAGTCGCCCTTGTCGCCCTGCCGAGCGGCCGCAACTCCGCCCGCGATGTTGTCGCCAGCGTACCGCCACAGCGAGTAGTCTTGGGAGGCCCGGACCCGGCCGAGCCACTTGTCGGCGTTCGAGAGGAAGTCGTAGGCGGTCGCTAACTCCTCGCCCTCGTAATCCTTGGGCACGTTGTCCTCGACCCAGTTGAGCATGTCGTCGGGGGTCTCGTCCACGTCGTAGGACTGCTGTATCGCGCTCTGGGCGTCGGCCTCTTTGAACAGCACGTCGAGGAAGTCGAAGATGCCGCTGGTCCGGTCGCGCTCGCCCGTGACCTCGACGTCCTCCTTCGTGAGTCGCTCGTTGGTCTCGGCGATAGCCTGCAAGTCGTTGACCGCCGACCGGAGGTCCCCGTCGTTCTTGTCGGCGATAGCCCGGAGGGCGTCTTTCTCGTAGTCGATGTTCTCCTGTTTGCAGATGTGGCGGAGCGCAGGCACGATAGACCGGGCCTGCACGTCGCGGAACTCGATGGTCTCGCAGTTGTTCCGCAGGGTGTTCGACATGTCGTAGAACTCGTTGGCGATGAGGAGCATCGGTTGACCCGACTCCTTGACGACCTCGGTGATGGCCTTGGTTCCTCCTCTATCGACGTTGCCGTGGAGGTTGTCGGCCTCGTCCATGATGACGAGTCGGCGACCGATTTCGCCCTGCGCGGTCTGGGTCAGCGTCCCGCTCTTGGCGGCCTCGCCCGCAACTTTGTCCACCACGTCCGCGGTCCGAGTGTCGCTGGCGTTCAACTCGATAGTCGGCCACCCCATGTCGTTGGCCAGCGCGTGGGCCGCGGAGGTCTTGCCCACGCCCGGACTGCCGTGCAAAATCGCGGCGTCCCGGTGGTTCTCCCACGTCTGGGCCCACTCCTTCAACTGGTCGCGGGCCTTGTTGTTCCCGCGAATCTCGGAGAGAGAGGAGGGCCGATATTTCTCGGTCCAGTCGGTCATTAGGGGGAGTAGGGACGAAGGGAGTTTAGTGGTTGCGAAGGATAGGTTCGGCCTCAGCGAGCAAAATCCGAGACTTGCGAGCGCCAGATTGAGAAGTTGTAACGAGGTTTTTACGGGCTACTTCTGACCGCCAGAGCGAAAGACGCGCTTGAACATTGCGGTGAAGTCCGGTCGATTCGACCGGACGAACCCCTCCGAGTTTTTGACTTCTTCTCGGTGTTCCTGTTCGTCAGTCATACTTGGCATTTGTCGGCCAAATCATATACAACTTTGCTACGACCCGTCGAAGCATTTATTCAGTTTCGCCATTACCCGTCACCAGCGACGAGTGGAGCGAAGCGACGAAGGGCGATTGACGAGAAGGCCGAGATATGCCCGAGCGATTCGACGTCCACGACCATCGCCACGCGCTGAAACTCCACAAGGATACGGGCAAGGTAGAGTTATGGGAGAACAAGAAAGAGTTGTCCTGCCCGGCGTGCGACGACGTCTTTTCGGACCTGCTGATTTCCGAGAAGCGCCACAACAGTTTCAACCCGCCGGGCGGTCGGTTCTGCGTGGTCCGCGACGACGACCGAATTCTGGTCTTCACCCACTGACGCGCTCCCCGCCGACGCTCACTCGCCGACGGCGGGGTCGGCGTCCTCGGTCCGAGGAGACGAGTTCGACTCCGCTCTGCGGTCGCCCAACCGGTCCAGCGCCGTTCCGGCGACGAGTTCGCCGCCCTTGAGAACCGCCTCCGGTTCGCGGAGCGCGGCGGTGTCTTCGAGGGGGTTCTCGTCCAGCACGAGGAGGTCGGCGAACGACCCGGATTCGAGCGTTCCGGCGTCGTCCAAGCCGATAACGTCCGCCGCGCGGCCGGTCATGGCGACGATGGCGTCCATCGGGTCCATCCCGTACTCGGTCATGAACGAGACTTCGGTGGCGTTCGCGCCGTGGTAGTTGAACGGCGTGCCGGCGTCGGTGCCGCCGACGATTTCGACGCCCGCCTCGACCGCGGCCTCGAACGACTCGATGTGGCGCTCGTAGACGTTCTGGGTCTTCTGGACGCTCTCGTCGGTGGCGTGGTCGGCGTTGCGGACGATGCGGTAGGGTGCCGAGAGGGTCGGGACCAGCACCACGTCCTCGGCCACCAGCAGTTCGATGGTCGCCGAATCGAGGAAGGTACCGTGTTCGATGGTGTCCACGCCTGCTCGGATGGCGGCCCGCGCTCCCTCTGCGCCGTGAGCGTGGGCGGCGACGTGGACTCCTCGGCGGTGGGCCTCGTCCACGAGAGCGTCCATCTCGTCTTGGGTGAACGCGGGCGAGTCGGGGTCCGTGCCGGGCGTCGTCACCCCGCCGGTCGCCATGAACTTGATGAACTCCGCGCCCTGCTTGACCTGCTCGCGGACCGCCTTCCGGCACTCGGTCGGGCCGTCTACCTCCCGGCCGAGGTGATGGCCGTGCCCGCCGGTGATGGTGATGGACCGGCAGTTCGCCACCATCCGGGGACCGGGCACGTCGCCGCGTTCGATGCGTTCGGCCAGCACCACGTCGAGGTCCCGCGCTCCCATCGCTCGGACGCCGGTAATCCCGGCTGTGAGGGTCTCGCGGGCGTTCTTGGCCTCGGTCAGCATCAGTTCGCCCTCGCTCATGTTCACCACCTCGGTCACGCTCGCTTGCCCCGACAGCGAGAAGTGGACGTGGGCGTCCACCAGCCCCGGCACGACCGTCTTGCCACCGAGGTCGAATATCTCCTCGTCGTCTCTGGGTTCGGCATCGCCGACCGCTTCGATTCGGCCCTCCTCGGTGTCGAACCGGAGCGACGCCTCGTCGTCCTCCTCGCCGGTTCCGTCCAAAATCCTGACATCCCGGAGAATCATTTGGTGGATATTTCTCGTCCGCGGTCTTGAATCCGATGGGGGCAGTCCTCGACGGCGACGGATTCGGAGCGGCAGGGCGAGCGATTCGAGAGGGAACAGGCTTCAATCCGCTGTCGGGAGGCCACAAGATACTCCATCCGTCGGTAGAAGGTCGCCGGTATGTCCACGACCCGAGACGCTACCGGAACGGGAGACGGAATCGCTGTCAGGGGACTGCTCGCCCGCGGCGCAGTCGGCGGTGCCGGCGCGTGGTTCGTCGGGTATCTGGTGGCCTACGTCTGGAAGTCCCAGACCGTCTCGGAGGCGCTTCGAGGAGTCGGTGTCGTCTCGGAACTGCTCGGCGGCGAGGCCGTCCCGGCGTGGAAGGGCGTCGCGTGGCTATTCCTCAACGCCCACTTCGTCGCCACTCGGATTCCGACCATCACCGGCGCGACCCGGACCGCCAACTTCGTCACGGGCGAGGGCGGTTCGACGTTGCTCCTCGCGCTCCCGGCCCTGCTGTTGACCGCGGTGGGAGCGATTGGGGCTTACGGACGAGGAGCAGGCCTCCTCGACAGTGCGAAGGCCGGCGCGGGCGTCGTGGTCGGCTATCTCCCGCTGTCGGCGGCCGTCGCTTTCCTGACCGCCCACGCCATCGGCGACACGCAGGTCGCTATCTCGCCCGACCCCGTGACCGCCGTCCTGCTAGCGGGCGCGGTCTATCCGGTCGTCTTCGGGGCCGTCGGCGGCGCGCTGGTCCGACTGGCCGAGTAACCAAGCATTCGACTCGGGGCCTCGGTTTGGGGCGTCGGCGATGCCGACGTACGTGTCGTTTCAGCGCGTTAGTCGGCGTTTGACGGCGGTCCGACTCTCGTTCCAATCGACTGCGAACGAGGGAAAGGGGCGTCCACCGAGACAGAGGAATCGGCTTACGACACTCCGGAACAGTCTGACTCTCGGTGTGTTCTCGCTTACCGGTCGAAACTATGCCAAACTTTCCCACAGGAATAAGTGTATTTCGTCCAACTTTTACGCGATGGAACGCTGGTGCGACTACTGCGAGGACGAACAGCAAATCGTGAAGACCGTCTCGTGGCAACCGAACCACTGCGCGGAGTGCGGAAACTCGCTCGAGGCTTCGTAGGCCGCTATTCGAGTTTTCGGGCGACCATCTCGCCCCAGTGTTCGAAGCCGTGGCGTTCGTAGAACGCGCTCGCCCGGTCGTTCTCCCGGTCCACGTCCAACACGAGTCGGTCGAGGGGCAGGTCTTGGTCCTCGGCTAGCGCGACTGCCGACTCCATCAGGTCGTCGGCGAGTTGGGTCCCGCGGAACTCGGGCCGGACGTAAATCTCGTTCAGGACCCCAGCGTCCCAAATCATCGCCAACTGCTGGGGCAGGACGAAGACGTAGCCCGCGAGAGTGTCGTCCGCGCTTTCTCCCTCGACAACTTCTGCGACCGTCACGCACCGGGGGTCGTGTTTCGTACACCAGAACACCCAGTCGAGGTACCGCTCGCCGTACTCGGTGGTGAGTTTCTCCTCGTAGACGGCCTGCTTGCCGTCGCCGCCGGTGCCCGACCCGAGGCCCAACTCGAAGGCGCGCTTGAGGTCCCAGAGGTCCTCGGGGTCCCGGTCCGGGTCGTAGGGCCGGAGTCGAACGCCGTCGGTCGTGGCCTCGTCGGCGGGAGCGTCGTCTGTTCCAGATTCGTCGGTCATACCCTGCGGTTGGCCGACGAGGGTGTTAGCGATTGCGTGTTGGTTTCGAGGGTCCCGGTCGTCGCCCGGTTATTCGCGTCGTCGCTCCATCCAGACTCGCATCCCGACCACCGAGTAGCCAGTCAGCGCCAGCAAGGCGCGCTCGCCGGTGTAGGCGATGGGAAAGAGGCGTTCGACCTGTCCCGTCTCCGCGCCCTTCTTTGGGTCGATGCCCGTACTGTAGTGGGTGTTGTCCGTCGTCGGCGCGGGCTTGGAGTTGCTCGCGCCGCTACTGGCGCTTGTACCGCCGCCACCGCCGCCCGCCGCGGCCGAGTCCGAGCCGCCTGTCGAGGCCGGGTCCGGCACCACCGCGTCGATGAGCGCCTGCACGTCTACGGTCACGAGCGTCTGGACGAACCCCTCGGTGGTGGAGTAGAACACCTTGCCCGAGAACGTGTAGAACCGGTCGTGGACCGGGTAGAGGAGGTTCGCGCCGTTGAAAAACCCGTCGAGGCCGATGCCGGCGAACGCCACGGCGACCACGCTGACCCACGCCACCCGGACTCCTCGCGGCCCCCACCGCGAGCGAAGGCGCGACCGGTCTCGTCGGTGCAGGTCCCACCACAGGAGGACGCCCCCGAGCAGGGGCAACAGGAGCGTGTGGAAGGCCGCCCGGTGGGCACCCTCTATCCAGAACCCCAGAAACACGTCGAAGTCCACCAGCGCGGTGGCGGCCATCACCACCGCCACCGCCTTCCCGTCGAAGTACTCGGCCAACAGCGCCGTCCCGACGAGTCCCGCGAGCGCGACGTGAACCACCGTCGATGGCATGCGTGCCACTTGGGGACGAGCAACAATATCAGTTTCCCGGCGTGTTCGGCGAACGTCGAACCCCGATTTCGATACGCTTTTCCGCGAGACTCGCGCACCTCGGACCATGACCGACGCCACCGACCCCCGCGAGGACCTCGCCGAGCGCATCGCGGGCGAGATAACCCTCAGCGAGAATCCCGGCGCGACCCTCCGGAAGTGGCGCACCGACTTCGGCGTCTCCCAGACCGACTTGGCCGACCACCTCGACGTGTCCTCGTCGGTCGTCAGCGACTACGAATCGGGCCGGCGAGAGAGTCCCGGCATCGGCGTGGTGGCCCGCATCGTCACCGCACTGTTGGACATCGACGAGCGCAGAGGCGGCGACCGAATCCGCCAGTACGCTCGGGTCCTCTCGGCCGGGTTCGAGAGCGACATCGTGAGTGACCTGCGCGAATACCCCACGCAGGTCTCGCTCGACCGATTCTACGAGACGGTGGGCGCGACGGAACTCTCCGAGGGCGACCAGCGCCACGTCACCGGCCACACCGTCATCGACAGCATCGAGGCTATCACGCGCCTCTCCAGCGAGGAGTTCTACCGACTCTACGGCCAAAGCACCTCCCGCGCGCTGATGTTCACCAACGTCACGCGGGGGGAGTCGCCGCTGGTCGCCATGCGCGTGGTCAACCCGACGCCGAACGCGGTGGTCCTCCACGGACTGGACCGCGAGGACTTGTGGGAACACGCGCCGAAGATGGCCCGCCTCGACGGCTTCTCACTGGCGGTTACGGACGAACCAATCGAGGACGTGCTGAAAGCATTGCGAGAGTTTCCGTAGAACATTATTTTGTTTCTTTTATAATTGTATAGTGATTCGATGGACTCCCGTCCCGGCCCGGCGCGCGTGGGCGCGTCGCTCCTGCGCCGCGCCTCGCGTGCGAGGGACGAGCATCGGAGGCCGAGCGAAGCGAAGGCCGAGAAGCACAGGAGGTTGGGGAGGACGAGGCACGGTCGCAGAGCGGAAGACGGCCATGCTCAAGCCTGAAGCTAGTTCTAATAATCAATTCGTCTACTGTTTCGGCGAGGACAAACCGGCAACCCTACTCGAAGAAATCGGAACCGAGAGACGAGAACAGCAGAAAAGCCGTGAATAGAAGAACGGACGCGCGACAGACCGATTATTCCACGTAGTCGTACAGACGCTCGTTCATCCGACCGCGACCGGTAAACACGAACTCGCCGTCGGGGACCGTGAAGTCCTCCATCTCGATGGTCTTGTCGTGATTGTGTCGGTCGTGGACGTTCTCGTACTCCTCGAAGGAAAGGTCGTAGCGCGCGGCGTTCTGCTCGTCGATGTTGAGCGCCTCGATTTCGTCTTTCCAGCCCTCTTGGACCGTCTCGGCGTGGATTTCGGCCTGTGCGCCGGAGCCGTAGGAACCGACGCCGAGCTTTTTCCCGGCGAGGTCACGGCCCTCCTCGGCGGCCTGCTTGAGCGCCGCGGCGCGGGCGATGTGGACAGAGCCGGTGTACCAGTTGCCGACCTCCCGCGAGATGGAGAGGGTCGGCTCGATGGCGGCGTCGTACCACGTCTGGTAGTCGTCGGTCGAACTCAGTTCATCCATGTAGTCCCGGATGGCTTCCTTGTACTCCTCGCGGTCCTCGAAGTCCTCCTCGCGCGGCTGGAAGCCGATTTCCTCGGCGAGGTCCTCCTCGATGGGGGTGCCCCGAATCATGTGGCGGTAGGCCAGCACCGCGGCCTTCCGGACCATGCCGGGGAAGGGCGTGTGGAAGGGGACGTAGGCGAAGTCGTCGGGGTGGGAGGCCCCTGCGACCGACTCGTAATCTTCGAGGGCCTCGCGCATCCGAGCGAGGTAGACCTGCATCGAACGCTTGCCGTCAACGCTCGGGAACTGCTGGTTGGGCTTGAGGAAGTCGGTCTCGTCGGCCGACCCGTAGCCCTGCTCGGCGGAGAGTTCCACGAGGTTGGGGTCCTCGGAGATGAGCATGGCGACTGCGCCAGCGCCTTGGGTGGCCTCGCCGGGGTCGCCGCGAGCGTAGAGTGCGGTATCCGTCGCTACCACGAGCGCCGACCGACCGCGGTTCCGACCCGCCTTTATCCAGTTGTAGGCGTCGTCCAAACTCTGGGTGCCAGCGATGCAGGCGAACTTGCGTTCCCCTTTGTTGGCGTGGTGGAAGTCCTCGTCGTAGACCTGTTCGAGGCATCCCGCGATGTAGGTCGAGACCGGCTTGGAGTTGTCGAAGGCCGACTCGGTGGCCACGTCGATGCGACCGATGTCGTCGGGGGTCAGACCCTTGCGGTCCATCAGGCGGTGGGCCGCGTTCGCGCCCATCGTCACGATGTCTTCGTGTGCGTCGGGGAAGGAACTCGCGTGGAGGCCCAGACCCTTGGTGTACTTCTCGGGGTCCTCGCCCTTCTCGGGCGCGAACGTCTCCGCGAGGTCGAGTTTCAGCTTTCCGGTCCAGATTTCGATGGCGTCGATACCGACGGCTGTCATATCTTCATCTCCGGCGACCGGATATAAGGTTTTGTCGATAGGGTCTTCGACGCGCGTCGAAAATCCCGGTCGTCTCGACTCGTCTCAGCTATTGACGTTCGTGACTCGGAAGTAAATCTGTTTGGTCGAACTGTCTTGGAAGGTCAGCGTGACCGTGAGGTCGGCCTTCGCGGGGTCGTCCACGAGGTAGTAGGTGAGTTCCACGTTACCGCCGTCGAACGCGCCCATATCGACGGCCGCCGTGCTTCCGCCGGTCAGGGTCGCTTCCTGCCCGCGTCCGTCGTTTCCTCCCCGTTTCAGGGAGTACTTCGTGTCGTCCGTAGCGAAGGGATTGTCGAAGCGACCGTAGTCGGGCGAGGAGTACCCGTCTCTGCCACCGCCCTCGATGGTGACCTCGTATTCGCTGTTCGGGCGGTTGATTCGGTCAACCTGCCTGACGCCGCTGTTCTGGTTGCCGGGAGTCGAGATTGCGAAGTGGGTCACGACGGCCTCCGAATCGCCGGTGTTCTCGATGTCGAGCGAGAGGGTGTCGGACTCGCTCTCGGGCGTCGTTCCGTCCACAGCGCGAATCCTGTCGGCCGCTGACCCGCCGTCGCCGTTTCCGGGGCCATCGCCGTTACCGGGGCCGTCGCCGTTTCCGGGACCGTTACCGTTACCGGGGCCGCCGACGCTGTACACCTGCAGGTCGAAGGTCAGGTTCTCCTTGGCCTCGGCGTCGAACTTCCCGTTGGGCACGTCCTTGATGCTCACCCTGACGGCCTCCTCGCGGGTGTTCTCGCCGGACTCGACAGCGTCGAACCGGACCGCGACTTGCCCTTCCGAGTCGGTCCGGCGATTCTCGAACTCGTCGCGGGACTCCCCGAGGTGCGTGAGCGTGTCACCGTCCACGTCGCTGACCAGCGAGAGGTTCACCCGAGCGCCAGAAACCGGATTGTTGTACCGGTCTCGGACCTCCACGACGAGTTTTTGGCTTGTCCCCTCTGCCACGCTCGCGTCGTCTCCTCGAACGTCGGTGGCGTAGTGAGGACCCACCCCGGTAACGTCGGACCCGACCCCGACCTTGGCCATCTCCAGTTCGTAGACGCCGGGTTCCAGCACGATGCGAACCCGGTCCGTTCCGGCGTCTTCGACCGCGGTGACGCGCTTGTCTGGTTCGTCTCCGTCGGGGTCGAGTTCGCTGTCGAGGAGGTCCTCCCATGTGCCCACGCTCAGTTCCGTCGGGACGACCATCGAGAGGTCCTCGCCGTCCTCGTTTTCGACCGTCACGGTCCGGGCGGCCGGACTGACCGGTCGGAGGTTGACGCTCGCGGTGCTACTGCTCGCCTTCGAGAGGTCGCCGGTCAGCGCGACCAGCGAGACGGTGTTGCCCCGGACGAGGCGCTGGCCCGCCACGATTCGGGTCGCGCCGTCGAACCGATTGTAGAGGACCCCGTTGCGGTAGACGGTGGTCGGCGGGTTCTGGTAGACGTTGTAGTTGGGGTTGTAGGTCAGGCCGCGGGTCTGGAAGCTTCGGGGGTCGCCGGTCCAGTAGTCGCCCGTCTCGCCCGTGGCCTCGGCATTGTCGAGGACGACCGGGGCCGTCGCCGAGGTCCGAAGGCTTCCAGAGGGCGGATTGGGGTTGACGAAGAAGGCCCGAACCGGGTACCGGGTACCGAGCGCGAGCGAGGCCGACCCGCCGCTTCCCGTCTCGGCGGTCCGGAGGAGTTCGTCGCGCAGGTCCTGCATCTGGCTCTGGACCTGCTGGTTGTGGTTGAACTCCACCTGCTCGTTCTGCTGGGGGACGACCGACGCCTGATACGTCGAGAGAAGGACGACGAGTACCGCGAACAGCAGTACCGTCCCGATTTGGACCGTCACCCCGCGCTCGTCGGTTCGGAATCGCACTACTCAGTTCCTTTCGCGGACGGTAGTTAAAAATAGCGCCTGTCCGGTCGAAACACTCCCGTCGTAGAAATCGCGGGACCGTTCGACCGCGGAGACGCTCAGGCGTCTTCGTCTTCTTCTTCGACAACTTCGGGGTCGCTCATCGCGCTCTGGAGGCTATCGAGACCGTTGACCCACTCGGTGACGAGACCGTACTCCAGTTCCTCGGTCACTTCCATGTCGAGTTCCTCGCCGTCGATGATGCGCGTCCCGGCGGCCGCGACCAGTCCGAGCGCCGAGTCGAGGTCCTCGGCCTCCTCGGCCTTGCCCGCTTCCACGACATACTCCTCGACGGCGGCCTCGTCGGCCGGACCCTCAGCGACGTACTGCTCGGCGGCGTAGAAGACGCAGACCAGACTCGTCTGCACGCCGTCGATGAGCATCGCTTTCTCGTCGTTCTCGAAGTCAACTTCGTTGAGGACGACTTCGCGGATGTCGTTCAGTTCGCCAAGCGCCTCCTCCTCGTCGATTTGTTCGTCGTCGTAGGCGGTGACGATTTTGGCGACTGCAATCGCCACGTCGTCCTGAAGGTTGAGGAGGAGACGAGCGGAATCCTCGTCTTCCGGGTCGATGTCCTCCTCCCGGATTCGGTCGAGCCAGTTCTGCCAGCGTTCGTCGGAGTAGAATTCCTCCGGAGGCGCGCTCATGTCTTTTCCGAGTGTTGCGCGCTTCATATGCCTTTCTCCTTTGGCCGCGCTACCTGTCGAATGTTTCTTCCGTGCTAAGGTCGTACACCCGTTTCGGCGTTTCTACGTGGGCGTTTCGGACGGCCTCGTCGTATCCCTCCTCCTGCATCCAGCGGACGCGCCGGGGGACCGTCTTGGGTCCCATGACAGCGCCGGGTCGATTGGGGTCGTCCACGAAGTCGGTCTCCATCAGGAAGGGGTCGCCCCGGTCGGCGGCGAGTTCGAGGCGATTTTTCTCGCTCATCACGCTCGGGGTGGGTCCCGCCAACTTGCCGCCCGCGTAGTGTTTGACCACCTTCTCGGGGTCGAGGCCGGCGTCTTCTGCCCACCCGGCGATGTCGGTTAGGTCCTCGCTGGCCTCGGTGTGGAGTTGGACCGCACAGTCGTTCTCCGCCCCGAGGACGAGGCCGTGTCGGAGAACCTCGTTCGAGGCCTCCCACACCGCGTCGGTGGTGTCGTAGTGCGGTCGCCCGGTTTTGAGCGCGACGGCCTTCCCGTCGGCGACGTACTCGGCGGCGAGGTCCAACCCGGCCTGCATCAACTCGCGGGCCTCCTCCGGGGCGAATCCCCGGTCGTCCACCAACTTCGAGACCAGTCCGGGGTGGACCCCGAGGACGGGCCACGCCTTGCCCGGTAGCTCCTCGGTGGCGCGTTCCACCACGTCGATGGTGGTCTCGAAGACAGGGCGGAACTCCTCGCCGGTCTCGGGTTCGACGCCGAGCAACCACGAGGGCTTGTTGACCACCAGCAGGTGGGTGCCGCCGCTCCGCGCGAAGTCCTTGACGGCCTCGATGCCTCGCCCGTGGTCGGGGTCCAGATGCAGGTGGTTGTCGAGTACCGGCGTGCCGAGGTCCTCGGTCATGGTCGTCGCTACGACCAAGCAAGGAAAAACGTCGGCGATTCGGGCCGACTCCTCGGAGTCGGTCGGTGGGACTCCTCTCCGGTGTCGGCGGCGACGTTGCCACAGACAATTGAAACCAAGTATTTAGAAAATATATAGTTGTCTTTAGGAATTGTTTTTCATCGTAAACTGCTCTCTCGTCAGTGTCGGTATCGCGTTACGACTCTCGCGCACGCGAGAAAATATGATATGTCACTATCGGACGAGAACCGTCTTCGGGAAGACGACCGTTCACCTGTTCCGTCCAGTGGAGCAATCCACGCTCCTCGGTGGACTGAAAGGGCGAGTAGGGTTCGCGCTTGCGTGGTCGTCTCAGCGACCCCTATCGGCGCGGGCGGTGTCTCGCCGAACGGAGTGAGGTCGTTCGAAAGGCGAAGCCTTTCGTGATCACGAAAATCTCCGATTTTCGGACGACGATGGCTCGGAAGACGCGGTTTGTCTTCCGGTGCGAGTGTGGCCTCGGAAGTCACAGCCCGCGCAGGCCGCAGGCCAAGCAGGACTGTCCTCCGGATGGCGAACCGCGCGAGGGCTTTCGAGGACATTGCTGTTTCGTCTGCTGTTGCGGTGCCGAACACAAGGGCTTTCGAAATTACTGTCGAGATTCCCGCGACTTGTCTAAATTTCCTCCCCGAGAACGCCCAACCTAGCGCGAAATTCAAGACCGCGCAGAACCCAAGACACGAGCATGGCAGACGACCCGCGCCGAATCCGGTCGCTCGCCGTCACCGCCGACGACGTGGTGTCGGCCTACGAGGCCCGCCAGCAGAGTCCGCGACTCCTCGTCCTCCGGGCGACGCCGCCGTTCTCGGGCCGGATGCGGGCGCGGCTTCACGACCCCGGTCCCGCCGGGACGGACTCGCAGTCGGACCTCGACCCCGAGACCGGGGCATTGCTGGTCCCGCCCGCGAGGCTCCTCGCCGAGGAGTCCGTCCCGTCCTACCCTACGCCCGACGAAACCGAGGACGCGCTCCGCGAGACTCCGGACGAGGAGGTGACGGTCGAGCGCCACCGCGAGCGCCACGTCGAGGCCGTCGAGGCGTGGCGCGAGGCGGTCGCGGACGCGATTGTCGAGACGGCGGCCCTGCGGGTGGGCGAGGGTGAGACTCATCAGGTCGAGGTGAAGACGCTCGGAAAATCGTCTGGGGAATGAGTATGGCTTGCTGATTTGTGTCGTCGGTATGGATTTTGAGAAGGGAGTAGCAGTCGGTGGATTTCCGAGAAGATAGCGGCGGCAGTAAAGTCGAGCGAAGCTAGCTATTGCCGAAGCACAGGCGTTCCCGCACTGCCCCGCACCGCTACCGCGGGCCACACCCTCCCCAACCGATTGCGCTACTCGCTTCGCTCCGTTGCTCATCCACCGGCGGACAAACCGCGTCCGCCGAGCAGTCACTCGCTTCGCTCGTGATGACCGCGCCAGCACGCGCCGGGCGGAAAGTAGAAAAGTAGAAAAATAGTTGTGAGTAACGCGAAGCGCGATTCTTCTTCCTCGGTTTCTGGCGTTCACTCCTCGACGACGTAGGCGTCGTGGGCCGCGTTCCGGAGCGCGTCGGACCGGCCGTACTCGCCGGGAGCGATGGCCACCGTCCGGACCCCGTTGTGGGCCGCCTTCTCCAGCACGGGTTTGAAATCGGTGTCCCGCGAGGCGATGGCCAGCACGTCGAGGCCCTCGGTCAGCGCGAACTCCGTGGCATCGACGGCCATCTTCACGTCCACGTCCCCGGAGGTCACCGTGACCTCGAACCCGCGGGCCTCGCCGGCCTGAATCAGGCCCGGCGTGGCGTGTTCGTCCAGATAGAGTTTGGCCGTCACGAGTTGACCGAGGTCCTCGGCGGCCTCGCGCACGTCGTCTAAGTCCACGTCGAACTCGTCCCGGAGGACGTTCGGACCGTCCACGAACAGCGCGACGGTCGTCTCATCGCTCCCGAGAAGCGAACGCAACGGTTGCATACCCTGCCGTAGCGGGCGTCCCGGTTTAGCGATGGCGGTCCGAAACGCCGTTCGTATCTGTTTTAATTTATATTTATACTGTTCTTTCGGGACTTTCTAGACCAGTTATCACTGGTGAAAGGAACCCGAAAACCACTTTATTACAGCGTATGATTAAGATTTAAATAATAGGGGTGCTTTGTGTAGAATGTAGCATGTCAGACGACAGCACACAGCGATTTGACCGCCGTACTTTCCTCAAAGCAACCGGTGCCGTTGGCGCGGCCGCCGCCACTAGTGGCGTTGTAGCCGCAACCCCCGGCCGCGAGCCCGGCCCCAAGAAGGACGAGATTCTCGTCGGCGTCTCCGCCGGTCAGGGCGACGTGGAGAAGAACGTCGCTCAGCACGTCCCCGGTAACGCGGAAGTCGTTCACACGAACGACAACCTCCGCTACGCCGCCGTCAAGTTCCCCAGCTCGGCCAACGAGGAGGCCAAGGCGAACTTCATCGAGACCGTGACCTCGAAAAAGGGCATCAAGTACGCCGAGAAGAACGCAACCCACAAGGCGTTCGCTTCCACGAACGACCCGAAGCGCAGTCAACAGTACGCGCCCCAGCAGGTCGAGTCCCCCTCCGCATGGGACAACGTGAGCGGCTTCGGTGACTCCAGCGTCACCATCGCAGTCGTTGACACTGGTGCCGATTACAACCACGTCGACCTCGACGGGAACTACAAGTCCAACCCCGGCTACGACTTCGTTGACAACGACTCGGACCCCGCTCCGCCGGACCCGTCGAGCGAACAGCACGGCACCCACGTCTCCGGCTGTGCGGCCGCCGTCGTTGACGACGGTACCGGTGTCGTCGGTCAGGGTAACTCCTCGCTCATCAACGGTCGTGCCCTCGGCCCGAACGGCGGTTCCACCTCGGACATCGCCGACGCCGTCGAGTGGGCAACCGACCAAGGCGCGGACATCATCAACATGTCCCTCGGTGGTGGCGGTTACTCGTCCACCATGAAGAACGCCGTCCAGTACGCGGTCAACAACGGCGCGCTCCCCATCTGTGCGGCCGGTAACGACGGTACCAGCTCCGTCTCGTACCCCGCCGCCTACAGCGAATGTATGGCCATTTCCGCCGTGGACTCCAGCGAGAACCTCGCTTCCTTCTCGCAGTACGGCGACGTTGACCTCGCCGCACCCGGTGTGGACGTTCTCTCCACCATCCCGAACGACGACTACGCGGAGTTCAGCGGTACCTCGATGGCGACCCCCGTCACGTCCGGTGTCGCCGGTCTGACTCTCGCCAAGCACAGCTCGCTCGGTCCGAGCGGCCTCCGCAGTCACCTCAAGGCCACGGCGAAGGACATCGGTCTCTCGTCGGACAAGCAGGGCGCAGGTCAGGTCAACGCCTACAACGCGGTCACCACCACGCCCGGCGACGGCGGTGGCGACGACGGTGGCGACGACGGTGGTAGCGGTGACACCACCACCTCGACTGCCAGCGGTTCGCTCAGTAGCTACTACGACTACGACGACTACTCCTACGGTTGGAACTACAGCTCCCCGAGCCAGGTCGAGGTCGTTCTCGACGGACCTTCGGACGCTGACTTCGACCTCTACGTCAACACGGGCACCACCTCGAGCCCGACCACGAGCGACTACGACTACCGCTCCTACACGGCGGACAGTCAGGAGTCCATCCTCATCGACACCCCCGACGACTCGACGGACATGCAGATCCGAGTCGACTCCTACAGCGGCTCCGGTAGCTACGACCTGACCATCACCGAGACGCAGTAACTCGGCTCATTCGGTCTGGTTGCTCCCATTTTTCTTTCGCGCTCGAACGGCTAGCGACTGCGCCGTCCGAATATCGACAGCCGGTGTCGAGTTACCGAGTCAAACCCGATTCGAGCAATCGATAAAATGTCAGAAATAAATTCATATTGGAATCAATATTTCACCTTTCAGGTTCTGACTTTTAGTTACTATCTCTAAGTAAAATATTAATAGGTGGGGTGTAATGTATCCCATACCGCATGGCAGACAAAGACATGCAAAATTTCGACCGACGTACATTTCTGAAAGCAACCGGCGCGGCCGGCGCGGCCGCCGCCACCAGCGGTGTTGCGGCGGCAACCCCCGGCCGTGACCCCGGTCCCAAGAAGGACGAAATCCTCGTGGGTGTCTCCGCCGGTCAGGGAGACGTTGAGCAGAAGGTCGCTCAGCACGTGCCCGGTAACGCGGAAGTCGTTCACACCAACGACACGCTCCGCTACGCCGCCGTCAAGTTCCCCAGCCAAGCCAGCGAGAAGGCCAAGGCGAACTTCATCGACGCCGTCACCTCGAAGGACGGCATCAAGTACGCCGAGAAGAACAAGACCTTCCAGACGCAGGCTACCCCCAACGACCCCGACTTCGGTAGCCAGTACGCGCCCCAGCAGGTCGAGTCCGACCGCGCATGGGACACCACGTTCGGCGACTCCAGCGTCACCATCGCCATCGTGGACACCGGCGCGCAGTACAGCCACCCGGACCTCTCGGCTAACTACAAGTCCAACCCCGGCTACGACCACGTAGACAGCGACTCGGACCCCGCCCCGGACGTGCCGCAGGACGAGTACCACGGCACTCACGTCTCCGGCTGTGCCGCGGCCACCGTGGACAACGGTACCGGCGTTGCGGGTCAGGGTAACTCCTCGCTCATCAACGGTCGCGCGCTCGACGAGAACGGCTCGGGTTCGACCTCCGACATTGCCGACGCCGTCGAGTGGGCCGCAGACCAAGGCGCGGACATCATCAACATGTCCCTCGGTGGCGGTGGCTACACCTCCACGATGAAGAACGCTGTGAGCTACGCGGTCAACAACGGCGCGCTCCCCATCTGTGCCGCGGGTAACAACGGCTCCAGCTCCGTCTCGTACCCCGCCGCCTACAGCGAGTGTATGGCCATCTCCGCGGTTGACTCCAACGAGAACCTCGCGTCCTTCTCGCAGTACGGCGACGTCGACCTCGCCGCACCCGGCGTGGACATCCTCTCGACCACGACCCAGACCCGCGGAAGCTACGAGAAGCTCTCGGGTACCTCGATGGCGACCCCCGTCACGTCCGGTGTCGCCGGTCTGACCCTCGCCCAGCACAGTTCGCTCGGCGTCAGTGGCCTCCGTAGCCACCTCAAGGCGACCGCCAAGGACATCGGTCTGTCCTCGGACAAGCAGGGCGCAGGCCAAGTCAACGCCTACAACGCAGTCACCACCACGCCCGGCGACGGCGGCGGCGGCGGCGGTGGCGGCGACGACGGTGGCGACGGTGGCGACGGTGGCGACGGCTCCACCTCCTCGACCGTCAGTGACTCCCTGAGCAGTTCCTACGACTACGACGACTACAGCTGGAACTGGGAGTACAGCTCGCCGAGTCAGATCGTCGTGGAACTGTCGGGTCCCTCGGACGCCGACTTCGACCTCTACGTCAACGAGGGCACCACGACGAACGCGACCCCGAGCAACTACGACTACGCGTCGTACTCCACCAACAGTCAGGAGTCCATCACCATCGACAACCCGGACACCTCGACGGCGCTCCAAATCGACGTGGATTCCTACAGCGGGTCGGGCAGTTACGACCTGACCATCACCGAGTACCAGTAATCCGACCGTCTCGGTCCGATTGCTCCCATTTTCTTTCGCGTGCGTCGCCCGGTAGCGACCGCAGTCTCCTCGTCACGTGTATCCGACCCTAGATTTTAGGTTATCTAATTAGAAATAAAAACCTATGTCGGATTACCATCAGTTCGGCCGACGGAGGTTTCTCGAGGCCACTGGCGGTGCGGGTGCGGCCGCACTCGTCGGAACCGGCGGCGCAGTCGCCGGGCCGGGACGTTCCCCCGGCCCGAAGGAGAGCGAGATTCTGGTCGGCGTCTCGGCCGGCCGGGACCTCCGGGGGACCGTCGAACCCCACGTCCCCGCCGAGGCCGAAATCGCCCACGAGAACCGGACCCTGCGCTACCTCGCGGTCGGATTCCCCGCAGAGGACGCCGAGGAGGCCCGGCGAAACTTCGCCGAGGAGGTCCCACAAGTCGAGGGCGTCAAGTACGTCGAGGAGAACGCGACTCACCGGACCCAGTTGACGCCCAACGACCCGCAGTTCGGGAGCCAGTACGCGCCCAAACAGGTGCGGGCCGACGATGCGTGGGACATCACGCAGGGGTGTTCGGACGTGACCGTGGCGGTTATCGACACGGGGTGTCAGTACGACCACCCCGACCTCAAGCCGAACTTCGCGTCGAATCCCGGACGGGATTTCGTAGACAACGACTCGGACCCGTATCCGGACGCGCCCGCCGACGAGTATCACGGAAGCATCGTCGCGGGCCTCGCCTGCGGCGCGACAGACAACGGCGAGGGCATCGCGGGCATCGGCAACTGCACGCTCATCAACGGTCGCGCCCTCGACGAGAACGGTTCGGGTTCGACTGCCGACATCGCCGATGCAATCATGTGGGCCGCGGACGAGGGCGCGGACATCATCAACATGTCCTTCGGCGGCGGTGGCTACACCGAAACGATGAAAAACGCCGTGAGCTACGCGGCCAATCAGGACTGTTTGATGGTCTGTGCGGCGGGCAACGACGGGTCCAGCACGGTCAGTTATCCCGCGGCCTACAGCGAGTGCATGGCCATCTCGGCGGTCGATTCGAGCGAGAATCTGGCGTCGTTCTCCCAGTACGGTTCGAGCGTGGACCTCTGTGCGCCCGGCGTCGATATTCTCTCGACCACGACGGAGACCCGAGGCAGTTACGAGCGGTTCTCCGGCACCTCGATGGCCACGCCCGTCGTCTCCGGAGTCGCCTGCCTGACCCTCTGTCAGTGGGATTCGCTCACCAGCGTCGAACTCCGGACTCACCTCAAGGAGACGGCCAAGGACATCGGTCTCTCGTCGGACAAGCAGGGCGCGGGGCAGGTCAACGCCTACAACGCGGTCACGACCGACCCGAACCCCATCGGCACCGCTCGTGGCGACTCCGTGCGCACCACTATCAGCGACTCGCTCACGGGTTCCTCGGACTACGACGACTGGGAGTACACGTGGGAGTTCGACAATCCGAGCGAGGTCACGGTCGAACTCTCGGGTCCCTCGGACGCCGACTTCGACCTCTACATCAACACCGGCACCACGCTCAAGGCGACCCCCAGCAACGCGGATTACAGCGTGAGAAGCCCCGGTAGCCAAGAGCAGGTCCTCATCGAGAATCCCGACGACTCGACGCCGATGCAAATCGACGTGGACTCCTACAGCGGGTCGGGAAGCTACGACCTCACCATCACCGAGTACGAGTAGCGACCCCGGCGATTTTCCCGCGAGAAATCCCTCGGCGGGCCACGGACGTTAATGGCCGTGCGAGTCTATTCGGTGTATGGTCGCCGAGACTGGAATCGCGGCCGAACTAATCGACCTGCTGTCAGTGTTCGTCATCGCGGCGGGTGTCGGCGTCTTCGTCGCCAAAATCGGCCGGTTTCCCTACACGATTGCGCTCCTGCTCGCCGGACTCGCAGTGTCGATTCTGGGTCTCACCATCGACATCGAACTCTCCCACGACCTCATCCTGCTGGTCTTTCTGCCGCCGCTGTTGTTCGAGGGCGCGGCCACCACCGACCTCGAACACTTCCGGGCGAACATCTCGCACATACTGGTGCTGGCCGTCGTCGGGTTGATAACCGCCATCCTGTTACTCGGGGTCGTCGGCCACTTCGCGTTCGGGTTCCCCCTGCTCGTCTCACTTCTGTTCGCGGCGATGATTCTGCCGACCGACCCCGTGTCGGTGCTGGCGCTGTTCGAGGAGCTAGGCGCACCCGAACGCCTGTCGGTCCTCGTGGAGGGCGAGAGTCTGGTCAACGACGGGGTGGGCGTCGTCATCTTCTCGACGCTGTTCGCGCTGGTCGTCGAGTCCACCGACGCCGGGACCGACCTCGCGGAACTCGTCACGCTCGACACCATCGCCGGCGCGTCCGCCGACATCGTGGTCGCCAGCACGGGCGGCGCGGTGGTCGGATTGGTCGCGGGCCTCGCAGTGTATCAGGTCATGTACCGCCTCGACGAACACATGACCGAAATCGTGCTGACGCTGGTGCTGGCCTACGGAAGCTTCCTGCTGGCCGAACACACCCTGAGCGACGCCATCGGCGGCTACTACTTCAGCGGCGTCATCGCCACCGTCACCGCGGGCCTGCTCATCGGCAACCGAGGAGCAGAGCGCGCCATGAGCGCCCAGACCAAGATTTCGGTGTTCAACACGTGGGACACCGCGGCCTTTCTGGTCAACACGCTCATCTTCCTGCTCATCGGCGCGAAGACGCCCATCCATCAGGTGCTGACCCACGGCCGACTCATCCTGCTGGCCATCCCGCTGGTCGTGCTTGCCCGCGGGGCGGTGGTCTACCCCCTCGTCGCCGCCGTCAACCGATTCGTGAACCGACCGGTGCCCTTCGACTACCAGCACATCATGGTCTGGGGCGGACTTCACGGCTCGATTCCCATCGCGCTGGTGCTGGGTCTGCCGCCGAACTTCCCGCATCGGGACGAACTACGCGCGATGGTGTTCGGAGTCGCGGCGTTCAGTCTGGTCGTACAGGGCCTGACGATGGGCAACGCGATGGGCTATCTGGACATCGTGACGCGCTCTGACGCCGAGGAGTTGTACGAACTCCTCGTGGGGCGCGCTCGGGCGGTGGACGCCGCGCTCGAATCGGCCCGACGGCTTCACGACGCAGGCGAACTCTCCGCCAGCGTCTACGAGGACTTCCAAGGGGAGTACGAGCGCGAGAAGACGGACCTGAACGAGGCCATCTCCCAACTGCTGGAGAACAACCCCGAACTCCGCCGCGAGGAGTTGTTGGTCGGCGAACGCCGGGTCCTCAAACAGGAAAAGAGCGCCCTCATGGACGCGATGCGAAACGGGACGGTCAGCGACGACGTGGGCCGACGCCTCATCGAGGAGATAGACCTCAAACTCGACCGGGTGCAGTCGGGCGAGAGTACGGTCAGCGACCGACCGGAGCGCGAGGGCTACGAGGAGTTCTGGCGCTCGCAGGCCCAAGAGTACGGTCTCGAACTGCCCTTCGAGGCGGGCGAACCGAGCGACGACTGAGGTGGAAACGCTTCCGCGTCGGTGAAATCTCGTCTGCGGTGCTGTGCGGCTGTGGAATTATATAGTTATCTTAAAGACATAATTTAGTTTCCTTAGGAAGTATTTGTATTTCTTTTCTCGGTCCACGGTCCTCCTGCCAAGGTTCAAATACGATACCGAACCAACTCGTCCCGACCGGCGCGCGGAACGCACCTGCCGGTCCGACAACCATGACGAACTGCTACAACTGCGGTCACACCGGTACGTTCGTATTGCTCGTCCAACTCGCGCTCGCGGTCCCCGGTCCCGACGCTGACGCATCCGACGCGGATGCACCCGATGCTGGCGCGCCCGGCGCTGACCAGACACGTCCCGAGGACGATGCGGCCGCTTCCGACGCCGGAGCGTCCGACGGGGCACTCGACATCGAGGAGACCCCCGACTCGGGCGGCCTCCGTCTGGCGGTCCAATGCCCGGCCTGCGAAAGCACCGATGTCGGCATCGAGGCCGACGACCTGCTGGCGCGCTATCGGTCGAGAACCACGTCGTAGCGGTCGGTGGCCGCCGCGTCGTTTTCTGTACGCCTGTCGGGGCCGCGAGGGTCCTCCTCGCCGTGGGTCTCGTCGCCGGTTTCGCCCGCGCCGGTCCAGACAACCAGTCGCGCGTCTACTTGGCGCGCGGCGTCGGCGAGTCGTCGCTCCAGAAAGTCGGCGACCTCCTCGCTCCACCACGACCGAATCTGGTCGCGTTCACAGAGCCATACCGCTCGGGGGTCGCGCGCCGCGGTCAGGTCCTCTGCGCAGTCGGCCGCCGGACCGACCTCCGCGCCGTCGTACTCGCGGACAGTCCGGCCGCTCGGGGCTTGGGCGGTCACGTACAGCGGTGCGCTTCGGCCGTCGGGACCGACCGAACGGGCGATGCCCGGCGCGAGGGTTACGGTGTCGGGCGGCCGCGAGGGTGCGCTCGCTCCGCGGACCAGCGCGGTTCGGGCACCGGTTTGGTCCAACCGCGAGCAGATTTGATTCATCCGAGTAGTCATTAGCGACTATCGAGCCGTAATCGCCAACTATCCATAACAGTACCGGAATTCGGGGCGGCGGGTCGGAGCCGATTTCTTGTCGGCTTTTCAGGTAAAACTATAAACACAGCAAGGCACGCTTCACAACGAATGGAGTTCGACGTTCCCGACGACCGAACAGGGGTCCGTATCTTCGACCCCATCGAGAACGCCCGGTTCGAGTTGTACACCCCCGAGTCCGTCGAACTGGAACCGGCATCGACCGACGAGTTCCACTTTCCGGTGAACTACGCGGTCGGATTCGACGCGCGAGCGGTCGAGGTCCCGAAACTCGTCTCGACCGTGGTTCGGAGTCGAGACGGCGAGATGCTGGCCGACGCGACCGCGAGCGAAATCCAGACGTTCGAGACCGGCACGTACCTCGTCGAACTCCAGAGTACGCCGATGAAACTCTACCTCACGGTCGAGGGGCCGATGGAAATCCATCCCGGCGAAACGTCGGTGACGGTCAAATTCGGCGAGAACCGGCACGTCCGGGTCGGCGCGCGGTCCTTCCACGAGCGTCCAGTCGGCACCATCACCGTGACCGACGAGATAGAGGACGTGATGGCGGCGATTTCGCACTTCGGGTCCGCGCTCAAGACCACCACCTGCGAGCGGTCGTTTCCGACGCTCCGTGGGCACCCGCCCCGCATCGAACGCGGCGACGAGTTCGACGTGTTGGACGGCATCGAGAAACCCGATACGGGTGTCGAACTCGTCCTGCCGCCCGACCGCGAGTACGTGTATCCGGCCTCGTCGCTGGCGTACTACCTCGGCGCGGAGGTCGTTCCGGGGTCGGACCCGCGACTGGTGGCGGGCGACTTCGAGTACGCCCTCGACGGGCCGGGTGGCTACGAGGCCACGGTGAATCGGGTCCTCAAGCAGGTGTTCTTCCTCGATTGTCTGACTCGGACCGAGGGCTACTACCCGGTCGAACTCCACGAGCGCCAGCAGGTCGAACCCTCGGTGGACCTCGATTTCGCCGACCTCTACGACCGGCCGCTGGCCGCCCAACTCCCCGCCTACCTCTCGGTGCCCTTCGAGGTGCTGGAACCGCACCTGCTCGACTGGCACTTGACGACCGACATCGCGTCCTCGGCCGAGAACGTGGCGGCCCTGCCCTACTTCGCCGACGAACTCTCACTTCTGCGGACGCCAGACGACCCGCAGGCC
Source organism: Halorussus lipolyticus (assembly GCF_029338375.1). Taxonomy (NCBI): domain Archaea; kingdom Methanobacteriati; phylum Methanobacteriota; class Halobacteria; order Halobacteriales; family Haladaptataceae; genus Halorussus; species Halorussus lipolyticus. The sequence goes on along the minus strand of NZ_CP119804.1, from coordinate 1,475,031 downwards.
CACTCGGTCGAACCCGCGGTAGAGAGCGTCGAGCGGTTCACCCGGTCGGCAGTCGCGGAGGGCGATTTCACCCGGTCGGCCAGCGACGACGCCGACTGGAACGACGAGATGTTTCAGGTCGAACCCGCCGAGACCATCGAACACGCGTGGGTCGGCGAGGGCTACCCCATCAACGCCAACAAAGTCACCATCGACTCCCTGCACCGCGAGGCCGAGCGCACCGCGCCCGACGACTCGGCAATCGAGGTCCACGTCGTCTGCAACGACCCGCGGATGGCCGAGGAGAACGTGGTCGGCGAGTTCTACGGTCGCCGGGACTTCGTGAACTACGAGGTCGAAATTCACGACGAGACCACCACCGACGAACTCGCCGCGCTGTTCGAGTCGGAGTCCGACTTCCTGCACTACATCGGCCACGTGGACGCGAAGGGCTTCCAGTGCGACGACGGCTATCTCGACGCCGAATCGCTGGACTCGGTGGGCGTCGAGGCCTTCCTGCTGAACGCCTGCCGGTCCTACGAGCAGGGCGCGACGCTGGTCGAGAAGGGGAGTCGCGGCGGCGTGGTCACGCTGGCCGAGGTGGTTCACTCCTCGGCGACGAAAATCGGTCGGGCGCTGGCGAGACTGCTCAACTCCGGCTTTTCGCTCCGGTCGGCGCTGAATATTGCGAAAGATGAGGTCGTGGTGTCAATCGAGTACGTGACTGTCGGAGATGGCGGGTTGACGTTGTGTGAGAGTGAAAGCGGAAGTCCGCTAAAATACCGAATTCAGCGAGGTGAGGATGGGTATTTGGTCAGCAAGTATTCGTACGTCAACTCTACCCACCGGCTCGGAACGCTAGCGCGGTCAACAGTAGAGGAGACGACTCGCTATCTGGGGTCCGGTCTCATCGGGACATTTGAGGTAACACGCGACGAAGTAGACTCAATTCTTGACAAGGCACTTGTTCCGGTAGAAATTGATGGCGAACTCTGCTGGAGTCAGGACATTTCTGCGTCTGATTTAGATTAGTTCAGGGTCCGGGAGTCATACTTGCGCCATTCGCCGCCGCACTTCCAGCGTGCGCGAGGGCCAGACTCATCGTGAACAGGAAACCGACTAGTCGGGGGTGCTGTGCGATTCGTTCGAGGGTTTCGTTCTGCGTCATCCATTTCAGACGACCACCTGTCAGAAACTATATTTTTCTAAAGTATTCTACCATGAAATATATGGGAAAAACCCGATGATTTCAATTGAAGTAAATACTAAATGCCATTTCACACTCGAATGGTAAAAGCTTGTCTGAGAGTCTCACGCTCTGTGTCGCGTCGTCGCTCGGCTCCCAACCAGTCGGATTTTCCGGAAATTTTATCAGAAACACCTCCGACAAAATACGTATATGACGACGGAGCTACGGTTTCGCGGCGGGTCCAACGCCCGCTTCTCGAAATGGCTCGCCAATCTCAAGCAGGTCGGAAGCAACATTCTCGTCACCGGCGAGGTCCCCGACTCGGTATCCGCGCAGGCCTCTCGCAACTTCTTCGGGTGCGCGGACCGCCGGTTTCGCGTCCTCGGGTTGACCGACCAGTCGATTACGAGCGCCGAGGCCCGACTTCCCGACGAGACCTCCTCGGACGACCCCACGACGTGGATTATCGACCAGCGCCAAGGCGAGCGGTCGGTCCCCGCGACTGCTTCGGGCGTGACCGACGAGTTGAACCCCCTGCAAACCGACGACGCCCGCCAGCTCCGCGAGGAGGTACAGACCGCGATTAGTTTCTACGACGAGCAAGCCGACGGCCTCGACCCGGCGGAACTCCGCGTGGGCGTCGATTCGCTCTCGCCGCTCGTCCAGCAGGACCTCAACGCCACCGAGCGCGCCCTCCAGACGCTCGGCGAGACGGTCCGGGGTGTGCAGGGCATGGCCCACTACCACCTCCGCGTCCCGGCCGACAGCGAAATCGTCGAGGACCTGATGCACCTTTTCGACGCCCGCGTCGAACTCCGGAAGCGTCCTCGGCGCGACCCAGAACAGCGGTGGTACGCGCCCGACATCGACGCCGCGACCCCGTGGATGGGCCTCTGAGCGACCGACCCGAAACCACCACCCGTAGCTCTGCTGTCACTTTCCTTCCCGTCCGACGTTTCCTCCGAGCAGTCCTCCGAGCGTTCGAAGCCGTCGTGTAGTCAATATAGTCAAAATAGCTTAAATAGCTAACAATCCATAAAAACGCCGAAATACAAGCCGGGAGTAGATGAGCGACAAAACGACGGAGCAGATACTCGGCACCACAAAAATATCAGACCGCTGGCGTATCAGTTTCCTCGAAGCGGTCCGCGAGGAACTCGCGGGCGACGACGATGAGGTCGAGGAGGGCGACCGACTCGTCTATAAAATCTCAGATGGAAAAGTCGTAATCGAGTTGGCTTAATTACCTATAATCCGTCAGCAATTCCACCAACTCGGGATTGTAGTCGAAATAGCTAAGAGTCCATAACAACACCGATGCCGAAGACGGGCGTAGATGAGTGAAGACGATTCCGAGGAGAAAATACTCGGTACGACGACAGTAACCCAGCGATGGCGAATCAGTCTCATCAAGGCGGTCCGAGAGGAGTTCGCCGACGACGGACTCGAAGTCGAAGAAGGTGACCGTCTCGTCTACAAACTCCGAGACGGTCAGATTGTCGTCGAACCGGCATAAACGCGCCAGCGTGACGGCGCGAACCGGTCGGTTCGGAGTACAGTAGTTTACTCGAAAGCGAGTGATTGTCAGGCGTCCGGAAGACAAAGCATTACGTACCGGGCGTGCAACCCTTCCAGTATGACCCTTCGGAAGCCGCCACTGCGCGACGTTCACGCCGCCGAGGGAGCGACGTTCACCGAGTTCGGTGGGTGGGACATGCCCGTCGAGTTCGACTCCATCAAGGTCGAACACCGAGCAGTCCGCGACGAGGCGGGCATCTTCGACGTGTCCCACATGGGCCAAATCGAAGTCTCCGGCCCCGACGCCGACGCGCTGATGCAGAAGCTCACGACAAACGACGTGAGCGAACTCGGCCACGGCGACTCCCACTACTCGATGATTACCGACGAGGAGGGGACGATTCTGGACGACACCGTGGTCTACCGGCTTCCGGCCGACCACGACGCCGAGTTCCTTTTCGTGCCCAACGCGGGCCACGACGAGCAGATGCACCAGCGCTGGACCGACCACCGCGACGAGTGGGACTTGGACGCCACGGTCCACAACGCCACCGACGAGTACTGCATGTACGCGATTCAGGGGCCTGACGCCCCGAACCTCGTGAACTCGGCGGCCGAGGGTTCGGTCTCGGACATCTCGAAGTTCGAGGGGCGATACGTCGAGTTCGCCGGCGCTGACTGCTGGACCGCCCGCACCGGCTACACCGGCGAGGACGGCTTCGAGGTCATCGTCCCGACCGATTCGGCCGAGGCCGTCTGGGACCTGTTCGACTGCCAGCCCTGCGGTCTCGGGTCGCGCGACACCCTCCGGATGGAACAGGGCTTCCTGCTGTCCGGGCAGGACTTCGACGCCGACGAGAACCCCCGCAACCCCTACGAGGCGGGCGTCGGGTGGACGGTCAAACTCGACACCGAATTCGTGGGCCGGGATGCCTTGGAGCAGGCCAGCGAGGAGGGCGTCGAAGAGGAGTTCGTCGGCATCAAACTCGTGGACCGCGGGGTCCCGCGCCACGGCTACGACATCACCGACACCGACGACCACGTTATCGGCGAGGTCACCAGCGGGACGATGAGTCCCACCCTCTCCGAACCTATCGCGCTCGGCTACGTACCGACCGACTCCTCGGACCCCGGCACCGTCGTCCGGGTCGTGGTTCGGGGGCAGTCGAAAAAAGCTAAGATTGCGAGTACGCCATTTCTGAGTGACGACCAATGAGCTTCGAAGTTCCCGACGACCGAAAGTATCTCGAATCGCACGAGTGGGTAGACGACGCGGACGACACCGCCAAAATCGGCATCTCCGACTTCGCGCAGGACGAACTCGGCGACGTGGTGTTCGTCGAACTCCCGAGCGAGGGCGACGACCTCGCGGCCGGCGACGAGTTCGGCGTGGTCGAGTCCATCAAGGCCGTCTCGGACCTCTACTCGCCAGTCAGCGGCACCGTCACCGCGGTCAACGACGCGCTGGCCGACCAGCCGGAACTCGTCAACGACGACCCCTTCGGCGAGGGCTGGATGGTCGAGGTGGAGTTGGCGGAGGACAGCGGCATGGACGACCTGCTGACCGCCGACGAGTACCGCGAGCAGATAGAATAGTTAAATCGACGCCCATCCGATGGTCAGGTCCTTACTCGGGACGTGCCATCGTTGCTTGCCGACTCGGCCATCCTCGGCCGTGTCGTCCAACTGAATTTCTACGATAGCGTCCATATCGTCGGCGAATAGTTGTACGACCTCGCTGTCGTAGGGTTTCGGCAGAATATAATGGGCCATCGCGTCGTGGTCCCGGACGTAGCCCCCGACGATGCGAAGACAGCGCCGAACGACCTCCTCGCCGTAGTGGTCGAGAAGCGGCTCCAGCGAGTCGATACCGACTCGGAGGTCTCCCGGATGGAGCGAGTCGCCGCGATTTGCGAACTCCTCGATAGCTTCGACCAGCGCGGACTGAAGCCCGGCCAACTGCGGGTCCGCGATACGGGTCTCCTTGACGCCAGCGAGGTCCGGCGGGGTGGTCGGGTCCGTCGCGGCCGTGACCGACCGGAGCGCCCCGGCGTGGTTGAGAACGTGGGTCGTCTCGCCGACCGGGCGTGGCGACTCGCTCGGGTCGGGGAGTCGCTCGGCGATGCTCTCCGGAGTTGCGTCCGTAACTGCAAGGGTACGATAGCGAACCACGTCGTCGTCCCCCAACATCCGGGAACTCGCCTGCGTGAACAACTCTCGCGGCGCGTCGCCGACGACGAGAAGATTGCACCCGGTGGATTTCAACTCGTTCAGGAGGTCGAGAAAGTCCGCGAAATCGTCGTCGGGAGGCGATTCGTCGGACCCACGTTTGAAATCGCGGGGGTTTGAGGACGACATGGGTGTTGTTAGAGTTGTCATTTTCAGGGCAAATTTATAAAATTTCCCTCTCTATTCTTGTAGATATAACCGTCTCGTTGTCCTATGTCTATTGCGCGTCCGAAGCTATCGGTGCAGATGCGTACCACCCAACCCTTATTTAAATTAATATCAATTATGGAACTACAGTGGAAAGTTGGAAGGTGCTACATTTGGTAATAGGATAATACGATGGCACAGTTTGATTTCACCGATTGGTCTCATGGGTTACTCCTTGCCATAGACGTGACTTGGATACTCGCACTGACTTTAAATAATAGCGACCTCGGAACTGCCATTTGTTGTGCAAAACCGGGGCCATAGGTCACTTACTGAAAGCATATTCACTCCAGACCAACGTTTGGTTATCTATTAACGGGTACTGATACTTAGACATTTGTTCATCAAGATTGGAAAACGTAGTGATGAAATCAGTATATTCACCAACAGCGACATAATATTTCTCGTCATTTAGAAAAGCGGGTTTAAAATTCGTCCCAAGTCCGTAGCCCTGAGCAGGATACGCATAGGGAATCACGCTAATTTTCTCCGCGCCCCTATTAATAGTCTTAATATGACATAGCGTCGGGATTCCACTCTCGCATTGCGCTACCACAACACTGGGATTACCGATAACTACGTATCTATCACCAGTTGAAACGTACCTACGAATAATTTTCATCGTGGCACCGATACCAAACCCGTAATGAAGCAGTCGCGCTAAGGTTTCACCGACTTCGACTGCACCGGAATTAAACAAGTCGGCAAGGCTCACGATTGCCGCATTTGCTCCCGCTTTCACCAGTTCGGTGCCTTGGTCGTGCGAGCGACAGCCATTCAGAAGTACGGTCGTCGCGTTGACCTCCTCGACGGTTCCGGCGTCCAAGATGCCGTTGTGACACTCGAAACCCTGTCCGTCGATGTGACCGATGAAGTGGAACACGTCGTGGTCCTCGGCGAGGAGGTTCCGTAGTTCGCCAGTCGAGAGGCCCGCTTTCGAGGTCACGTCGGCCGGTACGTCGTCTCGACTGCCGTAGATTTCGCCGACCGAGGACAATTCCTCGCGCATTCGGTCGTCGTTGCAGACCACCGCGATGTCGATGGTCCCGTCCGATGGTTCGGGCGTCTCGTTGGCGAACGCCTCCTTGAGGAGCTTCGTCCCGCGAATCGGCGTGCCCTCGCCGACCCACGCCTGTTCCAGCGCGTCCACCTCCGGGAGAGTTACGTACTTGTCCTATTTTATTATATGTAAAGACGGTGTTCAAATATTATTCATATTCTACAATAGTGGAAAATTGGAAGGTGCTACACTCATTAGCAGGATATACGATGAGAAAACCGGACATCATAAGGAGAATTAAAGAAAGTCAGAAAGTAGTCGAGATTATTTGGTTTGTGTCTGTAACCATGGTAGATTTAGGAATCGAAATTGAAAAATGCTGTGCAAAAGTTGGACCATAGACTACATCTCAGTCAGGAATTCCCGTCCCCAAATTAATTCTTCATTCAATATTATGGGTTCATAATCTGCCGAAATCCAGCTTTTCAGTCTATTAGTCGTGATATTAGTATCGACGTGTTCTCCGATGGCTAGATGGTAATAGTCAGTTTCGAATATCTCTGGCTCAAAGACCGTACCAATCCCGATTTCCGGAATTGGATATGCCATTGAATTAACATTGAGAACTTCTGCTTCACCGAACTTTTCGGTTACATGGCACAGTATCGGTAGAAATCCATCGCATGGTACTACAGAAACACCGGGATTCCCAACAACTACGTATCGGTTGCCAATTGACGTATATTCTCGGATAATCTTCATAGAAGTCCCAACGGCAAATCCATGGTAGAGCAACCGAGTCAGCGCCACGCCTATTTCAGACGCACCGGAATTAAACAAGTCGGCAAGACTCACGATTGCCGCATTCGCTCCTGCCTTCACTAACTCGATACCTTGGTCGTGTGAGCGACAGCCATTTAGAAGGGCAATTGTCGCGTTGACTTCCTCGACAGTCGCGGCATCCAAGACACCATCCGGACACTCGAAGCCCTGCCCATCGATGTGACCAATGAAATGGAATACGTCGTGGTCCTCAGCGAGCAAGTCGCGTAGTTCGCCAGTTGATATACTGATTTCAGAGGTAACGCTAACCGGTGCATCCTCCCGACTGCCGTAGATTTCGCTGACTAAATCGTGTTCTTCTACCATTTTCTCGTCGTTGCAGACCACCGCGATGTCGATGGTCCCGTCCGATGGTTCGGGCGTCTCGTTGGTAAACGCCTCTTTGAGAAGCTTCGTCCCGCGAATCGGCGTGCCCTCGCCGACCCACGCCTGTTCCAGCGCGTCCACCTCCGGGAGCGTCACGTACTCGTCCAAGTCCGGCACGCCCGAGGCCGAGCCATCCGACTCGCCGTCTCTGCGTAGCGTCGGCGCGTCCGCGGACCGGTAGAAATCCTCGACAGCGGCGGCCTCGCTCGCGCCGGGCCGCCGGAGAAACGACCCGAGTGCGTCGTCCAGTTCGTCGTCGATTTCGGCGCTGTCCGCCGACTCCTCGGGCGTGACCTTCGGCCGCACCAGCGAGAGGTCGTTGACGAGGTAGGGCAAGAGTTCGGCCTCCTCGGGACCGGGGTTCTCCTCGGTGTGCGTGACGCGATGCCACGGCGAGGAGATAGCGTCGATTGCCTCGTCCGGGACTGAGAGGTACACCGCGAGTCGCTCGGCGGGCGAGGACTCGTAGAGGCCAGCGAAGTCCAACTCCACGTCGGCGCGGGATTCGAGGACGTTGCGCTCGTGGAGTTCGTCGGGGTACAGGCCCTCGGTGCGGACCACGCAGTCGAGGAAGAAGACTCGCTTGAGGAGGTCCTCGGTGGCGTCGGCGATTTCGCCCGGTTCGTCACCGAGGTAGTGGGCGGCCCCGCTGTCGGCGGTGACGTGAGCGCCGTCGCCGGGGACGACTTCCGCGCCGAGGTAGTACGCCAGCGGCGCGACGGTGTAGACCGCCCAGTACTCCGAGGGGACCGTTATCCGGATTCCCGTGTCGGGCGCGTCGAGGTCCGAGGGAATGTCGAGTTCCTCGCCGCGCTCGATTCGCGGCGGGTGCCCGCGGAGCGTCGGCCACGCACGCTCCGGCGAGAGGGTCTTGAGCGCAGACGAGAACGTCGAGACGGCTTTCATCATCGCGTCGGGGTCGTCCGGGACCGTAATCGTCGCGCCGGGTGCGCTGTGGTACGACCGCGCGCCGATTTCGATGGCGGCATCGTCGCCGAACTCGAAGACTACCTCGTCGGTCGTCGCTTCGATGCGGACGCGCCCCGAGACCCGCAGATACACTTTGATAGGCGAATGGAGTTCCAGTAGGTAGTCGTCGGCCGTGAGGTCGTGGGACGACGGGCTATCGACCGACCGAAGCGGGTCGCCGTCGAACGTTCGCACGTCCACCGGCAAGAGATACGGCAGGCGAATCTCGCCGACCGAAATCCGGCAGGCCGTATCGACCGGGAACTCGAACGGTTCGGTGTCGGCGGGCGTCGGGTCTGCCGGTTCGTCCGTGCGGAGCGAGAAGTAACGATTTTCGACCGGGTCGATGAGGTCGAGTCCGGTCTCGTCGGACGGTAACTCGAATCTCGGATGGAGGGACATCGGTTGGAACTCCTCGACTGTACGTCGGTGGTCGAAGGCCGTCATTAAAAACCCTCGGACGACCAATCATCTCCCGGTGTCTCCTCGGGCCATATAATGAAACTCAATTGTGTTAGCCATATCTATAGCCCTCAAAGACTTATTTACGTTTCTCCGTGCGTCGATAGCTTGAGGACTCGGTTCACGGTCCGCCACTCCCGTCCAGTCGAGTCACACCACCGAGGCGAACGCCTCCGAGCAGTTAACCGGAGAACGCAACCGAATACCCCTATCTTAAAACGGTACACTCCCTAGCCCCGACTACATGAGCGGACGACACGAGCAAGGGGAGCGCGGAAGTCCCTACGCGCCCCACACCGCCGAGGAGACCGAGGCGATGCTCTCGGCCGTCGGCGCGGACGACGTAACTGAACTGTTCGACATCCCGGCGTCGGTCGCGTTCGACGGGGAGTTCGACATCGAGGAGCGAACCGAGCGCGAGGCCGAGCGCCACGTCCGAAGCCTGCTGTCGCGCAACGACGACCTGACCGAGTTCCTCGGTCGGGGCCACTACGAACACTACGTGCCCTCGCTGGTTGACCACCTCTCCCTGCGGTCGGAGTTTCTGACCTCCTACACCCAGTACCAGCCAGAGGTCACGCAGGGGTTCCTACAGGCCCTGTTCGAGTACCAGTCGATGCTCGTGGAGTTGACCGGATTGGGCATCGTCAACGCCTCGATGTACGACCACGCCACCGCGCTGGCCGAGGCGGCCCTGCTCTCAGCGCGCGTCCGGTCCACCGACGGCGACCGAGTGCTGGTGCCCGACTACCTCCTCGAAAACCGCCGGGACGTGCTGGAGAACTACACCGACGGCGCGGGCCTCTCGGTCGAAACGTTCGCCACCGACGACGGCAACGTCGATACCGACGCGCTCGCCGAGGCCATCGACGACGACGCCGTGATGATTTACGCCGAGAACCCGACGACGCGCGGAACCGTCGAGGAGAACCTGACCGAAATCGGCGAGTTGGCGGACGACCACGGCGCGCTGTTCTGCCTTGGCTCTGACCCCGTGGCGCTCTCGATTCTGCAGGAACCCGAATCGGTCGGTGCGGACATCGTGGTCGGTGACGCGGCCACCCTCGGCCTGCCGACCGCCTACGGGATGGGACTGGGCCTGTTCGCCACGCGCGAGGACTTCGTGCGCCAAGTCCCCGGTCGCCTCGTCGGTGCGAGCGAGGACGCCGCCGACAAGCGAACCTACACCCTCACCCTCCAGACCCGCGAACAGCACATCCGCCGGGAGCGCGCCACCAGTAACATCTGCACGAATCAGGCGTGGGTCGCGCTCCGGACCGCCATCCACGCCGCCTACCTCGGTCCCGACGGACTCGTGGACCTCGCCAACGACTGCGTGGTCCTCGCGGACTCGCTGGCCGACGAACTGGACGCCGTGACGGGCGTGCAGGCTCCGGTCCACGACCGCCACCACTTCCGGGAGTTCGTGGCTCACACCGACCAACCCGCCGGAGCAGTCGCCGAGGACCTCGAAGCAGAAGGCTTCGCGGTCCACGCGGTCGGCGAACACGAGGTGCAGGTCTGTATCACGGACGCGAACGAACACGCCGCGGACGAACTCGTCGCGGCCTTCGAGGAGGTGGCCTGAATGAACTACGACCAAGCACGTTGGACCGACGGCAAGGTAGCAGAGGGCGAGGACGCAGACGGCCAGTACGAACCGCTCCTGTCCGAGAAAAATTCCGAGGAGGTCGAGGTCGATTCGCCCCTGCCCGACGAGTTGACCCGCGACAGCGTAGAACTGCCCGACCTCTCTGAGCCGGAACTCGCGCGCCACTACACTCGGCTGTCCCAGATGAACTACGGCGTCGAGTCCGGTCCCTACCCCCTCGGTAGCTGTACGATGAAGTACAACCCCAAGTTCACCGAGGACGTGGCCGCGCTCCCCTCCGCCGGCGTCCACCACGACCGGTCGGACCGGAGCCTGCAGGGCAGTCTGGCCCTGATGCACGGCCTGCAGGACTACCTCGCGGAAATCGGCGGGATGGACGCCGTGAGCCTCCAGCCTCCGGCGGGCGCGGCGGGCGAGTTCACCGGGATTCTGGTCGCCAAGGCCTTCCACGAGGCCAACGGCGAGGGCGACCAGCGCGACGAAATCATCGTCCCCGACAGCGCCCACGGCACCAACTTCGCCAGCGCGGCACTCGCTGGCTACGAAGTGGTCGAACTCCCCTCGGGCGACGACGGCCGGGTGGACTTGGAGGCGCTGGAAGCCGCCGCCAGCGACCGAACCGCGCTATTCATGCTGACGAACCCGAACACGCTGGGACTGTTCGAGCGCGACATCGAGGAGGTCGCCGACATCGTTCACGACGCGGGCGGTCTGCTCTACTACGACGGCGCGAACCTGAACGCCCTGCTGGGACAGGCCCGACCCGGCGACATGGGCTTCGACATCATGCACTACAACGTCCACAAGACGTTCGCCACGCCCCACGGCGGCGGCGGACCGGGCGCTGGCCCGGTCGGCGTAGTCTCGAATCTCGCGGAGTTCCTGCCCGCGCCCCGAGTCCGCGAGGCCGAGGAGGGCGGCGGCTTCGAGCGCTTCGACCCCGAATCGACGGTGGGCAAGGTCCACGGCTTCGAGGGCAACTGGCTGGTCCTCGTCAAAGCCTACGCTTACATCGCCCGCCTCGGCCACGAGGGACTGGCCGACGCGGCGGAGAAGGCGGTGCTGAACGCCAACTATCTGGCCAGTCAGACCGACTACGAGGTTCCCTTCGAGCCGTTCCACCACGAGTTCGTCGCCAGCGCGGGCGACCAAGACGCCGCCGACGTGGCAAAGCGCATGCTCGACTACGGCGTCCACCCGCCGACGACCAAGTGGCCCGAAATCGTCTCCGAGGCCCTGATGACCGAACCCACCGAAATCGAGGGCAAGGACACCCTCGACCAACTCGCCGAGGCGTTCAACGCCGTCGCCGGCGAGGACGACGAGACGCTGGCGAACGCGCCGAACCGGACCACGGCCCGGCGCATCGACCAGACCAGCGCGGCCCGGAATCTGCGGTTGTCGTGGCAGTCGCTCGATAGCGGGGAGTAGTCGGGCGTCCTCCGCTCTCGAAAAGGTGGGTATTTGTTTGATGATTGCATTCAATTGCATAGGAATTGTGTAGTTGTTTTTGAACTGGAGTGCGAAAAAGTGCTGACGACGGTTGTAGTCGGCGGCGGACGACGGAAAGCAAAAGACGAAACCGAAGAAACAGAGTAGCTAGCTATTCACAAAGTCTCGGCGTCACCGCAACCGCACTCCGCTTCGCCTGGTACCGTGGACTGTCCTCTTCCAAGACCAGCGGGGAGGGCAACTTCAAGTTACAGTCACAGTACCGGATACGGTACAGTAGCCCGAAAATAAGCCTTGTTGAAACCTCCACCTACTGATAAGGTAATTGCCTATACACAATTTAGAATTAGAACGTGTATTTATCACTGCCACTGATGACCTGACCGACAGTTGTCAGAGATAGCGTGCTGAATAGAGGGCGCATATTCAGCAGATCAGCACAAGGAATCTATTATAGAACCATGTAACAAAGACTGTTGAGAAAGCGTAGTTTTAACAAATAGGCTCTGTTAGTAGTATGCAACGATCAGTATGACTTCGCCTTGGGAGCAGAATCAGATCCTCATTGATATCATGGATGGTCTTAGTGTGGCGATCCATGACGAGGACGCAGATATTGCTAATCTCACCTCTATCAAGCTGAACAAGTTGCTCTACTTAGCCGTCAACAAATTCGATCTCCCAATCACATACAGCTGGTACAAATATGGAGCCAGCCTCAGTGGTGGTCAGAACGACGTCGCCGTCGATTCTGTCGAACCACGGGCGCTTGCGGACCTACCTTCACCTGACGAGCCGAGCATTGGGAATTCTTGGGACTACCCCTCTCCAAAGGAGTATGCATACTTTTTCAAGAGAGACATAGATCTTACGAATATTCTCCAAGAGGAAACGAAATCCTACCTACGTGATTTCTACACCGGCTATGCCCCTGAAGAATATCGGGATCTCTACGTTGCCTCGTCGGTATTGCAGAAGTCTCTGGATACAATACTAGACATGAATACCGAGGAGTTCAACGAGAACTCTGCCGAGTGTCTGGACACGATTGAAGAAGAACTACGGGATCTGGATCACCAGCTTCTCTTGAACAGCCATATTGAGGCTGATGAAGAGAACGCACTCACGGCGTATACAGACCTCGTCCGGCAGGCTATCAACAATCTGGACAACCAAGTGACTGACCTATCCCGGAAACAGTTTCAAAAATTCAGGCGATTACTTAAGTTCTATTATTCGCATGCGTGGAAGTACGTCTCGCTCGGTATTTCGGAAAAAACTGCGAGCGGTCCCAGTAGACGTGATCTGATCGGTGGGGCCGTCAATGATTTGGATTCGTTAGAAAAGAACTACACTGACGAACTACAAGCACTCAGGAAAAGTTGCGAAGACGCAGGATTGGTTCCTGGGGTGCCGGAGCAATCAATTATGGTTGACGCTGAAGAGTCTGCTGACCCAGATGCCGAGGCTGTTGACGTAGCATTCGAAAGCATCCAGTCCAATATGCAGTCGCGTGACTATGAGTCGGTAGATCCCGAAGAGTTTACCAAGTGATCGAATGACAGTTCAGCCGATCCTCGCGGATTCTTCAGCCTTGATCGGGCTAGCCGCTTGTGAGGAGGAATATGCAGATATGGTGTTCTCCGAGATCGCCGTCAGTACGACATGGACGTGTTTCCAGGAGATTCGAGATAAAGCCAGAAACGGTGGCTCTCATTGGTTACAAAAATCCGCAGAAAGAATCATGGATTACGTCAAAGACGGTGAAATCGCGTACCCGACTCGAGTGAACATCCCAGGCGCGCCCAATAGTGGCGTACCTGATGCTGGGGAGAAATCTGTCCGCACCGCTCTCGGACAATATGAAGAGATCTCAAGCATCTTGTTATTTGACCAAGGTGCTGCAGTATTACTAGAGCGAACACAACAGGAGCTTGAAGGGACACCGAATGAGTTTACGATTGAACCACCAAACTTTCCACTGTATCTCTTGACGCGCCGGGATAGTGACGAGCAGAATATGTCAAAAGACACGTTTTGCGATCAGTCAGAAAAGATCCTGCAACGGATGGATTGGAAAGGATCTCGGCAAGAAAACCTCTTTTGGAGGTTCCCGATTAACTGCTAAAGCCTCCTTGTGATATTCATCCTCTGTATTCAGCACAGCCATCGCCAAGTAGCTCGAATCTGATAGAAGCCGCGTGGTCAATTCGCACCACAAATCGCACACGGTACCTACTGTCAGACCTGAAGGGTTTCAACAGAGCCGAAAAATCCGCGTCGAAAAACGACCACACGCCTCACAGAACGTTCGAGAGTTCCGCCTTGATGTCCTCGGGTTCGAAGGGCTTGGTGACGTAGCCGTCGGCACCCGCCTTGACCGCCTGTTTCATCTTGCTGTTCTGGTCCACGCTCGTCACCATCACGATGGTCGGCGGGTTGTCGCTGGACTTGATGCGGTCGGTCGCCTCGACCCCGTCCATCTCGGGCATCATGATGTCCATCGTAATCGCGTCGGGGCGGTGGTTCTCGTACATCTCGACCGCCTCGACGCCGTTACTGGCCTCGCCGACGATGGTGAAGTCGTCGCCGACCGCCTGCCGTATCATCGTCCGCTGAAAGTCGCTGTCGTCCACGATGAGCAAATCGGGAGCCATTCGTTACTCGTAACCGGGCATCTATCAGGATATAAGTATTTCCCGTTCGACTCGCCCGAGGCCGGTCCGCGGGCGCGGTCGGTCCGTCGCGCTCGCGCTTCCAGAACCCTTTTTCCCGTCCGAGGAGTCGCCCAGTCCATGCGCGAACTCTCGCTGAACGACCTGCCGAAGCACTCGCCGTGGCCCGGCCGCCTCCTCGGACGCGACGACTGGGCCGAGCAACCCGGCCACGGCGGCGTCGGCATCGACGCCTACGACGAGGTGTACGCCACCCTCCTCGGCCTCGCCCGCGAGAACCCCGAGATGGGCTTCCGCGAGGTCCAGCGGTCGGCCAACCACCACGCCGAGGAGAGTCCGGTCGCCATCTCCCGCGCCGAGGACCTCTTTCTCGTAGACGTAGACGAAAAGCAGACGCTACAGGACGAGGCCACCGTGGCCGCGCTCGCCGGACTCCTCGACGGCGGCGAGACGGTGGTCTCGCTCGGGTGCGGGTGGGGCTACGAATTGGGCGTCCTCGCGGAGGCCTACCCGGACTGCGAGTTCGTCGGCGGCGACCCCACCGAGAGCGGCGTGGCACTCGGCCGGGAACTGTTCGGCGACCACGACCGTATCCGGGTCGAACCCTTCGACTTTCGGGACGACGAGTGGGACCTTCTGGAGGAGGTCCTCGAAGCCAGCGAGAGCGACGACGAGGTAGTTCTGTTCACGCAGGGGTCGCTGACCGCGCTCCCGAGCGTTCACGACATCGTGTCCGAGACTCTGACGGACTACGCCGACCGCGTGAAAGCCGGCGTCCACCTCGAACACGTCTACGAACTCCACCCCGAGGAGACCCTGCTGGGCCTCCTCCGGCGGCAGTACACGGATTTCCGGAACTACAACGACGACCTGCTGGCGTCGTTGCAGGCCGCCGGGGGCATCGACATCGCCACCGCAACCTACGACGTTGTGGGCGGGAATCCCCTGCATCCCCTCTCGGAGATTCGCTGGGAGTCCGTGTGAGGCGGTGGGTGGAGACGATACGTACGTAGCTCGGCCCGACAGTCTACATCCTTGGCGGACTGAAAGGGCGAGCGCGGTTCGCGTTCACTTTAGTCGTCTCAGCGGGCCACTATTCGAGTCCCGAGCGTCAGCGAGGGACGAGAATATCCCGGTGAGCGACCGCGAACCGCGCGAGGGCTTTCGAAACCTCAGTTGCTGTTTCTGTGACGCTTCAGAACAGCATCGACAGAAACAGGAAGCTAGCTTCAGGGTTGAATACAGCCGTCTACCGCAACCGCACCGCCCTCGAACCTCCCCAGCCTCCTCGTTCGCTCCTTGTAGTCGCTCACTCGTCCACCGGCGGACAAACCGCGTCCGCCGAGCAGTCGGTCACGTTGTTCCCGACGACCTCGCGCGTTTCTCGCGCGCCGAATCGGAAAATGGGGAGAGCGTTATTCGAGGAAAGTCACGTCCGTCGCCTTGTCCGCGACTTCTTCTTCGAGGTGGTCACGGAAGGCTTCGACCGCCACGTCGTCGCGCGAACGCTCCTGTCGGTCCCGGACCGAGATGGTGCCGGTCTCCTCCTCGTCGTCGCCGACGATGAGCATGTAGGGCACGTTGTCGTCGTGGGCCTGCTGAATCTTCTTGCCGACCGTCCACGACCGGTCCTCGATTTCGACCCGGAAGTCGCCCAGATACCGGTTCTGAAGCTGTTTGGCGTAGCCGATGTTGTCGTCGCTCACGGGCAGGATGCGGACCTGCTCGGGGGCCAGCCACGTCGGGAAGTTGCCCTTGAAGTGTTCTATCATCACGCCCATGAATCGCTCGAACGACCCCAGCAGGGCGCGGTGGACCATCACCGGGCGATGCTCCTCGTTGTCCTTGCCCGTGTAGGTCAGGTCCAGTCGCTCGGGGATGTTGAAGTCGAGTTGGACCGTGCCGATGGTCCACTCTCGGCCGATGGCGTCCCGCGCATCGAGGCCGATTTTCGGCCCGTAGAAGGCGGCCTCGCCCTCCTCTACGTCGTAGTCGAGGCCCTCGGAGTCGAGGGCGTGTTTCAGCGCGTCGGTGGCCTCCTCCCAAATCTCGTCGCTTCCGACCGCGTTGTCGCCCTTCGTTTCGAGTTTGTAGAGGACTTCGAGGTCGAAGTGGCCGTAGATGTCCTCGATGATGCTGAGCGTCTGGGTAATCTCCTCTCGAATCTGGTCCTTCCGGATGAAGGCGTGGCCGTCGTCCTGCGTTAGCCCCCGAACCCGGAGGAGGCCCGAGAGTTCGCCCGACTGCTCGTTGCGGTAGACCGTGCCGAACTCCGAGAACCGGACAGGGAGGTCACGGTAGGAGTACTGCTGGTCGTCGTAGATGTGGGCGTGGTTCGCGCAGTTCATCGGCTTCAGGCCGTACTCGGTGTCGTCCTGTTCCCACGCGAACATCTCGCCTTCTTCCTTGAAGTTGTCGTAGTGGCCGGTGGGCTTCCAGAGTTCGGCCTTGTTGAGTTCGGGCGTCCACACCTCGTCGTAGCCGAGTTCGTCGTTCTTCGACCGGATGTAGTCTTCGAGTTCGCGCCGGATGGTCATCCCGTTGGGGTGGTAGTGAGCGCATCCCGGCGAGTGGTCCGGAATCGAAAAGAGGTCCATCTCTTGGCCGATTTTGCGGTGGTCGCGCTCCTCGGCCTCTTGTCTGCGCTGGATGAACTCGTCCAGCTCGTCTTCGGTTTCGAAGGCCGTGCCGTAGACGCGAGTCAGCATCTCGTTGTTCTCGTCGCCGCGCCAGTAGGCACCCGAAATCGACAGCAAGGCGAACCCGCCGATTTCGCCGGTCGATTCGACGTGAGGACCCTTGCAGAGGTCCTCGAACTCGCCCTGCTCGTAGAAGGAGATGGACTCCTCGTCGCCAGCCTCGTCGTCCAGAATCTCGCGCTTGAACTTGTTGTCGTCGTAGACCTCGAAGGCCTCGTCGCGGGAGCGCTCGAAGCGTTCGATTTCGAGGTCCTCGTCGATGATGTCGTAGGCCTCGTCTTCGATTTCTTCGAGGTCCTCCTCTTCGAGTTCGACGCCGTAGATGTCGTAGTAGAACCCGTCGTCGGTCCACGGGCCGATGGTCAGTCGGGCCTCGGGGTAGAGGCGCTGGAGGGCTTGGGCGAAGACGTGGGCCGCCGAGTGGCGAAGCACGTCGAGGTACTCGTCGCTGGAGGGCGTGACGATTTCGAGTTTCGCGCCCTCGTGGAGTTCGCTGGCTTTGTCCACGAGGTCACCGTCTACGACCCCTGCCACGGTGTCCCGGCCGAGACCGGGACCGATTTCGAACGCCGCGTCCTCGACCGTCGCGCCCTCCTCCAGTTCGAGTTCGGAACCGTCTGGAAGGACGACCGTAATCTGGCTCATGTTTCGTTTAGGGTTCCGGTGGCTCCATAACCCTTTCTACACGCGGGCATTCGTCGCCCGGAAGCGTCGTCTCGACCGCCCGACGACCGACTCTCGTCGCCGCGTCTCGCCCCAGAGGAGTTAATTTATGCGGCGCGAGTCGTAAGTATCCGAACATGAGCCTCCTCGAAGATAAGGAGCGGGCGCAACTGTTCTACAAGTACCTCTCGAAGGTGTATGACCGAGTGAACCCGTTCATCTGGAACGAGGAGATGCGCGACGAGGCCCTCTCGATGCTCGACATCGAGGACGGCGATAGGGTCCTCGACGTGGGATGCGGAACCGGGTTCGGAACCGAGGGACTGGTCCGCCACAGCGACGACGTTCACGGACTGGACCAGTCGGTCCACCAGCTGGAACAGGCCTTCGAGAAGTTCGGCGACGACGACCGGGTGCGGTTCCACCGCGGGGACGCCGAGCGCCTGCCCTTCGCCGACGACGCCTTCGACGTCCTCTGGTCGTCGGGGTCAATCGAGTACTGGCCCAACCCGGTCGCCGCGCTCCGGGAGTTCCGGCGGGCGGTCGAACCCGGCGGACAGGTGCTGGTCGTGGGTCCTGACTCCCCGAAGAACTCGGTGTTCGAGCGCGTCGCCGACGCCATCATGCTGTTCTACGACGAGGAGGAGGCCGACCGGATGTTCACTGAGGCCGGGTTTGACGACGTGGAACACCGGATTCTCCAGCGGTCGCCGACCAGTCCTCGGGCCATCGCTACCGTCGCCCGAGTTCCCGGCGAGTGAGCTGAATCTCGGACGAGTGAACCGACTCCTCGGCTAGTAAAGTAGTCCGGCAGAAGACCGCCCGCTGTTTTCTCTCTGCTCCGTCGATACTTCGACCGAAAAAAGCTCGTAATCGCTGGAAAGACGCTGGCTTCAGTCGTCTGCGGTCGTCGGCGTCGCCTCTTGGGCCGCCCTCGGCGACCCGTAGCGCGTCCAGAGCGCGAGGAGACTCGGCTGGATGAACACGCTGGCGAGGAAGGCGTAGACGATGCCGACCGCGAGAATGAAGCCGAACCGCTGGAGACCGGGCAGAAGCGAGAAGGTCAGGACGCCGAACCCGGCCGCGGTCGTGACCGCGCTACTCAGCAGGGCACCGCCGGTCCCGACCACGGTCCGTTCGAGGGCCGTCATCGGTTCGACGCCGGATTCGAGTTCGTGGCTGAACCGTTCGCTGACGTGGATAGCGTAGTCCACGCCCAGACCCAGCGAGATACTGCCGACGAGCGCGGTCGTCAGGCTGATGGGAATCTCGAGCACCGCCATGGTCCCGAGCAACCAACTCACGGTGAAGACGACCGGCGTGAGCGTCAGCGCGCCCAAGGTGGCGCTCCCTCCCTTCGCGCGGAACACGACGGCCAGCAGGACGAGGATGGCGACCAGCGTGAGTGCGAGGCTCTCGACCAGCGTCGACGTGAGCCGTTCCTTGGCCGCCTTTGCGACCACCGGTCTGCCGGTCGCGGCCGCGGTCACCGTTCCGTCGTCGGTCTCTATCGCTCCGGCGACGTTCTGCAGTTCGTCGGCGATGGCCGCCCGGCCCGCCGTCCCGACGACTGCGACCCGTAGCTTGAGGGCCTCGTAGGTGCCGTCGTCTGTCCGGTAGACCGTGCGTTCGGCGCGGTCCGGTGCGGTCGCGTAGAAGTCGTCGTAGACCGCTTCGAGGTTGCGGTCGGGCACACCGTCACCGTCGGTGTCCGCAGACTGGAAGGTCGCGTTGAACGTCTCGTTTTCGTCCGCGACCGTCTGCATGGCCGACAGGGGCGTCTCGATGGCCGGTTCGCCGTCCGGTCGGACGAACGTCACGCTCGACTCGCTGACGGCGGACTCGCCCTCGGCGATGCTGTCGAGGGTCTCGGGACTCGTGACGTTCCCCCTGACGAGTATCTTGCCCTGCTTGTCGGGCGACTGGAAGTTCTCGTAGATGAACTGTCGGCTATCCTTGAGGAAGAAATCGCTCGGTTGCATCTGCTCGGGGAGGTTGTCGGTCCACTCGGCCGGGTCGTCGGCGATGAACGCCTCCGAGGAGAACGACGATTCGACCTGCGTCGCTCCGTAGGCCCCGCAGGCACTGACGAGGACCGCGAGGACGAGGACCGCGAGCGGTGCCCGGCGTGCGAGGGTCGCGCCGCCGCGCAGGAGGTGTCGAAGCCGACCGCCGGACCCGAAGGGAGTCGCCGAGCGGTCCCAGCCCCGACCTTCGAGGAAGGAGTCGATTTCGGACTTGAGCGCGGGGATGAAGACACCGAAGACGACCAGCGTCACCACGATGCCGACGGCGGTGACGACGCCGAACGTCCGGAGCGCGCCCACCGAACTCGTGAGGTTGGCCAAGAAGCCGATGGAAGTCGTGGCCGTGACGAGCGCGAGCGCCGGTCCGAGACTGGTCAGCGAGTCCTTCATCGCGGTGCGAACGTCGGTGTCGTTCTCGGCGCGCTCCTCGCGGTACCGCATGACGACGTGAAGCGCGTAGTCCACCGACAGTCCGATGAGCAGAATCGGGACCGCAATCATCACCTGATTGAACGTGATGCCTGCCCATCCCATCACGCCGAAGGTGCCGTGGACGACCAAGAAGACCCCGAGCAGGCCGAGAACGATGTCGAGGAGGTCGCGGTAGGCGATAGACAGCGTGACGAGAACGAACAGAATCGCCAGCGGGCCGATGATGCCGAAGCTATCGGTGATGGCGATGTTCTCCTGATACGTGACCATGCCGAACCCGAACGCGAGGTACGACTCGGGTCCGGGCTGTTGCTTCGCCAAGTCGCGCGCGGCCATCTCGCCCTCGGCGACCGTCTCGGAGACTGCGGCACCGGTCCGAATCGGCTGTTCGGTCTGCTGGGTCACGACGACCAGTCGGGCGTCGGCCGTCGCGGACCCGGCCTCGTACTCGGTCGGCAGGAGTCGGTAGGCGAGTTCGTTTCCGGGTAACTGGCTGTCCTCGGCCAGCATGCGCTCGACGAGTTGCTCGACTTCGGCGTCGTCCATCGACTCCAACTGGTCAATTTGCTCGTCGAGTGTCGGGGTCTCGCCGCCAGCGCCCGAAGCGGCCATCGCGGCCGAACCGTTGGTGGCGTTGCCCTGTCGGGCCTGTTTGGCCTGCTGGCGGCGCTCGGAGTAGATTGCCGCGCGGGCAACGAGGTTGGCGATACCGAACGTCGGTCGGTCGTCAACGAGCGTGTCGTTTATGGTCTCGTTGCTCCGGACGGCCTGCTGGTAGCGAAGCGTCCGAAGTAACGACGCCTTCGAGAGAACGTTGCCCTCCTCGTTTCTGACCGTGATGAGGGCCGTCGTCGTGTTCCCCTCGCGCGTCGAGGTCGAGAAGTTCTCGCGGACGTAGCTGTTGGTCTCGGCCGCGTCCGACCCGCTGGCCAGCGACTCTATCGAGGTCGATTGCTCGACGTTGCTGGCACCGGCACCGACGACTGCCAGCGCCAGTATCATCACGACGATGACGATACGACTGTGTTCGGTGATGAACGACGATACTCGCTCCGCTACCGACATCTATCGTCCATTTCCGTTACGGCGTTTGGTTGTAACTGCACTTGCGCTATCATATCGTAGCCGAGACGCCTGCCGGTCCTAACGATTCTGCCACGTATGATAGGGGGATTTATTACAGCGCCTCTGGGACGAAAACCCGTGAAGTATCTCCGCGTGAGCGCCCGCATCGACCCCGACCGAGCGCCCGAGTTCCTCAGGCTTCTCGCGGATTCTCCCGACGTGCAGGAGACGCGCGTCCTCGACTGGAATCGGGCCGAGAGCGTCTCGACTGTCCTCTACGCCATCGACGGCGACATCGAATCGTTCCGGGCGAGCGCGACCGACACGCCGGGCATCGACTCGGTGGAAGTAACCGCGACCGAACAGAACCCCTCGTACGTCCTCGTCGAGGCCCGACCCTTGGCGATACCCGTGTTCGATAGCGTCTTTCAGGTCCTCTCGCGGTCGGGAATGGTCGTCCGCAAGCCGATTATCTACCGCGACTGCAAGGTGTTCGGCAGAATCGTCGGCCGGTCGGAACCGGTCGAGGCCGCGCTCGAATCGGCCCCCAACGCCTTCGACCTCCGAGTGGACGAGATTCGGACCTATCGCGGCGACCCGAAGCGACCGGAAGTGGCGCTCAGCGACCGACAGCGGGAGGCCGTCGAGGCGGCGCTCCGACTCGACTACTACGACCAACCGCGGGGCGCGACCCACGAGGACATCGCCGACGAACTCGGGTGCGCTCCCGCGACGGCGAGCGACCACCTCCAGAAGGCCGAGCGGAAAATAATGAGCGCCGTCGTTGACAGCTTCGGCCCGAGCGTCTGAGCCGTGTCTGAATGATTCTGAAGGGTAATTCCGCTCTCAGAATAATATATTTTATATAATTTCTCTAGGAAAGTTTTATCCATGACATGTGTGTACTGCGTCACATGGCAACAGAAGTCGAGACACACGCCCCGGAGGTCGAGAAGGCGAGTGTCCTCTATAGCGTCTATCGGTCGGTAATCAATCAGTACGCGCTGTACACGCTGTTTCCGATGGCGGCGACCACCATCGGGATGGCGATAGCCTCGGTCCAGCACGGATGGGACTGGACGCTCTGGGCCGTCGGCGTGTTCCACTTCTGGCTCCTCGACGAGGGGATGAAGTCGGTTGACCTGTCGGCCGACGACATCAACCTCCAAATCAACTCCGACATCCAGTTCGCCATCGGGGCCGGGATGATACTCGCCGGATTCGGCGTCGGCATCGTCCTCGCGCTGATGACGACGATTTGGTACATCGGCTGGATTCTCCTGCTCATCCTCCTCGGATTGGCGTACAACCTCGAATGGTTCGGCGGCCGACTCCACGACCGCAAGTACGTGACCGGATGGGGCAATCTGGCGTTCTGCCTCGGATGGGGATGCACCGTCTCGGGGTACATCTATCTCGCCGAGGAGATAAGCCTCGGTATCGCGCTGTTCGCCATCGGCCCGATGATGATGATTGGCACGATGGCGTGGGTCGAGGAGGACATGAAGGACATGCTCTACGACATGAAGGACATCAAGCACGTCCGAGAGACCCCGACCGACGTCGAGCGAATCAAGTATCGCGCGCTGACCGGACAACTCTACCGCCTGTTCGGCACCGTGATGATAGCCATCGGCCTCGTCGTGGAGTTCGGCCACCTGTCCCTGTGAGAGTCCCATGAACGAACCTACATCTACCGACGGTCTGCGGTCCGGTGCGGTCGCTGGGCGACCACGGCGAGTGACTGACGTATCCAGCGACGTGGCCGGGGTATCCAGCGAGGTGACTGACGCATGAGTCAGTCACCGCCGCAAGTCGATGGCCTTCCGCTCGCGGGGAACATCCACCAAGCCATCGACCCGCTCGAATTCGGCGAACGCTGTCGGGACGTGTCGTCGCCGGTCGTCCGGGGGCGCATCGGCCCACAGACCATCTACGTCGTCCTCGACCCGAACCTCGTGGAGCGAGTCCTCTCGACCGAGAACGACCGGTACCGGAAGACCGAGATGATACGGAGCAGTATCGACGACAGTTTCGAGGGGTATCTCACGCCCGACGTGATTTCGGCGCTCCGGCAGGCGTGGCAACCGATTCTGACGATGGACCGGTTGCAGGAGTACGGCCGGCGGGTCAGTCACCTCGTGACCGAGTTCTGGGACCGATGGGCCGACGGCGAAATCAGAGACGCCCACCGGGAGTTCCGCGGCCTCTGCCTGCGATTGGCGTGCGAGTTGCTCCTCGAAGAAGAGAGTTCCGTCAGCGTCGGCGAGTACACCTCGATGGTGGACGGAATCAGCCAGAAGTACGCGCCCCGGAAGGTCCTGCTCGATCAACTGCTCCCCGACTGGACTCCGACGGCGACCAACCGGGCGTACCGCGGTGCCCGCGACCGACTCCACGAGTTCCTCGACCAACTGCTGGCCGACCAAGACCCCGACGGCGAGTGCCTGCTGGCCGAACTGTTGCGACTCGAAGCCGACCCCGAGTCGCCGGTATCGCGCTCGGAAGTTCGGAACGAGTTGGGCGTCCTCCTCGTCGGTGCGCTCGAACCGCTGGCGGTCGGTCTCGCCTGCGCCTGCCAGTGCGTCGCCACGTCCGAGCGAGTGCAGGCGGGTCTCCAACAGGAGGCCGACCGGGTTCTCGACGGCGACCACGCGACCATCGACCACGTTACCGAACTACAGCGCGCCGAACGCGCCTTCCGCGAGACCCTGCGGTTGTACCCGCCGCTGTACACGATGTTCCGGGAAACCCGCGACGACGTGACCCTCGGCGGGTACGAACTCGAAAGCGACGCGCAGGTCTGGCTATCACAGTGGGCGATTCACCGGAATCCGCAGAACTTCGACCGGCCGGAGACGTATCTCCCGTCTCGCTGGCAGGGCAACCACGACCGCGCCCAGTTCGCATACTTCCCCTTCGGCGGCGGGCCGCGCCATTGCCCGAGTCGGCGGCTTTCGATACTGGTCGCAAAGCTGACGCTGGCGACGATGGCCCGCCGGTTCGAGATAACGGCCGAGGCCGAACAACCGGAGTTCCGGCCCGAACTCGCGCTTCGGCCCGTGGACGGTATCGGCCTCTCCGTGACGCGGCGATAGCCGAGACGGTCGGTCATCCGCTATCTTCTTTCGACGGCTTCGACCACGGCGGACTCTGCCCACTCGCAGGTTTAGTGCGCCGAGAGACAGACCGGTCCTCGGCGTCTCAGCCACGGCGTCGGTAGTATTCGACGCGACGAGAGACCAAGAACCAATTTTGTATATCGGAAAACAGTTTATTCGTTCGGAAGTCACCGGCTCGGAGGACTATCGAAGAGTAAGACGCGAACTCCCCGTGGATTTCACGGAGGAGAGACCGGTCGTGCCGATGGTCGGCCAGTCGGAAGGCCGGGACGCCGGTCGGAACTTCGACAGTAGCCGAATGGTCATCCGAGCTTTCAGGGTCGGTCCTCGGGAAATCAGCGAGCGTGTCGGTGAGAGACTTCGGTCACGAAACAATGGGTGTCCTATACGAGGAAAATAAATGGGTGTCTTTAGCGTATCTAAACATTGTTCAAAGCGTCGGGTACAGGGAGCGGGGAGAAGCGTGACGCTGACGGACGAGCAATCTTCACCAGTGACGGGAGAACGAGAGTCGCAACTCCGAGCGAGAGAACAGTCGTCAGGCCTCGGTCGAGTCGATGTCGCCGTCTATCTGGACGAAGCGGAAGTCGCACTCCGGACAGCCCCACTTGGTCTTCTCGCCGAGGTGGAGGTTGGTGCTGGCGGTGCGGTAAAACGTTCGCTCGGTGCCACACTGAGGACAGTCGTGGTCGAGTTCCTGAGCCATGTTCGAACGTCGAAGCGCGCGGCATTTGAGGATACTGGTTCGAGACGCCGGTTGGTCGCCGGTGGCGGTTCGACGGCTTGGGGGTCCTGCCGAGACCCCGTGTATCCCGATACCGGGCGAATAGTCTCTCGTCGTTGGTTCTCTTTCCTATCGTGGCTTCGACTCCGGCCAGTGGCCTCGGTAAACTAATTACCACGATACGAAAGCCGAGGAGACACCGGACCGATGAGTGTTGCGGTGGCATCGATTGCTCCTCTGGCAGTAGTTACTTCCCCGACGCGCCCCAACCGAGTCGTATGTCCATCGAACTCTACTCGCTCGACGGGTGTCCGTACTGCGAGAAGGTCCACGACGCGCTGGACGACCACGGCATCGAGTACGAGACCGAGTGGGTCGAACCGCTCCACTCCGACCGCAACGAGGTCAAGCGCGTCAGCGGCCAGCGCAGTGTACCGGTGCTGGTAGACCACGATTCGGGCGTCACGATGGCCGAGAGCGAGAAGATTCTGGAGTACGTCGAGGCCTCGCTGGCCTGAATCCCGCGACGGCCGGACGTTCGGGGCGGGAGTTAAGTGCAGTCGGTCGGTAGTCGAAGGCATGAAAATCTACACCGGTCGCGGTGACGAGGGCCAGACCGACCTCCGAGACATGTCCCGCGTCTCGAAGGCCAGTCCTCGAATCGAGGCCTACGGCACCGTAGACGAACTGAACGCCGTGGTCGGGCGCGTCCGACCCACGGGCCACGACGACGTGGACGACCAACTCCGGGAAATCCAGAACCACCTCCACGTCGTGCAGGCCGACTTCGCCAACCCCGACCCCGACGACGAGGACCCCGTTATCCGCGACGAACACGTCGCGCAACTCGAAGACTGGATAGACGACTACGACGACGAACTCGAACCGCTCGAATCGTTCATCCTGCCCGGCGGGAGCGACGGCGGGGCGCGACTTCACCACGCTCGGACGGTCTGCCGACGCGCCGAACGCCGCGCGGTGGCGCTGGAGGCCGACGAGGACATCAACGAAACGGCCGTCACCTACCTGAATCGACTCTCTGACGCCCTGTTCGTCCTCGGTCGCGTGGTCAACCAACGCGACGGCGTGCCCGAGGAGTCGCCGACCTACTGACCGGGACTGCGCTCGCTTGCTTTCGGCCATCGCTCGATTTCCCCGTGTCTGCCCGGTGAACAAGCCACTAGCAGACGCTTGACTGGGCAACCGACGGGTGCGCTCGGCCGACAAAACTACCGTTTGGGTGGATGAAAGGGGCCGGACGGTCGCGGGCCGGAGGCCCGTGGTCGTCTGGCCGACCCCTATCCGCGACGGTCGGTGCGGAGAGGAGCGGATATGTCGGCCAACGACCGCGACCGGCCGGGGGCTTTCTAAAACAAAGTCTCTCCGGCTCTAACTCTTCCCGAGGCCCTACCGATTTTGATTTTTCCGAGGAGTAACCGAGACCGATACGTTAATTCTCCCTCGCTCCCATGCTACAGATAACCATGCGGATACGCGAGTGGCAGGACATCGTCGAGGACGTGGTCGAGAAGGACGTGGACCCCGAGGGCTGGCGGGCCGTCGGCGGGTCCCGCGCCGGCGGCGTCGGCGAGGACCTCTATCTGGGCCACCCCCGAGGAGGCGTCTATCTCCTCAAGACCTACGCCAAGAACCCCTACGAGGTCCAAGGCGTCGGCACGCGGGTCGCCCGGAGTCTCGACGACGAAATCGGCTCGTTCCTCCCCGAGCAGGAGACCGAAGGCCGCTTCGCGGTCCAGAACCCGCCGGAGGACGAAGACGACGCCGAGGAGAAAGCCCGCCACCTCGAACAGGTCGTCAAGGCCCACGCCGACGCGCCGACCACGCCCAACGACTTCTTCGACGACGTGATGGACGCGATGGACAGTCCGGCGTTCGGTCCCATCGACTTCGACCAGTACGGCCGGCCCGACCCGGCGGACGAACTCTCCGACCGGTTCGAGGAGGCCGAGGACCTGCTGAACGAGGAGTTGGACGACCTCATCGAGGACGCCGAAGTCGGCAAGGGATTCCAGTAGCGTCTCCTATCGCCGACTCGGCGGTATCGCCCGAGACGAGTAGGCTTAAGCGAGTTCGCCGACACCGATTTTTCATGAACCCGACCGAGACCGTCGAGGAGTACTACGAGGCGCTCCGGCGGGGTGAACCCCTCTCGCCGTACTTCGCCGAGCGCGAGGACGCCGTGAAGTTCGGCGTCAGCGAGCGCCTCGCGGGCTACGAGGCCATCGCCGAGGGCCTCCGCGAGCAGACCCGGACTACCGAGGACTGGCAAGTCGAGAGCCGGAACCTACAAATCGCGGTGCCGGAGTCGGAGGGCGATAGCGTGGCGAGTGCGTCCGTCGCGTGGTTCACCGACGACGTGGCGCTGTCGTGGACCGAACTGGACGGCAGTCGCTCGGCCGATGCCGACCCAGCGGAGACCCGCCACGCATTCGATACGCGGTGGAGCGGCGTGCTGGAGCGAGAACTGGGCGAGCGTCGGGTACCGCCCCGAGGCAGAGAGAGAGACGATGGCGAGGAGCCACGCTGGCGGTTCGTCCAGACGCACGTCAGCGCGTCCCACGACCTCTGACCATGGTCGGACCACCGTCAACCGAGGAGAAGCGCGACTCGATGAATCGGCTCAAAATCAGCATCGTCGTCATCGTCGGCCTCTCGGCCGGTCTCATCACCGTGTCGGGCGGCGGGTCGCTGGTGCAGGTCGCCCTCGCAATCGTCGCGGGGTCGCTCGTCGGCGCGGCACTGCTGGGCTATCTGGTCCACATCACGTAACTTTCTCTCGGGTATCAGATTTTTACGGATTCACCCGCGCTAGCCACCGGTCCGGGTCATCGAGTTCCGCGTCGGTGGGCAGATTCTCGGGGCGGTCCCAGACCGCGCTGGCCCCCTCGATACCGCGCTCCGCCGAAACGGCGTCGAAGAAGGCCTTGCCGCGCTCGTACTGTCTGCGCTTCAGTCCGAGACCGAGCATCCGCCGGAGGAGTCTCGACAGGGGGTCGCCGCCCTGCCTGCGGGCCTCCATCTTCTCGCGCAGGTCGGCGTACTCGTCGTCGAACGCGCCGTCCATCAGGAGTTCGGCGTAGCCCTCGACGGCGGTCATCGCGGCGTCGAGTTCCTTGAAGGCCTCCCGGTCGAGATGGCCACCTGCAAGCGCCTCGATGCCCGACTCCATCCGGGATTCGAGGTGGTCCGAGAGCCACGGGGCCGCGCCGAACTCGGCGGCGTGCGTGACCTCGTGGAAGGCTATCCACCGCCGGAACCGGTCGTAGTTCACGTCGAGTTCGCGGGCGATGCGCTCGATGTTCGGCCGGACGAAGTACAGCGCGTGGTCGTCGCCGTCGGCCAGAAGCAGGGGGTCGTACTGGCCGAGGACGTTCTTGGCCAGCACCGTCAGCATCACTGACATCGTGCCGGTGTTGATGGTCCGGGCGACGCCGGGCATGGCGACCGGCCCGTGTTCTTCGACGGGTTCCATCACGCGCCGGAAGGTGTCGATGTTGGCGTCTATCCAGTGGTGTCGGTTCTGGACCTCGATGGTCTCGGGCACGTCGAAGTCGGCCCCGGAAACCTCGCGGACTCTGTTCCGAGCGTCGCGCACGTCGGCGGCGTAGCCTTCCTTCTCGGTCTCGGACAACTCGAGCGACCCCGGCGGAGTCGATGCCTTGGCGGCCTCTGCGACCGCCGTCCAGTCGATGGGTCCCTCGCCAGACGCGTCGGCGATTGCCCGGACGCTACGATAGATGCTCACGGCTTCGCGTTGGGGGCCGACGGTCAAAATCCTTCTGCCGAGTTCCGGCCATCTGGTCGGTTTCGGGGTCGTCTCGGGCCTCTTTGGAGTCCTCTTGGGAGTGTTTGGGGTCTCCTCGGATTCATTCGTGGTCGGCGAGGAGGGTCGTGGGCGAGTAGCGGACGGGTCGGCACGTTGGCGGTTCGATACAAATGAGAGTAGACTGACTGGCCCACACCACCGTCGCGGATGTAAGGGGAAATCGGTGGGGGTGGGGGAGAACCGCATCGATGCGGTGACACTACTGTCGCGGATGTATGCTGATTCGCCCCAGATGGCAGAATGTTGGAAAAGCTATAGTCGTCTTTCGGCATCTGTAGACTCAATAAATAGCAATCTTACATTCGCGATGGTGGTGTGTGGTTTCTAAATAAACCTATTCTTCGTTACAGACGCGACAGGGGTGTGTCACTCACTCTCTGTTATCATTTCCGCAATCGCTCACCCACGATTATTTTCTATAAGTAGTAGTTAGTATCCAATAGAAAAATATATAATAGTATTCAAAACAACTCACAAATAGACATTATTATGAATTCTAAACGCTTACTTATATATCTTTCACAAATAAATAGATTGCTCTTAGCAGTTCCCGGTCAGCGGCTTACCAGTCGCACCCACCCCTACCACCCACCGACTTACATCCGCGAGGTAGGTGTCTGCCCGGTCCTCGACCCTCTCGACTCCTCCGTGAGTACCTCCTTTCGACCCAACAACTCGAACTTGCCGCACTGCTCGTCACTGACTCCGCACCAGATCACGTACTAGCCACTTCCCGAGCGTCGCCGATTGTCCACTGGTTGCCCGCCGATGGCTCATCGATTACCCGCCAATCTCCCGCCAATCTCCCATCGATTTTCTGCCGGAACATCCGCGACGGTACTCTCAGCGCCGGTGACGCCGAACCGCCGGGGAATCGCCCGCGCCGTCACTCGACGGCGAGATACATCCGCGACGATACCCTCTCCATTTATATGCTGAAGTGCGAAGCAAGGGTAATCAGATGGCTACCGACGACGACGTAGACCGCGACCCCCTCTTTCGGTACGACGAGCCGATATTCGCCGACGAGGACCTCCTGCGTATCTCTCACCTCCCCGGCCCGAACCGCATCGTCGGCCGCGACGAGCACATGCAGAAGGTCGCCGAGGCCCTCAACCCCGCTATCTTCGGCCAAGAGCCGACCCACCTCTTTATCTTCGGCAAGACCGGGACCGGCAAGTCGCTCATCTCACGGAGCGTCTCCAAGCGCGTCGAGAACGAGGCCGACAAAGAGGACGTTGAGGTCGAAACCGCGTTCATCGACTGCGGCGAGCAGACCACCGAGGCGTCGGTCATCAAGACAGTCGGCCGGGAACTCAACGACCCCAACGAGACCGGTATCACCGTGCCTCAGCGGGGCCTCGGTACCGGCGACTACTACGACCGCCTCTGGCAAATCATCGACGCCTGTAGCGACGTGGCGCTGGTCATCTTGGACGAAATCGACATGCTCGAAGACGACGAGGTACTTCGAAAACTCTCGCGCGCGGGCGAGAACCGCAGGGTCACCGACTCGACCATCGGCATCATCGGCATCTCGAACAAAATCGACTTCCCGGACGAACTCAACGAGCGCGTCAAGTCGAGTTTCGCCCACGACGAACTGGTCTTCCCGCCCTACGACGCCCACCAGCTCGTGGACATCCTCCAAAACCGCGCCGACGCCTTCCGCGACGGGGTGCTGTCGGACGACGCGATTCCGCTGACCGCCGCCCTCGCCGCCCAAGAACACGGCGACGCCCGGAAGGCCATCGACATCCTCCGGAACGCGGGCCGAATCGCCACCAAGCAGGAGGACGAGGAGGTAACCGAAAAACACGTCTACGCCGCCAAGGAGAAGACCGAGGCCGACCGCTTCGCCGAACTCATCGAGGGTGCGCCCACCCAAGCCAAGGCAATCCTGCTGGCGCTCACCCTGCTGACCGAGAACAAGCCCCGCGACCAGTTCCCGACCCAGCAGATTTACCGCCAGTACCAGACCATCGCCTCGGACCTCGACATGGACGCCCTCTCGGAGCGCCGAGTGCAGGAAATCTTGCAGGAACAGGACTTCCTCAACGTCATCAACTCCGAGACGAAGGGGCGGGGTCGGGGCAGGGGTGTCCACACCAAACACCGCCTCCTCGAAGAACCCGAAATCGTCAAGAAGGTCCTGCATCGGGATTCGCGCATCGCTGACCTCGGTATCTGAAGCCGACCGCGCTATTGATGGAGGGATATTAGGAATATATTACCACAACAAAGGTATTTTAGAAATATTCGGGCAGAACTTATCAGTCAGAACGTCGCGCTAGTGGCTATGTCAACGACAGCGACGTGGAGCGACCCGAACGATTGCCCGTTCTGCGGGAACGAACTCCGGAATCCCGGCGCAGGCTTCATCGACCACATCCACGAGAATCCGGACTGCGAAGACGGCTTCGAGACGTGGCGGAGCAACGTCAACGACGACATCTGCGCTGGCTGGTCCGGATAGCCCGGAGCCGAAAGCCGATTTTTCGAGGGGAGTCACATGCTCTCTCGACCCACGTCAATATTAGGCGTCCTTATATGTGATACGAGAAATTAGTTCATCTTATAGGAAGGCTCTTACGTCCGTTTGGGCTACCGACGCTCACGATGAGATGCCCCCAATGTAGCGGCGAACTCGTCGCCGCGCGAGGCTACGAGACGTGTTCGAAGTGCGGTCACATTCCGCCCCGCGGTGCCGACTGACGGACCCGAACTCGGGCGTCGCTGAGTCGGAGATTCGGTCGGACCCGACTGCGACCTGACCGACACACTTCGCCACCGAAACCAGTATCGCTCGCCAACTGTTCCACATTTTCCATTCCGTGTTTTTCCTTCCGAGTTTCCCGTTCCGCGTTTTCTATTCCGTGTTTTCCATTCCGCGTTTTCTATTCCGTGTTTTCCATTCCGCGTTTTCCATTCCGCGTTTTCCATTCCGCGCTTCCCATTCCGCGTTTTCTACCCCGAGTTTTCCATACCACGTTTCCGTCGAACACCGAGTTCGACTGCGATGGTTTTTCTACCATCGGGCGCTACGATGCGTTCGTGAACGTTCGGGGAGAAGTCGTCGAGGTCGAGGACGTTCGGACCGTCAGCACCCAGTACGGCGAGAGCGACCTCGCCGAGGTCACGGTCAACGAGGACGAAGGTGCAAAGCGGGTCACGCTCTGGGGCAAGTGGACCGAGAGCGCAGACCTCCTCGAACCGGGGATGGAACTCCTCGTGACCGACGTAGAGGAGGATACGTATCAAGGCGAAACCACCTACCAGACGAGCAAGGATTCGTACGTCGTGGTCGAACCCTCCTTCCTCGTGGACGTGACCGACATCCGGTCGTGGGTCCAGTGTCCGCGGATGTACTACCTCAACAAGCTTTCCGGAATCCCCCTCGAATACCCCGTGGTCAAGGGGACAATCGTCCACGAGGTGTTCGGCGACCTGCTCCGGGGCCGCGATTTGGACGAGTCCATCGAGGAGCGCGTCGAGGAGGCCGGCCTCGAACTCGGCTTGCTCGGCCGAGAGCGCGACGAGGTGGCCGAGGAGGTCCGCCAGAACGCCGCCGCAATCGAGGGCTGGCTCGCCCAAGGCGCGCTCACGGAGGAGGATAACTGGCGAAGCGAGCAGACGCTCATCAGCGAGCGATTCGGCATCAAGGGTCGGGCCGACGCGCTCCGGCGCGGGATGCCGGTCGAACTCAAGACCGGCAAGAACCTCAAGCGCGACCCCCGGTTTCAGGACAAGATTCAGGCGGCGTGCTACGGTCTGGTCCTTCAGGAGAAGGGCGTCCCGGCCGACACCGGCACCCTGCTGTACACCAAGAACTCGGCGCTCGACCGGACCGAGGAGGACGGCGACCTCTCGCCCGCCAAGGAGTTCACCATCGGCGACGGTCTCCTCGATTTCGTGGTCCGAACCCGGAACGAAATCGCGGCGATGGAGTACCACGTCACGGAGTCCGACCACGACCCCGCCGAGAGAGGTGACGAGGGCGAACCGGACGAGTATCCGGGCGTCCCGACCGGCTACGAGGCCGACGCCACGTGCGAGTACTGCTTCGAGCAGGACACCTGCATGGTGGTCTCGGGCCGACTGAATCAGGAGTCGAAGGCGGGCCAAATCGGCACCGCGATTCCGAAGGCGGAGCGAACCTACTTCGACCGCAACTACCGACTCGTCGAGGAGGAACGCCGGGCGACCCACGCCGAGTACGCCAAACTCTGGGAGCAGACCGCCGCGGAACGGGCCGACGACGACCGGGCGCTCCTCGGTCTCGAACCCACCGACAGGCGTCAACTCGACGGCGGCCGATGGGAGATGCGCGCCGAGCGTTCGGGCGGGGCCGTGTCGAAAATCCGAGAGGGAGACGTGGTGCTAGCCAGCGACGGCGACCCGGTGAACGGCCACGCAGAACTGGCCAGAGTCGAGCGACTGGGCGAACAAGTCGTCGTCACGGCCGACGAACCGGTCGAACTTCGCCGTCTCGACGTCTACCCCTCGGAACTCTCCGCGGACCGGATGCTCACCGCGCTCCACGATTTCCTGCTGAAGGGCGACCAGCGCCGGAAGAACGTCCTGTTCGGTCACGAGGACGACGACGGCGAGGCCCCCGAACCCGCGTTCCGCGACGACCGCCGGACCTACATCGACAACAACGAGGCCCAGAACGACGCGGTGAACCTCGCGGTGAACGCCGAGGACTTCGCGCTGGTCCACGGCCCGCCCGGCACGGGCAAGACCTACACCATCGCCCGGACCATCCGAGCGATGGTCGAGCGAGGCGAGCGCGTCCTCCTGTCGGCGTTCACCAACCGCGCGGTGGACAACGCGCTGGAAGCCCTGCGGGACCAAGGTTTCGAGGACATCGTGAGGGTCGGCACCGAGAGCGGCGTCCGCGAGGACATGCAGGATTTGCGACTCGAACAGGCGGGCGACCCGAACGACCGCGTGGCGGAACTGCGGAACGCGAGCGTCGTCGCCGCCACGACGGCGACCTGCGGGTCCCGAATCATGCGCGAGCAGTCCTTCGACGCCGCGCTGGTGGACGAGGCCTCGCAACTCACCGAACCCGAAACCCTCTCGGCGGTAAATCTGGCCGACCGGTTCGTGCTGGTCGGCGACCACCAGCAGTTGCCGCCGGTCGTGCGGACCGAAAACGCCCTCTCGACCTCGCTGTTCGAGCGCCTCATCGAGGAGCATCCCGACGCGGGCGTGATGCTCGACCGCCAGTACCGAATGCGCCAGCGGATTCAGGCGTTCTCCTCGCGGGAGTTCTACGACGGCGACCTTCGGCCGGCCAGTGGCGAAGTCGCGGGCCAGCGACTCGCCGACCTCCCCGAGGTTACAGCGGACGACCTGCCCGACGACTTGCGGGGCAACGGCGGCGTCTCGTTCGTGGACCCCGGCGGGCACACCGACGGCAACACCAACCCCGTCGAGGCCGAGCGCGTGGCCGAGATAGTCGAGTCCTTCCTCGCGGTGGGCGTCGAACCCGCCGAAATCGGCGTCATCGCGCCCTTCCGTGCGCAGGTCGCCGAAATCGGCAGACGGGTCGGCGACGAGGTGACGGTAGACACGGTGGACCGCTTTCAGGGGTCGAGCAAGGAGGTCATCGTGGTCTCGTTCGTCGCCACCGAAAATCTCGAAAGCCCGATTTTCGAGGACTACCGCCGGGTGAACGTGGCGCTCACTCGCGCGAAGAAGTCGCTCGTGCTGGTCGGCGACGACGAGGCCCTGCGGAGCGACAACCTCTACTCGCGGATGGTCGAGTGGGCGCAGTAGCGGGGCCTTCACGGCGAGGACGCGGCCCGGCGCACCTGTCACTGCGAGCGCGCGGAGATTTCTGCCCGGAACGTCGCGGGTCGCCGAGCGACCGGTGAGGAGCGGCCTCGTGGTCGCGGACCGCCAACGAAACATAGCAGAACAAATCTTAGATAACTGTAAATATTGCTCTAAGAATTATTTTGTTTACTACGCTGTTCGGATGGTCTCCCGCAAGTGGTCCCAGCGCAAGACGGCGCTCGGTGGGGGACGAACCGCCGGTTCTCCTCGGTCCACAGCGCACTCCGCGTCGTCCGCTGGCCGGTGGTGGCGCTATTCGTCAGCGTTCGTCGCTGTTCGGGGGATTTGTGACGGTCCTCCGACTCGTCCGGTGTGGGACCGACTTCCATCCGCGGTTCGGTTCCAGAAACTTTCCTCGTTGAGCATCTTCCGGTACGTTTAAGCCGTTGACGGGTGCCGCTAATGATATGAGTGGACGACCGCTCGACGTGCTGGAAGCCTCCCTCGACGAGGAGGTTACAGTGCAGTTGAAAGGCGGCGACGAGTACGAGGGTATTCTCACGGGCTACGACCAGCACATGAATCTGGTCTTGGAGGACACCGAGGAGGAAGACACAACCATTATACGCGGCGATAACCTCGTGTCGATAAGCCCATGACTGGAGCAGGCACCCCGAGCCAAGGGAAGAAGAACACGACGACGCACACGAAGTGTCGTCGCTGTGGCGAGAAGTCGTATCACACGAAAAAGAAGGAGTGCTCGAGTTGCGGCTTCGGCAAGTCCGCCAAGCGCCGCGACTACGAGTGGCAGAGCAAGTCCGGCGAGTAAGCCGCGACGTATCTGCGGTTCTCCCTTCTCTCTGGAAATTTCGCCTCTTAGAGGTGAGTTTATCGGTCGGGACAGTCGAATTTTCGGTTCGATGAGATTCGATTTAGAGTCCGCGGAGACAGTCGTGGCGGTGAACGCTTCTGAAGCCCCCGGCCGCTCCTTCGAGCTAACGTGACCGTAACCGTGAACAGCAAAACCGAAGGGCGAATCTTTCTTGAAGCCCCCGCCCTGTGGTTTGGTCAACTGAGCCTTTGCGGGCGGTTGGTCAGTCGAGCGCACGCTGGTGGAAAATCCGCCGAGCGAGGAACCGCCGCGTTCCGACGCGGGCGTCGGAGTGCGGCAGAGATGCGAGTGTCCGGCGCGCTGGGATGATTTTATACACGAACGAGCATACTTTCAGCTTCTCTCGGAGAGAAGTCGGCACGATAGCGAGGGTTTTTACTACGGTGGCGCAGTACCCCGGAGTATGCCAGACGGCCGGGACGCGGCCCCCAGTGGTCCGACCGAGAACGCGAATCCGGGACGCTCCGAGAGTTCTTCGGAATCCCCCGAATCTCCCTCTGAACGCCCCGAGGAGGCCCTTTCGGGGCCGACCGAGAAGTGCGGCGTCGTCGGCGTCTCGCTCGCAGAGCGGGACGCCGCGCGACCGCTCTACTACTCGCTGTACGCGCTCCAACACCGCGGGCAGGAGTCGGCGGGCATCGTCACCCACGACGGGTTCCAACAGCACAGCCACGTCGAGATGGGTCTCGTCGGCGACGCCTTCAACCAGTCCGACATCGAGGAACTCCGCGGGAGCGCCGGCATCGGCCACGTTCGCTACCCGACTGCCGGGAGCGTGGACAAGTCCTGCGCGCAACCGTTCACCGTCTCCTTCCGGAGCGGTGCCCTCGGCCTGAGCCACAACGGCAACCTCGTCAACGCCGAGGAGGTCCGCGACGAGTTGGCCGCGCAGGGTCACGCCTTCACCTCGGACGGCGACACCGAGGTCATCGCTCACGACCTCGCCCGGAATCTCCTCGAAGCGGACCTCGTGCGGGCGGTCAAGCGAACGATGGGCCGGATTCACGGTTCGTACTCGCTGACCATCATGCACGACGACACCGTGCTGGGCGTCCGGGACCCGGAGGGCAACCGCCCGCTTTGCATCGGCGAAGTGGACGACGGCTACGTCCTCGCCAGCGAGAGTTCGGCCATCGACACGCTCGACGGCGAACTCGTCCGGGACGTGCGCCCCGGCGAACTCGTCGTCCTCCAACCCGGCGGCGAGGGCTTCGACTCCTACCAACTGTTCGAGCGCGAGAACACCGCCCACTGCTTTTTCGAACACGTCTACTTCGCCCGGCCGGACAGCGTTATCGACAGCAAACTGGTCTACGAGGCCCGCCGTGATTTGGGCAGAAAGCTCTGGGAGGAGAGCGGCATCGACACCGACGTGGTGATGCCGGTGCCCGACTCCGGCCGGGCGTTCGCCTCCGGATACGCCGACGCCGCCCAAGAAGATAGCGAGGCGCGAAGCGCCTCGGAAAACGCGAGCGGTGAAACCGCGAGCGCCAGCGTCGAGTTCGCCGAGGGCCTGATGAAGAACCGGTACGTGGGCCGTACCTTCATCATGCCGACCCAAGACGAGCGAGAGCGCGCGGTCCGCCTGAAACTCAACCCCATCAAGTCCACTGTCGAGGGGAAAACGGTCACGCTCATCGACGACTCCATCGTCCGCGGGACCACCTCGACCCAGTTGGTCCAACTCCTCAAAGACTGCGGTGCCGAGGAGGTCCACATGCGAATCGGTGCCCCGCCAATCGTCGCACCCTGCTACATGGGCATCGACATGGCGACCCGCGAGGAACTCATCGCGGCCGACAAGTCGGTCGAAGAAATCGGCGAGGAAATCGAGGCCGACAGCCTCGCGTACCTCTCGACCGAGGCGGTCGCACAGGCCCTCGATTCCGAGCAGTCGGACCTCTGCATGGGATGCGTGACCGGCGAGTACCCCTACGACATCGACGGCGAGGAGACCGACCGCGACGTGTCCCGGCCCGAAATCGGGTCCCCGGCCGACGACTGAATTTCTCTGCTGTTCGGCTTTTCGACGGTCGAGACGGGCAAAACGGTTAATCTACCCGACACCGTGAGTCACGAGGATGGCCGAGAGTCACGACCACCGGGACCGCCGCGCGACCCGCGAGGAGGACGGCGAGGCCGACTCCGAGAAAGAGACCGACCCCGAGAGAGAAACCGGGGACGAAAACGAGAAATCTCGCCCGCAGGCCCACCTCCGATGGGTGCAACTCCGAACGCCGAGACACGCCGTCGAAATCGGGCAGAACGGCCGGGTCCTCGATAGCTACTTTCACGAGGGGCACGATGCGTGGGCGGTCCTGCTGGAGACCTACGAGGGCGAGGTCTGATTTCGTTCGCGAACGGGTCGTTCGGACACCCGACCGGCGGTCCGGTCACGCCTGTTCGAGACGGACGCCCGCGAAGCAAACGTGCGTATTCCTTTGGAAATTGTATATGCTTCTTTAAGACTCCTTTAGTTTGCTGGAGTCAGCTGTCTCCGACTGTCGAGACCGAGCGGCCCGAATCCTACCCGCCTCAGAACAGGTACAGCATCGCGTAGACCACCACGCCGAGGCCGAACGAGGTCAGCCATAGCGTGGCCGCGACCCGGCCCACCGTCGGGTGCTTGGTCTCGCCCAACTCCGACGCCGGGCGGGTCAGCCCCAACAGCAGGACGTAGTAGAGCAGGGGGATGCAGACCACGGCGAGGAGGATGTGAATCGCCAGAATCGGGTAGTAGATAAACTGCTCCACGAACGCCGGTCCCTCGAAGGGGGTCGGCCCGAGGAGCGCGACGCGGTAGAGGTACAGCACCAGAAACACGGCGAACAGGCCGACGCCAGCGAGCATCCCGGTGCGGTGGCGCTCGACCTTCCCCTGTCGAATCCACCGCCACGAGGCCCCAATCGTTCCGAACGCCACGACGCTGACGACGGCGTTGACGTGCGGGATGGCCGCGAGGACGGCATCGGGAGCGCGCGGGAGCGTGCCGGCGGGCACCACCCGGAGCGCCGCGGCGAACACCAGTGCGAGCGAAACGACGGTCAACAGCCCGGTTACTGCGGGGACGTGACGCTCGACGAATCGTTGCATGGTCGGGGGTAGGGAGCGAACCGAAATACGCCTTGCTGTGTCGTCGCCCTGCGGCGCGTCAAGTACGGTCCTCTGCTCGGCGATAGCACCGAGTCGAGTTGGCCGTAATACATATACCGGCTCGCTCGTCCCGTGTTGGCCCGTGCCGTCCCGGAGTTGAAACGAAAGGCATTTTATTCGGGTAGCGTCTACGTGTGAGTGCAGAGAAAGACACCGCGAGCGTGGGTAGCCAAGCTAGGCCAACGGCGCAGCGTTGAGGGCGCTGTCCCGTAGGGGTCCGCCGGTTCAAATCCGGTCCCACGCATCGCAAGATGCTAGGTGATTTCCCTTCGCGGACATCACCCACGCACAATTCCTTCCGAACGCTAATCTTCGAGCGATGGCTTCATTCTCTGGTGCCTAGGGGTCCGCCGGTGAGCAGTCGCTACGCGACTGCGAACGTCGTCACGGAGCGAAGCGGAGTGACGGAAGTTCAAATCCGGTCCCACGCATCGCAAGATGCTAGGTGATTTCCCTTCGCGGACATCACCCACGCACAATTCCTTCCGAACGCTAATCTTCGAGCAGTAGCTATGTCCTCGTCTCTTTCGGGGACGTAGCATCTCAGCGGCTAAATCGGCGAGCTACTGCTGTAGACTGATTCTCGAAAAATCGGGCGAAAAGCGATTAGAGTCCCTCAAACTCTCGAATGTCCTCGCGCCAGTCGTCGGGAATCGGCCGCGAGGACTTGGTTTCCCTATCGACCGCGACCTGCACCGTCTCGCCGGTCGCCGCCACGGTATCGTCGGCGCGGACCTCGTACTCCATCGGGAGCGAGGAGTCGCCCAGTTCCGGGACGCGCACCGCCACCGTCACGTCGTGGTCGATTTCGACCGGTCGCCGGAACTCGATTTCGAGGGTCGCCAGCACCGACTCGATTTCCCGGAGGGGCACGTCAAGCACCTCGTCGAAGTAGGCCACGCGGGCCTGCTCGAAGTAGGAGGCGTAGACCGCGTTGTTCACGTGGCCCATCGTGTCGAGGTCCCGGTAGCGAACGTCCACGTCGGTCGCAAAGGAGTAGTCGCTCATCGTCCCCACTCGTCGGTCGCGGTAGTTCGGTCTGTCGTTTCCGGCCGGGTTTGTCCCTTCGAGACCACCGGGTCACTTCTCGCCGTAGGTCTCCCGGAGGTAGGCGTCGATGTCGCCGACCAGTTCGGCGTCGTAAGTCCAGAACCCTCGGAACGCCTCCGAATCGGGTTCGTTCTCCTCGGCGAGGAGCGCGCAGGCCTGCCGGGTGTCGCCCCCGCCGTCGAACACCACGAACCAGAACGCGCCGATTTCGTCGCCGACTGCTTCGGGGTCGCCGACTGCCTCCGGGTCGCTGACTGCCTCGTCGTGGACCGTCACGCCGGGCAGGTCCGGCGACCAGTCGCGCTCGCCGTAGACGTGAACGTCGAGGTCGGTCTCTCCGGCGAGGGCCTCGTACACGTCTCGCTGGGGCTTCAGCGCCGTCAGTGTCTGGAATCCGGTTCGGAGCGTGCCCCGGCCCTGCCGGTAGGCCCGGTCCTCGATTTCGCGGGCCATCACCAGCAGTTGGCGCTTGTCGAACGAGACGAAGGTGGTGTCGGCCAGCAGGTCGAGGAGGGCGCGAGTGGCCTCGTCCGGGCCGGTGTCCGCCTCGGAGAACGTCGGCGAGACGAGGTTGCGGACTGCTGATGCGCCGACGCTCCCGACGAACTCGCCGTCTTCGGTCACGACGACGAACCCGCCGGACCCGTCATCGGGGAGGGCCTCCTGTTCGACCGCCACGTTCCGGGTCTCGAAGTGGGATTCGAGCGCGTCGTAGTACTCGGGCGCGAACACCGTGACCGTCTTCCGGCGGTCGGACACCCGGTCGAAGAACTCGCGGAGGCCCATCGTCACCGCCCGGCGCGCCAACCGAAACGCCGCTTCTCGGGTCTGCCGGGCGCTTCGCGTTGCTGTGCGAGCGAGAGGTTGAGTGCGGTCTCGACGACCTCGGGGAGCGAGTTGAGAGACACGTCGCCGGTTACCGAGTCGTACCTGACGAGGCCCGCCGCGTCGAGGTCCGGGAGGTGAGCGTGGTGGAGTGCCACCAGCAGTCGCTCGCGCTCCTCGGGGGTTATCACCGTGTTGGCGTCGTCGCGCGCGCCGAGCCAACTGGCGAGGACAGTGGCCAACTCCTCGAGGTTCGTGGTCTCTCTGTCCCGCAGGTAGTAGAGCGCGTACCGCCGGTGAACGTCTGAGAGGACGCGGAACGCCGAATCGACCTCGGACGGGTCGGTCGAAGGGTCGGCGTCCGGTCCGTCGCTGGACATCGTATCTCTCTCCGATAAGCGACGAACGATTATTAACTATTCGGCAGTGGCGAGCGGTCGGCCGACGGGATGTGAACGACAAGCGGGGTATTCAAATGCGTCGTGCCCTAACTGGTTCCCATATGGCTAAGTACTCGACCGGCGGGTCGTCCGGCGGCGGTGGCGGCGGCGCGTGCGAACTCTGCGGGAAGTCGAGCGACTCACTGACCGAGGCCAACGTGGCCGGCGCGCAGTTACAGGTCTGCTCGGAATGCGCCTCGCACAACGACAACGCCGAGACCGACTCCGAGTCCGACCGGGAACGAGAGCGCAACCGCAAGGCGGCCCAGAACACCGCCAAGGCGAGTGGCGTCTACGACGGCGATTCGAGTCGCTGGGAGGAGGAGGGCACCAACTACGACGACGACCCGCTTCCGTATCTGGTCGCGGACTACGGCGAGACTGTCGAACAGGCCCGCCAAGACGCCGGCCTCCAGCGCGACGAACTCGCCGAGGAACTGGACGTGCCGGAGAACGACCTGCTGGCGGTCGAACAGGGTCGCGCGAATCAGGCCAACGTCGCCGGGTCGCTTGTGGAAGCGCTCGAAGACCACCTCGGCGTGGACCTCGCCGAGGACCGGTGAGGGGCCGAACGAACCACGCGACTCTCCTCGGCGAGAGCTACGAATCGACGGCGTATTACCGAATCGAATACTACGATTCGGATTCATAATCCG
This sequence comes from Halorussus lipolyticus, assembly GCF_029338375.1. Classification (NCBI taxonomy): domain Archaea; kingdom Methanobacteriati; phylum Methanobacteriota; class Halobacteria; order Halobacteriales; family Haladaptataceae; genus Halorussus; species Halorussus lipolyticus. The sequence goes on along the minus strand of NZ_CP119804.1, from coordinate 1,433,148 downwards.
TTCGCTATACAACTTTTTTACGTGATTGGGGCGTCCCGTCGAACATGGTCGCCAACGACTCGCCGCCGATTGGCCTCAGTCATCCGACGGTAGACCCCCGGTCCGACGCCGGGCAGGTCGAGCGCACGGAGTCGGGACGTTGCGAGTGCAACGACTGCGGGTACACCGTCGAAATCGGCGGGGACTTGCCGCCGACGTGTCCCGACTGCGGCGGGGCGCTGACCCGAGTCCCGTCGTAGCGCATCTACCGCCCCACAATCTTATTCACGCCGTCCGTGGTGGAGGGGATATGGACATCGGTGTACTCACAGTCCCGCTCGGCGGACAGTCGCTCGACGACGCGCTGGCGTACCTCCACGGCATCGGCGTGGACGCGGTCGAACTCGGGTGCGGCGGCCACCCCGGCGACGACCACCTTCCCCGCGACGAGTACCTGAACGACGACGAGGCCCAGAATCACCTGTTCGACCTGCTGGACGAGTACGAGATGGAGATTTCGGCGCTGGCGACCCACAACAACCCGCTCCATCCCGACGAGGAGGTCGCCGACGAGGCCGACACCGAACTCCGGGAGGCCATCGAACTCGCCGACCAGTTGGACGTGGACGCCGTGACCTGTTTCTCGGGGCTTCCCGCCGGGAGTCCGAACGACGAGACGCCCAACTGGGTGACGGCCCCGTGGCCCGGCGAACACGCCGAGGCCCACCAGTACCAGTGGGAGGAGGTCGCCATCCCCTACTGGTCGGACATCGCCGACCACGCGGCGAACCACGGCGTCAACGTCGCCATCGAGATGCACCCCAACATGCTGGTCTACGAACCCTCGGGGATGCTCCGCCTCCGCGAGGAGACCAACCACCACATCGGCGCGAACTTCGACCCCTCGCACCTCTACTGGCAGAACATCGAGATTACCGACGCCATCCGATTCTTGGGCGAACACGACGCCATCCACCACTTCCACGCCAAGGACACCAAGGTCTACGACGCCAACGCGCGGTACAAGGGGGTCCTCGATACGGTGCCCTACGACGAGGAGGCCGACCGCTCGTGGCTGTTCCGGTCGGTCGGCTACGGCCACGGCGAAGAACACTGGAAGGACATCGTGAGTACGCTCCGCATGGTGGGCTACGACGGTGCGCTGTCCATCGAACACGAGGACTCGCTGACCAGTTCCAACGAGGGACTGGAGAAGGCGGTGGCGATGCTCCAGCGCGCCGTCTTCCGCGAGCAACCGGGAGAAGCCTACTGGGCCTGACAGGAGGCACTTAGAACAGAATTCAGATACCGCGCCTCGCTGTTTCTCCGAGTTCAACAATCGGCTCTCTCTGTCAGCGATTCGGACCACTTCACTCGTTTCTGACTCCGAAACCTCCGTCTTCCGGGCCTCAACTCGATTTAAGTTCTTTAACTATTCCACTCACAAGATACATGTTAGAAGGACTCCACTCGTATAAAATTTATATATGATAAAATTAGAAAAGTATAAGCTAAGATAGTAAAATTTTATATTTGATGTCTGGAAACAACCGGCCATTGAACCGAAGAACAGTATTAAAGACACTCGGTATCGGTGCGGCCAGTCTCACGACGACTGCCGGAACAACGATCGGCGCGAAAGGGTCCATCCCTCACCAGTCACTCCGGGGGACGGTCAACAACCCGGTTAAAATCGGTCAGATTGCGGCCCTACGAAAGCGATTCTCGAAAAAGCATTCTTCAAAGGAAGAGAGGGAACAGGCCTTCCTCGGAGCCGGAGAGGCTTTTGGTGACGATCAGGTTCTCGCGTATAACGTTGTGGTCGGCGCAGACGGAACTCCACGAGAGCAGTACGTGACACGAGGTGGTTCGAGTGCAACCATGCCGGAACGAGCCGAGAACCCGCGTGCAGTCACGAACCGTCTGCACAAGAAAGCCGACGAACTCCTTGCGCAGGTGACCACCGACCAGACCGCTTCCACCGACGGTGTGACTACGCAGGGTAGCTACGACATCGACTGGGCCAACTGGAACAAGTACGGGAGTACTGACGTGTATCACGAGTTCGCTCCCGACCCCGAATACGACACGCGACCGGGCGCAGTGAAGTTCGTCAACGAAGTTCGACGCTCGCCGGACGACCCGCGAATGGGGGCACGGTCGAAGGTACGGATGGAACCCGGTCGGCAACTCTGCAACGACGGGTTCGATGAGTACTGCACTCCGACAGTCCAGACCGGTTGGACGAACCGCAGTGCTACCGTCAATATCGACTGGGACCAGTACGTGAACGAAACCGCGACGGAAGAACTTATCGTCGGAACCGACCCCGCAGGTCAGATTAGCGATGTGAACACGACGCGGACTGCGTCGATTGGCCTCGAACTCTCTAGAGACCCCTCGCTGTCGGTCGGCTATAGCAGTAGCGTTACGCTCCCCGGTGCGGAACTCGTGGATAAGACATCCTTGAAAAGTGGTCGTTCCGAACACGAGTTCTCGGTTAACACTCCGTCGAGCAACTCCTCGAAGAATAATGCGATCTTCGAGGTCGGTAGCGCGGCTACGTACCAGACGACCTGTGGTAGCTTCAACAAGTCCCGAATCGTGGATATTAGCGTTGACCTCGCTTGGGGACTGGATTCCCCCATTGGAGGGTGGGCGAACAAGACTACTAACAATAAAACGTTTTATTACTACACCTACTGCTAGCTAAGAACGTGTCGCCTAACCAACTCTCCCGCCGGTCTGCCCTCGCTTCGGGTGGGGCCCTAATCGGCCTCGGAATAACCGGCGTTTCGGCCGTCAAACTCAGAGCAGACGACGACCAAACGCCCGGTGCCGACGGTTTCACGGCCAAGACAGTACCCGCAGGGAGCGACCCGCTCGTGTTGATTAATCCTGACAGCACAGCGCAGAACGATGTAGCACGGGACGTGGCTATGACGTTGCTCGGCGCACGGCAGTTTGAGGACCTTCCCGAGGCACTCGTCGGAGCGTTCGAGAGCGAGTCGAAATCCGTCGTGGATTTGGACAGCGTCGGGAAGTTGGTACTCGCTGGCTCGAAAGTAACCGAAGGCGGCGGCGCAGTCGTCTGGGCCGACTGGACCGACGACGAACTCGTCGCTGTCCTTAAGTCGTCCGGCAAGACCGAGATTACGACGGAGTCGTACGAGGAGCGGACGTTGTACACAACCGGCAAAATAAGTGCCGCGGTACTCGGGGACGACCAGTTTGCGCTCGGCACACCCGAGGTAGTTAGAGATATCGTGGATGTCTGGTACGGCGATGCCGAACCAGTCGGAGGAACGACGCTTGACTCATTCGAACGAACACCTCAAGAGGCATGCGTCCGGTTCTCGTTCGAGAAACTACGATTGGCATGTGACGGTCTCGCGGCACAGTCGGAGGTGTACGATTCTGTAACACAGATTTACGGGTCGGTTCCTCCCGAGGGCGACGAAGTCCGATTACGTCTCCGAGTGGAGTCGAGCGCCGCCACCACCGAGGTGGCGACTGCCGTGAGCGACGCCCTCGGACTCGGTAATAGAGACGGGTCCGAAGTCAACACGATACTTCCGCCGAAGGCCCGCGACGACGTTACCGTCGGGCACGAACACGACTTTGTCTCCGTCGAGTACACTCAGAACGCCGATGAAGATGTCACGTCTGCTGGCGGCATCATCGAAACAATCGTCTGTATGACCGGGCATTCGAGATAACGTTAATTCCCGGCGCGAGTCGCCTCCCGCATGGCCGGTCCGAACCCCGTGGCGTTTTTCGTCCCGATGCTCGCGCTCGGTGGATTCGGGTCCGTCCTCCTCGGCCCCTTCGGGGGCGTGATGGGTGTCGTCGTCGGCATGCTCCTCGGCGCAGTCGCCAACGTCACGGGCACGGACGAGGCAGACGGCGAGTGAACGGGCTCCGGCGACTACTTAGACAACTTTATATTTATTAGATATTTATATGTGTTTCTTTAGAGTATGTAGAGGATTCTATCCGTTCACATTGCCGTCACGGCTTCGCTTTCGTCGCTAGCTCCTCGGATTTTCTGAGTTTTGCGACGAAGTTACGCCGACAACCTCGGATTCTACGTCATGCGGGTTTCAATTCCGGTGTGGGTTTTCTGAGTTCTGCAACCGAGGTGCCGGTGTCGTGTTTCGTCGGCGGAGACGAGTTTCAATCCCGATGTGGGTTTTCTGGGTCCTGCAACAGTGCTCTCGGCGTCGGTCTCGTCCGCGGTCTCCGTGTTTCAATCCCGATGTGGGTTTTCTGGGTCCTGCAACCTTCCTCGCTGTTGGCGGTTGCCACGTACTGCCACGGTTTCAATCCCGATGTGGGTTTTCTGGGTCCTGCAACAGGGGGTGAAAATCCGGCCACAGCCCAAATAAACCTTTCTCCATCGTTCGTTTGGTACACTCGATTCGTGGACCGGGGCCGTACAGAGACTTTAAAAAGGTCCACGAAGATAGTGCCGGAATTTGATTACTCCTCTCCAGTCGCGCGTTCGGTCGCCGCCGTCAAAACAATCTAGGTCGGTTCCCGAACCCCTGTGACGCCAGTAGCACTTTTCCCTTAGTCCGTGGTAGTGGTCCCCATGTCCGAGTCAGCACCCGCAGACCTCGCCGACCAACTCGTCAGCGCCTGCCGGACCGCCGTGGGCGACGAACTCCGGAGCGTGACCTACTTCACTGACGACGTAGAGGACCAAATCTACCTCCGCGAGGACCTCGAATCCGACGCCGACCTTGTGGGGTTCGCCGACAACGAGCGGTTGGGATTCCACTCCCAGTCGCTGTATCAGGAGACCGAACTCGGCCAGTACCACTTCACCATCCGGGTGTTCGACCGGGGGTACCTCACGCGGGTCATCGTCGGCGACCACGGCGCGTTCGTGACCACCGACGCGATGGAGATGGACCGATTCAAGGAACTGGCCTCGGCGGTGGAGTCAGTCCTTGAAGAGGAGCAACCGGTCTGACCCGTCCCGACCTCGCAATTTTTCTCGCCGCCTGAAACACTAAACCCTTCGCCGGAGTACGTCCCACGATGTCACTCAAAGTCGGAGTCCTCGGCTACCGGTTCATGGGCAAGGCCCACGCCAACGCGATGGCGCGATTACCGATGTTCTTCCCCGACGCGCCCGAAATCGAGCGCCACGTCCTCGTCGGACGCGACGAGGAGGCCCTCGCCGACGCGGCCGACCGCCTCGGATTCGAGACCACCGCGACCGACTGGGAGGACGTGGTAGACGAGGTAGACGCCTTCTACAACCTCGGGCCGAACCACGTCCACGCCGAACCCTCGATTGCGGCGCTCGACGCCGGAACTCCCGTCCTCTCGGAGAAACCCCTCGCAAACGACCTCCAGTCGGCCGAGCGCATGGCCGAGGCCGCCGAGGAGGCCGGCGTCCCGACCGCGACCGCGTTCAACTACCGGTTCGTCCCGGCGCTCCGGTACGCGAAGAACCTCATCGACGACGGCGAACTCGGGGAGATTCGCCACTTTCGAGGGACCTACATGCAGGACTGGCTGGCCGACCCCGAGGCCCCGTGGTCGTGGCGCAACTCCGAGGAGATGGCCGGAAGCGGCGCGCTCGGGGACCTCGGCGCTCACACCATCGACCTCGCCAGATTCCTCGTCGGCGACGTAGAGCGCGTCTCGGGCCACCTCCGGACCTTCGTGGACGAGCGCCCCGTCGAGGGAGACGGCGGCGAGGCCGAAATGCGCGAGGTCACGGTGGACGACGCCTACTCCGCGCAGGCCGAGTTGGCAGGCGGCGCGATGGCCACCTTCGAGGCCTCGCGGTTCGCCACCGGGCACAAGAACGACCACAGCATCGAGGTTCACGGCTCGAAGGGCAGTCTGAAGTTCTCGCTAGAGCGCCTGAACGAACTCGAAGTACTTCGGGAGGACAACCGGGGCTACGAGACGATTCTGGTGACCGACCCAGACGACCCCTACGTCGAACACTGGTGGCCGCCGGGCCACGTCCTCGGGTGGGAACACACCTTCGTCCACGAGAACTACGAGTTCCTGCGCGCGGTCGATTCCGCGGCGTCGGGACGAGGGTGGGAGTACCATCCCGACTTCGAGGACGGCCTCGCGGTCCAGCAGGCGCTGGCGGCGATTCAAGAGAGCGACGAGACGGGGGAGTGGGTCGCGGTGGAGTAGGGGCCGGGAACCAGTCAGTCCGACTCGTCTAACCCCTCGCCGAACCGGGTCGCTCGCACGAATCGCTCCGAGAGAAAGTCCTCCAGTAGGAGCAAGACGTTGTACAGAACCGTCGCCTGAAACCCGACCAGCGGGAACGCGAGCCATCCCGGCGTCGAGGAGGTAACGACGAACCGGACCAGCAGGTAGGCGAAGACCAGATTCCCGAGCGTCGAGACGACGTGAACCATCGAGGTCACGACGAGGTGGGTGTCGTCCTCGGTGGGTTCCCGCACTATCTGTTGGAAGGCGATAGCTCCGAGGACTGCGAAGCCGAGTATCGCGCCGAACGCCAGCAGGAGGATGTGAAACAGGTCCGGCGTCTGGACCTTGTAGATGAGCATCGCACCCGACCCCCAGATGGTGAGGGTGTAGCCGTAGGCCTCCGACTCGGCGGTGAGGTTGTGCGCGAGTCGGTGTTTCGGGTCCATCGAGAAGGATAACGACGGCGAGGCCCTTCGGCCTGCTGGCTGAGACGCCTCAGAACTCCCGGACGCCTTCGTCGGTCACGACCGAATCCAGCAGGTCGGTCGGCGTGGCGTCGTAGGCCGGGTTCTCCACAGAGAAGCCCTCGGCGGGTTCCCGGAGGACCTCGCTGGGCGACCGGAAGTCGTTCTCGAATCGGAAGCCCTCGCCGACCAACTTCGCCGACGACCCGACCACCGTGACGGGCACGTCGGTCTGGTCGGCGGCCGCGGCCAGCGGGAAGGTCCCGATTCGGTTGTAGAGGGTGTCGTCCACGATGCAGTCCATCCCCAGCAGAACCCGGTCGCACTCGGGCAGGTAGTGACCGGACGCCCCGTCAACGACGAGGTGGGCGTCCACGCGGTCCATCTCGGCGAGGGCGCGGGCGGTCTTGCGACCCAAATACCGGGGCCGGGCCTCGGTGACGTAGACGGTGACGTACCGCCCGTCGGAGACCGCCTGCTCGATGGCCTCCAACACCGTCGAGGAGTAGTCGTGGGTCAGGATGGTCGCGCCGTCCTCCACGAAGTCCACGGCGTTCTCGGCGGCCCGGCGCTTGGCCGTCTCGACCTGTTCGACCACGTTGTCGATGGCCTCCGAGAGACCGGCCTTGGCCTCCTCGGCCGTTCCGGCGTCGGCGTCCTCGACCATCGAGACGATGGCGCGCTGAGTCGTGACCAGCGAGGCGTGTGAGGGGTTGGCACGCCGGAGCGCCGACGAGTTGCGTTCGAGGTCACGCTCGAAGTCCTCGACCGAGGCGAAGTCGCGTTCGAGCAGGTCCTCCAGCGCGCGGGCGGCCTTCACCGCGACGACTGAGGAGCTATGGGTCTGCATCTCGCGTATCTCCTCGACCGTCTCGTCTATCATACCCGAAGGGTCTCCTCGGCGGGCCAAATGTCTTGCTTATCTGGGCGCGAACCGGGAGTTCAGCGTCGAAACGACCACGTAGTCGTTAGTGGAAAGTACGCCCGCCCCTTACAGCGGACCATGACCGCAGTTCGCTACTACTGCCCGCGGTGCGGTGCCATCGCCACCCTCGACCGCGAGGGCTATCTCGCCGACAAGTGCGTGACGCCCACGCCGCTCGACGGGTGGGAGTACGCCGACGCCTACGACGACTACGAGGAGGCCGACGGCGTGAAACTCGTCTGCGGGGCCGACGAAACCGAGGGCGAGGGCTGTGGCGAAGTCTACTACCTGAGCTTCGTGAAATACGAGGAAGGCAGAGAAATCGACCCCAAAGACCGGTCGTTCGTGCCGCCGTCGGTCGAGGGACCGTCGATAGACGATTCGGACGACGACGGCCCGCGGTTCGACTTCAAGCCGTAGGTCACTCGCCGCCTGATTCGTCGGCCTTGGCGTCCGCTCGCTCGCGGTCTTTCAGCCACTGGTCGAGGAGTTCCCGAATCGCGGCCTCGCGGTTGTCCCGGTGGTCCGCGAACGCGATGTCGTCGATGCGCTCGAGTTCCTCCTCGGAGAGTTCGAGCGTGACCGACTCCATATCGAGGTGGTCTTGGTGCATATTGAAAACTCACCACGGAGCAAACACAAATAGATACGTCAGACGAGCGGCCGACGCCCGTCGAAGGTGTCAGAAAAAGCCAAAACGAAACGAGGGGTATTGAGAAAAGAACTAGTCTATTTACTGCTGGACGACGGGCGCGGCGGGCGCGTCGGTCGGCGTGCGGACGAACATCGCGTGGCCGATCATGCCGGCCGAAATCGTGCCAGCGAGCGGGACGGCGGTGGTGAGTGCGAGGCCAGCGGTAGTGAGGACACCGGTCAGACCGAGGAGAGCGAGCGGGATGAGACCGAGAACAAGGTCGTAGTAATTCATACTATATACTATGCACTATAGGTATATAAATATGCACCATATCTAATCTACATGGTGTGTGAATAATACGCATATGTTTTATTGCCTCCTATTTGGAATATCCCTTCCAGCCGAGAACGGTGCGTATCCACCTACTCAAACCCTATACAAATGAAATTCTATATTAAACATATAATTACAATTCTCTATCAGTCGCGCGCGTTCGCTCGGAGTGTCGGCGCACTCAGTCGCTCGCTCCTCGGCGCTCGACCACCGCTTTGGTCTGTTCGGCGTCGATGCCGAACAAAAATCCCGAGATGAACAGGAGTTCGTTGCCGACGTAGTACTGCTGGAGGACGTGGTTGAGGAGACCAATCTGGACCGTAGTGACACCGAGGACCACCAGAACTAGCGCGACGAGCGCCGCGAGGCCGGCGAACCACCGGACGACGGTGCCCGAGACGAATCCGACGACGAACACCGCGAGAATTTCGAGGAGGGCCATCGCCTCGGAGTTCGGCGGGGGAGTACATCAAAGCCCGTCTACACCGACGTCTCTACCTCGACAGAAATATTAAAGAATTGACAAACTGAGCAATGTATATTACGCTTCAGGTTGCATAATCAGGTATGAGTGAGGAGGGTGGGAAGACTCCGCCGGACGCCGATGATTTCATCGTCCATCGCGAACTTTTCGAGGGCGACGAACCCGACGCTACCGACGAACCGGAAATCGACATCGCCAAAATCGTCGCTGACCTCGAAGGCAAGGAGGCGACGGACATCTCGTCGCTGTACGACACCATCGACCACGTGGTCGAACATCTCTACTCGAATCCGCCGCCAATCGAGGCCCAAGCCGAACTGGAGTTCACTTACGAGGGCTACCGCATCGAACTCTCACAGGATGGGAGGGCGACGTTCATGAAAATCGCCGACTAGGCGCATACGTTATTTTTCGCTCACGTTTCGTCGCGGCAGTCGAGACTTGTCAGAAACTTCGACCCGCGAAAGCGATTGCGACGGTGAACGTCTATTGAAGCCCCCGCCTGCTCGCGGCCGCTGGCCGACATATCCGACGGACATCGTTGCGACGGATAGGGGCCGACCACCGGCCGCGACCCGGCGGCCCCTTCACCCCACCCACGGAGGCTGTGTCATCGAGCGTTCGCTGGTGGTCTGTTCCCCCGAGCGAAGTCGGGCGCTTCGGCGCTATCCCTTGATGTTGCAGACCGGGAAGGTCCGGGCCACCTTGTCGCCGATGCCGAGGGCGTCCGAGACCCGGACCACCTCGTCTACGTCCTTGTAGACGCCGGGGGCCTCCTCGGCCACCGTGGCACCGCTCTGGGCCTTGACGTAGATGTGTTCCTGTTCGAGTTCGTCCTGCACGTCGCCGCCCCAGTAGTCCTGCTTGGCCTGCGTGCGACTCATCGTCCGGCCCGCGCCGTGGGCCGTCGAACCGAACGTGAGGTCCATCGAGTCCTCGCCGCCCCGGAGGACGTAGCTTCCCGCGCCCATGCTTCCGGGGATGATGATTGGCTGGCCCACGTCGAGGTACGCGCCGGGGACCTCCTCGTGGCCCGCCGGGAAGGCTCTGGTCGCGCCCTTCCGGTGGACGTATAGTTCGCGCTCGTCGCCGCCTTCGACCGTGTGGGTCTCCTTCTTGGCGATGTTGTGCGCCACGTCGTACAGCAGGTCCATGCCCATCGACTCCCAGTCCGACCCGAAGACCTTCTCGAACACCTGCCGCGTGCGGTGCATGATGAGTTGGCGGTTGACCCACGCGAAGTTGATGGAGGCACACATCGCGTCGTAGTAGTCTTCCGCCAACTGGCTTCCGGCGGGGGCGGCCGCGAGTTCCTTGTCCGGTAGTTGCGAGAGGAGGCCCGCGTGAGCCTTCTCGATGTCTCGCAGGTAGTCGTTGCAGACCTGATGGCCCAACCCGCGACTCCCGCAGTGGATGAGAACCACGATTTGGCCCTCCTCCAGTCCGTAGGCGTCGGCCACGTCGTCCAGATACGTGTCGGTCACGCGCTGGACTTCGAGGAAGTGGTTGCCCGACCCGAGGCTTCCGATTTGGTTCTTGCCCCTGTCTTTGGCCTTCTGGGACACTTTCGAGGGGTCGCTATCGTGGCGCACGCCCTCGTCCTCGCAGTGGGCCAAGTCCTCCTCGACGGCCCACCCTTCTTCGAGCGCCCACTCCATCCCCCGGTCGAGGATGGCCTCCACGGTGTCGATGTCGCCTTCGACCACGCCGCCCCCACCGAGGCCCGAGGGAATGTTGGCGAACAGGGCGTCGAGAAGTTCCTCCTCGCGGCCTCGGACCTTCTCGTAGGTCAGGTCGGTCTTCATCATTCTTACGCCGCAATTGATGTCGTAACCAACTGCTCCCGGCGAGATACAGCCCTCCTCGGCGTCGATTCCGGCCACGCCGCCGACCGGGAAGCCGTACCCCTGATGGCCGTCGGGCATGCAGACGTTGTACTTGCGGACGCCCGGCAGGTGGGTCGAGTTCTTCAACTGTTCGAGTGTCTTGTCGTCGGCGATTTGGTCCAGCAGGTCCTCGCTGGCCAGCACTCTGGCCGGGACGCGCATGTCGCCTTGCTTGGGAATCTCCCAGACGTACTCGCGGACCTTTTCGAGCGTGACATCGCCCGCCTCGTAGGTATCTCCCGCGTCGTTGTCGGTCATACTCGTCAGTTGGTCGTCCTGCCGGAATACGTTTCGCCATTCGTCTCTGGGCGTGACGTGTCGTCACACGTCGAAGACGACGTAGGCCCGCCACCCCGAATCGGTCTCCTCAAGCGCCATCTCGGAGTAGGTCACCGCCTTGATTTCGCGGGCCGAAACGTCTGCCAGTGGGACGCCGCGGGCGCTCGCTTCGAGTACCCATTCGCCGCCCTCCTCTCGAATCTCGACCTCGTTGTCTACTGGGAGAACCGACCGAACGTCTCGCTCGTAGATGAGTTGGTCCAGATAATCGAACAGCAGGGCCTCGCGGGCCTCGGCGCGGACCTCGAAGTCGAAGCGGTCGCCGACCGATTCGGGAATCTCGTCGCACATCGCGCCGGCGAGTCCGTCGCCCGCCCCGGCAAACACCGATTCGAGGGTCGGCCCGGTCACTTCGACGGCCACGTCGGCGGTGTGGTCCCGGAGTTCGTAGCTCATACCGAGTCCTCACGGAGCGACGGCGGAAACCGTTTCGCCATCGCTTCGAAGTACCGTCGCCGACGCGCGCGGGCGGTGGAATTATATTGACCACGGGCCTACGGCAAACTAGTGAGCGTCAACGTCGATTTCGAAATCGCCCGGCCCGGCGACGACAGCTACGTCGAGCCGGCGTGGAAGCTCAAAGAGCGCATCCGGAGCGAGGAGGACGTGCTGAAACAGCGCAAGGGCTTTTTCACCGACGCCTACCGGCGCTCGACGGTCCATCTCCTCGTGACGCGGGAGGCCCACTCGGGGGGCGAGAGCGACGAGAAACTGATGGGGTTCGCGGCGGTCCGGCGCGACGGCTACATCCTCTTTCTCGCCGTCAGTCCGGAGTTCCGCGGCGAGGGGGTCGGCAAGCGCCTCGTCGGACAGGTCGCCGAGAACCACGATAGCGTCACCTGCCACGCTCGCGCCAGCAACCAGAACGCCCTCGGATTCTACGAGCATCTCGGGTTCGAGGTCGAGCGTCACATCGAGAACTACTACGAGGACGGCGGCGACGCCTACTACCTCAAACTCGGCGGGAACGGCGGCCTGACCCAGAAGATTTCGGACTTCATGCGGGGGTGAGGCGGGGGCGAGGGCGAGACTGAAGCGGGGCCGAGCGAGACTGAGGAGGGCGCTTCGACTGGTCCTGTAGCGCGTCCGAAATGTGGGGCAGGCTCCCGACCGAGGCTTCGATAGGTAGCATTTTAGTGTCGCACCGAGACCCACCAACAGCATGGAAGAGCGCACCCGAGCGTACCTCCGCGGTCGGTTCCGCGACCACTACCGGCGGAGCGAACTGACGCCGCCGCCCTACCCCCAGTCGCGGGAGTGGGGATACATCCCGTGGAGTTCCGGGCCGACGACGATGGTCCGCCACCAGTCGCTGTTGGAACTCGGGGAAATCGGCGACTTCCTCCGGCGAGAGCGCCCGCGCCACGTCTACTTCTCGGCCGGGCGCTACGATGACCCCGGCGCGGACGACATGGACGCGAAGGGGTGGCGCGACTCGGACTTGGTGTTCGACATCGACGCCGACCACCTGACCGGCGTGGACCCCCAACGGGACTCCTACGGTGAGATGCTCGCTGAGGGGAAAGGCGAGGTCCTGAACCTCGTGGCCCTGCTGGAAGACGACTTCGGCTTCTCGGACCTGACGGTCGTCTTCTCGGGCGGTCGGGGCTACCACGTCCACGTCCGCGACGAGGACGTTCGGGACCTGAACCGGGACGAGCGCCGGGAAATCGTGGACTACATCCGGGCCGACGGCATCGAACTCGACGCCATCCAGCGCACCGAGATGGGCGGCACCGCGACCCGGCGCGTGCTGAAGAAGGACGGCGGGTGGGGTCGGCGCGTGCATCGGGAACTCCTCTCGCTGGCCGACGAACTGCTGGAACTGGACGACGAGGACGCCCTCGACCGACTCAAAGAGTTCGACCGCATCGGCGACGGGCGGGCGAAAACCATCCTCGGGGCGGTGTCGGAGGACTACGAGAAGTTGGAGAGCGGGAACATCGAGCGGGGCGGGCCGGGCATCCGCCAACTGGCGAAGGTGATGACCCGGAAGGTGGTCGAAGAGCAGTCGGCCGCCATCGACGAACCCGTCACGACCGACCTCCGGCGACTCATCCGCCTGCCGGGGAGTCTCCACGGGGGGACCGGCCTCGAAGTCACCCGAATCCCGCGAGACGAAATCGAGGCCTTCGACCCACTCAGCGACCCGGTTCCGGCGACCTTCGAGGGCAACGAGGTCGCAATCGAAGTGACCGACCCCGGCCCGGTCGAACTGAACGACGAAACCTTTAGGCTCCCTGACGGTGACGTATCGGTTCCCGAATACGTGGCCGTCTTCCTGATGGCCCGCGGCCGGGCCGAGAAGGGGCGCGAATGACGACGAGACAACGATGACAGGACGACGATGAATCTGGACGAACTCCGCACGGTACAGAGCAAGGAGCGGTCGAAAGACAGCCTCCAGCACCTGCGGGAGTCGTTTTACGCCGACGTGGCCGACTACATCGCCGACCTGAAAGACCAGCGCGAGGAGGCGGCCGACCGGGCAGAAAGCCCATTCGACGACCCCGAGGTCAACCGCCTGACCGACGAAATCAACACCGCCGAGGACGTGGTGGAGGCGATTTACGAGCGCCGCGTCGGCAAAATCGTCAAGCGCGCGAGTCTCTCTGCGGCGGGAATGCCCGCCGACGAGGAGGGCCTGACAAGCGAGGAGCAGGACCTGTTCGAGGGACTGGTAGAGCGCATCGAGTCCAACAAAGACGAGGTGCTGGACATCCTCGCGGGCGAGACCCAACCCGAATCGCCGACGCCCACGCCCGCCGACGAGACGACAGCGAGCGCAGGCAGAGACGCGACGCCCACAGCAACCCCCAATCCCGGCGACCCGCCGAGTTCCAGCGACTCGACCGCTCCCACTGCGAGCGAGGGCGACTCCGGCGAGGTCAGCGCCGCGGACGTGATGGGTGAGACCGGCGGTAGTCCGGCGACTTCGGACTCGGCGGGGTCGCCCGCCGCGGAGTCGTCCGGGAATTCCGACGGCGCTCGCCCGGCGGCCGCCGAGGCCGCCGCCATCGCAGACGCTCCCGGCGAGGGGTCGTCCGAGGCGGACGCTGGGACCGACGACGAGTCGAGCGCCGAGGGTGGCGAAGACGACGGCCTCGTCGCTGGTCTGGACGAGCGCACGACCATCCGCATCACCGACGACGTGGGCGAGATTTTCGGCGTGGACGAGCGAACCTACGACTTGGCCAGCGAGGACGTGGTGACGCTCCCCGAGGCCAACGCCGCACCCCTCGTAGAACGGGGCGCGGCCGAGAAATTGGAGTAGCGCTGTGCAATCCGGGCAATTTTCCTGTCGGAGTCGGACTGCGTAGCGGCCCCTTCGAGAAATATTTAGAAGTGTCTAGGAAATATGAATACTGTCTAAAGAACGGAAATTGGTCTTCTGCCGAATCGTACTCGGGAAGCCCTTCCACCGTTTTGCCAGCGGATGAATCGCGGCGTGGCCGCGATTCACCGCACAGCAGACGCTTCTACTGGAACGTGCGTCCCAGCGTGTCTTCGTCCGTCGCGGGTTCCGCGGAGTCGAACTGCTCTTCGATTTCCTCGTAGCGTTCCTTGGTGTCCTCGGTGACGCTCGGGGTCACCTCGTCCAAGGCCTGCTCGAAGTGGTCCTTGCTGATGCGGACGTTGCCCACGCTGTCGCCTATCTCCTCGGGGTCCACGCTGTTGATGAACTCCCGACTCGCGGCCATCGACGCCTCGCGCGTGACGGCTTCGATGTCGGCACCGACGTAACCCTCGGTCTCGCTGGCTAGCCAGTCGAGGTCAACGTCGTCGGCGACGGGCTTGTCGCGGGTGTGGACCTCGAAGATGGCCTTGCGGGCGTCCTCGTCGGGCACCGGGACGTGGACGTGGCGGTCCAAGCGTCCGGGCCGCAGGAGCGCCGAGTCGATGAGGTCCGGCCGGTTCGAGGTGGCGACGACCACGACGTCCTCCAGTTCTTCGAGGCCGTCCAACTCGGTCAACAGTTGGGAGACGACGCGCTCGCTGACCTGCGTGCCGCCACCGCCGCCGCTTCCGCGCTCGGTGGCGATGGAGTCGATTTCGTCGAAGAACACCACTGTCGGGGCGTTCTCCCGAGCCTTGCTGAACACCTCGCGGACGCCCTTCTCGGACTCGCCGACCCACTTCGACAGGAGTTCGGGACCCTTGATCGAGATGAAGTTACTGTCGCTCTCGTTGGCGACGGCCTTCGCCATCAGGGTCTTGCCGGTGCCGGGCGGGCCGTACATCAGGACGCCCTTGGCGGCCTGCATGTCGAGTTCATCGAAGACCTCGGGGTAGTCCAGCGGCCACTGGATGGTCTCGCGGAGGCGTTCTTTGGTGTCCTCCAAACCGCCGACTTGGTCCCACGTCACGTCGGGGACTTCCACGAAGACCTCGCGGAGCGCCGAGGGTTCGATGCCCTTCAGCGCCTCCTTGAGGTCTCGCTCGGTGACCTTCAGCGACTCCAGCACGTCGGCCGGTATCTCCTCTTCTTCGAGGTCGATTTCGGGCCGGATGCGCCGGAGCGCGTTCATCGCGCCCTCCTTGGCGAGGTTTTCGAGGTCAGCGCCGACGAAGCCGTGGGTGTTGTCGGCGTACTCCGCTAAGTCCACGCCGTCCGAGAGGGGCATCCCGCGAGTGTGGACCTGCATGATTTCGAGTCGGCCCTCGCGGTCCGGCACGCCGATTTCGATTTCGCGGTCGAATCGGCCGGGACGCCGGAGCGCCGGGTCGATGGCATCGACGCGGTTCGTGGCCGCGATGACGGTGACCTCGCCGCGGGATTCGAGGCCGTCCATCAGCGAGAGGAGTTGGGCAACGACGCGGCGTTCCACGTCGCCGCCGGCCTCGTCGCGCTTCGGCGCGATGGAGTCCAACTCGTCGATGAAGATGATGGCCGGGGCGTTCTCCTCGGCGTCCTCGAACACCTCACGCAGTTTCTCCTCGGACTCCCCGTAGTACTTCGACATGATTTCGGGGCCCGAGATGGTCTGGAAGTGGGCGTCGATTTCGTTGGCGACGGCCTTCGCCATCAGGGTCTTGCCGGTCCCCGGCGGACCGTGGAGCAGGACGCCCTTCGGCGGGTCGATGCCGAGCCGGCTGAACAGCTCGGGGTGGCGCATCGGCAACTCTATCATCTCGCGGACCTGCTCTAACTCGCTTTCGAGGCCGCCGATGTCCTCGTAGGTCACGCTGGGCGTGCCCTCAGGACCGCCGGCACCGCCGCCCTGCGCTATCTCCTCGGCGGCGCGTTCGCTGATGTTGATTTCGGTCGAATCGGTCACGACCACCGTCCCCTCGGGGTCGGTGCTGGCGACCTTCAGCGGGATGGACTGGCCCGAACCCATCCCCATCAGCCCGAAGCCGAACGGGACGTTCTGGCCCTTGGTGATGGCCTGTCCGCTAAGCTTGTCCCGGACGTGCGGCGTGATGTCGCCCCGAATCTGGAGATTCTGGGGGAGCGCGATGGTGACGGAGCTGGCGGGCTTGACGTCCGCCTTCTCGATTGTCACCTTGTCGTCAATGCCGACGCCGGCCTCTTGGCGTAGCTGTCCGTCGATTCGGACGACTCCTCGGCCCTCGTCCTCGGGGTAGCCCGGCCAGACGCGGGCGACGGCCCGACCCTGACTCTTGCCCTCGATGACGATGTAGTCGCCGTTCTCGACGCCGAGTTCGTGCATCGACTGGCGGTCGATGGCGGCGAGTCCGCGACCGGCGTCCTTCTGCTTTAACGGCTTGACAGTAAGCTTCATAGTCCCACCTCGATAGTGAGGACGCCGTTGGTGATAAACGCTTGTGCCCCGCCGTCTGGCAGTTCGAGTTCGAGCTGGCGAGCGCCCTCGTCGTCCTCGAAAACGACGATTGCCGTGTCGTCCAAGAGGTCCACGGAGGCATCGCCCGCGACGCCGAGGTCAGCGACGAGGACCTCCTCGTCGCCGTAGTCGTAGCGTCGGGCGAACACGTCGTCTCTGTCGGCGATGTGCTTCAATGACATTTTGATGCTAACTATAGGTTAGGGATTATAGTATATAAATCTTTCTCCAAATAATCGCATGAGGGCGTCGGGATACCCTGATTAGAGCTGAATTGCGGTTCAGGAAGTGGTCGGTCGAACGTCTCGACTCCGGGGTCTGCTCGACTGCGATTCCGACCGGAGGTTTGTTGTCTCGCGCACGCGAACGACCGGTCATGCAAACGGTCACGCACCACGGCAGGACCACGGCCTACCGCGTCGCCGACCGAGGAGCAGAGGGGTCAGCGCTCCTCTGCGTCCACGGTTCGGGCGGTACCCACGAGGTCTGGAAGGGACAACTCGGTCGGTTGGCGGGCCAGCGCCCGGTCGTCGCGCTGGACTTGAGCGGCCACGGCGACTCGGCGGACTTCGACGCCGACCTCGGGTGGGAGACCATCTCGGCCTACGCCGACGACGTGCTGGCGGTCGCAGACGAGACCGACGCGGGCGTGCTGGTCGGCAACTCGCTCGGCGGCGCTGTCGCGCTCCACATCGCCATCGAGCGCGACCACGACTTCGACGGACTGGTTCTGACCGGCACGGGCGCGAAACTCCCCGTGCTGGCCGACCTCCGGGAGTGGCTCGAATCCGATTTCGACCGGGCGGTCGAGTTCCTCCACGGCGAAAATCGGCTGTTTCACGACGCCGACTCGCGGTACACCCGACTCTCGACCGAGGCGATGAAGGCGGTCGGCCAGCGCGTGACTCGCCGGGACTTCGAGTCCTGCCACGTCTTCGACGTGCGCGACAAACTCGGCGACGTGGACGTGCCGACCCTCGCGCTCGTCGGCGAACACGACCACCTCACGCCGCCGGACTACCACGAGGAGCTAGCCGACGCGATTCCGGACGCGCGCTACCGCGAGGTGCTGGGCGCGGCCCACCTCGCCATGCTGGAGGAGCCTGAGGGTTTCAACGCGGCGGTTCGGGACTTTCTGGACGAGACGGGCATCTGACTTCGCCGCGGCACTTCCGGAGGCGACGGACGCAAATCTCGAACTTCAATCGGCGCGCGCCGGCGAGCGTTCATCGCTCGCCATACCGCGCGAGGGAGTCGGCCACCGGCGGTGGCCGACGAGGTTGGGGAGGTGTGAGGCCCGCGGTAGCGGTGCGGTTGCGGGGCGGTTGCGGTAGACGGCGTTGTTCAAGCCTGTAGCTAGCTCCTTCCCACTTTTAACCATACTGAAGATTGCTTGAGAAACGCATAAATTGCTTAGGAAAACAAAAACACGTCTTTCCTGCCGAACCCAACGCTCATATCCCCGGCGTGAGCGACACTCGACATGAACGATTCAGGACACGAGCGGTTCGCCTACGCCCTCGCGCTGTTCGCGCTCGGGGTGGCCCTCCTCGGGCACGGCATCGCGGCGACGGTGTACGCCGACGGACCGACGCCCGTGACCCTCGCGCTCCCGCTGGTCGGGTCGATAGTCGCCTACCGGAGTTTCGTGACCCTCCTGCCCCCGGAGTCGTCGCTGTCGGACGCCGGGTTCCTCGGCCTTCTGGGCGCGCTGACGACCGGACTCGTGAATCTGGCCGTTCCGGCGGCGACGGCGGCCGCGAATCTGGGGCCGGCCTCGGTGACGCCGCCGAACCATTGGACCGGCCTCCTCGTCGGGTTCGCGGGGTTCACGACCCTCGGCGTCTACGAACTGCTGACCGACCGCGTTCCGGGCCAGTCGGGAGGACACGCGCTGGCGAAGTCGGTCGGGGCGGGTCTCGTCGCTGGCGCAGTCGGGGTCGGCCTCCTCGTCGCTCCGGCCCGACCCGCGGGATTTCTCACCCCGGTCGAAGCGATGGCGGGCCTCGGCGGGGCGCTGGTCGCCGTCGCGCTGTTCGACTACGTGAAGGCCGACGAGACCACCGACGCCATCGAAAGGGCCTGAAACTCCGAAAATCAGTAAATGTCGTCGATTTCGGCTTCCTCGTAACTGTGCTTCTCGGCGGGGAACTCTCCTGACTCCACCGCGTCGCGGAACCCCTCGACCGCTTGCTCCATCTCACTGCGCACGTCGCCGAACTGCTCGGAGAAGGAGGGACTGCGCTCGCTCATGCCGAACACGTCGTTCAGCACGAGGACCTGCCCGTCGGTGTCGGGGCCAGCGCCGATGCCGATGGTCGGGATGTCGAGGGCGTCGGTAATCTGGCCCGCGACGTTCGAGGGGACGTGTTCCAGTACCAGCGAGAAGGCCCCGGCGTCCTCGTGGGCCTTCGCCAGTTCCAGCATCTCGCCCGCGCTCTCCTCGTCGGTTCCCTGCCGGAAGTAGCCGCCCAACTGGTTGACGCGCTGAGGAGTAAGCCCGAGGTGGGCCATCACGGGAATCCCCAAGTCCACGAGTCGCTCGGTGAGTTCGACGGTGTGGGGACCGCTCTCGATTTTGACGGCGTTGGCGTCGGCCTCCTTGAGCATCCGGCCGCAGTTCTCGACGGCCTCGCTCCGGTCCACGCCGTAACTCAGGAAGGGCATGTCAGCGACCACCAGCGCGTCGTCGGCCCCGCGAGCGACCGAGGCGGTCCGACTCTGCATCTCCTCGACAGTCACGGGGAGCGTCGAGTCGTGGCCCATGACCGCGTTGCCCATGCTGTCGCCGACTAAAATTACGTCCACCCCGGCCTCGTCCACGATTCCGGCGGTGGGCGCGTCGTACGCGGTCAGCATCGTAATCTCCTCCTCGCCCGCCTTCTCCGCGAGGTCCTGAACGGTCGTCATGTTCGTGGACTGGTTCGCGGTATGTTAAACCTGTTCGGTTCCACAATCGATACGTCCCAAATAGCGTATCTTAAGATCGAGATATGATTATTTCTCCATATATGTTAACAGCTCAAAGGTATTGTGTAGTGAAATGATAAGACAAAATAGGCCAAGAGTAAGGCCAACAGCCATATTTTCTAACGTTATTGGCCACTCTACACCTAGAAGAACCAATGCCTGCTTCCCAATCGACCAATAAATCTTATATAGTATTGGAGTTATAAATAATAAAAGTAGCACAGATTCCCCTATCAGCTTTAATAAATTTTTCTGATACTGTGTTAACATCGGTGATTCTGAATATACAAGCCAGAATAATAGTCGTTTATGTAGATAATAAAATGTTTATATTCTATCTTATTGAAAACATATTTAATCACCCTGTTACTAGATATAGTTGCGATGTCAAAAGATAATAATAAATATGGCGAACACAGCCGTAGAAAAGTGGTCTCCTACGGACTTTCCTCCGCTCTGGGACTAAGCTTTGTTGGAAACACTCTTGCAAAAGAGTCAGTGAAGTCCCCATCTGAAAACCACGAGAATATTGATCTGCGGTTCAATCCTACTGACCGCGGCGAATTAAAGGAATTCATGCTGAAATTCCATGAGTACGAAGAAGACGAACAAGAGGCCATTTTCCAAGAGTTGACCCCTAATCGACAGGAGGCAGTTCTGGAATCTCAGAAAGTGACGAAAATAGGTAGAAAGAGAGTTACCAACTCTGGTGTTAGCACCAGTTCTTCTGGAGAATCAAGCGACGAAATCGTCTACCCAGCAAAAACGTGGTACGGAACAAACGCTTGGAAGTTCCACCATCAAGTTAATTGGAGTTGGGACGATCTAAATACAGTGGATAGCATTTCTCATAGTGCATACGCTACGGATGTAGATTTTGCGTGGACTTATAAAGGAGTCCAAAACGGGTCAAAGAACAAGGATACCGGAGAGTACAACGGAACTGCGCAACTTCAGGGACACTTCGTCTACGGAGCAGCTAATCTGGCTGAATTAATCAATGTCTACCCCTACTCTAAACTAGGTGTTCAGCCCGGAGACTCCGAGGCATACGTAATAGACAACAACTGTGACTGTCCGAATATAAACTAAAATTCTCTGCTGTCGGTCTCGACTACTTCTGGAGGGCCTAAGACTGCAACGTTTAAGCCCCGAGCGTCCCGCGTTCCAGACGTGCCCGAACCAGTCGAGTCCCACGACCCCGAGGGCGTCGATTACGCGTGGGTGATGCAGACCACCTTCGCCCTCACCATCGTCGTGGGCGCGCCGGTCGTCGCCGTCGTCTCTCTGCTCGTCGGGGTCTCGCTCCCGACGTGGGCCGCGAGAGCCGAGTTTGCGATTCGGGTCGGCGCGCTGGTCTGGTTCGTCGTCGCAGTGGGCGTGTTTCTGTACGCTCGGAGTCAGGAGTGAATCGTCTCCTCGGGTTCAGTCAAATCAGTAGAACGTGAGCCTGCAGTGATGACGCTTTAGAAATCCCCCGCCCGCTCGCAGTCGCTCAGCAGGATATTTCGCGGGCGCAGTTCTGCGCCCGCGAAATACTGGCCGTGCTGAGACGACTACAGTAAATGCGAGCTCGCGGCCCCTTTCAGTCCACCCAGACTGGTCGTCGGTATCACCGAACGCGTCCCGACGAAACTTCGTCTCACTCCACCCACTCGAACTTCGTCCCGGCGCGTTCGGCGGTCTTCTCGTCACTCGCCGAGTCGCCGACGAACAGGACGTTCTCGGGTTCGACGCCCAACTCCTCGATTGCCGCCAGCAGGGGGCGCGGGTGGGGTTTTCGCTCGGGCACGGTCCCCCGGCCGACCACGCTCTCGACGTGTCGGGTCAGGTCGTGGCGGTCCAAGGCAATGCGGACCGCCGACTCGTGGTTGAGCGAGCAGACGCCGACCGGAATCTCGCGGTCGGTGAGAGCGTCCGCGAGTTCGAGTCGCCGGGAGTTCTCGGCCCCCTCGCGCTCGGCCTCGGCGACGAGTTCGTCGGCCTCGTCGCCCACGCCGGCCTCTTCGGCGGCGTCGAGGTGTTCCCACATCGTCAGGGGGTCGGTATCCACGCCCTCGCGTTCCAGCAGGGCCACCAGTCCGGCGTCTACCGCCTCCCAGTCCACGTCGAGTCGGACCAGCGTCCCGTCGAGGTCGTAGACCACCGCGGCCAACTCGTCGGCGTCGTCTCGGGTCACGACTCGCGGTAGGGCCACCGCCGAAAAAGAGGTGTCGGTGGTCAGTCCAGTTCGTCCTCGACGGCCTCCACGAGCGCCGTCACCTCGGCTCCGGGGTCGGTCGAGAAGAACAGGCCCTGCTGACCCGAGAGGACCCGAACCAACGTCACGTGGTCCATCTGGGCGACGAACGACCGGACGCCGCCCGCGCCGACGAACACGTCTTCGAACAGGTCGCGCTCGGTGAAATCGACGTGGACGTAGGAGTGGACCTCCTCGAAGTGGTCGGCCATCTGCTCGCGGTCGCCGTAGAGCGCGAGCGTCGTCTCGTCGGCGTAGAGGGTGTGGAACTCGTCGGCGGTGTACTCCACGCAGAGGCGAATCTCTCCCTCGAACTCCTCGCGGGCAGAAGCCAGCGCGGCGTCCGCGTCGAAATCGACTAGCTTCGAGTCCTCGGAAACGACCATAACGTTTTCTCCGGTTTAAATAGCGAGATAATAAGTGTAGCGGTGGTTCGAGCGGTCTCGTGGGGTTCGGACTACTCCAGCACGTTCCGCGCGATGACTTTCTTCTGAATCTCGGAGGTCCCCTCGTAGATGGGCAGAATCTTCGAGTCGCGGTAGAGTCGCTCCACGTCGAAGTCGGTGGTGTAGCCGTACCCGCCGTGAATCTGGACCGCCTCGTTGGCCACATCGACCGCGGCCTCGCTGGCGAAGTACTTGGCCATGCTGGCGGCCATCTCGACATTCTCGCCCCGGTCGTCGCGCCGGGCGGCGTCCCGAGTCAGCAGGCGGGCGGCCTGCAGTTGGGTCTGCATGTCGGCCAGTTTGTGGCGAATCGTCTGAATCTCCGAAATCGGCTGGTCGAACTGCTCGCGGTCCTGCGAGTACTCGACTGCCTCGTCCAGCGCCGACTGGGCCAGTCCGACCGACTGGCTTGCGATGCCGATGCGCCCGCCGTTCAGGATGTGGAAGGCCGCCGAGAGGCCCTTGCCCTCCTCTGTCAGGCGGTTTTCGGCGGGGATGCGCACGTCCTCGAAGATGAGGGTCGTGGTGTCGCTGGCGCGAAGGCCCAGTTTGTCTTCCTTCTTGCCGACTTCGAGACCGTCGGCGTCCTTCGGCACGACGAACTGGGTGACAGACCGCGGGTCGTCGCGGTCGGTCTTGGCGAACAGGACGACGACGCCAGCGCGGTGGCCGTTGGTTATCCACTGCTTCTTGCCGTTGATGACGTACTCGTCGCCCTCGCGTCGGGCCTCGGTGGTCATCTCGGCCGGGTTGGAACCGGCTTGGGGTTCCGAGAGCGCGAACGCGCCCACCGGGCGACCCTCGGCCATGTCGGGAAGCCAGCGTTCCTTCTGGTCCTCGTCGCCGAACTCGGCGATGCAGGAGGTTGCGAGGCTGTGGACCGACAGTGCGGTCGCAACCGCGAGTTGGCCGTAAGCGACCTCCTCGTTGACGATGCTGTAGGTCAGGCGGTCCACGTCGAGGCCGCCGTACTCCTCGGGCACCGTGAGACTGGTCATGTCGAGGTCGGCGAGTCCGTCCCAGACCTCCTCGGGGAAGGTCTGTTCTCGGTCGCCTGCTTCGGCGGTCGGGCGGATTTCTTCGACCGCGAACTCCCGCACCACGTCGCGGATGGCCTGCTGTTCGTCCGAGAGGTTCATACCGGATTTGTAGGGTAGCGGGTGGAAAAAGTTGCCTGTTCCGGGGCGATTCGGAGCGGTCGAAGCTCAGGGTCGGAGGTAGCGACCGACGATTACGCGAGAGAAGTACCTTTAGAAGTGCTAACCAAATAAAATACAATCGAAAACGATGATACGTATTGCCCGCGGTCGTCCTCGGTTCAGACTGACTGAAGGCGGTCGGCCAGCGAGGCCACGCCGCCGAGGACGCGGGGGAGCGCGGCGGCACCGACGACCGAGACGAGCGCCGCGATTGCGATACCGGCGACCGGCGTGTCAAGCGCGACGAGGCCAGCGGACCCCAGATAGGCCGCCCCGGCGATGGTCGCGCTATAGTAGGCCGACCGGACCGGGATGGTGTAGGGGTCGCCCGGCGGCGGCCAGTCCCGCGAATCGAACCACCCGCCGCGGAGAGTGCCGACGGCGCAGGTCAGCGCGCAGACCGCGGTCAGCGCGGCCAGCGAAATCGGACCCTGCGGGGTGGCGAACAGCAGGATTACGAGCGCCGGAATCGACAGCACCGAGACTTCCAGACCGGCGAAGAAGACGTAATCCAGCCAGCGTTCCAGATTCATGGGTCGGGGGTCGTCTTTCGCTTACTCCAACCGGTAGCGCAGGAGCGCGGCGATGCCGCCGAACCCTTCGAGTTGGTCGCCCGGCGCGAACTCGCTGGAGAAGACGGTCACGTCGCCGCCCTTCTGCTCGGTCGTGGTGATGAGGTCGTTCACGTCGAAGTCCCACTCGCCCTCGTTGCCGCGCTCGACCCGCAGGCGCTCGTCCAGCAACAGGAGATGCTCGATGGCCCCGAAGTCGGCGGCCTTCTGGACCTGCTCGGCACCGTAGGCCGCTCTGGCCCCCTCGCCGATTCGGCGGGTGAGTTCGTCGATGAGTTCGGCCTCCTCGGCGATGCGGGTCTCCTTCTGGACCTCCTCGACCGCGCCGCGCTTGAGGACCTCGTGGACTCCTCGGTCGCCGACCGCGCTGGTGTCTACCGTGGTTATCTTCTCGGTCAGGTCGGGGTGTTCCTCCTCGATGTAGTCGTAGGCGTCCTGCTTGGTGAACCCCGGTCCGGCGAGGACGATGGCGTCCACGTCGAGGCGCGAGACGGCATCGGTGAGTTCCGCGAACAGTTCGTCCCGGCCTCGGGCGTACTCGCCCTTCCCGGTCGTGCCGGTGAACTCGGCGCGCTCCTCGGCCCCGTACTGGGCGACGGTGTGGATGTGGGCTTGGCCCTCCTCGACCGTGACGATGGCCACGTCGGGATTGTCGGTGGCCTCCTCGGCCTCCTCCAAGCGGTCGAGTTGGTCGGGCTTCCAGACCTTCTCGATGGCGAGTTCCTTGTTCTCCTCGAAGTTGATGGTGTGGTGCTGGCCGAGTTGGTCCTCGCGCGAGCAGTTCTCGATGACGCCGCCGACCCGGAGGCGGTTGGCGAACTTGTGGAACTCGACCGATTCGACCTCGATGGTGACGTGCATGTGTTCTCGCTCGCCGCCGGTGTCGCGCATCTGGTCGTCGTTGCGCTGGATGCGCCGGGTGGTGTCGCCCGACACGAGGTCGCCGGGTTCGAGGACGTAGGTGAGATGCCAGAGGTCGTCCAGACTCTCGGGGACGAGCGTGATGCGCTCTCCGCCCCCATCGACCCGCTGGCGGTTGCTGATTCGCATGTCCGGAAATGGGTCGGCAGGCGATAAGTTACCTGCGGTCGAACGTTGGACGACGGCCGTGACAGGCTATCGAGTCGCCGCCGGTCACCGGGCCGGCGTATCGGAGGTGTTTTGTACCGACAAAAGAAAGCGAGACGTAGACGGCACGGTCGGCCAGCCCCTTTCAGCCCGCGTGGTTTCCACGTGTGGTACCGCTGGTTTACCTACCCCGTCTGTTCAAGACCCTGAGCGACTGCTACTGCGGTAGTTAGAATACTCGACAGCCGACGATTCCTCATCGAGCGACTCCACGACCCAGTAGCCGAGCGACCGCGACCAGCGCGTAGAACGAGAGCGCGAGCGCCGCCACCTCGCCGGGCCGACCCAGTGCTGTCAGCGACCCGAGGAGGACCACTGCGCTCGCCCCGACCACCAACGCTCCGACCGACCCGACGAAGTAGCCACCGTCGCCGGCGAGGCGGCGGAGTCGCCCGCGGTCGAAGGCCCCCGAGAGGTCGCCACGCCGGGCGACCCCGGCCAGCGCCGCGGGCAGGAGGTAGGCGAACGCCAGCGAGACCAGCAGGACCGTCGTACTTGCGCCGAGGACGAAGACGGTCGCGCCCAGTCCCGCCGGCCCACCGCCGGCGGCCGCGCCGCGAACCGTCACTGCGAGGCCGACGGCCGGCACCAGCAGGAAGCTACCCGCGACGACCAGCGCCCGGAGGCCGTCGCCTGCGAGCGCCCGGAAGTCGCCGAACCGGGGCGGCGAGTCCTCGCGCAGTGACGCGGTGCTACCGCCGGACTCCGCGGTGGCCCGGACGACTGCGAGGGCATAGCCTGCCAGCAGGACCACGGGAACGACTGCGAGGAGCGCGAGGACGCCGAGTCTGGCGAGGAGACCGACCGCCAGCGAGAGAATGACACCGACGAGAAGGGTCTCGTGGTCTCCTCGGACCGGATAGGTCAGGGCCTCGCGGAACACGGTGGAGGATTCGCGCAGGCGGAGTTAGTTCTGGCGTCTCGGCGTCGGCCGCGGTCGCCCCGGTGACTCCGCCGACAGAAACTAAAATCGTTCTCAAAGACAAGAAAATACTCCTTTAGAATATGTAAATACTTCTAAAAGCTGGTTAGGCCGAGGTCTGGCGCTCGCCTTCGACCGACTCCCGACGACCGGTCCCGGTCGCATCGCGGTAGCCCTGTCCGTAGAGCGAGAACGCGACGGCGTTGAGGTAGAACGACGCGAACGGAATCAGCGCCCACCCGAGGAGGGGAATCGACGCCAGACCGCTCACCAGCGCGCCGCCGACCACGAGGACCACCAGCGCGATTAGCCACCCGGTCGCGTAGGCCTCGCTCGTCAGAACCGGCCAGAGCCGTCCGAACTCGAACGCCGCGCCGAATCGGTCCTCGACCGCGAGGCGGTTGAGCGCGGCGGGGAGGGCGTACCACGCGACCAGCGACGTGATGCCGGCCAGCGCCAGTCCGCCGAAGACGATGACGACGGTCAGAAGGTCGGGACCGACGTTCGTGACGGGTTCGGCGACGGTGGCGGGGTCGGCGACGGTCTCCTCGGCCGTCACCGTGGTCTCGACCGAGAACACCACCAGACTCGCCAGTACCGCGGTCAGCAACACCACCGGCACCGCGAAGTAGGCTACCGTGACGCCGATTGCCTTCAGGCCGTCCCAGAACAGGTCGGCCCAGTCGTCGAACGACGGCGCGTCCTCGCCGGCGTTGGTCCGCGCGAGAACTCGCTGGAGGTAGCCCGCGACCAACACCGCCGGAATCAGGAGCCACCCCAGAAGGGTGAGGAGTCCGCCGACCAGAATCGTCTCCACGCCGTCGTCGCCGTCCACGAGGTATCTGAGTGCTGTTTCGAACATGATGGTTTTCGAATAACCCCCTCTATCGGAAGCGGCTTCTTCAACACATAGACACTTGCCATCGTCTTAAATTGGCGTGTGACCGAGGGTAGCTCAGAACTGAGGTCGAAAACAGTAGCGTTGGAACGCGAAACGAGGAGTCTCGGTATCTCCTACTCGTCTTTCATCCGACTCCCGCCGGGCGGCAGGAACTCCTGAATCAGGTCGGCGCTGGCCACCTTCCGGACGAACGAGGTGTCCTCGAACCGCTCGCGGAACTCCCGGTAGATGCGCTTGGCGATGTCGTTCTGGGCGTACCGGCCGGGTTCGACCGCGACGTGGGTCTCGACCTGCGGGACGATGGCCGAGGGCGGTCCGCCTAGCACTCGGGTGTGGGGTTCGCACGAAATCCCGACTGCGACGCCCACCTCGATGTCACGGAAGTAGTTGCGGTCTCCTCGGATGGCAAACCCGCCCTTTTCGAGGTACTCGCCGCTCTCTGGGGTCTTGCTCACTTGGTCCGGCGTGACCATGTAGGCGTCCCCGGCGAACCGGCCGTCCTTCCAGACCGACGAATAGGAGACCGCGAACTGGGCGGCCTCGCGCTTGCTCTGGTCGGGCACGTCCACGTCGCGGGAGGGTTCGCTCGGGTCCGAGGTCTTGAGGACGGTCACGGGGCCGCCGTGGGCTTGGGTGTGGAAGAACAGGTCGTTACCTTCCAAGTACTTCTGTACTAACTCCTCGTTCTGGTCGGCGTTGCGCCCGCCGATGACCAGAAAGCCGTCGCTGGTCCGGAACCACCGGAACCGCTCGTACCACTGCTCCTGCTTGCGGACCGGAATCGAGAGTTCCGAGAGCCAGTCGATTTCCTCTTGCTCGTCTTCGTCGCCCTCGCCTCCGTCTTCGCCGCTGTCGTCGGGTTCGGCCTCCCACTCCTCCTTTCTGCGCTTGGCCTCGTCCAAATCCTCGCGGGTGTCCTCGATGGCGGCCAGCGCGCCCTCTTTTTTCTCCTCGATGCGCTTGGCCTCGGTGTAGAGTCGGTCGGCGTTCTTCTCGACGCCCATCTCGGCGTCGAGGGGGACGTTCGTCCCGTCGATTCGGACCGTTATCATCCCGTTTTCGGGGTCCACGCCCTGCACCGCCTCGGCGGCAGAGATACCCTGCTCCGCGCCCTCGTCGAAACGCTGTTCGATTTCGTCCCACGAGGTCCCCTGTTCGAGAGCGCTCTGGACCGTCTTCAGAATCTCGTCGGCCAGTCCGTAGTGGCCGTAGAGGAGTTCGGCCTTCTCGCGCTCCTGTTCGGCCTCTTGCTCGAAGCCTTCGATGGCTTGCTCCTGCTGTTGGATGATGCGCTTTTGCTTCTCGATTTCGGCCTCGAAGTCGGGGCGCTGGTCGCCGGCCCCGCTCTGGTCGCCGGCGTCGTCGCCCTCGTAATCGACGTTGGCGAAGTAGAAATCGACCGCTTCGTTGAAGGTGTCGAACGCCTCGGAGTCGAGGCCAGCGTACTCCTCGAGGGCCACCGGGGTCACGTCCACGAGTCGGTCGTCCTCGCGGTAGACGCGGGGGTCGAACTCGCGCTGGCGGACCTGCTCGGCGAGGCGCTGGATGGCGTCGAAGACGGCCTCGTAGTCCTCCTCGGTGGCGTCCGCGATGTCCTTGCCCTTCTCGACGCCTGCCCGAGTGCAGACCTCCTCGGCGTAGAGGCCCCCGAAGTTGAGTTGGGTGGCGAGGGTGCGCACGATGTCGGTGTCGGACTCGTCCATGTAGGCCGCGAGGGTCTCGTAATCGACTTCGAGGGGGTTGACTCGCTCGTCGGGGAACTCGTACTGGCTTCCCGGCGCGACGGTCCGAGATTTCAGGCGCACGGTGTCGAGCGAATCCACGACTTCGTTGGTCTCGTCCAGCACCGCGACGTTGCCCTGCCCGAACAGTTCGGCGACGACGGTGGTGTCCTCGTCGCCGCGCTCGAAGTGGAACTGGAGGATGCGGTCGAAGCCGTACTGCTCGACGCCGGCGAAGTCAGCGCCCGAGAGCCGATTCCGGAGCATCATGGCGAAGTTCGGCGGTCGTCCCGGTGCGTCGGGGACGTTTTCGGGGTCCGAGACGTGGGCACGCTTCAGGTCGCCGACTTCCACGAGGAGTTCGACCCGTCCTCGGTCGAAGTCCCGCATCTTGAACCGCAGAAGGTCGTCGTCGTAGAGGTAAGCCTTGTCGAGTTTCGCGCCCTCGTAGGTCCCCAACTCGGAGACCACGGCGGCGAGGTCGATACTCGACAGTTCCCGCTTCTGGTCCATGCTCCGTGATTGCTCGTTCTGGCGGAAAGACCTATCGCTACGGCGTCTCGACTCGTCACGCCACCACTCGCCGCGATGCAATCGCTCCGCCGGTTCAGAGCCGCTTGCTCACGTACGGCCCGTCCTGATAGTAGCCCAACTTCTCTCGGTAGTACTCTCGCGCACCGATGCCGGAGATGACGCTCAACTTGTCGTAGCCCGCGTCGGCCGCAATTTCCTGTGCCTTCCGAAGGAGTTTCTTTCCGTACCCCTTGTGTTGCCAGTCGTGGCTCTGGTCGCCGACCTCGACCATCGGGCCGTAGACGTGGAGTTCGCGGACCAGCGCGGCGTCTTGGAGTTCACGGCGAACCGGGTCGCCGGGGAATCGCAGTCGGCAGAACCCGATGAGGAGGTCCTTGTCGGGGTCCTCGTAGCTGATGAAGTGTTCGGTTCCCCCGGCGGCCTCGTAGGTCATCACGTCGAGTTCGACGGTTTCGGGGTCCTCGTCGTTCATCCCGACCTCTCTGCACCGGATGCAGTCACATTCCCACCCGTGGTCGTCCATCTTCTGGCGAGCGAGTTGCCGGAGGTTCGACTTCCAGACGCCGGCGTCGATGAAGTCCGCGGGGATGTCGCGCTGGACGCGCTGGAGGCGGGTGTACTTTGGAATCATCGACTTGATTTCCGCGACGAGTTCGGCGGCCTCCTCGTTCTGGAGGGGTTCGTACTCGTCCTGATACCACCAGTCGTAGGTCGCGGTGCCCCGGACCACGAGCGTCGGGTAGATTTTGAGGTAGTCCGGTTTCCACTTCTCGTCTTCGAACAGTCTGCGGAAGTCCTCCAGACACATCTCTTTGGACATGCCGGGTTGGCCGGGCATCATGTGGAACCCGACCTTGAACGCGGCGTCCCGGAGGCGCTGGTTGGCGTCGATGGAGGCCTGCACGCCGTGGCCGCGGTGCATCTCGCGGTTGATGCGCTCGTAGGTGGTCTGGACGCCGACCTCGACCTTCGTGCCGCCCAAGTCGAGCATCCGGTCGATTTGCTCGGGGTCACACCAGTCGGGCTTGGTCTCGAAGGTGATGCCGATGGCCCGGATGTCGTTTTGCTCGTTCTCGGCGATGACATCTTCGAGGTAGCGGAAATCGACGTTCTGTGGGTCCTCGGCGAAACTGACGCCCTCGGCGGGTTCGGGCGACTTGTCGGTGTCGTAGTCGTTCATCGCCTCCAGCGCGCGCTTGACGAACCACTCCTGATAGTCGTGGCTCCGGGCGGTCATCGTCCCGCCCATCAGGATGAGTTCGACCTTATCGACCGGGTGGCCGATTTCGCGCAACTGCTCCAATCGGAGCGTGACCTGCCCGTAGGGGTCGTAGTCGTTCTGCACCCCGCGTGCCGCGGCGGGTTCGTGACCGGTATAGCTCTGCGAGGACGAGAACTCCGACCCCGGTCCGCCCGGACAGTAGAGACACTTGCCGTGAGGACACTGGTGGGGACTCGTCATGATGGCGACCGGTGAGACGCCCGAGGCCGTCCGGACTGGTTTGTTCTGGACGACCTCTTGGAGGTCCTCGCGGCGCTCCTCGGGGGCGTAGTCCAGCAGTTCGGAGTTCTTCGGGACCTTCGGCGACGAGTATTTCGAACAGACCGATAGCTTTTCGCTCTCCAAGTCGTCGCGCTCGATGTCGCCGTCGAGGATGCGCTCGACTAGCTCCTCGCAGACTCGCTCGAACGCCTCGGTCTCGGTGGCGTCCGGCGTCTCGGTACTCATTACCTGTTTTTGGTCGGTTGGTCGGGAAAAGGGTGTCGTCTATGGGTGCGAGGTTGGTTCGATAGATTGGTCTCTTTTTCTGCTGTCCGGATTCTCGACGGAATCGTCAGAATGGGGGTACTGAAGATGTCTTCCAAAGCGACCGGCCCCTTTACCCCACCCATGGCGGTTGTGGAAAGTCACGAAACCGCCGAATCCGGTTCTGCGCGCAACTCCCGCCGGTCTGCAACCAGAACGCGCCGACCGCGACCCCCGCGGTATCGAGTGCGCTCATGTCGAACCCCGATACGCCGTCGCGTCGGAAAACCGCAATGGCAGAGGTGGCGGCGAGGACCCACGCTGGTTTCTCCGTGAGAGTGTGTGACGGTATAACGTCTCGGAGAAGCTTCACGTCGCTGTGTGATAATTGTCACACTACATGCCGGGACCCGCCCGAGACAGCGAACCCTTCGAGTCGGTTGCCGACCGCCTGCCGTCGCGGCCGGTCGGCGTATTCTACCTCTACGTCGTCTCGCGGTCGCTTGCGTTCACGGTCCCCATCTACGTCGTCTTCTACCAGTCGCGGGGCCTCTCGCTGGCCCAGTTCGGCCTGTTGGAAGCGACGTTTACCGTGGCAGTCCTCGGGTTCGAGTTCCCGACGGGCTACCTCGCGGACCGCATCGGTCGGCGCAACGGCCTCGCGCTGGCCAACGCGCTCGGTGCCGCCGGAGCAGTAGGCTACGCGCTGGCCCACTCCTTCCCGGCCTTCCTCGTCGCGGTGGTGGTCCGGGCCGTCGGCGCGACGTTCTCGTCGGGCGCGTCAGATGCGTGGCTCTACGAGATGCTGGCCGACGCTGACGCAGAAGCCGAGTTCGCGCGCGTCTCGGGCCGCGCCCGCGCGCTCGGCCTCGCGGGACAGGCGGGCGCGGCCCTCGTCGGCAGTCGCGCCTACGCCGTCAGCCACGTCCTGCCGTGGGCGCTCGACGCCGCCGCGCTCCTCGGCGGAGCCGCCTTGCTCCTCGTGGCGGTGCCCTCGGAGGATGCCGAAAGCAATCAGAAGAACGCGAAAGGAAATAAAAAAGAGGTCCAAAAAGCGGAAAACGATTCCGACCCAGACTCCGACGGTTCGGACTACCTCACCCCCTCAGAGGCCGTCGCCGTCACGCGGACCGCGCTGGCCCGGCCCGGTCTCCGGGCGTTCGTCGCCTACACCGCGCTGTTCCTCGGGGTGGTCTCGTCGGCGCTCCTGTTCGTCCAACCGGTCAGCGTCGAGGTCCTGTCGATTGCGCCCGAGCGCCTCGGCACGATTTACGCCGGTCTGACGCTGGTCTCGGCCGCCGCAGTGAGCCAGACCGGCAGAATCGAGGAGGTCGTCGGCGTCGAAGACTGGTTCCGGGTCGCCCCGTTTCTGGCGGGTGTGGGTCTCGTCGCCCTCCTCGCGGAACCGTGGCTGGCGCTCCCGCTCTTTTTCCTCCTGCGGGCGCTCGGCGCGACCTCTCGGCCGCTCGCCGACGGCCGCATCAACGACGGGATTCGGTCCCGAGGACGCGCGTCGGTCCTCAGCACCGTCTCGATGCTCCGGTCGGTTGCGGTCGCACCGCTCAAAATCGCCGCCGGCGCGCTCGCCGTCGCGGCGCTCCCCCGGATGTTGGCGGCACTCGGCGCGGTGCTGTTGGTCGGCGGGGGTGCGCTCGCACTCTGGGCCGCGCCGCTCTCGGTGGGGCGTGAGTCGGAGGCAGTGCGAGCGTCTACTCCCGCGGACGGCGAGGGGTAGACCCACAGGCGATTCAAAGTAGCGCATCCGCCTCTAGTTTCAGCCGGCGCATCATCAACTCTCCTTGGCGGGCTTTCGAGACCCCAATCCCGGTTTCGCCTGTTGACCTGAACACTACCCAGAGTTCTCACCGAGACTACTTCCCGAAGTGAAACGAACTCCCGAGTCATGAGCAACGGCCACGTTACCAAGCCGAACCCCTCGGCGTTCGACGACATGCACCTCGTCCGGAAGCTTTTCTGGGTGGTCGTCGGCGCGTTCCTCGTCCTGTTCTGGACGACGGTGCTGTTCGGCATGCTCTGAGGAGGCTCCCCAGCAGTCGCTCGTGACGAAAACGGCCGAAAGAAGCGTCTTCTGCGCTGTCCGCAGTGGTCGCAGTTCAGAGCCGGTCGCTGATGGCGAGGACCACCGCGTCGAGGGCGGCCTCGCGCTCGCCGGAGAGGAACTCGATGGCTCCGTCTCGGGTGCCCTTCGCCGAGATGCCGGCGTCGCCGACCTCCTCGCTGGCGGACTCGGCGATTTCGCGGGCGTTGACCCGGCCGTCGCTCCGGACGTGAATCTCGTCTTCGCCCACGCCGAGGGTGACGTGGTTGCCGTCGGAAGCGCCTTCCGCGCCGAGTTCGCGCCGGTGAATCTCGTCCAGCAGGAGACCCGTCGGCGGGAAGTCGAAGCGGTGGGTGAACGCCTCGGTGTCGAGGACGGTGAACGAGACGCCGTTAGCGCCCCGAACCGAGAGGTTCGGCTCCACGGTGTCGAGTTCGTTCTGGAGCTTCTTGCTGAACTGCTCGCTGACGTGTTCGGCGAGGTCCCGCTTCTCGTGCTCGAACAGGAGGTCCGTAATCAGTTCGCGCTTGTCCTCGTAGGACTGGTAGTAAGCTTCCAGCGCGACTGCCTCGCGGAGCGCGGTGGTGTGGGCCTCGTCGTAGCCCGCATCGCTGGCGAGGTCGGTGTAGGCCTCGGGGGTCTCGTCCCAGTAACTGACCGCCGGGAGGTGGGCGACGCCCTCGCGCACGTCGTCGTTGACGTGGGCCGCGAGGTTCGTGCCGAGGACGCCCGCGGTCACGTCGTCGGCCTCCTCGCCTTCGAGGTAGGGGTTGACCGCCACGTCCGCGAGGTCGGCCACGTCCTCGTCGGGGTAGCCGGCGTCCACGACGACGCGGGGCGCGTCGTAGATGTCGAGCAGTTCGAAGCCGTCGCGGGACTCGTCGGTACTCCCCGCGGAGACGACGACGAACAGCGGAAGCTTCTCGTCGTGGCGCTCGCGGTTGTCGAGCATCGTCGTCACGTCCTTGGTCGCGTCGGCCATGTCGTAGTCGCCGTCCTCAAGCGGTCGCCGGTCGAAGAAGTGGTACTCGGCGTCGCTCTTGGCGTGTTCGTCGCGGACCAGCGGGAGGACCGCTCGCTCGATTGCCGCGCCGGCGACGTAGCCGTCGGCGGTGGCGTTGTGCCGGACGATGACCGGGCGCGACTCCATGACCGCGCGTCGAATCTCCTCGGCGGCGTCACGGATGCGGTCGTGGACCGCGGACACCGACTCGTGGTCGGCCAGCAGGTCCACGTCGTCGGGGCGGGCCTCGGCGCGCAGGGCGTCTTCGAGGCGAGTCTCGACGGTCTCGTAGTCGTCGCCGTCGAGTTTTTCGAGGTCCTCGGTCTCGACCTGCAGTTCGTTGTTCCGGAGTTCGACCTCGCCGTCGAGTCGCACGAGGTCGCCCGTCTCGGCCTCGGGGTACGCCCGGACGCCTGCCTCCACGAACGCGGCGCAATCGACGGTCGCGGTCTCGTCGCGGACCTCGAAGACGGTCGGGCCGCTGGTCTGGCGCGCGCCGACGATTTCGCCCTCGATGCGGACCGTCTCGCCCACGCGGTCGCTCAGCGTCTCAATTTGGACACGGGCCGGTTCGTCGCTCTCGGCCTCGCTCGCGGCGTCGTCGGTCTCACTTTCGGACTCGTCGGCTTCCGCGTCGTCGGTGTCTTCTTCTTCTTCGGCCTCGTCGCGCTGAGTCTGGGGGTCAACCGTTCCAGCGCCGTCGGTCGTGGCCTGCTGGTCGTCGCCGTCGTCGGTCTCAGAGTCGTCAGCGTCCTCGGGGAGAATCGCGCCCTTCTCGGGGTCGTCGATTAGCTTCCCGCGGAACTCGCGGTCCGACTGGCGGATGGACCAACCGAGGTCCACGTTGCCGTTGTCCCGGACGCCGGTGACTTGGACGTACACCTCGTCACCCTCGTCCCAGTCGAGCGAGTCGAGTCGCTGGTCGAGTTCGCTCTTGTGGAGCAGACCAGTCACTCGGTCGCCGATGTTGATGAAGACGCCGAACTCGGCGAAGCCGTCTACCGTTCCTTTGTAGTACCGTCCCGGCGTCAGTTGATTCGGATTACTGCCGGTAAACTCGAAGCGAACGTCCTGCTCGTGGCTGTCGCAGATAGCGCCGTCAGCAGGAGCGCCGCAGATGATACACGAACCCATCTTATACGCGAGAAATATAGCCCCGGCCTAAAACTGTTGTCGAAACTGGTTTGACTACTCGTCGGGCGCGTCCCCGTCAGCGAAGGCCTCGACTCCCGGCAGGTCGGCCACGCCCTCGTGGGTCCCGACGTACTCGGAGTCCTCGACGGTCCGCTCGAAGTCCTCGACGCTCTCGTACTCCTTGATAGTCAGCACGCGGTCCTCCTCGACCGCGAAGACGATTTCGTCGCTCCCGTCCCAGTGGCGGTAGTGGTCGGCCTTGCTCGGGCCTGACCCGTCCTCGTCGTCTGATGCCATCCGGTAGAAACCCGACGCCGAGCGTCTTGAAAGTTGACCGCTCTCCCGGTCACGCGACTCGACTGCTTTCCTGTCGAAGGACTACGTTTCCTGTCGAGGGACTACGGTTACTCCACCGGGCGCGCGAAGGGAACCAGTCCACGGGATGCGCCGCACGAGCGCCGACAGGCGCGAGGAGGCGGGGAGGCACGGGGCGCGGTGGCGTGCGGTCTCCGTCGTCCCAGCAGTCGCTCGCCGCGCGTCAGGAAAACAAATATATTTGTCTACAATCTATTTTGGAGCCTCTGAGACATCTAATTACTTCCTAAGGACAACTCTCGAAGTCCGTTACTCGAACACGGGGCTATCGTCTTCCAACGCCTCGATGTCGTTCGCAATTTCCCGAACCTGCTCGGGGAACAGCGCGACTTGGACCTCGTTGCCCTCGTCGTCCTCGCAGACGATTTTGACGCGCTTGTCGCCGAACTCGCGGGCCTCGGCCGACTCCACGTCGAACAGTTTCGCGGTGCCGGACTTGTTCGAGGGACCGACGTTCTTGATGGCTCCGTCCTTGAGTTCGAGCATGAAGTCCTCGAGGATGAGGTTGAGCATGGACCGACCTACGCGAGCCGCCGTCTTATAAGGGCCGGGAGTAACTTCGGGTGACGACCGACCGTCAGCCAGTTCGCCGAGACCCGATTCACCCGAGGAGGGTGCCCAACTCGACGCCGTACTGCGCGAGGAGGTCCTGCCACGCTGTGAACCCGCGGAAGGCGTAGCCGAACACCAGCGCGCCCGGAATCGCCCCGGCGACGAGCGCCCGGAGGAACGACGTGTCGTGGACCGTCCGGAGGCCGACGACGAACAGGCCCGCGCCGTAGAGCGTACAGACCGCCCGGATGGTCGGTGACGGAATCCCGGCGAGGACGCACGGCGCTGTCGCGTAGGCGATGACTTGGACCGTCTCGCTGGTCCCGGCGCGGTCGGGGACGACGGCCATCAGCAGGACGGTCTGGAGCGCGGCGGTCAGGTGGAGGACGGCGGGAGCGATGAACACCGCGGCCAGCGCGAGGCCGAACAGCGCCGAGAGCGCAGGCTGACCGCCGAAGGAAGGTGCCGCCCCCGAGACGAGTGCGAACCGGGTGGCCTCCTCGACCAGCACGACGGTCATGGCGAAGACGAGGCCCGGCGCTTGGTCGCCCGGCGCGATACCGCGCTCGAAGAATCGGCGGGGATTGGTGAGGACTTCGACCCACGCCCGAGCGAGCGCCACCGGTCCTCGGTCACGTCCGCCGGTCGGATTCTCGACCCACTGGGTCATTACTCGAAGCTAGTCGGTCCGGAGGGTATGACAGTTCCGACATCGGGCCTCGTAGGACTCGGTTGCGCCGACCATGATTGTCGGGTCGTCGGCGTGTGCGGGTTCGCCGTCGATGAGTCGCTGGTTCCGGGTCGCGGGTTCGCCGCACCTCGCGCAGATGGCCTGATACTTGTCCACGTACTCGGCGAGGGTGATGAGTCGCGGGAGCGGTTCGAAGGGTTCGGCCCGGAAGGTCTGGTCGGTGCCCGAGACGATGACCCGCCGGTCGTCGTCCGCGAGGAACTCGCAGACTTCAACGAGGTCCGCCGAGAAGAAATTGGCCTCGTCTACTGCAACGACCTCCTCGCCGTTTAGCTCCTCGGCGATGTCCCAGACGCCTTCGTCGGGGTCTACCACGGTCGCGTCCCACTGGCGGCCGTTGTGCGACCCCACGGTCCCCTCGCCGTACCGGTCGTCCAGCGAGGGCTTGAAGACGGCGACCTCTTGGTCCGCGATTTCGGCCCGCCGGAGTCTGCGAAGTAGCTCCTCGGTCTTGCCGGAGAACATGCACCCTGTTATCACTTCAACCCACCCACTGTTCGTTATCTTGTGCATGTCGGTTCTGCGCTCAAGGGAGCATCAAAAGGGTTGCCGATTCGGGTCGTACAGTGGTGGATGCCACTCGTGGAAAACCACCGCACGCCGGCAAGCGGAAAAACAGGTCACGCGACTGCCGGCGTCGGGTCGTCGCGCTCCAGAATCTCGTCCACGATTTCGCCGAAGTCCGGTGCGCCTCGCTCGCGGTCCGGTTCGTCCGAGGGGTAGTGCGGCACTGCTGGCATGGGTGACCACCCTTTCATCCGACACTAGCGAAACCGACCAAAAAATCGTTTACTATCCGTTTCGTGATGGGCGACCCGCTTAACGTTTCGCGTGGACCTCGTCCGCCGACCGCTTCCCTTTTGTCCGCGAGGAGCGTCCCTCTGTCCGATGGAAGTCGCCATTCTCACCGTCGGTGACGAGGTCCTCGCGGGCGACACCGAGAACACGAACGCGACGTGGCTCGCCGGCCGTCTCACCGACGCCGGCGCAACGGTCGCTCGCATCCTCACCGTGCCCGACGACCGACAACTCGTCGCCGACACCGTGCGCGAGTGGTCCGAGGCCTTCGACGCGGTACTCGTCACGGGCGGCCTCGGCGGCACGCACGACGACGTGACGACCGACGCCATCGCCGACGCGTTCGACCGTGACCTCGTGGTAGAGGAGACGGTCCGCGAGGACGTGATAGCGACTGTGGCGGCCTACCGAGACGAGAACCCCGAGACGGTCGAGGCCCACGACCTCGAAATCGACGTGGATGCGTGGGCGGCGCTCCCGTCGGGGAGTCGGCCGCTCCGCAATCCCGAGGGGTTGTGTCCCGGTTGCGTCCTCGAAAACGTCTACGCCTTTCCGGGCGTTCCCGGCGAGATGCGGGCGCTGTTCGAGGAGGTGGCCGACGAGTTTGGCGGCGACGCGGTGTCGGTGACGCTCTACACGACCCAACCCGAGGCCTCGCTGTTAGACGCCGTGTCGGGCGTCAGAGAGCAGTTCGACGTGACCGTCGGAAGCTACCCCGCGGTCGAGGACCGGAATCGACTGAAAGTGACCGGGACCGACTCCGCGGAGGTCGAGGCGGCCGCCGACTGGTTGCGCGAGCGAGTCGAAGTCGTCGAGGAGCGGTAACTCGTCGCCGACCGCGGGTCACCGACTCACTCGTCGCGCTCGCCGACCTTCACGAGTTGCTTACCGATGTTCTCGCCCTCGAACAGGCCGAGGAAGGCGTCTGGCGCGCTTTCGAGGCCTTCGGTGACGGTCTCGCGGTACCGAATCTCGTCGGCGGCGACCCACTCGGCGAGTTGCCGGGTTGCGGTCTCGAATCGCGGGGCGAAGTCGCCGACGAGGAAGCCCTCGACGCTGGCCCGCGATTCGATGAGTTTCCCGAGCTTTCGGGGTCCCGTGGGTATCTCCTCGGCGTTGTACATCGAAATCTGGCCGCAGACAGCGACCCTCGCGTCCACGTTGAGTTTCGAGAAAACGGCGTCGGTGATGGGACCGCCGACGTTGTCGAAGTAGCTATCGACGCCGTTCGGGGCGGCCTCGTCCAGCGCCGCGGCGTAGTCGTCGATGTCTTTGTAGTTGATTCCCGCGTCGAATCCGAGTTCGTCTTCGAGGAACGCGACCTTCTCGTCTGACCCGGCGAACCCGACCACTCGGGCACCCGACCGCTTGGCTATCTGGCCCGCGACGGACCCGACAGCGCCCGCCGCGCCGGTCACGACGAAGGTGTCGCCCGCTTTGGGTTCGGCGACTTCTCGGGTGCCGAAGTAGGCGGTCCGGCCCGGCATCCCGAGGACGCCGAGCGCCGTCGAGACGGGGCCGAGGTCAGGGTTGACCGCTTGGAGGTCGCTCCCGCGGGCCGTCGCGTAGTCGGCCCACTCCAGATTGCCCGTCACCACGTCGCCCGCGTCGAACTCCGTTCCGTTGGATTCGACCACTTCGCCGACGACGCCCGCCTGAAGCGGGTCGCCGACCGCCCACGGGTCGGCGTAGGACTCCCGGTCGTCCATCCGGCCTCGCATGTAGGGGTCCACCGAGAGGTAGAGCGTCCGAACCAGCACTTCGCCGGGGCCGGGTTCGGGAACGTCTTCTTCGACCAGTTCGAAGGTGTCGGGGTCGGGTTTGCCTTCGGGGCGCTTCGCCAGTAGGTACTTCCGGTTGGTCTCCGGCATGGTCACGACGACGAGTCGCTCGGAAAAGGGACCTGCGGTCGGGGCAGAGTTGGTCGATATAAATCCTATTCAACCGCGCCGACGTTCTCCTCGCTCTCCATCGTCGGCGGGCAGGGTTCGATGAAGGCGTAGTTGACCACCTCTCTGCCGAGTTCCCGGACCCGCTCGGCTAACTCGTCGTCGGTGAAGGTGCCCTCCCGGACCGAACTGTGCGACCGGGGGACGGCGGCCTGATACGGCAGGACCCACGCGTCGAGTGCCCGGCAGACCGACCGGAGGTGTTCGAGCGCGGTGATGGGGAAACTCCCGCCCGAGACGCCCAGCAGGCCCACGGTTTTGTGTTCGAACTCGTCGAACCCGCAGTAGTCGAGCGCGGTCTTCAGGGTCGAGGAGTACGACCCGTGGTACATCGGCGTCCCCAGCAGGATGGCGTCGGCCTCGCGGACCTCGCGGGCGAGTCGGTCAGCGTCACCCGCGTCCTCGGCGTCCACGTCCGGGTCGTAGGCCGGGAGGTCGTAGTCGCGCAGGTCGAGGACGACTCCCGTGCCGCCCTCGTCCTCGACGGCCTCCAAGGCGTGTTCGAGCGCGACTCTGGTGACGCTCTCGTCGCGCAGACTGCCGCAGATGCCGACGATGCGTGGCGAATCTGGCATACGTCGTGGTCGTCGGCGAGCGACAAATAGGTAGTGCCGTGCAGGGGGTGACGGTGCGGTGTGTCTGTCGGTGGCACGCTCGTCGCCGACGCCAAGAGAAACACGACTATTTGTATAAGAAACAATAATATTGCTGAGAAAATTGTAGCGATTTGTCTCGGTCGAACTGACGTGACCGAACCGCGAGGCGTATTCTCTAGCCTGACACGTCCGGTCGAACGAACCTCCCGACCGCCCGCGGGAAGCGACGACGCAACGTCCGGACGAAACGACAACTCGGACAGGTGGGTCATTCTGCTCTGTTTCCTTCGTACCGGTCCCCCGTCGTCCGTGGAGCTAAAACAGCTATATGGCACTCATAGCAGTCGATTTACGGGGAAACGTCGTCGTCCTACTCGATGACGTCAGACACGTCAGAGAACGGGGGACGGGTTTCGCGGCGGAAATACCTCGCGGCTGTCGGAGCGGCCGGAAGCCTCGCTGTAACCGGGACGGCAACGGCACAGGACGGTGGTAACCAAGGACCGCTGAAAATCGGCGGCTCCTCGACGGTGTACCCGATTACGAGTCAGGCCGGGGCGGTCTGGAACTCCAATCCGCCGGCGAGCGACGCGGAGTACTGGGGACCGGGAGAGTGGAACATCGACACCGAGATGAACTACGCCGACTTCTGGGCTAGCCGATACGGCTTCGAGTCGGGTCAGGGCCTGCCGTTCAACGTGACGGTCGGCCTGAGCCACTCCGGGACCGGACTGGAGAAGCTTCGGGGCGGCGTCCTCGACATCGGTGACGCGAGCGCGACGGTCGCACAGGAGTTCCCCGACGACAGCGAGGAGGAACTGAACAAGTTCGTAGACCACGTGGTCGGCGTGGACGCCCAACCCCTCGTCGTCAGCAAGGAGATTTACGACGCGGGCGTCACCGAACTCACGCTACAGCAGGTTCAGCAAATCTATCGGGGCGAACTCACGAACTGGTCGGAACTCGACGCCTACGACGGCGAGGACAAGGAGATTCAGGCAATCGGTCGCGCCGAGGGGTCGGGCACCGACACCTCCTTCCGCGCCAACGTGCTGGGCGGTCCGAACGCGCCGATGGAGGGCGTAGACGTGCGGAAGGGCCAGAACCAGCAGGTCCAGACGCTGGTCGCAAACTCCAACAACGCCGTCGCGTACATGGCCTTGGCGTTCGTGGACGAGGAGCGGGTTCCGCCGGTCGCGCTCACCATCGAGGACACCACCTACGAGTACGGCAAGAACCTCGGCGCGAAGGACTACCCGCTCAACCGCGACCTGCACTGCTACACGTGGGAAGACACCTCGCCGAAGGAAGCGGCGTTCATCCTCACGATGCTCTCGGACATGGGCCAAGAGCGGTACGTCGCCGCGAACAACTACGTGAAACTGCCGACGAACCGGCAGGAACAGCAGGTCGCCAAGCTACCCGAACCGGAGCAGGGCACCCTGCAGGACTACATCGGCGCGAGCGACCAGACGACAACGACTTCGGAGTAACCTCGCTACTCCGAGCGGGACCGCCGAATCGGTCCTCCCCGGCCCTCAGTCGGGAATTTTTCGACCGACGCCATCCGCCGCCACACAACGAAGACTCTTATCGGCGAGCGCGCTAACACCGCCACGATGGATACTACTCGGTCACGAACCGCAACCGAGCGCGTCCGGGTCCTCTTGGCCGGTCCCGACTCGTGGCGCGACCGACTCCGACCGAAGTTCTCGGCCAGCGACGGGTTCTCGGTGCGCCCAGCGGGGTCGGCCGACGAGGCGGTAGCCACTGCGACCGACCGAACCGGCGTCGATTGCGTCGTCGCCGCGCGCCGATTCACCGAGGAGACCGACGCCGGGACCACCGGCCTCGACCTGTTGGCCGACCTGCGCGAGCGCGGCGTCACCGCCCCGTTCGTCTTGGCCCCGAC
Organism: Halorussus lipolyticus; assembly: GCF_029338375.1. NCBI lineage: Archaea > Methanobacteriati > Methanobacteriota > Halobacteria > Halobacteriales > Haladaptataceae > Halorussus > Halorussus lipolyticus. The sequence continues at coordinate 1,390,591 of NZ_CP119804.1, read as the reverse complement.
CGACGGGAGCGAATCGCTCGCCAGCGAGGCCATCGCGGTCGGTGTGGCCGATTACGTCCCCGCCGATTCGACCGGCCTCCCGAACCGATGCAGAGCGGCGGTCGAGCGCCACGCCGACGAGCGCCGCCGTGACGAGGACGCCGCCCGGTTCGAGTCCTTCTTCGCCACGCCGGACCAGTTCAGCGCGGTCCTCGACCCCGACGGGACCGTCGTTCGGGTGAATCAGGGGGCGCTCGACGCGCTGGGGGCCGACGACAGCGCGCTCCTCGGCAAGCGATTCTGGGGCCTCCCGTGGACCGACGACTCGCGCCGGGACCTCCAGCGGGCAGTCCAGCGCGCCAGAGACGGCGAGTACACCGAGTTCGAGGCCGGACTGGCCGACGCCGACCGGGAGGTCCGATTCGAGTTCACGGTCCGCCCCGTCGCCGAGGACGACGGGGACGAAATCACTCGCCTCCTCGTGGCGGGACACGAGGTCGGCGAGCGCGTCCGGTTAGAGGAGGAACTCCGCCGCTCGGAGGAACTCCATCGCGTCACGCTGAACAACATGACCGATACCGTCCTCGTCACCGACGACGACGGCGAGTTCACTTACGTCTGCCCCAACGTTCACTTCATCTTCGGCTACAGCGCCGAGGAGATACACGACCTCGGCACCATCGACGCCCTGCTGGGCGAGGACCTTTTCGACCGGGAACGCCTCGACTCGGAGGGCGTCCTGACCAACGTCGAATGCACCGCGACAGACAAGCACGGCCGGGAACACACCCTGCTGGTCAACGTCCGGCAGGTCTCGATTCAAGGCGGGACCACCCTCTACAGTTGCCGGGACATCACCAAGCGAAAACAGCGCGAGCGGGCGCTGACTCAACTCCACAAGACCAGTCGAAGCCTGCTCTACGCCGAGACGAAAGCCGAAATCGCCGACCGGGTGGTCGCCGACGCGGCCGACATCCTGCCGTCGGCCGCTGGGGCGGTCTATCAGTTCGACCGCGACCAGAACGCCCTCGCTCCGACCGCGGCCTCCGACGAGTTTGCCGACCTCGCCGGACCGCTCCCGCTCCTCCGCCTCGATGGCCGGAGCGCGGTCAGCAGGGCCTTCGTGGAGGACGAGACCCGAACCCGGAACGACGACCGAGGAGAGGGCCGGAAGGTCCTGCTCTCGTCGCTGGGCGATTACGTCGCCGTCCCGCTCGCTGACCACGGCGTCTTCGTGGCCGCCGCGGCCGACGGCGAGACCTTCGACGAGGTGAGCGAGGAGGTCGCAGAACTGCTGGCGGCGACGACCGAGGCGGCCTTCGACCGCGTAGAGCGCGACGGCGAACTCCGGGAGCGCGACCGGGCGCTCCAGCGCCAGAACGAACGCCTCTCGAAACTCAACCGGGTCAACGAGTTCATCCGCGAAATCGACCAAGCCCTCGTCGGTGCTGAGTCCCGCGAGAACATCGAGTCTGCGGTCTGTGAGCGCCTGACCGCCGACGACCGATTCCGGTTCGCGTGGGTCGGCGAGACGACCGCCGTACGTCGGTCGCTCCGACCGCGGGCGTGGGCCGGCGACGAGCAGGGCTACCTCGACAGCGTGTCGCTGGAGTTCGGTCCCGACGCCGGGGAACCAAGCAATCGAGAATCGAGCCACCGAGAACCGAGCGTCCGGGCCGCCGACACCCGCGAGGCCGTCCTCGTCTCGAACGTCGCCGACCTCCTCCGGACCGACCCGTGGTGCAAGGAGGCGGTGTCGCGGGACTTCCAGTCGGTGCTGTCGATTCCGCTGGTCTACGACGACGTGCTGTTCGGCACGCTGAACGTCTACGCCGACCGGCCCGACGCCTTCGACGAGATGGTCCGGTCGGTGCTGTGCGAACTCGGCGACACCGTGGCCGCGGCCATCAACGCCGTCCAGCGCAAGGCGGCGCTCCGGAGCGACACCGTGGTCGAACTCGAATACCGCATCCGGAAGCCGAGTTCGGTCCTCCACCGACTCGCCAGCGAGACCGGCGCGACGCTTTCGGTCGAGGGCGACGTGCGAAGCGACGACGGGACGACCCTCCTGTTCGCCGCCGTCGAGGAGGCGACCCCAGACAGCGTGGTCACCACCGCGGAGGAGTTCGTCGGCGTCGCGGACGCCGAAGTGATTCGTCGGACCGACGACGGTGGCCTCGTCGGCCTCCGGATTCGAGACGAGTTCGTGACCGGCGTCCTCGCCGACCACGGGGCCGTCCTCCGACACCTGCGGGCGACCCCGGAGGGCCTCTCGCTGACCGTGGACGTGCCCGATTCCGTCACGACTCGCTCGATAGACCAAGTGGTCTCGAACACCTACGACGCCGCCGAACCGGTCGCCCAGCGCGAACGAACTCGGGCGCTGGACACCGCGGGTAGGCCGGGCCGACTCATCGAGGACCTCACCGAGCGCCAACTGGAGGTGGCCCAGATGGCTTACCACACGGGCTTTTTCGACGCCGACCGGGACGTGACTGGTCGGGAGGTAGCGGAGGTGCTGGACATCTCTCACACCGCGTTCTACGACCACATCAACCGAATCGAACGGAAACTGTTCTCCTCGCTGTTCGAGAACCGGCCGAGCGCGTCCGAGGTTGAATAGTAACCCTCGAAGCTCCTCCTCACGGTTTACTATTCAACAACACAGTCGAAGGCGGCGGAGTCCGTAGCAAATTTTACCGAATGAGCCTCCGCGACCCTGACTACGACTCGGATGCCGACCACGAGTACGAATGCCTGCGGTGTGGAACGACGACGCGCACCGACAGCCATCCCGGCGAGTGCGACGACTGCGGAACCGCGATGCGCAACCGAGGGATGCCCTTCGAGTAATTCATGGCGACGAACACGCTCGACGACTCCGAGGCGGACGACTACTCCGAGACCGAATCGGCGCTCGAAACGGCCCTGCGACAGCTATCGGCGGCGGCCACGCAGGTCGATGTAGACGACGGCGTTATCGAGCGTCTCAAACATCCGACCCGAGTGGTCGAAGTCGGCGTGCCTCTCAAGCGCGACGATGGCTCGGTCGAGGTCTACACCGGCTATCGCGCCCAGCACGACGACGTTCGCGGCCCCTACAAGGGTGGCCTGCGATTCCACCCCGACGTGACCGCCGAGGAGTGCGTCGGTCTCTCGATGTGGATGACGTGGAAGTGCGCCGTCATGGACTTGCCCTTTGGCGGCGCGAAGGGCGGCGTCGTGGTGAATCCCAAAGACCTCAGCACCGAGGAGAAAGAGCGACTGACTCGGCGCTTCGCCGAGGAGATTCGGGACACCATCGGCCCGAAACAGGACATTCCAGCCCCCGACATGGGCACCGACGCCCAGACGATGGCGTGGTTCATGGACGCCTACTCGATGCAGGAGGGCGAGACGACGCCCGGCGTGGTCACGGGCAAACCGCCGGTCATCGGCGGGAGCGAGGGCAGAGAGGAGGCCCCCGGTCGCTCCGTCGCTATCATCGCCCGAGAGGCCCTGCGATACTACGACACGGACATCGACGAGGCCACCGTCGCGGTGCAGGGCTTCGGCTCTGTCGGCGCGAACGCGGCCCGCCTGCTGGACGACTGGGGCGCGGACGTGGTGGCAGTCAGCGACGTGAACGGCGCGGCCTACGACACGACCGGTCTCGACACCCATGCGGTCCCCTCCCACGAGGAGGAACCCGAGGCCGTGATGAGCTACGACGCGCCCAACACCCTGACGAACGAGGAGGTGCTGGAACTCGACGTGGACGTGGTGATTCCGGCCGCAATCGGCAACGTCCTCACCGCCGACAACGCCGACGACGTGCAGGCCGACATCGTGGTCGAGGGCGCAAACGGGCCGACGACCTCTGCTGGCGACGCCATCCTCGAAGAACGCGGGATTCCCGTGATTCCGGACATTCTGGCCAACGCGGGCGGGGTGACGGTCTCGTACTTCGAGTGGTTGCAGGACATCAATCGCAGACAGTGGTCCTTGGAGCGCGTCAACGACGAGTTGGAAGAGCACATGCTCTCGGCGTGGAACGACGTGCGAGAGGAGGTCGAGGCCCGCGACGCGAGTTGGCGCGACGCGGCCTACGTCGTCGCGCTGGAACGGGTCGGCGCGGCGAAAGCCAGCAGAGGACTCTGGCCGTAATCGAATAGCGCGACCAGCACGCAAGCGAAGCGAACTCCGGAGACGGCGGGCGCATCGGGTTCGCTTCAAACTAGGGATTTGCTTGCACGGACGAAAACCGATGCGCCGGGTCAGGGGCGGGTACCGCTGTCGATTTCTGTACTTGCAGTTAGATACCTCGAACGGTCTCGATGACGCCGACCGATTCGAGCGTCATCCAGACGAGAAACAGCGCGTACAGGCCGAGGAAGCCGTACGCTTCCCGGTCGGTGAGTTCGAGGCCGGTGCGGGTGAACACGATGAACACCAGCGTTGCGAACGCCAGAAAGCCCATCGTCGGTATCGCCGCGAGGAAGTTGATGGTCGCCGACCCGGCCAGCAGGACGCCGAGGGGGATGGCGACGAGGAGATTGAACGTGTTGCTCCCGAGAACGTTCGTGAGGCTGGTCACGCTGTCGCCGCTCTGGGCGGCGCGAATGCTGACGAATGCGTCGGGCAGACTGGTCCCGGCGGCGATGACCGTCAGTCCCCACAGGAAACTCGGCGTGTCGAAGATGTCTCCGAGCGAGAGGGCGGCCCGGACGATGCCCTCGACGCCGACTGCGATGACCAGTAGCGACACCGCGAGGACGGCCCACTCTCTGGCCGGGCGCACGTCGAGGGCCTCGTCGGCCACGTGGTCGCTGGCGTCCTGTTGGTGGAGGAAGACGTAGATTCCGTAGGTGGCAATCGGGACGAGGGCCAGCGCCGGCGTCAGGACGGCGGCGGTGTTCGTTCCGCCGGGGACGTAGGTCGCTCCGAGCGCGAAGACGATGAACAGCACGAGGACGCTGATGATGTAGAACTGCGCGTCCTTGTGAACGATGTCCCGAGTCGATTCGAGTTCCTCGCTGAACAGCGCCGAGAACGCCGGGATGACCAGCAGGTTGAAGATGGCGCTCCCGACGATGGCTCCGACCCCGAGCGAGAACTCGCCGTGGAAGACGGTGCTGATGACGACCGAACTGATTTCGGGGAAACTCGACCCCACCGCGACCACGATGGCACCGTGGACCGCGACCGGCAGACCGTAGTGCTTGCTCAGGCGCTCGGCGGCCCCCTCGAAGTACGTACTTCCCTTCCAGATGACGAGCGTTGCGACGACGACGAGAGCGAGGGAGACGAGCAGTCCCGGCATCGCCGGTCAGTTAGCGACACGCAGTGAAAGATGTGTTTCCTTCGAGCGCGGGACTCCCGCGCGACGAGGAGATTATCGGCGGAGTCGGACGACGAGTTCGTCCTCGTCGCTCGTCTCGACCAGTCCGTCGTCGGCCAAGTCGCTGACGAGGCCCTTCAGCCACTCCGTGCCGTACTCTCCGCCCGGCGCGTAATCGACTCGGACGCGAGGACCGAGTTTCGACAAGGGGAGTTCGTCGTACTCCTGCAGAATCGAGACGACCTTCCCGCGGAACTGCCTGCGCGACCCCTCGAAACTCGGCTGAGTGGGCACGTCGGGTGCAGTAAAATCTCCGGTCTCGTAGGCGTGACACCACTCGCGCCACGGGCACCCCGCCGAGTCGCACTTGGGTTTCTTCTCGCAGGCCACGCCGCCCAGTTCCATGATGGCGTTATTCCAGACCTCGGATTTGCCCTCGGGCATGGCTTCGCTGGCGGCGTTTTCGAAGGCGGTGTCGTCGTCGGGCACGTCGAAGGCGCGGTGGAGGACGCGCTTGACGTTGGTGTCAACCACGGCGTCACCGTTGTTGAACGCGAAGGAGGCCACCGCGTTGGCGGTGTAGGGACCGACGCCCATGAGGTTCTGGAGTTCGTCGGGCGTGTCGGGAAACTCGCCGTCGTACTCGGAGACCACTTGTTTCGCCGCCTCGTGGAGGTACTTCGCCCGGTTGTTGTAGCCGAGGCTGTGGTCGGTCCAGAATCCCACCACGTCGGCCCGGTCGGCGTCGGCGAGGGCTTGGGGCGTCGGCCAGTTGTCGAGGAAGGATTCCCACGCCTCCACGACTCGGCCGAGTTGGGTCTGTTGGCTCATGATTTCCGACACCAGAATCTCGTAGGCGTCGTCGGTCTCGCGCCACGGGAACTGGCGGTGGTCGGCCTCATACCACGAAATCAGGGCGTCGCGGACCGCCGGGAGGTCCTCCGAGAGCGAGTAGTCGGCGTCGGAGTCGGATGCGGGGTCCGATTCGGCGTCGCTCATTGGCGCGAGGTTAGGACGAGTCGGGTAAATGGTCGGCGGTTCGCCAGCGGTGGAACTATCAAATCCCGCGACGTTCTGGCTCGCATGCACAGGTTGGCCTCCGTGACGGTTCTTCTCGGTGCGGCGCTGGCGTCGGTCGGTGCGGTCCTCGTCGTATTCGGTCCGATAGCGTTGCTCGCGGTCGGCGCTGTCCTGCTGGTCATCGGTTCGGCTATCGGGTTCGCGGACTACCTCGGACGAGACGACCGGTATCGGGTCTCGTGTCCCGACTGCGGGACGAAAAACTGGGCCGAGCGCGCCACCTGTCGAGACTGCGGCGCGTCCCTCTAGCGCGGCGTCTCAGCCGTGCGCTCGTCCTCGGTGTCTCCTCGACCCAGCGTGTTCATCCCGAGGAGACTGTTGGCCGGGCACTTCTGGGTCAGGCCGGTGACGGTCAGGATTGTACCGACCAACAGGACGACCACGGCGAGCCACAGGTCGAGCGCGATTGCGCCGAGCAACCACGCGAGGACGACCAGCAGGAGCGCCGGGCCGAGAATCAATCGGGCTGTTCTGTCGAATCCACCCACGTTTTTCTCCATTCGTATCCCCCAACGTAGAGATAGGTTTCCCAGATGCTTGAGTGTTTCCTGCAAGATTGAGTCGATTCCCGACCAGTCGAAAGGCGTTTCCGGCCCGCAGTCCACACTCCGGGCATGAGTCTCGACGACCTACAGGACGACCTCGAAGGCGGCTATTCGGACCTCGGCGACGAGGTTTCGATGTCGCTCGACCGCGAGACGCGCAACGAACTGGCGATGCTCGAAGCCGCGTTCAATCCCGACGAGACCGACGAACTGCTTCGGCGGGCGGTGCATCTCCTCTTTCAGCAGACGGTCGATACCGGGAATCTGGACTTCCACCTCCGGAGCGAGTACGACGTGACCTACGACGAGTACCTCTCGGGCATGACCTTCGACGAGATGCGCGGCGGCGGCCAGCAGATGGCCCAGCAACAGGACGACCGAGACAACCGGCGCTACCAGTTCTGAGATGGAACTCCCCTACGGCGACGCCGGAATTTCGGTATCGCTGGCCGACTGCGACGTGACGGTCGCAGAGCCACCGGAGGCAGAGGCGGTGGACCCCCGCGAGGCCGCCCGGAAAGCGATGGCGAACCCCCACGGCCCGCCGCTGAGCGAGCGCGTGTCTGCCGACGACGAGGTGGCAATCGTCGTGACCGACGTGACCCGCGCCACGCCCGACGACGTGCTGGTCGAGGCGCTGGTGGCCGACCTCCGGGAGGCCGGCGTCGAGCGCGACCAGATTTCTATCGTCGTGGGTCTGGGCCTCCACCGGCCGATGACCGACGACGAGTTACGGACCGCACTCGGCGAATACGCCGTCCTCGCGGAGAATCACGACGCCGAGGAGGCCCACCCAATCGGTACAATCGACGGCCCGGACGGCGAACCGGTCGAAATCGAACTCAATCCCACCGTCGCGGACGCCGACGCGGTGATTTCGACCGGGATGGTCGAACCTCACCAGTACGCCGGCTTTTCGGGCGGCGCGAAGACAGTCGCCATCGGCGCTGGCGGCGAGTCGCTCATCCGCTACACCCACGGTCCCGAGATGCTGGCCCGCGAGGAGGTTCGGCTTGGGCGCGTCGAGGGCAACCCCTTCCGCGAGACGCTGGACGCCGCGGGCGACCTGATTGGCCTCGATTTCTGCCTGAACGTCACCCACGCGCCAGCGGGCCTCCTCGGTGCGAGCGCGGGCGACCACCGCGAGGTAGTCAGCGACCTTGCAGAGTTATGCAAGGAAACTGTTTCTGTTGCTTTAGAAAATAAATACGATGCCGTAATCGGGGGCGTCGGTGCGCCGAAAGACGCCAATCTCTATCAGGCCACGCGGGCAGGGACCTACCTCGCGCTCGGGGACTACGACCCGCTCCGCCCGGACGGCCGCATCGTCGTCCCCGCCCGCTTGCAGGAGGGCGCTGGCGAGGGAACCGGCGAACGGCGCTTCTACGACTGGTTGAGCGAGGCCGAGAGCGCCGAGGGCCTCTACGACGAGATGCGCCGGGGCTACGAACCCGGCGCACAGCGGGCGTTCGTCGTGGCGCGCGTCCTCCGGGAGTACGACGTGTTCGTCACCAACAGCGAGCATCCGGAAATCGTGGACGACTGCCTGATGCACGCCCGCGAATCGGTCGCGGACGCCGTGGAACCCGGAAGCGACGTGCTGGTGGTGCCGGACGCGCTGGATACGTTGCTTCGAAAAAACTGACCGGAGGGCCTCAGACTGACGCCGACGCGCCGTCTCTGAAGTAGACGTACCCCAGCGAGACGAGTCCGACGGCCATCAGTACGTAGTACAGCAGGTTCCCGTGTTCGAAGCCGCTGAGGTAGACGGCCGAAGCGGTGACCGCGGCGACCAGTGCGACGACGAGGGCGGTTGTGTTCATGGGTCCTAGTGGTTGGTACGCGCCGCCTTAGGATTAGGTGTTGCAATCGATACAGGCCGTGCAGGAGTCCCCCGACGCGCCGCACGTCGAGACGAGACAGCGCGCACATCCCGGTCCGACCGCCGAACACGCCATCATAATATCTTTCCCGACGCGAACGGCCTCGCACCTACGGTTGCGGTTTCGGTCGGTCGAGTCCGATTTCCGTGGCGTCGCCCCGAACCGCTCGGAAGGTCGAGACGGCCCACTCGTGGAGGTCGCTGTCAGTCGAGTGGAGACACGACTGGAGTCGGCCCGCGTCGTCGTACGCGCCGAGGAAGACGTTCTCGTCGAACATCGAGAGACCGTATCCGAAGGCCTCGGGCGAGATGAACAGCGACAGCGAGTCGAGCGACCGGGCCTGCTCGAAGTCGTCGGGGTACGACTCTTGGGAGGTCTTGCCCGCCGAGGGCGAGAGGACCAACTCGACGGACGCGCCGTCCTCAATCAGCGGTTCGCACGCTCGATTGAACATCGGCACGACGGTCGGTAGAAGCGCCCGGAGTTGCGACGCGTCGGTCGGGATAGACGAGACGAAGTACTCCGCCGCGGCGTGGGGGTCGCCCCGACTGGCCGTCACGATGTCGTAGTCGTCCAGCGGAAGCGGGAGTTCTCGGGCGCACTCGAACTCAGTCAGGAACTCGCTCAGCGCATCGACCTCGGCCGCGGTGTCGCGGACGACTTCGAACCGTTCGAGGACGAGTCGCCCGGCGGCAGTCGCCACGTACTCCCCGTCGGTTCGTCGGACCCACCCGTACTCCTCGAAGGAGTCGAGTACGCGGTGAATGGTCGCTCGGGACACCGCCGCCCTGTCGCGTAACCCCGCCGGCGAGAACGACTCGTCTGCGAGCGAGTGGAGGATTTCGACGCGATGTTCCGACGCTGCGAGGAATCGGACTCGTTCAATCGCCGTCATACCAATGTACGTATCGCAGATATGCTTATAATTTCGGAGTTTTATAAAATAAACAATCACTATATCGAACGACTACTCCCGGAGGTTCGACCTCCCGAGTGCCTGTTTCGGACAAATAGGGCGGTCAGTCGTCTCGGGACGGCAGAAAGTATGTGAAATCTGTAACGAATTGGCGTCGGGAGTACAGCGACCGGTTTCCCTCCGGCGACCGACGAACCGGGCGCTGGACAGGTAGCCCCTCGACACCGCAGAAGGTAACGATGGAGTCGCGGCGCAGTTTATCCAGGGTCGCCACCGACCGAGTACGCATCGGTCGTAATTCGTTCCCGATACGAACGAGACGGCGGTTCGTTTCGGACCGTGAAACGATACGTCCGATGAACCCGCCGTGGACGAGGACCGGCGCGTCACTCCGCGGCCGACGCCCCACTCGCGTCTCCAGCGTCCCCACCGCTTCCGTCACCAATTTCGTCCAGTACGCGGTCGTGGAACTCCTGCAAGACCGCGCTCTCGTCCTCGGCCAGCACCACGTCGCTGGCCATCAGCGTGGCGAGACCGAACGCTTTCGGCGTCGGGGTATCGACCCGGTTCTGCGTGATTTCGACCGCGCCGGCCTGCACGTCGGCCATCACGTCCTCGATTGCCGAGACGGCGAGTTTGTCCTCGATTATCTCCCGGTAGGTCTCCTCGATGACCGCGAAATCGTCGAGGTCCTCGGCGAACCCCAGCAACATCTCGCTGGAGACCTGCTGTTCGCTGGCGGACTTCTCGTAGCCCTTGTACCGCTTGAGAATCATCAGCGACCGGGTGGCGTTGATTCGGAAGTACCGCTGGAGGAGTTCCGTCCCGTCGAGGGCATTTCGGAGGTCCGGTCGGACCTCCTCGGGCGAGATGTCGCGCAGAATCTCGGCCACGTCCACCTTCCGGTTGAGTGGCATCGAGACGGTGAACCCGTGGTCGGCGACAGCGACCGAGACGTTGGTGTTGGCGGCGTTGGCGCACCGGTAGGCCACGACCCGCGAGAGGCCGTCGTTGAACTTCCGGCCGTAGTTCGAGTGGACGTAGTAGTGGCGCTCGTACTCGCTCCGGTCGAGTTCGACCTCCACGGCCAGTCGCTCGTCGGTGCTGACGCTCTCGGGACCGGCGTAGCGGACCTGCTCGTCGAACATCCGGGCGATGGCCCGGACGCTGTTCTCGTCCAGCGGGAACTCCCTGAGCCAGACTCTGACCGCTGGCTTGCCGCGCTTCTGGAACTTTTCGAGCAGTTCGCCCTGAAACTCCAGAATGCCTCGGCCGAGGTCGTAGGAGAGGGGCAGGCGCTCGGAGAACCACGAGGGGACCGTGGGTCTGGCGTTGGTCCGGTCGGCGTAGACCTTCGACCCCCGGCGGTACTTGAACTCGAAGTTCTGGCCTCCCAAGACGAACACGTCGCCCTTTTCGAGGGTGTCGAGATAGCTCTCGTCCAAGTCGCCGACCCACTCGTTGTCGCCGCGGGTGAACACGTCGCAGGTAAAGGAGTCGGGAATCGTCCCGATGTTGGTCATGTAGATGACTCTGGCCAACTTGCCGCGCTTGCCGATTAGGGGTCGGCCCACGTCGTACTCCGGATAGTGGTACTCGCCGTCTGGCGGGTCGTTCTCGTCGCGCCAGATTTTGGCGTAGACGTTCTTGTCCTCCAAGCCCTCGTAGTCCGAGGTCAGGTAGCGAAACAGCGTCTCGAACTGGTCGGCCGAGAAGTTCCGATAGGGGTACGCTCTTTGGAGCGTGTCGCGGACCTCCTGTTCGGGGCGGACCGCGTTGATAGCCATGCCGTAGACGTGCTGTGCCGCAACGTCGTAGGCCTCCTCTGGGACGAACACCCGGTCCACGAAGCCCTCCTCGGCCTTCTTGAGCATGACCGCGCACTCCACGAGTTCGTCCCGGTCGAGGGCAATCACGCGCCCCGTGACGGTCTGGCCGAGTTGGTGGCCCGCACGGCCGACGCGCTGGAGGAGCGACGCCACCGATTTTGGCGACCCCACCTGTACCACGAGGTCGATGTGGGGCATGTCGATGCCGAGTTCGAGGCTGGTCGAGGTCGTCACCACGTCGAGGCTCCCATCTTTCAAATCCTGCTCGATGGACTGGCGGGCCTCCTTGGAGAGGCTTCCGTGGTGGCATCCGGAGTTCTCCTCGTCGTATTCGGCGAATCGCTCTCGGAGGTTGTGCAGAACCCGCTCCGCGCCGGACCGAGTGTTCGTGAAGACCAGCGTGTTGGTGTGGTCAGAAATCAGGTCGCCGAGTTGCCCGTAGAATCGGTCGTTGACGACCTCTCGGGGCGTGTCGATGAGGTCGTCGGTCGGGCACTGGAGTTCGATGTCGAACTCGCGGACGAACCGGGTGTCCACGATTTCGCAGTCTCGGGGCGTCTCCCCGCCGTCCTCGCACCCCACCAGAAAGTCCGCGATGTCCGAAAGCGGTTCGACTGTGGCCGAACACCCGATTCGGGTCGGCGACGAGTCCGCCATGTTCTCCAGTCGCTCCAGACTCACCGCGAGGTGGGTGCCGCGTTTCCCACCTGCGAGGCTGTGAATCTCGTCCACGACGACGTACTCGACGGATTCGAGTTTCTTCTTGAACTTCGGCGAGTTGAGCAGAATGGCCAGCGTCTCGGGCGTCGTGTTGAGGATGTGGGGGGTCTCCCTCAGCATCCTCTGACGCGCTGAATCGTCGGTGTCGCCGTGGCGGATGGCGTGGCGGACTGCCGGGTCGCCGTCCATCTTCTCGGCGATGCCTTCGAGGGGGACCTCCAGATTCCGGTGGATGTCGTTGGCCAGCGACTTGAGCGGCGAGACGTAGAGGCAGTAGACCGAGTTGTCGAGTCCGCCGTCCTCCTCGCGCTCGCGCCGGAACAACTCGTTGAGGATGGCGGTAAACGACGCTAGCGTCTTGCCGCTCCCGGTCGGCGAGGCAACGAGCGCGTTCTCGCCGTCCCGAACCAGCGGGATGGCCTCCTTCTGGGGCGGGGTAAAAAAGCCGCCGTTGTCGAGGACGTACGCGCCGAACTCCTCGACCCACCACTCGCGGACCTCGGGTTCCAGCGATTCGATGACCGCGGCGTCGTCGAGTTCGACCTCCTCGGCGTCGAAGTCGAAGTCCTCGCGCGCCAACAGCTCGCGCGCTCCCATTTGGGGCACCGTTGGCACCGCCCGCTTAAGACGGTTTGGCCCCCGGAGTGAAAGTGAAATCCGCCGGCAAACGCTCCGCTGACCAACCGATAGGTTACGCTCGGCAGGCGGACCACCACGGGTGGTCCTCGTGAGCGAAGCGAACGAATGGCTCGGAAGACGCGGTTTGTCTTCCGGTGGATGAAGGGGCCGTCCGGTCGCGTTCAGTTTAGTCGCTCCGCGGTTCCTAACTCCGACTTCTGCTGGCCAATTAGCAATAACTACAATTTCTAAACAAATACAAAGGAGTACCTAAGACATCTCTTTCAGGTTCCGAAGCGCCACGGCACAGACCGGCGAGTACCCCGCCGCTAAGAGCGGGACCTCGAACACCACCCGGCACCCGCCGTCCGCTACCTCCTCGACGCGGTGGCCCGTCGCCGTGATGCCCGCGACTTTCCACGTCCAGCGGCGGTCCTCGCAGGTCGTGATTCGGAAGAGGAGGCCCACCCCGAAAGTCGTCTCGACCTCGCCGGTCGTGCCCGCCCGAATCCGGCGGTCCGGACACCGGACCTCCTCGACAGAGGGACCCCATTCGGGCCACCGCGTCGTGTCGGTCAGCAAGTTCCAGAGGAGGCCGGCGGACGCGGCGAACTCCTCGCTGACTTCGAGGCGTCTGCCGTCGGGTGTCCGGCCGAAGCGCATCGTGACCATGCCGAAGCCACGCCGGCCAGCACCAAAATTCCGATGCTCGGAATCAAATTTAAATCTTTGGCACCTGTCGGAAGTGAAATACCCGCCGACAAGTCCCGTCGGACCGACGCAGAGCGATTACGCGAAAGTAGCCCTAATTATAAACCAACGCGCGGACGCACGCTCGCGTTGCTCACTCGGACGCACTCGCTGGCGCGAGCGCGAGGACTCCCGCACCCCCGGTCACTCGGCCTGTTCGTCGGCCGGGGTATCTGTCTCGCGTCCAAAGCCATTAACACCGTCCGGGCCGGCGAATCCGACATGGAAGTCACCTTTCTCGGAACCGGAAGCGCGATGCCGACCGGCGAGCGCTATCAGGCGGGCCTCGTGGTCGAACGCGACGACCGGCGAGTGCTGGTGGACTGTGGAAGCGGGGTCCTCCACCGCCTCCAGCAGTCGTCAATCGGCTACGAGAACGTCTCGACCGTCCTGCTGACCCACCACCACCTCGACCACGTTTCGGACCTCATGCCCCTGCTCAAGGCCCGATGGCTGGCCGGCGAGGAGTTCCTCGAAATCGTCGGTCCTTCGGGAACCAAATCGCTGGTGGACGACCTGCTCTCGGTCCACGACTACTTGGAGGGGCGCATCGACCTGCGAATTCGCGAGGTCGGTGCCCACGAGTTCGAAGTCGCCGGGTTCGAGGTGGAGGGCTACGAGACGCGCCACTCCCTGCCCTGCCTCGCGTACCGATTCGGCGACAAGTTCACCTTCAGCGGCGACAGCGAGGCCTTCGAGGGACTCGCCAACTTCGCCGATGGCTGTGAGGCGCTGGCCCACGACTGCTCGTTCCCGGACGAGGTGGACGTGGACAACCACCCGACGCCGACCCAACTCGGTGAGGCGCTTTCGAGGTCCGAAACCGACGTCGGCACGGTGTACCTGACCCATCTCTACCCCCACACCGAGGGCAGACACGAGGAGATGCTGGAATCCATCGGGGCGGTGTACGACGGTGACGTGCGGTTCGCCGACGACTTGCGGACGGTCGAGTTGTAAAACGAGATATAATCGCAAGTTGTCCGCGGAGGATGATTTGCAGACGCTCGAACTGTAGCACCAGATACGTCCCGAACCCAGTTGTGGCCGGACTCCGCAGTCGCGTTTCGGCTTCTCTCGACTCGGCGACCAATCGGTTACGGGCGCGTCACCTGCTTACCTCTCCGTCCGACAAGGCTCAAGGCCGTAGTCCGGCTAGACGAGCTATGACCGACACCGAGACGCCGGGAAGCGAGTTCGCGGAAGCACCGGAGGACGACTGATGGCGAATCGGAACCCCCACGCTGGCGACTCGGACCCCCACGCCGGCCAGCAGGTCGCAACCGCCGGTACGGGCCTTGAATCGGCCGAGACCGCCGTCGTCTTCGTCCACGGCCGAGGAGCGACTGCGCAGGGCATGCTGGAGATGGCCACCGAGTTCGACGCCGAGGACGTGGCCTACCTCGCGCCGCAAGCCACGGGCCGGACGTGGTACCCCAACTCCTTCCTCGCGCCAATCGAGGACAACCAGCCGAGTCTGTCGTCGGCGCTCGACTTTCTGGGAAGGGTGCGCCAGCGAGTTGCCGACGCCGGTATCCCGGCCGACCGGACCTGCTTCGTCGGGTTTTCGCAGGGTGCCTGCCTCGCCAGCGAGTTCGTCGCCCGGAACGCGGAGCGATACGGCGGACTGGCGGTCCTCAGCGGCGGACTGATTGGCCCGGACGGGACGCCGCGGGACTACGACGGAAGCCTCGACGGTACGCCGGTGTTTCTGGGATGCGGGGACCGCGACCCCCACATCCCGGTCGAGCGGGTTCACGAGACGCGGGACGTCCTCGACTCTCTCGACGGGGACGTGACCGAGCGCATCTACGAGGGGATGGCCCACGGCATCAACGACGAGGAACTTCGCTACGTCGTGAATCTGGTCGAGGACGCGGCTTCTGTGGCGTGAACGGCATCGTTCGCGTCGCACACCCATCGCCCGTTCGGTGAATCAGGTGCGGTCCTCGGCGTCTACGACAACCTCGCCGCCAGCGCGCCCCGACTCCGGAAAAATATAAACAATTGCGAGAGAAATATAGCTGGTTCTAAAAGACGGGATTACATTTGCTTATCACTTCTCTAGATATTCGGTGACCTCCTCGGGGTCGGCGTCCAGACCGCCGCCCTGCGCGAACTGCGGACTGCCGCCGCCTCCGCCGCCGAACTCGGCGGTCACGTCGTCTACCACGTCGCCCGCGTCGGGATTGCCGTCGGTCGCGGCGACCACGAACGTCGCACCGTCACGGCCCGACAGAACCACCGCGTCGGCATCGTCACCGGCGAGTTCCCGAGCGCGGTCGGCGACTTCGTTCGGGCCGAAGTCGTCCACGGTGCCGACCACCCACTCGCCGCCGTCGCGCTCGACCGGGTTCTGGGCGAGGTCCTCCAGTCGGGCGCTCAGAACCTGCTCCTTGGCGTCGGCGAGGTCGGCTTCCAACTCCTCGACCTGCCGACTCACGCGCTCGGCGGCCTCCGGGAGTTCGGCCACGCCCACGTCCAGCGTTCGGGCGGCCTCACGCGCCGACCGCACGTCCTCGGCGCGGCGCTCGATTGCTGTCGGGCCGACTGCGAACTCGACGCGCGTCAGGCCCTCACCGGGATTCGACCGGTCGAGGAGCGTCACGGGACCGATTTCGCGGGTGTTCGAGACGTGGGTCCCGCCGCAGGCCGCCCAGTCGAAGTCCTCGATGGTGACGATGCGAACGGTATCGGAGTCGCTCATCACGCCCTCCTCGGTCTTGGCGTTGAACGCGATTTCCTCGCGCTCGCGGGCCTCGGACTCGGGAATCTCCTCCCACGAGACCGGCCGGGAGTCCCAGACCGCTCGGTTGGTCAGGCGCTCCAACTCCGCCAGCGTCTCGTCGGTGATGTCGGTCGAGGTGGTGAAATCGACCCGGACCTTCCGTTCGCCGATGTCGAACCCGCCGTAGCCCAATTCGTCCAGAATCTGCCGTCCGGCACCGTAGAGGACGTGACTGGCGGTGTGAGCGCGCATCGCGTAGGTCCGGAACTCGTCGTCGATTTCGGCTTCGACCGTCTCGCCGACCTCGAAACCGGGGGTGTCTGCGGGGTCTTCTGCGAGGAGATGCACGATTTCGCCGTCCTCGCGCTTCTGCACGTCCTCGACTTCGACGCCGCCGACGAGGCCCCTATCGGCAGGCTGACCGCCGCTCTCGGCGTAGAAGTACGTCTCGTCAAGTGCGACTTCCCGGTCATCGACGCTCGTGACGGTGGCCTCGAAGCTCCTCGTGTCGGGGTCCCGTGCTGGCAGTTGACTCATATCAGGGGAGAGTCGGCGGGCGGACTAAAACGTCACGCTGGCGACGACCGAACCAAAATTACGCCGAGTCGCCGGCCAGCAGGTCGGCCTGCACGCGGTGCTTGAGGTAGTCGAGGCCGGCGATGGCGGCGGGACCCGACAGGCAGAACGCGGCCAACAGCGCCCGGTCCCGCGGCCCGAGGTCCACTCCGAGCGCGGCCATCGCAATCACGAACAGCGCGGCCGTCGCGGCGACCCCGCCGACCTTCCGACTCGCCCGCGCCCAGTCGAATCCCTTCGCGGGCCGCCACATCAGGTTCTCGGCCGCGATGGCCAGTCCGATGCCTTCGACCGCACCGAGGACCGCGTAGGCCTCGGCGGGATACGCCGGGAGCGGGTCGGGGAGCGCGACCACCGCGAGGACCGCGACGACGCCGAGCGCGCCCGCGAACCGACTGCGGAGAACAGCGAGCAGGCGCGCCACCAGCGAGGGGTCCTCGCGGAGCGAATCGCTGAGCTGATACATACCGACCAATTGGGCGATTCGCGTTATCAATCTTCTCGGGGATTTCGGGCGAGAGGGTCGAGATACTGGGATGGAGCCGTGGGTTTGAGTCTAAAGAATTGGTCTTCGAAAGCCCTCCCGCGGTTCGCGGTCGCCCTTTCAGTCCGCCGAGGACCGTGAACAAAGCCGCCACCGTCCCGCACCGCAACAGCACCGCGCCCCGTGCCTCCCCGCCGCCCTCGCGCAGGACTGCGCGAGGGCGGCGCATCCCGTGGTCGGTGGCAATTCGAGGACTCAGCCGAGAGCCGAAATCCGCAAGAGGAGAACCGAAAGACGCCGAAACTACTCAGGCAACGTCTTCCACGGCGGCGGCGAACAGGTCGAAGCCGAGTTCGATTTCGCGCTCGGTCACGTCGAGCGGCGGGAGGAGTCGCAGGGTCTTGTAGCCACACCCGAGGGTGAGCAGGCCGCGCTTCAGCGCAGACTTGACGACGGCCTCGCGGCGCTCCTTGCTGTCGAACTCGACGGCGAGCATCAGGCCGCGGCCGCGAACGTCGGTGACGTTCGGCAGGTCGGCGTCCGCGAGGAGTTCCCGCATCTGCTGGCCGCGCTCGGCCACGTTGTCCAGCAGGTCGTACTCGTGGATGGCGTCGATGGTGAACACGCCCTGCATCGAGTCCACGATTTTGCCTGCGCCCCACGTCGAGGACAACCGAGCCTTCTCCTTAGGGAACATGTCGGAGTTGGCGACGGTCGCACCCGCTCGGAGACCCTTCGCGGAGGTAATCACGTCGGGTTCGAGGTCGAGGTGGTCTACGCCCCACATCTCGCCGGTCCGGCCCATGCCGGCCTGAATCTCGTCGCTGATGACGTTCACGTCGAAGCGTTCTCGAATCTCGGCGAGGTCGCTGACGAACCCGTCGTGGGGGACCCGGTAGCCACCTTCGCCCTGCACGGGTTCGAGGATGATGTAGGCCACTTCGTCGGGGTCGATGATACCCTGCTCGGGGTCGAGTTTGTCGGCGACGACGTTGCCGCCGGGACCGTCCGTCAGCCAGTCCTTTCGGTAGGCCTCGTCGGTCGAGGGGTAAGGCACCGAAATGACGCCGCCGACCTCGGGGTAGCCCTTCCGGTGGTTGACCTTCGAGCGATTCAGCGAGAGCGCGCCGAGCGTCCGGCCGTGGAAGGCCCCGTCGAACGTGAACGCGCGGTGGCCGCCCTGCGCGTAGCAGATTTTGATGGCGTTCTCGACCGCCTCGGCCCCCGAGTTCGACAGGAACACGGTGTCCATGTCGTAGTGGCTGGTGAGGTCGGTCAGGCGGTCCATCAGTTGGGTCGGGCCGGGAAGTTCTGGCTCCTCGGGCGGCCAGCCACCCGCGGCGTAGAAGTCCTGTCCCGCGATTTTGGTCGGGTCAACGAGGTCGAACTCGTCGAACTTGTCCATGATTTTGGGGTTGTTGTACCCCAGCGGCGCGGCGGCGACGTGACTGGTGAAGTCCATCAGGACGTTGCCGTCGATGTCGGTACAGAACGGACCGGCGGCCTCCTCGGTGAAGTCCCAGACGAAATCGTAGACGTAGGTACTGGGCGCAGAGAACTGGTGATGGTAGTCGGCCCACTCTTGGGCCCGTTTTCCGGGCATCTCCTCGACGGTCGGTTCCGCGGTATCTCGGTTCATGAAACCCGGTTAGGAGGGGGACACTTTAATTGAATTGGTTCGTTGCGCTTCGGGCAATACTTGCAACAGATTCGAGGCTCGGGGACGGAAGTTAGACGACAGCCAGCACCGCGGCCAGCGCCGACCCCGCCAGCAGGACGCCGCTCCACGCCGCGACCCGATAGCTGAACGACCGGTTGGGTGCCGAGAGGGTCAGCGCGGCCTTGACCGTAATCGAGGAGGCCGTCGCCAGCAGAATGCCGAACACCGAGGTCTGCTGGTCGATGGTCCCGCCCATGTAGAGCAGAACTGCCGACGAGGTGGCCCCGGCGCTGGAGACCAGTCCCGACAGCAGGGCAGTCACGTAGAACCCGGCGGACCCGAACTGCTCTTGGGCGACTGCGCCGCCGACGATGACCAGCAGGAAGATGGCTCCGAACCCGAGGGCGTTCCGGAGCGAGAAGGGGCTTTCGAGGTCGATGTCCACGTGTTCGGACCAGTCGGCGGTGTAGGCCGCGATGGCGACGCTCCCCAGAATCACCGCGCCCAGAGGCAACACTGCGCCGACGAGAATCGGCTTGGAACTCGGCAGGGTGAACGCCAGTGCGATGGCGAGGTTCCGCACCGCCATCGCGGCGTCGGCCAGTAGGATGGCCGCCACGCCGTAGGACGCGGCCTCGGGGCGCTGGCGAACGTGGTCCAGCATCGTCCCGACGACTGCGGTCGAGGACGCTAGACCGCCGAAGAAGCCCGTGACCGCGATGCCCCGGCCGCCGTAGGTCGTCACGACCGCGTAGTTGACGATGCCGATGGCCGCCACCGTGACCACCATCAGCCAGACCGTCCGGGGTTGGATGCCGAACGCAAACTGCTCGTTGGGGAGCAGGGGGTAGATGACGAACGCGAGGATGGCGAACTCGACCGCCGACCGAAGCTCTTGGCGCGACATCCCCCACGCGAAACTGTGGAGTTCGCGCTTGAGGACGAGTAGAAGCGACGACAGCACCGCCACTGTGACGCCCACGAGGATGTACCCCTCCATGACGAGCGCACCGACGCCGAACGCGACCAGCATCGACACGGAGGTTGTGAGCGAGAGACCAACGTCCTCGTCGTCGTCGGCCAGCAGGCCCTGTATCCCGAGCATGATGCCCTGTACGATGACAAGCAGGCCGCCCAGAAAGAGCAGAACGTCGCGGTCGAGGATGGTGAAGACCGCCCCTAACAGGCTGATGAGGGTGAACGTCCGAATCCCGGCGGGCTTGTGTGACCACTCGCGCTCCAACCCGAGGAACAGTCCGAGCGCGGCGGCGAGCGCGACTCGGACGACCTCGCTGTCTAGGGGGACTTGGGTGAGGAACTCGACGATACCCGGCACTTTCCGCACTATGACTATGTAGGTATAAATATCTCTCCCCAAAACGCATTCGCCGGTCCGACCACCACCACGATTTATCACCCCGTTTGCACTACACGCAGACGCAATGTCGAGCCATCGCCTCACCACCGAGGATAGAGTAAGTCGCCAGTCGGCGGCTGGTCGAGAAATTCTGCGCCGAGAGTCCTCCTGCTGATTCTGAATCAGTCACCGTGACGGTTGCGGGTGAGACGCATCTCCTCACCAGAGCCGAGGCCGACCAACTGCACGAGGAGTTGCGCGACGCCCTGACCGAGCGCCGGGAGTTCGTGCGGACCGTCGGCACCCACCGCGAGGACGGAAGCTACGTGGTCGAGCGTCGAGGAGCCGACTCGTCGGGCCACCGGAAAGTGTTCGAGGGCTTCGCCGAACTCCGTCAGCTCTACGACCGCCTGCCCGAGCAGTTCACGGCCGAGGACGTAGCGCAGTCGGGGCTGACCGGCGGGCGCAGGCACATGCTGGTCCACCACCTCGCCGAGCATCCAGCCTTCGACTGCGAACTCGAAAAGCGCCAGCCCTTGACCGCCGAAAAAGTCCGCAGAGAATCGTCGGGAGGTGGAACCGGGGACTGAGAGCCGGGAGAACCGGAGACCCACGCCGCCGGGCGAACGCTTTTCGGCGTCGCTTCCGACGATTCGGGCATGGAACCGCGACCATCCACCTTCTCCATCGTCGCACGAGACCCGGAAACCGAGGCCGTCGGCGTGGCGGTCCAGTCGAAGTTCGTCAGCGTCGGCTCTGTGGTCCCGTTCGCCAGCGCCGACGCGGGGGCTATCGCCACCCAGAGCTTCGCCAACGTGGCCTACGGACCGGACGGGTTAGACCTTCTGCGCGAGGGGAAGTCCGCCGAGGAGGTCGTCGAATCCCTCACCGACGACGACCCGGAGGCCGCCCAGCGGCAGGTCGGCGTCGTCGGACAAGATGGCTCCGTGGCGGCGTTCACGGGCGAGGAGTGCTTCGACGTGGCGGGCGACCGGCAGGGCGAGACCTACACCGTGCAGGGCAACATCCTCGAAAACGAGGCCACCCTCGACGCGATGGCAGACGCCTACGAGGAGACTGACGGTGGGCTTCCCGAAAAACTCCTCTCCGCGCTCCACGCGGGCAACGAGGCCGGCGGCGACAAGCGCGGCGAGCAGAGCGCGGCCCTCTACGTCGTCAAGCCCGAAGGCGGCTACGACGGCAAGAACGACCGCTGGATAGACGTACGAGTGGACGACCACGACGCGCCCATCGAGGAGCTAGAGCGCGTCTTCAAGATTTACGACGTGACGCTCCTCGAACGCGAGGAGCCAGACGACGTGCGCGAACTCTCGGGCGAGACCGCAGAGGAGGTCACCGCCACGCTCGCCGGCCTCGGATTCTACGACGCAGAGCCGACCCGGACCTTCGGCGACGACGAGCGCGACGCTCTCGAAGCCTTCCGCGGGATGAACAACTTCGAGAACCACGACCTCGTGGTCGTCGAGGACGCGCTGGCCCGCGGATGGGACGACGCGGAGGGCGAGGGCGAAGACCGGATGGTCGATGCGATTTGGCACGGCCTGTCGCGCTTGGACCGGAAATAACTCTACATTGCTCAAAATATTATATTTGAGTGTTAGAGAAATGATTTAGTTTCTGGAGAAGGCATAGATATTTTCGACCCTCGTCGGCGCGTGTGAAGCGGCCGAGGTGCTGTCGGGACTTCGCCCGCGGTCCGACACCGCGAACAACCGCCCACAACCCGAATTCCGTTCCCACCGAACTCATTACGCCCGAAACCTAACCGACGCCCATGAGAGACGAGGAGGAAATCCGCGAGCAGTACGAGTTCCTCAAGGAACACTTGGACGACGAGGACATGCGCCACGAGGGCGTCCGGGAGATGTTCACGTACTACAAGCGGGCGCTCGGGTGGGTTCTGGAGGAGGAACACATCTAGTCAGTCTAACGTTACCGAAAATTTCGACGCTGTGGTTCTGAAACTGATGCTAACTCCCGATACCGGCACAAGATTCTGGCGGCGTTAGGTTTAAGTTGTTAGGGCGATTTGGTTCAGGTGACGCTTCGCTTGGAGGGCCGAAGCGTCAGCGGGGACCAATTCAGGGCGGCAAGCGGTTCGCGGGGCTTTTTCACCCCCGCGCTTTCCGCTTTCCTTTCCATATTCCTTTCGAGTGAGTACGAATCGAGCAGTGTTGAGTATATTCGTGGCATCGCGTAGTTTCTCACAGTAGTTCGCCTAGTCGGAACTCCTACCCAGTCAGCTACCAATCTAGATGAGTCTGTGAACACTTTTGAAGCCCCACCCGGTCGCGGTCGCTCAGACGACTAAACTGAACGCCGGGAGACAAACGTGTCTCCCGAGGTCACACTCGCTTGGCTCGCGGTTCCACCGCTCGCCAGTCGCGGCGCGGAGCGCCGCGCACCGCTCGCGTGACCGGCCCCTTCATCCACCCAGACAGTACAGAATCTCCTCCGGGCGCATCCCGGCGGTTGGTCAATTGGGTCTTCGCTGGCGGTTGGTCGGCCGAGCGTTCGCTGGTGGATTGGGTCACCGAGCGCGTCCCGGTGGTCGTCCGACGGAGCGCGAAAAATTGAACGCAGACCGACGCGCTACTCGATGTTGAGCGAGGAGTCCCCGCCCTGTTCGCCGCCTTCGTCCCACTCCAACTCGAACTCGATGCTCAACTCGCCCTGCCCGCCGCCCGAGGGCGTCTCGCGCTCGGCTTTGACCTCGAAGGTCGGTTGGGCGGGCGGCGTGAGCGTCACCGACTGGTCGCCCGCCGACAGCGTGATGTCCTCGCCCGACTCCAGTTTCTCGGCGACTGTCCGGAGGTAGGAGGCGATTTCGGTCTGGTCCATGCGTCGTTCGGTCTCGAACAGCACTTCTTCTGGCATGTTTGTACAGACGGTGGCGAGCGGCTTAAGTACGCCGCCCGTTGCATTTGACGCCGCCCGGAGAAATCCGAGCGCGTCGTGGGTCGTCTCGCCGACGTACCGAGACGATTACACACCGAGAGTCGGAACCGAAAGGGCCGTTATCTTCATTTTCCTCGCTATTCTAGGTGATACGTTACCGATGCACGACTTGACAGGATTCCAGAGAGACCTGCTGTACGTCATCGCCGGACTGGACGAACCCCACGGTCTCGCTATCAAGGACGAACTCGAATCGTACTACGAGAAGGAGATTCACCACGGTCGGCTTTACCCTAACCTCGATACGCTCGTAGACAAGGGACTGGTCGAGAAGGGCCAGCGCGACCGGCGGACCAACTACTACACCCTGACTCGCCGGGGCAAGCGCGAAATCGAGGCCCGCAGGGAGTGGGAGCGCCAGTACGTCGAACTGAGCGTCGAGGCCTGACCCACACCGCGCGACGGTGGTCGCGTCCAGTCAGCGGTCGCTCTGGCCCGGCGGCGTCTCCGCGCCCGTCTCTCCCTCCGGGCTTCTCTCCACATCGCCAGTCGCTCCGGCGGTGTTGTCTCCCCTGTTCCCGGACGTCTCGGTCTCGTGGTGGAACTCGTCAGTTTGGGTCGTGGGCGTCTCCGGTTCGAAAAGGTAGGTCGGGTCCACCGCCCACGGTCGGATGGGTTCGCCCGCAACCAGTTCCGGCAGGACGATGCGGACGAAGTGGACCACCAGCACCAGAATCATCGGCCCGAGGAAGATGCCGTACCACCCGAACAGTAGCGGACCGAAGATGTACGCCAGCATGACCAGTCCGACGTGGAGGTTCCGGCCCGAG
The DNA here is from genome assembly GCF_029338375.1 of Halorussus lipolyticus. NCBI lineage: Archaea > Methanobacteriati > Methanobacteriota > Halobacteria > Halobacteriales > Haladaptataceae > Halorussus > Halorussus lipolyticus. The sequence goes on along the minus strand of NZ_CP119804.1, from coordinate 1,366,397 downwards.
ACGTAGGGTCGCAGAACCAAGTCCGGAATCGTGTCCACGACGACCAGAGAAACCGCGAAGAACAGCGCCGGGAACCAGAGGAGCGCCGGGTCGTTCATCGCGGTTTCGAGTCCCAGATACGCCGAAATCGGGAAGTAGACCAGCTTCATGCCGACGATGGGGATGAGGCTCGCCGCGCCGGTCAATAGCCCCACCAGCGTCGGATATGGGATGACGCTCCCCGGCGCGACGAGGTTCAGCGTGTTGTATGCCGCCGCGCCGATGGTCCCGGTCAGCAGGGCGTTGAGGATGTTGCCGAAGAAGATGCTGTTGAAGTCCCTATCAACCGCCCGGCCGTAGGCCTCCACGACGCCGCCCTCGTCGGAGAACTGTCGGCGGACGAACCGCGAGAAGCGGTGGTCGTCCCGAAGCAGGTAGAACGCGATGGCTATCATCACGAACAGGTGCAGGACGGCGTTGCCGATGAAGCCCAGATATTCGAGTGCCGACCGGCCGATTTCCGACACCAGCGCGGGGTCGGGGTTCGCCAGCAGTTCGCCGGGGCGCTGGGCCACGCTCGACACGTCGAGGTAGGGCTGAATCGTGGTCTGAAGCCCGTCGATGTCGGTCTTCTTGGCGATGTTGTTGAACTCCTGTAGCGCGATGGCTCCGGTGTAGGCCATCAACAGCAGGACCGGGAGCGCCAGCGCCAGCAACGCCGTCCCAGCGGCCAGACTCGCGGGGCGCATCCGTCGCCGGAGGCGCTTGTACACCGGCCGGGTCGCGTAGTAGAGGAAGATGCCGAAGACGAACGTGCCGATGAAGGAGTAAACGACGTACAGCACCGCCGCTCCGAGTGCCAGTCCGACGAGCCACCAGCCGAGACGCGAGCGGTCGATGCTCATACCGCCGACCATACCCGTGGCACGGTAGCGCTGGGGTAAAAATGTTCGCAGTCGGGATATTCCGGTGTCGCCGAAGGGTGGCCGCGAGTCCGCATCGAGGACGGCCCGGAGTCCGCATCGTTTTGTGTCGCGCGGTCGAAGTGCCGATATGAAGATTCGCGGCCAGCGGGAGTGTACCGACTGCGGCGCGCGGTGGTCCTACTACGACACCGGGAGCGTCGAGTGCCCCGACTGCGGAAGCCTTCGGAGCGTCGGCGTCGAGGACGACCGTCGCCTCCACACCGATAGCCCCGCCGAGTTCGACCTGACCGAACCGCGCGAGGCCGTCGATGCCCGGCCGCTCCGCGAGGTCGCCAACACCGCCGGGGACCTCGCCAGAGAGTACGTCCGCAAGCGAGGCTTCGTCCGGGGCGGCGACCTCCAGCGGTTGGACGACACCTATCTCTCTGCGCAGGAACTCCGCCATACTGCCGACGTGGTGGGCCGGGGCCTCGACCTGAACGACGACGAGGAGTGGTACTTCCTCGCGCTCCTCCGGGGCGCGGACGCCGACCCGGAGACCGACCCCGAGACGGACCGGCGGCCCGCGCCCGGCGAGGTTCCCGAGTCGATGCACCCGGTTCGGGGGTTGGCCTACGCCGAGGCCGTCGCGGAGTACCGCCGCGAGATGGCCGACTGGGCCGACGAGAACGAGGTCGCCGACGCGGGCCGGGACGCGCTCGAAACCCTCGGCGACCACGTGAAGCGCGTGCAGGCCCTCGACGGCGACGTGGACGCCGAAACCGCAGAACTGCTGGTCTCGTCAGCGCGCGACGTGGGCGAGTACCTGCGGACCGGCGACGACGACGCGCTGGTCAGCGCGCGCGACCGGTTCGGCCGGTTGGCATAACGCTACGTTTTCTTCACAATTAGTATCGTTTCCTTAGAATGCAGAGAGATTGCTCCAGTAGCATCTCGGCCGTTCCCGGCTTCCGCGACCAATCTTTTTGTCAATTGATAACGTACCACTCGATATGCCGACCGACGGCACCTCGAAACTCCGGTGGGGACTGAGACTCCTGTTCGTCGTCGCGCTCCTCGCGCCCGTGGCGGTCCCGTGGCTGGGAATCGCCCAGATTCCGGACCTCGGGTCCGAGACGCTGGTGCGACTCGTCGGCCTCGTCGTCGTCTCGCTCGCTGGGGCGGTGCTGGTCCGCCAGAAGCGCCTGCGCCGAGGACAGTCGCGCGAAACCGACGTGGAAGGCTCCGGCGACCAGTATCACACCTACGCCTACACCAGTCAGACCGACGCCGCCAAGGAGGGCGACCGAATCACCGACGAGGCCGAGCGTCTCGCCGAGGCCGACCGAAATCGCCGAGAAAAACGCTGACCATCGTCGGTAGCGCGGTTTTATTTCGAGTTGCCCATCAACCGTTGACGAATCGGAAGTTAATACATATATCCGACACCGGGTATCCCTACTACATATGCAATTCTGTGACGAGTGTGGTTCGATAATGCACACGGAGGACGACGCGTGGGTGTGTCGCACCTGTGGGAACGAGGAGCCACGGGACTCGCAAGCGGAAGCAGAGATGACGACCCAAGACGGCCAGCGGGACGACGGGGCACCCGACGTGGCCGACGCGACCCAAGACGCCAACGAGACGATGCAGGAACCCTGTCCGGCGGACGACTGCGACAGCGACCGGGCCGCCTACGAGATGATGCCCAAGCCGGGTGGCTCCTACGAGGTTCGACTGTTCACCTGCGTCGAGTGCGGTCACAAGTGGCGCGAGTCCTGACGGCGCGTCTTGGGACCCCTCGCCGCCCAAATAGGCACAGACCGCCGCATCCGGCCTCGAATATCGGGATTACGGCAGGTCAACGTCCACGCCTTCCTGCCGACCGGCGGCCTTCACAGTGTTGTAGAGGAGCATCGCGCGGGTCATCGGGCCGACGCCGCCGGGGACCGGCGTGATGGCGCTGGCCGTCTCTTTGGCGCTGTCGTAGTCCACGTCGCCGACGAGTTCGTAGCCCTTGTCGGTGTCCGCATCGACGCGGTTGACGCCCACGTCGATGACCGTCGTGTCCTCGGAGAGCATCGACCCGTCTATCATCTCGGGGACGCCGCAGGCCGCGACTACGATGTCCGCCTGTCGGGTTTTCGCTTCGAGGTCGTCGGTCCGGGAGTGACAGACCGTCACGGTCGCGTTGCCGTCGTCGGCCTTCTGCATCAGCAGGTTGGCCAGCGGTTTGCCCACGATGTTCGACCGACCGACGATGGTCACGTCTGCGCCCTCGATTTCGACGTTCGCCGATTCGAGGAGTTTCAGCACGCCGTGGGGCGTGCAGGGCCGGTAGCGGGCGTGGCCCGCGACGAGGCGACCCACGTTCTCGGGGTGGAAGCCGTCAACGTCCTTCTCGGGGTCGATTGCCCGGAGGACTTCGCGGTCGTCCACGTGGTCAGGGACCGGCATCTGGACGAGGATGCCGTGAACGTCCGGGTCGTCGTTGAGGTCCTCGATGGTGTCGTGGAGTTTTTCGGCGGGGGCCTCGGGGTCGATTTCGACGTGGATGCCCTCGATGCCGACCTCCTCGCAGTCGCGCTGTTTCATCGAGACGTAGGTCTCGCTGGCGGGGTCGTCGCTCATCAGCACGGTGGCGAGTCCCACTTCGACGCCCTCGTCGGCGAGCGTCTCGATGCTGTCCTGCAAGTCCGACCGGATTCGCTCGGCGACGGCGTTGCCGTCGATTACCTCTGTCATCGTCCGAACGTCGGTCACCGAGGACCTTCAACCCTCGGGTTCGTGCCTATTTCGGGCCGAGAATAGCCAGAAATACGCACATACTTGTAACATACTACGGACCCGGAAACGGAAACCAGCCATTACCGACCGGTTACGTCGGAACCATCGCGATATAGTTAGCCAAAAAGAATATAATTAGTAACTTTTTATCCCGAAGTGATGTCTGAGAAAAACGAAACGTCGTGGAGTCGTCGAGACACGCTGAAAGTAATGGGTACGACGGGCGTCGGTCTCGTTGGTGCCTCTGCGGCGACCGGGAACGCCGCCGCCGCAGGGCCGACCGCAGTCATCAACACCACCCCGCTCCCCGCCACGGAGGGCACGTCGATTACGTTCGACGCGAGCGAATCGACCGGCGACATCACCAAGTACGAGTGGTACCGTAACGCCGCTGGAAACGGTCTGACCGGCGTCGATGGAACCGGAAAGACGTTCTCCGAGTCGTTCGCGGCGGGCGACTTCACCATCAAACTCAAGGTCACGGACAGCAACGGAAACACCGACACGAGCAAGTTCTCGTTCAAGGTCTACAGCGACGCGACTGTCACCGAGCCGACCGCCCGAATCGACATGGTTCGGAACGGCGACGGTGAGATAACGTTTGACGGCACTCGTTCGACCTCGCCGCGAGGAGACATCGTGAAGTACGAGTGGTGGCGGAACGCCGCCGGAAGCGGACTGACCGGCGTCGATTTCACTGGTCCCGGCTTCTACGAACACTTCGCCGACGGAAGCGACTTTGACATCAAACTGCGCGTCACTGACGAGAACGGTCAGACCGACGAGAAAGTGATTACAATCACTGCCTGAGGACGCCTCAGACCCTTTAGCTTCTCCTTACTCGTAGAGCGGATTGGCCTCGCAGAGTTCTTGGACGTCCTCTGCGACTTCGCCCAGCACGTCGTCGTCGTCCACGTTGTTCACCACGCGGGCGATGAGGTCACCGACGTACCGACAGTCGTCCTCGTCGAATCCGCGAGTGGTGAGGGCGGGCGTCCCGGCCCGAATCCCGCTGGTGACGAAGGGCGAGCGCGTCTCGCCGGGCACGGTGTTGGCGTTCAGCACGATGCCAACGTCTTCGAGGGCCTCCTCGGCGTCCTTGCCGGTCACGTCCGGATGGGACTCCCGCAGGTCCACCAGCACGAGGTGGGTGTCGGTGCCGCCCGAGACCAACTCGAAACCGTGTTCCTGTAGGCTCTCGCCGAGGGCCTCGGCGTTGGCAGTGGTCTGGGCCGCGTAGTTCTCGAACTCGGGTTGGAGGGCCTCCTCGAATCCGACCGCCTTCCCCGCGATGTTGTGCAGAAGGGGACCGCCCTGCATCCCCGGAATCACGGCCGAGTCGATGGCGTCGGCGTACTCGTCGTCGCACATGATGATGCCGCCCCGGCCCGCCCGGATGGTCTTGTGGGTCGAACCAGTCACGAAGTCGGCGACGCCGACCGGCGAGGGGTGTTCCTCGGCGGCGACGAGACCCGTGATGTGAGCGATGTCGGCGAGGTGGTAGGCGTCCACCGCGTCGGCGGTCTCCTGAATCGTCTCCCACTCGACCTCTCGGGGATACGCGGAGTAACCCGAGACGATGATGTCCGGGTCGAACTCCTCGGCGTGGTCGCGGATGGCGTCGTAGTCGAGATAGCCCGTCTCGGGGTTCACCTCGTACTGTTCGACCTCGTAGAGTTCGCCGGTGAAGTTGGCGTGATGGCCGTGGCTGAGGTGGCCGCCGTGGGTCAAGTCGAGCGACAGAATCTTGTCGCCGGGTTCGAGCATGGCGAAGTAGACGCCCATGTTGGCCTGCGTGCCCGAATGGGGCTGGACGTTGACGTGTTCTGCGCCCCAGAGTTCCTTCGCGCGCTCGATGGCTAGCTCCTCGACGGTGTCGATGTTCTCGCACCCGCCGTAGTAGCGCGAACCGGGGTAGCCCTCGGCGTACTTGTTGGTGAAGACGCTCCCTTGGGCCTCCATCACGGCCTCGCTAACGTGATTCTCACTGGCAATCATCGCCAGCGTGTCGCGTTGGCGCTCTACTTCGGCTTCGAGGGCATCTGCGACCTCCGGGTCGGCATCGCGGACGCGGTCGTACTTCATATCAAAATTCGGTGCGCCCCGGAGTATAAGCTTACCTTTCGCGGGGAACTGGCCGGGCGACAAAAATATAAAGTCCCGGTGAGACACGTTGTACAACGCCGACATGATTGAGTGGGAGGAGACGGATTCTGGGTTGCGCGTATTCGACCGCACGAAGACGGAGGTGTCGATAGAGACCGTTGGCTGGAAAGCGACCGACGCGGGCTACGACATCGACCGCCCGCTCGACGAGACGGTCTCGGGCTACGTCTCGGAGCTACGGCTTCCCCCGGCGCTCGTGAAAGCCAACAGTCTCACGTCTAACGAAGAGTTCAAGCACGGCGGCGACGCCGAAGCCATCGACCTTGACGCCGACGAGTATCTCCTCAACGTCAGCCTCAACATCAAGACCTACGTGCGGTTCTCCGGTCCCGCAGTCATCTCGAAGAACGAGGACTACACCGAACTCCACGTCTCCTTTCCGGACCGGACCCTCGTGACCTTCGGCTTCCGAAGCCACCACGAGGAGCCGGTGGACACGATTACGGTGCCCCCGACGACCGAGGGCATCGCCACCGCCATCACCTACTCGTCGTCGTCGCACAAGACGACCGGGGCCGACCGGTCGTACCCGACGCTCCGAGGCCACCCGCCCAAAATCGAACTCGGTGGACAGACCGAGATTCCGGACCCCGTGCGCGAGGAGCAATTCGACACGGGCATCGAGATGGTCGTCCCCGACAGCTTCGAGTACGTCTTCGTCGCCGGTCCGCTGGCCTACTACCTACAGGCCGAGATGACCGTCGAGGACAGACGCTCGCCGGTCCTGCGAGCGCCCGACGCTGGCGTCGAGTACCCCTTCACGCCACTGCCGGGCTTCCAGCACGAAGTCGTGAAACTCCTCCGGCGGGTGTTCTTCCTCGACTGTCTCGTCCGGAACGCCGGTCCCTACAGTTGGGACCTCGCCGAGATGCCGCTCCTCGACCGGGTGGACATCGACGCCGAGGCCACCTATGCGTCCTCGCCCGGCGAGCAGTTGGCGACGTACCTCGACGCGCCCTACGAGCGCATCGACGACGAACTGCCCGAGTGGCATCTGGCGATGCACGTGGACCCGATTCCGGACAACGCGACTTCGCTTCCGTACTTCCTCGACAACCTCGGGTTGGTCTACCTGTCGGAATCGACCGACTTGGAGAAAGACGAACTGCTGAACAAGTCCATCGGTGACTTCTACCGGGCAGGCAAGCCGCCGAGTCATCCGCCGAGACCGGCCGTATCGACTGCGCGGAAGGGTCCCGGACCGGTCAAATCAGTCGATAGGCGCGACCCGGTACTCTACGAGGGGAAGGTGAATGGATGGCTCGCCGACGGCGTGCCCATCGACGTGTTCAAAGCAGTTCCCGAAGCCTACCAGAACCGATTCAAGTACCTCGACCCAGAGGGCGGCGACATCGACGTGACCGTCATTCTCAACGACGAGGAGATGGTTGACGAACACGAGACGGCCGCCGAGATTTACGAAAACCGGGCGAAAGACCTCCCGATAGACGTGACTGTTCACGAACATCTCCCGAAGGACGAACTCGCCGACGTGTTCGAGTCTCCTCACGACTTCGTTCACTACATCGGTCACTGCGAGGAGGACGGCCTGCGGTGCCGCGACGGAAATCTCTCGGTCTCGGACATCGAGGAGAGCAACGTCCAGACGTTCTTCTTGAACGCCTGCGGGTCGTACTACGAAGGCCACGATTTGATAGAGAAAGGGAGCGTTGCGGGTGCAGTAACCTTCACAAAGGTCTTGAACAAACAGGCGGCGAAGGTCGGTGTTGCGTTCGCCCAGTTACTCATCAACGGCTACGACATCGCGCACGCAATCCAACTCGCCCGCCGCCGCATCATGATGGGGAAAGACTACGCGGTTGTCGGAGACGGAACCCACCAACTCACGCAGGCCGACAACCGAATTCCGTCCCTCGGTTACCTCACAGAAACAGATGATAAATACGAGATAGAAATAAACTCCCTCACGATAGACCAAATCGGCGGTTGCTACCAAGTGTACTTGCCGGGGTCCGATGAACTACAACTTCACGGAAACGACTCTATTGTCGAAGTATCCGAGTCAGAACTTCGCTCGTTCCTCGAACGGGCAAAAATGCCCCTTATTTATGACGGCGATCTCTACTGGTCAGAGGAACTCAGTAAAGAAATATAAACAAACTGTTTCTACGGCCCCATCGTACTGCCTGTGCCTTCTTGGATACTCAACTCGAAGAAGATGGAACTACCGAGCATCAGCGAAAACGCGTAGTCCATCGCTCGCGGGTTGTCAGCGAACCACTGTCGAATCTTACCTTGCATGGCTTGATTCGTGTTAATCAGCAACACTACTTTATTGTTTCGTATCTTTCATGCGAGCGCAGGGGATGAATAACAGGAGAAATCTGACGTTAAACCTACTCGTGGGCGTCTCGAATCTGGTACAGCCGGCGAAAATCACAGTTACGTCTTTCGATTTCGGTCGGACACGGTTAATTGGTCCGAAATTTTCCATGGAACCCAAACTCCACACCCATACCGGATTAGAATTGTATGACTGACTCCCGATACCGGTCGTATAATCCGTGATTTCCCCCCGTTACTAACGTTAAAATTAAGTAGGGGTAAAACGTTTGTCGGTACATGGAGACCGAATCGAATTTACTCGACCAAGAAATCGCCGAAATCCTCCGGACCGTCCTCGACGAGGCCCCGGAGACGATGCTCGTCGTCAACCCGTCGAAGGACGCTATCGAACAGCTAATCAACGTCGCCACCAAGTTCGAGGGCGACCTCCCGGAACTGCGCATGCTCGCGCAGTCCGGCACGCTCAAAGACGTGATGGAGGACTTCATCGTCGCCAGTAACGCCGCCGACCTCATCGACGCGGGGTCGCTGTCGCTTCGCACGACCGACGAAGTTCCGAGCAACTCCCTGCTCGTCACCGAGGAGGTCGTCATCGCGCTGGTCACCGCCGACGACCGCGTTGGTGGCCTGACGGCCGACGACTCCGAGTTCGTCTCGGAGGCCTACAACTCGTACTCCGCGCAGTTCGAGTCGGCCGACGACTTCTCGCTCCGCACGCCGCCGCTCTCGCGCGTCCGGGACACGCTCGGCGACGAGATTAGCGGCAACGCCCAGCACGACTTCGATGAGGTCCTCTCGTCGATGGAGACCGCGCGTGGCGACGGTGACGGACTGGACGAAGTTACCATCAGCCTGCTGGTCGCGGCGAAGAACGAGGCCCTGCTGTACGACATCAGCAAGTGGGGCGAGGACGTCGGCATCGCCAGCAAGGCGACGTTCTCGCGGACGAAGACCAAGCTCGAGGACATGGGCCTCATCGGCACGGAGAAGGTCCCCATCGACGTTGGACGACCGCGCCTGCGCCTGAAGCTGGCCAACGACGACCTGCGTAACGCCGACACCGACCAACTCGCAAGCGTCGCCCAGAGCCTGCTTCACTGACGACCGACTCCCGATTTCTTCGCGCGATAGCTCCCGAGCGATAGCACCGCGTTTTTCCGGTCTCCCCGCCTCGGTAGCGCCATGAACTCACCGACCGTCGGACTCGTCGGGACCGGCCCGACCATCGACGCGGTAGCGGCGGCGCTCGCCGACGTGAACGCCGAAACAGTCGAGTGTTCCCCCGAGCGAATCGGCGCGACCGACTTCGCCGTCGTCGCGGGCGAGGCGGGCGCAGACGTGTTCTCGGCGGCCGACCTCGCAGTCCGCGAGGCCGGAACACCGTGGCTCGCGGTCGAACTCGGCGGCGTCGGCGGTCGCACGCTCGCCGACGTGGACGCCGCAGTCTCGGGATTCGCGCCGGCGACCGCCTGCTGGGAGTGCCTTCGCACCCGCGTCACGGCGAATCTTGACGAGGAGGGCGGGAACGAGAACGGGGACGCTTCGGACTCCGACGCCGGAAGTGCGCGCTTCGCCGGCGCGCTCGCCGGACGGGAGGCCGCGACCTTGCTGTCGGGCGGCGAGTCGCCGGTCCTCGGCGGCGTGGTCGAGGTCCCCCACGCCGAGCGCACAGTCCTGCCGGTACCGGGGTGTGAGGTCTGTGCCGACGACTCCGGGGCGGACTCCGACACCGGCCTCGACCGCGAGTACCGCGACACCGACTTGGAGGAGACCCTCTCGCGCGCCGAGCAGGCCGTGGACGAGCGCGTCGGTGTGGTCTCCTCGATTGGCGAGGCCGAGTCCTTCCCCGCGCCGTACTATCTGGCGAATCTCTCCGAGACCATCGGATTCAGCGACGCGCAGGCCGCCGAGCAGTCGGCGGGCGTGGCCGACGACTGGAACGAGGCGCTGATGAAGGCGCTCGGCGAGGCGCTGGAACGCTACGGCGCGGGCGTCTACCGGACCTCGGACTTCGAGAGTGCGAGCGCGCCCGAGTTGGAGTCGATGGTCGGGGATTCGTCGGTCGTTCGGCCCGAGGAGTTCGTCCGGCCCGACGAGTGGCCCGACCCCGCTGGCGACGAAATCGCGTGGGTCGCGGGCGAGAAGTTGCGGACCGGCGAGGCGGTCCACCTGCCCGCCGAGTTCGTCCAGTTCCCGCCGCCGGAAGCCCGGTACAAGCCGGCCATCACGACCGGTCTCGGCCTCGGGAGTTCGACCGTCGAGGCCCTGCTATCGGGCGTCTACGAGGTTATCGAGCGCGACGCGACGATGCTGGCGTGGTACTCGACGTTCGAACCGCTCGGCCTGTCGGTCGAGAGCGAACGATTCGACACCCTCCGGTCTCGCGCACGCGCGGAGAATTTAGACGTAACTGCCCTACTGGTCACGCAGGACGTGGACGTGCCGGTGGTCGCCGTCGCAGTCCACCGCGAGGGCGAGTGGCCGCGGTTCGCTGTCGGGTCCGACGCCGACCTGAACCCCGAGTCCGCGGCCGAGTCGGCGCTGGCCGAGGCCCTCCAGAACTGGATGGAACTCCGGTCGATGGGCGAGCAGGACGCCGCCGACGCGGAGGGCGCAATCGGGCGCTACGCCGACTTTCCGGAGGAGGCCCGCGAGTTCGTCGCTCCCGAGACGACGGTGCCGAGCGCGAGCGTCGGCCCGGCCGACGCCCTCGCCGGAGAGGCCGAACTGGACGCCCTCCGCTCCCGACTCGCCGACGAAAATCTCCCGGCCTACGCTGTCCGCCTGACGCCCCGCGACGTGGCCCAACTCGGGTTCGAGGCGGTCAGAGTGCTGATTCCCGACGCCCAACCGCTCTTTACCGGGGACGCCTTCTTCGGCGAGCGCGCTCGTGGGGTTCCCTCCTCGCTCGGATTCGAGTTCCGCCCCGACCGGGAACACCACCCCTACCCCTGATTTTCTAGTTCGTCTGTCCAGCGACCGATTTCGGCCGGTGAATCAGCCGCACCCCTCGGCGTCTGCGCGAGCAAAGCGAGCGCAGGCTCGGAGGACGCGGTTTGTCCTCCGGCGGACTGAAAGGGCGACCGCGAACCGCGCGAGGGCTTTCGAAGTCTCGGTTCTTCCATCGACAACTCCATCTCCGAACGTTTCCGGAACCGCAAGCAACAACAGGAGTCACTAAACTACCCATAGTCGTGTACCCGCCGACTCGTCTCGCAGGCTACGCCGTCCTGCTGGTGACGCCCGCCGCGCTCCTCGCCCGCGCGCTGGTCTCGACCGGCGTCTCGGCCCCTGTCGCCGGTCTGGAAGTCGGATTGGTCCTCGCCGGAGGAGTCGCCGTGGTCGCCGAACACGAACAGGCGCTGGTCGCGCCCGACGGCCTCGAACTCGACCGGGGAGACGCCGCCGACGCGCTGGCAGTCGTCGCCGCGGCCATCGTCACCTACCTCCTGAGCGTCCACGCCGGACTCGGCCCGGTGATGTCGTCGGCGCTGGTCGGTCTGGTGGCGGGCGTTCTCGCCGACGACATCGCCGTCGCGGCCTACTGCGGGTCGTTCGTGGGGATGGCCTCGCCGACCCTGTTCCCCTCGGTGGGCTACCTCGCGGTGGCGGGCCTCGTCTCGGGTGTCGCGTTCGTCGCCGCCGAGCGGGCGTTTTCGGGGTTCGGCGGGAAGTTGGGCACCCTCGCGCTGTTCGGGTGCGCGACCACGGCGGTCCTGACCGACGCGACCTACGCTGGCGGGAGCGCGCTCGGTCCGACCACCGCCCTCCTCGTGGTGCCGATTTCGGTCGCGGGCGCGGTCGCCGCAGTCGTCCTGAGCGTCCGCCTCGAACTGGGCGCGGTCGTCGGGTCCGCGGTGGTGGGTCTCGTTGCTGGTCTAGGACTTCCGGCGCTCCCGTCCCTTCCGGGCGAGACGCTGGCCGCCGCGGCGTTCTGCGCGTCGTTCGTCGGGATGTCCTCGGCCGAGCGCCTCGACGGCGAGGCCCGCGTCGGTCTCGCCGGGGCCGTCTGCGGCCTCGTCTTCGTCGCCGTCGCGGCCGTCTTCGCCGGGGCGGGCGGCAAACTCGGCACCATCGCGTTCGTCGCCTGCGTCACGACTGCTGGTGCGGAGCGGCTATTCACCGCCCTCCCGACCGTTCTAGATAACTGATTATTTCTTTCGCAATTTTCCTTGTTTCCTTTCCATTTCCACATATGTGTCAAATACACAAACTGCTAAGTTGCCCTGCCTCGAATCCCGACCATGGAACGCCAAGCCCTCGCGGACCACTTCGAGTGGTTCGCCGACTGGTGCGTCGGCACTTCGCCAGCTATCACCCACGGCGCGTGGATTGCGTGGAACGACGAGTAGGAGGCGAAAACATACCGGGACCTTCGCCGGGTTGCATAAACAGGGGTTTTATATCGAAGTCCGTCGTGCGTGCTAACGTATGACATTCTCGAACAGCACTCGGTATCGGGTGGTACGTCGATGACTTCGGAGTACGACCTCGGGTGCGCTGTCTGCGGGTCGTCGCTGACCCGCCGCGAGGTCACGGCGGAGGCGCTCGGGTTCTCGTCGTTCGACTCGCTGGAGGTCGCGGAGTGCCCGGACTGCGGGGGCCGGTACTTCCCGGAGACGACCTTAGAGCGCCTGCAAACCTGAAAAGAGGAGCAGGGGAGCGATTCAGACGCCGAACGTCGCCCGGAGCATGTCTCGCGTGCCGGGGCCGAGACCGACCGCCACGATGGCCACCAACAGCAGGATGGCGTAGCGAGGACTCTCCTCGAAAATCTGCTCGTCGAACACCCACACCACCAGCACCGCGGCCACGATTTTCACCACGAGGAAAGGCCACGCCGTGCCGATAAGGTCCACGACTGGTTCGGGGAACTGCTCGCCGACGCCGATGAGCGCGCGGTTCACGGGGTGCTTGGGCACGAGGTCAGCGGGCAGACCTAACTCCTTGGCCCAGTCGATGCCGACCACGTTTGCCACGCCGTCTACGGCGTGCGCCCAGAGGACGACGATGCCCATCTTGCGGGTGCCTTCGTTGACCTCCGGCGCGTATCGCTTGACCGCCTCCCACGTCAGCCACGTCACGAGCGTCGCGCCGACGAGGACGACGACCGATATTTGGGGGAACAAATCGACGTACTCGGTCGTGAACGCGAGGTAAGTCAGATAGCCGACCGAAGTCGTGAGGAGGGCGGTGCCGACTCCCGCCAGCGGGTAGAGGTAGGTGTCGGTCACGTCCGACCGGTGAAGCCAGACGCTTCCCAACAGCGCCGTCAGCGTGATGGCGAACATCGTGAAGTAGATGACCGGACTGATGATGAGCGTGTTCCACGGGAAGGTGATGGCGGCGTCGGCGGGCGAGAGACCGTCGAAGGCGTCCTCGACCACCCGGAGCGCGCCGCCGAACAGCATGAACGGGAACAGCGCGTAGAACAACTCGCGGTCCTGTCCGACCCCGAGTCGCCGGAGCATGAACACGACGCCCAACAGCGCTAACAGCATCGTGAGGGCGTATCCGACCTCCGAGACCAGCGTGTATCCGGGGTAAGCGACTGGTTCGGCCGCGGCCGAACACGCCGCGGCGTCGTAGAGGTACGTCACCGACCCGTCTGCGTAGGCCGCACACTGGGCGCTCTTGGCGTCTGCCAGCACCGGCCCCCAGAAGTAGTGCCAGATAAATCCGTAGTAGACGCGCTCCGGGAAGACGAGCGCGCCGGCGACGAGCGCGACGAGTATCGCCGTGACCGCGCCGCCCCAGAGGCGTTCGTTGTCCGTACTCTCGGTTGCGGTACCCATGTTTCCCAAGGCGGAATCGGACGGTTTTACGGTTCCGGTCTCGCCCCGGTCGCCCGCACGACAGACTTATATCTCCTCGTCGTCGATAGGCAGTTCTTCGGTCTCGTAGGGCGTGCCGAGGATAACCATCGTCTGGGACCGGGCGAACCCGTCCATCTGGGCGATATTCTCGAACATGAGTTCGCGGAGTCGGTCGGCGTCCTCGGCGTATACTCGCATGAGAACGTCCCACGAACCGGTTGTGAGGTGGACTTCCTGCACGCCGGGGATGTCTTCGAGTCGGCCGAGGGTGTTCTGCTCTTGGCCCTGTTCGACTTGCAGGCCGACGACCGCCGAGATACCGTAATCGAGCGCCTTGGGGTCTACCTTCGCGTGGTACCCCTCGATGACGCCCGCCTCCTCCATTCGGTTGACTCGGTCGTGGACTGTCGCGCTCGACATATCGATTCGGCGCGCGATTTCGCTAAACGGCGTCCTCGCGTTCTCTTGCAGTGCTTCTAAGATTTCACGGTCGGTATCATCGAGTTCCATATCCTACATCAGATTCTTTCAGACTATATATCCTTAGAATTCTTCTCGTCAGCGCCGAGTGATTCTGTGTCCGTTCACTCGACACGTTTCGTGGCTTCGACCAACTCGTCGTGGGCCTCACCGTTCGAAGCGACGAGGCTCTCGGAGTCGTGACGCCACGGGTCGCCGTGGAGGTCGGTGACGGTGCCGCCCGCCTGCCGGACCATGTGGACGCCCGCCACAGTGTCCCACGGGTTAGGGTCCACGTTCGTCACGGTGCCCTCCAGCGACCCGGCCGCGACCATGCCGAGGGTGACCTGCGCCGACCCGAACCGCCGGATGTCGGCGAACCGCTCGACCAGTTCTCTACACATCGCGCTGTACTCGTCGCGGCGGTCGAACCCCCACCAGAAGGTCGGCGCGACGGTGAACGTCTCGGGGTCGGTCCGGTCGCTGACCGTGACCGATTCGTCGTCACGCCGGACGCCATCGGGTCCCGCGACGAACGAGTCGCCGAGCGCCGGGCAGTCGTTGACCGCCGCAATCGGTTCGCCGTCCCGGACCGCCGCCACGCTGGTCGTCCACACCGGAATCGACCTGACGTAGTTGTTCGTCCCGTCGATGGGGTCGATGACCCACGCATCGCCCTCGTCGGGGACTTCCTTGAGTTCGTCTTCCTCCTCGCCGACGATTGCGTCCTCGGGGTACTCGTCGCGGATGACCTCGATGACTCGGCGCTGGGTCGCGCGGTCGGCCTCGGTCACGACGTCGGTCTTCTCGGATTTGGTCTCGACTTCGATTCCCTGCTTGAAACTCCGGCCAGCGACCTCGCTTCCGGCTTTCGCGGCGCTCTCGGCGACTGCGAGGCGCTCGTCGGCGTCTTCGGTCATGTTTTCGTCGTCGGTTGTCGCAGAAAAAGCGTTGTCGGTTCGTCGGCTCTGGTTCCGTTCTGTGGGACTTTTATGTTCCTCGCCGAACTGTTTCTAACCGATGAGCGACCGGGGTTCAGACGGCCCTCCAGACGACGTTTCCCAGTCGGAAGTCCACGAGCGAGTCACAGACGCCGTCTTCGCACTCGACGACGAGTGGCGATTCACCTATCTCAACGAAGAGGCCGAGGAGGTCCTCCAACGCGACGAGGACGACCTGCTCGGGGCGGTCGTCTGGGAGGCGTTTCCCGAAGCGTCCGACTCGACCTTCCGAGACGCCTACGAACGAGCGATGGCGACCCAGCGGCCGGTGACGTTCGAGGAGTTCTACCCGCCACTCGACACGTGGTTCGAGGTCCGGGCCTACCCCTCCGAGACGGGACTGTCGGTCTACTTCAGCGACATCACCGAGCGCGTCACTCAGCGAAACAGACTCGAAGGGCGCGAGGCGGCGCTCCGCCGGGCCTACGAGGTCATCGCCGACCCCGACCGGGCGCTGTCCGAGCAAATCGACGCGCTCCTCGAAGTCGTCCGAGACACCGTGGACACCGACTACGCGACGCTCTCTCGTGTCACCGGCGACACCTACCGCTTCGAGGCGATTGCCGCGCCCGACGACGCGGACCTGTCGCCCGGCGACACGGTACCGCTGGAGACGACCAACTGCGAGCGCGTGGTCGAAACCGAGGAGACGCTGGTCCTCGACGACGTGGCGGAAGACGCCCCGGAACTCGCCGACCGAGCGGGCAACGCCGAGTGGGGCATCTCGCGTTACCTCGGCGCGCCGGTTTCGGTCGGCGGAGACGTGTACGGAACGTTCTGTTTCTACGACACGGAAGCCCGCGAGGACGACTTCTCGGAGTGGGAAGTGACGTTCGTGGAACTGCTCAGCAACTGGGTGAGTGCCGAACTCGAACGAGAGCGCCAGCGCGACCGTCTCGAATCGTTCGCCGGGATGTTGGCCCACGAACTCCGCAATCCGCTGGCTATCGCGCAAATCTACCACTCGCGGGCCGCTGAGGGCGACGACGACGCCGCCCGCGAGGTTGCCACCGCGCTCGACCGCATCGAGGAGTTGATAGACGTTCTCCTCGTTATCGCTCGTGACACCGACTCGTCCGGCGAGCGAGAACCAGTCGCGCTGGCCGACGCCGCCGGCGAGGCGTGGGCCGACGTGACCGCGCCGGACGCCCGACTCGTGGTCGAAACCGACCGCACCGTCGAAAGCGACCCGGTACACGTCCGGCATCTCCTCGAAAACCTGTTCTCCAACTCGGCGGAACACGGTCACTCGGACGTGACCGTTTGGGTGGGTGACCTCCCGGACGGCTTCTACGTCGCCGACGACGGGCCGGGCATCCCCGAGACCGAGCGCGAACGGGTCTTCGAGGCCGGATACACCACCGACGACGACGGCATCGGCCTCGGTCTCACCTTCGTCGGGCAAATCGCGGACACCTACGACTGGGGCCTCCTCGTCACCGAGAGCGACGAGGGCGGGACCCGGTTCGAGTTCACCGGGGTCGAACCGGTCGGCGACGACACACCGTAGGAGGTTTATATACCCACCTCTTTAGGGAGAAACGTCAGGCGAGAACCCCGATTGGAAGCAAGCGCGTGCGAGGGTAGCCAAGCCTGGCCAACGGCGGCGGACTCAAGATCCGCTCCCGTAGGGGTCCAAGGGTTCGAATCCCTTCCCTCGCACTCTGCGTGGCTTTGCCACGTTAAAAACGAGTGCAGGAAGACCGCTTCGGAGCGTTCTTCCCTCGCAAATTACGGCCCACGCGGGCCCTCGCAACATTCCTCGAAATACTGTCCTCGTAGCTACTGCAACGGCGGCGGACTCAAGATTCGCTCCCGTAGGGTCCTGCTGAGCGGAGCGAAGCAGGGCAGGGAAGTCGCATGCCCGCGGAGGGAGCGTAGCGACTGAGCAGGACCGTCTTCCCGTGGTCCAAGGGTTCGAATCCCTTCCCTCGCACTCTGCGTGGGTTTCCCACGTTACACAGCGTGGCTTTGCCACGTTAAAAACGAGTGCAGGAAGACCGCTTCGGAGCGTTCTTCCCTCGCAAATTACGGCCCACGCGGGCCCTCGCAAACTTCTGCGGTGACGCTAATTCGATAGCGACTGCGTTTCGGTCTTCCAGCAATGATTAGTGGTGTTAAGAGATTGTAGAGATGCCTTTAATATGTGTGATTGTTTCTTAACTGCCGGTCAAGACCTAACTCCGTGCGCACCGTGAACACGCCGTATGAACTGGGAACGAC
Source organism: Halorussus lipolyticus (assembly GCF_029338375.1). Taxonomy (NCBI): domain Archaea; kingdom Methanobacteriati; phylum Methanobacteriota; class Halobacteria; order Halobacteriales; family Haladaptataceae; genus Halorussus; species Halorussus lipolyticus. Next base: position 1,348,751 of record NZ_CP119804.1, on the reverse strand, counting down.
GCCGTGACCTCGAAGGCGGCAAAGAAATCGGCATCTGGCTCCTCGTGGACGACGACGGGAGTGTCGAGCGCGAACTCTACGTCGAGAGCCACGAGTACCGCGGCGGGAACTTCGACGTGTACACCGCCACGCCGGACGACGAGTGGAACCACGAAGGCGAGTTCGAAACGAGCGAGGAGGCCTTCGGCCGAGCGCTAGAACTCCTTTCGGAAAGTCCACACCCGGTCGAAGGCGACCGGTCGCAGGATTAGTCGTCGGAGGGGACGCCCGCCGCCTCGTCGTCTCGCACGTCGGCCTCGCGCCACGTCCCGCGCTTGAACCACAGCAGGGCAACGATAGCGCCGACGACGTTCGAGACGAGGAAGGCCACCCAGATGCCGGTCTGGTCCATGCCCGCGAACTGGGTGTTGTACCACGCCAGCGGCAGGCGGACGATGCCGAGCATGAAGATGGAGATGGCCGCGGCGACCATCGTCTTGCCTGCGCCGCGGAACCCGCCGGTGTAGGCCCGCATCACGCCGATGAACCCGAAGGAGGGCGCGACCCACCGGAGGAAGTTCGCGCCGATTTCGACCACTTCGGGGTCGTCGGTGAACACCGCGACGACGGGTCCCGCGCCGACGAAGATGACGACGCCCATGACCGCGAGGACGCCGAACATCACCTTCGCGGCGAAGTCGTTGGCTTGGGCCGCGCGGTCCGGTTTGCCCGCGCCGATGTTCTGGCCCGACATGGTTTCGACGCCGCGAGCGACGGCGATGGCGGGCAGGAAGATGACCGAGAAGACTCGCGTGCCGATGCCGAACGCCGCGACCACGGTGGTCGGGAATAGGCCGACCACGTACAGCAGGAGGTTGACCGACAGCGCCCGGCCGGTGCCCTCGATGGAGGCCGGAATCCCGATTTTGAGAAGCTTCTTGAAGAAGTCGAGGTCCGGGCGCATCTGCGAGAGGTGAATCTGGACGCCTCGGTTGCCCCGGAACATGATGCCGAGGCCGACTACCATCGCCAGCGCCCGAGAGAAGATGGTGGCGACGGCCGCGCCCTCGATGCCGAGCGTGGGGAACGGTCCCCACCCGAAGATGAGGAAAGGGTCGATGACGACGTTCACGACCACGGTGCCGAACATCACCAGCATCGGCGTCACGGTGTCGCCGTAGCCTCGCATCAGCGAGACGAAGACGAAGAAGCCGAACATGAACGCGATGCCGAGCGAGATGACCTGCATGTAGGCCTCTGCGCGCCACAGCACGTCGGGCGACGCCCCGAGGAACTGCAGGAAGTCGCCGACGAAGACGTACCCGATAGCCCCCAGCACGACCGACGCGATGAGGGAGAAGGTGACCGTCTGTGACGCCGCGTACTCGGCTTTCTCTGGCTCCTCGGCCCCGGTGTGTTGAGCAACCAGAATCGACCCGGCGACCGACAGGCCCATCCCGAGCGAGATGAGGAGGAACACCATCGGGAAGGCGAAGCTAATCGCGGCCAGCGCCTTCGTGGAGTACTGGCCGAGCCAGAAGGTGTCGGCGAGGTTGTAGGCGGTCTGGAGCAGGTTGGTGATGACGATGGGGAACGAGAGGAAGAACAGCGGCCATCCGACCGCGCCCTCGGTCAGGTCCAACTCCGACTGGTCTTTGAACAGACTGCCGACGCGCTCTCGGACGCTCATTCGAAGTCGACCTCCCGGTCTACGCCGTCGGCCAGCAGGTCGCGCTCGACGAACTCCGCCAGCGAGCGCCGCGCTCCCGAGAGGGGTTCGTCGGTCGAGATGGCGCGAGTGTGAGCGCCGTCGAACACCGTGGCGAAGAACTCCGCGACCTCCTCGGGGTCGGCGTCGTCCCGGAAGATACCGGACTCCACGCCGTCAGAAACGATGCCTCGAATGGACTCCTGAACGTGGCGGTCGAACTCGGCGAGGCGCTCCCGAAACTCCTCGTCGTAGGGCGCTTGGGCCTTGATTTCCAGCATCGCGGTCCGGAAGTCCCGGCGGTCCTCGGCGTCGTCCTCGTCCAGCGCCTCGTCCACGACTCCGGCGAGTCGGTCGAGGGGGTCTGCGTCGGTCTCGCCGATTTCGCCAGCCTCGTCGGTCTCGCCGCCCCCGAATCGGTCGGCGAACTCGTCGTAGAGGTGGTCGAGGAAAGCGAGCAAGAGGTCGTGTTTGGTGTCGTAGTGGTAGTGGAGCGACGACTTGCTCGCGTCGGTCCGGTCGGCGATGTCCTGCATCGTCACCTCCGCGTAGCCGTGTTCGCAGAGCGCGCAGTAGGTCGCCTGCATCATATCGTCCGTAGTCTCGTCAGTCTCGCTGGTAGTCACTACCGGAAACTAACTGACTGGTCAGTCAAAAGGGTTCGGGAAGCGGTCGCCCAGTCCTCGACCCGCCGAAGAAGAACCATTCAGTCGAACAGTCGGACCGGTTCGGTCTCGCGCCCGGCGAAGTGGTCGTCTAGTTCGTCTTTCCGGTTCCTCACCTCGGCCGGTTCGTGCGAATCCGACCCCGCGACGAATCGAACGCCGCGCTCGCGGAGCGCCGCCCGGAAGTCGCTCGCGGGGTGGAACTCGCCGTAGTCCCGGCGGACCCGCCCGGCGTTGATTTCGGGCACCGTCCGGGAGTGCCGGAAGGCGTCGGCGACGAGTTCGTGGTGGTCCGGGGTGGTGTAGCCCCGGAGTTCGGGCGTGCGCTCCACGAGGTCCGGGTGGGCCGCGATGGCGAACAACTCCGATTCCACGAGGTCAACGAGTCGGTGGTAGTAGTCGTCCACCAGCGCGCGGCGCTCTCGCTCGGACATGTCGGTGAAGGGCCGACTGCTCTGGATATTTGTCCCATCCACGCGGTGAACGCTCCCGATGGCGTAGTCGAAATCGGCCTCGTCGAGGAAGGCTGAAATGTCGTCCTCGTCGCGGGGGTCGTAGTCGAGTTCCACCGCGTCGAAGATGCGAACGTCGGCCTCCTCGCGCATCGACTCGATGGCCTCGCGCCGCAGGGGGTAGGTCCGGTCCAAGTTGAAACCGAACTCGCGCTTGGCCCGCTGGAGCGATTCGCGGGTGGCGACGTTGCAGTGGTCGGCGAACCCCACCGCGCGCAGGCCGGCCTCCTCGGCGGCAGAGACCATCGACGGCATGATTTCGCCGTCGGAGTAGTTCGTGTGGACGTGGTAGTCGTAGGCGACGGACACGCTTGTCGGTTCGGCCTCCGGAAGCGTATCTGTTTGGGTCCCGAGAGTCCCATCGCTCGGACGCCGAACTGCCCGGACGCGCCCCGACGGTTCACCGAAATCGGGCACAGATTCGTTCGTCTCCTCCGGGTCCTCGAATACCGAGTTCACGTACTCGCGTCGGCGTCACCGCCAGTTTCGAGCGCGTTCCGGACGAGGTTCGTCTGACCGCGCCGGAGTCGCGCCGAGAGGACTTGCTCCGAGATACCAAGGTCGTCGGCCAGTTTCGACAGCGTGGTTCGGCGCGGCACGTCGAAGTATCCGGCCTCCAGCGCCCGGACGAGGGCCTCGCGTTGCGGGGCGGTGATACCGTATCGCTTTCCGTCTGTCGGGTCGTCCTCGCGGTCGTACACCCCGAGGAGGCGGAAAGTGAGGTCTCGCTCGCGGAAGGCGTCGCGGTAGGCGACCAGCGCCGCCCTGTCGGGGACACGCGCTTGAACCCGCGACTCGGTGTCGTCGGCGGTCACGTCCAAGACGGTGACGTCGTGTTTCGCGGCGACCGAGCGGGTGGTCCACTCGGCCGCTGACTTCGAGAGCGTCGCGCGGTAGAGTCGCCGGTCGCCCACGTCCACGAGGCGAGTGTAGTCGGTCGCTGTCGGGTCGGCCGCGACGGCCTCCTCGAAGGCCTCGAAGTCGTCGCCGTCGGCCCAGAAGGCGTACTCGTGTTCGCCGTCGGGCATCTGGCGAACGTCCTCGATTTGGAACTCCATGTCGGGGACCGCTCTCCGCGCGTCCCGGAGTATCGGGGACTCGACCGCGAACTCGACCACCAAACTCATAGCGGATACTCGGACGTACAACAAAAATGCCTTTCGTAAGTAAGCATCTCGGGCGCTCCTCGCTGGCGGTCAGCGTCCCGATTCCAGACAGTGGACGCCACCGACGACGTTACCCGCCTGTGGGCCGACGTACCCGATATGGACGACCACACCCGCGACGAGTCGGTCGGGCCGCCGCGGGCGGGAACCCCGACCGGGTGGCTTCCGGCCGATGCCCGATGGGAACACGACACGCTCCGCCGGGCGACCGCTCACGGGATTCGCCTGTTCAACTCTGCGGAGTTCCACGAATCCCACGACTGCTTCGAGGACGAGTGGTACAACTACGGGAGCGGGACCACCGAATCGAAGTTCCTCCACGGAATGGTGCAGGTCGCGGCCGGTGCGTACAAGCACTTCGACTTCGAGGACGACGGCGGGATGCGCTCTCTGTTCGACACGGCGCTCCAGTACCTCCACGGCGTCCCCCGAGATTACTACGGCGTGGACGTGCTGGACGTGCGTGAGACGATGACCCGCGCCTTGGACGACCCGACCGAACTTCACGGGTGGCAGATAGCACTCGACGGAACGCACCCGGTCGCCGACAAATCGGACTTCGCCTACGCCGAGTCGTTGGAGTGAGTTCGATTTCGGCCGCCTCCAGCGATTTCGTCGTCGATTCGATAGTTTGCCTCGGATTCCGGATTCGTAATCAAATATATCGACAACTTATATAGCTAGACCGACGAAGATGTGATAGAGCGGTCCCCGACTGCTCGCACAGCGACCCCCGCCCAACAGGAGGCTACAAATGACTACGACCGACTCTTACCGAGACGCGACGGCGGACGCCGGCCCGCACAGTTCCGAGAGCGGTGCCCCGCTCGACGCGACTTTCGACGCGCTGGCTAACCGGCGGTGTCGGGTCCTGCTCCGGCACCTCGCCGAGAGCGACGACGCCCTCGTCGTGAACGACCTCGCTGGCCGGCTCGCCGACGAGTTGGACGACGAGGCCGCCACCGAGCGTCGCCTGCGAACGTCCCTCCATCACACTCACCTGCCGAAACTCGCCGACGCCGGACTGGTCGAGTACGACCTCGACCGCGGCCTCGTCCGGTTTTGCGACGAGTCGCGCTTCGAGGAGCTAGCACCGACCATCGACTCGCTCGAATCGGGCGACCCGCCGGTTTCGACCGACGCCCTCCTCGAACTCCTGTCGGAGTTCCGGCGGCGTGAGGCCCTGCGCACGCTGGTCCGCCACGACGACCTCTCGCTTCCGGACCTCGCCGACGAGGTGGCCATCGAGGAGCGCGACGAACTCCTGCCGAACATCGACCCCGACGACGTGCTGGAGGTCTACCTGTCGCTGTACCACACCCACGTCCCGAAACTCGCCGCCGGGGGCCTCGTGGACTACGACCAAGACGACGACTACGTGGCGCTGACTCCGGCCGGCCGGGCGCTCGAATCCCCGGTCCGGTCGCTCTGTGAAGTCGCCGGCCGATAGGAGTCGAAACGCTCAAAAGGGAGCGTTGCCGCTTTTTCTTCAGATGCGAATCGAGCAGTTAGGAGACGGGACCCCCGAGATAGCCGTGGTCGCGGCCATCCACGGGGACGAGCCGTGTGGCGTTCGTGGCGTCGAGCGACTGCTGGCCGAGTCGCCCGCGGTCGAGCGCCCGGTCAAATTCGTCGTCGCCAACGAGGCCGCGCTGGAACGAGACGTTCGGTACGTGGACGAGGACCTCAACCGGGCCTTCCCCGGCGACCCCGAGGCCGACACCCACGAGCGTCGACTCGCCGACGCGCTGGCCCGCGAGGTCAGGGACTGCACCACGCTGTCGCTTCACTCCACCCAGTCCTACGCCGAACCCTTCGCGCTCGTGGACACAATCGACGAGGTGGCGCGGTCAGTCTGCCCGTACCTCCCGGTGTCGGTCGTAGTCGAGACCGAGGCCGAGAGCGACGGGCGACTCATCGAGTACCCCCACGTCGTGGAAGCCGAGTGCGGCCTCCAACACTCCGAGCAGGCCGCCGACAACGCGGTTGAACTGATTCGCGGGTTCCTGACCGCGACCGGCGCGCTGGCCGACGACGCCGAACCGGTCGCGGGCGACGACCTCTGCGAGGTCGATGTCTTCCGCCTCGGCAGTCCGGTGCCCAAGACCGAGGGCGACGACTACGAGATATTCGCCGAGAACTTCGAGCGAGTCACCGAAGGCGAGGCGTTCGCCGCCGCCGACGGCGACGAGCTAGTCGCGTCCGAACCCTTCTACCCGGTGTTGATGTCGGCCTACGGCTACGAGAACGTCTTCGGCTACCGGGCCGAGCGCGTCGGCGTGCTAGACGGGTAGCCCGCACTGGCGGTCGTCCTATCGGCAATCGAATCCCTTCCGACGAGGGACACGAAAAGGAGTTTTCGGTCTGTTCGACGCCCGCGTGGCGAGGAGTTCGGTTACTCCTCGTCGGACGCGAGGAGGTCGTTCTCGCTGAGGTAGGACTCGATTTCGTCGGTGTCGAGCGTCTTGTACTGCTCGGTTTCGACGTCCACGGTCGCAATCGCGGCACCCTCGGGTTCGAGCTTCTCGTCTTTGGCCTGCGCGAGGGCGTTGAGCGAGAGCGAGATACCGGCGTCGAGGTCGAGGTCCTCGGTGTAGTTGTCCTCGAGGTACTCCTGAATCTCGCCGCGGTCGGCACCGATGGCGAGTGCCTTCCACTCGTTGGGGGTACCGCTCGGGTCCGTCTCGTAGAGTCGCGGCTCGCCGTTGGCGATGCCGCCGATGAGGAGCGCCGCGCCGAACGGTCGCGCGCCGCCGACCTGCGTGTACTGCTGGATGTGGTCGGTAATCTCCTTGGTCAGCGTCTCAAGCCCGATGGGTTCGCCGTAGCGCAGATAGTTGACCTGCGCCTGCTTGCGAGCGAAGTCGATAAGCTGGCGCGCGTCGGCGACGTGGCCCGCCGAAGCGATGCCGATGTGGTCGTCGGCCTTGTGGAGCTTCTCGATGCTCTGTTTCTCCATGAGCTTCGACCGGATGTGCTTGTCCACGGTGAGGACGACGCCGTCCTTCGTCCGGACGCCGACACACGGCGTGCCGCGCTTGACCGCTTCGCGGGCGTACTCGACCTGATAGAGCCGTCCGTCCGGGGAGAAGATGGTAATCCCGCGGTCGTAGGCCTGCTGTTGGGTTTGTCCCTGCATAGTATCACTCGAAATCGAGTTCCGTCGCGCCCGTGAACGTCCCGTCGGTCCGCACGTCGAGGAGTCCGTCTCGCTCGACGGCCGACTGTTGGGCGTCCTCGAACACGACTTTTCTCTCGTCCCGAATTTGGCCGTCTGCTCCTAAATACTTTTCTTCACAGGCACGGACCGTACCGCTTATACCTCGGACGCGCAGGCCTACGGGGTCGTTTCCGATTTCGTCCACGCAGGCCAGCGCCGCGCGGGCCTGCTGGGCGTGGCCGTGGCGTGCCCGGACGATGGCCTCGCCGGTGCCCTCATCGAACTCGAACTGGAGGACTTTCAGGTCGGCGTCGGCGCTCCCGGCGTCACCCAGCAGGTTCTGGGCCGAGAACCAGATGCTCCGCTGGAAACTCCGCCGGTCTACGTCCGCGTCGGGCCACGTTTCGAGGCCGACCGCGAGGTAGCGCCACCGCGGTCGGAGATGCTTGGGGAGATGTTTCATCGGTCAGTTGGCGGTGATTGGAGCGCAGATGGCTTGAAAGGTGGGTTTCAGTATATACTAAAATTCCTCCGGACACTCCTACCAATAGAAAAATATAAAAAAATAGCCTTTTTGGTTAGGAATACTGACTATGAAGATTGAACAAGATTTTGGAGATGGTGAAGTCTATGAGATTGATGTTCGTTTAGAAGAGAAAAAGAATCTCAAGCATATTTCCCATTACCCTTTAAAAAGTGGTCCAAAGACGTATAAATCGCTTAACGTCTTCTCGATAATGGCGAAAGATGAGGATAAATATTTACTCTCTTTTTGGAAGGCTAGAAAAAAGAGTTCTAAATATCTTAATCAAGTGGATGAGACACAGTTCAAATGCGAAAAAAAGGAGGTAACACGACTACTTGACTTTCTTGAGAATTTGTACGAGCTTGAAGGATTAGACCGGGGAGATCATGTGATTTTAAGAAAAGACTCTCCTTCTTCTGAAGCGGCCGCATCAGCAGTAGAGGCGATTAAATCCTGTGATGAAGAATTAGAGTCTGTTTTGTTAAACCTGATCGGAAGTCTTTCTGATATGGATGCGGATATTTCTGATCTTGACTTGTCGGAAAACGCCATTGAACAAGATGCTATTCGAGCAGAGTATGCGATTAAACATGCACGAACTAAAAAGAAGCTTGAGGAGTTCGAGAACCTCATTTCGGATAAAAAGAAAGAACGGAAGTACCAAAGTTTTCTAGAGGATAACCCTTGGCTGTTTGGACAAGAATATGTGACACATTTAGACCTTCGAGAACTAACTCGTGATGAGGAGGTTGATTTCTGCCTTGAGTCGGTTGATGGATACTATGATGTAATCGAAATTAAAACTCCTAGTAAAACAGTTCTTGTGGAAGATGGCTCACACGATACGTATAAAGCTAGCGCTGACCTTTCAAGTGCGATTGCACAAGTCGAAAATTATATCCATCAAATAGAAGCTAATGAGGGGGATATTCTACGACGCGATAAAATTCACGCGCTTAAGCCTCGTGGCATAATCGTAATCGGGGACGAATTAACTGATGAAAAGAGAGAATCACTCCGAGTATTAAATAGCCATCTTAATCGAATCACCGTATATACTTTTTCCGACATTAAGAGACTAGGCGAGAGAATGGTCAGCAGATATGAACAGGATGGAGGCCTTCCCACAATCTCACCACCTAAGTAATCTTCGTCTATTTCGGAAAACCCTCTATTAAGTATTTAAGTGTAGATGTATTTTTCTAACTCTGATAAAGTATATAATTCAAATATTCTATATATGGGATAAAACTATTAAAAGGCTGTTCTCTTTCAGTTCGCCGCGCAGTTGTTCGGGCCGAGTTCGAGGTCCGCGGCGTCGTCGGTCAGCGGCTCCTCGCCCCAGTTGATGGCCTTGATTTGGTTGTAGTTGGCCGGTTCGTCCGACAGACTCTCCACGATGGTTTCCACGAACGCCTCGCGGTCGTCCTCGCCGAACAGGTCGTTGCTGTCTTCGAGGTCACCGAGCGTGGTGGCGAGGGGGCGAATCTCCTCGTCGCTGAAGTGGCCCGGCAGGACCACGGTGTCGTCCGGCAGGTCGGCAAGGCGTTCGAGGCTGTCGAAAAGCTCCGACGCTCCCTCTCGCACGTCAGTCTCGGTGTCGCCTTCGAGGTCAGGTCGGCCCACGCTGTCGATGAACAGCGTGTCGCCCGACAGCAGGCCGCCGTCCACGCGGAGCGAGACGCTCCCCGGCGTGTGGCCGGGGGTGTGAAGCACTTCTAGTTCCCGGTCGCCGACAGCGATGGTGTCGCCGTCGGCAATCGGCTCGTAGTCGTCCAAGTCCCCGCCGTCGTCCTCGTGGAGGTAGTAGGGCACGTCCAGTTCCGCCGAGAGCTTTCGCCCGCCGCTCACGTGGTCGGCGTGGGCGTGGGTGTCGATTGCGCCCACGAGTTCGACGCCGCGCTCGTCGGCGAGGTCCAGATACTCCTCGATGTAGAGACTCGGGTCCACGACGACGGCCTCGTCGCCGTCACCGACGAGGTAGGAGACGCACCCTGTGCCGGGGCGGACGACCTGCACCACGCCGTCGAGGACTTCGACCTCGTAGGGGACGTGGACGCGGCCCCACCCGTTCATCCCGTCGGCGACGGACTTGGCGTCGTAGCCCTCGTCCTGCAGGAATCCGGCCGCGTCGTCGGAGGTGACGCCGGCGACGCAGACGACCGCGATTTCCTTGTCGTCGGGAATCTCGTCCAGCGCGTCCGCCAGTCCGGAGAGGTCGCCGTCGAGGAGTTGGTCGTAGATGGGGAGGTTGTGACTGCCCTCGATTGCCCACTCGTCGTAGTCGTCTTCGTTGCGAACGTCGAGGACGAATAGGTCCTCGTCGTCTCGTCGGTCGGCTACCTCGTCGGGACTCATCGTCGGACTCGCTTGGTCTATCTTGCTCATTCTGGACAATACTACTGGGCCAATGCTGATAAACCTGATGGGGTCGTCCGCCAACCGGCGTTCCGAGACTGCTTCAGATACGGCCGGAATGAACCAACTTCTGTGGCCTCCTCGTGGTATCTGGTCCCACGGAATACGAAAGCGTCCTCGTCGGCGACGGTTCGCCGACTGATTTAATCTTGCAGGACGAATTCAATACGAGTGTGTTCGACTGCTGACCAGTGAGTCCGACGAACACCGGACTCTGGGACCATCCCCGCCCCAATCGAGACGAATTCACTCGTACCTCCCTGAGAAATAAAAAACCACTCTAAAGAATGGTATCTATTTCTATTTCAAACAAAATTATTTCCTTCTGCGGGGTTACTCGGATTCGCCGCGTTCGGCCACCAGCACGCCGACCTGCTCGTGAACGCGCTCGACCGCGGTCAGCGCGAATCCGGCGTCGGTCAGCGCGTCCGCGAGGTGGCCCACCGTCGAAGGGTCGTCAACTTCGGGGCTGTAAAACGGTTCGTCGGGGTTCGGTTCGCCGAAGAACATCACGTCGCCCAGCACGAACTTCCGCGGTCCCAGTTCCGCGATGGCGTCGATGGCTTCGGCCTTCTCGTCGTCGCTAAGGTGGTGCATGGCGAAGTTCGAGACCACCACGTCGGCCGAATCGACGTTCGGGTCTCGGAAACGCCCCTCGCCGAACTCGACGTTCTCGATGCCCTGCTCGGCGGCCTTCTCGCGGGCCTGCTCCATCATCCCCTCACTGATGTCGCGTCCGACGACTTCCCCGGCGTCGTCGGCCAGCGAAAGCGCGATGGCTCCCGTGCCGGTGCCGAGGTCCGCCACGGTGTCGTCCGAGTCGGGGTCGGCGTGGTCGATGACGAGCGAGACCGATGCCCGGTACTCGTCGGTGTTGTTCTGGCTCTCGTCGTACTCTCCGGCGATGTCGTCGAAGCGCGAGGAGTGCTCCTCAAGGCTCTTCTTCATACCGTCTGCGTTTGACGCCCGGTGCAATGAACTCGTCGGACATCCGCTCGCGGTTGCGCTCGGCCAGCACCGACCACTCCGCCAACCCCGCCCGAATCTGGTCTTCCGAGAACCCAATCGCCTCGCCGACCGCCGCGAGTTCTCTGGGCGCTCGCAGTTGGAGGTGCGAGCGCGGATTCGCGCTGACGACGAAAGGCGCGTCGTACTTCTCGACCAGTTCCCGGAGTTTCCGGAGGTCTTGCAGGGCCTGCACCCGCGGCCCGCCGTCGTTCCGGAGGACGCGCGAGAGGTCGAACTCCACGCGCACCTCGTGTTCGACCGCGGCCTTCGCCAGTACGTGGTTGAAATCCCCGCGATTCCGCATCGGGTGGGCCAGCACGTCCACTCGGTCGGACTCCACCGCAAACCGGTTCAGGGCGTTGGTTCCGCCGTGGAGCGCCAGAATCGTCTGTTTGGGTCGGTAGTTGCCGACGTGGCCCGACGCCACGTCGGGGTCGTCGGCCCGAATCTCGATGGCGTCCACCACGTCCACGCCGTACTCGTCGCCGATGCGGTCCGGGTCGTAGTCGTCGGCGCTCGCGTCGCTGTGACTGCGCACCACCACGCCGTCGAAACCGTAGTCGGCGGCGGTGGCGGCGACGCGCGCGACGGTGCTGTCGCCGTCGGGATGGGCGTGGACGCCCTCGTAAACAGGCATGAACTGCTCTCCCGAGGATATTTTCCCGGCGGCGTTTTGGGTCTGTCCCTTCGACGCCGGGCCGCGAAACCGCTTTTCGACCGCCTAAATCTCGACCGAGAACTCGTCGCGCCCGGACGACTCGTCGGCGAAGGCCGCCAGCAGGTCCGCGGCGGCGTCCAAGTCGTCGGTGTCGATGACCTCGACCGGGGTGTGCATGTAGCGGTTCGGCAGGCCGAGGTTCAGCGACGGAATCCCGCCCTGCGAGGTGTAGAAGGCGTCTGCGTCGGTGCCGGTCGAGCGCCCGGAGGCCTGCAACTGGACCGGTAGGTCCTTGGCGTCTCCGGCCTCTCGGACCGCGCGGACGACCTCGGGGTGGTTCGAGGACCCCCGTGCCACGACCGGCCCGCCGCCGAGTTCGACCTCGCCGTGTTCGTCGTCTTCGCTACCGATGTCGGGCGAATCGACCGCGTGGGTCACGTCCACCGCGACGGCGGCGTCCACCGGGAGGTCGAACCCGACCATCTTCGCGCCCTGTTTGCCTAACTCCTCTTGGACGGTGCTGACCGCGTAAATCGTCGCGTCAACGTCGGCCTCGGCGGCGCGCCGGGCGGCCTCCGCAGAGACCCAGATTCCAACCCGGTTGTCCATCCCGCGGGCCGCCATCCGGGTGCCCTGCAGGTCCCGGACCGGCGTGTCGAAGGTGATGGGGTCGCCCACGTCCACGAGTTCGCGGGCCTCGGCCTCCGACTCCGCGCCGATGTCGATGTGTTGCTCGGACACGTCCTCGATTTCGTCCTCGTCGGTGTCGCGCAGGTGGATTGCGGTCTGGCCGACGACGCCACGGACGACGCCCTCCTCGGTGTGAATCTCGACGTGCTGACCCTTCGTGACGGTTCGGTCGGTGCCGCCGACCCGCGAGGGGTGGATGTAGCCGTCGTCGTCCACGCTGTTTACCATCATCCCGATTTCGTCGGCGTGCCCGGTGAACGCGACGGCGGGGTCTCCTCCCTCTACGACCGCCACGGCGTTCCCGTACTCGTCGGTTCTGACCTCGTCGGCGAACTCCGAGACGTACTCGACCCAGTGGCGCTGTACGTCGGCCTCGAATCCGGACGGACTCGGGGTGGTTAGCAGGCGTTCGAGGAAATCGCGGTGTGGTTCGTCCATACTTCCGACGAATCAGTCGCATGGTAATGAACGTCACGGAAGCGTTCTCGAATCGCGGGACTCGACGGGGTGCGCTCGGCCCAACAATCCACGTTTGGGTGGACTGAAAGGGGCCGGTCGCTGGCGTTTGCGTGGTCGTCTCGGACGGGCTACTATTTCGCACGCGCAGTTCTGCGCGTGCGAAATATCCCGCCGAGCGACCGCCAGCGACCGGGGGCTTTCTACCCGGTCTTTGCAGGAACTGCATTCTCCTCCCGTTCCGACTCCGTAAATCAACCTAACCGCCCCAACCGCTAAGTCTCCGCTCGGCGAAGATACGGGGCATGGGAATTCTCGAAATCCACTTCCACGATTCGGAGTTCAGTTGGAGCATGAACCCCGGAAGCGGCGAGGAGCGCTCGTTTTCGCTCGGGTCCGGGAGCGAGTCGGAGGCCGCGACCACCGACGGGGGCCAACCCGACCGACCGGCAATCGCGCCGAAACTCCGGTCGCTGGCGATTATGGCGCTGGTCGTCGGCGCGGGCGTCGCCTACAACCGACTCAAGGACCGGCGGGCGCGCGAGGCCGCCGAGGCCGAACAATCGGCCGGCGGTCGCCTCTCGCGCATCCGGTCGCGGTAGTCGCCGCGCTCGCCGTTGTCGGTGTCGTCCTCGGACCGGTATCGGTCCGTGCCCCGCGGCAGACGCATGCCCACTTGTAGAAATAATTTCGATTTCATAGGAAACATCTATATATTTCTTAGACTTATTTGGATTGCTTTTGTTCGTCTGCCGTCGAAGACGGTCGGGTTCCCGTTCGAAAATATTCCTTGACACTCACCCTCACACTTTTCCTGTCGTCCGTGGAACCTCCGGTTGCATGCCCGAGAGTATCTACTCCGTGTACCTCGTTCAGGGGTCCGGCGAACAGGGCGGTAAACGACAGGTCACGTCACCAGTTGGGGGTCACGAACTGGAGTTCTACGACACCGGCGTCTGGTTGGACCGCGAGACGGGACGCAACTTCTTCCCCTACGAACAGATTCGGACCATCCGAGAGCATCCCGAGGGAGGAGTCGAGACGACCGGTGGGACTGCCGAGACCGACTCGGGTTCCGACGCCGAGACGGCCGAAGGAGAGTAGCGACGAACCGCGGGAGTCTCAGGGCGTCAACCCGACGATTTCTCGATGCAAGATGTCGGCGTACCCCGAGAAGGAGAATTTGAGTTGCGGGACGCCGGGGAAGGTCAGCGTCTGGACCGCGAGCATGGGTCGGTCCGGCTCGGCACCGAGTCGCCGGAGCGCCGACTCCACCGCGTCGTAGAGTTTCGCGGTCTCCTCGACTTCGAGGTCCGAGCAGACGCCCGCGACTCGGGTCGGGAGTTCGGCGATTACCTCGCCGTCGTCCACGACGGCCCACCCGCCGCCCATCTCGTTGACGTGCGAGACGGCGGTTCGCCTGTCCTCGTCGTTCGTCCCGACCGCGAGGACGCCCGTGGTCTCCCAGACCACACTGGTCGCCACCGCGCCCGAGTCGAGACCGAGGCCGGTCACGAACCCGGTGAAGCCGGTTCCGTCACCCTTCGGATGCCTGTCGAGCAGGGTCGCCTTCAGCACGTCCTCGTCCGGTTCGGCGACTAACTCGCCGTCCTCGACCGGCGGGGCGACGATGGTCTCACTCGAGAGGAGACCGCCCTGCTGTTCGACCGCTCGGACCTCGCCGTCGGTGTTTGCCACGTCGGCGGGCACCCGGAACTCGGCCGGGTCGGTCGAGACGTTCACCGAGTCGTAGAAGTGGTCGGGGTACTCGTGGGTCCGGGGCGCGACCTTCGACTCGCCCTTGTTGAAGACGACTTCGCCGCCCGAGACGACCGTGGTGACGTTCACGGTATCGAGGTCGTCGATGAGAACCACGTCGGCGACGCTTCCCGGCGACAGCGACCCGACGCCCTCGTCGGCCAGTCCGAAGTGGCGGGCCGGGTTCAGGGTCGCCATCCGGATGGCGTCTGCGGGTTCGACGCCCTCCTCGATGGCCCGCCGGACCACCGCGTCCATGTAGCCATCGGAGATGAGTTCGCGGGGCCACATCCCGTCGGTCGAAAGCGAGAGTTCGGCGGTCGGGACCTCGGGGTACGCCTCGCCGATGGCGTCCATGTCGTCCCGAATCGACCCGTAGCGTCCGATTGCGTGGATACCGTTCTCGACGCGCTCCACGATGTCTTCGCCCGAGATGGCCTCGTGGTCGTCGTCGATGACGGTGGCGAACGCCGAGAGCTTCTCGTCCGAGCATCCCGCGGCGTGGCCCGAGACGGTCTTGTCCTCGGCGTCGGCGCGCTCGTAGAGGCGCTCCGCCGGGGTGTCTCTGCCGACCGCGTGAATCCAGTCGGTCTCGCCGACTCCGACCACCCGGTCGTCCGAGAGGAGATTGACGAGGGCCTCGGCGTCCTCGCCCTCGTCGCGCTGGGGTTCGAAGGTGTCGAGCAGGGGTTGGGGAGGAACCACCGCGCGCACGCGAACCGGGAGATACGACGTGGCGGTGAGGAACTGCTCGACGCCCTCAGCGCCGAACGCCGGGCCGTAGCCCGTTACCTCCGAGACGACCGTGGTGGTGCCGCCCTCCACGACGTAGTGATAGGCGTTCTCGAACGTCTGGTGGAGGTCGAGGTGGGTGTGGGCGTCCACGAACCCCGGCGCGACCACCCGGTTGCTCGCGGTGATGACCTGCGTTTCGTCGCCGATGACGGGTTGGGCGTCCTCGGGGAGCGCGGCCACTCGGTCGTCCACCACCACCACGTCGCGCGACTGGAACTCGCCCTTTTCGGGCAGACAGACCCGACCGCCGGTGATGACCAAATCCGCGGTCTCGTCGCCGAGCGCGACCGACTGGAGGTCGTTCACGCCGCCACCTCCCAGACGACCACGCCGCCCTGCTCGCGAGACTCGACCTCGCCCCGCTCGTCCAGCACGTCGAGGTGGCCGACGGCCTCGCTCATGCCCGAGAAGTACTCGGTCGCGGGGAGGTCCGAGAATAGCTCCTCCATGACCTCGACCGCAGTGGTTGGGCCACCCGCGACGATTTCTCTGACGTTCTGGGTGCGCTCCTCGTGAGCGTCTAGAATCTCGTCGATGCGCTCGGCGGGGTTCGAAATCTCCTCGCGGTGGCCCGGCAGGAAGCGGTCGAACTCCCGGTCCCGGAGGTTCGCCAGCGACCGGTTGAACGCCGGGAGGACCCGCGGTCGCTCGCCGTTTATCGTGGCGCTGGCTCCCGCGCCGGCCGCGCTTCCCTCGGGGAGGGGTGGCTGGAGGAGGGGGTTGGGCGTGATGTCGGCCAGCACGTGGTCGCCGACGATGGCTCGCTTTTCGTCGTCGGTCTCGTAGGTGAAGACGGTCTCGCCGGGAGCGTGGCCCTGCACGGCCTCACCCGTGACGCCGGTGTCCGCGACTTCGATGGTCTCGCCGTCCTCGAGAAGAACGTCGGTCTCGACGCCGGGCGCGACCTTGAGGAAGACCTCGGGGAGGTCGGTGACGGTCTCTGCGGTCTCGCGGGCCATCCCGTGGCGCTCGAACATGTCCACGAAGTAGGACTGCTCGTAGTCGAGTCGCGCGCCGAAGTCGGCGATGATGTCCGCGGTGGTCGGACTGGCGACGACCCGCGCGCCGGCCTCTCGGAGCCGACTCGCCAGTCCGAAATGGTCTGGATGGGGGTGGGTGACCAGCACTTGTTCGACGTCGGTCGGTCCCAGCCCTCTGGCTTCGAGGCCGTCGAGCAGGGCCGCCCACGCCTCCTCGCTTCCCGGTCCGGGGTCGACCAGCGTCCGCCCGGCGAGGTAGGCGTTGACTGGGCCGACTTGGAACGGCGTCGGTATCGAGAGCCGCGTGAACATACCGGGACTGTGGCCGCCTGCCGATAAACAGTTTTTGACACGCCCCGAAAGTCGGCGGGGACTCACATCGACTGCCGCGTTTCACGGATTCGGTGCAGTCCCGTGGTGGGTTTTCTGGGTCTTGCGAACACCGACACCTCAACCTGCCCAGCGTGCGACGAGGAGGTGTTTCAATCCCGATGTGGGTTTTCTGGGTTCTGCGACTGCCCCCACTGCGGCACCGACCTCTCAGAACTAGACGACCTCCTGTTTCAATCCCGATGTGGGTTTTCTGGGTCCTGCAACGGTGGATGACTTCCTCGCCGGAACTCCTCCGTCCGGTTTCAATCCCGATGTGGGTTTTCTGGGTCCTGCAACCGTCGGCGTTGGGTACTGCCTCAGTCGCTTTCGGTCAGTTTCAATCCCGATGTGGGTTTTCTGGGTCCTGCAACTCGGTGAGTCCGTTTTGGTAGTCCCGTCGCTCGCCACGTTTCAATCCCGATGTGGGTTTTCTGGGTCCTGCAACGGGTCGTGGACTGTCGCTCGTCTCGCAGGGGAACAAGTTTCAATCCCGATGTGGGTTTTCTGGGTCCTGCAACACGACGCCCTCTTGCCATTAACACCGTAAACGTGTTAAAGTTTCAATCCCGATGTGGGTTTTCTGGGTCCTGCAACCCCCACGCCGACCACTCCCTCGCGCCGCATTGCGTTTCAATCCCGATGTGGGTTTTCTGGGTCCTGCAACAAAATAACTTCTGGTGTCCTCAACGTTAGCTCATCTGTTTCAATCCCGATGTGGGTTTTCTGGGTCCTGCAACGGCGTAGAACAGTCGCCGACGTGGGCGCGAATTTGCAGTTTCAATCCCGATGTGGGTTTTCTGGGTCCTGCAACCCCGTCGTCGCGCTTGTGCAGGCTAAACGTCCGGTTCGGGTTTCAATCCCGATGTGGGTTTTCTGGGTCCTGCAACCGCGTGGAAGCGCGAGTACGCCGCGAGTGTCACGTTTCAATCCCGATGTGGGTTTTCTGGGTCCTGCAACAGGGGGTGAAAATCCACCTACAGGCTCAATAAAGCTTTCTCCTGCGCTCGCTCGGCCCCCGCGCTTCGTGGACCGGGGCCGTACACGGCATTTAAAAAGGTCCACGAAGGCCGACCCGTTTAGCGCGCAAGGTACACCACCTCCATACAGGACTCTGAGGAGCCAGCACAAAATAGAAATATGAGAAATGGTGTTAAGCAAACAAAGATATGTTCTTAAGCATTGTATAGTCGTCTTAGAGGTGAACGCTGACCCACCAGTCCTCGATTTTCCACCCGAGGACGACGCCAAAGCGGTCCACCCGAGGGTAAAAGCTATATCTGTCCTTGCCGTAAGAACATAATGGTGTGTGAGAAATGAACAAGCACTTCGAGGACGCATGGTACTACGCCCGCCGCGCCGGCAAGCACCTGACCCGCGGCCTGCGCGACGAACTCGCGCCGGTCGAGCGCCGACTCCGCGAGGCCACCGGCAGAGAGAAAGAAGCCACGACCCGCCGGGAGAAGTGGCGCACCGAACTGAAAGCGACCGAGGACGAGGCCGTGGACCGCGCTCGACGCGCCGTGCGAAAGGCGCGCCGTCGGGTTTGAGCGGTCCTCCTCGGGGAACTCCCGGACGACGGCGGATTTTCCGAGCGTAAAGTAAGTCTTAAGTCCCGGAAGGCGAAAGCATGGGATGCGCGGGTCGGTAGTCTAGTCCGGTTATGACAGCTCCTTCACACGGAGCAGGTCGGCGGTTCGAATCCGCCCCGACCCATTTCTGACGGCGCAACACGACGAGCGAAGCGAGGAGTCTGCGCCGTCGAAATGGTTTGAAGGATTCGAACCCTGCAAGTCACAGCCCGGAAGCGTGGTTCGAAAATCGAAGATTTTCGTCATCACGAGAGAGCAAAGCTCTCTCGAACGACAACGAAGTGAGCATCCCGGAATGTCTTGCTCAGGTTCGAATCCGCCCCGACCCCATACTTCGACCACGAATCCGAGGAGAACTCGGTTTACGACCAGCTATTCTCGCCAGCGCCCCGGAACCATCTCCCGCGGGTAGTCGGTCAGATTCCGGTACCCCTCCCCAGTAATCACCACCAAGTCCTCGATTCGGACGCCGCCCACCTCGGGGTCGTACACGCCGGGTTCGACCGTCACCACGTTTCCGGCTTCCAGAACCTCGTCGCCGGCAAGCGACGGACCCTCGTGCAGACTCACCCCGACGCCGTGCCCGAGGCCGTGGTACATCCCCACGTCAACGTCGCCAGCGTCGAAACCGTACTCGGCCAGCACGTCGGTCGCGGCGTCGTGGGCCGCCTCTCCTCGGGTTCCTGCACCGCCTTCCAGCACCGCGAGTGCGGCGTCCTGCGCCTCCAGCACTGCCTCGTAGGCGGTCGTCGCCCACTCGTCCGCCTCGCCGAGGACGAAGGTCCGCGTGAGGTCGGCGTAGTAGCCGTGCGGGCCTCGCGGCGAGAGGTCCAGCAGGACCGTCTCACCGGGGCGAATCACGTCCTCGCCGGTGAAGTGGAGGTCGGCGCAGGTCGGACCGGCACCGATGACAGAGTTCCCGGCGTCGGTCACGCCCCACCGCGACAGGGTAGCGTTGACCGCTCTGCGGAGTCGCTCGGTCGTGAGGAGGTCGCCCCGCCACCGAACCTCGTCGCTGTCAAGTTCGGCCGCCGAGAGGACCGCCTCGGCGCGGGCCATCCCTCGCTGTGCGGCCCGCTGGACGAAGGCGTGGCAGGCCCGCTCGGCGTCGGCCTTCCGCGCTCGGCCCACATCGACCGCTTCGGTGCGGAGTTCGCCGACGCCGCCTGCCAGCGTTTCCTTCGTCGCGGTGGAGACGGTCGGCGGGACGACGACCCGGCAGTCGTCGGTCGATACGTCGGGGCCGTCTTCCCGTCCGCCGAGGACTTCCAGCGCCCGTTCGGCGGCGTCCGAGGAGACCTGCTCGCTCGCCGCGTGAACGCTCTCGCCGGGGAATTCCCGTTCGGCCTGCTCGGCGAACAGCGACGGCGCGCAGAGGTGGGCGTCCCCGTCGGCGTAGACGAAGGCGTAGGCTCGGTCCGGGCCGCCGAACCGGGTCAGATACCGGAGCAAGTCGTCGAACCTGTCGCCGACGTGGACGAAGGCGTCGGCGTCGTTCGCGGCCAGCGCGTCGGCGAGTCGGTCGTAATCGGTCGTCGGCGGGTTCGGCGGGTCCGGCAAATTCGATGGGTCCGGTGAGTCTGGCGAGTCCGGTGCGTTCATGCAGGAACGCCCGCTTCGAATCGGCAAAAGGTTGTGGAGTTCGGTGGGTCTCACCGCGACCGGCCGGATTTCCGCCCCGTGAGCAGTTCCGACCCGACGTTCTTCAAGTCCTGCACCGCCGGCATCGGGTCGCTCAGGCCTAGATAGTCGAACCGGGGATGTGCCACGAGTGACGCCCCGACATCCCGCACCGACTCTGCGAACGAGGGGCGCTTCACGAGGGGATAGTCCTCGAACAGGATGCTGTAGAGGTGCAGGAGTTCGCCCCGGAGCAGGTGGCTCGCGGTCCCGACCTCGTAATCCGGTTCGCGTTCGGGCGGGTTTCCGCCGGCCATCTGCCAGTAGTAGTACGGGAAGTTCACGCCCGCCTGCACCGTGAAGGGGAGCGAGGTCCAGAACCGGGGGTTGATTTCCATGAGTTCGAAATCGCCGGTCTCGGGATTCCGGAGGAACTCGACCATCGCCAGTCCGTGCCAGTCCAACTCGGCCAGCAGTCGCCGGCCGGCCGAATCGAGCGCCGGAATATCGACCGACTCCCGGAAGGCGCTCGGCCCGCCAGAGTACTTGTATCCCCTGCGCTGGCGGTGCTGGAAAGTGGCAACCGGGTCGCCCTCGTCGTAGAGCGCGAAGAAGGCGTACTCGTCGGAGTCGGGCACGTACTCTTGGACCAGCGGGACGTGGCCCATCTCGGCCACCAACTCGTCGCGGTCCGGTTCTGTCCCCGGCGTCAGGAATCGCGTCGAACTGTGTTGGCTCCGGCTTTCGTCGGGGGCGCGAGCCTCGGATTCGAGGTACTCCGTGGCTCGAACCGTGTATCGAGGCTTGACGATGGCCTCGCGGTCCCAGTCGTCCCACTCGTCGAGGGTCGCGGTCTTCGGTCGGGCAACGTCGGCCGACTCCGCGGCGTCGAACAGTCGCACCCGGTCTTGGACGTTCCGAAGCGTTTCGAGGCCGGGCCACGGCGTCGCCACCTCCTCGGCGAACTGCTCGCGGTGCTTGGCCAGCACGTACACGTCCTCCTCGCGGACCGGGATGACGGTCCGCACGTCGGACCGGCCAGCGAGCGACCGGAGAACCTCGGCGTAGGCGTCCAACCGCTCGTTTGGGTCGGGGATTTTGACGACCTCCTCGCAGAACTTCGACCGGAGCGCCGGGGCGGTCCGCTGTTCGGAGACTGCGACCGTCGGGATTCCGCGCCGTCCGAGCGACCGGAGGCAGGCGGCACTGCTCGCCGCGTCGATGATGGGGACGACGACGGCCGCGTCCGCGGGCGTCTCGCCGGTCGTCGCTCCGACGCCACCGGTCTCGGCGTCTGGCGTGTTCAGAGTCACCGTCCGAGCGCACGACGCGACACCCTATGAACTACTCGGCCCGATTCATCGGGTCCTGTGATGTAACTGTCGGGTTTCGACCCCGAAAAATAGCCGCGCGGAAATCGTCGTCCCGAACCGGTGCGCGGAGGACGGTCGGAGTTCGAGGCGTTAGCTTCGCCGCCAGCCGATGAGGGCGGCCGCGACGAGGGCGACGACTGCGGTACTCGGCGTGAAGCCGGGGATACCGCCGGAGGACTCGGTGGTCGTCTCCTCGGTCTCGTCACTCATCGCAGATTCGGTGGTCGTTTCGGTCTCCATCTCGGTGGACCGGTCGGTGGACTCGTCGGCGGTCGTCTCGGCACCGCGCTTCTGGAAGTAGACGTAGGCCACGTCCGAGACTTCCTTGTCGTTGGCCGTCATGTACGACACGGAGTCCTGCGAGGCGTTGAACGTCTGGCTACCGTTGTTGCGGTAGACGCCCAGCACCAGCACCTGCGGGTCCTCGAGCGTCGCGTTCAGCGAGACGGTGAGATTGGTGTGGTTGCCAGCGTCGAGGTAGTCGGTGTGACCCAGCACAGCGCCGCTCTGGTTGTAGACGACCACGAACCCGCCGTCGGGGAGGGTCGCCGAATCGACGGACAGCGACTCGCCGTCGAACTGCTGGTCGGGGGCCGACACGGACGCCGTCTCGTTCGGCGTCGTCTCGTTCGATGCGGTTTCGTTCGCCGCCGTTTCGTTCGTCGTCTCGGTAGCGGTCGTCGTCTCGTTCGTCGCCGTATCGTTTGCCGTCGTCGTCTCGTTCGTCGCCGTATCGTTCGCCGTCGTCGTTTCGTTCGCCTGTACGTCTGCTGTCGTCGAAGTTGCGGGGCTTGCGAGGGCTACGCCGGTGAAGACGGCAAGCGCCAACAGCGCCGCAACGAGGACCGTTCGCGTCGTACCTGTCATCGTTAGTTTCCCTGTCCCGTGAGATGCATCTCGCCAACTACGCTCCGACGGGCGCAAAACACCCGGTGGCGAGACGGTTACGGAACGCGATACCTCGTTGACACGCCACTGAAAACTACTTTACGGAAGCGGATGAGATGAGATACCACCTCGGTTGTGTCAAGAGAACACGGACCACTTCTCGGGAGAGTTGCGGTCGAATCCCGACCGCTCTCCTCGGTAGTTTCGTCTCCTGAACGGTTCTAACGTATATATATCCGTCATAGAAAATACTTAACCGATTCAGGTCCCAGTCACGGATGCGGCCGGAGTACCATGAGTACGGACCCCGACACCCTCGACACCCCGACCGAGACGGACTTCGATTTCGAGACTGAACCACGCGCGGACCGGCCCTCCATCGAGTTGGATTCGGTCGTCGTCGAATACGACGAACGACCCGACCGACGGACGATTTACCCCGGCGAGGCCTCGGGCACGGAGCGAATGTCCTCGTGGCTCACCGCCGACGACGCCGGATTCGTTGACCTCGACGCGATGCGGTGACGACGACTCGCCGACGGTTGCAGACTGTCATCCATCCTCGCCCCGTCCTCTTCGTTTTCGTTTCGACTCGCTCGGGACTCCGTTCTCCGTCGTCGGACTCGGCCCCCCTCGGATTCGCCTACTGTGGTAGGATTTCGCACACCAATTCGGCCGTACCGGAATATGTCAATACCTCGATTAGTTTGATGTGGGCCGACGACTTGTACTCCGACACCCATGGACCGCTCCCGACGCGACACGACGGACCGAGAACCCCGCGTTTCCGGCAACAGGGACCTCCTCGCCGGCGACCCACGAGCGAATCGCCCGCCGACTCGACGCGACCGACGAGTCGGCCGTGCGCTGACGACGACCGGTTGCGGACGACGCCGACTCCTCCGGACGCCTCCGCATCGGACTCCGACCGCTCCCGGTTCGGTACCGACAGGCATGGATTCAAATAATCGGAACAATTAATAATCATCGCTCAAGGCTCACGCATATGGACCTCGCCCTCCGACTGCTGGTCGCCTGCTTCGTCATCGCCTCGCCGACGTTACTGTTCCTCGGGTTGATGCGCGGACTGGAGAAACTCCGGGACGACGCGCTCCTGATGCGACTGGCCGAGAGCGACGACGCACCGCGAGACGTGTCGAGCGCCGCCGCCGAGGCGCTGGACAAGGGACCGATTCGGGCCGACGGCCGCGGGTCGAGCGGTTCGTCCGCGGGCGACTCCGTGCCCACCGCCGACTCCTACGTCTGTGCTACCTGCGGCGCGACGAACATGAACGGCGCGCGCTACTGCCAGCAGTGTCTCGGCGAACTGAATCGGTAAGGCGCGTCCCGCTCTAGGGAACATTTAGAATTCTCAGAAAACGATATTTAATTCTCAAGCAATTATCTGGCTGTCTCCCGGACCCCGAGCGAGCGCACGAGACGAATCGTCTCGGTACTCGTCGGACGAGAATCGTCACCGAAGCGTCGAACCCGAATACCGCGGCCTCAGGGTTCTTCGGTGATGACGAGCATCCCCTCGTTGGTGGTGAACTCGGTGTCGTCGTCGGGGACCTCGAACTCGAACTGGCGGTCCCCCGCGACCACGATTACCGTGTCGCCGAGGATGTCGAGTGCGGCCTCGACGCCCCGGCCGAAGTCCACGACGACGACGACGCTCTCGTCGTCGTACTCCCGACGGGCGATGGTCAGGTCGTCCTCCTCGTTCGCCGCCGACCGAATGGGTTGGGGTGTCTTCACAGGCTTGCTAAGGGTTAGCCGCGGGTAAGTGCTGTGCCCGCGGCGGATTCGACCCGATTTACCGCGCTATTCCTTCGCCCACTCAAGCGCGGAGTCGAGCGATTCGAAGGTCTCCAACTCCGTGTTCGGCGCTTCGACGTTCGATTTGACCGCCAGCGCCGTGATTCCGTCCGCCACGTAGGCGGTCCGCTCCAACTCGACCGTCTGGGCGAGTTGCGACCACGCGTCCGTCATGTGGTCCTGCATCTCGGCCCCGAGGCTATCGACGTGCCCGAACTCGATAATCGTCGCGGTAATCTCGTCTTGATTTGCAGTTTCGCTGTAATGTTTCTCCGCGTCCTGTAGCCCCTCGTCGAATAGCGCCTCCCAGTCGTGTATCGTCCAGACGCCGACGTTATCGTCTCGCTCGTAGGACCACCAGTCGCCGGAACTCAGTTGAGTCACAATTCTTATTAAAATATTATAGAATTAAAATAGTTTCGAGGTCGATACGCGACACCCAACCCGGTCGAATTACTGCTCGGACGGAAAAGCGGAAAAGAATCGAGACCGGGAGTCGAGAGACGCGCTACAGGAAGTCTTCGATGTGGTCCGCGACTTCGTTCGGGGTGTCGCCGACCGGGACGCCGGCGTCGTTCAGCGCGTTGATTTTGCTCTCCGCCGTGCCGGTGCCGCTACCGGAGACGATGGCTCCGGCGTGGCCCATGCGCTTGCCCGGCGGGGCGGTCCGACCGGCGATGAAGCCAGCGACCGGGGTGTCCATGTTCTCGGCGATGTAGCGGGCGGCCTCCTCCTCGTCCTCGCCGCCGATTTCGCCGCACATGACGACCGCCTTCGTGTCGGGGTCGGCCTCGAACAGTTCGAGCGCGTCGATGAAGTCGGTGCCGATGATGGGGTCGCCGCCGATGCCGATGGCGGTGGTCTGACCGATGCCGCGGGAGGTCAGGTTGTCCACGACTTGGTAGGTGAGGGTACCGGACCGGGAGACCAGACCGACCTCGCCGGACTCGAAGATGTTGCCCGGCAGGATGCCGAGTTTGGCCTCGCCGGGGGTGATGATGCCCGGACAGTTCGGACCGATGAGGCGCGTGTCAACTTCCGAGAGTCGCTTGTTGACCTTCGCCATGTCCTGCGTGGGGATGCCCTCGGTGATGGCGACCACGAGGTCGAGCGGGGCGTCGAGAGCCTCGAACACGGCGTCTCCGGCGAATGCCGGGGGGACGAAGACGACCGAAGCGTCGGCGTCCTCCTCGCGGGCCGCTTCGTGAACCGTGTCGTAGACGGGCACCCCGTTGACCTCTTGGCCGCCCTTGCCGGGCACCGCACCGGCCACGACGTTGGTGCCGTAGTCCATCATCTGCTCGGCGTGGAACTTGCCTTCCCCGCCGGTGATGCCCTGTACGACGACTCTGGTGTCGGAATCGACTAGAACGCTCATTGTGCTTCCTCCTCGGAGTATTCGACCGTGCGCTGAACCGCGTCTTCGAGGGTCTCCTCGACCGTGACGAGTTCGTCGTTCAGAATCTCGCGGCCCTCCTCGGCGTTGGTCCCGGCGAGGCGAACGACCACGGGCTTGGGAATCTCGTCGAACTGTTCGAGCGCGGAGTTGATACCCTTGGCCACCTCGTCACCGCGAGTGATGCCGCCGAAGATGTTGAAGACCACGGCATCGACGTTCTCGTCGGAGAACACCATGTCCAGCGCGTTGGCGACTCGCTCGGCCTTCGCGCCGCCACCGATGTCGAGGAAGTTGGCGGGTTCGCCGCCGTAGTAGTCCACGAGGTCGAGGGTCGTCATGACCAGACCGGCACCGTTTCCGATGATGCCGACGTTGCCCGAGAGTCGAACGTAGTCGAAGCCGTACTCGCCGGCCTTGCGTTCGAGGTCGTCCTCGAAGGTCTCCTCCTCCATCTCGGCGAGTTCCTGCTGGCGGAACAGGGCGTCGTCGTCGATGTTCATCACGGCGTCGGCCGCGATGATTTCGTCGTCTTCCGTGACCATCAGGGGGTTGATTTCGACCTCGCTGGCGTCGCGGTCGTCCCAGAGCTGATACATCGTCTGGAGGACGCTCGCCACGTCAGAGGCGAGTTCTCGGGGGACGCCCGCGTCGTAGACCGCCTTGCGGGCCTGATAGTGGTGCATCCCGAACGCGGGGTCGATGTGTTCTCGCGCGATGGCTTCGGGGGTCTCCTCGGCGACGGACTCGATGTCCACGCCGCCCTTGGTCGAGACCATCGCCACGGGCTTGCCCTCGCCGCGGTCCATGGTCACGCCCACGTAGAGTTCGTTCTTGAAGTCCACGGCCTCCTCGACCAGCACGCGCTCGACGTGGTAGCCCTTGAGGTCCATGCCGATGATGGACTCGGCGGCCTCCTCGGCCTCCGCCTTGCTCTCGGCGAGTTTGATGCCGCCGGCCTTGCCGCGACCGCCGACGTGTACCTGTGCCTTGACGGCGACGGGGTAGCCGATGTCCTCTGCGGCCTCGACTACCTCCTCGACCGACGACGCCAGCGTCGCGTCCGGCGTCGGAATTCCTGCGTCGGCGAAGACGCTCTTCGCCTGATACTCGTGTAATCTCATTCTGGACTCGCACGCAACTTTTCCCGCCCAAGAGTTAGGAGTATCGGAATCGTCGGGGACAGCGACGCTTTTCTGTGGGATTCAATCTCATGCGTCGTTCGGGAGTCCTCGGTAGTGGGAGAATAGGTGTAATCGGCAATTTTAAATGGTCGCCGGTAGAAGTAGGCGATGTATCGTAGGCAGTACGCGGTACTGCTACGACAGTAGAGTAGCATCTCGGACATCTTTTTCGCGCGGTGCTGTAACACCGCGCTCGGCCCCTCTCAGAGTACACCGAAAAGCGTGTCGGAAAATAGTCGGCCGAGACTACTTACTCCTCGGCGTCGAGTCTCATCAACTCGAACTCAAGGCACCGCCGAGGAGAACATGAGTTACCTGACGAAACCGGACAAGCCAGAGCGGAAAAGACACTTTTCTGAATCCCCGGCCACTCGCGGCCGGGCGCTCGTTGCTAATATATCCAAATACGTTCTAAAGAAATAGAAAAACTGCTTAGAGACAACTAATTAATCTCCTTGCGCTTTCAGTTGGTCGAAACGATGTCGATAACGTCCCGACTGTCGAGTTGGGTGTCAGCGCCGACCTGCCGGTTGCTCCGGCAGTCGATGCCGTGGAGGAAGCCCTCGCCGAGGTCCGAGTGGATGTGGTGGGCGAAGTCCTCGGCCGTCGCGCCCTCGGGCAGGAGGAAGCAGTCGGGAAGGACCTCGCCGTTCTCGTTGCCCAGACCGTTCGCGCCGCCGGGGAAGACCGGCACGAGGCCCAACTCCTCGAACAGGGCTTCTTCGAGCGCGCGCTGGACGCCGGTGCCCTCGAACTCGGCGACGAACTCCTCGATTGCTTCCAGACCTTCGCGCTGGTCGCCCGACACGTCGCCGACGATTTCGAAGTCCGAGTCGCCGGGTCGGTACTCGACCGCACCCTGCTCGTCGGCTTGCTTGAGCGCCTTCTCGGCGTGGGCGCTGGCGGGAACGACCGTCAGATGCTCGTACTCGGGGTCCGACGTTATCTCCTCGAAGTTTTCCTGCGCCTCGGGGGTGTCCATCTTGTTCGCTGAGATGACCATCGGCTTGGTCGTCTTCCGGATTTCGCGGGCCAAGTCCTCTCGGTCGTCGTCGTCCCACTCGGCGGGGTCCAAGTCGAGACCGAGCGAGAGGATTTCGCGCTTGATTTCGTCCTTGTTGGTCCGGAAGGCGCTCATCTGCTCGGCGAGTTCGACCTCGATGTCGTCGTCGTTGCCGTCGTACCCGCTCTCGTAGCGGTCGATGCCCTTCTCCAGCACTTCGAGGTACCACATGTCGAGTTCGTTTTCGAGGAAGTCGATGTCCTCGCGGGGGTCGTGATTTTCGGTGGGTTCGCCCTCGATGTCGGTCTTGCCCGAGAAGTCCACGACGTGAACCAGCACGTCGGCCTCGTTGAGGTCGGTCAGGAACTGGTTGCCCAGTCCGGCCCCCTCGTGGGCACCGGGAATCAGGCCCGCCACGTCCACGAGTTTGGTCGGGACGAACCGGGTGCCCTCCTCGCAGAACCCGACGTTTGGCGTACACTCCTCGTCGAACTCCGGCGCGGCGCACTCGACCCGGACGTAGGCCTCGCCCACCGCGGGGTCGATGGTCGTGAAGGGGTAGGCCCCTTCGGGCACGTCGTTCATCGTCGCGGCATTGAAGAACGTGGACTTGCCCACCGAGGGCTTGCCCACGAGGCCGATTTTGTAACTCATTGGTCCGGTTGAAGGGGTGGCCGACAAAAAGGTCCCCGAACCGAAACGCGGTCGTCAACGCCTGTCACGCCACTCTATCGCACGTCCGGCGAGTCGGCGATGAGACCGTCAACGCCGACCGCCCGGAGCGCGTCGGCCTCCTCGGGGGTTTTCACGGTCCATGCATTGACTTCCAGTCCGGCGTCGTGGGCCTGCGCTACGAGTCCCGTTCCGGCGTCGTCCTCGGCGTCGAGACACGCCTCGAAGTGGGGATGCAGGAACTCACACCCCAGTTCGCGGGCGGTTTCGACCGCGCCGGTCGCTTCCCTCGTGATGAACGCCAGCGAGACCGAGGAGTCCGCTTCCCGAACCTCGCGCAGGGTCTCGGCGTCGAACGAGGAGACCACCACATCGTTCCCGACCTCCTCGGCGATTGCCAGCGCGTCGGCAGACAGACCGCGCTCCTTGAGTTCGACGTTGACGCCGACCGACGCCGGAATCGCCGCGAGAGCGTCTCCGAGGACCGGAACCTCCTCACCAGAATCAAGCACGTCGAGCGTCCGAAGCGTCTCCCACGGCGTCTCGGCGACCCGGCCGGACGCGCCCGTCAACCTATCCAATCGGTCGTCGTGGAAGACGACGAGTTCGCCCGACTCGCACCGGCGCACGTCGAGTTCTATCCAGTCGGCGACGGTGGCGGCGTCCTCGAAGGCCCGGACCGTATTCTCGGGGTAGCGGTCGGCGAACCCGCGGTGAGCGACGAGTCGCATGGCCGGCGGTTCGCGGTCCCGCCGGAAAACTGGCCGGGGTCCGCCCCCGAATTTGGCGGAGTCCGAGTCCGGTTCGGTCCGATGAGGACCGCGCCGCCCTTTTTATTCCATTAGGGGACGTTACCACGACTGTATGAACGTCACCTTCGACTTCACCGACGACGTGGCACTCGTGACCGGTGCCAGCGGCGCACTCGGAAGCGCGGTCTGCGAGGAGTTCGCCGAGGCGGGCGCAACCGTCGCCGCCGCGGACATGGTAGCGCCCGACGACGAGGACGCCGAACTCGATACCGACCGCGAGCGCGTCCACTTCTACGAAGGCGACTGCACCGACGAGAGCGAGGTCGAGCGCGTCGTCTCCGAGGTCACGGCGGACCACGACGGCCTCGATTACCTCGCCAATATCGCCGGTACGTGGCGCGGCGGGACTCCAATCGAGGAGACCGACGCCGAAACCTTCGACCTGCTGTTCGACGTGAACCTCAAGACGATGTTCCTCGCCAGCAAGCACGCCCTACCGCACCTCCGGGAGTCGGCGGGTGGCGGAGCCATCGTCTCGGTCTCGGCGCGCTCCTCGCTCGAAGGCGGCGAGGGAGATGGTCCATACAGAGCCTCGAAAGCCGGCGTCCGCCTGCTGACCGAGACCATCGCCGAGGAGCACACCGGCGAGGTCAGAGCCAACGCGGTCATGCCCAGCGTCATCGACACGCCCGCCAACCGCGAGATGATGCCCGACGCCGACCACGACAAGTGGGTGGACCCCGCCGACATCGCCGAAACCGTGCTGGTCCTCTGCTCGGACGCGACCGGCGTCACCAGCGGCGCGGCAGTCCCGGTTTACGGGGAGGCGTAGACTCCTCGCTGGCGCGGCCTGAACGTTCGTCTAATTTCGGCCGGACTACTGGACGTGTCAAAGAACTTCCGGCAAAAAGCGCACGCCCTCTTTCGAATCGTTCCGTTTATACCGCGTGGTTTGAAAGCTACCCTCACACACATGGCACAACGAGAAACGTGGACGAGTCGCATTGGATTCATTTTCGCCGCAGTCGGTAGCGCGGTCGGTCTCGGGAACATCTGGTCGTTCCCCTTCCAGACCGCCGCGAACGGTGGTGCGGCCTTCCTCGTGGTCTACCTGCTGGCCGTGTTCCTCATCGGCTTCCCGACCATGATGGTCGAGTTCGTCATCGGTCGGCGCGGCGAGCAGAACCCCATCGCTTCGTTCGGAAAAATCGGCTACGGTAACTGGTCGTTCACCGGCGGCCTCGGTCTGTTCTCGTCGCTCATCACGCTGTCGTTCTACAGCGTCGTCGGCGGCTGGGTTCTCAGCTACATCCTCGGTAGCGCGACCGGCGCGTACTTCGGCGACGCCGGAGCCTACTTCGGCTCTGTCGCTTCGGGACCGACTGCAATCGGCGGCCACCTCGTGTTTATGGTGTTGACCATCGGCATCGTGGCCTCCGGCGTCACCGACGGTATCGAACGTGCGACCAAGGTCATGATTCCCGGCGTTCTGCTCCTACTCGTCGCACTCGCCGGATGGGCGACGACGCTCGACGGCGCGGCCGAGGGGTACAGCTACTACCTCTCGCCGGACTTCGGCGTCATCGCCAGTAACTTCGGCTCCATCGTCCCGCCCGCGATGGGACAGGCGTTCTTCACCCTCTCGCTCGGATTCAGCGTGATGATAGCCTACTCGTCGTACCTCGGGCGCGACGACAGCCTCCCGGCCGACGGCGGCGCTATCGTCGTCGTCAACACCCTCATCGCGCTCCTCGCTGGCTTCGTCGTCTTCCCCATCCTGTTCGCCACGGGCGGCGCAGAGGGCGCAGGTGGCGGTGCCGGTACCGCGTTCGTGGCGCTGGCTGGTGCCTTCGGTAGCCTGCCGGCAGGCGGCATCATCGGTTTCTTCTTCTTCGCCGTCCTGCTGTTCGCCGCCCTCTCCAGTTCCATCAGCCTACTGGAGGTCCCGGTGTCCTACGTCAGCGAGAACTACGGCTACAAGCGCTCCACGACTGCCGTGGCGATGGGCGGCCTCATCGCCGTCATCGGCGTGCCCGCGACGTTCGGCACTTCGTGGCTCGGGTTCTACAACGACTTGGTGTTCAAGCTTCTGCTCCCCATCTCGGTCCTGCTTCTGGCCGTCTTCGTCGGCTGGGTCGCCGACCGAGAGGCCGTGGACGAACTCGGCCGCGGCTCGTCCGTCGGCGAGTCGTTCACCTCGGCGTGGCTGTGGTGGGTCCGACTCGTCGTCCCCGTCGCGGTCATCGTGACCCTCTACCTCGGCGTCGAGGCGCTCTACACCGGTCTCGCGTCGGGAGCGTACTTCTAGAACCGACCGAACACCGCAGACTGCTCGTCGTTTCTTTTTTCGTCGTGCGCGATGCTCCACTCGTTAGTTTCTCGTCACTCTCGACAGCTTGGTTAAGAATCGTAGTCAGATGTCCGGATACGCGGGGGTGAATCTACGCTTCGTAGGACCATCTCCGAAGAACTCCGGGTGCCTTCGATAGAAATACCGAATCACGCCCGAAAGAACGTCGTATTTTCGAATTAACGATTCGTAACTCGAAAAACTCTTATGGCCATGTGAGCGACTGTGTGTCAATGGCACGTGAATCGTGGCGCACCCGGCTCGGCTTCATCCTCGCCGCGGTCGGGAGCGCGGTCGGACTCGGTAACGTCTGGCGCTTCCCGTGGATGACAGCCGAAAACGGGGGAAGCGCGTTTCTGGTCGTATATCTCGCAATCGTCCTGCTAGTCGGGGTCCCCGGCTTGCTGGCGGAGTTCGTCATCGGGCGGCGCTCCCAGCGCAACCCTGCTGGCGCGCTCTACCGGCTCTCGTCCGGTTCGAAATCGTGGGGCGCGGTCGGCCTGTTCGGCGTCGTGACCGCAATCGTCCTGCTGTCGTTCTACAGCGTCGTCGGCGGATGGATTCTCCGGTACTTCGTCGCCAGTTTCACCGGCGGGTACTTCGGGGCACCCGGCGAATACTTCAAGGCCATCGACTACGGTCTCGGCGCGGTCGGCTTCCACATCGGCTTCCTCGCGCTGACGGCCCTCGTCGTGGTCGGCGGGATTCGGGACGGCATCGAGAAGGCGACCAAAATCATGATGCCCGCAATCGTGGTTCTGCTGGTCGCGCTGGCCGGGTGGGCGATAACTCGGCCCGGCGCAGGTGCAGGCCTCTCGTTCTATTTGGACTTCGACGCCGGCTACCTCCGAGCCAACTTCTTCGACGTGCTGGGCGCGGCGGCCGGACAGGCCCTGTTCACCCTCTCGCTCGGCGTCGGCACAATGATTACCTACGCCTCCTACCTCGGCGACGACCACAATCTGGCCTCGGACGGGAGCCTCATCGCAGTGCTGAACACCGGCGTCGGCGTCCTCGCGGGCTTCGTGGTCTTCCCCCTGCTGTTCGCCACCTTCGGCGAACTGACCGGCCCGGCGGCGTCCGGCGGCGGCCCCGGCGCGCTATTCGTGAGTCTGGCCGGCGCGTTCTCGCAGGTCCCCCTCGGCCAACTCCTCGCAGTCGTCTTCTTCGGCGTCATCGTCCTCGCGGCGCTGTCGTCGTCCATCAGCATGCTCGAAATCCCGGTCGCCTACCTCGTGGACGAACACGGCGTCTCTCGCCGGAGTGCGACGCTCTCGATTGCGAGCCTCGTCCTGCTGACCGGGAGTGCGAACGCGCTGAATCCCGCGCTGTTCGGCTTCGTCGCGGGAACGCTCGTGGACCTGATGCTGACGACCGGTCTCGTCGGCTTCCTCGTCTTCGTCGGGTGGGTGCTGGGCAAGGACGCCCTCACCGAGTACTCGACCGGCGCAGGGTCGCGGGTCCAGTCGGTCGGTCCGGCGTGGCTCTGGTCGGTCCGGACGATTCTCCCGCTGTTCCTCGCCGGCACGCTCGCGGTCAACTTGCTTTCGCTGGCCGGTGTCTCGCTGACCGACCTCGCGCTCTCGCTGGTCGGTTAACTTCTCTTTAGCAATGCTTTTCCGCCCCGTGGCCCTCAACTCGCCCAATGAGTAGCCATCGGAGGGTTCGACGAGCATGACGATGGAAGACAAGATAGAAGAACTCCGCGAACTCCGCGACGAGGCCCTGAAAGGCGGCGGCGAGGAGCGCATCGAGTCCCAGCACGAGAAGGGCAAGATGACTGCCCGCGAGCGAATCGACTACTTCCTCGACGACGGGACGTTCAACGAGTTCGACCAGCTTCGAACCCACCGGAGCCACAACTTCGGGATGGAAGAAAAGCAGGTCAAAGGCGACGGCGTGGTGACTGGCTACGGCGAGGTCAACGGTCGCAAGGTCTTCGTCTTCGCCCACGACTTCACCGTCTTCGGCGGGTCGCTCGGCGAGGTGTTCGCCGAGAAAGTCTGCAAGGTCATGGACAAAGCGATGGAGGTCGGCGCGCCCGTCATCGGTCTCAACGACTCGGCCGGTGCCCGGATTCAGGAGGGCGTGGCCTCGCTGGCTGGCTACGCCGAGATTTTCCGGCGGAACACCGAGGCCTCGGGCGTCATCCCCCAGATTTCGGCCATCATGGGTCCCTGCGCCGGCGGCGCGGTCTACTCGCCCGCCATCACGGACTTCATCTTCATGGTCGAGGACACCAGCCACATGTTCATCACTGGCCCGGACGTTATCGAGACGGTCACGGGCGAGGAGGTCACCTTCGAGGAACTCGGGGGCGCGAAGACCCACGAATCGACCTCCGGGGTCTCGCACTTCTCCGAAAAGAGCGAGGAGGAAGCCTTAGACGACATCCGACGCCTGCTGTCGTACCTCCCGCAGAACAACGTCGAGGACCCCCCACGAGTCGAACCGTGGGACGACCCCGAGCGCAGGGACGAGGAACTCAAGTCCATCGTGCCCGACCAACCCAAGAAGCCCTACGACATGACGCAGGTCATCGACGGCGTGGTGGACGAAGATTCCTTCTTCGAAGTCCAAGAGGGCTTCGCCAAGAACATCGTTATCGGCTTCGCGCGCCTCGACGGCCGGTCGGTCGGCGTCGTGGCCAACCAGCCGCGAGTCAACGCCGGGACGCTCGACATCGAGTCCTCCCAGAAGGGCGCGCGGTTCGTCCGGTTCTGCGACTCGTTCAACATCCCGATTCTGACGTTCGTGGACGTGCCCGGATTCATGCCCGGCACCGACCAAGAACACAACGGCATCATCCGCCACGGCGCGAAACTCCTGTACGCCTATTCGGAGGCCACCGTGCCGCTGATGACCGTCATCACCCGGAAGGCCTACGGCGGGGCCTACGACGTGATGGCCTCCAAGCACATCGGCGCTGACGTGAACTACGCGTGGCCGACCGCCGAAATCGCCGTGATGGGTCCGAAGGGCGCGGTCAACGTCCTCTACAGCGACGAACTGGACGAGGCCGACGACACCGAGGCCCGCCGGCAGGAACTCATCGACGAGTACCGCGACGAGTTCGCCAACCCCTACACCGCCGCGGACCGCGGATTCGTGGACGACGTGATAGAACCCCAAGACACCCGGCCGCGACTGGTGGACGACCTCGAAATGCTCGCGAGCAAGCGCGACGAACTCCCGGACAAGAAACATGGCAACATCCCGCTCTGAGGAGGCCGCGTCCGACGAGGAGGCCGCCGATGCCTCGGCGTCCGACGACCCCCTCGCCGGCGTGGACGTGACCATCCCGGACGACGCCACCGACGAGGAGGCCGCCGCCATCGCTGTCGCCATCGGTGCCCACCTCCGGGACCAAGAGGCCGCGGCCGCCGCAGAGGCCGCGGACGACGAGGAGACGTGGCAGGGCAAGCGGTGGTCGTTCGCGGGCCGCCTCCGCGGGCTTCAGGGCCGAGCGGGACGGGTTCCGAAGGGTGCGCCGACCGATGCGTGGGCGTCCTCGGGCCGGACCGACCGGTTCTAAGGACGCGCGCCGGGGAGATTATTTTTCGTGGTTTTCGAGTAGCGCCCCTATCGACCGGTTTCGGCCGGTGAAATAGCCGACAGGTTGCGGCCGGTGTCCCAGTCCACGCCCCTCGGCGGACTGAAAGGGCGAGCGCGGTTCGCGTTCTACTTGGTCGCCTCAGCGACCCCTATCGCGGACCGGGCGGTGCGGAGAGGGCCGCGATATGTCGCTGAGAGACCGCGAACCGCGCGAGGGCTTTCGAAGACATTGCGGTCTGGTCGGCTCCTGTGGCTCCGAGCGCGAGGGCTTTCGAAATCACATCTCCTGTCCTATTGTCTTCTCGAACACTACGATACAACTGAGAAAGACATACACTAGCTTAACAAACAAATACAATTCTAAAACAAACTATTTTATTTCTCAAACGTCCCGAACACGAACCTCCACATCCCCCGGACTCAGCGTCAGGCCCATCGAAATGTCCAGTTCCTCCGTCACGCGCTCGAACTCCACGCGCCGCGCTAACGTCGCCAGCACGAGTTTCAACTCTGTCATGGCGAAGCGCATCCCGATGCAATGTCGAGGTCCGCCGCCGAACGGGAAGTAGGCGTACTCTGGCCGGTCATCAGGCTGTTTTTCGTCTGTCCATCGCTCCGGCCGAAACTCGTCGGGCGCGTCCCACCACCGCTCGTCGCGCTGGATGCCGTAGATGGACAGTTGGAGCGTGGTGTCGGTCGTGATTCCGTAGCCATCGAGGAGCACGTCCTCCTTCGGCTGGCGGTAAATCGCGTAAATCGGCGGGTAGAGGCGCAGGGCCTCCCGGATAAATCGCTCGGTGTAGTCGAGGGCGGGCACGTCGGCGAAGGTGGGGTCCCGGTCGCCGACCACCGCGTCGAGTTCGGCGTCGAGGCGCTCGCGGGCGTCGGGATTGCCCGCCAACAGCCAGCAGGCGTAGGTCAGCGCCGTCGCGGTCGTCTCGTGGCCCGCGAACAGGAAGGTGACGAGTTGGTCCCGGACCTCCTCGGGTTTCACGCCGACCTCCTCGGCGTCCGCGGCCGCGACCAACAGCGACAGCAGGTCGTCGCCCTCGCTGTCGGCGGACTGGGTCCGGCGCTCGGCGACGAGTTCGTCCACCATCGCGTCGAGGTCGGTCATCGCCCGGTCATACCGGCGCTCGACTGGCGTGGGGACCCACTCCGGCAGGAAGGTCAGCAGGCCGAAGCGGTCCACGACCCCGTGAATCGCGTCGGCGGCCTCGCGGACGACTGCGCCGCTCTCGGCGTCGAAATCGAGGTCGAACAGCGCCCGCGTCAGGATGCGAAGGGTGAGGTCCGCGAAGGCGTCGCCGAGTTCGACCTCCTCGCCGTCGTCCCAACCGTCGGCCATCACGGCGGTTCGTTCGACCATCTCGTCGGCGTAGCCCCGAATCTTGTCGGGCGTGAACGACGACTGGAGTGCGGTCCGCTGGCGTCGCCACTGCTCGCCCTCGGTGAAGGCCAGTCCCTCCGGCGCGACCAGTTCGCCCAGCGCCATCTCGAACGCGCCCTTGACGAAGGCGTCGCTCTCGGCGACCAGCACCGTCTCGACCACCTCGGGGTCGAAGACCGCGACTATCTCCTCGCCGAAGGCGTCGTAGCCCACGAGGTCGCCGTAGGCCACCAGCGTGTCGGTGAACCCGAGACCGTCGCGTCCCGCCGTGAGGGTCGAACCGACGACCGGCAGGCCCGAGGGTCCCGGCGGGCGCTCGGCCGAGGAGGCGTCGGACCCTGACCGCTCGTCCGCCTGATTCCCGTCGTCCGGACGACTGAGTTCTGTCATATGTCCCTCTTAGGCGGGCCACGGCCTTCCAGCTTCCCCGAAGTGATTGGATTTTTTATATAACTCTCGGCTTTCCGCGCGTGAAATCTCTCGATGTGACCGTGCGACTCCCCCGAGATGCGACTCTCTGTCCCCGAACTCGCCGAGGTGGCCGCCGAACTGGATTGTACCGAGAGTACCGCGTCGGTCCTCCTGCGGAAGGCCGAGCGCGCGCTGGTAGACGCCGCACTGGTGCGGTGAGTTCAGTTTTCTCGCGCGCGCAAAGAATTATAATTATTGTCCCTACGCTTTCGGCGCGACCGCTTCGTCCTCGTCGGTCGCTCGCCCGGCGTCGGCCGACAACTCCGCCGCGATGGTGGCCCCCTCGTCGGTGGTTTCGAGTTTCTGGCGAATCTGGCCGAACCCGGAGATGTAGCCCAGTTCCAGCAGGCGCTGGACCAGCGGCACCACGTCGGGGGTGGTCTGGCCCAACTCGTCGGCCACGTCGTCGATGATGACGCCGGGGTTCTCGTCTACGACCGCCAGCACGTCGGCCATCTCCTCGGTGAGGTCGTGCTTCCGCAGGGTCGGGTCGTCCGGGCCGACACCGGCGTCTTCGAGAGCCTCGCGGCCCTTCTCGGTGAGGTCGAACTCGTAGAACTCGTGGGAGTTGCCGCCGCGCCGGTGGACGTACCGGTGTCGGTCGAGGTCCTCCACCACGTCGTTGACTTGGTGGCTGGCGACCTGCAAGGTGTCGATGAAGTCGGCGAAGCGCGTGCCGCCGGTGGCGATGGATTCGAGGACCGCCACGTGGTCGTCGGTGAGGTCGATGTCGTCGGCCGCCTCGACCTCCGCGACCGTCGGCTCGATGGACCAGCCATCGCGGGCGTAGTACTTGCTCTCGGTCAGCAGGCCGCCCAGAATCCCGACCGCGAGCGTGCTTCCGAGGGCGGGCCAGACCACGTGGACGCCGGTGGTCGCGTCGAGGCCGGCGATGGTCCACCCGAACACCGTCAGAGTGCCGACGACCGCGCCGAGCGCCGCCGACCGGGCGGTCATGACCTTCCAGCGGATGTCCACGAGGACGATGACGCTGGAGATGCCAAGCGTGGTCAGGAACAACTCCACGAGTGCCCGGACGTTGTAGGTCATCGCCAGCGCGAACGCCGCGACGACCACCGACAGCGAGATGAGCCGAGAGGGGAGGAGTAGCTCCTCGGGGTCGGCCTCGGGCGCGAAGAACCGCTGGTAGAAGTCCCGCAGGCCGATTGCGGCCGCCGCGATGACGTCGGTCGTGTAGGTCGAAATCGAGGCCGCGAGGAAGCCGATGGGAATCAGCACGCCGATTGCGGCCGGGAGCGTCGAGGCGAGGACGCCGTAGGCACCCGCCGGTGGCACCTCGCCGCCGGTGACGGTGAAGGCGTCGGGGGCCAGCGCCAGCGAGTACATCGCCAGCAGGGGCATCACCAGCGTCATCAGGAACAGCGCGAGAATCCCCGCCGTGACGAATCCGTTCCGGGCAACCCGGTCGCTCCGGGCCGACCCCGCGCGAGTCCAGTAGTAGGTCGCGCCGTAGACCAGCGCGACGAACCACAGCACGGTCCACGTGAGGTAACTCGACCCGCCGAAGGTCGTGAAGTTCCACCCGCCGGGGAAGGCGAATCCGACCGCGCCCTCGGGCACGTTCGCCAGCAACCAGCCAACGTCGCCGACGTTGACGAACAGGTAGCCCAGCACGAGGGGGAACACGACCAGTCCGTAGAGCGTGAGGACGACGTTGCTGACCGTGACGCCCCAGAGGCCGCCCAACAGCACGATGACCATCGCCACGCCGAGGATGCCCGCGACCATCGGCATGATGGGCCACCCGGCGAAGCCCTTGAGAATCGACGCCGCGCCGAGGCTACCGGCCGAGATGATGAACACCAGTCCCAGCAGTTGCGTGACCGCGATGGCGGCCCGCGTGGCGTAGTCGAAGCGCATCTCGTACCACTCGGTGATGGTCGAGGTCCCGACATTCCGGACGAATCGCACGAGGACGAGACCGTAGACGATCCACGCCACGTAGACGATACCCAGCGAGACCGAGGTGAAGTAGCCCGCGGTGAGACCGAACACCCCGAACAGCACCGAGATGTCGGTGGCGAACCCGAACGCGAGGACGCCCGTCGCCAACAGCGACGACGAGACTTCGCGCCCCGCGAGGATGTAGTCGCTCGAACTGCCGACCCATCGCTTGGTCGCGTAACTCATGGCCGTGATGAGCGACAGCAGGACGCCGACGCCCACGGCGAGGAGTAGCTGTTTGGACATTGATTTAATCGGCTAGATATAGCCGGAAAATAAATATTCTTCCAAACAGAAACTAGCAGAAATTTGTCACCTGTCGCTCACCGGTCCCGAAAATCGAGAATCTGTCGGCGTCCGACCGGGCGCTGGCCTCGCGCTATCTGGCGGTTTTCCGTGCCGACTGGCGGGTTTCGACGACCGGCCGACTCCCCCGATTCGACTCCCTGACAAAACTACATATCGTTGTTTAAAATAGAATTTTGTTTCCGAGGAAATTTCTTAAGTTGCTTTTCTCGGTCCCCAGCCGACCTCACGCCCGACAGACCGCCAGCATGTGTTCGGAGATGTCCGCCCCGGTGCGGTCCTCACGGAGCATCCGGACGACCTCCCGGACCGATTCGACGGCCTCGTCGTCGGTCTCGGCCAGTTCGCGCTTCATCCGGTGGGCGACGTTCTCCAGACCGACCAGTCGCTCGACCTCGAATCCGGCGTCCGCCAACTCGCGCTCGAACTCGTCGGCCCGGAAGCCGTGGCACTCGGCCCATCCCTCGCCATCGGCGCGCTCCGCCACGCGCTCGGCGGTGTAGTCGCCGTCCTCGGCGATGGGACGAAGCAGGCCGTGGGAGTCTTCGAGAGTGAATTTTATGATGTCTCGAAGCATGGCGAAGCGACCGATGACCGAGACGAAGACGGGCGCGCCGGGTCCGCCTCGCTCGCCGGACTTCGCCACGCGCCGGAGTTCGGCCATCGCCGTCGCGCGCTCGTCGTCGTCCACGACGTGACTCAGCGGACCCCCGAGACAGCACACCGCGTCGAAGGTATCCGCGGCGAACCGGAGGTCACGAACGTCGCCCTCCTCGGCGGTGACGCGCTCGGCGACCCCGCGCTCCGTGGCCTTCTCTCGCGCAAGTTCGACTTGCTCGGCGCTGAGGTCCACGAGCGTCACGTCGTATCCGCGCTCGGCAAGCCAGCAGGCGTACCGGCCCGCCGCACCGCCCACGTCGAGGAGTTGCGGGGTTTCAGCGCCTGTTTCCGCGTCGGGCAGATGCTCGGCGAGGTAGTCGGTCGTGTTCTCGAACTCCATCCGGGTCACGGGGTCCCGGTCGAGGCGTGCCCACTCGCGTTCGCCGAACTCGTCGTAGTACTCCTCGGGGTCCATCTCGGGCGTCTCGGTGGTATCCGTCTCGTCGGTCATGTCGAGTCCTCGTCTGGTTCGGGATTCAGGCGAGGAGGTGTTAAGCGTTCGTGAGGTGTGGGAAGGAATCGGTCGGTCCTCGGTGTTCTCACGACTCGTCAACCGACCTGCACCAAAAAGTAGACGAGTGGGTGCTTTCGCCGTCTTGAACCGACAGAATGAGGTAGCCCACCCGAATATTTGCCGCCAAGAATGTTCGACAAGGTACTCGTCGCCAACCGCGGTGAAATCGCGGTCCGAGTGATGCGGGCCTGCGAGGAGTTGGGTATCGACACCGTGGCCGTCTACAGTGAAGCCGACAAGGACTCGGGTCACGTCCGGTACGCCGACGAGGCGTACAACGTCGGTCCGGCCCGCGCGGCCGACTCGTACCTCGACCACGAGGCCGTCATCGAGACAGCGGAGAAGGCCGACGCCGACGCCATCCACCCCGGCTACGGCTTCCTCGCGGAGAACGCCGAGTTCGCGGGCAAAGTCGAGGACACCGAGGGCGTCAAGTGGATTGGTCCCTCCGCCGACTCGATGCAACAGCTCGGCGAGAAGACCCACGCCCGGAAGACGATGCGCGAGGCCGACGTGCCCATCGTCCCCGGCACCACCGACCCCGTGGAGGACCCCGCGGAAGTCGAGGAGTTCGGCGACGAACACGGCTACCCGGTGGCCATCAAGGCCGAGGGCGGCGGTGGCGGCCGCGGCATGAAGGTCGTCCGGAGCGCCGACGAGGCCGAGGACCAACTCGAATCCGCCAAGCGCGAGGGCGAGGCCTACTTCGACAACGACAACGTGTATCTGGAGCGCTACCTCGAAAATCCGCGCCACATCGAGGTCCAGATTATCGCCGACCACCACGGCAACGTCCGACACCTCGGCGAGCGCGACTGCTCGCTCCAGCGCCGCCACCAGAAGGTCATCGAGGAGGGTCCCTCCCCGGCCCTGACCGACGAACTCCGCGAGCAAATCGCCGAGGCCGCCCGCAGAGGGGCCGACGCCGCGGGCTACTACAACGCCGGCACCTTCGAGTTCCTCGTCGAAGAGGACGAAGACCGCGAGGACGGCGAACTCCTCGGTCCGGACGCGAACTTCTACTTCCTCGAAGTCAACACCCGGATTCAGGTCGAACACACCGTCACCGAGGAGCTAACCGACATCGACATCGTGAAGTGGCAGATTCGGGTCGCTCAGGACGAGGAACTCGGCTTCTCCCAAGACGAGGTTGACCTCGAAGGTCACGCGATGGAGTTCCGCATCAACGCCGAGAACGCGGCCGACGACTTCGCGCCCGCCACCGGCGGCAAACTCGCAACCTACGACCCGCCGGGCGGCATCGGCGTACGTCTGGACGACGCCCTGCGGCAGGGCGACGAACTCGTCACCGACTACGACTCGATGGTCGCCAAACTCATCGTTCACGGTTCCGACCGCGAGGAGTGCATCGTTCGCTCCCAGCGCGCGCTGGCCGAGTACGACATCGAGGGCATCCCGACCATCATCCCCTTCCACCGCCTGATGCTCGAAGACGACGCCTTCGTCTCGGGCACTCACACCACCAAGTACCTCGACCACACCCTCGACCAAGAGCGCATCGCCGAGGCCCAAGAGAAGTGGGGCACCAAGACCGAATCGCCCGCGGGCGACGACGAGGAGGTCGTCGAACGCGAGTTCACGGTCGAGGTCAACGGCAAGCGATTCGAGGTCGATTTGGAAGAACGCGGCGCGGCCGCGATTCCCGCCGGAAACGCCGGCGGCAGTAGCGGCGGCCAGAAGCCCCAACCCGCGGGCGGCGACAGCGGCGGAAGCGACGCCGGCAGTTCGGCGGCCGACGCCGAGGGCGAGAGCGTCACCGCCGAGATGCAGGGTACCATCCTCGACGTGAAAGTTTCCGAGGGCGACGAAGTGGCCTCCGGCGACGTGGTGTGCGTGCTGGAAGCGATGAAGATGGAGAACGACGTGGTGGCCGACCGCGGCGGTACGGTCACGCAGGTCGCTGTCGGCGAGGGCGACAGCGTGGACATGGGCGACGTGCTTATCGTCCTCGAGTGACGCTCCGGTAGCCTGCGAGTCGACCTCCTTTTAAATAATCTCGCAGGTAACACAGTATCACTACCCGGCGGGGAAGCCAAGTAGTACAGACGTGAGAATCATGTCGGAACACCTCTCAGTCGATGCGAACTCCGCCGACCCGTCGCTCGAACAGACGATGCAGGTCCTCTCGGACGACTACCGCCGGGAGATTTTGACCTACCTGTTCGACCGCGAGGACGACGACTCGATTCCGGTCGAAACGCTGGCCGACCACGCCAGCGACGACCGCGAACAGGTCTCCGAATCGCTCTATCACACCCACCTGCCGCGACTCGACGCGGCGGGCATCGTCGCCTACGACCAGAGCGCCGAGCGCGTCGAACTCGCGGGCGACCAGTCGTCTGTCGAGGCCCTCCTCGAAGCGGGGCGGCGCGTGGACTGACAC
Source organism: Halorussus lipolyticus (assembly GCF_029338375.1). NCBI lineage: Archaea > Methanobacteriati > Methanobacteriota > Halobacteria > Halobacteriales > Haladaptataceae > Halorussus > Halorussus lipolyticus. The sequence continues at coordinate 1,305,990 of NZ_CP119804.1, read as the reverse complement.
TCGTCTCTCCGGCGAAGCGGGCCTTTCTTGTCCGATTCGACCCTATCGCGGGGTATGAACGATACTCGCCGGGCGGTCCTCGAACGCCTCGCGGACGGTCCCGTCCCCGGTCCGGAACTCGCAGACGACCTCGGCGTCTCGCGGAATGCGGTCTGGAAGCACGTCGAGGCCCTCCGCGAGGCGGGCTTCGAAATCGACAGCGGCGACGACGGCTACGACTTGGCCGGCGTCCCCGAGTACGGCGGCCTCGCCGTCGAGTTCGGTCTCGACGCGCCCTTCGAAATCGAGTACCACGACGTGGTCGGGAGTACCAACGACCGCGCCAGAGAACTGGCCGACGAGGAGGCCAGCGACGTGGTGGTGCTGGCCGACGAACAGACCGGAAGCAGGGGGCGACTCGACCGCGAGTGGTCGGCCCCGTCGGGTGGCGTCTGGATGAGTCCGGTCCTCCGGCCAAGCCTCGCCCCCGCCAGCGTTCCGGCGCTGACGCTGGCGGGTGCGGTCGCTATCACCGACGCGGCGCGCGAGGCCGGCGTCCCGGCCGAAATCAAGTGGCCGAACGACGTTCTCGTGAGCGAAGCGAACGAGAACTCGGAAGACGAGCGAAGCGAGTCTTCCGGTGTCTCGCCGAACGAAGTGGGGCGAGGAGGCAAGAAACTCGCGGGCATTCTGACCGAGATGGAGGGCGAGGCCGACCGGGTGTCGTGGGTCATCGTCGGCATCGGCGTGAACGCCAACATCTCGGCCGAGGACCTCCCGGAGGGCGCGACTAGCATCCGCGAGGAGGTCGGCGACGTGGACCGCCGGGTGTTCGTCCAGCGCCTCCTCGAACGACTCGACGAACTCCGAGACGACCCGGAGTCAGCCATCGAAGCGTGGCGCGAGCGGTCGGCCACGCTCGGCCAGCGCGTTCGCGTCGAACTGCCCGACCGAGAGGTCGTGGGCGAAGCGGTCGATGTCGCGTTCCCCGGCGCGCTGGTGGTCGAAACCGACGACGGCGAGCGGGTTCGGGTCCACGCCGGGGACTGTGAACATCTCCGGCCCGTGTGACAAGAATTTCTGATTTCCTCCTCCGGCGCGTGCTGGGCGGCGTCGTCGTGAGTGAAGCGAACGACTGCTCGGCGGACGCGGGTTGTCCGCCGGCGCTCTCGTGCGCCGCCCGAATCGCGCGAGGGATGAGGACCGCAGGCCACCGGCCGAGGACCGCAATCGGTTGGGGAGGGTGTGGTTCGCGGTAGCGGGGCGGTGCGGTTGCGGTGACGCCTCGGCTCACGCCTGAAGCTAGCACTCTCTACTTTTCTCTCCCCTCCACTCGGATTCAGTTGCTTCGGTTCCCCTCGTTTCAGATTCCGCGGCTTCGGACCCTGCAATCCCGATTTCCGACGTTTTATGACACCGACCCTTCCGCGGTCACGTCCTCCGATTCGGCCCCTGCCGACTCTCCGTCGCCCTCGTCGTCGCCGACCTGCACCGTCAGCACCGGGACCGAACAGGCCCGGACCACGCCCTCCGCGACGCTTCCGAGGAGCAGACGGTCGATGCCTCCTCGGCCGTGGGTGCCCATGACGACGAGGTCGCAGGCCTCGTCCTCGGCGTACTCCACGATGCGCTTGCTCGGCGACCCGTCGAGGAGCGTCGTCGTGACCGGGACGCCGTGGCGTGCCGCGATGTCCTCGACCCCTTCGAGGGCGGCCTCGCCCTCCTCGCGGAGGACCTCGCCGACGCCCTCCCACGAGGTTTCCATGTGGAGGCCCGCGAACGTCGCCGAGTTGACGACGTAGACCGCGTGGAGTTGTGCCCCGTGTGCAGACGCCAGTTCGGCGGCGTGTTCGACCGCGCGCTCGGTCTCGGTCGAGCCGTCGGTCGGCACGAGTATCCGGTCGTACATCTGTCTGGTGGATGGTAACACGCTACACGATATAAGGCTTTGCAGTACGACGGCGGTTTTTAGCGGGTGATTCGCTGGTTTTCGCTCGGAATCATTTCCGAGTCCGATCGGGTTGAGGACAACAACAGAACCGGTGTGAACGTTTTTTGAAGCCCCCGCCCGCTCGCGGTCGCTCGTCGGCATATCCGACGGACGTAGTTGCGACGGATAGGGGCCGACGAGCGACTAAAGTACACGCGACCGGGCGGCCCCTTCATCCCACCCAGCGGTTGGTTCGCCGAGCGCGCGCTCCGATGGAGGTTCCACCGAGCGCACGCTGGCGGTTGATGCACCGAGCGCGGCGGCCGCCAGCGCCCGCCGCTCTCTCCCACAGAGGAATGAAATTGCAGTGTAAGCAAATAATGAGTTATTCTAAAGAAACCCAATCCTATATTAGAACTACAAAATCACGTCTTCGATGTCTCCAGTCCCGGCGCGACGAACGACCGCGCGAACCACGTCCTGCGCGCCGGTGAGGTTGTCCGAGTCGCCGTCGAGGACCAACAGTTTGCCGGGTCGGCCCTCCTCCACGACCCCGCAGTCCAGACCTGCGATGCGCGCGCCGTTGACCGTCGCCATCCGGAGGACTTCGCGGGCGCTCACGTCGGCGAGTTTCGCGGTAAACTCCATCTCGCGGAACATCGAGGGGCTGTTGAGCATCACGTTGTCGGTGCCAAGCGCCACCGTCGTTCGCTCGGCCAACTCGGCGATGGGCGGAACCCCCACGCCGGTCACGAGGTTCGAGCGCGGGCAGACCACGACCGGGATGGCGCTGTCCTCCAAGCGGTCCAGATGCAGGGGTTCGGGGTGGACCATGTGGACCAGAAAGTCCGGGTCCAAATCCAGCGCCGGGTTGATGTCCGTCGGGTCGCGCTCGCCGGCGTGGATGCCGAACAGTTTGCCCGCGTCGGCGGTGGCGTTGCGCTCGCGCGAGAACTCGCCGTCTCGCGCCCCGCTCGCGCCGAACCCGTCGCCAGCCTCCATCGCTTCGACCGTCTCCCGGCCCAGAATCACCGGGTCCACGTCCGACCCCTCGACCGCCTCGCGGAGCGCGTAGACCCCTTCGACGCCGCCCTCGCGGAATTCGAGGAACGAGGCCGTGCCGGTCTCCTGCATGAACTGGACCGACCGGCGCATGGCTTCGACTTTCTCCTCGCGCGAGGCCTCGCGCAGGAGTTGGTGCTTGAGACCGTCCGGAGGAGCCACGAGTTCGTCCAGACTCAGGCCGCCGCCGGCCTCCTTGGCGATGGAGTCGCCGATGTGGGTGTGGGCGTTGACGAACGCCGGCAGGACGATGCGCGAGGAGTCCACCGGTGTCTCCTCGACTGCGGTGATGTCGCCCTCCTCGACCACGACCCGGCCCTCGATGGGTTCGAAGTCGGGGCCGCGGAGGATGGTTCCCTCGATTATCATGTGGGATGGACTCTCCGCGACGGCCTTGAAGGTCCCTATTCGTTCATCGGTGGTTCGGGTATCGGGATATACAACTCATCTGTTAGGTAGCGGTTCAGCGAGTACCTTCTGGTCGAGGAAGCTAGCTTCAGGCTTGAGCAAAGCCGTCTTCCGCCCCGCACAGCACCGTAACCGCCCGCACCGCTACCGCGGACCTCACGCCTCCCCAACCTCCTGCGGTCCTCGGCCACGGGCCTGCGGTCCTCGTCCCTCGCGCGGTAGGCGCGCGCAGAACCGCGCGCGCCGTCACGCGCCGGACCAGAATTTAAAATCGAAGCGTTGGCGACTCAATACGGATACTCTCGCGGTTCGTCCTGCACCGAGACCCACCGCGTCTCGGTGAACTCCTCCATAATCCACTCGGCGTTGTACCGGCCGATGCCCGACGCGCCGACGCCGCCGAACGCGACGCCGGGGTCGTCGTTCAGCGGTTGGTCGTTGACGTGGACCATCCCGGTTTCGAGTCGGCGGGCGATGTCCAGCGCGCGCTCTACGTCCTCGCAGTGGACCGACCCCGAGAGACCGTACTCGGTGTCGTTGGCCATTGCGATGGCCTCCTGTTCGTCCTCGTAGGGGATGACCGGCGCAATCGGGCCGAAGTGTTCCTCCTCGGCGACGGGCATGTCGTTGTCCACGTTCGAGAGGACGGTCGGTTCCACGAACCAGTCGTAGTGGTCGCCCCCGGCCTCGATTCGTGCGCCCTGTTCGACCGACTGCTCCAGCAGGTCCACGATGGACTCGTACTGCGATTCGTTCTGGACCGGGCCGACCAGCACCTCGTCGTCGCCGCGGGGGTCGCCGACCGGGAGTGATTCGGCGCGTTCGGCCAGTCGCTCGACGTACTCGTCGTAGTGGCTCTCGTGGACGATGTGGCGGTTGATGGAGATGCACTCCTGCCCTTGGTGGGTGAACGACCCGAAGACGCCGCCGTCGATTGCCCGGTCGAGGTCGGCCTCGGCGGTGACGATGTGGGCGTTGTTCCCGCCGAGTTCCAGCGCCGGGAGCGAGAGTTGTTCGGCCGCGACTGCACCGACCTCTCTGCCGACCTCGGTCGAACCGGTAAAGGAGATGACCGAGGGCGTCGAGTGCCCCGCGACGGCCTCGCCGATGTCGGACCCTCGGCCGGTCACCACGTTCAGCACGCCCTCGGGAAGACCGGCCTCGTCGAACAGTCGGGCCAGCGCGAGGCCCCCGACGAGCGAGGTGTGGGTCGAGGGCTTGAGGACCACGCTATTCCCCAGCGCGATGGCTGGCGCGACGGCCCGCATCGACAGATACAGCGGGAAGTTCCACGGCGAGATGACCCCAATCACGCCGGTCGGTTCCCGGAACAGGAGGTTGCGCTTGCCGTCCACAATCGCCTCGCGCTCCTCGGTCTCGAAGGAGTCCGCGAGGTCCTCGGCGACCGCCATCGTGCCTTTGGTCAGGTCGAGTTCGATTTCGGCCTTCAGACGCGACCCGCCGCACTCGACCGCGAACAGGCGAGCGAAGTCCTCGTGGTACGTCTCCACCAGTTCGCGGGCCGACGCGACCACCGCCGCGCGCTCCTCGGGAGCGACCTCGGCCCACTCCGGTTGGGCCGCGTCGGCGACAGCGTAGGCCTCGTCCACGTCCTCCTCGGTTCCAGCAGGGACCGTGCCAACGGCATCTCTGGCGGTCGGGTCAACCACGTCGAGGTCCTCGCGGTCGCCCTGCGGTCGCCAGTCGCCGTCCACGTAGAGCGCGTTCCACCCCTCGTCGGGGGCGAGTTCGAGGGAATCGAGTTCGGCCGGGCGTCCGTCGTCGCCAGACTCCTGCTCAGTTGCCATGTGACACAGTACCGTCCCTCTCGATTTATATCCTCCGCAAACGTATGTAATATAAAACAATGGTTTTCGGTGGTCGAGGTTCTGGGCTACTCGAACTGGTCCAGCGTCGTGCGCTGGCCGGGCGACCGAATTTCGTTGACCAGCGCGCCGTCGGTTTCCAGTCCCAGCACCGACTCGGCGGCGTGGCCGACCGCCTCGGTGTCGCCGTCGGGGGCGTAGACGCCGAGTCGCCACTGCTCGCGCTGGACGTACTGGAGCGCCGAGACCAGTGTGGACTGCTGGTCCAACTGACGAATCTCGTTGTTGACGATGACCCGCGAGGAGGACTCGGTCATGCTCGGGCGACTCAGCACGTCGATGATGACGTCGCTCGGTTCGACCTCGGCGGCGTCGGCGATGTCGGCCTCGAAATCGCGGATTTCGTCGTGGTCGGCGTCGATGACGTCCTCGGGCACGTCGTCCATCTCGACCCAGACCGCTCGCTTGTAGAGGTCACGCTCGCCGAGGCGTCGGGCGTACTCCTCGGTCGCAGAGGTCGAACGAAGCGCGGCGAAGAAGTCGTGGTCGTCCATCCGGCGTAACTCGTCGGCGGTCACGTCGGACTCCGAAAGCAGGCGCTCGCTGGCGCGCTGGAGGATGCCCCGGCAGATGCGAGTCACGTGGTGGTTGTAGACGGTCGGGTTCATCAGCGCGCGAGCGAGGAGCAGGCTCTCGGCCGTCGGGACGTTGCCCTCCTCCAAGACCAGTTCGTCGTCCACGAGGGTCAACTCCCGGACGAGGCGGGCGTGGTCGATGGTGCCGTAGGGGACGCCGGTGTGGTGGGCGTCACGCACGAGGTAGTCCATCCGGTCCACGTCGAGTTCGCCCGAGACGAGTTGGCCGAGTTTGCCGTCGCCAGCGATGAGGTCCGCGATGGCGTCGGGGTCGTGGCCGTGGTCCCGAAGCACGTCGCCGACCTCGTTCTCGGCGATGAGGTCGTGAACGTCGTCGTGGTACTTGCCGGTGTGGCGGTGGACGACCTCCTCGATGGTGTGGCTGTAAGGCGCGTGGCCGATGTCGTGGAGGATGGCCGCCGCGCGGACGCGCTCGGCCTGCTTGCCCTGAATCCGGAGGTGGTCGAGGGCCTCGCAGGCCAGATGGTAGACGCCGAGGCTATGCTCGAACCGGGTGTGGTTCGCGGAGGGATAGACGAGGTGGGCCGGTCCCAACTGCTTGATGCGCCGGAGTCGCTGGACCGCAGGCGTGTCGAACAAGGCGCGAGCGACGCCCTCGACCTCGATGTGGTCGTGAACGCTGTCCTTGATTGTCTTCATATTACGGGGTTAGCCGGCTTCGTATAAAAACCGCCGGGAGTAGATGGAGTGACGCGGGCGTTTCGGCGGGGTTGGGGAGCAGGATACAGCATTCTATTTAATTATTTAGAGATTGTAATTGTTTCTTTACCACATATTATGTTGTCTCTACTTCGGCGGAGCGACTGAAAGAGGTTCGAGAGGGGGAGCTAGCTTCAGGCGTAAGCCGAGGCGTCACCGCAACCCCCCGAACCTCGTCCTCCCCAACCTCCTCCTTCGCTTCGCTCAGTCGTCCACCGGCAGACGCTCGGTCAACAGTCCACCGAGCGCCGCCCGACGGACCAATCCACCGGCAAGCGCCCATCTGAACAACCGGTAGGGTTGGATGAAGGGGCCGCCCGGTCGCGTGTACTTTAGTCGCTGGTCGGCCCCTATCTGGGCCGGGCATTGCGGAGAGGCCCAGATATGCCGGCCAGCGACCGCGACCGGGCGGGGGCTTCGAGAAGTGTTCACAGTCACGATTGCCGTCGGGTCTGTGGCGACACAGCGTATTGCCGTCGGGTCTGTGGCGACACAGCGTAACCGGGTGAGGACTCTCGAAACCGAAATCATCCCCGACCACCGAGGGACAGCACAAGCGTTTACCTCCCCGAACACGCACCTCCCACCATGACGACGTTTCTCTCCGGGGGGACCGGAACCCCGAAGCTCCTCGCCGGTGCCGAGGAGGTCTTCGACCCGAGCGAGACCACCGTGGTCGCTAACACCGGCGACGACGTGGAGTTGGGTGGACTCCTCGTCTGCCCGGACGTGGATACCGTCCTCTTTGAGCAGGGCGGCGTGTTGGACCGCGAGTACTGGTGGGGAATCGCCGAGGACACCACCGAGACCCACGAGGAACTCCACGCGCTCGCCGACGCTGTGGGTCTCGAAGGCGGACCGCGGTACCTGCCCGACGAGGCCCAGACCGCGGGCCGCGAACTCTCGCGCTGGCGGCGCTTCTCCGGCGTCGCGGAGTTCATGGAACTGGGCGACCACGATAGGGCGGTCCACATCACCCGGACCGGCCTGCTGGACGAGGGCCAGAGCCTCACCGAGGTCACCCGCACTCTCGCCGACGCCTTCGACGTACCGGTAGACGTGGTGCCGATGAGCGACGACCCGGTGGCCTCCATCGTCCACACCCCCGAGGAGTCCGACGAGTACCGCGACGAGATGCACTTTCAGGAGTACTGGGTCGCCCACCGCGCCGACCCCGAGGTCGAACACGTCGAGTTCCGCGGTGCCGAATCCGCCGACCCGACCCCGGCCGTCCTCGGCGCAATCGAGGAGGGACCGGTCGTCATCGGCCCCTCGAATCCCGTCACCAGCATCGGGCCGATGCTCGCCCTTGACGAACTCCACGACGCGCTCGAATCGACCACCGTGGTCGCAATCTCGCCCTTCGTCGAGGACCGAGTGTTCTCCGGCCCGGCGGCCGACCTGATGGAAGGCGTCGGCTTCGACCCCTCGACAAAAGGTGTCGCAGAGGCCTACCCCTTCGCCGACGCTTTCGTGCTTGACGACCACGACGACACCGACCTCGACCGCCCGGTAATCAAGACCGATACCGAGATGAACGACGACGAGGACGCCGACCGGGTGGCCCGCGCCGTCGCCGACGCGCTGGAGGTGGTGTGATGTTCGAGCCACGACTCGTCCTCGCCAGCCTCAGCGGCCAGTCCGACGCCGACTGGGCCGAGAGCGCCGAGGAGTTCGCCGGTGCCGCCCTCCTCGGGGGCATCGCCCTCGATGGCCCGACCCGCGAGGCCGCTGTCGAGATGGTCGAACGCGACCGCGACGAGTTCCTGCCCGACGACCCAATCGCCTTCGTGGACCGCCAACTCTCTGCGCTCGAAGACGCCGACCTCCGGGCCGGATTCAACGTCCGGACCGCCTCGCTCCCGCCCCTCCGGGAAGTCGCCGCAGTCTGCGCTGACCGCGACGCCCTCCTCGAACTCAACGCCCACTGCCGGCAGGACGAGATGTGCAGAGCGGGCGCTGGCGAATCTCTCCTGCGAAATCCCGACCGACTCCGCGAGCAGGTCGAAACCGCCGCGAGCGAAGGCCCCGCAGTCAGCGTCAAAGTCCGGGCCGAACTCGACGGCGTGGACCTGCCCGAAATCGCCCGCATCGTCGCCGACGCGGGCGGTGACGCCATCCACATCGACGCGATGGACTCGGAGGGCGTGGTCGCCGAGGTGGCCGAAGTCGCCGACGAGTCGGACCTGTTCGTCGTCGCCAACAATGGCGTCCGCGACGAGGCCACCGTCAGGGAGTATCTGGCCTACGGCGCAGACGCGGTGAGCGTCGGCAGGCCGAGCGACGACCCCGCGGTCCTCCGGCGAGTTCGGCGCGCGGTAGACGACTGGTTCGAGGCAGAACACCGACTGGAGGCGAACCCATGACGCCCGCCGAGGACGCCCAACTCGCGCTCCTGCTGGAAGTCGCCGGCACGCCCAAACCGGGCAACGTGGACCGGGACCGGGATTTTCCGGACCTCCGGTTCGACCACTTCCTCGCCGGTGCGGTCGGCGCGGGACCGGGCCTCCGGGCGGCCCAGAAGGGCGCACCAGTCGGCGAGGCCTTCGAGGAGGCCGTCGCCGGGATGAGCCAGCAGGAGGGTGGCAACACCCAGTTCGGCGCGCTCCTCCTGCTGGTGCCCCTCGTCCGGGCCGCTGTCGAACATCCGGACGGGAAACCCACGCCGGAGGGGGTCGCGCGCGTGGTGAAAAATACAACAGTCGAGGACGCCGCGAACTTCTTCCGGGCGTTCGACCACGCCGACGTGTTCGTGGACGACCCGCCCGAAGACGCCGAAGACCTCGACGTTCGCCGGGGAAGCGACGCGATTCCGGCGGTCGAAAATCGCGGGGTCACCCTCTCCGACGTGATGGCGATGGGCGACGACGAGGATGGGGTGGCCCGCGAGTGGACCACCGACTTCGAGCGCACTTTCTGGGCCGCGAATCGCCTCGCGGAGTTGGATGGGCCGGCCTCGGCTCGAGGAGCGCGGGTCTATCTCGAACTCCTCGGGCGGGAACCCGATACCCTCGTGGCGAAGAAACACGGCCAGAAGACCGCCGAGAGCGTCCGGGTCCGCGCCCAGCAGGCGCTGGAGGCCGGTCCCGAGGTGGTCGAGGCCTTCGCCGACTCGCTGGTCAAGGACGGCGTGAACCCCGGCACGACCGCCGACATCACTGCTGGCGGACTGTTCGTCGCGCTGGCCCGCGGGGAGGTGTCGGTGTGACCGACGAAGACAGGTCCACCGCAGAGTGGCCGGTCGAACTCCGGGGCGTCACCGAGTCGCTCGTGACCACGCTCGGTCCCAACGACCTGTGGAACGTGGCCGCGCTCGGTCTCCACGCGCCCGAATCGGACGCCGACCCCGTGACCGCCCGAACGTGGGGCAACACCCGGACCCGGCGCAACTTCCACCGGCAGGGCGGCGGCTACGTCCAGTTCGCCCGCGACCCGGTGGACTTCGTGGACGCGACGCTCTCGATTTACGAACTCGACGAGCCACTCCTCGACTCGGCCGACGCGTGGGTCGAAGTCGAGGCCGAGCGGGTCGATTCGGGCGAGTCCGGCGAGACGCGGTGGGAGGAGTGGGCGCTTCGTCCTCGGGAGTCGGGCGTCGAGCGCGAGACGGTCCCGACCACCGGCAGGGGATTCCCCGCCGTCGTGGAGGCGACGGTTGCGGCCTCACGCCTCGACGTGCCGGAGTACGACGACAAAAAACTCCGCGAGCGTCTCGACTACTTCGAGGAGATCGGCAGAAAGTGCGGCGACGACCGAGTGCGCGCGGCGCTGGACCGATTGGGCGAGTACGTCGGCGAGTAGCCTCAGATGCCGTCCTTGCGGTCGATGGTCACGGTCCAGTTCGGAATCTCGTCCGGCTCGTATTCGAGGTCCCAGACGCCCTCTATCTCCTTGCCTTCGCCGAACGCTTGCAGGACGAGTGCTTCGAGTTCTCTCTCGAACTCCCGGTCCACAGCGTCGCCTTCGATAGCCCTGTCGGTATCTCGGTCAGTTCCACGCACGGTTATTAGCTCTTGGTGCCGATTCCACCTTCATTACCCTTACGAATTTTGCGGCGAGTCGCTCCGGCCCGAACGAATGCTTTTAAGGTCGCCAACGGGAAATTGTCGAGTATGGCAATCAAACCCGACTACGTAAAGAAGACGGGGCGAATCCTGCTGGAGCGGTACCCCGAAGCCTTCACGACCGACTTCGAGCAGAACAAGGAGAGCGTGAACAAGCTGACTAACATCGAGTCGAAGGGCGTCCGCAACCGCATCGCGGGCTACGTCACGCGCAAGCAGTAACTCGGCGAGTACTTCGGCGAGGCTATTCTCCGGCGCGTCGAAACCGACCAGCGAACAGTGGCGACTGAGCGGCGTCACTGCGCGCACGAACCGCCGAAAATGCGACTCAAGCATTCCACAGAAACTCGAAGAAAACTAGAAGTTGTCTCAAAGAAACCTATATATGTGTGGCAGGATTCAGGAGCGGTTCTGGACGGGCGAGGACATCCGTCGAACGTGACCGGGACTCGTCGTCTCCCATCACCCGCCACCGCCGTCCGAACAGTCGGAAAATGGTGGTGATACCCAAACCGTTTTGCCGGCCTGACGCCCTACCCACCAGTATGTCTGTACGAGTCGGCGTCCTCGGCGCGACGGGCGCGGTCGGCCAGCGATGTATCCAACTGCTGGACGGCCATTCCGAATTCGAACTGGCGGCAGTAACGGCGAGCGAAGACAGCGCGGGCCTCTCCTACAGCGAGGCCGCCAAGTGGCGGGTCGATTCTCCGATACCCGCAGAGGCGGCGGATTTGACGGTGCGCGCGACCGACCCCAGCGAGGTCCCCGACGACGTTGACCTGCTGTTTTCGTCGCTCCCCTCGGGAGTCGCAGACGAGGTTGAACCCGAGTTCGCAAAAGCGGGCTACGTCCTCTCGTCGAACTCGTCGAACGACCGGATGGCCGACGACGTGCCGCTCGTGATTCCGGAAATCAATCCCGGCCACCTCGACCTGCTGGAGGTCCAGCGCGACGAGCGCGGATGGGACGGCGCAGTCGTCAAGAATCCCAACTGCTCGACCATCACGATGGTCCCGACGCTGGCCGCGCTCGACCAGTTCGGTCTGGAGCGCGTTCACGTCTCGACGCTTCAGGCGGTCTCCGGCGCTGGCTACTCCGGGGTGTCCTCGATGGAAATCATCGACAACGTGATTCCCCACATCGGCGGCGAGGAGGACAAGATGGAGACCGAATCCCGAAAGCTACTGGGAACGTTCGACGGCGCGGAACTCTCTCACCACGACGCCGAGGTTTCGGCGTCGTGTAACCGCGTGCCGACCATCGACGGCCACCTCGAAAACGTCTGGGCCGAGACCGAACAGGACCCGACCGAGGCCGACGTCGAAGACGCCTTCCGAGCGGTCGAGAGTCTGGACCTACCGAGTTCGCCCGACCAACTCATCGAGGTGTTCGAGGACCCCTCCCGACCCCAACCTCGACTCGACCGGACCATCGGCGGCGGGATGGCCATCGCGGCGGGCGGCGTCCAGTCCACTCCGGCCGGCGTCCAGTACAACTGTCTGGCACACAACACCATCCGCGGCGCGGCGGGCGCGGCGGTGCTGAACGGCGAGTTGCTCCAGAGCGACGGCTGGATTTAGAGAGGATTTACGTTCTCCGGGGCGATACGAAATTCGTGGCTCCCAGTTCCGAGACGGTTTCGTGGTCGCACACTCCCGAGAACTCTCGGTTCCTCCGGACGCTGGTCGTCGTCTCGGTCGGCGTCATCGGCGGATTCGCACTCGCTGTCGCGCTCGGAGCGTTCGGTCTCGGCCTCCTCCTGCTGGTCGAAGGCCGGTACGCGCTCGGTCTCGGAACCCTGCTGGCGTTCGGCGTCGGACTGGCCCGGACCGCACCTCATCTCACCGCGAGCAGTCCGCGAAAGCGGACTCCCGCGCTCCGTAAACTCGGCCGCTGGTCACTCGCGGGAGCATCGGTCGGCGGCCTCGCGCTCCTCGTTATCGGCAGTCTCGTCGTCCCGACCGACTGGTTCTCGGCACTCGTCGTGGCGACAGTCTCGCTCCCGCTGGCGCTGGCCAGTCTGTTGTCCTCGGAGGGGGAAATCGACGCCACTGCCGGAACAGTCACCGACACCGGAACCACCATCGACTGTTCGACGCTGGCCGGTTTCCGGCGCTGGACGGTCGGCGGTTACGCCGTCTATCGACTCTCGTATGCCGAGGAGACCGCGACCTTCGGGACGCCGCGCTCGCTCGTGATTCCCCGCGAGGCCGACGCCGCGGTCCGCGGGGTCCTCGAATCCGGCGTCGCGGCCGACCCCGGCGACCCCGGCCCGACGCGGCGCGGCGTGCGACTCACGGCGGTTGCGCTCGGCGCGTGCTTCCTCGGCCTTGCAGGAGTGCTTTCGACCGTGGACCCGACGACCGCGAACCCCCGAAGCGGGGTCGTCGTCTGGTACGCTGTGCTGGCGAGCGGCGGGGTCGGCGTCCTCCTCGTCGCGGTCGGGATTCGCGGCGGGTAACACCGACCGGCCGGACGCGCTGTCCTCTCACTTCCTGCGGAGCATCTTCTGCGGGCGACTCCTCGTCTCGGTCACTTTCGTCACCGCCGCATCGACCGACCCGCGCTTCTCGCCGACCGTCGCGCCGACGAGCGCGCCGACTCCCGCGGCGGTACTGGCGGCGTTTCGACTGAACAGTCCGCCGACCGCTCCTCCGATGGCCGCTCCGACGGCCGCGTACTCGGCCCGGTTCATCGCTCGTTTGATACGCTTTCGCATGCTTCGAACGACGGTAGTCGTCGTGATAAAACTAGTTGCCGGTGGGAGGTCAGATTCTGGACCTCGACGTGTGCGACTGCTGTGACTCGCGCAACGCGCGGTGGTCGGCCAGCGCGGTCCCCACGAGGCCCGACGGGGGGCCGTCTCTGTACCGGGCCGTTCCGGTTCGGTCGTCGAACTCGACTAGTCCGGCCTCGCGGAGTCGCGGCAGGTGGTCGTGGTACAGTACCGTCTGCAACTCCTCGTCAGTCCTGTCCGGGGCGCGGTCGGCGAGTCGTTCGGACAGGTCGGTCAATTCGGCAACGCCGTCGTCTCGCCGAGCGAGGAGGCACAGGACCTCGCGCCGGAGCGGGTGCGCCATCGCCCGGAAAACGTGGTCGATGTGGCGCTTCATATTCGAAAACAGTCGCTCGATAGGGTTAGAGACACCGAAGATTGCCACAAAATGGGAAATTGGGCGAAGATTTTTGAGTGCGTAGTGGCTTCGTCCGAATCCCCGAGTCGCGCCCCTCAGACCACTCGATTCTCTAACTCCTCGTCGTCGTCCAACCGCCGGACGTTCTCGGCCACGATGTCGGCCAACCGGGAGTAGTAGTCGGGCGTGTGCCCCGAGCAGTGGGGCGTGACGAGGCAGTTCTCGAAGTTCCAGAGCGGGTGATTTTCGGGAAGCGGTTCGGGGTCGGTCACGTCCAGCGCCGCGCCGCGGATGTGGCCGCGCCGGAGGGCCGAAACCAGCGCGTCGGTTTCGACCACCTGCCCGCGGGCGACGTTGACCAGCACGCTGTCGGGCGGCAGGGTCTCGAATTCGTCGCTCCCGATTAGCCCGCGGGTCGTCTCGGTCAGCGGGCAGGCTAGTATAAGGTAGTCCGTGCGCGCGAGGACCCCGTGCAGGTCCTCCTCGCCGAAACCAACCACCTCGTCGGTCGGGCCGCCCTTCTCGGGGGTGTAGCGCACGCCGATGGTCTCGACGCCGAAGCCCTCCAGTCGCTCGACCACCGACTGTCCAATCGCGCCGAGGCCGACCACGGTGACGGTACTCCCCTGTAACTCGTGGGACCGGAAGTGTCGCCACTCGCGCTTGCGCTGGCGTCGCCACCCTTCGTGGAGTCGGCGGGCGAAGACCAACACGTTCCCCACGACGTGTTCGCCGATGTTCGGCCCGTGGACGCCCGAGGCGTTCGTCACCGCCACGCCGCGGTCTTCGAGCGCGTCCATCGGCAGGTGGCCGGTTCCGGCGTAGGCGCAGGCGAACAGTCGCAGGTCCTCGGCGTGGGCCAGCAGGTCCTCGTCCAGTTCCATCCCGGCGACGACGGGCGCGTGGGTGAGTAACTCGCGCTCCTCGCTCGGCGTGCGGGCGTGGCGCACGTCGCGGTCCGGCAGGCGCTCGCGGAGTTCGTCGGCGAACTCGGCGACAGGGACGCCGTGAGTTCCCTTCCGCAGGACGAGTACGTCGGGCGCGTCTCGGGTCATTCGTGGGTGGGAGTTGACTCTCGGGGAGTAAAGTAGCACCCGAAACCGCCGAGTCGGAGGAGTCGGACGGCTTAACCCAACGGAACAATTCTTAGAAACAACTAAAAATTGCTCGAAGCCTCGTCCTCCGGTGCAACTACGGCGGTCGCCGTCCGAGCGTCTGGCATGTTCGGAGTCGAGACCGAGGAGCGAACTGAGGCCGTGGACATCACCGACCGGGTGGCCGACGAAATCCCGGACGACGCCACGGGCGTCTGCACCGTCTTCGTCCGCCACACCACCGCCGGGGTGGTCGTCCAAGAGGCCGAGTCCGGCCTGCTGGAGGACATCGAATCCTTCGCCGAGGGCCTCGCGCCGAGCGACGGCGGCTATCGCCACGACCGAATCGACGACAACGCCGACGCTCACCTCCGGGCCACTGTGCTTGGCGAGTCGGTCAGCGTCCCGGTCGAGGAGGGCGAACTGGCGATGGGCACGTGGCAGTCCGTCTTGTTCGTGGAGTGCGATGGGCCGCGGACGCGGAAGGTGGACGTTCGAGTTACCTCCTGAGATGGTTCGACCGGTGAAACGCACGCCGATTTTGCACCCCGAACACCGATAAACCGCGGCATCGTGATACGTTCGCATGGGGGAGCAATCGAGATGAAGCGAACGAAATCCGTCCTGACGGTCCTGCTCGTGGGAGCGGTCGTAGTCGGCGGTCTGGGAGCCTTCTGGACGCCCGTGGCGTCGGCGTCCCACGAATCCATCGCCATCACGTCGCCCGACGAATCGTACTTCGTCGGACAGGCGGTCAACGTCAGCGGGACGGCCAACCAAAGCGTCGAGTCGGTCGCGCTCTACGCCCGGAGCGGCGGGAACTGGCAACTGCTGGACGTGAACCGGGACGGCGAGTTCGGCCCCGAGGACGCCGTGCCGGTGGACGACGAGGGCAACTGGTCGGTTCGGAACCTCGTCCTCTCGAACGCCAACCGGGTGCTGTCGTACCCCGGAAACTACCGACTCGGCGCGGTGAACGCCAGCGAGGTCGGCACCAACGAGTCCCTCCCGGCGAGCATCGACCCCGCCCGGTTCGTGGAGGTCGAGAGCGGCCAACTCCCGATTCGGGTGAACCGGGCGCGCCTCCGGGGCAGTTTCGTCACGGTCGACGGACAGGTGCCGACTTCGACCACCGAAGTCACCGTTCGGGGGACCTCCCGCGGCGGCCGGGAACTGCTGGTCGTCCTCGTTGACGGCCGAGGCCGGGTCGGCACCGACCGGATTCAGGTCCCGCGCGGAAACGGGTCGTTCGACGTGGACGTGCCCCTCCGGACCGCGGACGGCCAACTCCTCGCCGAAGGGCCGATACAGGCCTACGTGTTGGGCCTCGGCAGGGACGAAATCGCCGGCGACGGCCGACTCCCGGACGGGTCCAACGCGACACTCGACGCGCTGGCCGACTACCTCGGAACCCAACCCCGCCTGCTCGACGCTCAGCAGGTCCGCGAGCGATTCCTCGGGCAGACCACCGACGAGACTGGGAGCGACGACCTCCTCATCGACGAGCAGTTCCGGTACGTCGAACCCACCACCCGAATCACCACTGTCGCGCCCCAAAGCCAGTTCGGTCCCGAGGGAATCTACGGGATAACCGAGGGCGAGCAGATGGTGGTCGCCGGGTTCACCAACCTGCGCCCGGACGACAACACCATCCGGGTCGAGGCCATCGAAGGGCCGTCTGCCGGGCGATTCCCGACCGTCTGGACCCACGACTGGAACACCGACGGCAACTGGGCGGTCACGCTCGACACCGACGGTCTCGAACCCGGCGTCTACACCCTCACGGTCGAGGCCGACGGCGAAACCGACGACCAAGTGTCCTTCCGCATCCTGCGCCGGTCGGGCAACGCGACCCCCGGATGAAAAAGTATTTACACAACGAGTGAGCAAACCCATCAAATCGCCCGTTAGCCCTCCAACAGATTCCACGCGGGCGACTCCCCAACGATGGTTCGGACTCGTAGCCCCGCCCGTTCCGTTCGGCGACAGCAACCGGTGAACCTGCCCGACTCGGAGGTGACGAGCGCGCCGTGACGCTCGCAGACTCCCTCTCGTCGGTGTTCCTCCGGCCGCTCGGTCTCACTGCGATAGCGGCCGCGATACCCGTCGTCGTCCTCTACCTGCTCAAGCCCGACCCCGAGGAGCTATCCTTCCCCGCGGTCGAGTTCCTGCTCGGAGACCGCCGAGAGAGTCGCCGACACCCCGCGCTGAGGCGGCTCCAGCGAAACGCGCTGTTGGCGCTCCAGTTGTTCGCGGTCCTCGCCGTCGCCGTCTCGTTGGCCGCTCCCTACGTTCCGGTTTCGGAGGACCGGACCGTCTCGGAGACGGTCGTCGTGGTGGACGCCACCGCGAGCATGGCGACTGAGGTCGGCGGCGAAACCCGCTTCGACCGGGCAGTCGGGTCAGCGAGAGATGCCGCGACCGGGGAGACCTCCGTCGTCGTCGCGGGCACCGAGACCGCCGTCCTCACCCGGCGCGCGCCGCCGACAGAAGCCGAGGCCGTCCTCTCGGACCTGCGGGTCACTGCCGGGCACACCGACCTCCGAGGAGCAGTCAGTCGCGCTGTCGCGGTGGCAAGCGACGACGCCCGAATCGTCGTCCTGAGCGACTTCGCGGGCGGTGACTGGCGGACCGCGGTGGCGTCAGCGCGGGCCAGAGGCTACTCGGTCTCGCTCCGGCAGTTCGCGGGCGGTGGCCCAGAAAACGTCGGCGTCGTCGGGTCGTCGTTCGCCAACGGCACCGCGACGGTCCGGGTGAAGAACTTCGGGACCGAGAGAGCGACCCGCGAAGTCGTCCTCGGCGAGGCCGAGGAGTCACTCGCGCTCGGGCCGGGCGAAGTCGCCACCGCCACGCTCCCGGTTCCGGCGGGCGGCGGCCAACTCCGACTCGCGCCCGGCGACGATTTCCCGGTTGACGACCGCCTGCCAATCGCGGCCCCCGAGGAGCCAACAATCGACGTGCTGGTCGTGACCAACGACGAGAATCGGCCCCTGACCACCGCACTGGAGGTCGTCCGCGGGACACAGGTCACGGTCAAGCACCCGCCGGCGTCCATCTCGAAGTCCTACGACCTCGTGGTCTTCAGCGAGGTGGCTCCCGGCCGACTCCTTGACGGGACGCTCGGGGTCGCCCGCGAGACGCTCTCGTCGGGCGGCGGCGTCGTGATTCAGGCCCAGTCGAACCTCTCGGCGGTGGGGTACGGCGACCTCCTCCCGGTCGCACCCAACGGGACCGCCACCGACCCGGCGGTCAACCAACCAGACCCGTCGCCGGTCACGGAGGACGTGACCTTCCCGGCCCCGCAGAGCTACGTCCGGGCCGACCTGCTGGCCGGGAAAGCCCACCTCCGGACGGTCAACGGGACTCCTCTGTTGGCCACTGCACCGCTGGATGGGGGCCGGGTGTTCTACTACGGCTACCCCGCCAACAACTCGTCGTTCGAACACAACTACCGGTATCCGGTGTTCTGGAAGCGCGTCGCCTACGAACTCACCGGCCGGCGCTCGCTGTCGGCGATGAACCGCCGGACCGGGACCACCCTCCCGCTCGGGGGCAACGCGACGGTCACGACGCCCGACGGAACGCGCGAGGCCGGGGTCCTCGCCTTCCGGCAGGTCGGCTTCTACGAGGCCGGAGGACAGCGGTACGCCGCGTCGCTGGCCAGCGCCGACGAGTCGAACGTCACCGCGCCAGCAATCGAGGCCGGAGAGACGGCCGGCGGAGCGACGGCCAGCGACACCGAGACGGCGACCGTTCCCCAGAAGTTGACGCCGGCCGTCGCGGGGCTTGCGGTCCTGCTGGTCCTGCTGGAGATGGCCTTCCTGCGCTACCGGGGTGACCTGTGATGAGTCTCCTGTCGAACCTCCCCATCGGTGCGTCGGTCGAGTTCGCCCGACCGGTCGTCTTCGGGGGCGTGCCGGTCGCCGCAGTGGTCCTGTGGTTGCTGGTCGTCCGGCGAGGCGGCGACGAGTCGGAATCGGAAGCAGAACCAAAGTCGGCCGACAGCGACCCCGGCCGGCGCGCTCGTCTCGCGCTCTTTGGGACCCGACTCGTCGTCGTCGCCTGCCTCGTGACCGCCGCCGCCGGGCCGACGACCGTCACCACCGCGACCACGGCGGGCGACCCGCAGGTCACGATGCTGGTGGACCAGTCGGCCAGCATGGGCGTCCACTCGCCGGTCGCCGACAACCTCGAATCTGACATCGAGCAGGAGGGCGTCGCGGTGAACCGCGTCACGATTGGCGCGAAAAACCGGTCCCGAATCGGCGAGGGCGTGGTCGCCAACCTCCGGCCGAACGCCAGCCTGCTGGTGGTCTCGGACGGGCAGGTCACGGGCGGCACGTCGCTGTCTCGGGCCGGGGACCTCGCCGAGGAGGTCAACGCGACGGTCAACCGAGTCCGACTCACGTCGAACCGGTCTGACGTTCGGGTTACCCTCTCCGGCCCGCGGAAGGCCAGCGTCGGCGTCGAGAGCCGATTCGGCGTCCGCGTGGCGGGCGTCGAGGAGTCGCCGGCGGGTGCGAAAGTCACGGTCTCGGTGGATGGCTCGCAGGTCGTCTCCCGAGCGGTTCCGAAAGACGGCACCCTCTCGCTGTCGCACAACTTCAGCGAGACCGGTCCCCACCGGGTCACGGCCCGCGTCTCGGGCACCGTCGAGGACGCCTTCGCGGTCAACGACGTGTCCCGGAAGACGGTGCAGGTGGTCGAACAGCCTCGCGTCCTCTACGTGAGTCGGGGCGACTACGCCCTCGAAACGTATCTCCGGAACCTCTACGACGTGACCCGAGCGAAGTCGGTCCCCGCGAACCTGAGCGACTACTACGCCGTGGTCGTGCAGGACGTGGCCGGCCCGGACCTCGGCAACGTCGGCGCGCTCCAAGGCCACGTCATCGACGGCGGCGGCCTCGTCGTGGTCGGCGGCGAACGCGCCTACGAGAAGGGCCGGTACGACAACTCCCGCATCTCGTCGCTCCTCCCGGTCCGGCCCGGCGGTTCGACCGGGCAGAAGTCCCGTGTCGTGCTGGCGGTGGACGTGTCCGGAAGCGCGAAGGCCGGGATGCGAGTCCAGAAGGCGCTTGCGCTCGACGTCCTCTCGCAACTCGGGGACCGCAACGAGGCCGGCGTGGTCGCGTTCGACGGCAACGCCTACCGGGTCGCCGACCTCACGTCGCTGAAATCCGGGCGAGCGAAGTTGAAGCGCAAGATTCGGAGCCTCCGGAGCGGCGGGAGTACCAACATCGGGAAGGGACTGCTCGGCGCGTCGAAGGTCCTCGGCGACGAGGGCGGCACGGTCATCCTCCTGAGCGACGGTCGAGACTCGCCGAAACCCGCATTCGGGGCGGCCGAGACACTCGCCGACCGGAACGTCCGGGTCGTCAGCGTCGGCGTCGGGAGCGTCAACGAGGGCCTCCTCCGAGGAGTCGCCGACCGGACAGACGGCACCTTCCTGCTGGCCGACCAGACCAACCGCCTCCGGGTCGAGTTCGGCGGCCCGAACCGGCGGTACAGCGGCGACCACGCCGTCGTGGTGGACGACGGTCACTTCGTCACCCGCGGAATTTCGCCGACAGCGAGCCTTCCGGGGTCGAACGAGGTCCGCGTCAAGCCGGGCGCGGACCTACTGGTGGCCACGGGCTACGGCGCACCCGCCATCTCGACGTGGCGGTTCGGCCTCGGGCGAGTCGCCGCCGTCACCGCCTACGGACCCGACGGCGGCCTCGGCGACCTGCGGGAGAAACCCGACTCGCTGTTGCTCTCGCGGTCGGTGAACTGGGCCATCGGCGACCCCCAGCGCAAGGCGACCGGCGTGGTCTCCTCGCCCGACACCCGCGTCGGCGAACCGACGACCGTGGTCTACGCCGGACAGAATCCCCCGGAAAGCGCCGAGAAATCCGGCCTCTCGTTTTCGGCGGTCGCGCCGGGGCGCTACGAGGCCGAGGAGGTCCCGACCGAAGTTGGCTACCGCGAACTTCCGGGGAGCGCCTACGCCGTCAACTACCCGGCCGAGTACGCCAGCCTCGGCGTGGCCTCGGGACTCAAACAGGTGGTCGAGCGGACCGGCGGCCGGGCGTTCTCGCCGCGCCGACCCGCGGCCATCGCCTCGGCAATCGAGCGACAGGCGACCCGGAAGCGCCACGTTGAGCGGTCGTGGGACTGGATAGCCCTGCTGGCAGGGTTGGTCGTCCTCGTCGGGGAAATCTGCGCCCGGCGACTCGGGCGCTATCGCGGTCAGGGAGTGATTCCATGAGTTACATCGGTGACACAATCAACGTCGCGCTGGCGCTCCTCGTCGGCCTGTCGGCGTTCGGACTGGTCGGCACGACGGTCTACTATCAGGAGTCGGTGGACCAACTACGGACCGAGAACCAGCAGTTGGCCGACGAGAACGAGGAGCTATCGGCGAAAGTGAAGGCCAAGCAGAATCGGGTCGAGGAACTGAATCGCACGCTCCGGAACATCAACCAGTCGCTTCAGACCCGACTCTCGGACATTCAGGAGGTGTCCAAGCAGTTGCGGGCGACCGAGAAGCGACTCAACGCCACCCAGTCGGAACTCAACACGACCGAAGGGAAGTTGGAGACGGCCAGAAATCGGCTCGCGCGACTGAAAGACGAGCGCGACAGGCTGAAACGCCAGTTCGAGGCCGCCGAGGACCGCACCGAAGAACTCAACCGGACCATCGACCGCCTCGAATCGCGGGCCGACACTCGCAACGAGACGCTGGAGCAGGTCAACCAGACCGTCGAGCGCCAGCAGACGATGCTGAACCGCAAGAACGAGACGATACAGGAACTCCGGACGAAAATCAACCGCCTTCAGGACGAAATCGACGAGTTGGAGGACTCGTCGTCGAACGACTACCGCCGACCCGACCGACTCCGGCGGAGTCGGGCGAGCGCAGGGTCGGCGTCCGAAAGCGAACTCACCGAGGCCCGGACCGGCGACGGCCTCCTCGCGGAGGTGCGACCATGACCGACGAGTCTGTCCCCGAAGCAAATGCAAATATTTCCAAAGCAAACAAAAATAAATCTGAAACAAACAAAAAGGAGTCTGCAACGAACGAACACGCGGCCGAGGAGAACGAGGTCCGGGCCGCGCTCGCTGAGATTCGCAGAGAGTGCCGGAAGGCGACGCTGGTCTACGCCAGCGTCGATGCGGCCTGCGTCCTGCTGGCCGTCGATTTCGCGGCCACCGTGGTCGGCGTCCCCGCGCTGGAGGCCGAGGTCGGCAGGGCGGCGTTCTCCTCGGCGGGACTGCCCTCGCCTGACCTCGGCACCGTGGTCGCCGTAGTCGCCGGCATCGGTGCCTTCGCCGGGGAGTTCGTCCTCCGCTCGCGCCGCCCCGCCGCCGAACAGTTCGAGGCCGCCAACCCCGCGGTCAGCGAGGCGCTTCGGACCGCCCGCGACGCGGCCGAATCCGACTGGGGCGACGGGACTGGCCGACCGAATCCCATGACGCGAGCGCTCTACGCCGACGTGCTGGCGAAACTCCGCGAGACCTCCAGCGTCGGCCTGCTAAACGCGACCCGACTCGCGGCGACGGTGGCGGTGGCGCTCGCGCTGAGTCTGGCGACGGTCCAGACCGCGGTCGTGGGCGTCGATTTGGGCCTCGGGTCCTCGGAGGCGGGTGCGGGGCCGGATGCCGGCGGCCCCACCGACCGCCCGCTCACGAACCAGACCGCCGACCTCAAATCCGGCGACGAGATTCTGGGCGACCCGACCGACGTGACTGCCGGCTCTGAGAACCTCTCTGCCGCAGTCAGCGCGAGTCCCGGCGGTGAGGGTGACCGCGACTGGAACTACGAGAACAGCGACGGCGACTCCGGCGACGAGGAGGTCGATGCCCAGCGCGCCGGGTTCTCCTCGCCCGACCGAGTTGAGGACGCCGCGCTGGTGCAACGCTACGCGCATCGACTACAGGAGAACGCGACGGCGTGACCGACCGAAACTCGACAACCGACACATGACCGACCGACAACCGACTATCGACGACGTGACGAACCGCATTCAAGCGATTCGGTCCGAGGTGCGCAAACGCATCGTCGGACAGGAGCAGGTGGTAGACCAAGTGCTTGCCTGCCTGCTCTGCGACGGCAACGCCCTGCTCGAAAGTACGCCCGGACTGGGGAAGACCCTCCTCGTCCGGACGCTTTCGGAAGTGACCGACCTGTCGTTCTCGCGCATCCAGAACACGCCGGACCTGATGCCCTCGGACGTCATCGGGACGGAGATGGTCCGCGAGACCGAGACCGGCCGGACGTTCACCTTCGAGAAGGGACCGGTGTTCGCCAACCTCGTGCTGTCCGACGAAATCAATCGGGCGACGCCGAAGACCCAGTCCGCCCTGCTGGAAGCGATGGAGGAGGGCCAAGTCACGGCGGGCAACGAGACCTACGACCTGCCCGAACCGTTCTTCGTGCTGGCGACCCAGAACCCCATCGACCAAGAGGGGACCTATCCCCTGCCCGAGGCCCAGTCCGACCGCTTCCTGATGAAGATTCTGCTGGACTACCCCGACGCCGAGGCCGAACGCGAAATCGTTGACCGCTACACCCGCGACGTGGACGCCTCCGTCTCGGTCGAAACGAAGGTCTCGGCCGGACAACTCCGCCAGATGCAGAGACTGACTCATCAGGTCCCCATCGCCGACGACATCCGGGACACGGCGGTCGACATCGTGCGCGACACCCGGCGCGCCGACGATTTGGAGTACGGCGCGAGTCCTCGGGCCAGCATGTCGCTGGTCCGGTCCGCGAAAGCCCGCGCGCTGGTCGAGGGCCGAACCCACGTCAGTAGCGAGGACGTGACCGCGATGGCCGTGCCGGTCCTGCGCCACCGCGTCGTGGTCGATTTCCGGGCCGAACGCGAGGGGATGACTCCCGACGACGTAATCGAGGCGTTGGTCTCCGACCGATGATTACCACCGACTTTCTGGACGAACTCGACCGGTTCGAGTCCGCCCGCAATCGAGACGCCCGGTCGAACCAGCAGGGCGAGCGCACCACCGAGGCGGTCGGCGAGGGCCTGACCTTCGCCGACTACCGGTGCTACACCCCCGGCGACGAACCCCGATTTATCGATTGGAACCTCTACGCCCGGACCGACGAACTATACGTCAAGCAGTTCGAGGCCGAGCGCAACTTCACGGTCCACGTGCTGGTGGACGCCAGCGCCTCGATGGACTTCGGCGACGCCGACGCCCACAAGTTCGAGACCGCCGCCAAACTCGGGTTGGGGTTCGCCTATCTGACCGCCCGCGAACACAACGACTTCCGATTCGCGGTCTTCGACTCGACGGCGGAGCGCCTCGACCGCGGGCGCTCCAATCGAGGCGAGGTGCTGGGACTGGTCGAACGATGCAACGAGATTTCCCCCGACGGCGAGGCCGATTTCGAGACCGCGCTGGCGAACTACGCTGGCACCATCGACTCCAAGGCGCTCGTCGTCGTGTGCAGTGATTTCTTGGGCGACGTGGATGCTATCGACGCTGGACTGGAGGCGCTGGCCTCGAATCAGGTGGTCCTCGGGCACGTCGTTGCCCCCGAGGAGCGAACCCTACCAACCGGCCGGGATACCGTCTTCGAGGCACTCGAAAGCGACCAATCGCTCCGCGCCTACGTCAGCAATCGGTTAGAACGGTCCTACCGCGAGGAGTTCGACGCCCACGCCGACGCGGTGGAGAACGCGGCGCGGGACCTCCGGGCGCGCTACGAACGCGTGGATACCGGGCAATCGTTCTTCGAGTCGTTCGGGGACCTCTGGTTCGAGTAGGAGAACTGCCGCAATCCGCACGGATGTCGAATCGAAGAATCGCCACTATCCGAAGGTAGTTTTCTGGAAAAGTATGCTCCGTCTGGGATTTGAACCCAGGTCACAGGCTCGAAAGGCCCGAATGATTGGCCGGGCTACACCAACGGAGCGACTCTCGCGGTCCGGGTCCGCTTCCGGACGCATTTTGACCAATGGACCCGATACTTATAAACCCAACTAAATCGCTCTATCGCTGTGGTGCGATTTAGCACGCGAGGAGTTCCCGCGCTTGCCTTCGAATAGAAGCGCGACCGGTGCGTCGAACTCGATTTGGCCGTGTTCGGCCCGGCCGTGACAGCGATTGCAGAGAAGCACCAGATTCTGTTCGGCGTGCGCGTCCTCGATTTCGAGGTGTTCCGCGTTCCGGAATACTCTGACGGGAATGATATGGTGGACTTCCAGACGGTGGTCCGCCCCGTCGTGGCCGCAGTTCTGGCACACTTCGTCGCGCTCTCGAACGGTCTGGCGCGCGACGGACCAACCGGGACCGTAGCGCCTACTGTAGCCGCCTCGCCAGTTCGGATTCGCCTCTCCGGCAGTCGATTCGCTCATCTTCCGGCGCGTCTCCTCCGACCGAGTGAGTCCTTCGAGCGAATCGGCAATTCGTTCACGAACGTCGTCGTCTATCTCGTTACCTTCGTGGGCCTCCGACATGCGCTGGCGAGTCTCCTCGGAGAACGACCGGCCCTCCAGCGACTCGGAGATTTTCCGTTTCTCCGCTTCGGTCCGCTCACGTCCGTACATTGGGTGATTCTCGCCGCGCATCTCTCGGGTCGGAATGCCGAACCGCTTCATGTATTTCCGAATTGTCGATGGCGAGACACTGCATTTATCCGCGATTTCTCTCTGTGTGAGTCCTTCCTCCCAATACTTCGCTTCGAGCCAGTCTTCTTTCCGATAGAGCGCCATCTATCGTCTTTCTCGGCTATCGTGACTATAAATCTTCTTGGTCGATGACGAAACTATATCGACGATAGATACTGCTCAGCGGCGCAGATAGCTCCCGAGGACAGAATAGTATGGCTTTAAAACAGAAATAGATGGTCGAATCCCCGACTCGCCTACGGCCAGTTCGCTTCGCTCACTTCCCTTGGAAGTCCGGTTCACCGTCGCCCATGAACGCCGTGATGCCTTCCATCAGGTCGTCGGTGTTCATGAGTTGGCCGAAGGCCTGCGATTCGACCGCCAGACCGGCGTCGGTGTCGTCTCTGCCCGCGAGCATCGCGCGCTTGGTGTACTTCTGGGCGATGGGCGGTCCGCCGGCGAGGTCAGCGGCGAGTTCGAAGGCGCGGTCCTCGAACTCCGAGACGTCCACGACTTCGTTGAGGAAGCCGTAGTCCGCCATGGTCTCGGGGTCGAAGCGGTCGGCGGTGAAGATGATTTCCTTGGCGCGGCCTTCGCCGACGATGTGTTTGAGGCGCTGGGTGCCGCCCCAACCGGGGAGGAGACCCAAGTTATGTTCTGGCTGGCCCATCTCGGAGCGTTCGGTGGCCAGACGCATGTCGGCGCAGGTGGCCAGTTCCATCCCGCCGCCCAGACAGTAGCCGTCGATGGCCGCCACGACGGGCATCGGGCACGCTTCGAGTTTGCCGAAGGTCTCTTGACCTGTCTTCGAGAGTTCGACCGCCTGAAGCGGGTCGCCGCCGCCGGCGGTCATGCTCTGGACGTCGGCACCGGCGGAGAAGGCCTTGTCGCCCTCGCCGACCAGTAGGAGGGCGCGAACCTCGTCGTCCTCCTCCAGCGCGTCAACTGCGTCGCCGAGGTCGTCGAGGAGTTCGTCGCTGATGGTGTTCATCCGGTGGGGTCGGTCGAGGACGACCTTGCCGACCATCTCGCCGGGTTTCTCGACGCGGATGGTGTCGTAGTCGTAGGCTCCCGATTCGCTGTCGTCGTCGCCGCCGTAGAAGCCGCCCTCGTCGGCGGCCTCGCGGAGGTAGTCGGCGACTTCGTAGCGTTCCGCGCCGGTCTCGTCGTGGAGACTTTCGAGCGTCTCGACCAGCGTGTCGAGGCCTGCGTCGTCGGTCATCTTGGCGGGGCCTTCGGGGAAGCCAGCGCCGAGCATCACGGCCTCGTCGATGGCGTCGGGATTCGCCACGTCGTTGCCGACGAGTTTGGCGACTTCGTTGGCCATCACGGCCTGCAAGCGATGCACGGCGTCCTCGTTCCCGGCGTCGGTCGGGATGTCCGCGCCGCCGTCGTCGTAGTCGTAGAAGCCTTCGCCCGTCTTCTTGCCGAGTTTCTCGTCCTCGACTTTCTCGGCGAGGAGCGGGCAGGGTTCGTAGGCGTCGCCCAGCACGTCGTGCATGTATTCGAGGACGTGGTAGCCCACGTCGATTCCGACCTGATCTGCGAGTTCGAAGCTCCCCATCGGGAGACCGATGTCGAACTTGGTCGCGCTATCAACCTCCGCGATGGTGTACTCGCCGGATTCGACCATCCACGCCGCCTCGTTCATCAGCGGGACGAGGATTCGGTTGACGATGAAACCGGGGCTATCCTTCCGGACGCGAACCGGCGACTTGCCCATCGCCTCGGCGAGGTCCTCGGTCAGGTCCAACACCTCGTCGTCGGTGTGTGCGCCGGAGATGACCTCGACCAACTGCATCCGGACCGGCGGGTTGAAAAAGTGCATCCCGCAGAACCGCTCGGGGCGCTCGGTGACCTCCGAGAGTTCCGTAATCGAGAGGCTGGAGGTGTTGGTGGCGAAGACGGCCTCGTCGGGGGCGTACTCCTCCAACTCGCCGTACACGTCCTTCTTTATCTCCATCTTCTCGGGGACCGCCTCGATGACGAAATCGGCGTCCGAGACGGCCTCCTCGAAGTCTACTAGCGGCGTCACTCGGTCGAGGGTCGCCTCGGCCTCGTCGTCGGAAATCTGGTCCTTCTCGGCGAGTTTGTCGAGGCTCCACTCGATTTGGTCGTAGCCGTTCTGCACGAACTCGTCTTTGATGTCGCGCAGGTTGACCTCGTAGCCCGCGAGGGCCGCGACTTCCGCGATGCCGTGGCCCATGTTACCCGCCCCGAGAACCGCAATGGTGTTGATATCTTCGACGTCCATGTTCGTGAAGTCGTTTTCCGGGCGTTTCAACGTTTCCCTATCACAAGTTAGAAACTCTGGACGAGTTTACTTACGGTTACAAAGGAATTTAGGGGAGGGTATGTAATCTTGACTCATGGACTTCGGACTCTCCGACGAACAGAAACAGATTCGAGAGGAAGTGCGCCGGTTCGCCGAGAACGAAATCGCGCCGATAGCCAGCGAGTACGACGTGAACGAGGAGTACCCCTACGAAATCATGGACGAGGCCGCCAAGATGGGACTCCTCGGTGCCCACATTCCCATCGAGTACGGCGGCGCTGGCTACAGCAACCTCGAATCGGCCATCATCACCGAGGAGCTATTCGCCGTGGACCCCGGCATCGGCCTCTGTATCACGTCGGCGGCGTTCGGCGCGGACGCCATCATGGAGTTCGGAACCGACGACCAGAAAGAGCGATTCCTGACCCCGGTCGCCGAGGGCGACGCCATCATGGGCGCGGCGATTTCGGAACCCGACACCGGTTCCGACGTGTCCAGCGTCTCGACGCAGGCCGAGAAGGACGGCGACGAGTGGGTGATTAACGGGAACAAGATGTGGATTACCAACGGTTCGGTCGGCGACTACTACGTGGTCCTCTGTCAGACCGACCCCGACGCCGACGGCCGGTACAACGGCTTCAGCCAAATCGTCGTGGAGTCGGACCGCGACGGCTTCGAGGCCGACAAGATTACGGGCAAACTCGGTATTCGAGCGTCCGACACGGCCGAACTCGTCTTGAACGACGTGCGGGTTCCCGAGGACAACCTCGTCGGGACTCGCGGCATGGGCTTCCTCCAGCAGATGCAGTTCTTCGACGAGACCCGGACCGCCGTCGCCGCCCAAGGCGTCGGCATCGCCAAGGGTGCCTGCGAGGCCGCCCTCGACTACGCCCAAGAGCGCGAGCAGTTCGACCGGCCAATCTCGGAGTTCCAAGCCATCCAGCACAAACTGGCCGAGATGCACACCCAGACCGAGGCCGCGCGTAACCTGACCTACAAGGCCGCGTGGAACGTGGACCAAGGCGAGGACATCACGAAACTCGCCAGCATGGCCAAGGAGTTCTCCTCGCAGGTCGCCGTGGACGTGGCAGACGAGGCAGTCCAGATTCACGGCGGCGCTGGCTACGTCAACGACTTCCCGGTCGAGCGGTTCTACCGAGACGCCAAGATTACCCAAATCTACGAGGGCACCACCGAGATTCAGAAGAACATCATCGCTCGGGAACTCCTCGGTAAAGGATTCTGAAACCACCTTTTTTCTTCGTCGGGTGCCCGCAGGACACCCGACGAAGAAAAAATCTGGACCAAAAAAGGCCGCTCGGTCGCTTCGCTCCCTCGCGGTACGACTACTAGCCGACAGCAACCGTTGGTCGGCAATTGTCGCTAGCACTCCTATGTTTCGTTCATAAAAACAAAAACAATGCTTAGGAACTTGTATTTGTCCTCAAAGAATGTACTTATATGTCTGTTCGCCGCTGTCTTTCTCACGCAATCTGCCACGTCCACCGCGAGTCCAGATAGTACCGATAGAGGCCGCTGATGAAGATGGCGAACCCGTTGGCCAGCAGGTAGACCAACCCGCCCCAGTTTACGAACGCCCACAGAAGCCCCAACTGGAGGGGAATCGCGCTTCCCCGGACGATGTTGGTTCGGACGAGACCGACGAAGTAGTCGTATCTCGTGGTGTACTTGGCGTGTTGGAAGGTCCACGCGTTGTTCACCACGTACTGGAGGATGATGGTAAACTCGATGGCGATGGTGGCCCCGACGAGGTAGTTGAGGCCGCCGAACTCCACGAGGAGCCACAGAACGGCGGTTTGGACGAGCGCCGCGCTCGCGCCGACGATGACGAACCGGTAGAGTCGGACGACTGTCGGATGGCGTGCGACGGCGCGGTATCCGGAGTCTCCCACGACACGTAGGTCAGGGCTTGGAGAGGGTAGTAGGTTCTGGTTGCGCTCCGAGATATATTCTATCTGAAATTTGTGGCGACCCACGACGAGACGACTGACGACGCAACGACCGACAGTCAAATCGGCGTGGGTGCGCTCCCGACTCGCTCGGCGGGCGATTTCGCCCGCGTAGAACTGCGGGGGCGAAATCGGGTCGGGCGACGAGCGGGACGAGCGAGACGGCGGGACCTACGGCTACCGCTACGACCACAGCTACTGTCTGGTGTTCAGTGCCGAGGACTCGGCGTAATTAACTCGCGGTCGTCGGCAATCGACCCGAGAAACTAAATCATAGATAATTATATTTCTGGATGGGGAAACAGCATGACACCCAACCCCGACCGGACCAATCCAGCGGAATCGACCGACGAACCAACCGGCGTGGGGTCCGCCGTCGAGCGACGGCCCCTGTTGAAGGCGCTCGGCGTCGGGACTGCCCTCTCGCTCGGCGGCGGTCTCGCCACCGGCTCTGGCACCGGAACCGCCACCGAGGACCGCGCTGTCGAGCAGGATGGCGGTCAGATACACCCGATTTACGGCTACGCGACACCCGACGCCGAGGAGGTCCCCGAAGACCTGCGCCCGGACCACGAAGTCGTCCTCGAAGTCGTGCCGTCCGACCCCGAGGCCGGCACTCCACCGTCGTTCTTCTTCGAACCGACCGGCCTCAGCGTCGGCGCGGGCGACGTGGTGCAGTTCACCTTCCGGACGCCCGACCACACCGTCACGGCCTACCACCCCGGCAACGGCTTCCAGCGCCGGGTGCCCGACGAGGCCCCGCCGTTCTCCTCGCCGGTGGTCAACGTTGGCGGGGCGTGGTTCTACAGATTCGACCGGGAAGGAGTCTACGACGTGTACTGCGGGCCTCACCACGTCTTCGGGATGGTGGGCCGACTCGTGGTCGGTGACCTCGGCGAGGACGCCCTGCCGAACTACGTGGGCACCTTCGAAGGGTCCGAAAACCCGCCGTTGTTGGCTCCCTTCAGTCGGCAGATGCTGGAAGGCGAGTTGAACGAGTTCAGCGAGCGAAACGAGAATGCCGAGTGGGTGTGGTTGACGCCGACCGAGGTCCTCGACGCCGACGCGCTCGACCCCACCGCGATTCGGGACGCAGGGTCGGTCTCGTTCGGTGCAGTGCAGGAGGAACTCGGCCACGGCGGCGGTCCGGGCGGTGAGCAGACGACGACCGCGTAAGTCGAGCTAGTCCGTCTTTTTGGGTCTCAGACCGTGTACTCGGATTCGGCGAACTGGACGTACTTGCCGTTCCGGAACTTGCGCTTGGCCGTCTTGTACTTCGTGACGATTTTCGCGCCCGTCAGTCCCGACGAGAGTTTGTACTTCAGCAGGCCGCTCTCGCTCTCGCCGGCCAGAATGTCACTGGCGGCGGAGAACGCCTTGTCCCAGTCGCGCGGGCCGTAGTCGTCCACGATGTCCGCGAAGGTGACGTTCCGGGTAATCTCGTCGCCGATGGCGTCCTTCCAGCGGTCGTTGTAGGTTTCGAGGCGTCCTTTTCCGGCGAGTTCGCCCGCGATGGACCCGGTTCGGACCGCGACGTGGTAGCCCCCTTCGTGGAAGGCCGAGGTCGTACCCATCGCGCCGCCAGCGATGGCGATATTCGCGTCGGTAGGAGAGTCGATGGGGCGAGTCGAGGAGATTGGATACGTCTCGGTGCCCTCGCTCTTGCCGCGGTCGGTCACTCGCGGGAAATCGCCGAGGTCGTACTCGTCGCCGAACTGGCGTTCGAGCAGGCGGTCTACGTACTCGCCGGGCCGGGGGATGGCGTCGTCGTCGGGCCGGAGGAGGTCGTACTCGTCGGGATTGTCCACGTCTTCGAGGTCCATCCCGATGGGCATCGTGAGGCCGACGCGAGCCACCGTGCCGTCGTTCGGGAAAATCCACGGATACGCCGTCTCGCCGGGCATGATTCCCCACCAGAACTTGAGCGAGTTCGGTTCGAATAGCTCGTCGGGAAACTCCCGGTACTCCTGATACGCGATGTGGTTGGCCTCGTCGGGGGCCATGACCTGCGAGATGGGGCGATTCTCGGGCGAGAACCGGTCGAGTGCCCGCATCGTGACCTGTCGCTGTGGACCGTCCGCGAGGACCAGATAGTCGGCCTCGATTTCGCCGCCGTCCGAGAGGTGGAGGGTGTGGGTCGGTGCGCCCGTTAGGTCGGTTTCCACGTCGGTCACGCCGACGCCGACGCGGTACTGTGCGCCCGCTTGCTCGGCCCGGTCGCGCATCCAGTCGTCCATCCGGGTCCGGTGGAAGGTGAAGCCGAACCCGTCGTAGGACGATTCGATGCCGGTGTTCTCCATGACGCAGGCCTCGTTCGGGCCGATGAACTCCGTCCGGTCCAACTCTTGGAGGACCACGCGGTCGGGAATCTCCTCGAACGGAATGCCCATGATGTCCACCCAGTAGTCGAGCATCCCGGCGGCGTCGGTCGAATCGGGTCCTAGCTCCTCGCGGTCGGCACGCGGGACGCCCTTCTCGACGAGGAGCGCGTCGGCTCCCTCCTCGGCGGCGGCCTGCGCGGCGGCGGTCCCGGCGGGGCCGCCGCCGACGATGGCAACGTCGACTCGCTTCATACCCCTACGGTTCTTCGCAGGCTATTAAATGCTTGACCTTCCGATTCCGTGATGAGAGCGACTTGGACGTTCGCGCCGAGACGTTAGACGAACTCGGTGTTCGGTCGGATGACAGGTTCTGGAGGACCGTATATAATTGCCTTAGAATTGTACTTAGTTGTCTAGTAAATGGATAGTTGTCTCCGTCGTGAACGGCGTCTGAGGCCTCCGTTGACTCTCCGGCCCCGACGACTCGGCCGACGACGCCTCGTCACGGCCGAGGCGACCCGCCACGCTCTCCTGCCGACCGCTGGCGGGAACGAGTCGTCCGACCTCGCCGTGACCGCGGGCGGGCACGTTGTTGTACACCGTCCGGTAGCTATCGGGGTCGATTTGGTACGTCTCGTGCCGGATACCGAGCGCACTCCGGCAGTTGCGCAGTCGTGCTCGCCGGAAACATAAGTACCAGTCCGTCGTATCCGAGTGTCATGCGTCGGAGAACCCGTCTGCTGACACTTGCGCTCGTCGTCCTACTCGTCTCTGCGCCGGCCGTTCCCGCGCTGGCGGTGTCCTCGCTGGCCGGTCACGGACTCGCCGGACAGGAACCCACCGCACAGGAGACCGGACAGGACCGCGGCGTCGATTCCCGCGAGGAGGTCGAAGCCTTCGTGGACGCTGTGATGGCCGAGGACTTGAACGAACACCACGTCTCGGGAGCGACTGTCTCGGTCGTCAAAGACGGCGAACTCCTCTTTGCGGAGGGGTACGGTTACGCCGACCGCCGGAATCGCACCCCGGTCGCGGCGAACCGGACCATGTTCCGCATCGGGTCGGTCTCGAAGCTGTTCGCGTGGACCGCGGTGGCACAACAGGTCGAGCGCGGCGAACTCGACACCAGCGCCGACGTGAACCGGTACCTCGACCGAGTTCGAGTCCCCGAGAAGTACGGCGAACCCGTCACGCTCGAACACCTCGCCACCCACACCGCCGGGTTCGAAGAGCAGTTGACCGGCGTTGGCGTTCGCTCGCCCGAGGACGTGCGACCGCTCGGCGAGACCCTTCAGGAAGTGCCCGCTCGGGTCCGACCGCCGGGCGAGGTCACCTCCTACTCGAATTACGGTGCGGCGCTCGCCGGCCACATCGCCGCCAAGCAGGCGGGCACGCCGTTCAATCGCTACGCCGAGCGCGAACTGTTCGCGCCTCTCGACATGACCCACAGTACCTTCCGCCAACCGGTCCCGGCCGAGGTTCCGGGCCGGATGTCCGAGGGCTACGTCTACCAGAACGGTCGCTACGTCGAAGGCGAGTTCGAGACCATCGGCATCCCGCCCGCCGGGTCGATGAGCGCCACTTCGACCGATATGGCGAACTTCATGATAGCCCACTTGCAGGACGGCCGGTTCGAGGACTCCCGAATCCTCTCGGCGTCCGCTACCGAGCGCATGCACCGCCAGCACTTCGCCAATCACCCCGCGCTCAACGGGATGGCCTTCGGCTTCTACGAGCAGAGCAAGAACGGCGTGCGCGTCGTCGGCCACGGCGGCGACACCCAACTGTTCCACTCGGGCCTCTGGCTGATGCCCGAGCGAAATCTCGGCGTGTTCGTCTCCTACAACTCGGTCGGCGGCGTGCAGGCCCGCCAAGAGTTCTACGACGGGTTCATGGACCGCTTCTTCCCGACCGAGACCCCCGTGACCGGTCCCACGAGTCCGACCGCCGCGGACGGCGGCGAGGCGAACGCGGACGGTGGAACCCGCATCGCCGACCCGCCGATGTCGGCGTTCACCGGGGCCTTCCGCACGACGCGAATCTCCGACACCGACTTCACGAAAATCGCCGCGGTGAACGGCGACTTCCGGGTCCGAGTGGCCGGAAATGGAGGGAGTGCCGAAGGCGGCGGCGAGGAGACCGCGGTCCTCGTGACCTCCCGGCCCGGACGGGGCACCCAACGCTGGATTCGGACCGGTCCCACCCTCTTTGAGGAGGTCGGCGGCGACGGCCGGATGGCCTTCCGCGTCGAGGAGGGCCGAGCGAGCTACGTCTTCTTCGACGACGCCGCGCCCCAGAGCTTCGAGCGCATCGGGTGGTGGGAGACCACCGCGGTGCAGGGCGGCCTGTTCGGCGGCGCGCTCCTGATTCTGGCGTCCGCGCTCCTCGGGTGGCCGACGGCGGCCCTCTGGCGGCGGTTCCGCGGGTGGCGACGCCGGCGGCGCGGCCGGGGAGAGTCGGGTCTCGGCATTCGAGCGAACGGCGGCCCGAGAGCGACCGACCGACCTCGCGCTCTCCGATGGCTGGCCGGATTCGCCGGCCTGCTCGCTATCGGGTTCGTGGTCGGGTTTCTCGCGCTTCTGCTCACCGACCCCTTCAGCATCGTGACTCGTCCGCCGAGCATGCAGGCGCTCCTCGCGGTCCCGGTCGTCTTCGGCCTCGCCACGCTCGGAGTCGTCGCCGGCGCAGTCCTCGCGTGGACCGACCGCTACTGGGGCCTGTTCGGCCGAGTTCACTACACGCTGGTCGCCGTGGCGCTGGTGGTGGTCCTCTGGCAACTCGCCTACTGGAACATGCTGACCGCGTGGCTCTGAGAAATGCTGACGGCGCGGCGCTGAGCGACCGTCTTCGCGCGCAAAGAATTATATATACGCTCGCAATCACTCGTCGTCGGGGCGGTGGGGCCGACTGCTCCCGTCGTCGGGGTCCACTTCGAGGTACTTGGCGAACAGGTCGGCGACTCGCGAGTAGGCGTCGAGGACGTTCTCGCGCTTGCGGAACCCGTGGGGTTCGTCGTCGTAGGTTTGGAACTCGTAGGTCTTGCCGTGCTTGTCGAGTTCGTCAACCAACTGCTCGGACTGGCTGAGGGGGACGCGCACGTCCTCCTCGCCGTGGAGGACCAGCAGGGGTGCCTCGATGTCGGGCACGCTCCGGATGGGGCTGGCCTCGCGGTAGTTCTCGATGTCGGTCGCGGGGTAGCCCAGTTCGCGCTTCATGAGTCGCCACCCCACGTCGTCGGTGTCGTCGGAGAACGTCTCGTAGTCGTAGACGCCGTAGAACGCCGCGCCGGCGTCAAACCGGTCGGTCCTCCCGAGGGCGTTGACCGTCATCAGGCCGCCGCCGCTCCCGCCGAAGATGCCCGCCCGGTCGGGGTCCACCGCGTCGTAGCGGTCGGCCAGCGCGTCGGCGGCGTTCACCACGTCGTCCAAGTCGCCCTCGCCCCACGCGAAGTCGTTGCGGTCCCGGAACTCCCGGCCGAAACCAGACGAACCGCGGTAATTCGGCTCGATTACCGCGAAGCCCTGCCGAGCGAAGTACTGGGCGCGGTAGTTGAACTCGTAACCGTCGAACGCGGTGGGACCGCCGTGGGGGTGGACCAGCAGGGGCACCGAGTCGGGGTCGGCGTCGTCGTGGCCTTCGGGCAGGTAGACCATCGCGTGGATTTCGACGCCACCTGTCGAATCGTAGGTGATTGTCTCGGGGTCCACGAACCGGGATTCGAGGCCCGCCGGGGGTCGCCCCACCACGCGCTCGCCGGCCGAGACGTTCCGGACCTCCGGTGGCGTGGTCGGGTCCGCGGCGACTGCGAGAACGTCGCCACCCCGCCACTCGGGGAAATACCGGTCTCCCGGTTCGTCGGTCAGGACCTCGGTCTCGCCCGAGTCGGGGGCCACGGTTCGGACTTCCACGTTCCCGCTCCGGGTGGCCGTGACCGCGAGTTTCTCGCCCGCGGAATCCCACGCCGGGGCACCCAAGTCGGTGCCGGCCTCGGCCAGCAACTGCTCGGGTTCGGCGCGTTCGGGGCCGGCGAGATAGAGGGCGTCGAAGCCGCTCTCGTCGTGGACGAACGCGATTTCGTCGGTGGCCGAACCGGGGCGAGGCCGCGGCGCGTAGGCGTTCACCGAATCGCCGGCGAAGACGGGGTCGACCTCGCCGTCTCGACTCACCCGGACGACTTGACTCGCGCGGTCCGAGAGGTCCCGGTGGCGCATTCGAACCGCGTAGAGGTCGTCGTCGTCGGCCCACCGCGGGTCGGTGTAGAGGTACTCGTCGTCGCGCAGAACCTCGACGCGGCGGCCATCCGCGGAGGCCACCGCGAGGCTTCCGGGCGACCAGTTGTCGGTCACGAACGCGATTTCGTCGCCGCCCGGCGAGAATCGGGGGTTGGAGTCGAGGGCTGAGTGGTTGGTCACGCGGGTCTTCTCGCCGGACTCGGTGTCCACGGTCCAAATCGAGAGGCCGTCGTCGTCCTCGCCGGCGTAGGCGATGGTCTCTCCCTCGGGGTGCCAGTCGAACCACCGGGGGTCGAGGTGAGTGTAGCGTTGAGCGAGGAGGCCCCTGCTCGTGAGTTTGCGTGTCTCACTACCGTCTTTCAGGTAGAGGTCGGTGCGATGCTCTCTGGAGGCGGCGTAGGCGAGGCGATTTCCGTCGGTCTCCTCGGGTTCCGGAATCGCCTGCTCGGCCATCTCTGCGGTGGCGGCGTCGGCCAGCAGGTCGTCGGTCGAAGTGTCTCTAAGGTCCCGTCGGTACATGGCCGTGGTATCGAGTGACGCGGGCTTATGTCTCGGGGTAGCGGCGAGGACCGGGAGGTACTTCGAACCGAAATGCTCATGCCGACGCTTTCTCACCTTCGAGGTATGCGAGCAATCGTCAATGGGACGGTCCACACGGTGGCGGAGCGCGGGACGATACACGGCGGAACGGTACTTTTCGAAGACGGCGAGATTTCTGCGGTCGGTCACGACGAGGTGGTCGAAGTACCGGACGAGGCCGAAGTCCTCGACGCCGAGGGTGCCCACGTCACGCCGGGCCTCGTGGACGCCCATAGCCACGCCGGGATGGCCGAGTGGGGCGAACCCGAGGACGGCGACTTCAACGAGGTTTCCGACCCCGTGACCCCGCAGGTCAACGCCCTCGACGGGTTCCACCCCCGAGACGACGAACTGAAACACGCCTTTCAGGGCGGCGTGACCACCGTCTCGGCCCGGATGGGGAGCGCGAACGTGGTCGGCGGCATCATTTGCTCGATGAAGACATACGGGAAGGTGGCCGACCGAATGCTGATTCAGGAGGACGGCATGAAGGCCGCGTTCGGCGAGAACCCCAAGCGGTTCCACGGCGACGAGAAGGACCGCCAACCTTCGACCCGGCCCGGCGTGGCGGCCACGCTCCGACAGGCCCTGATGGAGGCTGAGGACTACATCGCCGAGCGAGACCACAAGCAGTCGGAGGGCGAACCCTTCGAGCGCGATTTGGGAATGGAGAATCTGGCGCGGGTCGTCGAGGGCGACTTGCCCCTCCGGGTCCACGCCCACCGCGCCGACGACATCGCCACGGTGTTCCGCATCGCCGACGAGTTCGGCATCGACAACCTCTCCATCGAACACGCGACGGAGGGCCACGTGCTGGCCGAGGAGTTCGTGGAACGCGACGTGCCCGCCGTAGTCGGTCCCACGATTTCGTCGGCCAGTAAGTACGAACTCCGCAACATCACCTTCGAGACGCCGGGCATCCTCCACGACGCGGGCGTCAAGGTCGCCATCCAGACCGACGCGCCGGTCCTGCCCCAAGAGCATCTGGACGTGTGCGTCGGACTGGCGGTCCGCGAGGGCCTTCCCGAAGAATCCGCGCTGAAGACCGTCACCCGGAACCCCGCCGAGATTCTGGGCATCGAGGACCGCGTGGGGACCGTAGAGGAGGGCACCGACGCGGACCTCGTGGTCTGGGACGGCCCGATGTTCGAGTTGGACTCGGACGCCACACAGGTCTTCGTGGAAGGCGAGCGAATCTACGACAGCGAGCGCGACGACGTGGACCCGCGAGACGAGTACGCTTGGTAGGATAAACACAATTTCATTTCCTTAAGAATCATTTATATTTCTCAAAGACATATCTAGTGCATTGAATCCCCCGCCGATATGCTAGTCGAAAACAATTTACGATGCACATAACAACACGGCGGCATGAGAAAATCGCTCTTTTTAGCCGTCGTCGTCCTGTTCTCGATGGCTGTTCCCGTCGGTGCCACCGGGGGCCAGCCAGCAGGCCACCACGTACAGACGGCGACCGACCGCGACGTTCGAGAGTCGGGTCAGACCGACTGGAACGTCACGGTGAACGAGACGGACCCGATTCAGAACCGTCTCGGTTCCGCGGGCGAGTTCGTCTTCGTCGGCGGGGCGACCTTCCCGTCGTCGTCGGGTCATACCAAGCCCGCCATCCACGTACTCGTCGGGAACAACACCACGAACATCGTGACTACCGAGGCCGTCGCGGACGCCGAGTGGACCAAAGAGAGTTCCGAGCGGTTCGACGGCCGGGTCGTCGGCGACACGCTGGTCGTCCGGTACGGGCGGACGATTTCTGCCGTGGCGAAGCGAGGCGACGAGTGGAAGCAGTTCGACCTCGGAAAACTCGACGCGCAGTTCGAGGCGATGTTTGCGACGGACTCCGCCGTGTTCGTCGTCAGTAAAGCGGGCGTCCGGAAGTACGGCGTCGGGACCGAACCGACGGAACTGGCCCGGTACGAGACCGAGTACGAACTCGAAAGCGCGGACTACGCCGACGGGACGATAACCTTCGAGACCCTCGACGACACCGACTGCCAAGCCGAGGGAGCCAGCGGGTGTTCGGGAGAAATCGGCGACGGGTCTCGGTACGGGGCCTTGGATACGGACCTGAACGAGCGGTGGACGAAGTTCGTCGCAAACGAGTACGTCCTCACCGAGCGAGTCGGCGACCTACTGCTCACGCGGCCCGGAAGCAAGGCCACCTTCTACGCCCGTGACGTGGCGACCGGCGAACCGGCGTGGACGTGGGACGCGCCGAACGACGGCTACGTCGCCGAGCGAATGCGTGGCGACGTCCGCTTCTGGACGAATCACAACCAAGAGTTCATCGTGAACCCTGATACCGGAGACGTGCGGTGGAGCTACCACAACGACGATATTCTCTACGATAGCCCGTCCCGAGTGCTGTTACACGTCGATGGCGAGTACGTCCTCAGAAACCACTCGACCGGCGAAGTCCTCGCTCGCCACTCCGGACCGGAACCACCGCGGTTGGACTCGTGGAAGTGGGACAGCGTCGCGAAGATAGACGGCGGGGCGTATCTCTCGTTCACGGTGGACCCGGCACCGACCCGCGTGTTCGTCAACACGACGACCGGCGAGACCGCGACGACGTTCGACCCGCCGGAGCGCGTCGTGACGGCCTACGAGAGGGCCAAGGAGCTACCCGACAAACTGCGCTACCTGATGTACACTATCGAATCGATGGGACCGCCGGGAAGCTTCCAACTGACGGTGCTGATTCGAGGGGAGACGAACACCTCGTACCTCTACAAGACGAGCCACTTCGCTCGGCCGACCGACCACGAGTGGTTCGAGTTCGAAGGCGACTCCTCCGGTCGCAATCTGGCCGTCGGGTCGATGATTCAGACGGACGGCGTACTCCTGTACACGACGGTCGAGAGACAGTCGGAAGCGGAGGGCGTGGCTCGACCCGAGGAGGTCCACGTCAGAGACCTGAACGGGACGTATCTGGGGCAAGCGACCCTGTATCGGACGGACCTCGGGAAGCCGATGGCCGAGAGCAGAGAGATGCCGGGATGGACCCTCGAAAATCAGTACAACCAGAACCTGACCCGTGAGAACTACCGAGTCGAGATGGCCGCGAGCGGTCCGAGCGGTGAAGTTCGGTACGTCGAACCGCACGGCCACGAGGGAGACCGGAAGGTACTCCGGTTCGGAATCGAGGACGTGTCCCCCGAGGACGTGACCGCGAGCGCCGAGATTGCGTGTCGAGACGGGCAACCGCAGGCAGTGCTGAACAACCCCACGGCGATTCCGCTCGTGTACTCGGTCGGCGGTGTCGCCGACGCGGTGACAGTGGGACCGGGCGAATCCCGGACGGTCGAACTTTCGGACGACGGCGAGTACACCTTCGAGGTTCGGACGACCAGTGGGGACTCCGTCCAACTGGAGTTCGCTGTCTCGGGTGAGAGTTCCGTCCGAGACGGCGACACGGTGGTCACGGACTGCGGTCAGGAGAGCGAGCAAGCGATGGCGGACGAGACTCGCTCGGCGGACGATACTTCAGGGACCGACGGGTCGGTTCCGGGATTCACCCCGATGGCGTCAGTCCTCGCGCTTCTGACGCTGTTCGGTCTCCGACACGTCGTGAGCGAACGGTAGTCCTCTCGTTCGCTGTCGCTCGTCTCTCAGTCTGCTGTTTGGGGTAATTGGCTAGCAGAAGTCTGTTGACGCCGACTCGTGGTCTGTGGCGGCCGATATTCGAGAGAGCAGGTGTTCGTGGAAAACGACCGTGTGACCAGCACCGGGCCGCACACTTTCCGAATAGCAGACAAATAACTTTTAGTTACGTATCCCTAACGTGATAGTATGGATTTAGTCGGTCGGGGCCGGTACCGCGCCCAAGTCGGTATCGGGACCCTCATCGTGTTCATTGCGATGGTTCTCGTCGCGGCAATTGCGGCCGGAGTTCTCATCAACACGGCCGGAGTTCTCCAGACAAAATCCGAACAGACCGGGCAAGAGAGTAGTGCGCAGGTGTCAAACCGGATTACTGTGGTGAGCGCCTACGCCGAGGTTGGCTTCGAGGACCTCTTTATTCCCGACCCGAACTATCTGGAGGGCGGCGAGGTCATCGACCACCTCGTCCTTATCGTGACTCCGAGCGCCGGGTCCGGCGACATCGACATGCGCTCGGCGACGATTACGTGGAACGGACCGAACCGGACCCAACACCTCACGTGGCGGGACCCCTTCGAGGGCGAGGAGAACCCCGCGAAGATAGCCGCCAACACGACGCGCTTCTCGGCGGTGAGTCTCACCGACGACGACCCCGCGCTCCTCGACGAAAAGAGTGACCGACTCAGGGTCGCTATCGACGCAGAAGCGATTTCGGACGGGCAGAACGACGACGCCTACAAAGGTGACACCGACCCGCCGGGCGGGTTCTATCCGGGCCAAGAGGCCACGGTTCGTATTACGACGAGTTCGGGTGCAGTCACTATCTATCGACTCGCCGTGCCCGAGACCCTCGCCGGAAAAGAAGCCGTATCGCTCTGAGCGCCGACACCATTCCCGTCACGCAAGCCAGTCGTCGGGCTTGGTGTCGTAGTCCACTTCGGTCGCCGCGATGTCCTCGACTTCGTTCCAGTCCAAGTCCTCCATCGTGAACTTCTCGCCGTCGTAGCGCAGGAGTTTGCCGACCTCCTCGGGTTCGGGTTCGCGGTCCCGGCGTCTGGCGATTTCGGCGTCCCGGTCGTCCACCTCCTTCACGATGGTCTTGAGATTCACCGGGCGACCCCAGAGGTCGAACACTCGTTCGAGGGTCCGCTTGGCTTGCTCGATGTCGAGCATCACGCCGTTGTAGTGGTGGCCCAACAGCAGTTCGTTGCGGTTGTTGTAGTTGCCGTCGTACACCGCGATGGTGGGCTTGCCGAAGTTGGTGAATTGGAGCATCAGCTTCTTCTTGACGTCCTCGTAGTCGGTGCTGGCGACCCGGTAGTCGCCCGTGGTCTGACTGAACTCGTAGGTGAAGTACTGGTTGTCGTTGACGAACTCTTGGGTGAGATAGCTATCGAGGAAGGTCACGTCGTTGTTGCTCGCCCGGACCTCGCGCATCTTGTCCCACCCGGTGGCGTAGTCCACGTCCGCGATGGCCTCCTCGACCGAGGAGAACCGGGCGTCGTCAACGATGTAGCGCGCGAACTGCTCCAAGTCCTGCTGAGAGACCGACCGGAGGAACCCGCGGTTCTGGCGCTTGCACAGCGAGAAGTGTCGTTCTGCGAGGCCCCGGTAGGTCAGGACCTTCCACGGGTAGGTTTCGAGGTCGATGACGCCCTCCTTCGCGGCGTCGAGGGCCTCCTCGTCCACCTTCTCGGGTGCCAGCGCCTCCAACTCGTCCAGATTCTCCGGGTCGATGCTGTCGATTCGCGGGTCCGGCGCGAGGAGGTCCTGCACCTGCTCGAAATCCACGGTGTCGTGGAAGTTGCGCCACGTGATGCCCTCGACGCGCAGGAGCTTTCGGCAGACCTCCCGGCGGTTCTCGGTGTTCTCGATGTACTCCCACAGCTCTTTACC
Source organism: Halorussus lipolyticus (assembly GCF_029338375.1). NCBI lineage: Archaea > Methanobacteriati > Methanobacteriota > Halobacteria > Halobacteriales > Haladaptataceae > Halorussus > Halorussus lipolyticus. Next base: position 1,263,631 of record NZ_CP119804.1, on the reverse strand, counting down.
GAGTTGGTAGGGGTTGAGACCGGGCGAGTTGAGGACCCGCGCTTGGTGGTCGGCGTAACTCAGAAACTCGTCGTCCCCGGCGAAGGCCTCCTCGCCCATCATCATCGACTCCCAGTAGGCGGCCCACCCCTCGTTCATGACCTTCGTGAGCTTCTGGGCCGCGAAGTAGTACGATTCGGCCCGGAGCATCTCTAAGACTTCGGTCTGCCACTCGGTCATCTCGTCGGCCTTCTCGGTCTCGGCGTCGTAGGCCTTGCCGTGGTCCCGGAGGAAGGCCAGCACGTCCATCTCGGGTTCTTCCAACTCGCCGGCGTCGGCCTGCTCGTCCATCCACTCCTCGTCGAAGACTTGGCGCTTGACCTCCTCTGAGAGGTCCATCTCGTCCAGTTTCTGGGCTAATTCGTCGTCCTCGATTTCCTCGTCGTCACCACTGCGCTGGTCGTACTGGCGCTTGAACGGTTCGTGCTGGTCGATGTTGTCTTCGAGACACAGCACGCTGTCTATCCACTGTTCGACCTCCTCGCGGTCGATGTCAGAGTCGGCCATGTACTCCTCGATGCGCCGGGCGTGGCGTTCGAGCATCGCCGCGGCGTCCAACTCGTCGGCGAACATCCGGTACCACCGGTTCTTGGCGAAGAAGTCGCTGTGGGCCTCGACGTGGGTGATGACCGCTTTCTGGTCGGCGATGGCGTTGGACTCCTGCAAGAAGGCGTGGGAGGGGTCGTCGTTGATGACGATTTCGAAGGCCTTCCCGCCGGTGTACTGGCCCTGCTTTTGCTGGCGGTCGTACTGCATCCCCCACCGCCAGTGAGGGTATCGCTCTTGGAACCCGTTGTAGGCGATGAGTTCGTTCATCTCGTCGTAATCGACCACCCAGTAGTTCACGTCGTAGGGGGCCAACCCGAGTTTGTGGGCCAGATTCCGGGCCTCGTCGGCCGGTTCCTGTAGCGGTTCCGCCGCCTGCTTGGTTCGGGGTCGCTCTCTCATGATTCGGCCTCCGTACTGAGGATTTCGTAGATGGCGTCGGTCACGTCCTCGGGGCTGTTGACGTAGCTCACGGCCACCTCTGACGACTCGCCGAAGTAGTCCTCTACCTCCTCGGCGTGGGTCGCGTTGATAGCCTTCCCGTCGGGTTGGGTCTCGACGTAGGCGTGGAGGTTCGCCGGAATCTCCTCCATCATCGGGATGACGTTCTCGCTGGTGTCGTTCCGGGAGTTTTCGCTGTCGCCGGCGGCGAAGACGTACCGGTTCCAGTCGGTCCACGGGTAGCGCTCGTCCAGAATCGCGTCCGCGACTTCGTAGGCCGACGAGATTTTGGTCCCGCCGCCCGACCGAATCCCGAAGAACTCGTCGCGCTCGACTTCCCACGCCTCGGCGTCGTGGGCGATGTAGACGAACTCGGCGTTGTCGTACTTGCCGGTCAGGTACCAGTCCAGCGGCGTGAACGTGCGTTCGACCAACTCGCGCTTCTTCTCGCGCATCGACCCGGACACGTCCCGGATGTTGACGACCACGACGTTCTTCTCGCGCTCCTCGATGATTTCGGGGTAGCGATAGCGTTCGTCCTCCTTCCGGAAGGGGACGTGCGTGATGCCCTCCTCTTTGATTTTCTGGGCGGTACTCCGACGCATGACGTTCTCCTCGACCTCCTCGATGGAGTCGTAGGTGGTCCGCTCGTCGTCCGGAATCTGGCTATAGGCCTCTTCGAGCCAATGTTTCGAGACGTTGATAGAGTTTTCTCTTGCCCACGAGAACGTCTTGTCCGGCCCCCACCCGTCGATTTTCAGGACCTCCTTCAGGAAGTCGGGGTCGAAGTCCATCGCCAGCTTTCGCTTCAGGCCCTCCTTGAACATCCGTTCGAAATCGAGGGTGGAGTCCGGGCCGGTCCGGGTCATGTCGGTGAAGTCGCCTTCCTTCTCCTCGATGACCTCCTTGCCCTTCGGTTCCAAATCGAGGCCTAACTCGTCGTCTAGCTCCTCGGCGAACTCCTCGGGGTCCATCTCGTAGTAGTCGTGGTCGCCCGACTCGTCGCCGGGGTCGCCCTCCTCGTCGCCGTCGCCGGGTTGTGGCTGTGGCTCGCCCACCGGGTCGCCCACGTCGGGGTCGCCCTGCCCGATGCCGCCCTTGTCGCGCTGGTCGTAGGCGAACTCCGGCAGGTCCACGATTTTGATGGGGATGTTGATTTCGTCGGGGAGGCTCTGGCCGAGGTCGCCGTACTGGATGAAGTCGGCGAGGTCTTGGCGCTTGGCTTCGCCGACCTCACGATACCGCTCTAAGTCCTCTCTCAGTCCCATTCGTGAATCACCTCAGTTCGCTCCGCCCGCCGACTCGCCCCGCTCAGTCCCATTTGTAACTCACCTGCCCCATGACGTGCTGGCTGGTCAGTTCGGCCGACGCCTCGGTGTAGCCGAACATCTCCACCATGTTTTTAACCGTCTCTGCCTTCACCTTAGCCGTCTCCGTATTGCTCGGCGGGTCGGCCCACTGGTTGGGGTCGAAGTCCTCGTAGACCCGACGCACGTCGTCCCAGTCGTAGTTCGCCAACACCGTCTTGATGATGGGAATCTCCTTGGGGTCGATGTCCGTGACCGCGAAGTCCTCGTCTCGGTTCTCCCACGCGTGGCGATTGAGCGCCGTGATGACCTTGTTTCGCCGGAACTCCTCGACCGCAGGCGAGGGTTCGTGGGCCGGGCCGTAGCTCTCCGGCGAGAACCGCCCGAGGTGGTCGGTCTCGAACACCTTCATCTTCAGCGCGTCCGGTTCGACGCGCTCGCCCCGGTCGTTCTCAACCTGCTCGTCGGTGGCCCACGCATAGACGTGTTCGATGTACTCCTCGACCGTTTCCTCGTCCACCCGCTTGTCGGCCATTATGGCGTCCAGCACGTCCTCCTCCTGTTGCTGGAAGATGTGGTTTTTCACCGGCACGAGGCGGTTCTCGTACTCGGTGCGCTCGGCGGTCGAGAACACCGGTGCGCCGGTCAGGTCCTCGGCCATCGCGTTGAGGATGTCGCGGGGCATGATGACCTCCTCGACCGGGAACTCGGCGTGGTGGCGGTCGCTCTCGTCATTGAGGAGGTCCGCAATCACGTCCCTCGTATAGGTCACGGGGATGCCCTGCTCGCCGTCGTCGGGGTCGTCGCTGAACTCGAAGTCGTCCTTGTCGAGTCGGTCGTCGCCGTCCAGCAGGTAGCCCCGGTCGAACAACTTGGCCTTGTCAACCAAGTCGAGACCGGCGGGCACGTCCTCGCCGTCGAGGCGGGTCACGACGCTGTAGAGCGCCGCGGCCTCGATTGCGTGGGGGGCCAACTCGCGTTCGCCGACACCTGCGCCCTCCTCGTCCTTCCGGACGCTGACCGAGAGCGGTTCCCGGATGAGGTTTTCGAGTTCGTCGTAGCTGTCGGCCTTCCAGACGTCGGTTTCGTTGGTCAACTCCCGGCGGATGAGTTCGGCCTCCAGACTCAGGTTGGTCAGGTACTTGAACCGCCGCCGGTCGAGTCGGCGCTTGAGCGCCTTGAGGGGGTCTGCGCCCCCGGCCTCGGCGTGCTGGTTCAGTTGGGCCTCCAAGTCCGGGTTGGAGATGATGAGCAGTTGGGTGTCGATGTCCATCTGGATGCCCTTGTCCAACTTGACCGTCTTCTCGTCGGGGACGTTCAGGAGCTTCTGGAGCAGGTCGGCGTGCTGGGCCGCGTCCTCCACGATGGTCAGCAGGCCGTTGCCTTGGGACAGCACGCCGTCGTAGCTGAACGCTTGGGGATTCTTCCGACCGCGCGAATCCAACTCCTGCAACATGCCTCGCATCCACGACCCGACGAGTCGCTCCTTGGGCGGACCGGAGTCCTCGGAGTGGAGGACGCCGATGCCCCGACCGATGTCCACGACGTAGTTCTTGACCCGGAGGTGGTTCTCGTCGGTGATGGCCGAAAACAGGTCGTCCTCGCCGGTCCGGCGGTACTGTTCTTCGAGGTAGTCGTAGGCTTCCCTGCTGAAGGGGTCGAGCGCACTATCGACCTTCACGTCGATGTGGTCGGCGACCCCCTCGTTGATTTGGCCGAGGATTCGCTCGCGGACCTCTCCGGGGAACACCGTCAGGGGATTGGCCTGCACCGGACTCTGAAACCAGTTTTCCTCGTCCGCCGCGGCGCGCTCCTCGCCGTAACTCAGTCCTCGGGCGTCGGTGGCGCTGGCGATGTTCCACTCGATGGTGTAGCGCCTGCCCGCCTCGGTCTTCGAGAACTCCCGAAGGCCGTTGACCAGACACCGCTTCAACTCGGACTTGCCGGTCGCGGTCGGGCCGTCGAACCAGATGATTTTCTCGGCCTTGCCTCGCTCGGCCGCGATGGACCGCAGGTCGTCCACGAAGGCGTTCAGGACTTCGGTGTTGCCCAGTATCGCGTGTTCGCCGTCGTTGGCGGGGTCGTCGAAGAACAGGTAGCGCTGTTTCTCCTCGCCCTCCTCGATGACGGTCCGGGTGCCCATCGACTCGATGGCTTCCAGCAGGTACTTGCTGGCGTGGGCCGCGACGGTCGGGTTCCGGAAGGCCTCGTCCACGAACTCCTCGAGACGCTTTGGCTCCTCGTAGGTCTCCCGGAGTTCCCGGTCGGCGGCCTCGATGAACGCCTGTCCGTCGGGGGCCTCGTCGGGGTCCAGTCCCTCGTCCTCGCGCCCGGTTCGCTCGTCGCGGCCGGTCCGGTCGTCGTGGCCGGTCGCCACGGTTAGTCCTCCATCTCCGCTCGGGCGACCTCTGCGCCGGCGAACTCCAGCACCTCCTTCGCGCCCTCGCGGGAGTAGCCTTGGTCGATGAGGGCCTCGACCCACGCGTTCTGCTCGTCGTCGTCCATCTCGTTGGACGACACCAGCGCCGAGAAGTTGATGTTGTGCTTCTTGTCCTCCCACAGTTTGCGTTCGAGGGCTCTGCGCAGGCGGTCGTTGTCCTGCGGGTCGAAGGGCGACCCCTCGCGGGCGCGGCGAGACACCCAGTTCGAGACCTCTTGGCGGAAGTCGTCCTTCCGGTCGCGGGGGATGTCGAGTTTCTCCTCGACCGCCCGGAGGAAACTCTCGTCGGGTTCCTGCTCTCTGCCGGTGAGTTCGTCCTCGACCGTATCGTCGTCGATGTACGCCATCACGTGGTCCATGTACTTCTCGCCCTGTCGCTGGATTTCCTCGATGTCGTAGGCCAGCGCGTGGCGCACGTCCTCGATGGCGCGGTCTTTGTACTCCTCGCGGACCATCTCGAGGTAGCGGTAGTAGGTCTCGAAGTTCTCCTCGGGGATGGAACCGTGGTTTTCGAGGTTCTCCTCGAAGTGGTTGAACACCGAGAGGGGACTGAGGAAGCCGCGGTCTCGGTGGGTCGAGTTCATGATGGCCTCGGCGATTTCGTCGCCGATGAACCGGGCGGAAACGCCCTCCATGCCCTCGCCGATGTCGGCGGACTCCTCGCCCTCCTCGCGGAGTTTCTTCACGTCCACGTCCTCGCCGTCCTTGATTTCGCCGTTGTAGGCCTTGACCTTCTGCATCAGGTCCACCATCTCGCTGTCGGGTTCTTCGATGCGAGTCAGGACGCCGAACAGGCCCGCCATTTCGAGGGTGTGGGGTTCGATGTGAACGTCGGGCACGTCGGCGTTGAACAGCATCTTCCGGTAGATTTCGGACTCCTCGTCGTATTCGAGGACGTAGGGGAAGTCGATGCGCTTGGTCCGGTCGTTGAACGCCTCCATCTTCTCGTCGCCCTTCTTGTCCCGGTACTCGGGCATGTTAGTCCGGCCGACGATGACTTGGTCGATGTCGATTCGAGGGTTGTTCTTTGGCTTGATGGTCTGTTCCTGCGTCGCGTGGAGGAAGTCGTAGAGGAACTCGCGCTGGAGTTTCAGCAGTTCCTCGCCCGAGAAGATGCCCCGGTTGGCGTTACAGAACGCCCCCGAGTAGTCGAAGGCTCTGGGGTCGGACTCGCCGTAGATGGCGATTTTCGAGTAGTTCACGTCGCCGGTCAACTCGGTCTCGTCCTGATTCTTCTTGTCCTTGGGTTCGAAGGTCTCGACCGCTTGGCGCTTGTTCTCGTCGGCGGTCAGTCGGATGACCTCGACGTGGTTCTCCAGCACCTGCTGGATGTCGTCGTCGTAGTACGCCAGCAGTTCGTCCATGTAGAACGCCGACGCGGGGTCTAAGCTCTGCTCGTTCTGGATGGTGTAGGGCGCGTCCAAGTTCTCGTTCAGGTCGTCGATGACGCGCTGGCGCTGTTCGAGGGGGAGCAGGACGAGGGGGTCCTGATTCATCGGCGACCGAACCGTGTCGTCTGCGGGGTCTTGGTCGTGAATCACGTCGCAGAGGTTGGTCCACCTGTAGGTGTACATCCGCCCCTCGTCGCTGAGGGTGTAGTCCTCGAAGTAGGTCCGGACCTGCCGGTCGAAGTCGGACTTGCCGGACCCGACCGGCCCGAGGAGCAACTTGATACGCTTCTCCGGGCCGAGGCCTCGCGCGCCGGACTTGACCTTGTTGACGAACTCGTGGATTGCCCGGTGAATCTCGTGGCCGTAGAAGGTGTTCTCCCCGTCGTGGAGGGGGTCCTCCGAGGCCAGCAGGTACTCGACTACCCCGGCCTCCTCGTCGTACTCGGTGCCGTAGTAGTCGAACATGTCGGCCACCCGCTGGTGGGCGTTTCTGGTTATCTTCGGGTCGTCGTAGACCTCCTCTAAATACCTGTCGAAGGATTTGGTCTCGCGGAGGTCTTCGGGCATCGATTCTTGGTAACGCTGGCTGAGTTCTTCCAGTGTTTCTGTCATCGTATCACGCTTGTTGGGAGAGGCGAGAGAGGCGAACGGCTGACCGGTGGTTCGGCACTTCGCGGTCGGAATATGTGGTAGGTAGACACGCACAAATGTTTATCGGCCCATATGGCAAGTGACAACTCGTCACAACCCCGGCGCTCGCGCCGGGGCTTCCCCATCCCGGAACATTCGGTCTCGCTGGCGAGCGAGACCCGTCCTTGCTGGCCGGTCATGTGCGTGCCATCCCCACACTCCATTCACGGCGACGAGACGTCGGAGGGCGACAAGTTCGGACGGTCGTGAACGGGGTTTGGTATGTTAGTCTGTACCGCGTGGGTCGCTACCACCGATACTATTTAATGGATGGGATGAAGCGATATATAATTGTTGGCGCATACCATGGTAATCAGTACCTAAATTAATCCGCCGGGTCGGCCACGACTATACTCGGCGACGGGAGTCGGTCGCGCGCGTCTTTCACTGGCAAACGATACCATATCCCACGTTTAAATACGAGTCGAATCGGGCGGCCTCTCTCGCCCGCGACCGGCAAGTCCTTACCCGGCAGGCCCCAATCGCCGGGCGTGACCGAACGCGACTTGCCCGAGGGTTGGACCGTCTGGAACGACGAACCCGGCGGGCGACAGGTGCTGGCCTACCGCCCGGACGTCTTCGACACCGAACAGTTTCCCCCGGCCTGCCTGCCCACGCTCTACGTCGCGGCGGGGGCACCGAACCGCCCGGCCGCCGAGACCGAACTCAATCCGACCGAGGTCTGGCGAGTGGAATTCTTTCTGGAACCCGAAGTCGAGGCCACGAACCCCCGGACCTTCGACACCCGCGAGGAGGCGCTGGAGGGTGCCCGAGACCTCGCCGACGAGTTCGCTCGGGGGGTCCTCGACTACCGCGGCGCGTATCAGGTGCCCCGCGACGAGTATCTGGACGAACTGGACGAGTTGACCGGCGACGACGGCGAGAGCTGATTTCGGCGGCAGGGGGCTCGAGGGACCAAATCACGGGATGCACTCGGTTGACCAGCCGACAGCAGAGGCCCGGCCGACCGGGCGGGGGAGCTTCAGACGACACGCCACGCTCTGTTCTGTGGTCTGCATTCGGATGACGTAGCCGATAATTTCCCAAACGCCGTCCTCTCAGTCCGGCGTGACGAGACCCTTAACCCGGAGGCCCGCATATGCCCCGCTATGTCATCCATAACCCTCATCGGAACCCGCCTCGCCGAGGACGGCCAAGAGTTCGTCTACCGGGGCGAGGCCGCCGCCTGCGAGGGATGTCCGTACCGCGACCAGTGTCTCAACCTCTCGGAGGGGGTGCGCTACCGCGTCAACGACGTGCGCGAGGGTGCCCAGACGCTGGAGTGCGGGGTACACGATACCGGCGTCACGGCGGTCGAAGTCGAACCCGTCGGCGTCAAAGCCAACGTCCCGGCGAAGAACGCCTACGCCGGGAGCAAGGCGAGTCTGTCCGGGCCGTGTCCGCACACCGAGTGCCCGAGCCACGAGTTCTGCGAACCGGCGGGCGCGGACTTCGACGAGGACTACCAGATAGCCGAGATTCTGGGCGACCCTCCCCACGACTACTGCATGCTTGACCGGGAGTTGACGCTGGTCAAGTTCGCGCCGGAAGACGAGTGACTACGCTGTCGGGGGGCTGACGAGCTTTTTGTGAAAATTTGAGGGACTGATTAGTCGGAGACCGGTGGGTGTTCTTCGAGAGAAGGATTGTTGGTACTCTTTCAGGGGTAAATAGCAGTGCCGTCAACGTAGACGACGATGTTGTCTGCGCGGTTGATTTCGATGTCACTCGGGTCAGCGTCGGTCGTAACTGCGTCAAGGTTGTCAACCCCGTCTTCGACGTTCCCGGAGAGGATGGCTTCTCCGTCCTCCGTGGTCAGATTGTCGCCTTGGTTCGGTTCGAGCGTGCCGTCTTTTCCGCTGACGGAGGTCGCACCGGTAAACTGGACCTCGTAATACTGGATTCCCGTGGAGGTGGACTGGGGCGTTATCTCGACGGTCGTGTCTTCGGTCGTGGCCGACGCCGAACCACTCGTGGCGGCCAGACTGAAACCGGTGACAGTCGTCGCGGCGATACCTTTCTTCAGCAGGGAGCGTCGGGTTTCGGACATTGCATTCCGGTCTTGGTATTGTTGGCAAATAAATTCTTTCTAGATTAAATTAATTATATGAATGATTATCATAGACGGCACTGTCTAGATAAGCGAAACCGGCAGACAGTAGTTCGGTGAATCAGCCTCCGTTGATGCGGAGTCCGTGTTTGCTTGATGAGACGAAGGATCGATAAGCCATGAGAGTCGTGAATTCACCAGTCTTCCCGAACCCCTCGACAGGCTATCATCAAGCCCCCCTCATCAAGTAATCGCCGAAGAGGCACTGTACCCGATGTCTACGCCAGAATTGCTTAACTAGACAGTGCCTCATAGACCAGTAGCTAAAACGGGGAGAATAGAACACGTACTCTGCTGTGTCTTCGCGGCGACCGCTGTAACCACTGTCGGCGTCGCTCGCGGCAGGTTCTGGTTCTACATCGGGAGTAAGGCTTCTCGCCTCTCCGACGAGACCTAGCTTCTTTGTCCTGTAGTCCTTGTCACGTGTATGGCTACCGACGAGGAGGACGCCGAAAGACAGGGCACCGCGGAGGAGGTTTCGTCCTCCGACACGTTCCCAGAGCGACTCCTCGGGGTCAGCGAATCGCTGATTCGGTACGTCGAGGTCGTCGCGGCGCTGGTGCTGGTGCTGTTGTTCGCCATCGGGGTCTTCGACCTCGGGTTGCAGATTCTCCAAAGCGCCCTCAGGGGAAACATCACCGATCCGCTCGTCGTCGTGAGCTTCATCGACACCGCGCTGTTGCTGTTCATCATCGTGGAGGTCTACCAGACCGTGGTGGCCTACACCCAAGAGAGCGAGACCCGCCGCATCGTCCGGTTGGTCATCTACACCGGCGTCATCGCCATGGTCCGGAAAGCAATCATCTTCCGGACCGGCGAGTACGGGTCCGAGCGCGCCGCGCTGTTGGCGTCGGTCGCCTACACGCTCCTCATCATGGGCCTCGCCGTCCTGCTCATCGTGGAGCGACAGAGCGGCGAGAAACTACTGTGACGCGGCTAGTGACTACGTGCAATTCCTCTCCAACCACATGCGTCGCTCGGTGGTGCAGACCTATCCTTGGTGGACTCCGAGGATATGTCGCTGAGCGGCCGTCTCGTGAGCGAAGCGAACGAGACCTCGGAAGTCACAGCCCGCGCAGGCCGAAGGCCGAGCAGGAATGTCTTCCGGCGGCGAACCGCGCGAGGGCTTTCGAAATCATCGTCGCGGCTTCCGCGGCTTAGCTGGACTCGACGGACGCAAGCTTATTTTAGACGGGGGCCACTACCGTAGCGTATGATACCACTCGAGGAGGCGGTGACTGCCCGCCTCGAATCTCACGGCGAGCGGTTCGAGGTGCTGGTAGACCCGGACGCCGCGCTCGAAATCAAGCGCGGCGAGTTCGAGGGCGAGTTAGAGGACGTCATCGCCGCCGAGGACGTATTCGAGAACGCGAGTCGCGGCGACCGACCGGCCGAGACGGCCTTAGAGGAGGTCTTCGGCACGACCGACCCCCTCGAAATCATTCCCCAAGTCATCAAAGACGGGGAGATTCAGATTACGGCCGAACAGCGCCGAGAGATGCAGGAACAGAAGCACAAGCAGTTGGTCAACCGCATCACGCGCAACGCGGTCAACCCCCAGATGGACAACGCGCCCCATCCGCCCGAGCGCATCGAAAGCGCGCTGGAGGAGACCGACTTCCGGGTGGACCCGATGGAACCCGTCGAGACGCAGGTTGACGAGGCCTTAGACGCGCTCCGGCCGGTCATCCCCATCCGGTTCGACGAGGTTACAGTCGCGGTGCAGGTCCCCGCCGACTACGCCGGGAGCGCGCAGGCCAAGATTCGCCAGTTCGGCGAACTTGAACGCGAGGAGTGGCAGAACGACGGCGGGTGGGTCGGCGTGCTGACCTTCCCCGCCGGGATGCAAAACGAGTTCTACGACCTCGTGAACGAACACACCAGCGGCGAGGCCGAGACTCGCATCATCAAGGACGAAGACGACATCAGCATGCGGTAGACGCGCGGTCCGTGGGCCTTCTCTGCCCAACTCTAAGAAATACATAGATTGTTCTAGGAAAGATATTTGTTTCTCGGGGAGAGGAACGTTCAGCGGTCGCTGTGGGCAAGCAGGACCTCGGAAAAAGTGCGGAGACGAAGCGCGACGGCGAAAAGCGGGGAGGCTTCGAAACTATCCCTTCCGGAAACCGAGCATGAAACCGCCGGTGAAGCCAGCGCCGACCGAGAGCGTCGAGAGGATGGTCGTGACCCACGACGGCGGGGCACCGCTCTGGGCGACCTCACCGGCCTCCAGAACGCCCGCGCTGAGTCGGTTCCAATCGACCGAGAGGATGCCTCGCGATTCGAGGAACTTGAACAGCGCCAGTTCGAGACCCACGATGATGGCGAGGAGTTTGGCGATTTTCTTCGCCGCGAACCCGATGATGCCGCCGACGACGGCCCCGGACCCGAATTCGAGTCCGAGTTGCTGGGGGTCAATGCCGAGTTGCATAGTCTCAACTCCCTCATTGATAGTTTAAACCCTTTGTGGTAACACACCTTCGGCCTGAAAACCGACGCCGGAATCACCTCCGCAGACGGACGATTCCGGCGAGTCATCGCGACGTATGATTGAAAAGGGTTGGGGACGTATCCGAGGATATGCGTACCGCGGCTGGGACAATCGAGGTGAAGGCCCGGCGAGGCTAGCGCCAGCGAGGCCAGCGTCGTCGGCGTGGACATCAGCGGCCGCCACGAGGAGTCCGGCGAGTACCTCATGGTGTCTGCGGCGGTTCACGCCAGCGTCGGCACGTCGCGGCTTCGAAATATCAAGGGGATGGGTTTCGCCACCAGCGACGGCCAACCGACGTTCGAGAACGCCGCCCGCGTCATCAGCGATGCGGTGGACGAACTGCCCGCACCGCCCGAGGGACCGGTCGTCGCCGAACGCGGCGAGTTCTACGAGGAGCCGGAAGTTCGCGTCGAGCAGTTCCTCGGCCCGAGTTTCAAGTACGTCGAGAGTATAGCCGAACGCAAGACCGTTCAGGCCGCACACCACGCCGCTTACGCCGCCAGAAAACTGTTCCTATGAAAGCGATAATCGTCAAGCGAGTCGATTCAGGCACGCCAGACACCGAGGAGATACGCGACTTGGCCCGCGCCGCGGGCTACGAGATAGCCGGGGAGTTCACCCAGTCAAGAACGGAGGACCCCGCGCTACAGGTCGGGGAGGGGAAGGCAGACGAAATCGGGGTTGCAGTCGCCGAGACCGGTGCAGAGGTCGTCATCTTCGACAACGAACTGGGACCGTACCAGACCTACAACCTCGGTCAGAAGTTCCCCGAGGACGCCAAGGTCATCGACCGGTTCAGGCTCATCCTCGAAATCTTCGGCCAGCGCGCACAGACCCGGAAGGCCCAACTGCAGGTCGAGTTGGCCGAACTCAGGTACGAACTCCCGCGGGCCGAGGCCAAGACCAGTCTCGCCAAGCGCGACGAGCGCCCCGGTTTCATGGGGCTTGGCGAGTACGACGAGAGCAGAGAGCAGGACATCAAAGACCAGATTTCCCGCATCAAGGACGAACTCGACTCCATCGCCCGGACCGAGGCCGACCGCCGGGACAGGCGCAGGGAGTCCGGATTCGACCTCGTGGCGATGGCTGGCTACACCAACGCCGGCAAGTCCACGCTGATGCAGAGCCTCGCCGCAGACCTCGAACTCGGCGAGAACGAGGAACTGCATCCCGACTTGGACACCACGGCGGAAGCGCAGGACCGCCTCTTTACGACGCTCGGCACCACCACCCGGAAGATGGACATGGAGCGCCGGGACGTGCTGTTGACCGACACGGTGGGGTTCATCAGCGACCTGCCCCACTGGCTGGTCGAGTCGTTCAAGTCCACCCTCGACGCGGTGTACTACGCCGACCTCGTTTTGCTCGTGGTGGACGTGAGCGAGCCAATCGAGGAGATACGCGAGAAACTCATCACCAGTCACGACACCCTCTACGAGCGAAACGAGGCCCCAATCGTGACGGTCCTGAACAAAATCGACGCCGTGAGCGACGACGAACTCGCCGAGAAGGCAGAAGCCCTGTCGGCGCTCGCGCCTAACCCCATCGCCGTCTCGGGTAAGGAACAACTCAATCTCGACGGTCTCCGGACGCGCATCGACGACGAACTCCCCGACTGGGAGCGCGAGAAGTTGGTCCTCCCGATGACCGAGGACACGATGAGCGTGGTCTCGTGGGTCCACGACCACGCCCGAGTCAACGACGTGACCTACGCCGACGACGAGGTGGTCGTGGACTTCGAGGCCCGGCCCGCCATCGTCGAGCAGTCCCGCGCCAAGGCCGGAGAGTTGGCGAGCGCGCCCTCGGCGTAGCCGGCGTAATCGTCGTTATTCTGCGCAAAACGTTCGTTATCGGTCCGGACCCCTCTGCCTAATTCAGGCGACGTTCCGGTTGTCACGAACACCGGCGAGAGACGAGCCAATAACAAAACGTCCGCCGCCCCCAGCATGTGACGACAACCTACTCGATGGACTCCGAACGAAACCGGACGCCGACTCGGAGCGCCGCCACTCGCTCCCGCGACCGATTCGTCGCGGGCGTCGTGCTGAACCGGCGTCGGCGCTACGCGCTCTACTACCTGCACGAGTCGTCCGGTCCCGTCACGCTCGAAGACCTCGCCGAGCAGGTGGCGGCGTGGGAGGCCGGGACGACGCCCGAGGAGATCGCCAGACACCGCGTCGAGTCGGTTCGCTCGTCGCTGTGCCGGACCCACCTGCCGTATCTGGCCGAGCGGGGTCTCGTCACCTACGACGACGACCGACGAGTAGCGACGGGTCACGTCGAGGACCCCGAACTCGCGGTGTTTCTGGCCAACGACCCGCGGACCGAACTCCCGTGGTACCGGGTGTATCTGGCGCTGACCGCGATTTCGGCTGTCCTCGTGGGATTGGTCCAGTTCGGCGTGTCGCCGTTCGACCGAATCGGTCCGATAGGGACGGCCGTGGTCATCGTCGGCCTGTTCGCGCTGGCGAGCGTCGGCTACTGGTACGACGTGCGCCGGTGGCGACGCCGGACCGAGAACACCCCGCCGGACTTTCTGGTCACGCTCGAAGAAGACGTGATGCTCGACCGAGACGAAGGCGAGCGAGACGGGAACTCGGACGACGCCGACGAGTCGAGGTGAGGCGTCTACAGTTCTGTCTTTCTCTTCTCGACCACTCGGACGTTCCGAATCGCGGTGTCGGGGTACTGGCCTCCAGCGTCCTCCGCGGCTTCGCCGCTCCGGTTCGCGGACGAGTCCGCGCTCTTTTCTGCGGCTTTCACCATGTCCCAGACCACGTTCAGGCCGGTGGTGACGCCTTCGAGGGCCTCCATCTCGCACCCGGTCTTGCCGGTGGTTTCGACCGCGACTTCGAGGACGACGCAATCGTCGCGCAGGTCGAAGTCGGTCTCGACGTTGGTGATGGGAATCTGGTGGCACATCGGAATCGTCTCCCACGTGTGTTTGACCGCCTGCACCGCGCCGACGCGGGCCGTGGCCAGCACGTCGCCCTTGCTGACCTCGTTGTTCTCGATGGCGTCGATGGTCGAGGACTGGAGGTGGATTTCGCCCTCGGCGACCGCCCGCCGGGCGGTGTCGGGTTTGTCGCCCACGTCAACCATCTGGACCTCGCCCTCGTCGTCGGTGTGGGTCAAATCGGTCTCGTCGGCGGTTTCACCGCCTCCGTCTCGATGCGCTTCTGGCGAATCGCTTTCGTCACTCATCGTCGTCACCCCAGATAGCGCGGGGAAGAACGTCGAGCAGGTCAGAAGCCAGCAGGCCGCCGTGGCGTGGGTCCTCCTCGTCTATCAGTTCGCCAGCGCGACCGTTGGCGTAGGCCCCCATGCAGGCCGACTGGAAGGGGTCGTGGTTTGCGAGGAGTCCGGCGACGGTTCCGGCGAGAGTGTCGCCCGTGCCGCCGACGGTCATGCCCTGCGTTCCGGCGCGTGAGACCCGAGTGCGCTCGCCGTCGGTGATTACGTCGTCTTTCGCTTTCGCCAGCACGACGTGGCCGAGGTCGTCGGCGAAGGCCTCGATTTCGTCGGCGCGGTCCCGGAGACCGTCGGCGCTCTCGATTTCCGGGCCGCCCATCTCGGCGAGTTCCTTCCGGTTGGGGGTGCAGACCAGCGTCGCGTTTGTATCGACCTCTGGAACCACGGGGAGGGCATCGGCGTCCACGACCGCCCGGCCGGAGAACTCCGAGAGGAACTGTTTCGCGGCCTCCAAGGTCTCGTCGGCGTTGCCCAGTCCCGGCCCGAGGACCACCACGTCGTCGTAGCTCTCGGCGGTGTCCACGAGGTCCGGTACGTGGTCGGGGCGGAGATACTCGCCCTCGTAGGCTTGGACGATGAGGTCCTCGGCGTAGCCCTGAATCTGGGGCGCGACGGGACCCGGCGCGGCGACGAACGAGAGGTTCGCACCGGCCCGGAGCGCGGCCTGCGCCGCGAGCGCCGGGGCACCGGTGTAGGGGCCGCCGCCGACGACGTAGGCGCGGGCGTCCTCGGCTTCCGGGCCTTCTCTGACGGGGAGCATGTCGCCGGGACCGACGAACTCCTCGGCTGAGGCGGGGATGCCGATGTCGGCGACAGTGACCTCGGCGTCCAGCGAGTCGAGGCCGGGTTTCTCGTCGTGGAAGGTGACCACGCGGTCGGCTTGGACCGCGGTTCCCTCGGCGTCCCCGGTGTTCGCATCGACGCCGGAGGGCACGTCTACCGCAATCACGGTTGCGTCGTGCTGGTTGATTTGCTCGGCGGCGGTGGCCTCGGGTTCCCGGAGCGCGCCGGTCACGCCGGTTCCGAGCATGGCGTCCACGACGACTTCGCACTCGGGGGGGTCGAAGTCGCGGGAATCGGCGACCTCCTCGGTTTCGTAGTCGGCCTGTTCGAGCGCGTCCCAGTTCTCGCGGGCGATGTCGGTCGAGATAGTCTCGGCCCGGCCGAGGAGGACCACCGAAATCTCGTAGTCGTTCAAGAATCTGGCCGCGACGAAGGCGTCACCGCCGTTGTTGCCCCGCCCGGCGACGATTGCCACTCGCGCGCCGGCGTCGGCGACCGCCCGGACCTCGCGGGCCACCGCGTTGCCCGACGACTCCATCAACTGCTTCCGGGGCACGCCGAGACCGGCGGCGTTCGCGTCCACCTGCGCCATTCGCTCGGAGGGTATCATGGCCGGGGATTCGACGGCGACGGCGTTAAGTCCTGTCTTCGCGGGGTTGGCTTCGTCGGCCACCGTCCACGTCCGACTGCGAACCCGGAGAGCGTGGTTTCGGAGGTCCTCGGCCGGGTCGCAGTCACGCGACCGAGGTTTCGCCCAGCGAAGCGAGTTACCGTTCGAAGCGAAGGTATCAGCCTGCAGATGGAAATGGAAAATTATCTTATAGAAATGAATAGATGTCCAAAAGAAATAACAATGTTTCTCTAGCGCCGTCGCCGGTCTCGCCTAGCCAGCACGGATAAGAGTCTCGCGGTCCGAACGTTTGGCGGGGAGATTACTGATGTCCAACGACGACCACTACCGACAGGGAGGCCGCGAGACGCGAAACTACGAGGAGCGCGGGCGCGGCGACCAGCGACGGGGGAACCGAGCGGAGGAGAGTCAGCGACGGGACCGACGCGAGACCCGACGGGGCGACGACCGGAGTCCGGAACAGGTCGAGCGAGAGGTCAAAGAGCGAATGCGGGGCGGAGAAGCGGTCGTTCCGACCGGCGCGCAGTCCGACCGGAGCCAGCAGGCGAGTTTCCGGTTCGGCGGCGGGGGCCGACACGAGGGCGACCACGTGCCGCGGGAGCGACAGACGAGTGGCTCCGCCGGACGAGGACGGAACTCGCAGGGCCAACGAGGTTCACAGTCGCAGGGTCGGTACCAGTCCCGCCAGACCTCGCGCCGATACCAGCCCCGACAGTCGCAGGGCCGCCAGCAGGGCCAGCAAATGCCGCAGGGCCGCCAGCAGGACCAACAATCCTCGCAGAGTCGGTCCTCGCAGGGGTCCCAGACGACGGAGGGAAGCCGCCACAGCCTCCGATTCGGCGGCGAACCTCGCCACGAGTCGAGCCACGCCGAGCGACCCCACGGCGGCGAGCAGTTCTCGGCCGACGAGCGCCAGTCGGGCCAGCGAGGCGGGCAGTTCGACCAGCAGGGCGGTCAGTTCAGCCAGCGCGGTGGACAGTCGTCGCACTCCGGCCGCTCGCAGTCCGGACACGCCCAGTCCGACCGGGGTCAGTCCCGACAGGACTACGACGCCGAACCGCCACAGCAACGGCCCTCGCCACAGCAGTCCCACCAGTCCTCGGGGCAGTCTCGACGCCAGACCGGACAGCAGACCCAACAGCAGTCCGGGCAACAGACACACCAGCTATCGGACCGGCAGACGACGCAGAAGCAACCCCACCAACAGCCGACCGGCCAACCGGCCTACTCCGAGCGACTGGAGGAGTCGCACCAGATGACCGAGCAGTCCGGGCAGTCTCGGAGCGAACAAGTCCCGACCGGACCGTCCGGCACGCCCCAACAACGCGACGAACGCCAGCAGTCCCAGCGCAACCGCTACGCGAACGGTCAGCGAGGCCGCCAATCTGGCGGTCGGTCGCAGAGACAGCAGTCCGGCGGTCGGAGCGAGGAGACGCACGGACTCGATAGCCGCCACGGCGACCGGTACTGAAACGCGGTTCTACCGGGTTCGACGCCGCTCGGCTCCGTTCTCGCTGTTTTCGTTTGGTTCTTTGCTCCCGGTGGGACACTCTCAGCGCCGAATCCGGAAGCCGTCCTCGTCCTCGGGGTCGTCGTACTCGACTTCCACGTCGTCTACGTCCGCAGAGGGACTGCCGGTGTGACACCACTCGACCATCTCCTCGACGCGCTCCTCGGGACCCTCGAAGACGGCCTCGACCCGACCGTCGGCGAGGTTCTTGACCCATCCCGAGACCCCCTTCTCTCGGGCGGTGTCGCGGGTGTTCGCCCGGTAGTAGACGCCCTGAACCTTCCCGGAGACGAAGACGTGCGCTCGGGTTCGGTCGTCGGTGGAACTGTCGGACATGGTTCACGCGGTGGTTCGGCGTTCTGGCTTAAGCCGGTTGGGTACTCGACCCGAGGAGCGCGGCGAGACCGGTTCCTGACTACTCCCGATTCCGGAGGTAGTGGAAGACGTAAGTCTGGGCGTACCCGGCGTACTCGCCGCCGAACCGCTCCCGAATCGCCCGCGAAGTCTCGGCGTAGGACCCCCTATCGCAGTCGGGGTAGTAGTCGGCGATGGCGGTCTGAATCCACGTGTCCAGCGGAACCGCCTCCAGATAGCCCAGCGAGAACAACAGCACGCAGTCGGCCACCTTGTCGCCGACGCCGACGAACGCTTGGACAGCATCGCGGGCCTCCTCGTAGTCGAAATCCCGAACGTCCTCGGCGGTGGCCTCGCCGGAGGCGACCAACTCGGCGGAACGCTGGACGTAGGGCGCACGGTAGCCCAACCCTAACTCGCGGAGGTCCTCCTCGGTGGCCTCGGCGAGTCGGTCGGGCGTCGGGTAGGCGTGGTAGGTCTCGCCGTCGAACTCGATTTCCGCGCCGAACTCGCGGGCGAGGCCGGTCTGCATCCCGTGGATTCGCCCGACCCGCATCTGGGCCGAGCAGATGAACGAAATCAGACAGGGGAAGAAGGGGTCGTCAACGATTCGGAGTCCGCGGTAGGCGTCGGTGGCCGACGCGAGGAGGTCGTCGTCGGGCATCCGGGCGAAGATGGCCGGGAGGTCGTCGTCGAGGCGCAGTCGCTCGACGAGGAGGTCGTCGGCGTCGGTGGTGGCCTCCCACTCCAGCAGGCCGTCGCGCTGACGGACGCGGACGACTTCGGGGTCCTCGTCGGCGCGATTGGCGACGGTGTAGTACCACGCGGACCCGCCGTAGGGGTCGGCCTCGTCGTAGGTGCGGCCGTCGTCGCGCCGCCAGAGGAAGGTCTGGCCGCTCTCCAGCGTGGCCTGCAAGTCGAAACCCCCCGAGAGGTCGGCGACAGGTATCGAACCAGAGTGCATCGCGGAACCCTCCGGCCCCCGGAAGTGGAAAGCTTTCGTTTTAGGGCTAAACTTGATACTGTTGGCGCTACTACTTCTACGTGGCTATGAACTGCAGAGTTGTCGTGGAAGCCGCAGTCCCGGTCTACGACGTGGAGACTCCCGACGAGGCCGTTCGGATCGCCATCTCCAAGACCGGCGAGTTGCTCAACCCCGACCTCAACTACGTCGAAATCAACATGGGCGAGCGGTCCTGCCCCCACTGCGGGGAGGAGCTAGAACCCGCCTTCATCGCCGCCGACGAAAGCCTCGTCGCGCTGGAGTTAGAGATGACGGTGTTCAACGTCGAGCGCGAGGAGCACGCCTCGCGCATCGCCCGGAAGGAAATCGGCCAGCGTCTCGAAAACATCCCGCTGACCGTCCTCGAAGTCGAAGTCATCGAGGACGAAGACGACGAGGGTGACGAAACCGAGGCCGACGAGACAGGGAACGACGACATCGAGGTCGAAACAGAGACTCAGAGCGACCGCGACGAAGACGACGAGGTTCTCCCGGAGTTCGAGGACCTCATCGAGTAACGCGACTCTGCCAGTCCCGCGCTGTCGGTCGGCGTCACCGGCGCGTACATCCTTCTCTGCGGTCGATACTCGTCGCTGACGAGGCGTAAGTGAGGCTCAGAACAGCACTGCCGCTACGGAGACGGAGCGGGTTCGTGAGAAGCGTCGTGCCGCAGTTCAGTCGGCCTTGGCGGCGACTTTCTCGTCCGCCTCGGCTTCGTTCATTTCGGATGTGATTGCGTTTGCCATCGCAAAGACTGCCGCCTTGTGGTCTGTTTTCGACTTGTGAATCGACGTTGGTCGTACGCCGAGAGAATCGTATTCGCTAAGGTCTACTTCCGTGCTGTTCTCCTCTTCGAAGTAATTCCCGACCTCTGCGAGCAGGCCGTGAAGGTGGATGAGTTCCTGCTTCTTCATAAGCAAACGAGGCTAACAGTTGCAGGGTTATAGTATTATCTTGAGTCCCGTTAACACGGTGAGGGGATTTCACGTCTTTACGCCCCCCTAATAGTACGTAACGCCTACTATCATGGTAGTGTGAAACAGTCTCACGCAGTTGTGTTCGTTCCGTATCGAAACGCAACCTTACCGTTGGGGGCGTCGGTCGTCGGCAAATCGCCCTGTGAGTCTGAAAGTTTTTTATTCGTATGCGTTCGTTACCGTCTCGTATGGAGAGTTACGACGACCACCTCGAACGGGCGATGGACGAAGCGCCCGAGATTCAAGGGAACGGCGACCGGTTCGACGTGCCCGAGGCCGACGTGCGCCAAGAGGGGAACGTCACCGTCTACGAGAACTTTCAGGACACCCTCGACCGACTCGGCAGGGACGAGGACCACGTACTGAAGTTTCTGCAAGACGAACTCGGCACGAGCGCCCACATCGACGAGAGCGGACGCGCCCGACTGACCGGCGAGTTCGGACAGCGCCGCATCGAGGACGCCATCGAGGAGTACACCGACGAGTACGTCCTCTGTCCAGAGTGTGGACTCCCGGACACGCGACTCGAACGAGAACAGGGTGCGGTGTTGCTTCGGTGCGAGGCGTGCGGCGCGCGCTCGCCGACCGGGAGCTAACTACTGGAACTGCTTGAGCGTCTCCAAGTCGTGTTCGGTCCGCGTGAACTCGGCGGTCCGGCGCGTGGCGTGGCAGTTCGGGCAGTTGAACTGCTCGTCGTGTGACGGGAGGTCGTCGGGCGACTCCTCCCAATCCTTGCCACACTCGGGGCAAACCAGCCGCACGTAGGTTTCGTTCATACAAAGAACCATGCGCGAGGCTGATAGAAAAAACTTGTCGCGGGATTCCAACTGGTGAGAACGCGGGCCGTCCAATTCTCCGAGAGTGGTCCAGCACACTGCGGGGGTAGCGTTCAAACGTGTTCTCAACCCTTGTGTCGCCCGGCGCGAGAAACCACGTCCTTGGCGGACTGAAAGGGCGAACGCGCCTTGCGGTCACGCGAACGGAGTGAGTGTGACCTCGGAAGACGGGGTTTGTCTTCCGGTGTTCACCTCGGTCGTCTCAGCGTGGCCCTATTTCGCGCGCAGTTCTGCGCGCGAAATATTCCGGTGAGCGACCGCGAGGTGCGTGAGGGCTTTCGAGGCACCGAATACTGTTTCTGTGGCGTGGCTGGACGACGATTCTCGAACCCGCCAGCACGTCTAAGGATGCGCTCGCCCAATCCCCGTTGGGGGTTTCAGAGATGGCTAATCGACACCACAGGGAGCGACGCCACGAGGAGACCGACGACCATCCCGCCGACGAGCGTCACACCAACGAGTACGGTGACGCCGCCGACCGGGACCGAGACCGACGCGAGCGACAGCGAGGAGACCGAGGACGGCCCCAGAGTCACCACGAGGAGAACGAGCGCCAGATGAAACACGACGCCACCGGGCACGGCCACGCGAACCGGTGGGGGAGCAACCGGACTGTCAACGTCCATAAGACCGACCGGTCCGACAGCGAGGGGTCGGCGAGCGAGGACCGCCAGCGTCGGAAGCGAAGCGGGAGCGAGAGCCACGACACCGGGTCGTCGCGCACCGGCAGTCAGCGCGGGAGCCACCGCGAGGAGGGAATCTCCGGCCGAGAGACGGGACAGCGCGGCGACTCGTCCCATCACTCCGACCCGCGGGACTCGACCTTCCGAGAGGGGACTGGCGGCGAGCGCGAACACCGCCACGGCGGCGCGCAGGGCACCAGCGAACGCGACCGGCGCTACGGGAGTCGCCGAGGCCACGGGAGCGAGCGCCGGACCGAGAAACGGCGCTCCTCGGAGTGAGCAGTCCGAGAAGTTTCTTCGGGTGGTCGAAGCAAATAATCTTATTTCTTTACCGATTGTAGGGGTTGCTACACGCGCCGAGACGACGGTAGCGGCTGTCGTCGGCTGTTAGCGCGCTGGCGGCCGTTAGGGCCGGTGCCGTCAGACCAGACCGCCCTCGCGCGCGAACAGGTAACTGATGAGGACGAGGAAGGCGACGCTAATCGCGCCGGTCACGAGACCGATGGTCCGGTACTCCATCCCGTTGAGGAGCCAGATGAACCCCAGCACGAGGGCGTAGATGACCCCGAGGAGGTAGAGGACGGGCCGCCAGTACCGAGTCAGGAAGAACACCACGCCAAGCAGGAACCCCGCCCCGACCACGACGAAGGGCGACTGGTCGGTCGTCACCCCGAGGTAGACGTGGATGCCCGCGAGGAGCACCCCGAGCGCGACTGCCACCCAGTCGAGCGAACTGTCCATTTCGAGGCGCAACACTCCTGACGACCCCGGTGCGTCCTCCATAGCTATCGGTTAGACGGCTTGCACGTTCTAAAGTTCCACGGGGTGTTGGCTGGTCTCGTTCGTGGGCGAACTCAGACCGTGAACAAGTGCCCCTCGCGGGGCACGTCGAACAGGCCGACCCGAGCGCCGGCGTCGAGCCACGCGTGACCGTAGGAGAAGGACGCCAGCGCGTTCACGGGGTCGCCCTGCTCGCGGAAGTGCCGACCGTCTTCGAGGTAGGAGGTCGCCATCTCCAGACACTCGGCGGCAGACTCGCCCATCGGGGTGTCGTCTGGCGGCGCGATTTCGGCGGCGTCGAGGGCCTCCGCGAGCAGGCCCTCGTATCGGTCGGTCTTCTCCTCGAGGTCGGCGGCCATGTCCGGGGAGACGAGTAGGAGCGAGGTAAGGGCTTCGGGAGCGTTTCAGTCGTCGGTCTGTTCGTCCTCGCGGTTACGTTTGACGCCAGTCGTCGTTGCACCCGGTTTCCCGAGGTCTTCGGGCCGAATTCGCACGTCCTCGTCGTCTCGTTCGTCTGTCATACGTCGTCGTTATCAGTAAAGCGCGAAAAGGATTCCGGCGAGGAGCGCCGCCGTTCCCGCGAGGAACGCGACTAACGACCGCCGGACCCACTGTTCTTTGTACTCCGCTTTCGTTACGGCGTCACCTATCCAGTCGGGATACCCGAGCGTGAGGACCCAGTTCAGATACTCGTCCTCGCGTAGCTTGTAGGTCGTGAGTTTGTCGAAGGTCCCGGTGTGGATTCCCCGGTCTACCGCTGTCGAGAGGTAGCCGACCAGCGCACAGACCGAGGACGTAACGAACAGCAGTATCGCGGCCACAGACAAGATATTGACGTACTCTCGAACGCGGACCTGCGATGCGATTGCGATTAGCATCGTGAGAATGAGCGCGTTGAGTCGAACGAGTCGAAACGACTTGTCCGAGAGGTCTGAGAACAACTGAAGCGTCTGTTCGAGGACTAACTGGGCGTCTTCGTGTGCTCGTTCGAGTGCATCGGGGTCGAGTTCGCGTCGTTCCGCGGCCTTTCGTAGCCGTTCTTCCCGTGCGACTGTCTCGTCGTGTGCGTCTCCACCGGTTATCGGCGATCAGAGCATCACGGAACCTCCTTGGCCCGTCTTCACTCAAAAACCTACGCGGGTCCTCGGCCCAAAACCGGAAACCCGACGCGACAACACAAGCTAAATACCCCCCGAAGGGCAATATTGCACCATGAGCGAACACCCGCACGTCGAGATTTACTGCAAGGAGGAGTGTCCCTACTGCGAGAAGGCCAAGGACCTCTTCGACTCCAAGGGCGTCGAGTACGAGACGTACAACGTGACCGGCGACGACGAGCGATTCGACGAGATGGTCGAGCGGGCGAACGGTCGCCAGACAGCGCCCGAGGTGTTCATCGACGACGAACTCGTCGGTGGGTGGGACGACACCCAAGCCTTGGACGAGTCCGGCGAGTTGGACGAGAAACTGGGTATCGCGGCCCCGGATGGTGGCGTCGAACACCGAAAGCTCATCATCTCCGGGAGCGGCATCGCGGGCCTGACTGCGGCCATCTACGCCGCACGGTCGAACAACGACCCGCTGGTGCTGGAGGGCGACGAACCCGGCGGTCAACTCACGCTGACGACCGACGTGGAGAACTACCCCGGATTCCCCGAGGGAATCAGTGGCCCGGACCTCATCAACAACATGAAAGAGCAGGCCCAGCGATTCGGGGCCGAGGTCAAAAACGGCGTCATCGAGGAGGTAGACGACTCGTCACGACCCTACCGCGTCGAACTCTCGAACGGCGACGTGTACACCGCGGACGCCTTCATCGCGGCGTCCGGCGCGAGCGCCCGGACTCTCGGCATCCCCGGCGAGGACGACCTGATGGGTTACGGCGTCTCGACCTGTGCGACCTGTGACGGCGCGTTCTTCCGCGACGAGGAGATGCTGGTCGTCGGCGGCGGCGACGCCGCGATGGAGGAGGCCAACTTCCTGACCAAGTTCGCCTCGAAGGTGTATCTGGTCCACCGCCGGGAGGAGTTCCGCGCAGAAGACTACTGGATAGACCGCGTGCAGGAGAAAGTCGAGGAGGGCGAAATCGAAATCGTCCGGAACGCGGAAGTCACCGAGATTCACGGGTCGGTCGAGGAGGGCGTCGATACCGTGGACCTCGTGCGCAACCCCGAGGGGTACCCGACCGACAAGTTGGACGACCCCGAGACCGAGGAGTTCGAGATGGACGTGGGTGCGGTCTTCCTCGCAATCGGTCACACGCCGAACACCGACTACCTCGAAGACACTGCGGTCGAGATGGACGACGCGGGCTACATCCAGACGGAGGGCGGCAAGGGCGGCGGCCAGACCAAGACCGGCGTGCCCGGCATCTTCGGCGCGGGCGACGTGGTGGACTACCACTACCAGCAGGCCGTGACCGCCGCGGGAATGGGTTGTAAGGCCGCGCTCGACGCCGACGACTATCTCGAAACTGCCGAACTCGAAACCGAAGAAACTGCGACCGAGGCCGCGGCGGGCGACGACTGAGCGATTAGGATTCGGTCGTCGCGTTGGCCGTCTCGTCGGTCACTTCCACGACGGCGATGCCGTTGACCGCTTCTCTCGAATCTAGCTTCGTGTACGGGCCGTCCTCCGTCCGGTTGGACTCCACGAAGTCGAACGTCTGATTGTCGTTCGAGTCCCGGTACGTGATGGCGACGAGGCGCTGGGACTGGTCCAGCGACTGGTCGAGTTCTATCGTGACGTTCTCGCTCAGACCGGGCGCGAGGTAACTGGACCGGCCGAGGATGCTATCGACGGCCTCGCCTTCGATGACGTCGCTATCGTGAACGACGACGAAGCCTCCTTCGGGGAGGGTCACGGACTGGACGGTGACCGTGCTTCCGTTCGAGTCCTGCGGTTCGAAGGTGATGGTCGCTGTCTCTGCTTCTGTCGTTGTCTCCTCGGTGGTCGTCGCGTTCGCCTCAGTGGTCGTCCCAGCCGTGGTCGTCTCGGTTGCCGGCGCAATCGTCGTGGTCGCTTGGGTCGTCTCTACGGTCGTCGGTGCGGCGGTCGTCTGGGTGGTTTCGGTCGTCGTTGCGGTGGTCGTCGTGGTCTCGGCGGTGGTCTCCTCGACCAGCGTCAGATTAGCGGTCGCCGCGACTCCCCCACTGAACACCCCGTGTGTGAACGTTCCCGCGGGGAACCCGGCCGTGTCGTTCGCCGTGACGTTGAACTGTATCGTCTCGGTCCCGTTCTCGGGAACATCGACCATCTGGGCCTCGATGACGTTCCCGGCGATGCGATAGCTGACCTGTCTCGCAACCAGTGCGTCGCCGCTGTTGACGATAGTCGCCGAGACAGTGTAGTTCGTGCCGATACGAACTCGCTCCGGCGCTGTCAGGTTCTCGAACGCGAAGTCCGCCCCCTGCGACGCAGTGGTCGTGGTCGTCTCCTGCACGCGGACAGCGTCGTTCGAGACTGTCGCTCCGGTCGTTGCCACTCCCGCTCCCGCGACGAGGAGCACTGCGACGATAGCGAGTGCTCCCACTCGACGGTGTTCGCTTCTCGGAATCACTTCGTTCTCCCCCCAACGTCGCGCATGTCGGGTTACACTTTCCACCGAGGGATAGTGACTCCCGACCGTTCACGGAGTTATCCTCGTGCTAACGCCGTATAACTAGAGGTAATTGCTCGGTTGAGTCGAAAATCCCCACCAGAAGCATAGAAACACAAATTATAGTATTTCAACCGTTAGTGTCGGCGACGGCCTCGCGGGTTACCGACCGAATAGCACGGACGACGCCGCCGACGGATTTCAGAATCAACGGTCGCGGTTCGGCGCGTTCCTCCTCGGCAGACGCGAAACGGACGACTGGGACGCGGAACGGCTTGCTGACGACGACACTATCTCGGATTGACTTAGTGGAACTCCTGAATAGGGAGATAGCAACAGATATTACAAGAGATTAATAGATAATACTACTTCTTGAACTATAGAAATAATGCATTTCTCTTAGAACAGTCGTCCTTTTTTATAAAGTAGTCAGTCACACGTTATGGACGCCCCGAGAAGGGGGAGAGAAACTATGACACGGGAAAACCAAGCAGACGAGACCGACGACACGCGACGGTCGTTCATGAAGAAGGGCGTGCTGGCGTCGAGTGCAGTCGCGCTCGGACTCGCCGGGAGCGGGAGCGTCATCGGGCAGGAAAACGCGCAGGAACCGAACACAGCCTTGGTATTCGTCAACGACTACAAACCGGGCGTTAGTTTCAGTCCGGTGAGCCGCCTCCAGCAACCGACAGTCGAGCAGATTCTCGGCTACGTGGACCCGGCCAATCCGAACGACGCGGACGCGTCGCCGGGTGCTGTCGTGGACCCGGACGACTGGAACGGCTATATGATTCACTATCAGGACTGTGGGCCGGGCAACTACGATGTCATCTTCCTGCGAGAGGGACTGCTTCAGCAGGACCAGACCTACTCGTTCACCACCAACGCCGTCTTCTTCAGCAACCGACTCGGACTGCTCGAAGCGACTATCGAATCCGGCGACAATGGTGGCGGTGGCGGCGACGGCGGCGACAATGGCGGCGGTGGCGACAGCGGGTGATGTTCCATCACCGCGTCACGATACATGGAGGCTCGCATAGCCTAGACGAATTCAGCGCGCGAGCGCCACGGAGGACATGATGCAAGAGAACGCACAGGAACCGAACACCGGTCTGGTGTTCGTGGATAGCTACAAACCCGGAATCGCGTTCCAGTCCGTGAGCCGTGTCCAACAGCCGACGGTCAACCAGATTCTCGGCTACGTGGACCCGGCCAGTCCGGATTCGGGCGATGGTGCGGTCGTGGACCCGACCGACTGGAACGGCTACCTCGTCCACTATCAGGACTGCGGGCCGGGCAACTACGAACTCGTCTTCCTGCGGGAGGGGTTGCTCCAAGACGGACAGACCTACTCGTTCACCACCGACGCCGTCTTCTTCGACAACGGACTCGGCCTGCTCGAAGCGCCGATTCGGCGAGGAGCAGGACGGGCGAGGGAGGGTGCTGGCGGGGAGACGACCGAGACCACAGACGAGGAGACTGCGACCCCAGCAGAAGAAACGACGACTGAGACGACAACCACCGAGACCACGACCGAAACGACGACGACCGAGACCACCACTGCCGGGGAAACGACCACTCCGGCCGAAACGACCACTGCTGGTGAAACGACCACTGCTGGTGAAACGACCACTACGTCCGGAACGACGACAACCGAGACGACCACCGCCGGAGAAACGACGACCACGACGCCCCCGGACGTGACCACGACGGCTAACGAGACCACCACGACGCAGGAAGTCATCGTGAACGCCACCGAGACGCAGGGCGGGTGACGGCCTACCGAGGACGGTCGG
Source organism: Halorussus lipolyticus (assembly GCF_029338375.1). Taxonomy (NCBI): domain Archaea; kingdom Methanobacteriati; phylum Methanobacteriota; class Halobacteria; order Halobacteriales; family Haladaptataceae; genus Halorussus; species Halorussus lipolyticus. Next base: position 1,235,973 of record NZ_CP119804.1, on the reverse strand, counting down.
GTACGAGGCCGAAACTCGTCGTCCTCGCCGATATTTCGAGCGCAAATGCCCGCCGATGGGTCAGTCGCTCGAGGACGCGGGACCCGAATCGAGTCACGTCCGACCGGACTGCTCGGACCGGTACCCGCACTTCTTTACGTCCGCCCGAGGAAAGACGGGTATGGCCGACAACGAAGTTGAGACGGTGACGTACACCATCGAATCGCCCGACGGAGACACCGAAGACCTCACGCTCCCGAAAGGGGTCGTGGACCTCCTCCGCGAGGACGAGAGCGAGACCGACACCGAAGTACTGGGCGACCTGACGATGCTGTCGTTCGCACAGCAGGCCCACGCCCTCGTCCACCACGCGCCGGAGGAACCGGACCAGCACGTTCAGGACCTCGAAGCCGAGACGATGGACCTATTCGAGGAGCGATTCGGACAGACGTTCGGCGAGATGACCGGTCACTCGCACTAACTACCGCCGGACAGCATCCTGTCGGACGCCGATAGATTCCGGAATACGACGAAACTCCGATTTTTGCCGCTTTTTCCGCGATTACGTTCGGCTTTCGATTTCCAGACTGCAGACCGATAGCTGAGTTTATGTTTCACTCCTGTTTAAAAATGGCCTACTATGGCAGGCAACAATAACTCACCAAGTGGTTTCGAACGAGGGTACGAGCGACCGAAATGTCCGACGATGAGACCAAAATCCGGGTGCGTTGTCGTGACTGTTCGTTCGAGAAACTCGTCAACAACGACGACGCCAAACCCGCGGAGGTCCTCATCGACCACGGCCAGCGGACCGGTCACACGCTGACCATCGAACACGTCGAGGGGTAGTTAGCCCACCGCGTACCGAAGCAGGACCCCGTCGTCGATTCGTTCCACGTCGTCCAGTGCTAGTTCGGGGAACTCTGCGACGAACCCCTCGCCGTCGGCCAGCGTCGGAGCGTCCCGGCCGCCGATGACCTTCGACCCGACGAACACCCGGAGTTCGTCAACCAGTTCGTCCTCGAACAGCGAGAAGATGAGTTCGCCTCCTCCCTCGACCATGAGTTGGTCGATGCCCTCGGAGTCGAGCGCCGAGAGCGCCGCGTCCAACTCGACTCGCTCGTCGCCCGCGGTGATGAGTCGCGCGCCGGTCCCGGTCAACTCCTCGATTCGCTCTGTCGGCGCGGACTCGGACACGAGGAGGTACGTCGTCGCCGAATCGTCCAGAATCCGGGCGTCGGTGGGCGTCCGGGCCTTCGAGTCGGCCACGACCCGAATGGGGTGGGCCGACTCACCGCGGTCCCGGCGGGCCGACTGGCGCTCGGGGTCGTCCAGCGTCAGATGCGGGTCGTCCGCCAGTACCGTGCCGATGCCGACCATCACGGCGTCGCTCCCGGCCCGGAGGCCGTCTACCCGGTCGAAATCGTCCGGGCCGCTGATGGCTATCTGCTCGCGCTGACGCGAGGAGAGTTTGCCGTCGGCACTCATCGCTGTGTTGACGACCACGCGCATACCCCTGCTACTCGTCGGCCGGGAAAACCGCTTTCGGTCGATTTATGTCGTCCAAGATGGACGTTAGGGTGTGCGCCGTTACCGGGTTATCTTCGCCGTCGTCGTCCTCGTCTGCGCCAGCACGCTGGGCTACAGCTATCTCTCGTCGCCCGCCGACGCCGCGGTGACGACCTACGAGCGCCAGAGCGACTTGGGGGCCGACCAGCGCGCTTCGGTGGTCCCGCCCCGCGAGAACGTCACTGTCGTCGCCGGCCACGGGATGAAAGGCGAGTCGGCCGCGTTGGTCGCGTTCGGCCCCGGCGGCGAGGTCATCTATCACAACGACACCTTCCACGGCTACTTCGACGTGGACTCCGTGAAGGGTACCCGAATGACCGTCGAGTACGTCGCCGAACGCAACTACGACGGCGACGACTGCAACGGCAAGTGTACCGTCTCGGCAGTCGAGCGCGTCAACCTCACGACCGGCGAGGTTACCCGAATCTACGACAGAATCATCCCGCAGGACCGCGGCGCGAACTGGCACGACGTGGACCGAATCGGTAAGAACAGGCTCCTCGTGGGGGCCATCAACACCGACGAGGCCTACGTCGTCAACACCACCACGGGGATGACAACGTGGGAGTGGTCCACCAAGCAGGCCTACCCCCTCTCGGGCGGCGGTCCCTACCCAGAGGACTGGGCGCATCTCAACGACGTGGAGCGTCTGGACGACGGGCGAATCATGCTGAGCCTCCGGAATCAGGACTCGGTGGTCTTCGTGGACCCCGAAACTGGCATCCAAGAGAACTGGACGCTCGGGAGCGAAGACGACTACAGCGTCCTCTACGAACAGCACAACCCCGACTACATCAACGACTCCGAGGGCGGACCCGCGGTGCTGGTCGCCGACTCGCTCAACGACCGCATCGTGGAGTACCAGCGCGAGGAGGGCGAGGACGGGCGCGGCGAGTGGGTCCAGTCGTGGGTCTGGTCCGACGACGAGATGAAGTGGCCCCGCGACGCCGACCGCCTGCCCAACGGCAACACGCTCGTCTCGGACACCAACAGCCACCGGGTGCTGGAGGTCAACGAGTCCGGCGCAGTCGTCTGGAGCATCGACTTCTACGCGCCCTACGAGGCCGAACGCCTCGGCACCGGCGACGAGAGCGCCGGCGGCCCGAGCGCGGCGAAGGCGGGCCTGCAATCTCGGGGGACCGAGGAGACCGACGACCAGAACGTCACCACCTCTGTCGCCGGGTTCACGCCCCGGAAGGTCACCAACAGCATCGCGTTCGTCCTCCCGCTCTGGATGACCTTCGCCGACGCGCTGGTCGCGCTGGTGCTGGCGTTGACTCTGCTCGCGTGGGCCGTGGTCGAGTACCGGAACTCCTCGATTTCGGTCTCGTTCCACTGGCCGGTTCGGCTTCGTTGACCGGCGGGTCCGGCACGTAACGGCGTCTTGTCCCGTCTCGCGGGTTTCGCCGACCGGAGTAACGGACCGTCTCTGACGAGCGCGTCCGCGGGAGTTCCGTATGGTCCTCGTTACCGTTTCGATTCTTTGCCCATAACAAAGGAGACCGCTCCCCTGAGTTCGCGTATCTGCCGGACGGCGGCAGAAAGCCGAGAGATATGTTACGAGACGAATCAAACGGAACACGGTTGGAAACGCTCAAAACGGGTATTCTCGCTGTTATCGGGTTTGCACTCGGTATCGCGGCCGAATCGGCGTGGGGCGCAAGCAAAACGCTGTCGCTGAATTCGAGACAGATTATCGACGGCGTGGCCGACTGTCTCCGGAACGAGGGAGTGGTCGGGACGGCGAAGATGGGCGTCCAGTTCGGGTACGAGGAACTCCTGCGACCGTTCGTCCCCCGGTCCGGCGAGTACGTCGAGTACAACGGCGTCAAGGTGGACGAGCGCCGTGTCTTGGACTCGTTCGTGCCGGCGGCGACCATCCAAAAGTGGGAGGACAAGCCCGAGTACGAGGAACCAATCGTCGCGGCGCTCCGGGCGCACGTCGAACCCGACGACAACGTGCTGATTCTCGGTGGCGGAGCGGGGGTTTCGGCGACTGTCGCGGCCGAGTCGGTCGCGGACGGCGACGGCCACGTCACCGTCTACGAGGCGGCCCAGCGACAGTTGTCGAACATCGACCGGACGCTCGAGGTGAACGACGTCGCGGACGACGTGACGGTCAACCACGCGATAGTTGAGGAGGACCGGAACGTCTTCGGCGTCACGGGCGAGGCGGAGGCGATTTCGGCCGAAACCCTCCCCGAGTGCGACGTGCTGGAGATGGACTGCGAGGGGGCCGAGACGGCCGTGTTGCGGAACCTCCAGAGCGACCCGCGAGTCATCATCGTCGAGACGCACGGTAACTTGGACGCGCCGACCAACGAGGTCCAGCGACTGCTCGCGGAACGAGGGTACGGCGTCGTCGCCGAGAGGCCGGGGATGCCCGAGCAGGACATCTACATCCTCACGGCGGTCCGCGAGGACGCATTGCCGGACGCCGCCGCGCGCCGGTAACGCCCAACGGTTCGGCCCCGTGACGAACACTTTTAATCCATCCGGGCCAACTTCGAGTGATGAGTTTGGACGACCATGCCGAGGAGCTAGCCTCCGACCTCGGCGTAGACAAGGAGGAGGTCAAGGCGGACCTCGAAAACTTAGTAGAGTACAGCGTGCCGGTCGAGGAGGCCAAACAGAGCCTCCGGCGAAAGTACGGCGATGGCGGCGGGAGTTCCGACGGCCCCTCGAAGGTGGACATCGCCGACGTATCGACCGACGACAGCAGTGTCACCGTCACCGGCAAGGTGCTGACGGTGGGCACGCGCTCGATTCGGTATCAGGGCAACGAGCAGGTCATCCACGAGGGCGAACTCGCCGACGAGTCCGGGAAAATCTCCTACACCGCGTGGGAGGACTTCGGCCTCTCGGCGGGCGACACCATCACGGCGGGCAACGCCGGCGTCCGCGAGTGGGAAGGCGACCCCGAGTTGAACCTCGGCGAGAGTACCAACGTCGCCTTCGAGGACGACATCGACGTGCCCTACCCGGTCGGCGGGGACGCGGACCTCGCGGACCTCGAACCCGGCGACAGGGGCATCACCCTCGAAGTCGAGGTGGTCGAAGTCGAGCAGAAGACCATCGACGGCAGAGACGGCGAGACCGAAATCAAGAGTGGCGTCCTCGCCGACGAGTCGGCCCGCCTCCCGTTCACCGACTGGGAGGCCCGGCCCGAGGTCGCAGAGGGCGCGACGATGCGCCTCGAAGACGTGTACGTCCGGGAGTTCCGCGGGGTCCCGTCGGTCAACCTCTCGGAGTTCACGTCGGTTGCGCCCCTCGACCGCGAACTGGCAGTCAGCGACACCGGCACCCGGATGACCGTCAGCGAGGCGGTCGGCACCGGCGGGGCCTACGACGTGGAAATCGTCGGCAACGTCGTGGCGGTCCGCGACGGGTCGGGCCTCATCGAGCGGTGCCCCGAGTGCGGCCGGGTCATCCAGAACGGCCAGTGTCGAAGCCACGGCGACGTTGACGGCCAAGACGACCTGCGCGTGAAGGCCATCCTCGACGACGGCACCGGCACCGTGACCGCGGTGCTGGACGACGAGCGCACCGCCGAGGTCTACGGCGGCGGCGTCGCGGACGCCAAGGAACAGGCCCGCGAGGCCATGGACAAGGAAGTCGTCGCCGACGCGATTCGAGAGCGAATCGTGGGCCACGAGTACCGCGTCCGGGGCAACCTCTCGGTTGACGACTACGGCGCGAACCTCGAAGTCACGGAGTTCGCGGTGTCCGACGATTCGCCGGCCGAGCGTGCCGAGGCCCTCCTCGCGGAGGTGGCAGAATGAGTGCCAACGGAAACGGCGCGAGTGACGGCGACTCCGGGTCCGACCAAGGCGGCGCGGGCAGACGCGAAGTCGCGTGGCGCGTCTTCGCTGGCGAGTACGACGACGCCAACTTCGACTACTCCGAGAGCGACGAGGAGCGCGCCCCCAACTACGTGATTACGCCGACCGGCGCGCGAATCAATCGCCTGTTCGTGGTCGGGGTCCTGACCGAAGTCGAACAGGTCAGCGACGACGTGCTTCGGGGCAGAGTCGTAGACCCGACCGGCGCGTTCGTCCTCTACGCGGGCCAGTACCAACCCGACGAGATGGCCTTCCTCGAAAACGCCAACCCGCCCGCGTTCGTCGCGGTGACGGGCAAAGCGAGGACTTTCCAACCCGAGGACTCCGACCGGGTGTTCACCTCGATTCGACCCGAGTCCATCAACGAGGTGGACGCCGAGACGCGGGACCGCTGGGTGGTCCAGACCGCCGAGCAGACCCTCTCGCGGGTCTCGACGTTCGCCGACGCCATCGACTCGGGCGAGCGCGGCGACGCGCTCCGGGTGGCGCTGGAGGCCAACGCCGTGGATTCGGGACTGGCCTCGGGCATCCCGCTGGCGCTGGACCACTACGGCACGACCAAAGCCTACCTCGCGGAGGTCTGGGACCTCGCCATCGACTCGGCCCGCGTCGTCGCGGGCGAGATTTCGGCCGACGACGTGGGACCGCTCGAACTCGCGCCCGGCGAGGGCGGCGACGAGGTGGCCGTCAGTCTCGACTACTCGCTGATCGGCGACGGCGAGGCGGGCGAGACGGGCGACATCTCGGAGTTGGAGACCGAGAGCGAAGAACCGGCGACCGAAGCCACGGAAACGACGCCAGCGGCGACCGAAAGAACGGAATCGATTGCCGAAGACACGGAATCTGTTTCCAAAAGTACGGAAACTGTTTCCGAAAGCACTGAAGAAGTTGCCGAGGAGACGGACGACGGTCTCGGGGACGCACCCGAACCCGCAACCGAGACGGCCGCTGAATCGGCGGGCGAGACGGCCGCCGAACCGGAAGCTGAGACAGCCACCCAACCGGAAACCGAGACAACTACCGGGACGACCGCCGAGGACGACACCGGCCTCGGCGAGGCCCCGACCAGCACCGTCGAGACCGAGGCGGGCGAACCTGCGGAGACCGACACCGAGACCACGAAGGTCGAGGACGCGGACGACGCCGCCGAGTTACAGGACGAAATCGGCGACGACGAACCGCCGACCGTCGAGACCGGAGACGAGTCCTCGACCGACGAGGCGTTCTCCCCGGAGACCGACGCTGAGGACGACGGCCCGGACATCGGCACCGCCGGCGCTGGCGACGAGATGTACGAGTTCGACCAAGACGAGCGCGAGGAGGTCGAGGAGGAGTACGGCCTCGAATTCTCGTCCGGGTCCGAGGTCGGCGACCCCGGCGACGCCGACATCGACGTGCCCGACCCCGACGAGGGCGCGGCGGGCGAGTCGGCCGAACCGGCCCCCGAACCGACCGGCGACGAGACTGAGACCGAGGAACTGCGAGATGCCGAACCGGCCTCCGCCGACGAAGCCGAGGCCGAAACCGAACCCGAAACCGGGGACGCCGGCGAAACCGACGCCGACTCCGGCGAGGGCGACGTGCCCGCGAACCTCGAAGAAACCGTGATGGACACGATGCGCGAGTTGAACGAGGGCGACGGCGTCGGCCGCGAGACCCTGCTGGCGGCGGTCGTGGACGACTACGACGTGACTCCCGCCGACGTGGACGACGCGCTCGAATCCGCGCTGATGTCCGGCCGGTGCTACGAGTCGGGCGAGGACACCCTCAAGCCAATCTGATGGCGCTGGTCGAGCCGGTTCCCGGCGAGCCAGTCGCAGTCGCCACCCTCGAATCCGGTCCGGACCCGGACCGGGCGCTGGTGGTCGCGGACTTCCACGCCGGCATCGAGCAGGCGCTCCGCGCCGAGGGCGTCTCGCTCGATAGCCGGGCCGAACAGCGCCGCCAGCGCCTCGTCTCGCTAGTCGCCGAAACCGGCGCGGACCGCGTGATTTTCCTCGGCGACCTGATGCACGCCATCGGCGACCCCGGCGGGGCCGAGCGCGGCGAAATCGAGGTTCTCCTCGAAGCACTCGACGACCGGGGCGTCCCCGCGACGCTGGTCAAGGGCAACCACGACGGGGCCATCGAGTCGTGGGCCGACCTCGAAGTCACCAACGGCGCGGGGGTTCGACTCGGCGACGTGGGATTCGCCCACGGTCACACGTGGCCCGCGCCGGAAGTGCTGGACAGCGAAACCGTCTGCGTCGGCCACGAGCATCCCGCGGTCAGACTCGAAGACGAAGTGGGCGGTAGTCGGGTCGAGCGCGTCTGGCTGAGGGGGCCGCTCTCGGAGCGGCCCTTCGCCGAGCGCGAGAGCGGCGGAGGAGAGTCAATTCGTGACGGCGCGGAGCTAATCGTCTTCCCGGCGTTCAACGAACTCGTGGGCGCGACGTGGGTCAACGTCGACGGACAGGGGTTTCTGGCTCCCTTCCTGCCCGAGGGGTTGGCCGACGGACAGGCGTATCTCCTCGACGGGACGAGGTTAGGGGCCTACGCGGCGGTTTAGTCCTCGGAGGGTGCCCCAGCAGACACTGGCTCTCACCCACTATTTGTTTTGTTGACGAGGAAAAATCTCATTTCGGCCCCACGAGCGGTCGCCGGTGTTCAGACCGTTCGCTCGGTCGCTTCTTGGACCGCCGCGACGAGTTCGTCCGGGCGGTCGGACCCGACGAACATCGACTTGCCGCCGGTCCGCTCGATTCGGACACCGCTCTTGCCGCTGACGGTGTAGGCGATGCCCTGCGGACTCCACCGGATGCCCCACCCGCCGTAGCGCATCGGACTGTAGCCGGTCTCCTGCACGTCGGCGAGGTCCGAGAGGGGGATGCGCTTTGCCGACCGGTGGAAGGGCGCAAACCGGACGTAGAGGCCGTCGCCGCGGACCTCGGTCTGGAGCGTGGCAACCCGGAGGACGAGCGCGGCGGCCCCGAGCGCGGCGAGTCGCGTCACCGTCTCGCGGGCCGACCGCTTGCCCCGCGCGAGGTTCACGAGGTCGGCGAGTGCCCCGAATCCGAGGAGTCCCCAGAGCCACCGCTGGTCGAACGCTTGGGTCTCTCGGAAGTAGACTTTCGTCTCCATGGTACCGCCTCCGCCGCCTGTGGACAAAAGCCTTCCCGCGAACGCTTGTCGGAAGCGCGTCGTCGGCAGTCGCTACTGGAGAACCACGTCGTCTTCCAGCGCCGCGACCTCCGACATGATGGCCTGTACGTCGTCGTCGGGCACGTCGAACTCCCGGAGCGCGGCCTCGAGGTGGGTGGCGATGGCCGCGAAGTGGTGGGGTTCGATGCCCATTCCCTCGTGGGCCTCGCGCATGTCTTGGCCGTCGTACTCGACCGGCCCGCCGGCCACCGCGCTCAGGAACTGCGTCTGGTGGGCGCGTTGGGCCGCCATGTCTACGTCCTCGAAGAACTGGGCGACCGAATCGTCGGCCAGCACTCGTTCGTAGAACGCGTCTACGATGCTCGAAATCTGTTCTTTTCCGCCTAGTCGATGGTAGAGGGTCTCTCCTGCAGACATTCGTGATTCGTGTCGTTGGGTTCGTCGCTATTTCGGCGACAGGGGTTCAGTCGTGACTCGATTCCCGGTCGTGGCGGACCGGCGTCGGCTAAATTTGAACGCGTTACGGGTGTATACTTTCTGCCGAACGTGTTCGGGCGGTCTGAATCGGCGGCACGCCTGTTAGCGATTCTCACAACCACCGGCGAACGAAGTTTGCTATATATTCCCACTGGAACAACGAGCGGTCAGGGGATTCAAAATCCACTTTCGAGCAATCTAAAGACAGTATAAACATAGACATTTATTTCCAACCTCGGCGCGTGTGGAGTGCGGCGTCTGCGGGCGACGCGCCACGCGCGAGGCCCACGGTGCAGTTGCAGTACAGACCCACGAATCGGCTCGGAACTCCAACGAAACGAGACCCGTCAGTTTCCGCAGGCAACGCGCTTATCACCCTCTAACAGTTAAAAACGACCGATGAGTGATTCAGCGGCCGCCGGTTCTGCGGCCTTCGCGCAACTCGGCGAGGAGGTCCGTTCGGCCCTCTCCGAACGCGGGTTCTCGACGCCCACGGAGCCACAGCGGCGGGCCATCCCGACGCTCTCGCGGGGCGAACACGCGCTGGTCATTGCGCCGACCGGGACCGGCAAGACCGAGACGGCGATGCTCCCCGTCCTCGACGCGATTGCTCGGAACCAGACCGAGGACGGTCCCCGATTCGGCATCTCGGCGCTCTACATCACTCCTCTCCGGGCGCTGAACCGGGACATGCGCCAGCGACTGGAGTGGTGGGGCGAAGAACTCGATTTGGACGTGGACGTGCGCCACGGCGACACCACCGACTACCAGCGCCAGAAGCAGGCCAACGACCCGCCCGACGTGCTGGTGACGACGCCCGAGACTTTGCAGGCGATGCTCACGGGGTCGAAACTCCGGCAGGCCCTCGAAGACGTGCATCACGTCGTGGTGGACGAGGTTCACGAACTCGCCAGCGCCAAGCGGGGCGCGCAGTTGACCATCGGACTGGAGCGTCTGCGCGAGTTGGCGGGCGATTTCCAGCGCATCGGCTTGTCCGCGACGGTCGGCGACCCGGCGGAGGTCGGGCGCTTCCTCGTCGGCGACCCTGCCGAACGCGACGACCCCGAAATCGTGGAGGTTGACGTGGGGAGCAAGGTCGAGTTCGAGGTCCGCGAACCCGAGATTACCGACGAGGACGACCGACTCGCGGGGAAACTCGTGACCGACGAGTCGGTCGCCAGCCACGTCCGGACCATCCGGGAAATCGCCGAAAACCACGACTCGACCCTGATTTTCGTCAACACGCGCCAGACCGCCGAGGCCCTCGGGTCGCGGTTCAAAGAACTCGACGCCAACATCGGCGTCCACCACGGGTCGCTGTCGAAGGAGGCCCGCATCGACGTGGAGGACCGATTCAAGGCGGGCGAAATCGACGCCCTGCTCTGTACCTCCTCGATGGAGTTGGGCATCGACGTTGGCCGAATCGACCACGTAGTCCAGTATTCGAGTCCCCGAGAGGTCGCCCGCCTCCTCCAGCGAGTCGGCAGGGCGGGCCACCGCTCCGAGGAGGTCTCTCACGGAACCATCGTCACCAAGCACCCCGACGACACCCTCGAAGCCCTCGCCATCGCCCGCCGGGCCAAGCAGGGGGAAGTCGAGGACGCCGAGATTCACGACGGGAGTCTGGACACCGTGGCGAACCAAATCGTCGGCCTCGTGATGGACTTCGGCGACCTCTCGGCGATGCGGGCCTACGACATCGTGACTCGGGCCTACCCCTTCCGGGACCTCGCAGAAGCCGAGTTCAAGGAGGTCTGCCGCGAATTAAAGAGCAATCGGTTGGTGTGGCTGGACGAACAGGACGACCGTCTCGAAAAATCCAGCCAGACGTGGCAGTACTTCTACGCCAACCTCTCGATGATTCCCGACGAGCAGAAGTACACCGTCGAGGACATCGCCTCGGGGTCGCAGGTCGGCACGCTGGACGAGCGGTTCGTGGTCAACTTCGCCCAACCCGGCGAGGTGTTCGTCCAGCGCGGCGAGATGTGGCGCATCACCGAGGTTGACGACGACGACGAGGCCGTCAAAGTCTCGCCAATCGAGGACCCCGGCGGCGAGATTCCCTCGTGGGTCGGCGAGGAGATACCGGTCCCCCGCGAGGTGGCCCAAGAGGTCGGCGAGATGCGCGCGGTGGCCGGGCCGCAGTTCGAGCGCGGCGCACCCCGAGAGGGCGTGGCCCGCGAGTTCACGAATCGCTACCCGACCGACGAGTACACCGCGAGCGAGGCCCTCTCGCAGATGGACCGCCACGCGGAGGCCGAGGCCCCGCTCCCGACCGCCGACCGAATCGTGGTCGAACACGCCGCCAACACCGTGGTCCTGAACGCCTGCTTCGGCCACAAGGTCAACGAGACGCTCGGTCGGGTTCTCTCGTCGCTGGTCGGCCAGCGCACCGGGTCGTCGGTCGGCCTCGAAGTGGACCCCTACCGGATCGAGTTGGACGTGCCGGCGAAAGTGAACGGTCAAGAAGTCGCGGCGGTCCTCCGGGAGACCGACCCCGAACACGTCGAGGCCATCATCGAGTTGAGCCTCAAGCACTCCGATTCGCTGAAGTTCAAGCTTTCACAGGTCGCCGCCAAGTTCGGCGCGCTCCGGAACTGGCAGGGCGCGAGCGGGGCCTCTGGACCGGGGATAAGCCGTCTGATGGCGGCCTTGGAGGACACCCCGATGTACGACGAGGCGGTCCGCGAAGTCTTCCACGACGACTTGGCGGTCGAGGAGGCCGGCGAAGTCCTCGGGCGAATCCGCGAGGGAGACCTCGAAGTCGTGACGACCGGCGGGCGCACCCCAATCGGTACCGGCGGGCGGTCGTCGGGTCGGGAACTTCTCGCGCCGGAGAACGCCGACGCCAGCGTCATCCAGACCGTCAAGGACCGGATTCGAGACGACGACGTTCTCCTCGTTTGTCTCCACTGCGAGGACTGGAAGTACAAGAAACCGGTCCGGCGGGTCCGGGACCAACCGAAGTGTCCCGAGTGCAGTTCGACCCGCATCGCCGCGCTGAACCCGTGGGCCGACGAGGTGGTCAAAGCGGTCCGGGCATCAGAGAAAGACGACGAACAGGAGAAGATGACCCGGCGCGCTCACAAGGCCGGGAATCTGGTCCAGAGCCACGGCAAGCAGGCAGTCGTCGCGCTGGCGGCCCGCGGCGTCGGCCCCCGGAACGCGGCCCGAATCATCGCCAAACTCCGCGAGGACGAAGACGAGTTCTACCGCGATATTCTGGAGCAGGAACGGCAGTACGCCCGGACGCAATCGTTCTGGGACTGACGACTTCGACGGTTTTCCGACGACAATTGCAACTTTCGCCCGGTAACGCGAATTCCGTCGGGTTAGTCCGCGACGGACGGCGTAAACGGCCCGGACGCTATAAGCCGCGATGGGTCGGTAGTTCGGCCATGCCGGACCTCGACTCTCTGCGACGACGCGACGTTCTCCGAGCGGGCGCGGCCGGCGGTCTCGCCGCGTTCGGGTGGTCGGTCGGCGGCGTCTCGGCGCAGGACCAGACGACCGAACAGCGCCAGCAGACTGCCTACGCGTTCAGCTACAGCCTCCAATCCGGGGACCGCTTTCGGGTGTGGTCACGAATCCGCACTCCGGAGGGTGACCCCGCGACCGAGCGAATCCCGGCGGAGTGCCTCGAAGACGGACCCCGAGAGTTCGGGGCGTTCGTCGTCCGAGCGGACCGAAACGGTATCCAACTCGGCTACGAGGGCGTGTTTTTCCCGCCGGATACCGTGGAGACCGGGACGACCGAAACGACGACTGCGACGAACGAGACGACAACCTCCTCGCCCGGAAACGGGACCGCGACCATCGAGAAGGCCGCGACCACAGAAACCGCCACGGGAGGGGCGCTCCCGGCGATACGAGTCGGCGGGTGGTATCGCGTGACGGCCATGTCGAAGTGCAACGGTCTCGCTCGACTGTCGCTCGAACCCGCCGAACCGCCGACCGACTCGGACGGCGCTTAAGAGGTCGATTTCGAGTCGGGTTTCACCGCGAGGACCGAGGAGCCACGCCGGGAAATCCGGGATTTCCCGCGGATAATCCAGATGCCCCGACCGTAACGAGTGTTCTCGGGAGTTACGCCGTGATGGCCGTCCAAACGGTCGGTCTCCTATAAGACCGAACGCAGTGAGCGTTCGACCATGGCACCCGACGACGCGAAAACGAACGACGCACCGAGACGACGCGACTTGCTCAAGGCCGGCGGCGCAGTCGGTCTCCTCGGACTCGCCGGACTCACGATGAACGGCGTGTCGGCCCAAGAGACGACGACGCAGGCCGAGGGAGACGCGCCGACGTTCTTCAGTTACAGCCTACAGGCCGACGACCTGTTCCGGGTGCGGTTCCGGCCGCGCGACCCCTTCGGCGAACCGGCCACCGAGACGGTGCCGGCGGCCTGCCTCGACGGCGACCAACCGCAGGAGTATCAACTGTTCATCGTTCGGGCGTTTCGGGGTGGGGCGGACCTCGGGTTCCGCGGTCTGCTGGCACCCCAGTCCGCACTCGCCGAGGACCTGCTGGAGACGACGACTGCCGGCGGCGGCGGCATGACCGAGACTACGACGGAAGGTGCGATGCAGGACCAAACGACGACGGCGATGGGTGAAACAACGACAGAAGTTGGCGAAACAACGACAGAGATGGCCGAAACGACTCAGGCGACCGGGGATGTCACGGAAATCCAACTCGGCGACTGGTACCGCGTCTCGTCGGCCGAGGCCTGTGACGGACTCAACCGACTCAGTATCGAAACCTCGGAGCCACCCGAGACGACGCCGACGCCGAGCGGAAACCAGACGACGACTGCTGGCGGGAACGAGACGACGACACAGTAAACCCCGACCGGCACAAACGTCCGAAATGGGGGCCGTACCGCCTTTAGGCGTGGATAGCGTCTACAGGTACATCCATGGCTACTTCCCAGAGCCACCTCAAACGGGTCGTGAATGTCGCTCGGGACCGGAACATCACGTTCTTGGCGGCGAGTGTCGCCTACTACGCCTTCGTCTCGCTGATTCCGCTGGCACTGCTCACTATCGTCGTCGGAAGCATCGTCGGCGGACAAGCGTTTGCGGAGTTCCTCGTCCAGCAGGTGGCGAGTTCACTGTCCACGTCCGGCGAGCGCGTCCTCCAGCAGGCGCTGACGAGTTCGACCGGCCGGACCGGCGCTGGCATCGTCGGGTTCGCCACCGTGGCGTGGAGCGCGCTCAAGTTGTTCCGAGGCCTCGACATCGCCTTCTCGGAGGCCTACGGTACCGAGAAAGACCCCTCGCTGGTCGAGCAGATAGTCGACGGCGGGGTGACCATCGGACTGGTCGTCGTCGCCGTCGCGCTGATGGTCGCTGTCGGCTACATCCTGCGGACGCCCTCAGTGGCCTCGTCGGTGCCCTTCCCGAACCTCCTCGGGAATCTGGCGCTCGTCGCGGGCCTCGTCGTCGCCTTCCTGCCGCTGTACTACGTCCTCCCGCCGGTCGAGATGTCGGTCCGGGAGGCGATTCCCGGTGCGGTCGTCGCCGGAGTCGGATGGGTCGTCCTCCAAGTGCTGTTCCAGTTCTACCTCGCCAACGCCGGGCGGTATCAGGCCTACGGAGTCATCGGCGCGGTCCTGCTCCTGTTGACGTGGCTCTACTTCGCTGGCGCTATCGTCCTGCTCGGCGCGGTGGTGAACTCGGTCCTCGGCGGCAGAATTCAGTTGGGGTGAATCAGGCCGACCCGCGCTCGACTCGCGTCACTTCGGTCGTCTCGTCCATGCTGTCGTGGACGACGACCACCGAGGAGGACCACCCGTGGTCGAACCCAATCGTCGCCTCGTAGGGGACCTCGCCCACGCACTGGACGCCGACGCCCCCGCCGTCGTTGTCGCTTCCGGTCGCTCGGACCCGGAGCGTGAGCGCGCCGGTTTCGGCGTCGTAGGCGGCGTCGGCGAGTTCGAGGCCCGAGTCGGGGGTCGGCGTTCGGACTGTTCCATCGACCCGGACCGCCTCGTCCTCGAAGGCGACCGATGCGCTGTGTTCCTTGCCGCAGGTTCCCTGCCCGACCGAGAGGTCGGTTCCCGCGACTTTCGGGCGAGGACACCCCATCGCCGTGGACATCGACATGGTTTCGACCCGGCCGTCGGGCATGACGCCCACGTCGGTTCCGGCCGAGTTGCAGTCGAAGGACGTTCGCTCGACGCCGAAGGTGGTCGCGTTCCCGTCCGCGAGGCCGACCGAGACGCTGTGGTCCGCGGGTTCGTTTAGGGCGACTTCGAGGTAGGCGTCGGCCGCGAACTCGACGGTCCGGTCTACCAGAATCTCCGCATCACGGGAAATCTGGAGGTCGATGTCGCGGGCCTCGTCGGCGGCGTTCCAGACTCGGATTTCTCGGGGTCGGTTGTTGTCGGGGAAAGCGACCGCATCTCGACTCCCGACCGAAATCGTCCGGAAGGGTTCGCCGTGGTCCGACCGGACGCCGGAGAATCGCTCGGTGGTGGTCGAGTCGTCGGCCGCGCCGGTCGTCGTCTCGTCGGTTTCGGCGTCGTCGCCGGGCGGAGAGTCGCTGGTGGTGCCGAGACAGCCAGCGAGTCCCGCGAGGGTTGCCAGTCCGCCGGTACGCTGGAGGAAGGCGCGTCGGTTCATATCCGACTCTTTCTCGTCCGTTTCAAAGGTCTTTCTGTAAACTCAAACGCCGATTGTACATATCTCGGCGGGACTGCCGCCGAGGACCGACCCCGTTCGAGGCCCGACCTATTCGAGGACGACGTAGTTGTCGGAGACCGTCACGTCGTAGTCGGCGTACTCGAAGGTGACCTCGATTTCGGTCGGGATGTCCTCGGTCCGGGTGAAAACCAGTCCGGCCGATGGCGACCGGGTTTCGGCATCGACCAACCGGTCGAGGGATTCGGTGTCGAAACGGTCGCCGAGGGGCGGAAGCGCGTCCTTCTCGGCGTCCTCGGCGGTCGCAACTGCGGCGACGACTGCCTCGCTCGCCGTCTCGGCCTCGCCGATGAGACGCCGCCGACGGGGACCGTCCCGCGGCGTGGCGCGCTCCGGTGGACTGCGTTTCTGCTGGTTCTCCGACATTCCATTTTCTCATATATTTCAACACGATTTAATACCTTGGGTTATTGATTAGTGTCTGGATATTATTATTTATTATATATTCTTCGAAATATATCCTTCGGGGGAGACACGACCACGTTCTGTCAGTTTCCGGGCCGAGTGTCACTTTCGGGGACCGGCGTCTCCCGACTCCTCACGAAAAGCGACGAGCGACGCGAACCGGGCGTGGTCGGACTGCTCGCTCGGCTATCGCGGGGTCTCGGTGCCCCACTGGTCGAGCGCCGACGCGAGTTCGGGATGGTCGTCGGCGTACTCGTCAAGGACGACGCCTTCCATCGTCGCGTCGATGGCCTGCCGGAGCGCCTTGGCCCCGGCGTGGGTGCCGTCGGGATGGCCGTGGATGCCGCCACCGGCCTGAATCCCGATGTTGGTACCACACCGCTCGACGAGTTCCGGGACGAGACCGGGGTGTAGGCCGCCCGAGGCCATCGGAAGCACGTCGTTCAGGCCGTAGAGGTCCGAGTAGAGCCATTCGTTGATGCCCACGGTGTCCTCGTTTTCGAGTTTGCCCAAATCCGCGGTGCCGGTGTGGATGTGGTCCACGCCGCAGAGGCGGGCGACTTGAGCGATGACGCGCATCGAGACGCCGTGGGTGTCGATGCGGTCGAAGGCGGCGTGCATCGCCCGGTGGGCGTGGATGGCGAGTCCATGCTTCTCGCACCGCTCGCGGACTTGCTGGACCGCAGACCACCCGGTCGTAATCACGTCCACCATGACGTACTCACACCCCTGTCGGGCCGCCATATCCACGCGGTCCAGCATCTCGCCGGCCTCGGCGGTGACGTTGACCAGATAGCTCTTTTTCTCGCCGGTCTCGTCCTCGGCTTGGTCGCGCTTTTCGAGGCTTCGCTTGAGGCGCTCCTCGAAGGGGTTGAAATCTTGGTCGGTCAAGTTCTCGTCGTCCTTCAGGAGGTCGATGCCGCCAGTCCACGCCTCGTAGCCGACTTGGACGTGCTGGTCGGTGGTCAGGCCGACTTTGGGTTTGGGCACCGTCGCGGTGATGGGCCGATTCCCGGCGTCGAAGATTTCCTCGCGGACGCTCGTGCCGAACTGGGGACCGGGGAAAGAGGTGGTCAACTTCTCGGGCCAGTCGCAGTCCCGGAGGCGGATGCGCTCGACGGCTTTCATCCCGAGGATGTTGCCCGCGATGCACGAGAGGACTTGGGGCATGTTTCCGGCCTCGAATAGGGCGTCGGGATAGGCCACTGTCACCGAGTTCCCGTCGATGTCGCAGGCGGTGGCGCTCAAATCCCGGACCGAGCCTTCGACCTGCAACTCGGCCCACGTGCCGTTGGAACTCTCGGAGGCGACTCTGCTGGCCGCAGACTCCATGTCCATGTCGGCGGCGGGTTCGACGTAGAACTCGCAGACGAGGTCGGTGTCGGCCGGGTCGTAGTCGAGGTCGAGGAAGTCCTCGTAGGTTATTCCGGTCATGGTTCGCCCGCAGAACTATGTCATTGTTTATAATAAAGATACGCCGGGTGACTCGGCGGAGGCTACGACGGGCCGGCCGACTACCGCGGACTCCTCGGTAACTCGGCCGACAGCGAACGCTCGACTGACCAACCGACGTGGGTGGGGTGGAGCGACCGCGACCGGGCGGGGGCTTCGAGAGGACACCATCACGCCTGCTCTGCGGTTCGTCCCTCGAATCACCACAAGACAACGCGAGCGACCGAGGGCTTCAAGAAACGTTCACCTCCGCCATCGTGTTCTTGGCAATTGTTCCGTCGTTTCAAACAGAACGTTCTGCATACCCTTTGGATTTCTTTAACACAACTTTTGATTGCTTTCACAGTTGCATAGAATGCCGAACCGACAACCGCGAACGGGACGAAAGAGAACCGGACTCCTCGACGCTATCCCTGCTGTTCCTCGACGCGCACGAACGTCCGGTACTTCAGGTCGTCCTCCCGCAGTTCCTCTAAAATTCGCTCGACCAACACCTCGTCGGGGTCGTGGAGGCCCGACACGCGGTTCTCTAGGTCCTCGAAGCTCTCGAAGGGCTTGCGTTTTCGCTGTTCGAGGACGTTGTTGCGCAGTTTCTTGCCGATTCCGGGCAGGAGATTAAGCTGGTGGAGGCGGAGGGTGATGGGTTGGGCGTCGTTGTAGAAGTCCACGAATCGCCGTTCGTTCGACTCCACCACGTCCCGGATGGCGTGTTCGAGTTCCGACTGGGCCGCCCCGGAGAGGTCGTCGTACTCGATTTCCCGGACGTTTGCCACGAGTTCGTCGGCCGAGTCCGCGTCGAACCGGTCGGTGATGGTGAGACTCACGTCCTCCTCGAGGGTCACCTCGAATAGCCGGAACTCCTCGATACCGAGGGCGTAGGCGAGGGCTGGCTTCTGATACTGTGGCCGGTCGTCGTCGGCGCGGCCGTGCGGAAGGTAGTCCAGCACGACCGCGGGGACCTGCGCTTCGCCGTCGTTCTGTTCGCTCATTGTCATCGAATACGCCGACGAACTACTTAAAGAGTTGGTGGCAATCAGTCGTACTTGGCGACGACGTTCAGGATGTCGTCGAGTTCGTCACCCGAGAGGGTGTACCGTTCCTGAGCGTACACCGCGCGGAGTTCGTCGCGGTCCTTCGGGAGGATGTCGGCGATTTTGTGCGCCGTCGGTTCGTCCACCTTCTCGAGTTCGAGGAGGTCCGAGACGAGTTCGCGGGACTCCTCGGCGTCGAGCGTGGCGAACCGGTTGACGTGTTCGATGGCGCGGGCCAGTTCGTAGCGCATCTCTCGGTCCTCGTCCAGCGCGCGCTCCTGCTCGACGTCCGAGAGTAGCTCTTTGGCTTCCGCCGTGGTCAGGTACTCCTCCTCGACCTTCTCCTTGAATATCGTCATGCTATTCCTGCGCTTTCAGGTGCGCGGGGGTGACGATGAGGGTCTTGTCCTTGCCGCGGTCGCTGATGGCGACCTTGTAGGCCTCGCCCTGTTTGCCGACGATTTCGCCGGTCTGGCCGCCGAAGCGCGGGTGGAAGCGGCCTTTCTCGACGCTCGGGTCGATTTTGAGGTGGACCTTCTGGCCCTCCTCGTACTGCTGGACGGCCCGCTGGGGCGGAGACGTACCGCTCTCGCGGGGGTCGTTCGAGAGCTTGTTACGAGTGCTGTGGTAGGGTCCGTTCGAACTCGGCATAGTCGTACCACCCTCTTGTTCTGTCTCCGTTATAAATGGCACGTTCGCGCTTCGCGGGGGACCCGAAAGTGTCGTTCCCGAGCGTCGTCTCCGGCGGGACGTACCCAAAGGGCAAGAGTAACCTGCCGTCCGTTCGTCGGTTCGCCCATGACCGACGACGACGACGACGAGTTCCGATTCGAGACGCGCTCGATTCACGCCGGACAGGAACCCGACGAGGAGACCGGGGCGCTCATGACTCCGATTCACGCCAACTCGACGTACAAGCAGGACGCACCGGGCGAACATCGGGGCTACGAGTACTCCCGGACCGGCAACCCCACGCGGACCGACTTGGAGGAGAACGTCGCCAGCCTCGAAGGCGGCGAGTACGGCCGAGCGTTCTCCAGCGGGATGGGGGCTATCAACACCGTCCTGAATCTCCTCGAATCCGGCGACCACGTGGTCGCCAGCGAGGACGTGTACGGCGGGACCCACCGCATCTTCACGCAGGTCTACGAGCAGTACGACCTCGAATTCGACTTCGTGGACATGACCGATTTAGACGAGACCGAGTCTGCGATGCGGGACGCCACGGAACTGGTCTGGGTCGAGACGCCGACCAACCCCCTGCTCAACGTCGTGGACATCGAGGGCACCGCCGACATCGCCGACGACTACGACGCCCTCTGCGCGGTGGACAACACCTTCGCCACGCCGTACCTTCAGCGCCCGCTCGAACTCGGCGCTGACCTCGTGACCCACTCGCTGACGAAGTACATGGGCGGCCACTCCGACGTGGTGGGCGGCGCGCTCGTCACCGACGACGAGGAGCTAGACGAGAAGTTCGGATTCTACCAGAACAGCGTCGGCGCGACACCCGGTCCCCACGAGTGTTTCCTCGTCCTCCGCGGGACCAAGACCCTCCCGGTCCGGATGGACCGCCACTGCGAGAACGCCCGGACGCTCGCCGAGTGGTTGGAGGGCCACGACGACGTTCAGCGCGTCTACTACCCCGGTCTCGAATCGCACTCGGACCACGACCTCGCCAGCGAGCAGATGGACGACTTCGGCGGGATGGTCAGTTTCGAGATGGACGCCTCCTTGGAGGAGACCGCCGACGTAGTGAGCGAGACCGAGGTCTTCACGCTCGCCGAGAGTCTGGGCGGCGTCGAGAGCCTCATCGAGCAACCGGCGACCATGACCCACGCCGCGATTCCCAAGGAGGAGCGCGTGGCGGCGGGGCTTCGTGACGGCCTGATTCGGGCGAGCATCGGCATCGAGAACGTCGAGGACTTGAAGGCCGACCTCCAGCAAGCGTTCGACGCGGCGCTCGAATAACCGCGCTCGATTTCGTCCTCTCGAAACCGCGTCGTGTCGGTGACGCGAATGTTACCTGAGACCTATTGTTGCTCGCCGACTACCCAGCGGTATGGCAGACGAACGCCGACCGGCCGAGGACTTCGAGGTCACCGCCGACCTTCCAGATAGCCCCATCAACACCACCGGCACCGACCACGTTACGCTCGTCGGGAGCAACGCCGAGGAGACCATCGCCTTCTACCGGGACCTCCTCGGGATGCCCCTCGTGCTTCGCCAACCCAACTTGGACGACCCCGACTCGACCCACCTGTTTTTCGACACGGGTGACGGGCGTATCCTCACCTTCTTCGTGAACGACGACCGGCCGTCGAACCCGCGGCCCCAGCGCACCGGCGTCGGCGCGGTCCACCACCTCTCGTTTTCCATCGACCCCGAGCGATTCGTGGAGGTCCGCGAGGCCCTCGAAGACGCCGGGCGAGGCTACAACGAGTTCGACCGCGGTATCTTCCACTCGCTGTACACCAGCGACCACAACGGTCTGACCATCGAACTCTCGACCGACAAGTGGGCGATTCCCGACGACCGGCGCGGCGAAGTCCTCGCCGCGGCCCAGCGAATCCGCGAGGAGGACGGTGCCGACTTCGCCGAGGAGCGCCACCTCGAACAGGCACTGGACGAGTTGGGCATCGACGCCGAGAAGTTCGACCTGCCGGACGCGCCGACTGGGGCCGGGACGCCGTAAGTTTCGGTAATCCGGACAAAAGCCCCGGCGCGCGGGAGTGACGAGCGAAGCGAGGCAAACGACTCGCGCGAGGGACGAACGACCGAGCGAAGCGACGGGAGTGAGGAGGCTGGGGAGGTGTGAGGTTCGCGGTAGCAGTGCTATGCGGAGACTCCTTTGCTCAGACGGTAGCTAGCCCTGACCTTCTTTTGCATTGGTCTAAAGTAACTTTCTAATGCCCTAACAAAGATTCTCATTTCTCAGCCGTTAGAAAAGCGCCGAGATACCCGTCGCTCACCATCGAACAAAAAACCGCAACTGCGGAGCCGAAAACCGAATTAGATGCGGCCGACGTTCTGGACTTCCACGCTCTCGACGCCTTCGACGTTCGAGAAGCCCTCCTCGACGGCTTCCGTCCCGCCCGTGTCGTCGGGGACGATGACCGTCGGGAGGAGGGCGACGAGGCCGAACGCCACTTCGTCGCGCTCGAAGCCGTTAATCTTCGCGCCCTCGGGGAGCGAGTCTTCGAGCGTCTCCTGAAGCTCGTCGAGGTCGATTTCGGGACTCTGCGGCATGACCTTGATTTTGGCGGCTACCTTTCCCATGGTTACGGACCCATAAACCCGCAGTCGGGGCACTCGTAGAGGTTGCTCTGCTTGCGACACTTGGCACAGCGGTAAATCTGTTGCCCGCAGTCGGGGCACTTGAACGACGCCGCGTTCGTCCCGGAGATGTTAATCCCGCAGGAGACGCATCGTCGCGCCTGCTTCTGTTTGGACTGGCTCATACCCCCTCCTACCCGTCCGCGACTTTAAATCGTTTCGATAGGGGCCGGTGTCGGGGGCCGCCAGACGACGGGCGAGCGCGTTCGGCGAACGCCGGTGTCCTCGCCGAAAATTCCGTATTCGGGCGTCCTACCCGGCCTGTGTCGTGTTGTCGCCGGTTCGCCCGGTGGACGACCGCAAAACACGAAACGTGATTCTTAAGGGGCGAACGAGCGACGTTCCGGGTATGAGTGAAGAACAAGAGGCCGAAGCGGCCGACGCAGAGACAGAAGAAGCACAAGCGGAGGCCAATGAAGGGTTCCAGAACGGCGACTTCATCCGTCTGGACTACACCGCGCGCACCGTAGACGACGGCGACATCGTGGACACGACCGACCCCGAAGTCGCCGAGGAGGAGGGTCTCGACGAGGAGGAGCGCGAGTTCGAACCGCGCACCATCGTCATCGGCGAAGGCCACATCTTCGAGAGCGTCGAGGAGGACCTCGTCGGCAAAGAGGTCGGCCACTCGGGCGAGACGACCATCCCCGCCGAGGAGGCCTTCGGCGAGTACAACCCCGAAGAGGTCAAGACCGTCAGCGCCGACAAGATTCCGGAAGACGAGCGTTACCCCGGTGCCCACGTCAACGTGGACGGCGACCACGGTCACGTCGAGACCATCATCGGCGGCCGCGCTCGCGTGGACTTCAACCACCCGCTGGCCGGCGAGGACATCGAGTACGACTACGAAATCGTCGGTGAGGTCGAGGACCGCGTTGAGCAGGCCCAAGGTCTCGTCTCGATGTACATCGACGCCGACCTCGACATGTGGATCGAGACCGACGAGGTTGAAGAGGAAACCATCGTCGAGTCCGACGACGAGGACGCCGAACCCGAGACCGAAACCGAGACGGTCGAGAAGGAGACCCTCTACATCGAGAGCACTCCGCAGTTGGCAATGAACCAGCAGTGGATGTTCCAGAAACAGCAGATCGCCCAGAACGTCATGGACCAGCTCGGTCTGGACCGCGTCATCATCCAAGAGACCATCGACGGCGGCGGCATGGGTCCGATGGGCGGCATGATGGGCGGCGGCATGGGCGGCGCTGACCTCGAAGAAGCCCTCGAAGACGCCGACGTGGACGAGGACGAAATCGTCGAGGAACTCGAAGAAGCCGAAGCCAGCGACGAGTAAGCCAGTTTTAGTCTATTTTTTGAGTGAGGGGCCGTGCGACTATCGATAGAGACATCCAATGCAGAACCTATCTCTCGAAAGAATTGCTCGGTTTCATACTCCTAAAACCATCTCGGAGTAGCTACTAACCTAATTGGACGACCGACAGGTTGGTGTTCCAACGTCCCGATTTGAGTTCGAGCGAACTACCGCTATCCTGAAATGCGGCCACCGAAACGACGTCGCCCTTGCTCGCCTCGAACAGCGCGTGACTGGTCAGCGTTTCGTCGTAACCGCCCGAGGAACCTCTCGTTTCGCTTCCTATCCTCGTTCCGTTCAACGAGATACGGTTGCTGATGAGAGTCTGGTCTGGCGGACTGTTGAACTTGACCGTAAAGGTCGCCATGTAGGTCCCCGCCCCACTGAGTTGGATTTCGTGGTTGCTCGCATCAAACTCGGAACGGTGGTCGAATGCCGTCGTGTCGTACTGGATTTTACTGGTCGTCCCACTCGACAGCGTTTGGGCAGTGGATAAGTACGTGACGACTCCGATGTCCGTCGGAGAAGTTGCGTTCAGATTCCCGCTACTGTCGATACTCAGGTTTGACCCAGCGATGTTAGTGAGCGAGTCGCCGCCCGTCAGGGGACCTTCGAGCGTACCGATGTTACTGAGTGAACCCCCACTGGTGGTAGCACGGCTTATTCCGATGCCATTCTTTACGATCTCTTGACCTCCAACTCCTAGCGAGAGTCCGCCGAGACCAGTAAGTGCTGTTGCTTTCAAGAAATTTCGACGCCCGGATGCTCGGTTGGAACTTTCACCCTCGTCGGCCATCTCCTCCTGTACAATCTCTCGTATTTTGGCTTCAGAAACGTCGTCTTCAGTTTGGTCTTTATTATCTTCTACCATACCCAAATATCGAAATACATATACTAAAAACTTAATCGTTCTAGCTGGAATTATGCGATGTCCCGACTCGTGTCGATGCGGACCGACTCGGCGAGTTCCAGTTTGATGGTCTCGGAGAGCGCCCGTCCCCCGCGGAACTTCGGCACCGCGAGGCGGGTCTCGATAGTGTCGCCGGAGTACTCGATGTGCAGTTGGAACACCACGTCGGCGACGTGTTCGGTCACGTCCCGCGAGTCGGGCACCGCCCGACCGTCGAGGCCGTGGAGAATCGCCACGCCCTCGGTGTTGTGGAGGTGGTTCTGGAGGTCGTTGAGGAAGTTCCGATACCTGCCCTCGTCCTGCTTCTCCAGCAGGTCGATGGGGTCGATGATGAGATTCGAGTCCTCGGGGAGCCTCCGAAACAACCGCTGGGAGTGGTCCAGCGGAGCGTCGCCCGGCACCCGGCGCACGTCGGGCGACCCGGTGTTGCCCGGGGCGCGTTCCAACGCTTTTGTCACGGCGGCCTCGTCGCGGTCGGTCGAGAGGTAGAGCGTCCGTCGCGCCGAAGTGAACTCGTAGAGCAGTAGCTCCGCCTGACTCGCCGGAGGAGCCGACAACGAAACGATACTCCCCTTCGGTAGTCCTCCGTCGAGTTTCCGGTCTAACACTTCGATGCCGGTCGAGAGACGCCGTGGCACGTATTTGCACGCTTTTGGAACGTTGTTTCATAAGTATTTGGGCTGAAGGGCTGACACGAGACGGTCGTGTGCAGACCGGACTCGCTCGTCGGCCAGCGGGTCGCGGTCCGAGGACGGCGGGCCGTCCCCCGACTTCTCGCACGGTGTGATTCCGGCGTCGGGCACGGTCCCGAGGAGCGGACACTCCAGAAGCCGCGACACGCCCTCGGGGGCCTCGGTGGCGCGGGAAACCACCGCACCCGCGACCGGCGTGCCGAGTTCGCGGGCCATCGCGGCGGTCTTGGCGGTGTCCCGCAGACAGGCGGGTTCGGCGGTCGTCACCACCACTACGGCGTCGGCCGCCCGGAGCGGTGCAACTGCGTCGGGTCCCGCTCCCGCCGGGCAGTCGAGGAGGACGCTATCGGCCCACTCCTCGGCGCGACCGACCGCGGCAACGTCCGAGTCGGGCGGAGACCGACCAGTTGCTCGCCCGTCGGCCGGACCGCTCCCGGCGGGCAAGACCCTGACGCCGCACGTCGGCGCGTCGGCCACGCCGGCGGCGAACCGCGAGGACCACCCCGCGGCCACGGCGTCGAGGCCGGGCCGCCGGGCTACCCCGGCCATCGCGTGGAGGTCGGGCATCTCCCGGTCGGCGTCCGCCGTGAGGACGACTCTGCGCTGGCGAGCGAGCGCCCCGGCGAGTCCGAGCGTCGTGGTCGTCTTCCCGGCACCGCCCTTACCGCCGGCGACTGCGAGCATGGTCCGGGGTTGTCGCGGCTTCCGGTTTGAACGTTCGGGTGAGAGGGGAGTGCGACGATTCGAGTTGTCGTCGGACTGGACGGGCGAACAGCAGAGTCGCGGTGATGAAGTCTTCTTGAAGCCCCCGCCCGGTCGCGGTCGCTGGCCGACATATCTGCGCCTTCCCGCACCGGAAGACAAACCGCGTCTTCCGAGCCTCGCCTCTCTCCGTTCGGCGAGACACCGCGCGGCGCAGATAGGGGTCGGCCAGACGACTAAACTGGACGCGACCGGGCGGCCCCTTCATCCCACCCGACGGTTGGTCAGTTGGGCGTTCGCTGGCGGGCGATTGGCCGACTGCTCCTTGGAAAGGTAATTATTTTCTTAGGAATGGAAAATAAATTCTTGGAAATGCTTTCTAATTGTCTATGCGCATCTTACCATTTTCCGAGTCTCGAATTCGGCTTCGATTGGGCTTCGGTTCGGCTTCGAGGACGGTCCGATTCACTCCCGAATCGGCAGGTACGTCCCGTTGATGTCCCAGTCGTGGATGCAGTGGGGGTTGCCGGCGTGCGCGTCGTCCCGAATCCGCCAACTCCGGGAGTCGGGATTCCACGCGTCCCGCCGCCCGCACTCTCGGCATTCGCGCTCGTCCGGCGGGTCGAGTTCGGTCATCGGGTGACAACAGGGCGCACGAGTACTTAAACCAGTTCCCTCCAACAAGGTTTTCCGCGAATCGGGCGAGGAGAGTCGGCCGACGAGCGTCCGACCGTCACTCACTGGCCGGTTAGTCGCGTTTGCCGACCCGAACGTCGGTGTACTTGTGCTTGGAGAACCCGGCGGCCCCGGTCTTGGGCACGTCCACCCAGTCGTAGTAGAACCCCTCGCCGACGGGGTGGTAGACCGGGAGCGCGATAACGTCCTCCCAGTTGGCGGACTCCATCTCGCGGTAGGCCTCAGCGCGGGCTTTCCGGTCGGCGTCGCTCCCCGACGAATGGTCGAGGACCGTCTGCCACGCGCTCTCGGCCCGGTCTGCCGCGTCCGTGCCGCCCCAGAAGAAGAATTGGTCACCCGACGAGGGCGGGTAGAGAATCTTGAGGAAGCTTTCCGGCGAGGGGTAGTCCATCACCCACCCGTAGGTGAAGGCGTCCAAGTCGCCGTTCTGGCCGCGCTCGGCGATGGTGGCGAACGGAACGCGCTCTACGGACACGTCCACGCCGACCCGAGCAAGTTTGTCCCGCAGGAGCTTTCCGGTCTCGAACCACGCCGTCGCGTCGTAGACCGAGAGGGTCATCTCGGCGGGATTGTCGGGACCGTACCCCGCCTCGGACAGCACGCTCTGGGCCTCGTCGAATCGAGATTCACCGAGACCGTAGGGGTACTGCTCGGCGTGGTCCTCGTAGGCCGGGTTGCCGCCGGGGTAGAGGTTCGGCGGCGTGAGGTGGCCGGCGCGCTTGCCCCGGCCCTGATGGACCTTCTCGACCTGCGTCTGCTGGTTCAGGACGTAGGCGACCGCTCGGCGGACCGGCCGCTCGACGTTCTCGGCGTTGAACCCGAGGTAGTAGGTCCACGTCAGCGGAATCTGGCGGTACTGGACGGTCTCGCCGTTCTCGGGCAGGGGACCGTAGGTACCGACTTTCCGGCCTTTCCGGTCGGTCTTCTCGATACTGACCAGATTCGGGTCGAACTTCCCGGTCGGTACCCAGAAAGCGTCGGCGTTCCGGTTGATGGCGTAGGTGTAGGCCGCCGAGGGGTTAGAGGTGACCTTCCAGTGAATCCCCTCGACGTAGGGGCCGTCGCCTCGGTAGTCGTCGCGCGCCGTGACCGAGTACTCTACGTCTTTCTTCCACGTATCGAGGACGAACGGTCCCGCGCCGACGGGGTTCTCGGTGGCGAACTCCTCGTGACTCATCTCGCCGTCGTAGCCCTCGACGTCGCCGAGGACGCCCTCGGGAACCACCGAGAACGCCGGGTAGGCCAGCACCCCGAGCGCGGTGTGGAAGGGTTCTTCGAGGCGAATCTCGACGGTCCGGTCTCCCTTCGCTTCGACCCCGAGCGAACCGGGGACGTACTCCTCGGTGGTCCCGTCGTCGCTTTCGACGGTTTCGGTCTCGTGTTCGACGCCGAGAACGTCGAGGAGTTTGCTCGCCGACTGCGAGTGTTTCGACCCCGCGAGTCGCTCGAAGGAGTAAACCACGTCGTCGGCCGTGACCGGCCGGCCGTCCGAGAAGGTGGCCTCGGGGTCGAGTTCGAAGGTGTGGACTCGCCCGGCCTCGGAGACGCGGTGGTCCTCGGCCAACAGTAGTTCGGGGTCGATGTTGCCCTTCGGGTAGTGGACGAGGCCGTCGAACAACTGCGTGACGACGGTGGTTGACTCCGAGTCGGCGGCGGCAACGGGGTCTAACGTTCGGATAGCGGAACCGACCATCCGAAACGTCCGCTCGCCGCTCGGGTCGTCTGCTGTGGGCGCGCTTCCGGAACAACCGGCGAGACCGACGCCGACTGCGACGCTCCCGGCGGTCCCGAGGAAGGCGCGACGCGACGCGGAGAGATGGGTGGGAGTGTTGTCGTGTGTCATGATGAAATGGCCGTCTCGAACGACGGACAGGTAGACTGCGTTCAACCTTCGAACGAAGACGCGCCTACTTCGTCTTTGTGTGGGAAAACTTATCACGGTAAATATCCCCTAACTGCTTTCGCCCAGAACCTCTAACTCGTCCCATGCGCAGACGAACGATTCTGCGCTCGGCCGCGGTGGCCGCGACGACCGGAGTCGCAGGGTACGCCGGAGCGAGTCGGAACCGCGGTGAGCGAACGAATTTCGAAGGACAGCAAACCGACCAAGCGACAACCACCGAGGACGGCGAGTTCACGCTCTCGACCGACGAGTGGGAGAACGGGGAGTCGATTCCGACCCGGTTCACCTGCGAGGGTGAGAACGTCTCTCCTCGCTTCTCCATCTCGAATCCGCCGGAGGACACCGAAGCCTTCGCGCTGGTGATGGACGACCCGGACGCGCCGAACCCGCCGTTCGTCCACTGGCTCGTCTGGAATATCCCGGCCGACGCCGGCGAGATTCCCGAGAGCGTCCCGACCAGCGAGACGGTCGGTGCGCTCGGCGATGCGGTGCAAGGAGCGAACGGGACCGGCGAACTCGGCTACGTCGGGCCGTGTCCGCCGGAGGGCGACCCACAACACACCTATCTGTTCAGTCTCTACGCGCTGGAATCGTCGCTGGACCTCGGCCCCGGCGCGGAGTACCGGCAGGTCGTCAATGCGGTGATGCGAAACGCCATCGGTCGGTCGCGGTACGTCGGCCAGTACGAGCGAGACGCCCGGACGACCACGACGGAATCCGAGGAGACGACGACGGGGGCCGAGTCGGGCGAGACCGTAGACGTTGCGGTCGGACCGGACGGCAAGTATCTCCAGTTCGTGCCCGAGGAGGTCGAAATCTCGGTCGGCGACACGGTTCGGTGGACCGCCGAGAGCGAGGGACACAACGTGAGTTTCAAGCCCGAGGCCCACTCGAAAGTCGAACTCCCCGAGGGTGTCGAACCGTTCGCCACCTACGAGGGCAACCGGTCGTTCATGGTGATGGAGGTCGGCGAAACCTTCGAACACACCTTCACCGTCCCCGGCACCTACGGCTACGTCTGCGTGCCCCACGCCGGACAGGGGATGGTGGGCCGGGTGATAGTCAGCGAGTGAGGGTTCGACCTCCGAACTTTTGCAGATGCAACGAATTCCTTCCCGGTTTCGATGAGAACGTTCGGGATGGTTGACGGAATCTCAGTAGTGACGAGGAATACTTTGGTCCGCGAGGAAGTTTGATTAATCCGGCACTAAACGCCACGTCAGACGGAGATTTATACTGTTAGAGGTTGCCAAACGCTCTGTATGTCCGGGGAGACAGGGGACGACACGGAGACGCCGCGAGACCAGTATCTCGACCGGCGGCGATTTCTGATGGCGACCGGCACGCTGGCGGGGGTCGGCGTGCTGGCAGGCAACGTCGGCGGACAGGACGGGACGACTACCACCGAAGGCGGCCAAGAGACGACGACTCGGCAACCCGAGGAGAGTCTGCAAGAGCGGTATCCGGGGCTTCGGATTCTGGCGGCCGACCCGGCGAACGCCGAGGCGGCGTCTCGCACGACCTACGAGAGTTTCGTCACGCCGCGCGAGGAGCATTACATCCGAAACCACTACTCGACACCGGACATCGACGAGGACGAGTGGACCGTCTCGCTGACCGGGATGGTCGATTCGGAGGTCGAACTCTCGATGGACGAGATTCGAAACGGCTACTCGACCGAGACCGTCACCCACACGATGCAGTGTTCGGGGAACGGTCGGTCGTACTTCGACCCGCAGGTTGGGGGGAACCAGTGGACGTTCGGCGCGGTCGGAAACACGGTCTGGACCGGTACGCCGGTCAGCGAGATTCTGGAGGAGTACGGCGCAGACACCAGCGAGGGGTCGTGGCTGTCGGTGATGGGCGGAGAGGCCCCAGAGGGCGAGGACATCTTCACGCGCTCCATCCCGATGTCGAAGGTGATGGACGACTGCCTGCTGGCCTACGAGATGAACGGGAGTCCGATGTCGGGCGAACACGGCTTCCCGGTGCGTCTGCTGGTGCCGGGATGGTTCGGCAACAACAACGTCAAGTGGGTAGACAGGATGCACGTCATGGACCAGATGGTGTTCGGCGACGAGTGGGAGGAGGGCGACCAGCGCCTCTACACCCACTGGCAACAGTACTCCTACCGCCTCATCCCGATAGACGAGGAGGTCAATCAGCAACCCAGCATCTCGACCTTCGACACGCAGGACCAGATGGAGTCCGACGAGATTCGCCACCCCTACCTGTACGACCAGATGGTCAAATCGCTGGTCGGCTATCCGCCCGAGGACGCCACGATTACGCCCGGACCCGGCGGGACCGTCGAAATCATCGGCGTGGCGTGGGCCGGCGACGACGAAGTGCAGACGGTCGAGGTTTCGACCGACGGCGGCGAGTCGTGGTCGGAAGCCGAGTTCTTCGGTCCGGTGATGGGTCCGGCGTCGTGGCGGCAGTTCCGGTACGTCTGGGACCCCGAACCCGGCGACCACACCATCATGTCGCGGGCCACCGACGAACAGGACCGGACCCAACCCGCGACCATCTCCGCGCCCGACGAGGCCTTGCTGGGGATTCAGGACGACAAGTACCCGTGGAACACCGGCGGGTACGGTGCGACCGCCTACGAACCGCTCGCAGTCGCGGTGACGGTCGAAGCGGGAGAGACCGAGACGCCCGGCGGGGAGACGACCGAGAGCGCAGAGACGACGACCACCTCGTCGTAGCCGATTCGGGCGACCGCTTTTAGCCGTCGTCGTAGGCGTCGAGCAGTTTCACGTCGAACTCGACCGCGAGGCCCGCGAGTTCGTGGTTGAAGTCAACCGTGACCGTCTCGTCGTCCACCGCGGTAATCCACCCCGTCTCGCCGGTCTCCGAGCGGACGAGTTCGCCGGGTTCGGCGGTCACGTCGCTTCTGGCCTCGAGGTCGGCCCGCGGGAACTCGACCACTTTCGACTCGTCTCGCTCGCCGAACGCTCGGTCGGGTTCGACCCGGACGGTGCGCTCCTCGCCGACCTCCATCGCCCGTACCGCGTCGTCTAACCCCGCCACGACCTTCCGTTCGCCGACCCGGAACTCCAGCGGTTTGTAGTCCCGGTGGCCGTGATAGACGTCCTCTGCCATTGCCACGTCCACGTCGGTCGTGTCGAAGATTTCGCCTTCGTCGTCGCCCTCCGCGATTCGCCCCGTGAAATGCACGACCGCAATTTCTCCCCGAGAGGCCATAGCGTACCACTCTACGCTCGTCCTCTTGAATCAGGGGGAGCGTTCAACCCCGACAATGTGATTTACCGGGTGACAGAGTTCGAGACACCGGTCGAACGCGACGGCCGACGCCTCGATTCGTTCGCCTGCTCGGCAGTCTCGTCGGCCCGGAGTCCGACCGGATGGGGCGGAGGAAGCTTCGAAATCATTTCCAAAAGACAACAAATTGTTTCCTTGAAAAACAAATATCGTGTTTAATACCGAATACTGGTCGAAGACGACTCATTCAGACCGCTCGACTCTCGGATTCGACACCTCGCTCGTTCCGCCGAAAACCGCGTAACCGCTATCGGTTACGAAATTATTTTCCCGTGCCGGATTACAGTTACGCACATGCCGAATCGGCGCGATGTCGTCCGTCGCGGTGCCGGTCTGTTCGCTGTCGGGAGTGCTGTGGGCGTCGGCGCGCTGGCGGTCCGGTCGGACGCCGACGAAACCGAGGCCGGACGAGACCGGGCGTCCTCGACCACCGAGCGAGAGCGAGGCCGGGCGAACGTCCTCGTCGCCGGAAGCCTCCAGAAACTCGCCACCGAAGTCGGCCGCGCCAGCGTCGAGGCCCACGGGAGCGTCGCCTGCCGCCGCCTGCTCGAAGACGGCCTGCGCAATCCCGACGCGGTGGCGCTGGCCGACCCGCGCCTCTTTGCCGGACTGACAGAGCGCGTCACCTGTTTCGCCACGAACGCGCTGGTCGCGGCGGTCCGCGACGGCCTCGCCGACGAGTACGACGACTGGCGGGACCTCCTCGCGGACCCCGGCCTCTCGCTCGGCCGGACCGACCCCGACCGCGACCCCCTCGGGTACCGGACCGTGATGGCGCTCCGACTCGCCGGGGGTATCGACGCCGAGGAGGTCCTCGCCAGAACGAGCGTCTTCCCCGAGACCGGTCTCCTCCGGACGCTGGAATCGGGCGGCATCGACGCCGCGTTCGCCTACCGGAACATGGCGGTCGAACACGACCTGCCGCACCTCGCGCTCCCCGACCGAATCGACTTCTCGAACCCCGAGTTCGCCGACGAGTACGCCGAGGCCAGCGTGGAACTGGAGAACCGGACCGTCACGGGAGCGCCGATTCGCTACGCCGCGAACGCCCGGACTCCTCGGGGCGAGGAGTGGGTCCGGAAGTTGACCAGCGCGACAGAGACGCTGGAAGACGCCGGGTTCGGGGTTCCGGAGTCGTACCCCCGCCAGCGCGACGTTTCGGGGTAGGGATGCGCTCGGTGGGACAGTCCACCGGGACGCGCTCGGTGGGACAGTCCACCGGGACGCGCTCGGTGACACAACCGCTCGTCTGGGTGGACTGAAAGGGGCCGGTCGCTGGCGCACCGCGTGGTCGTCTCAGGCGGCCCTATTTCGCGGGCGCAGAACTGCGCCCGCGAAATATCCGTCTGAGCGACCGCCGGAAGACAACCAACGTCTTCCGAGGCCACACTCGCTTCGCTCGTGTGACCGCCAGCGACCGGGGGCTTTCTAAACGACCTTCTCTGTCGTTGCTGTTGCCGTACTCTCAGAAAAGAGAACTTATAGAACGAAAGACACCGAGTTACGTCTCGAAATCCGGCAAATCGTCGGGCGCTTCGTAGTCGCCCTCCCAGTCGATGTAGTTGTCCTCCAGCACGTCGCAGACGATTTGGCCGAACTCGGTCATCGCGGCGTTGATGCCCGACACGGTGTTCCACGAGTCGATGTCGGGGTGGTACTCTCTGGCCTTCCAGTCCTCGGGGATGCCCGGCGCGTGGTAGCCCACCCGGTCGGCGAACGAATCCCAGAAGAAGTCGAACTCCTCGAACATGTCGAGGTCCTGTGCGATGGCGTACTCGTCTTCGTCGAGGTCGGTGTGGGCCGCCCACTCGTCGAAGGCGTCGGCCCACGCGCCGTCTTCGAGGTACTCCTCTAACTCGTCGCGCCGGTAGTCGTCGCCCTGCACGTCGGCGTCCTCGTACTGGGAGGCGTCTACCTTCGTGGAGAGCGACGGCGGCGACGGCTCGTCAACGTCGAGTGACATGCTCCGAGGTACGCTTTCGCCCGGCAAAAAGGTAGTCGTCGGGGAATCAGAGCAACCGGACGGAGATTGAAGCCGACTCGAAAACGAGAGGAGAAGTGTTTTAGAAAGCGACCGGTCGTTCGGCCAAGTGTTGGGGTCGGAATGGTCGAATTTCGCCGTAGCGCTTTTCAGACTGCCGATAGACGTTGTTCCGGATGACA
The DNA here is from genome assembly GCF_029338375.1 of Halorussus lipolyticus. Taxonomy (NCBI): domain Archaea; kingdom Methanobacteriati; phylum Methanobacteriota; class Halobacteria; order Halobacteriales; family Haladaptataceae; genus Halorussus; species Halorussus lipolyticus. The sequence continues at coordinate 1,202,371 of NZ_CP119804.1, read as the reverse complement.
ACCACGGAGTGTCCGGTCTGCGGCGGGCCGGTCCACCAGTACGAGCGAATCGAGACCACACACCGAGGAGACCACTATCGGTTCTGCTCCGACGAACACAAGTCCGAGTTCGAGCGACTCCCCGACGAGTTCCTGTAGCTACTCCACCACCGAGGACCCCTCGAAGTCCATCCCGAGGTCGTCCTCGACTCCCAGAAGGCCAGCAATCGTCGGCGCGACCTGTCGGGCGTCTACCTCGCTCGGGAGTTCGTCGGGCGCGGCCGGGCCGCCGAAGGCGCAGATGCCGCCAACGTCGTCGTCCACCCGGCCGTGGGACCCGCTGATTTGCGACGGCGAGAGCGATACCGGGACCTTCTCGCCGAAGAACAGTTCGCAGGGGTCGAAGCCGGGTTTGGCGTGGATGTCCATCTCGGTGGCGTAGGAGGGCGGTGTCTCGTCGTCGGCCCACCAGTAGTACTGGAACCACGCGTCCGGGTCGGCGACGAGGACCAACTCGCCCGAGTCCTCGTGGTCGATTCCGTACTCGGCTTTGCCCTCCTCGCCGAGGACTTCGGCGACGCCATCCAGTCCCGCGAGGACCTCGCGGGCCTCCGGGATGGCTTCTTGGTCGGTGTAGACGTGTGCGGCCTGATGGTCCACCATGGCGAAGGCGTCGGAGGCCGGAATGTCCACGTCGATTCCGCCCTCGCCGTCCTCGCTGTCTTCTGCCTCGCTGTTTTCCGCCTCGGTGTCCTCCTCGTGTGCTTCCAGCAGTCCGGCCTCGCGGAGCGCGCGATTCGGGAAGACCGGCGTCTCGACGCCGTGGAATCCGTACTCGCTGACGACGCCGACTACCGTCTCGTCCCACCGGTCGTCGTTCCGGAGGTGGTCCAGAAACCCGCCGACCATCGCGTCCACGGTTTCGACCGCGTCCATCAGTTCCGCCGAATCCGGCCCGTGGCGCTGGGCGTCGTAGTCCAGATGCGGGACGTAGACCCAGAGCAGGTCGGGGTCGTAGCGTTCAACCGACTCGCGCGCCGCGGTCAGAATCCACTCGCTGGACTCCTCGTTCGCCCCCGGTCCCCAGTAGTGATGGAGCGGGAAGTGGCCGTGTTCGGCCTCTAACTCGTCGTAGAAGTCGTCGGGGTTGGTCCAGCAGTTCATCTCGATGAGGTCGTTGTTCTCGTCCTCGATGGGCGAGGGCGTCACCGCCACGTCTGCGTTGGTTCCGATGAGGTGCTGGAAAAAGAGCGCACCCGTGGTGAGTCCGGCGTCTCTCGCAGTCTCCCAGATTCGCTCGCGGTCTCCTCGGTCGCGCTCCCAGAAGGCCACCGAATCGGACTCCCTGTCGTACTCGCCGTTGGCCACGTCGCCGTGGGTCGCGGGAGACTGACCGGTCGCCAGCGTGGTCTGGACCGGAATCGTCACCGCCGGGAAGGGCGGTCGCAGGTCGGCGGCCGATTCCCCGAGGAGGTCGGTCAGGTTCGGCGCGTGGCCGCTTCCCAGATATTCGGGTCGGAAGCCAACCACGTTGAGGACGACGACTCGCTCGGCGGTCATTCCTCGGCCTCCAGATGTCGCTCGGCGTACTCGTCCAGCAGGTCGAACTGCCGGGACAGGTCGTGTTCTTCGACGCCCATCGGGGCCTTGAAGAACGAGGCCAACTGTGGCTGAAGCCCCGACTCGCCGTGGTCGTCGGCGTGGGCGACGAGTCGCACCAAATCGAGGACCAGCGGCGCGGCCAGCGCCGAGTCCGACCCCTCCCACGTGAACTGCATCGTCATCTCGGTGTTCAGAAATCCCTCGAAGTGAACGTAGTCCCACGCGGTCTTCCAGTCGCCCAGCGACGGCGTGTAGTCGATGCGGACCCGGTTGTGGCCGACCTCGGGCAGAATCGAGTCGAGAACGTCGCCCTTGCTCGCCAGCTTCCCGGCCTCGTTTTCCTTGTCTTCCAATACCTTTCCATCTGTATTCCCAAGGATATTGTGGCCTTCCCACGACATGACCCGGAGGTTCCGCCCGGCGAACATCGGCGCGAGCGCGGACTTGACAAGCGTCTCGCCGGTCTTGGCGTCCCGGCCCATATGGGGCACGCCCTCGTCCTCGGCGACTTCGTGCAGTCCGCCGAGGGCCGACCCCGTACTCGGTGTGAAGTTGACGTAGGGGTGGCCATCGACCAGCGCGGCGTAGGCGTAGAGCGAACTCGCCGGCAGGTCGGCGTCGTCGTCGGCGACGGCCTCCTCGAACTTCTCGCGGGTGTCGTATCGGTCGGCGTCCGCCAGTTCGGGTTCGGTCGAGGCCACGTTGACCACCACGAGTCTGTCGAGATTGTGGTCGCTCCGGAAGGTCTCGTAGTCGTCCCGAATCTGGGCCACGACCTCCTCGACGCTGA